>SWDN01000001.1:0-22637 GCA_005116775.1 Nitrospira sp.
CTCGTAGGACTGCTCAGCCTCATCAAGTTTATCCAGTCCGGTGTAAATCACACCGAGATCCATCTGTGCTTCGGCATACTCTGGTCTGTACCGCAACACTTCGAGCAATTCACGCTCCGCCTCAAGCGGCCGGCCTTGGCTCCGATGAATAAATGCAAGGTTATAGTGGGCCGCCACTAACTCGGGTTCTGCCGCGATGGCCTGTGTATACGAATAGGCGGCTTCCGTGAGATCGTTGTGTTTCTCCGCCATTTTCCCGGCAAGGTACCAGGCATCGGCATTCTTGGGATCGAGCTTGACCAGTCGGCCTACCGTCTCTCGCGCCGCGCGATTGTCTCCCTGCGTCTCATACAACGATGCGAGATTGTACAGGCCGTCGCGGTGATTTGGATGGACAGCGAGCAGGGATTGATAGGTCTTGGTGGCCGAGGCAAAATCACGACGTTGTTCATACAGTCTGGCTAAGTCGAAATACGAGTCGGCATGGCGCGGATCTGCTTCAATTGCCCGCTTGAGAGTCTGTTCAGCCTCAGCCAGTTTTCCTTGAATCAGGTAGACCTCAGCCAGATCGTTTAGTGCAGCAGGGTATGTCGGCTTCAGTTTGAGCGCCTGAGTGAAGGCATCGACCGCTTGCGCCGGCTTCTTCTCTTTGAAATAGATCATGCCCAACAGATGGTGCGCTTCAGCTGAGGAGGGATTCGATTCGACGGCTTTCTTCGCAGCCTTGGATGCCGCGGCAAGATCGCCTTTCTTCAGCAGTGCTGCGCCTCGCTCGTAGTGCGTCTGCGCAACATCCGATTGCTCAGCCGCTGTCAGGATCGGAACGAGAGGAGAAATTACGGCCAGGCAGAGGACGAGCAGCACGATGGCACTATGTTGGAAAAGGCGATTCATGGTCAGTTTGTTTTGTTCATTTGGTTTGTCTGGTTGAACGAAACGTATCGGATAAACAAAACAAACCAAATCAACCAGATAAACGGGGCTCGTACCAGTCCGGCAAACTATAGACGGCAACAACTATGAAATCAATGAAGCGCACCTAACCTGTGATCGATGCGCGCAGAGACGCTAGCAGTGTGAGGAACCAATTCGACGAGATGGCTACACTCCTAGCATGAGAAGGATCAGACGTGTGATTACATGGCAAAACTCCGATCAGGCTCTGCACATGATCCATTTTTCTTGGAAGGAGATTCTCCGATGGCTTATACTGATGCCGTCGCTTCCTACGGAGGTCTACCATGGATATCGTCACCACGCAGCACATCGAAAGTTCACCGGAAGTTGCAGGCGGCAAGCCTCGGATAACCGGACATCGCACGACCGTACAAAACGTCGTGATCTGGCATGAGCGTATGGGCCTGAGCGCGGATGAGATCGCCTCCCAGCATGGATTGTCCTTGGCCGACGTGTATGCTGCCCTGGCGTATTACTACGATCACCGCCAAGCAATAGACGAAGCCATCCTGACAGACGAATCCTATGTCGCCGAATTGCGGAGTCGGACCAAGTCCAAGCTGAGTGGAAAACTCGGTGGCTGACCGGCTCAGATTCTACATGGACGAGCATGTCCCGAAAGCCGTAACGGAAGGATTGCGTAGACGAGGCGTGGATGTCATCACGGTCCAAGAACTCGGCTTGCAGGCAGCCGAGGATGCGCGACATCTGCAACACGCTGCCCAAGATGGCCGCGTAGTGTTTACCCAGGATGCAGATTTTCTTCGACTTCACGCATCCGGCATCCCGCATCAAGGCATTGTGTACGCGCATCAACAGACACCGGCGTCCCACATTCTACGATCTCTCATGCTGCTTCACGATGTATTGTCCCCAGACGACATGGTTCGCCACATCGAATTTCTCTGACCGCGCCCTCGACGAATTCGCCATCGAAGGCATCACAACCACCATCCCACGCCTCTTGGCTGCAAGGGTGAGAGTCCGAAAAGACTTCCGGTACATTTTCTGACTTGCGAACACACTACGGCTAACCAGCGATACATACGGTGACATACGACGCGACCCCCATTTGAATATCTTGACGGTCTGAGGGGTCCGCGCCATACTGTGCCTCCATGCGCGCCCCGTCCGTCATAATTCTCTGGGCTGCACTCGTTCTCCCTACCGCTGCCTTTGCTGAGATCCAGACCTTCACCGCCACGCACACTTATATTCTGGGCGACCATGATAGCAAAGATGAGGCTCGCCAGCGATGCTTGCTCGAAGCCAAACGCAAAATACTAGAGCAAGCCGGCGTCTATATTGAGAGCGCATCAGAAGTGAAAAACTTTGAACTCACGAAAGACAAGATCACCTCGTTTGCCGCAGCCGTCATGCAAGTCAAAGACACCAAAGAAGATGCTGGCTTCCAACAGGGACATATGACGCTTACGCTGATGATCACGACGACGGTGGATATGGCTGAAGTGCGCAAGCAACTAACCTCACGCCAGGTCGACACGGGTGTGCGGGAAGATGTGGCCGCTCAGAAAGAGCACATGAAACGCCTTGAGGCGCAGCTTGAAGCGATGCGGAAACAGCAACAGACACCTGCGTGGATGCCAGCCCCTCCAACGAACGACATCTCAACCTCAGTTGTGCAAACGCTGCATATACAGGCAGCTCAGGGTGACGCGGAGGCGCAGGCCACTCTCGGTTTCTCTTATTATATCGGTTACGGCGTGCTCCAAGACTATGCTCAAGCTCGGCGGTGGCTTGAGAAAGCTGCAGCCCTGGGCAACGCGGAAGGGCAGTTCTGGCTTGGGAGATTGTACGACCTCGGACGGGGCGTAGCACAGGATTATGCTCAATCGGCGAAGTGGTATGAGAAAGCGGCAGCCCAGGGACACGCATCGGCACAGGACTGGCTCGGGAGGCAGTACCTTCAAGGACAGGGCGTCCCCCAGGACGTTGCTCAATCGGCGAAGTGGTTCCAGAAAGCGGCAGCCCAAGGATACGCGCCGGCACAGGATGATCTCGGGATTGCGTACTTTTCCGGGCTGGGCGTTCCCCAGGACTTTACCCAAGCGCGGCAGTGGTACGAGAAAGCGGCTGCCCAAGGGTATGTGGAGGCGCAGCTTCACCTCGGGTGGCTGTATGACATGGGGTTAAAGGGCGCCCCACTGGATTACACAATGGCACGGCAGTGGTACGAAAAAGCTGCCGAGCAGAGCAACGCGGAAGCCCAATTCAAACTCGGTACGCTTTATAGGTTCGGAGCCGGCGGACCGAAGGACAATGTGCGAGCCTATATGTGGTTCACCCTCGCGGCTGAGCACTATCAACTGGATATAGAGCGCTATAAGGCAGAAGAACACCAAAAATCTGCTGAGAAGGACATGACCCCTGTCCAGATTGCCGAAGGGAAAAAGTTGGCGCGGGAGTGGACACCAAGGAAGTAGTCAGTGCGGAGATGATCCGGTAGAGGCGACGCTTGGTTGTTCTAGTGATTGAAGGCGCACAAGAATCACGCACCAATTTGAAGTCTGTCTTGGCATACTATGCCGGCAGGAGACTCAATCGTTAGATTTCATCATGGCGGACAGGAACGAAACGATAGTGCGAAGCTTACGATCAGGTACAGACCATCGAACGAGGTGGTACCCCGTTTCAATTGACCGCTGGAATGAAGTCTTAAATTGCTTTTCTTATGATGGGAACCAGATCCTGCCAGACAAAGACATTCGCAAAAATATTGCCTACAATCTTCAGTACCTTGAATACCTGGAGCAGACAATAGAAGAGCTCAGTCTTTCTGCGGTTCTCATGAGGCAAACCTATAAGTCATACATAATCGTTGCTATTGGCGTGGTCGAATCGCTTTTGTATTTCCTAAATACTGCTGCCGGAGGTAAGGAGAAAAACTTTTCTGAAATCCTCAAGAGGCTGAAGTCGACAGCATTTTTCAGAACAGACAAACCGCTTTATGATGACCTGCAGAGGTTTCGGAAGTTGCGAAATAAAGTGCACCTGCATGAACTCCGCGACGATCTCACAACAGATTACGCGTCGTTTGGCGACGAAGAGTTTAGTCAGATGAGGAAGACCCTTTATAAGCTCGTCAAAAAGAGAACCTTGGGGCTACCCAATGAAATGCTCGGCTCTTTTGGGTTTCTTAATCGGCCGGTACAACAGAAGTAAAGAGCCCCACCCTTCCGGGCGGGGCTCTTTGAACCAGGAGAGGTCTTATTCCTCCGCTTCGCTACGGGCTGCCATTCCTCCCCGCTTTTCCGAGCGGAGCATCCTGGCAGAACTTCGTGAAATCTAGCAACGTGAGGGAAATGAGGGGGTCGTTGTTTGACTTCGCACCTGGCCTAGCAGCAGCGACCTCCCCACAGTGACGCGTCCACTCGCAGGATGCTCAAAAAGGCCGTTCAGCAAGGCCGCAGGGATCGACCAAAGATGATCCCTCCAAGCTTGCTCGTGTACATTGCCAGGGATGGCCCGGATGAGTCCCCCACTGCGCGCGTCCAACGAGGGCCTTCCTAGGCCGCGCGTTGCGCGAGCACAGGGGATTCACCGGGCCATCCCATCCCCTGCTGGCGGACTTTTTCAGCGCCCTGCTACGGGCGTCGGTTGGAACCTGTGATGGCCTGCTTAAACACCGTGCGGAGTCCGAAGTAGGCCACGGAATCTTTGAGGTTGGAATAGAGCCGCTTGAAGGTTCCCATGTCAGGGTTGGTGACGTATTCCATCGTGAGGGCGATTCGTTCTTCCCCCTCACCAAGTGGCGTCACCGAATGCCACAGCTTATCTCCATTGAAGATGACCAGATCGCCTGGTTGAGTGATCAGTTCAAGATGCTTGGGCTGTTTCACTGGGTCGTCCTTGAATAGCTCGCAGACCAGTTTGCATTGCGTCGACTTATCGACGAGCCCCATCAGAATGGTATAGCGAGCCCCCTTATAGTAGGACGTGTCGTAATGAAACCCGATGTGGTCCCCCGGCTCCGTATAGTAGTAGAGCGCGCAGGAATGGGGGTCGTTCTCAGGACAGAGACTGAGCTTGGCTCGCACCAAACGGCTTAAGAATTCAATGAAGGCCTCAGATCGATAGAGATCGAGAAAGCGCGGGGCCTTTTCCATCACCGTGTAGTAGCTCACGCTCCCGCCCTTTTTATGGCCGGGAATGTAGTTGCGATTCAGCAGGCTCTTCACCCCTTGCGCCTGAGGTACAAGATGCTCTTCGACGATCGATCGAGGGAGGAACTGCGGGATAAACAGGAATTCGTTCTGGTCCCAATACTCCTGCGAGACTCGATCGAGATCCAGCCTCTTGACCGCGTCATCCACCGTGTCAACAAAGGAACTGGCTATCGACTGATTCATAGACTCACCAAATCCTCAACTCGCTCAGTGCGCATACTTGAACAAGTTCCCGTTGCACTCATTGGGGGACGCTGAACACTGGAGCCTTCACGACTTCCACCCCTTCCGGCAACTTCAAATTGAAGACTGCGTCGCCGAGACCGATATTCGATTGAAGCGACGAAAATTCAAAACTCGCAACATTCCCGCTGATCTCGTGGAGAGAGATCGTGCGAATGAAGTAGGTCTTGGGAAATACTTCAAGCACAATGCGCTGCAGCGATCTCCCCGCCTCACCTTCACGAGACTTCGGCAGGAGCGTGAGTAACCGGATTCCCCCCACGCCACGCCCCTTTCCCGGCGTCGGTTGAATGTCGAACGACTCATCCAGTTTGGCTGCCCCCAGCAAGAGCTCCAACGGGGCCTTGGAAGCCGCCATTTGTGTGAGCTTCCCGACCAGCACTTGTTTATGCTCCGGCACATACACTTTGACATCGTCCCGATTGACATAGATGTCCTCGACTGAAGGATCGAGATAATTCCACCGTAACTGGCCAGGTTTTTTGATATAGACCTTCCCCGATGACGTGATGGCCCGCTCAAATCCCTCGATCATGGTCTTCTGAGAAAAGTCTGCCTGGAGATCTTTTGTTTTCTCATACCGAGCCTGAAGCTGCTTGACCACCTCCCGCACTTCCGTCAATGCATTCTCATCAAACTCTTCAGCAGCGAGGAACGGCGTTGGCAAGAGAGCCCACATACAAGTTAACGCAAGCCCCGCCCTCACCAGACCAGATGGAACAGAACATGCCCGATTCAATTTTCTTACCATACTAATCACGCAGGGAGTGGCCAAGGTTGCCCTTTACTGCGCGCATCGAACGAGCACATTCTTATCGTGCGCGTTCTGCGAGCAAGAAGGGCACCTGGCCGCTCCTTCCCTCTTCCTTGACAAGAAAAAGAAGCAGAGACTATATTGAAATTCAAATATAAATCGTCAAACTCAGGCGGATCTGGCGGGAAGAGGGCGCTATGACAACTGTGCAGATGGATCCAGCGGTGACGCTGGCCAACCTACAGACCTCCAAGGCCGACAAGGTGACGATCGTCCTGCTGAGCGGCGACATGGACCGAGCGATGGCGGCATTCATCATTGCCACCGGGGCTGCCGCCATGGGGATGCAAGTCACCGTCTTTTTCACCTTCTGGGGTCTCAACGCTATTCGCCGGAAAGGGGCGGCCAGCTCTGCCAAAGACTGGCTTCGTCAGATGTTTGGACTGCTGAATAAGCCGAACAGGGTATCAGCCGGCAAGGGATCGCTGGCGCGAATACCCCGGGCCTGCGCCGCACGAGCCGCCGGGAGAATGATCCGCGCTTCTTCGTCCCCGAATAGTCCATGTTCCCCTGCATGGGGATTCAACGCGGCGACACCGACTCTCGGTTTCTTGATTCCGAATAGATCCCGTAAGGCTCGGTGGGCCAGCCCGATGGCTTTTTCGATCTTGGCCTGGGTGAGGAGCGACGGCAAATCTTTGATGGCGACGTGGGTCGTGACGAACATGATTCGGAGCGGCCCGCCGATAATCATCATGCCGGAATCCTGCGTCTTGGTCAGGTCTGCCAACAGTTCCGTATGGCCGGGGAAATGGCAGCCGGCCATGTTGATCGCTTCTTTGTTGATCGGGGCTGTGACCATGCCGTCGATACAACCAAGCTGCGCCAATTCCACAGCCTTCTTGATGAAGAGCACGGACGCCGCCCCGGTCTCAGCCGCGGCAACCCCACGAAGGAAACGCCCGAGGGGACGATCGAGCGGATCCAGGACGGCAAGATCGTTCGACCGTGGAGGCACCATCTCGTGACCCTCCACTCGAATCACATTCAGTTTCAACTTTAGGCTCTTGACCACCTGCTGCATCACCGGAAAGGAGCCGATCACCAGCGGACGACAGAGCCGTCGCACCTTGGTTAAAGCCAAAGCCTTCGCAATCACTTCGGGACCGATCCCAGCCGGATCTCCCATGGTGATCCCGAGAAGAGGTTTATTTGGTTTGTTTTGTTTTTTTGGTTTATTTAGTTCGGACTTCATTGATTCACTCCCGATTGAAACCAAACCAACCAAATGAACAAAACAAACCAGACAAACGAAACAAACCGACTTGAGCGGTTACCAACCATAGAGATACACCACATATCCTATATAAAGGATCGCACTCCCGCTCAGCAACCAGGGTCGCCAGAGAGCGCCCCATGCGGCCTGCGCCAATAAGAAGGTGGCCGCGGCCACCGCGAGCACCATGGTGATCAATGCCGTCGGCGCCAGCGTCCAGTCCGTGCCCAGAAGTCCGATCGAAACTGGGATCGTACCCTGAAAGACGATCGCGCCGGTGACATTCCCTACGGCCAGCCGATCTTTTTTCTTGTAGAGCCAAAGAAAACTGTTCGACATCTCGGGCAACTCGGTTGCCAGTGGCGCGACGAGGAGGGCCAAGATGAGCGGAGAAATCGACAGGGCTCCCGCAATTGTTTCGGCGGCGAGTATAAAGAGATGCGCTCCGAGCGCGAGCCCGGCCAAACCAAGGACCGCTTGAAGGCCGATCAGTCCAAACGACGGAATTGCCGCCTTTTTCGCAAAGATCAGCGGCTCAAGCCCACCCTCGCCCCCCTCTTCATCAGTCTCACTGAACTTCAGCTTGACATAATAAAGATAGAGCCCCATCAACCCGACGGCCGCGACGGCATGCGCCAGTCGAGACGGGATAAACACGCAGCCCAGCGCGACACTGTAGGCCGCCACAAAGAAGGAGAGATCGCCTCGCACATCACGATAGTTCAAGTGAAAAGAAGCGGTTCGCTTCCCCAATCCTGCATACGCCATCAGCAAGATGGCTAAGATGGGGATCACGAGGGTCGTCAGCATGAAGGGCGCGCCGAGGATCGCACCCAACCCGACCTCCGCTTCCGCACGGCTGTCCCCGAAGAAAATGGCAATGACAGGAATCGACGTTTCAGGAAGTGTGGTGCCGATGGCCGCTAATACGCCACCGACCGCGCCCTCAGACAGATTGAATCGCTTGCCCACCCACTCGATGGCGTTCGTGAAGAGCGTGCAGGCGCCCAGTGTCACTGCGACAGATACGAGGAATAGGAGGGTGTAGAGTAGGACCGTCATCCCCGGCCCGTCGGCCGAGAGGTCCGCTGTTTGCTGTATGCGAGGGCTGCGTCTGCGAGTACGTCCTTCACAGGACGGCCCGTTCGTTCGGCGATCTGTTTGCAGTCGAGATATTCGGGAGCCGCCTTGGCCGTTACTTCGTTCACATCAGCGATCTTCATCCGAACAATTCCACCGCGTACCTTCACCGGGCTGAACCGCCGAGGGAGAATCTGCCGCATCACTTCACGAATCCTGACTCCTAGCGTGGTCGTTTCCTGAAACATCACGTCAAGTATCTGGTCCAACTGCGCCGGAGCCGCAAGACAGGTCAGCACGATACCAGGCCGTCCACGTTTCATGATCACCGGCGTCAGCGTCACATCGAGCGCGCCACGCGAAAATAACTGCTCCATGACATATTCGTATGTTTGCGGATTCACATCGTCGAGATTGGTTTCAATCTGCAGCACCGTATCTCGTTCCCGCACTCCGCGCGATGGCGTCCGTGCAAGAAATACACGCAAAGCATTCGGCCAACCTTCGGGATCGGCATCCCCCGCTCCATAGCCGACGGCAGTCGGTGTCATCACCGGCATCGGGCCAAATTCAGACGTCAATGTGCGCAACAATGCCATGCCGGTCGGCGTCGTGAGCTCGCGTGCCGGGCCGGCGCTGTAAATCGGAACTCCCTTCGCCAACATCGCGACCGCTGGACCAGGCGCAGGCAACACTCCATGAGCCGATTGCAGCGTTCCCGACCCGACATTGACCGGGGAGGCTGTGACTCGTGTCACACCCAACAGATCGCAACAGATCAGCCCGCCCACTATATCGACAAACGAATCCAACACCCCTACTTCATGGAAATGGACATGATCTTTCGCCACGCGATGAGCATGCCCCTCCGCTTCAGCCAATCGGTCGAACACCGACCGGCTTTGCTGCTTGATCGTATCGGGGATCCGACTCGTGGAGAGAATGGTGTGGATACGACGAAGCGAAAGCGGCTTGCGCAATCCCGACGTGATGACCACGTCGACTTTCGTGGCGTGAATCGCTCCTCGCTGCACTCGCCGTTTGCGTAACGTCACTCCTGAAAGCTTGAGTTGCTTCAGCCCGCTTACCAGGTCGGGAAACGATACTCCCACGTCTACCAATGCGCCGAGAATCATGTCGCCGCTGATACCGGAATAACAATCGAAATGGAGATGCGCGCCCACGTACATCCTTTCTCTACTTCATTGAGGCCGCGCCCATCTTACCCAAGCTGCGTATGAACGGCAATCGGCCCAGAGGAGAGACTGGCGAGACTGGCGGGAACAGCGCGACTGGCAGAGACAAGGCTCATACATCACGCGAGTCGCGCCCGTCTCGCCAGTTCAAAACGTTGACAGCCTGCCGACGCTGTGTTATCCCCAATGGGATCGCTCTCCAATTGTGTGTATCACATCGACATTCTCGGAACGCGCCAATCCCCTATGACAATCTGCCGGTCCTTGTTCACGCCCCGCTCAACGTCATCCGAATCGTCGAGCCGCCGAGTCGCCTGGATTCTACTCTGCGCTTCGCTGTTGCTCTGGACCCCGTCTATCGCCTCAGCAAAATCGAAACACCCACGAGCACCACGCCCTGAACCGGAATTGAAGATTCTCGATCTGAAGGTATCTCCCAACCCCTATACCATCTCGTCCGGCTCGTTGCAGTTCTCTGCCTCGATCAAGCTGCCCAAGGAGCTGAACGGCGCCACCCTACTGGAAGTCTCTTCATTCATTACATCCCCGTCGAAGAACTCACTTCGCTTTCTGACCGCGCGCACCGCACTAGAGCCTCACCAGGCTTCGACCAACGGCGGTCCCCCTCCGCAAATTTCCGTCGTCCTGACCTGGGATGGGTTAGACCACAAGAAAATCCCTTCTGTGGCAGGACTCCACCAATTTGAAGTACGCGCCAAGTTGCTGGCGAACGGCGAGAAGGGCCCTAGGACACAGATGGTAGCCTGGCCAAAACGCGGAACGGTGGAAGTAAAGTAACGGACAGCGCTCAGCGCTCAGCGCTCAGCTTCACATTCTTATTGTTCTTCGGCTTTACTGATTGCTGAAGGCTGACGGCTGTTTGCTCTCCCAGGACGTTAATCCGGTGCGCAAGACAACCGGCGCCGAATCCGTTGTCGATATTCATCACGCCAACTCCTGCCGCGCAAGAGTTCAACATCGTCAATAATGCAGCGAGCCCTCCGAAGCTTGCGCCGTAGCCTCGGCTCGTCGGCACGGCCACAACCGGGCAGGGAACGAGCCCACCGACAACGCTTGGCAATGCTCCGTCCATCCCTGCCACCACCACAACCACCCGAGCTTGCATCAATCGATCCTGTCGATCCAATAATCGATGAATGCCGGCGACGCCCACGTCATGGAGTGTCTCGACTCGACTCCCCATCACCTCAGCCGTCACTCGCGCTTCCTCCGCAACAGGAATATCCGACGTGCCTGCTGTAATCACCAAGACATGTCCCTGCAATTTCTGTTTGGGGTCGCGGATCGCCACAATACGCGCCTCGTCATGATAGACCGCTCGACGATCGAGCCGTTTAATAACCGTCGCAACCTGGCGAGTCGCGCGCGTCGCCAGCAACGGGCGATGATGTTTCAGCAACGCCGTCGCAATCGCGCGAATCTGCTTTGCTGTTTTCCCCTCGCAGAAAATCACCTCGGGAAATCCCTGCCGTAACGATCGGTGATGATCGACCGAGGCAAATTCAAGATCTTCATAGGGCAACGAGCGAAACTGCCCGATCGCCTTTTCCACAGACAGGGCGCCTTCACGCACCTCGGTCAACAGTCGTTCAAGCGCCTCAGGACTCATGGCTGCCCTTTCTCCGGCTTGGCCTCACGTTCCATCAGATCGGTCACTGCCTTGCGGCAGGACTTTCCTTCGAACAACACCGCATTGATCTCTTGGACGATCGGCATGTCGACACGATGACGTCGGGCAAGGCCTAACGCCGCCTTCGCCGTCCGCACACCTTCGGCCACGGCCTGCATACTTCCGAGGATCGCGTCCAGCCGCTCGCCCTTCCCCAATCGAACACCGACTGAATGATTCCGGCTCAAGGCTCCCGTGCAGGTCAACACTAAGTCGCCGACACCGGACAGCCCGTAGAACGTTCGTGGATCCGCGCCCATCGCGACGCCCAATCGCACCATCTCCGTGAGGCCTCTCGTGATCAACGCGGCTCGCGCATTATGACCGAGCGCCAATCCATCCACCACGCCGGCTGCGAGCGCCATCACGTTCTTGAGTGCCCCGCCGAGCTGAACGCCCAACACATCACTGTCGGCATACACACGAAAGGCCGGTGTCATCAAGGCGGCCTGAAACGTCTTGACCAATTCCTCGTTGCTCCCGGCAAGACAGAGCACCGCCGGTTTCCCTGCGCTGACTTCGGTCGCGAAGCTCGGACCGGACAACACCATGACGTCCCGATGCATAGCCGAAGGAAGAATGTCGGTCATGATCTGCGTCATCAAATTCAACGTATCTTCTTCAACTCCCTTCGTCGCGCTGACGATCGGGATCGGAACGGAAAGGGACCGGACCAGCTCGCGCAACACAGGACGCGCCACGTGGGACGGCACCACAAAGAGGAGCCCCTCGCTCCGCTCGGTGAGATCGACCAACGATCCGGTAGCGATGAGCGATGGAGGAAGCGCCACACCGGGCAAAAAAACAGGATTCTCATGTTTCCCGTTGATCGCATCTACGACCTCACGCTCATACGCCCAGAGCCGAGTTTCGAGACCTTTCTCCGCCAGATGTTTTGCCAAAGCCGTGCCCCAGGCCCCGGCTCCAATGACTCCTATGCGATGAATGGGTGACATGATTGAAAAATATTTATGATGGAAGGGGTGACATCAACAAGGTTTGGAGTCCCGCGGATTATAGAAACGGATCTTTCACCTGTCAATGAATGAGAGCAGGTCTTTGAAATTTGTCAAGTCGCGCCAGGCTCCATGGTCCTGCCCAACGGTCCGGGAGAAAGGAATGGCACATGCCTTGCTCCTTCGACATACGATTTCACAATTTCCTTCGCCGGTAGGCACTGAGCGAATAACATGAAACAGGTATTATTACAGGTGAAAGTGAGGGGGATGGCAATGAAAACAACACAAATGGCACGGCGCTTTATCATGACAGGGCTACTGGCGTTGCTGATCCCGATTGTTCTCACTACGCCTCAGGCGTATGCAGAAACCTACGTGGCGGGGCAACTCGGGATGACCTTTCCTCAAGCCCTGAGCAGTGGTCCCGTGACACAAGATGGCTTCGCCGGCTTGACCGTCTCCGAGCAATCCCTGAAAAACTCTCTCATGCTCGGCGCCAAAATTGGTCATTATTTTTCACGAGCAAAATGGATCGGCATCGAATCGGGACTTTCTTTTGCCAACCCTCATATCAAAGAAGGCAACATTACCCTTTCAAATAGTAATGGTTCCGCTTCAGGCACATTCGGTGGTGTCCACCAGCGCATGATTATCTGGGATATGGCTACGTTGATGTTTCGCTATCCGGGTTATCGCCTCCAACCCTATATCGGGATTGGTCCTGCGCTATTCTTGGCAAAGCTGAGCGGCCCTGATGCTCCTCCAGGACAGTCGGCTACCACGATCGGGTTGAATGCCGAAGGTGGCGTACGTTACTACATGACTCGCGATTTGGCTCTGTTCGGAGAGATGCAGTACCACCGTGCCCGCCTAGGCTACATATCGAACGATAGCGACCCGAACGCGGATCCATTTGGGTTTCGCTCAACCTACAGTGCGCTCACGTTGAGCCTCGGCGTCAGCTACCACTTCTGATCTTTGTCTCCTACCTCCATCTAGCAAACCGAGACGCTTCCGTGTAGCCTACACACGGAAGCGACCATGAAACTCTGTCCAGCCTGCCGAAAAGAACTTCCCGAGATTAGCCGCTACTGCTCGCACTGCGGACAACGGCTTCATGCAGACTCAGTTGAAGTCCCGCCGCAGCCGCCACCTCCGCCATCCGCAACACCTGGACCGGGACAGCTCAATATTGAAATTCTGTACGGCATGGTGGCGATGCTGTCCCTCGCGATCCTCTTTCCACCCTGGGAAACCCCGCCGTTACAGGCTCCCGAATTCCTCGGCCTGCATTTTATCTTGAACCCGCCGACACCCGATGCCATCGTGAGCCGATTGCTGATGACAATCGAACTCGTCACCATCGCCATCGCCGGACTCTACGGTTCATTCCTCTTCCGTAAAAAACTCTAACTCGACACACCGCAAGCGTCATTCCTCACAGCGCTGTTAGGACAATTTCCGTTGGCAGTTAATGCATGGGAAAAGTCGGAAGGCTGCTCAAAATGGCGTCCAACGAGGCCGCAGGCGAGAAGAAACCGGAGGCGTAGCCTCTCGGCTACGTTGAGGATTTCGATGAGCCGAGAACGAAGTTGGAGGCCATTTTCAGCAGCCGCCCAAATCAGTCCAGCGCCAGCGTCAGACACTTCGCCGAGCCGCCAGATTTCATGAATTCATCGAGTGGAACTGGATGGGGAAGATAGCCGCGTGAAGTCAACAGAGATTCTGTTTCCGGACAGCCTTCAGGCAGCACAATATGTTTCCCGAGACAGACGGCATTGCAGGCAAACCTGAGTGCCTCTGCTTCCGGCGCAACGAGACGTCTGGAAGGGGTGATCCGTTCGGCAAGAGCCGCTTGCCCGTAGTGGTCGAAAGCGGGAGGAAAATACAGAAGTTCCCCGCCGCTCAAGGGACATAAACAGGTGTCAAGGTGGTAGAAGCGACTATCGACCAGTTCGAGTGGAATGATCTCGCGGTGAAACCAATCGCTGAGTATCGGAAACACACGGATCTCCGACCGTTGTCGATAGCCACCGAACCAGGTGTCGGGAAATCCCAAAAGATCCCCGGCCCCCTCGAAGAAGCTGCCAGGATCCAGCGTGACGACTTCGTACCCCTGCCCACGAAACCAGTCCTCAAAATACGCCTCTTCCTTCTGCCGTTCCGGATAACGAAAACGGCTCGGCACGGCTTTGCCTCCAACGACGACGCCGGCATTCGCTGTAAACACCAGGTCGGGCAATCCGGGCACAGGCTTCATCCGTTCCAGAACCGCACCCACGTCTTGTTCAAGCACCTGCATGAGGTGATGCCACTGGCGAGCGGCCCGTTCTGAATCAACGGCGTTTGAACGGCGCATCCAAGGATTAATTTCATAATCGATCTTGAAGTAGTCCGGCGGACAGACCAACAGGCGACTCATGGCCTCACCAGAATGTTGGCTGGTTGCTTTGGTTTGTTTTGTGTATTTGGTTGAACCAGACTAGCCAATTCAACCGTAACAACGAGGGCGACAATCATAGACGGGCTCCGAGCTCGCGGGCCAGCTCGCGCAGAAACGATGCGGCGTCCATGACCAGCCCAACAGCCTGAAAACTGCCTCGATCTGCAAGCTTCGTCGGAACGGCCGGATTGACATCGACGCAGACGGAGGGGACTGTGGCCGGCAATAAATTTCCTGTTGCGACCGCATGCAGCGTCGACGCGACGAGCAAGGCCATTCCGATACCAGGAATTGCCGCACGCATGGCTGCCTGAGCTTCCAGCGAATCCGTGATGACGCCGGGCAACGGGCCGTCATCGCGAATCGTGCCGGCCATCACGACGTGGACATCTCGTCTGACGCAGGCCGCCATGATTCCAGTCTTGATGACCCCAGACTTGACCGCTGCCTCGATGCTGCCGATGGCCCTGATCCGATTAATGGTTCGCAGATGGTGTTCATGCCCATGTGGCACGACGCGACCGGCCGCATGCCCATAGCCGAGTGACGTGCCATAGAGATCGACTTCCATATCATGAGCCGGCAGCGCATTCCCGCAGAACAAGACATGGATAAAAACTTCATCAATGAGCCATGCCAGCGCTTCACGCCCTCCTGCATGAACGATCGCCGGGCCTCCTGCCAGCAACACCTTGCTGCCAGCCTTCCCCTCCCGGAACCCGATTCGCAACTGCATCAGGCGCTTGGCAATATCACTGATGACACGCCCATGGGGACGCTCGGACGAAACCTGCGATTCCATGAAGCTGAATACATCGCGGTCGCGTGGCCGTTGGAGTGGCGTCACCCGCACGCCCTCACGACCGATTACAATCTGATCTCCCCGCTTCACCTCTCCCATCGGGACAGTCCGAGCAGCCAAGCTCACAGGGTCCACTCGAATGCCCAGGTCCATCTCGATCCCCTCCACCTCCACCCACTGATCGCGTATTCGCACCTGAGTCGGTAAATGGGTCGTCGCGTAGAACTCGTCAGGAAAGATTCCATCCGCAAGCGCCACCGCCAGCCGACAATCCCGTTCACTCTCGACCGATGCGCCATGCGGTTGAATGGCATGGAGGATCTCGCTGAGCAGTTTCGCGGATGAGGCCTGCACGACGATCCTAGCCCGCGACGGCTCCTCGCGGGTCTTGCCGATCTGCACATCTTGGAGATCGAAGGTTCCCCCCATCATCAGAATCTTGTCCAGGACCTTCGCCAGGATCAACGAATCGATGATGTGGCCCTGAAGGAGCACGGTTTCTTGATCATGCATCATAGGTCAGATTCTCACTTTTTCTTATGAGTAGACTTCGCACAGATTCTACCACCAGTTTCAACCGCTGCAGATCAGATCCTAACTGTGCACCGCAAATTCACACAGCAGTGTGAATCACGTCCGCGATGTGTAGTAATCCCTGCGGGCGACTCAAAATGCTCCGCTAGCGAGGCCGCAGGCGAGCAAGCACCGGAGGCGTACCCTCAGGGGTACGTTGAGGATGCTTGCGACCCGAGAACGAAGCTAGCGGGCATTTTCAGCAGCCTGCTGGTCGGTTTTCATGAGTTCGCGAAGAACACTCGTCGCATACGCGCCGGGCGGAAGCGAAAAAGAGAGCGTGAGCACCGACCCATCCAGAGCCCATTCCAAATCGGCGAGAGGAATTCTGAGCGAACGCCGCTCACCGCGGAACCCGCAGGCCTTCGCAGCTTCGGTGAGACTCTCCGGCGTGGCTCCGCTTTCAGCGACGACGGCTCGTTCGATCTCGCCCGGTTCTCCGACGGCCCAGGAGGCGCGCGACCCAAACAGAATACCGGTGGGGCTGATCTCGAACCGGTCGGCTCGCGGTTGTTCCTTCTCGACATTCTCGACCAAGAAGCAAGCGCCGTTCTCCATTTTCATGGCCCAGTCTCCAACCAGGATACGATCGAGTCGATCCAGTCGTCTCGCCAGCATATCGTTAAAGAAATGCGACTGATAGGCATTGAGATACCACATGCGCTTGGATCGGCTCAGCTTGTTCCGACGCGCGGGGTCTACCAGTAATTCAGCTCCTGTCTGGTAATTCTGTCCGTTTCGCCCTTGTCGTTGCGGGCCGAAATAATTTGGCACACCTCGTTGCGCCAGTATGTCTGTGACCAGGGGTACCGTCTCGCGTGCGTGCGTCGCGACATCCCTGATCACCAACCGAAAGCGATTGCCTGCATGATGGCCAGGACGCAAGCGATTGCGATGCCGGCCCAGCACCTCCACAGACAAGAGCTGTTCGTCCACTTTCAGTCGATCCAGCCGGTCAGGCGTAACGCCCAGAAGCGAGACCATCTGCGTGGTCACAGCCCGGGCGTCTTTGAGGCCCGCCACACCGATCGCTTGCGCTTTCACCCCCAAGACTGAAGACAGTCGCAGAACGAGATCCGGAGTCGAGAGCAGGCGCTTTCTGATTTTGATATAGAGATGCTCACCCTCTCCACAAGGAAGATACAGCGGATGCTCCTCGACCTGGAAATCCTCCGGAACAGTCCGCATCTGTCCGCCGATGCCGGGTAGAGAAGCTGTCAAAAATGGCATGGTCATGGAACGATCTGACCTTTCTTCATATGTGCGGTTGCCTTCACTGCTGAGCCAATCTTGGCGGGGATAAAACGACTCCCATGGTATACTTTCCCTATGTTTTTTTGCCCAGTGACGGTCCAGCAGTCTATCGCCCGCCTGCTCACGGGAGGATCACTCCTCACCGTTCTGTTGTGCGGACTCTTCCCAGGTGACTCATTGGGTGGAGACAATGCGATCTTCCAACAATTCACCCAGCACATCGGGCGGCAAATTCACATAGACAAGCAGGCCTTTGCTCAGGCCAATACCTGCGTCTCATGGTTTTATCAGGCGGGAAAAGCGCCGCCTCCGTCTGCGCAGAAAATCGACTGGCGTCCCACACCTTCATCCCAAGTCGAAATGGACTGTCTGCGCCACTATCCCAGCGGAATGGACGACGCGCGAAACGATTTAGCCAAGACACAAGCATTGCTCTCGGTGAGTCTTACCTTCTATGAATTCGCCCTGGTCGCCGACCGGAATGACGATACGATCTATAGCCCCGTCGAGATCCAAGATATGCTCCGCTCTCTCACCCTCTCATATCACGACGAGGAGTCGGCCTCGACACAAATCACCGCGCTCATGGAGCGGTTCGACAATGTATACCGCAATCGTAACATGGACGCCTTGATGCAGGGCATGAGCGATCTCTATGAACGAGGCTATCGCGTGACCCCCTCCGATCGTATCGAGCTGGATCGGGTGATGGGATGACACGACGCACAACGTCCTGGCCCGACCGAGCTCGTTCCTTCATCGGATATTGTCTGAGTGAACCGCTCTATCGGCTTTTTAGTCTCGTTCCCCATTTGGAAATCGGACTTTCCACACACGAAATTTCCCGGCTCACCTATACTCACGGACCTTTAGCCGGCAAGCGGGCCGTTCATCTGAGCGATTTACATCTCGACCGTTATCACCCCCGGCACGACCGCATCATTGCCGCCATCGGCGAACTTCGACCTGACTGGATCTTTATTACCGGCGACCTGCTCAATGTGCCGGAGGGACTGCCTCATACGTTTCGATTTCTCGCTGGCCTACGCGAGATTGCGCCGGTCTTCGTCACCTTGGGTAACCACGATCACTATAGCGGCGTGCCGATCGATCGCTATTGCGAACTCGCCGATCGCCACAAAATCACCCTCTTGATCAATCAGGCGACCTTCATTTCCACAGACAGCTGCGAGATCGCCATTGTCGGCGTCGACGATCCCTCGCTGCATCGGGCCGACCTGAGTTGTCTGCCGCCGAGCGCGCAAGACCGCTACATCCTCTTACTGGCCCATGCGCCAAATATCCTCGATCAGATGGAAGACCACCATACCGTCGATCTGATCCTCTGCGGCCATAGCCACGGCGGCCAATGGCGCATACCGGGCGTACCGACGTTTTGGCTCCCGCCAGGCTGCAATGGCCGGATCGATGGGCATCACGGAGAGCCTGGCCGCCGACTCTATATCAATCGCGGGCTCGGATGGTCGTTTCTTCCACTGCGATGGAACTGCACACCGGAAATCGCTTGTATCGAATGGGTCGACGAACAGGCTGAATCGGAAGGCTGAAGATTGAGATTGGCGCAAGTCTCGCGTCTTCGCACGATTTACTTGATCCTCTCCAACGCCTCCCTCGATCGGCTCCTCACAGTCTGATCCCAATCGTTTTCCATCATCGTCGTCAGTTTTTCCTTCGCTTCACCGGCGCGCAGCCTTCCCAATCCCAACGCCGCGCATGAACGGACATAGGCATGTTCATCTTCCAGCGCCTTCAGCAAGACAGGGATCACCGTTCTATCGTTGAGCGCGCCAAGATGACTGGCGGCCATCCCTCGAATTCGGTGTTGCTTGTCGCCTAGGGCCGACTGCAAGGTCGTCGTGAAAAGATCCCGCAGTGCGGGCGTCACAGACTCCAACCCTTCGGCTCTGTACTCATTGATCTCCATAAGCTTGAGGGCGATCTCCAGCTTCTTATCCTGCACCGTGGCCCGCTCGAACTCAGCCATTAACTTCGCTCGTTCACGCCGGTGCGCCTGGCGGCGGATGAACCTGCGAACCAGCAGAAACAACACCACCCCTACCGCGAGGCTTTCGAACAGGATAGGGAGCGCTTGATCGATGATCTGTTCCTGGGTCTCCAACGACAGGCGCTTCCACGCCCAGACGCCGGCAATCACAACACCCAGGATGACCCCGATAGCAGGCAGATTGGTCTTGCCGGATTCATCTGATCGCATAGGAGCTGCATCATATGGAGGCAGGCATTCCGCCGTCAACGGAGGGGCGGGAAGGGATGGAGGCTGATGATCTTCTGTGCTCGCGCAACGCGCGGCCTCAGAAGGCCCTCGCTTGGGCTAATGGCACGTCTCGGCGTGCCAGTGGGTGGGCGGGTGAGAAAGTCGCGCGCAGGGGAAGATCAATCAGCCCCCATCCCTGAAGAGAGAACGTTCAAGGTCAAGTAATGGCCCGCAATTCCCGTCAGAACTGTCGCGCCTGGACAATCGCCTCCAGCAATGCGCTCCGTTCTTTTTGCAGCTTCTTCGATGGCGGCACGCTCGCCACAAATCGTTCCGCCGCTGCCGTCAAGGCCTGCAGCGTCTCAGCCATGTCCCCCTGCCTTGAGGCAGGCGACAACGCAGCTTCACGTAACAGTGCGCGCCTCCTCCTGGGCCCGACATACATCTGCGGAGCGATCGGGTTATCTTTTTCCAACTCAGGTCGTCGAAATACCGCCATGGCTCCTCCAAAACATCAGACAACGAGAAATAATTCGCACACTGTACTCGATTCACGTCGGCAATTGCATCGGGGCGTGAGCACAGGGGAGGAAAGGGTAATGAGCAGTTCGGCAGTAAGTCGGATGCGGACGATGCGTGAGACACGCGCGATTGTCGAGAAAGATTCCGATTAAGTAGCCTGAGCTAGCCCTGTTTGCGTGGACACTTTCAAAAGGGGACAATAACCCATGGAGGTGTCTGATGGCGAAACGGCAACGATTCACCACCGAATTTAAGCGGGAGGCAGTCCGACTGTGGAAATCATCGGGGCGTCCCGCCGCAGTGGTCGCCCGCGAGTTAGGCCTCCGGCGCAACCATCTGTACAAGTGGCAGAATGAACTAGAGACGTATGGCGAGGCCGCGTTTCCTGGCAAAGGCGGTCGGGCCCACAGTACTGATGAACTCACCCGATTACGACGGGAGAATGCGCGCCTCCGGGAGGAGCGCGACATTTTAAAAAAAGCCGCCATGTACTTTGCCAAGGAGTCGCCATGAGGTATCGGTTTGTTCACGCCCATCAGGCGGAGCACCGGCTCACCCGGCTGTGCCAGACGCTGGGCGTGAGCCGGAGCGGCTACTATGCGTGGCGCTGCCGACCAGCCAGTGCGCGGACCCGAGCCAATGCGCAGGTGCTCGAGCACCTGCAGCGGCTCCATCGGCAGACCAAGGCGCGCTACGGAGCCGTCAAAATGTGGCATGCCCTGCTGGCGGCGGGGATCGTGTGTGGTCGACATCGGGTCGCACGGTTGCGTCGTCTGCACGGGCTCGAAGCCCGTCGCACGCGACGGTTCCGTATGGTGGTGGAACAGCATCAATTTGCCCCGCCGGCGCCCAACCGCCTGCACCAGGTCTTCGTGGCCCCTGCAATGAATCGGATCTGGGTGGGAGACCTCACGGCTATCGCGACGCGAAGCGGCTGGCTGTATCTGGCCGTGCTGCTTGATCTGTACTCGCGCCGCGTGATTGGCTGGGCGATGAGCGCCAAGCCGGATCAGCATCTGGCTATCGAGGCGTTGCAGATGGCGCTTGTGTGCCGTCGGCCGCACCGGGGACTCATCCATCATACCGATCAAGGGGCCACCTACACGAGCGTGGCCTACCAACACCGGTTGGCGGAGTATGGAGTCGCCGCCAGTATGAGTCGGAAGGGCAACTGCTATGACAATGCGGTGGCCGAGAGCTTCTTCAGTACCTTGAAGAACGATCTGGTCCATGAGCGGGACTACCAGACCCGCGAGGAGGCGCGGGCTGAGATCTTTGAGTTCATTGAAGTGTTCTATAATCGGCAACGGTTACACCAGACGCTCGGCTATGTCAGCCCCGAGCAGTTTGAAGCCCAGAACTCTGTCCCCCTTCGGGGGTGTCTTCGAAATCGGGGGTAGCTCATCCCGACCCCTTTGTTCTCCCCTTCTATCACTTTTCCTGAATTAACTTTCCCGGGCAGGTTTTCTCGGTGGTGTAGACTTTCTTATTTCAGCTGCTTTGCGTTCTAAATCTTTTCTCTTGTCTGGTTCGATTAGCAAGCTGTAAAAGATGGCCTCAAGAATGTCCATCATGTGATTTATAGTTTCCGAGTCTGGTTTGTAGCTTCGATGGGCAGAAGCGCTTCCTGCATTAATCAAGGCTAAGAGCATTTCGCCTTGTGTGTTGTCAATTATCTTGCGCTCAACTAATTCTATAATCTTGTCCTCAAAACGTCCCGCATCACCTATCTTTTCTACGATTAGTTGATCGACCGCAGTTCGCGTCCCGGTCGAAGCCAAAAAGAAGAGTGAGTTATCAATAGCCTGATAAACTTCGGCAAGAATGGATTGGTAACCCTCCGGTAATTGGCTAAACCAATCCGGCCTGGTTCGCACCTGCAGAGGAGGGAAATAATCCGTCCGCTCCACGTAAGAATCGCCCATCATGTGGCCGGGATGGACGCGGGTGTCTAGACAATACGTTGTGGATTTGCAATCTCGACATTGTACAACCTGGAATATCTGTGACGAGGTTTCTTGGCCCAGAAGAAGTTTTTCGCTCCCCTTCACTGGGCCATGAGCGATTGGCCAATGGCCGGTCTCCCTCTGGCATGTTCTGCAGATAAAGCGTCTTGTAGGGTCAGGCAGTTGCATAGTAGGAGCTAGTCTACTGCAAAGTCGGAGGCGTATTCATCACAGAGGGGGATCGAGCGGTGATGAGGGACGAAAGAGCCGCCGCGTCACAGGGGGCGGTGGCGAAAATGGGGGACATCCTGCTATGACCGGTAGCTTGCGTTGATGCGGACATAGTCAAACGACAAATCGGTCGTCCAGATGTGGGCTTTGTGGCGGCCTTGTCCTAGCCCTACGGCGATCGTAAATTCTTTCTGGCGAAAGACTTTCGCGATGCGGGCTTCAGCAGCGAGTCCAAGACCCATTCCTTTTTCTACCATCGGAACTCCGCCGAACGACAGACTTAGCTTT
>SWDN01000001.1:22737-23675 GCA_005116775.1 Nitrospira sp.
AGAGCCCGTTGGAGGGCGCTCTTCGTAATCGACGCGTCCGTGGTGAAATAGGCCAACATCGTGGCCATGTTGGGATGGATCATCCCAGAACCCTTGGCCACCCCGCCGATGGTAATCAAGCGCCCGCTCATTGTGTCCTGAAGGGCAATGGACTTCGAAGCAAAAAAAGGGGTCGGGAATCTTTGTTAATAACGTGAGCGTTATGCGCCACAGGAGATCAATATGATCCGATGTCTTGCGTATTCTTGGTGTTCTGCAAGACGGTGGCGACTGCGCGTGGTCGCTCAATTCCTTCCTTCATTTTCATGGGTAGCCTAGTCGATCCTCGATTGCGCGCAACCTTCTCACCCGCCCAACCCGAGCGCGCCATGACGCGCTCTTGTCCCAAGCGAGCACATTCTTATCGTGCGCGTTCCGCGAGCAAGGAGGGCACCTGGCTGCTCCCGATCTTCTCTTGATTCGAGTCCACCAGTTGCTTAGACGATGAGGTCGGCTTGGAAAAGATGCGATAGCGCTTTCATCCTGGCCCAGTTTTCAAGGTCACAAACTGTGACCTCAAACGTCCGACCTCTTCAGGTCAAAGCTGAGCTGGAAAATCTGTAGGATATTTCTTCTTGTAGCCCCCAAATTGCTCGTGAGTCTCAGGTCGCTTGTAGGCGGTTCAGCCAATAGTCGGGGTGGCGTTTGGCATGGGCGACCGCGAGGACTCGGATTTCTCTCTGGAGTTCAAGAAATACGAGTGCGTATGGGAATCGAGGGAGTAGAGCTCGCCGAACCTCAAGATCAACGGCCATATTTGCCAGTCGGGGAAATGACAGGGGGCGGGATTGTATCGCCTGTTGTGCTTGATCGATTTCCTGAAGAAATCTGATTGCTAGCCCGGGTTGGCGTGTTTCGTACCAGGTGGCGGCTTCAGTCAACTCCAGAATAGCCTCGGG
>SWDN01000010.1 GCA_005116775.1 Nitrospira sp.
GGAGCCGTCTCGGTGATCGACCCGGAGCCGCAGGAGCGCGGCACCATCCAGCCCGACAATCCCATGGATTTGGCGATCATGGCCGGGCGGGCGTCACTCTCGGGTATCCAGCCCAAGCTGGCCCTGATCGAGCGTGACGGACAACTCCGCCCTGCGCGGACAGACGAACTCAGCACCCATATCGCCAAGTTTGCCTCGCCGCGCCATGACGATCTGCTGGCCAACGAATATCTGACGACGAAAGCCTTGAAGGCGTTATTGCCCGATGAGGACATTGTCGATCTGCGCCTCGGCAGGATCGACGGCTTCAAAGACCCCGCGCTGATTATCAAACGCTTCGACCGGACGGGCGACGGGCAACGGATTCATTTCGAGGAATTCAACCAGCTTCTCGGCTATCCTTCCGAAGCCAAATATGAAGGCAGCCACAAAAGCATGGCGGATTTCATCCGGCAGACACCGGGGTGCCTGCCGGCAGAGATTTACCGGCTGTATTTACGCATTCTCGCCGGCCTCCTGCTTGGCAACACAGACATGCACCTGAAAAACTTCGCCATGTTTCACACGGAAGCGGGCCTGCGCCTGACGCCCGCCTATGACGCCGTGGCGGCGGCCCTATACGGCTATAACACAATCGCCTTATCAATCAGCGGCAACGCGAACATTCCCCTCGGCGATCTCAAGGCGCGCGCGCTCATCAGCCTGGGTGAAGAATTCGGATTACCCGCCCCGGCCATTGCCATGGCCGCCGGACAACTTGAAAGACGCAGGGAAGCGGCCCGGGACGCTATCGCCGAAAGCAAAACCGGCGCTGCGGAATTGCGGGATGCAATCATCAACCTCATGGAAAAAAGATGGAACGGAACATTCGCCTTGATTGGAAAATCCTTGTCGAAGAAGCCGTAAAGCGGCGCAAGGAGCAAAAGCTGACGCAAAAAACACTGGCCGTCCTCGCGGGCGTCAGCGGTCCGACTGTCAATGCGTTTGAGCACCAGAGAACGAGCATTACGCTCGAGTCGGCGTTAAAAATTCTAAAATGCCTTGGAATGGCGTAGAAATGACCTTCCGAAAGCCCGCTCCAGAAAATGCGGGTCACTTTCAGGCGGCAACAGTCTGCAATTTGCAGCAGGCGACCGCATAGAGCTGCATACGCCCGCACTCAATCTTTCCCGCTACGGCCCTAACGCTTATGCTGGAAGTCTGTCCTGCAACCCTTTCCAGGGAATTGCCTGATGACGAGCAAGAAAGACTACCAGAACGGATTGCGGATCAAGCTCGAAGGCCTGCACTCGCTGCACGACATCGAGGTGATGATCCATGAAGCCTTTGACAAGCTCCGCGACCGCGGCGTCTACCACGCCAATGCCGGAAACCTCTACATCAACATCTCGGATCCGAACGGCTCCCCTGTGCACCTGCGCGAGTATCCCAGCAACACAATGGTTATGAACAACCCCTACCGTTCAATCGCCGACGATCACGGCATTTAGGCCAGTAGTGCATTGAAGGCCTTGAACACCCTCTCGAATCGGTCAAGCGTCGCGTTGACCGCGGGCGAATCCGCATCGAGCACGGATGGGTTCTCCAAGAGCCAGCGAGACGCGCCAAAGTGATCGAATTCCACCACCGACGTTGGCATGAGCCTGAACAAGGCCTCGGCCTTCTTGACGATACGCGGTTG
>SWDN01000011.1:0-63762 GCA_005116775.1 Nitrospira sp.
GCCCGAGGCCTAGAGGACAGGGGAATGGGATTAGGGAATTTACCAGGTGGCATCTGTGTAGGTGATGCAGTAGGATAATTATGGCGCCACAAGACACCGCGATGGAACCACGGCCTAATCCACGTTGGCCACGTGGGACATGCTTCGCCTGGGAACTATTGCGGGGTTGTCGCAAAGGCTCGATGCTTGACGGCACCGGGCCTTTGTTGTGTATTAAGGTCGAGGGAGCCCGGCGGGCCCCATGAATCGGGGGCAATGGCGTGCAGTTTCAGCCGGTGCCGCCGTGGGAGCGGTGAAAGAGAGGCGGGTCAGCCGTGTGTGGCGGCCCTCCTCTGAATATTGACACAGCCCCCTCTGCATCGTAGCCTGTCCACATGCATCCACGGGACTTGCTCTGGAAGCGGTTCAGGCTTGTACTAGTCTTCTGCCTTGCCCTCGCCTCCTGCGCTGGAATGGATTCACGCGGAACGCTTCCAACCATCTCACGAGTCGATCTGGCTCGCTATGCGGGGACGTGGTACGAGATTGCGCGATTGCCGATGTGGTTTCAACGGCACTGCGTTGACTCGAAGGCGATCTATTCCACTCGCCCCGGCGGGAAGATCGGCGTGCATAACGAGTGCATCACCGATACCGGGGGGATTGACCAGGTGGACGGCATGGCGACGGTCGTCGATCAGGAGACGAATGCGCGGCTTCAAGTGGTCTTTGAGAACTGGTTTGCCCGACTGTTCGGCTCATCTCGTATGGGAAACTATTGGATTCTCGATCTCGACCCGGACTATCGCACCTCGCTGGTAGGAACACCGGATCGGCGCTATCTCTGGATTCTTTCCCGATCGCCTCACCTGGACGAGTCCACATACCAACACTTAGTCGAACGGGCTCACCAGTTGGGGTTTCCTGTTTCAGACCTGATTCGAACCCAGCGGCATTCGACCTCCTGAATCGTCGGCGAACACAACAACAGGCACCAGCCCACCCACGCAACCCGGCACCTACTGGTTTCGGCGTGACCCCCATCTCGGAATACCATGGTTCAGGTTCGTGAAACCAATGGAGAGCTGACAGTCTGGTGGCCTGACAAAGACCAACCAGTTGCAACGCTCAGAGCCTCTTGGCGTGGTCCGATCTCGCCATTAACTGGACCTGGGAGCCGGTAGACAAGCACAGCACCCCCTGCTATAACATGCCTCCCTACGAGGCTCCCATGCTCTTCGCGATTCGCTCCCGTCGTCGTTTCCTCACAATACTGGCCTACGTTTCGCTTTTCTTCACACTCCTGGTGCTGAATAGTGCGCCCGCGTATGCAGAGTGGGTGGCGGTTGGTGTCAGCGACTCAGGAACGACGACATACGCTGATCCAAACACCATTCGTCGCAAAGGGAATCTGGTGACGATGTGGTATTTATACGATTTCAACACGACACAAACCGTACTAAAAAAGTCGTATTTGTCTTCTCGGTCGCAAGATGAATATGACTGCACGGAAGACCGCCATCGAGCGCTTGCGTCAACGAGTTTCTCTGGCAATATGGGAAGCGGCAAGGTCCGTGCTAGCTACTCAATTAAAGGCAAGTGGGAACCAGTTCAACCAGGCACGATGACTCAAGCCTTGTGGAACGTTGCGTGCGGCAAGCCGTGATCGCGCCACACGTCACGACGGCTCTCTTCTCAGTTGCCACGTCTTCTGTTTTCTCCTCGCCCCTTGCTGTGCCCACGGCTAGAGATTGAGGGGCAGGCATGACTATTGACTTACTCGTTTCGCCCAACAAGACAGACCAAATAGACCGGACAAACGAGACAGACCAACTTCGGCTCTCCATTCTCACCAGACTCGATCAAGAATCCCTACAGCCCCAGCAGTCCCACGAATCCCTACGGCTGCGGATTGAAAGACGCTGCCCCCTTCGCTCAATCGCTCCATGTGATCTCATGACTGCTTGACAGCTCCCCACGGCCAGCCTAGCCTGCGCCTATACCAGCTTCTATGTGATACGTCGTGAAGGGAAAGGAAATTTTGGTCATGGCACGAATCGAGCCCCAGAAACCACACCAGACGTTTCATCGGAGTCGTGAGTTTCAGAGAGAAGTATTGGCCTATCTCAAAGAACATGGTCCACAACCGTATGATGTGCTCTCCGTTCATTTCGACCCCAACCGTACTGCGGACATACAAGCCGTCTTACAGGAGTTGATCCGATGGAAATTCATTGAGAGGGGTACGGATTCGTCCATGACGGTTTCGATTACCGCTTCCGGCATCGCCCGACTTGGGCTCAGAGACATCTAACGCGCGGCGCCAGAGATACAAGGGTACGGGTATGTCCATAGGGGACGCATCCCGCTGAGTGTATTGCGGGCTGGGTTGGAGAAGTTGCAATACGATACTGTGGTACAGGCGCGTCTATACTTTACTCACGGCAAGCGGGATGTCGCTGCGGTCAACGACTATGCCGGCCACGATGGTCAGCGCTAAGAAGAGTAACAGCATACATACGGCAAACCTGAATGCATTCAGAGGGAATGTGTGAAATGCGCCAGCCAGATACAGGTAGAGTGTCACCGACGCCAGCAGAAAGAAGAAGAAGATGATGGGGACGAGGATCATCATGGGTTCTCACGAGACAGCATCACTCTGCCCCGATACGGATTGGATGTCAATCAGCAGAAGAGGCTATTTGGACCTACCCCATACTGAGCAATTCGCCTCAAAGGAGGAGGGACTAATTAACTAGGTGTGCATTGCACCTTCCTTCGTATCCCTCCTACAATACGCCACACCGCGAGGTCCGCATGTCCTTCCTCGTTCGTCCCTTCCATCGCTTCCCGGTGCACTGCCCCGCCTTGCAGTTTGATTTTCACCCTCCTACACTGAGCTACCATACGAGGTCTCTATGCCCTTCTCGATTCGCGCCTATTGTCGCAGTCCTTCACAAGACGTCGTCATGGTTCTCTTCGAGAGCAGAGAGAAAGGAGGGGTCGAAAATGGAACTCGTCTACATCGGCATCGTCATCATCTTGATCTGGCTTGGCCGAACCCTACACAACATCAGGGGCCGTGACCAGGAGGAGGCAGACAAGAAGGTTGCGTTCGCCAAGTGGGCGAAAGAACAGCAAAACCCTCACATCGTATCCGCCGCACAGAACTTCATGCGTGAAGGGCGCTTTAAGACCTGGGAAGAGGCGGTGATCTATGCCGAGCAAACCGTCAACACCACGTCGACGGAGCCCCGCTCAGATAGCCGCGCCAACGACACGAAGGGGACCGCTTCATAACACTCGTTCGCGTCTTTCTTGAAACCGTGTTTCTGCGCTCATCACGACACCAGAAGGCCTCGCGTCAAGATATTGGGGCGGCCTTCCCTGTCTCGTACCTTTCCGACCAGCCTGTCGATGCTTCCATCCAGTCGCTCCGCGAGTGGAGCAGGTAACTGCTTGATTTATAGGTATGGCGTCGTTCGCCATCGGGGTGTTGTTTTTGCTCTCTCCCTACCAGACAAAATTTGTCTCCGGTACCCGCGTGACGAATGGGAGGACAACGCATGGAACAACCGAAATCAGCGCATGCCCACTATGAACGAGGCCGCATGCTCAAGCTCAACAAGATGTTCGATCAAGCGCGCAACGAGTTCCAACAGGCAGCCGGCAGCCCGGAATATGCCGGGAACGCCCACCTGCAGATCGGTCTGTGCTTACTGGCAACAGGGCACTACGACAACGCCGTCGAAGCGTTTCGCCAATCACTGAGGATGGGCACGTTCTCTTCCACAGATAAAGCGCACATCCTGTATATCCTGGGACAGACGTTGGAGTCACTCGGCCGATATCCCGAAGCGCTGGAAACCTATGGCTGGGCCAGAAAAGAGGTTCCTGGATTCAAGGACGTGGCGCAGCGAATTAAGCATCTGCTCGCTGGAGGGCGAGGTCTGCTCCCCCGGCGTCGACAAGCCTCCCAGTCCGTGGTCGGCAACATGCGCAAACTTGGAGAACAACTAACGCCTCAGGTACTGGGTCTGCTGGGACAAGCCTGGACATCCTTCGGCCAGTATGCGGATAGACTGGGGCGCTCAGAAGTAGAGCAAACGCTCACACCGGTACGATCCAGTCCACCCGTATCCAGGGATCGGAAGGGAAATACCCGTCGGCACGTTCGCGTCGCCATCCGACTGCATAGCCACTTTTCATCGAAGGGGCAGAAGGTGGCCGGCAAAGGGGAACTGCGCGACCTTTCTCCTGGAGGTTGTCGCGTCACCAGTCTCGTGGCCTTTCCCGTGGGAGCAGAGCTGGAGTGTTGTATCTTCTCGCAGGATGCAGGCAACCCGTTCACCATCGAAGGCGCAACGGTACGCTGGATTCGTCCTCAGGAATTCGGCCTGGCTTTTACCAAGGTGCGTCCGGGCGTGCAGCGCCAGATCACACAACTCTGCCGAACACGGGCGCCGCTAGGAGTCGATGTGTAGATCTCGCGCTCGGACTGGAGATGATCTCTGGTTGCTGCGGTAAAGGAAACCACTGACGGGCAACCTGGTCGATCCCCATATTCCTATGTCCATCCTCACCGCCCGCCTTGCAGATTGATCGTTCGCTCTTCTACAATGTGCCTCCTGACGAGGCTACTATTTCCTGTATGTCCTTCAAGATTCGTCCCCTTCCATCGAAAGCACTTCGATTCAGCGTCGGCCTTGCGCTGTCGATTGGTTGTCTCACGATGCCGGCATGGGCCGACTTTCAGGCCGGCATGGATGCCAATGACCGTGAAGACTACGCCACAGCCTTGCGTGAGTGGCTCCCCCTCGGCGAGCAAGGGAATGCCATCGCACAATACAACCTGGGCCTGCTGTATCGTAAAGGCCGAGGAGCCTGGCGATCACGAGCGGAGATAAGCCGGCGACCCTTCTTCGTAATTTGATCACCGACAAGATGACCCCTGCCCAGATCGCCAAGGCGCAGAAGCTGGCGCAGGAGTGGAAACCAAAGACGCAGTCAGCACCTCGCTGAGCCACCCAGCGCCGACACAGCCCTCCTGATCGATTCAGCTATTTTCTCGCGCCAAATTTTACCAGTAGAGCTCCTTACTCTGCGGTTTCCGTTTGAGGAACATCGTGTGATGACTCTGACTTCACACCGGTCGATAAACCGGCAGCCGTACCTATCGCCGTAAGAACGCGATCCACCGCCACAGATTCAGCAAACTCGCGAGTGATGCCGCCACATAGGTGAGCGCAGCGGCGGTGAGAATACGTCGTGCGCCCTGTTCGTCTTGAGGCGACAGGTAGTTTCTTTGCTGGAGTATCGGCAACGCTCGTCTGAAGCTGGCATCCCACTCGACTGGAAGCGTGATCAGGTGCATCAGCGTGGAGATCCCCATTGTCGCCATCCCGGCGGCCAGGACGACGACACCAGCCACTGGGGACTGGGTTAATGCCGTCGCGATGGGAATGCCCATCATCACGATCCCTCCGAGCTTTTCCGCCCCCTGCGCGACCCGCACCAGCCTGGTGCGTTCCGTGAACGGCTGATAGCCCGCCCGGTCTTGAATGGCATGCCCAACTTCATGGGCGGCAACGGTGATCGCGGTGAGAGATTTTCCATCGAATTTATCGGGCGTCAGGCGGACTGCTTTAGCCTCAGGGTCATAATGGTCGCCCTGTTGGGTCATCTCCACCTTGATGTGCTGCAGGTCGAGCTGATCCAGCAGGTGTCGCGCCAATTCCGCTCCAGTTCCCGGATAGTCTGGACGAGGCGTACTATGCTGGGCAAACACCCGCCTGGTCCAAAGTTGTGGACCGAAAATGACGATGGCAACGATGATCAACAGCAGGACTACCCGCACCAGTACTCGCCCCCTACGGTCTCACGAGTCTTTCGACCAAGGACATCGACAGACACCTCTGTGGATTCGATTCTCGCTTCACTCACGATAGCACAGTGGATGGACGGAAGAGACGGGTGGCGCAATCGCTTCTCTCGATCCCAATGAGCGAAGACCCTTGCGACCAACAGGTGAGTCCCAGAAGTGGATCAATGCTCACGCCTGCGACAGTTGAGCCGTACGCATGAGAAACCTCCTGTGAGTTTTCAGCAACACATCATCACCACTCTAATACTTTCAAATACTTGCAATGCCGCTAGTATCGTTCCACCGTATTTCTGTCAATCGCATGATTATTAATACGGTTGTAACATTGGAGGTTTATCCTGACTTCACCCTATGCAGCCTCCACGGGATTGTCACCGAAGACTAGCGCCGAGCAGGCGGTAATACTATGGCCACCCACACACCCAAGAAGATCCTGATTGTCGAGGACGAAGCAGACATTGCGCAGTTGGTGAAACTATATCTTGAAAAAGATGGGTTTCGAACGACGGTCGCCACGACAGGCGCCGAAGGCCTCAAGCAGATTAAGTCCGATCGCCCCGATATGGTCATTCTGGATCTCATGCTCCCTGAGATGGATGGATTGGAGATCTGCAAGAAGATCCGTACAACGCCGGACACCGCCTTGCTCCCCGTCCTGATGTTGACGGCCAAGGCCGAGGAGTCCGACACCATCATCGGTCTCGAGCTGGGGGCCGATGACTACGTCACCAAACCGTTCAGCCCCAAAGTGCTGGTCACACGGGTGAAAGCATTGTTCCGTCGATTGGAGCGAACCGAAGACCCGAAACAAACATCCTATGCGTACGGTTCATTGCGAGTGGATCTCTCGCGACATGAAGCCTTGCTCGACGGCAAAGAAGTGTCCTTGACCGCAAAGGAATTTGGATTGCTCGAACAACTCCTGCACCATCCCGGCAGAGTGTTGACCCGCGATGTCCTCTTGAATACCGTGTGGGGCTACGATTACTACGGAACCACGAGAACCGTGGACGTGCATATCCGTAGGCTCAAACTGAAAATCCCGCTTCTCGACGAAGCCATCATCTCGGTCAAATCCCTCGGATACAAGCTGTCAGATCACATCCCTGTCAAATAGCTTGCACCGGCAATCTGTACAGATCACCAGGGAATGGACATGGCCTCTCATCTTTTCGTGTGGCCTCCTGCTTCTCGTTGCGTCTTGCAGCCATCCTCGAGTGGATGAATTCGAAGCCGGTATCGGCCAACTCACACAGGACGATTTGATCCGGCAATTCGGCTACCCTCAGCGGCTCAAGAAACTTCCGACTGGGAGCGAGGTGTGGGATTACGAATTCCTGGCGGGGAACTCTCGCTGTGTGGGGTACCGCGTCTACTTCGACGAAAACCGGCGCTCCCAACGCTGGGAGCCACAAGGTTGCAGATCCGACCGATAGCATAGTCCGCGACGAGTCATTCACGCTGAGAAAGCGCTCGGCCAACAAAGCCCGTCCTCGATACCGTGTGACAATCTCGATCGGGCGGAAGGCGAACGAGAAATTTGACGATTGACAAATCATAATATGTCCATTAGTCTGGACATATGGATATTCAGAAGGCCCTCGCCGCTTTCAGTACGCTTTCGCAGGACACTCGCCTCCGGGTGTTTCGCTTATTGGTCGAATATGGCACGTCCGGAGCGCCGGCCGGCACGCTGAGCACGTCCTTAAACATCCCACATAATACGCTGTCGTTTCACCTGTCGCACATGAGCCATGCAGGTCTCGTCGTGTCTCGACGTGAAGGCAGATCCGTGATCTACCGCGCCGATTTCGAGTTTTTTTCGAGGCTCATCCGTTACATGGCCGAAGACTGCTGCCGCGCCGAGTTTTCCACTATCCGAAATGACACAAAACGGAAATGTTCGATTATTGAGCTCTCACACTGTTGTGAACTGAAGGAGAACGTACCATGAAACGGTTTCATATCCATATTGGAGTTGAACGGCTCGATGAATCTATCCGCTTTTACAGCGCCCTGTTCGGCGCAGAGCCGGTGAAAAAGAAATCGGACTATGCCAAATGGTTGCTGGAAGACCCTCGCGTGAATTTCGCGATATCCACACGCGCCTCGAAACGTGGCATCGATCACTTGGGCATCCAAGTCGATGAAGAAAGCGAACTCCACGAGTTGCGCGAACGTCTCAAGACGGGAGACATGGCCGTGGTCGAAGAAGGTGAAACGGTCTGCTGTTATGCCCGATCGGATAAATCCTGGATACAAGACCCCGCCGGCATCCCCTGGGAAGCGTACCGAACCATGGAAGACGCCCAGCTATTTTCCGGCCAGCCCGATCAGGCCGAACATGCCTGCTGCACACCAGACACAATGAACACGCCCGATTGCTGCGCGCCGTCTAAAAACACCACGGGGTGCTGCGACTGATGCAATCTGATACACAGAAAATATTGATTCTGTGCACGGGCAATTCCTGCCGCTCTGTGATGGCTGAGGCGCTGATCAACGATCTCGGCCATGGCCGGTATCGGGCCTGGAGCGCCGGGAGTGTTCCAGTGGGCTCTGTTCACCCAAAATCTATCGAGACATTACAACGGCATGGCATTCATCCCGGTCAGCCGCGCAGCAAGTCATGGAATGAGTTGGTCGAAAGGTCGTTCGATCTGGTGATCACGGTCTGCGATCAGGCTGCGAGCGAATCCTGTCCGTTATTCCCCGGCAATCCCAAGACGCTGCATTGGAGCACGCCTGACCCGGCCAAACTCACTGGATCAGAAGCCGAAATAGACGCGGCGTTCGATCAGGCTTTTTGTATGCTCAAGAAGCACATCGAGGATGAACTACTCTCACCCGCCTTCTTGGAAGGTTCAGATGAACACATCGGCTTTTCGCTCGACTCCAGGCCCTAACTACTTGGTCTTCTGTAAAGCTTGATCGGGATCTTTCGTGGGAGAACCGGCGGCACGGGGCTCTGTGATGTGCAACCCGATGTCTTGCAGTGCTTTCCCGTACTGTCCGCAATACTCACGGGCACGCGCCGGCGCCTGCTCATATCGCTCCAAACAGGCCCGGTACGACGCCAGAAGTAAGGTGGCCTCGCTGTAAACGGCAGTCGCCGCTTCGTCTTGTCGAAACTGTTGGCATTGAATCGCCGCTTCTCGATCGAGCAGCGTCTCGCCCGGCATTTTCCCGCACGTCACGTCGATATACTTCTGCGGCCGCACACAGCCGAACGCCACAAACAACAGCACACACGACACCATGACACCGAACATTTTCATCATGGAGACTGCCAATCGAATCTCCTTACCCGACATCATTCATGACGGCTCGTCTCGCCTAGCGGAACGTAGAACTTCGCACCTCGCCTGTCGCGCTTTTCCCGCCAGTCTTGCCCATCACACGTCAGTCTGACCCTGCGCCATTACACCCGGCACAACAGCATGTTACAAGTTTGTTAACTTCTTCCTGGAAACAGGCTGCCACGACAGAACGCCCTCCCTCTTCGCGTCATTCACAAGTCGATTCAACTTCTTTCCCGTTTCCATGCAGACACACAGCACACGTTACACAAATTTGATCTGCCGCTGATCCTCTGGTGCCTTGAGCGTAGTAGAAGTACACCCACAGGGAGGTGACACCGATGCCAAACGTAAGCTCATCGAACCATATCCCGAGAAGTGTTCCGTCAAAATACTCGAACGTCCACATGCGGAAAAGCGCCAATTACGCGGACCTTCAGAACGAACTGAATAGGCTTCGAGCGGCGCTCTCACACGAAACGACGATGTCCCATCTGATCGCCACAGAACCAGAGATCTTTCCCGATCCTGTCGACCAAGCCGCCGCCGAGCACGATCTCGATGTCGCCCTGTCCGTGAAGTTGCTTGCCATCAAAAAACTTCGCCGGATCGAACAAGCGCTGACATCCCTCCACGCGCGGTCGTATGGAATCTGTTCCCATTGCGGCCACATGATCCCCTCCGCAAGGCTTCGAGTGCAGCCTGATTCGCTCTACTGCGTCCCCTGTCTCACCGTCATCGAGCAAAACGCAAACAGAAATTAATTCGATGCCGTACACCTCTCCAGCCATATCCGCCCAACGGAGCTCAGGTGCGCCCCCCTCGCGCACCTGCCTCCCCGCGCTTGTCCCTTCTTGCCAGGAGAAGGGAGAAGCCACGGGCGCGACTTTCTTATCCTCCAGTATGTATATCCGCATCGCGCAGACGGTTTCCGATGTAACCAGAAAAGACGATAGCGGCAGGTCTTCACAACTCACAACCAGTAACAAGGAGCGACTATGCAATGCACCCGCTGTGCCGGTTTGAGAGTGCCCGAAGTCATCTATGAGGGAGGGAGCAGAGTCCTAGCCCTGCGATGTGTGCACTGCGGAGATGTCATCGACCGCGTGATCGCATTCAACCGCCAGCGACGCCGTCATCCAAAACCAAGCCGAGGCCGAACGCCCATCTACGGAAGCGACCGGTGGAAGAAGCCTCGCCCCGCGATAGCCTAGTACTCACAAAAGTTGTTTGGCTGATTAGGTTGATTTGGTTCATCTGGCTCGATTCGTTCAACCAAATAACCAGACAGACCAAACGAACCAAATGAACAAGTTAGGCTGGAGGACTCACGCACATTTGGTGGGTTGTATAGGCGGCTCGAATGTGTTCCTTCTCGCTTTCCGATCCTCGCACCTGCAACCACAACGGTCCTTCGTTTGATTCCGCGACGAGTGTGAACGTCAGTTTCGGAGAGTGCTGCCCCTCGAACACGATGTAATCGGCGATGCGCCGAATGAGCAGTTCCGAGCGGCGTAATTTGAAGGCATACCCCTCCTCGATCTCTTGAATATCCGCGACATATTTGAACAGGCTCGTCACGAGCATCTCCCGACGAAGCGCAAGCGCCGGGTCGGGGAACTGTGTCACGAGGGACTGATGAAATGAGCTGTACATCACCGATCTCTTGCGCGCGCGCCGATCATTCCGGCGCGCGCGCGCCATTTGACTGTGCAGAAAGCGCGTAACTTACCGCGCCTCAGTGCTGAAACCGGAACGGAATCCTGAATCCGGTGATCTTGATGATGTCGTCGGTCGCGTAGTCATCCACCTTCGGCATATTGGTATCGTTGCTGTGCTGAATCGACAGATAAGCTGTTTTGCCGTCTGCCGTAAACTTGAAGCCGGTCGGCTCAGCAGAAGCATCCTTCACTGAAAGGATCTTCACGCAGCCATCGGTCTTGATGTCGCGATCCACGCCATCCGGTAGGCAGGCGAAGATGTCCCCGTTCGGGTTATCCTCGATCACATAGTGGTTGCCGGTCTTCGGTTGAAATGCGAAGTTATCCGGCGCGTTGAAATCAGCATCGCCCTCGACAAACCGGTTTACCGTCACGGTCCGCTGGCTGGTCGCCTGGTCCGGAGCCGAGTCCACACCGCAGATGACCTCGCCGTAGTTTTTCCCACCGGCGTTGCCAGTGTTCGTCCAACAGAATCGTACGCCGGGCCCTTCGAATTCCTCGTCGATCTCCAGATCCTCCGGCCGGTAGTAGCCGGTCGCGCCTGCGGTGTTGGCGTCAATGCGCGCATTGGCGGTGCTGACGCTGATCCAGGCCCCGTTGCCGATCTCACAGCCCTGTCCGAACTGCTGGTTGCCAGACTGGCAAGAGACCTGTAGGGCCCATACATTCCCCGCGGCAAACGGCGATTCGCTCAGCATCGTGATCGGAGTCGTTGCGGTTCTGACGTTCACGGGAATGAACTTGAACATCGCGCCGCCATCGGCATTGGCCGTACCGGTTCCAGGCCTTAGCTCATCCCCGGCGTACAACACGCCGCTTGGGAGAATACCGATGCCTTCCCAGGCCATTGTCGGAAGCGCGGGCCGCTTGATCACTTTCGTGGCTGTCACCCCGGTCTCATCAATGATTGTCCCCGCCGTGCGATTCGTGATCGTATGGTTGATGACATTCAAGGGATCGATGATCTCATAGGCTCCGCCGTCGGATGCCTCTTCAGTGAACAAGATCGTGCCCCAAGGTGTACGCCTGATGCCGTCGCAGGAATCTGTCCCGCGCACGAGTGTGTCGACCGATCCAGTGCTCAGGCGAATACGCTGCACTCCCGGATTGAGTTTATTGACCCCTGCCCCTGGAAGGGGAACTCCCAGGTCCTCCCGGTCTCCCTCGATACAGAAAACCAGGTGTGTCGGGTTCTCGTCGGACGGCCAGAAGGCGAACATGTCCGCCGCGTTCCCGGCAGTGCGTGTCACGTATTCGGCCTTCAGACCGTCTGCAAGGAGCACTTGAGTGGACGCGTTCTGAGCCACGGTCCGATACGGCCCCGAGGTCGGGGCTGCCGACTCTTTCAGCGGCTTGCCGACTCCGAACCACACTTGCGAGGACCGTTCCAATCCACGCTGGACAAGCGCCCCAAAATCCAGCCCATCAAACCCATCGAATTCATTCGCCTGGGCAGATACCGCAGGCGCCGCCATGATGGAGGCAGCCAGACCGACCTTCGCCGCCGACAGCCCCCACTTCATCATTCGCTTTTTGAATTTTGCCATCATCGACTCCTTCTCACATTTCCTCACTGCGCCGGACGAGACCAGCAACAGCGAGCGTGCCGCGATCCGTAGCGGCACACGAGGTTGATCGGCTACTTTTGGCCCATATCGTGCGGTCATTGGCGTTCCCTCCTTGCGCGCATGCGCGCAGCGCAGCGGACGGTCGCTCGCGGACAGAGGAAGAACCGAATGTATCGCGGGAACGGTCCTGAAGAAGCTGCAGTCTTCTTCTCCCCAACCCGCTGTCGGCATCCACACACGAGGGACTGTCTCAGGAGTCTGTTACGATTCGATCTGTCTATTCTCAATAACTCGTAACAGCGGCGTTAAGAGATGAATGCGCTCGGATAGCGCGCGCATCGAAAGAAGATTTGCATCGACTCGGAGAAAAAGCGCAGGATTGACTCAATCGTGCGGTGGAGATTCGCCGATGAGACAGGTATGCGCTCGCGCGCTCGGTTCCTCGTATACATATTCGTTGCCGTTGATGGCAGCGACAATCGGGCTTCTCGCCGCTTGCGCCTCGGCCCCCGTTCATGAAGATTGGATTCGTATCGGAGTGACCACGAAGGACCAGGTGATCGCACGATACGGACAACCTGATTTGGTTATCGCGTCTCCCGAAGGAAACATCGACGTCTACCGACCGACCGCTTCCAGATCGTCCGTCCCGCGCATCGAAATTCCCACCGCCCAGGCAGGTCCATTCGGATCAGCCACCACACGTATGCAGCTGATCGACCCGGGTCTAGGCGCAAAAGATCTGAACGATACGGTAAAAGAACGATTGCGGAAGGAAATTCGTATCCGCTACGACAACCGGGGCGTTGTACAGGAGCTGTCTTCACCCTAACCGTCCGACCTGCCCCCGGTGTTCTGTCAGGATCAGATGTATTCTCATTGCCTGTAGATCGAAGCGGGCGCTGCCCTTGACTCTCTCTCCCCGCACTGGTGTTAAGATAACTCCTCACGGTAGACGAGGACTTCGATGAATGCTTCTTCTTTGACTTCACTGACGATCAACAAGGGCACCTGTTATGCGGTGTTTGCGTACGATATCGGGTGGTCGATCGATTTGGAGGACGTCAACCGCCGGATCACAGCCGACAGGGAACGCAGCCGTCTCCGGCATAAGACGAGAGCGCCGCAATATTTCGAATACCGGCCGGCGCCGTTACGCCTCATGCAAGAAGGAGGAAGCCTTGCGGTCGGTCAATATCAATCCAGCCCTACGGTCGAAGTGATGGTGTATGACTTCGGCGCCGTGACCATCACCTACCGGTTTACATTGGATGGCCCCTTCGAGGGTCTACTCGAACTGAGCGAGTCGCTCTACGAGAACAAGCCCTTGCTGACGGAATCGCGCAAACGGGTCGAGCAGCTTGTGCAGGCGATTTATCCGTCGATAGAACGGCCTAAGATCGCCAAAGAGGTGGAGGATTACATTGTCTTTTCGATTGAGTCCTATGCACCTGAGCAATCGCTCCCGCTCTGGGCAAGCCGGAAGACAGAACTGGCGCAGGTGCTTCGCGGTGAACGGACGCCGCTCGCAGAACAGGAAATTCAAGATGCCACGTCCTGCCGCATTTCGTACGGAATCGGAGACGCCGCGCTCATCGACTGGCACTCGGCCGTGATCTTTGGAAAAGAAATGGACGACGTGCGAGCCGTGTTGGAATTCGCCAATGTGGAGCTCTTGGAGATGCGGATGCTCGACGAACAGCTCGATACGGCCCTTGACCAGGGCTACGCCGCGCTCGCTCGTAGACCGCGTCTGCTGCCCCTCCCCGGCTCGCACGACAAGGACACTACGCATATTGCGCAGCTGCAAGTCGACGGCGCGCTTCTCTTCGAGCGGGTGACGAACACCTTGAAGCTGTTAGGCGACCAGTACCTGGCGCGCGTCTATCGCCTTACTTCCCAACGTTTCCACCTGGAAGCCTGGGATGCGAGCATTCTGCGCAAGCTGGAGACATTGGAAAGCATCTACGGGAAGATGTCGGATCGCGCGACCACCCGACGCATGGAAGTGCTGGAATGGATCATCATCGTTCTGATCGCCATCTCCATCGCGGTATCGTTCTTCCCGGGCGCCAGCGGTCATTAATCCAACTTTCCAGAATCATCCTCCGTCGCCCTTGCCCTGCGCTCCTCAGTCAGCCGGTAGCGATGGACAGGACGTCCCCAGTGGGAACCCTCGGCGAGGACGCCCTATCTTCTCGCGGCTAAGCCGTCTCTCGCTTCCAGATCAAACCTGTCACCCAGATGCGAGGGAGCGAGGCCGAGTTGTATTTTTTGTTTTTTTACAACGAGGCAGCGGATACCAAGACGGGAGAGGACACCTGGCCGTATCGAGGGGTCTCTGTATATGCGTCATTCAGCCCGGACGGTTCCCGCCTCAATTCATTTCCGCTTCTCGTCCGATAGACCAGTTCATCTGTCTGGAAATCGTATTCTGGAATGTCCTGATTCTCCCAGCGCTTGGTGAAGTACTGATAGAAGAGCGTATAGAGCCCGTGATGGTCCGGGTTGTGCTGGAAGACATATTCGGGCATCCAACGTACGTCTAGTCCCGTGTGATAGTGCTGAAGCCACAAATAGTCGCCGAGGATCACCATTCTGAGGTGGGGACGGTCGGAGTAGAGCTTCAACCGGATGACCTTGCCGCTGACGCGAAAGCGTTTGATCAAGGCAATGGTGTCTTGTAACTCCTGCCGAAACCGGTCCGGGGAGATGTCGGGATGCGAGAGAGACTGAGCCCGCCGCGCCGCTTCTTCCGAAAATGGGTTCAAGAGAATGAGCTTCGCTTCGAGACACGTCTCAAGTAAGGCGTGCAACTCAGCCTTGTCGTCCACAACCGTCCCATGGCCGGTCACCCCTATAGCCAGAACGGTTCGACCCAAACTCTGCCGTTGCTTGAGTTCACGAATTCTTTTGCCGGCGCCCGGATCGTGCAACGGGAAAAACGAGACGAGCCCCGCTCCCCTGGCCAGAACGGCCTGGCGGCGGTCCTTGAAGGCTCGCCACAGGTAATTGGAAATCACGATGAGAAAAAGCGCGACGCCGACCTCAATGGTCAGCAGCAAGATCTTTTCATGTTCGACATGCGACCAGAAAGCTAAGAACTGCCGGGCAATGCTCGGTAGCGACCAGGCGATTCCGGCGCTGAGCCCGATGACCACGGCATGAAACGCGAGCGCGCTGACTTCAGTCGCAAACTCTTGCAGTTGAGACAACTTTCCTTTGTACATGCCTTCCTTTCGATTGCTACAGCGGGGCAGCCGACCGAACTATATTGCCGGTTACCCTCACACCCTCTTTGTGCTCGATACCTGCGCTGAGCTTCCTCAGCCTGCGTTACGAGCAGACAACTTTCCGGCTGACACACGGTACATACTAACGATTGAGTAGGTGAGCTAGGCGACGTCCAGGCGCAACAGCCGATTGTGGTGGGCCTCGTAGTCTGGCACGAGCCGCTGATACTCCTGCGGCATGAGCGAGGACGAAATGAGGAAATCGGCCGAGGCCCGGTTGCAGGCGATCGGAATGTTCCACACTACGGCGATGCGGAGCAGCGCCTTCACGTCGGGATCGTGCGGATGCGGCTCCAGCGGGTCCCAAAAGAAAATGAGGATGTCGATTTCACCTTCGCTGATCTTCGCCCCGATCTGTTGATCCCCGCCCAGCGGCCCGCTTTGCAGCCGCTCCACTGAAAGTTCCAACTCCGTTTGAAGTAACTTTCCTGTCGTCCCCGTCGCGATGAGTGTGTGCCCTGCAAGGGCCTCACGATTGAACTTGGCCCAAGCCAGGAGATCCTGTTTCTTGTTGTCATGCGCGACGATCGCCACGGTTTTCTTTTCAGCCATCGTGAAAGAATGGTCCTTCATCCGCACCTCCCTCTCACTTGCGCCCATCTATTCTGTACGATTCTCACGAAAGTATGGCAGACGACTGTTACAGGCGGGTTTCGTGATCCGAAACCCTTCAGGATCAACCCCTTCGCCGACCTTTCCCAACAGTGATCGATTGGACTGAGGGCAAACCATGGAAAGGGAGGCTGCCGGAATCCCACCGTCCGCTACGGAATGAGTTCCTGCACGATGCCTTGGGTACTGTAACGAATGCGCAGCTCCTGCTCCGGTCTTTCTTGCAGATTACCGTTCGCCAGCCTGGCGCCCAAACCAGGATTGATCGGCTCTATCTTGGTGGTCATCGTCCCGAGAGGACCTGCTTGCATTGTAGGAACTTCCACGCGGGGAACAGATCGTATCGTATCCTTTGGCCGATAGATTGCAATTTGTCCTTCCTCGGAGACCCTGACAAGATCCGGCTGGCCGTATCGTTCGACCACTTCTTCTTTCGTCGTGTGGCCGATCTTAATCCACTCTCTCTGATCGGGAACCGCAGCGCATGCGCCGACAACAAGGAGCGTGCCGAATGAGATCAGCAGGAACTGGAAACAGAATACAATATTCGTGTTCATCCATTGCATGCTTGACCCTCTTCATACTGAACAATGGTCCAGGCGCAAGGCGCTCAGACTCATCACAATGCTGCCGTATGCCGGATAATTTTGCCTTCTACCAAGTAGACAACCAGCTCAGCGATGTTGGTGGCATGGTCGGCGATCCGCTCGTAATACTTGCCGATGAACGTGAGCCGTGCCGCCCGCGTGATGGTCCGTGAATCTTCCAACATGAACGAGACGAGTTCTCTGAAGAGTTGCTCTGTGAGGTCGTCGACCAAACGGTCGTCTCGACACACTTTTCGCGCCAGTTCGGCATCGCGATTCACGAAGGCATCCAGGCATTCTTTGACCATGCGGCTCGTCCACTCAGCCATTCTTGGAATATCGATATAGGGTTTGAGTTGAGGCTCGTCGTTCAACTCGATCGCCCGTTCGGCGATGTTCTCCGCCAGATCGCTCATCCGCTCGAGTTCTGTGGAGATCTTCATGGCCGTGGTGATCAATCGAAGGTCGCCGGCCGTTGGGTGATGGAGCGCCAACAAAGTGAGGCAGGCCTCGTCGATTTCAACGTCCAGCGCATTGACCAACAAGTCATTTTCGACGACCCGGATCGCCAGGCCCGAGTCGCGCTCGATCAACGCTTGCAGGACGTCTTGTAATTGAGATTCGACGGAGCCGCCCATCAACAAGAGTTTCTTCTTGAGATCGGTCAGCTCGACATCGAGATGTCGTTCCATCTTTGCTCCACTCCGTCAGCCTAACACCGTGCCCGAAGTTCGCATGCTCAGCCCGCCGATCTCCAACGCTCGCTCCATCGGCCCGGTTTCATGATGGTGCTGAGGCCCAGCACCGCGAGAATGATCAAGAAGAAAAGGAAAGACACCATGAGAAAAAACGTGCTGCGGAGTCCCGTGATCATGATGATCCACCTCCTTTGCGCTCAGGAGAAACCATGAACCCCATGGACAGAATCCCTGTAGAGCATGATGGAGAAATTGTACCCAGACTCAGATCACTAGGCCGTTGCAGTTGGATTATGAATCTGTAACATTTTTGCTCTTGACCGACCCTTCACCGCTTTAGACGCAGAAGATATTTCCTTGTCGGCGCTGGCTCGCAAGGCAGGCAAGAATCGCCCTCCCCCATGGTGAACTTCACTCGATGTAACAGAAGCTTAACTCGATCTTGAGCGAGTCGAACGTGCATGTCTTGTACTCTGCACCCACTGTACAACCTGGAGGCCTGCATGAATTCATTGCCACACGTGTCGTATGTCGAACTGTACGTGCCTGACGCGAAGAGCGAGCAAGAATTCCTGCGATTCGCAGTGCAAGCCGCCGTAGCAAAATATCGTAAGATGCACGGCAGCTCCATGAGTTTCCCGCACACGACCTATGATGAAGTATGTTCGCGGCAAGTAACCTGAAGCAGCCTTAGACGCTTTGTTATGGCAAAAGAGAGGGCTCTGGAACTAAACCTTGGCGCTTAACCCAAGATTGACAGGTCATAAATTTACGCGGTGGTAACGGGCTTCTAACCGCAATGCAATGCCTGCCTGGTAGATTAACGCCAATTCATATAATCAATAATTACAGGAGGAGACCGATGGTTACAGTCAGCCAACTCATGAAGCGGGATCTCGTGACGGTGGATTCCGGCACCTCAGTCGTCGAGGCCGCGAAGTTGATGAAAGCCTGCAATGTCGGAAGCGTGCTGGTGTTCCACCATCACCAGGTCATCGGTATCGTCACGGAGTCTGATGTGGTGAGGAAATTTGTAGGAGCCGATAAGGCGTCATACTTCATGCCGGTCGAAGATATTATGAGCAGTCCTGTCATTGGGATCGAAGAGCGACGTCCGCTCACCGAAGCGGCAGATCTCATGGATAAGTACCAGACGCACCACTTGGGTGTCACCAAAGGCGGGGCGGTTGTGGGCATCCTCTCCGTCCGAGATCTGCTCCACCCCGTCTCCATCGACGAATTCTAGCCACCAACCGGGCTTGTTTATTTGGTCTGTTTGGTTTGTCTGGTTCATTTGGTTGAGCCAGATAAACCCAACAACAAGACAAACCAGATCAACCCAATAGACCAAACAAACCAGTTTAGGCTCGCAGCTTGTATCCCACACCCCTGACGGTCAGCAGGAATGCGGGACTGGCGGGGTTCTGCTCGATCTTCTGTCGCAGTGAATGGATATGCACGTCGAGGGCATGCTCTTCGAGGGCATAGCCCTCTCCCCACACCCGATTGAGCATCTCCTGGCGCGAGAACACGCGGCGGGGCGACTCAAGGAACTGCTTGAGGATCTGGAACTCTTTCGGGGTCAGATCGACGGCACGGCCATTGACCAGAACTTCGTGACGATCGAGGTCCATCCGAAGATTCCCCGCGCTGTACTGAATATTCGACTTGACGCCGGCCTCTCGGCGTCGAAGGATCGCGCGCACGCGAGCGACCAGTTCACGGACACTCTGGCCGCACACGACCAAATCGATATCCTGGTCATACTCTTGAAGACAGTCTTCCTCCTGGCAGGAGACACTTCCCTCCTCCACAGCGACAATGGGAACCGTGTTCAACGCTCTGACTCGTCGGAAGTTGGCGATGGAAGTGGATCGACGGTCGAGAATAATCAATGACGGCATATGTGCTTTCGCCTCTGCGAAGGCAAGGGACTCCGTCGGCACCACCGTGCTGAAATACCCGCTCGTTTCCAGCGCCTTTTTTAACGCCTGCGCAAACGACTCGGACTTCAGAAAGATGAGCGCCGAGTCGCGCGCGCCTGGCATGGATGATTTATCAGTCAGCATTGCATAGCCATAATCACCCAAGCTGAACAACAAATCGTTACGGCAAAATTAAGTGTCCGTTAATTCGAATTGGCACAGTTCTATCAATAGAACGGAGCGTTCAGGTTGGAGTTAACACGGATGTAACCGTTCGCTGATCTGTCGGCAACGAAACCCCGGTACCATTGTAGGTGAAGGTTGAGCTGGTCTATTTGGTTTATTTCGTTGAATCGGATCAACTCGATGAATCAGATCAACCAGACAAACAAAACAAACCAAATGAACCAGATAACCAGACAGAGCATGACAAGGTATTGCCGCACGGTTTCGGTGGGCGCTGCTGCGTTTCTTGTGCTGCTGTTCGTTGTCGCGTTCCAGGTTTCTGCCCAAGTCATGCCCTCGTTGGATCCCAAAATCCCCCCGTATCAGCGCGTGAGCGACCTGACCGGCACACTCGCCGTTGCAGGATCGGACACCATGAAACCGCTGACAGAATCGTGGTCGGCAAAACTCAAACAGCTGTATCCAGGCCTCTCGATCAAAGTGGAAAGCAGAGGGTCCGAGACAGGGCTGGATGCGCTCCTGGAAGGGAAAGCCCAGATCGCCGCGATGTCTCGGCGCATGACACAGCAGGAGGTCGTCGAATTCAAGCGGGAGTTCGGCTATGAACCGACCGAAGTTCCCGTTGCCGTGGATGCATTGGCCGTCTTCGTGCATAAAGACAACCCGGTCGAGGGATTGTCGCTCGCTGAAATTGACGCCATCTTCTCCAAAGAACGGCGGCGCGGGCTAGAATATCCTGTCAAGGTGTGGGGTGACGCAATGGTGTTCGAAGAAGAATGGGCGGAAGCGCCTATTCAAATCTACGGGCGGAATGGGAATTCCGGCACCGCGTCATTCTTTCGAGAGCATGTCATGAACGGAGCTGATTTTAAAAAACCCATGACGACGGGCGTCGGCTCGGCTTCGGTCGTGATCGAGTTGATGAGGGATCGATTCGGGATCGGATTCAGCGGCATCGGCTATCGCACATCGGAAATCCGGCCTGTTCCATTGGCCGCAGTGAAAGGCGGACGTTACGTCGCGCCGACCTTCGAGACGGCGATGGATGGGTCCTATCCGTTGAGACGCCATCTCTATCTCTACGTCAACCGGCCGCCGAAATCCGCGCCGCCAGGCCCGCTCGCGGAATATGTGAAATTCGCGCTGAGCCAACGAGGACAGAAAGTCGTCCTGGACCAAGGGTACTACCCGCTCCCCACGATGGAACTCAACCGGCTGACCATGATGTGGGCACCCCCGATACGAACTGCGACTGCGGAGCGACCGCCTACAATGCTAGACTAGGCGCATGAGCCGACTCATCTGCCTGGCCTTTCTTGCTTTCGTCGGCGCCGGACTGATCGGCGCCTGCAGCCCCAGACAATTCACCACCGTCACGATCTACGACAATCCCAATACCTACGTCAGGCTGGAGTTCGATCGGACGGTGACGAAGGGAACGGAGCACTCACACCCGATCTCGCTCACACCCGAACAAATCGCCGCCGTTCTAGGCGGTGTAAGAATCCATGAGCCGATCGCCCTTGTTCGAGGTGACATCTTAGGACAGAATCCTGTTCCGCGTGTCCATCCAGCCTTCACCGAGAAGGACATCACGCTCTTTGCGCCGCTGTTAGCCCTGGCTCTCAGCAAAGCGACGCCGGAAGAAGTCGTGACCTTCTATCAGACTCAAAAAATCTCAGCCATCACGCGGGAGGTCACGTCCGGAGGCCTATTCGTCCAAGGCGATGAACTGCATCTGATTCTTGCGAATTACCGGTCGCATACCCGTTATATGGCCGACTTCGGCGCCGCCGAAACACAGGACGATCGGCTCACGCCGCTGCAATCGCTGGCCCCGCAAGAGGGCCGTCTTGATTTTGATCCGGAGTCAGCCAAGGGGGAGCGTCTGGTAGGAGGCCTGGGGAAATTCCTTCAATGGGACCGCCGTGAACTGGCGGTGCGGTACAAGCAACTGCCACCCCGCCCGCTGGTACAACCAACTCCCTAGGCAAACTCGGTTTGTCTGGTTTATTTCGTTTATTTGGTTCATCTGGTTAGCCTCATACAACCAAACAAACCAAACAGACCAAACAAACCAGGCAACAATCTTTTAGAAGCTCCACTGGAGTTGGAATCTCAGCAAATCGCCGGTTTGCAGCTGATACGGGGTCTGAAGGCACGTGAGTTGGGAGCCGGTGGTGGCGCAGGTCGATGGAAGGGTGGACGAATCGCTTGAGGTTCGTTGAGTCCATGAATAGGCGACGGTCAATTCGAGCGAGCGATTGAACTGATACTCGATCCCCAGCTCTGTTTCCCGCACTGATGACCGTGGCGCATTGCTCTGCAGCTTGTTGCCTCCGAAATATTCTTGCACGCGCACGTACGGGAAGATGTTCTGACAATAGGAGTCGCATTTATAGTTGTAATACAGTTGCGCATAACCCCCGTGCAAGGAGCCTAGCTCCACCGCAGTCCTGGCCTCATTCAATTGAGGCCCCCTCCCAATCGTATACTCCGCCTGAAAGCCGAACGGTTGCGGAAAGACGACCATGTGCCATGCGACTCGTTCGTCGAGATAGTTCCCGCCGTTCGTGATTTGAGGTGCAATGGGTTGTCCGCTCGTCACTGTAGGATCAGTCGGCACGATCGGAGATGTCGAAACGGCCACTTGTCCTGTATAGGCGTCCATCCCGACTTGGACGATTTGACCATTGGAAAATTCGTAGGGATACGCCGAGTGAAATATCACGTGCTTGTTTTTGTTCGCATCCTGCTGGTCAATACCCTGACCATTGTAGACGCCGATGCCCAACATGCCGTAGTCGCCGGACCCTTTGAGTCCGCTCTCCACCAACCGACGGAATCGCTCACGCACCACGGTCGGCGTGAAGTAAAGAAAGACACCCAGGCTGCGCTCATTCGGGACTCCGCTAAAGGTTGCATCACTACGATCGAACGCCAGCCGGTTTTGGCTTGACTGCAGAGTTTCGAATCCAAACGGTATCTTGGACTGCCCGGGCCGGATCCGCCATTCTTTGTTCTCTGTGAGAAAAAGATCCGCATAGGCGTCTCTCAGTACAGCCGTGCCTCCCTGATCGTTATCATTGTCATTGGTGACGAAACCCGCGAATTCCCCCTGCAGATAGACGAACACACGATCATGAGGCTGGCCGCTCACAATGAGGCGGGCGCGGCGCATAAAGAATTCATTGGACTTCGCGATCGAGCGATCCCCAGGGGAAGTGAGGAGTTCATTGTTCCGCGTGAAGTTATAGCGTAACTGTGTATAGCCTCTCACACTGATTTTTTCATACCATCGCTCGCGAACGGGCGCATCGCCGATCCCTCGGCTTTGTTCCATGGCTTTCGCATCCCGCTTCTCTTCTTCCGCTTTCAGCTGGACCCACTGATCAATGGTGATCTGCTTGTTTTCGAGCAGAAGATCTTCGAGCTTGCCGGCCAGCGCCGGAGACCAGACGACGAAGATCGACGCCAACATGACTGTCCCTACCCACACCCGTCTTCGACCGGCCATCTTCATGCAATCCCCTCCCGTGCCTGCATGTCGCAGTGACGGAAAGAGAATATGAAGAGCGCATTACAGACAAGTTACGGCTGTCTGCGGTAATGGTTAACTTGTGCAGAAGATGGGGCGAATGGTCGATGCGCCGACCGATAAGTGAAGAAGATGCCTTGAATGCCGGACTGCCATGGATCCGGTGAGGGGGGGGGCTTGGTCAACTGGTGCCGCGGAGGAGCTGGCTACAGTTTCTGACGAACGATTGCAACCACGTTTGAGATCCCGCTGAGGCCTCGGCGTCGACCGTCGTGGAAAGTTGTAGCTGGTCGAGACGCACCGCCGCATCGCGATAGGTCCGACCTTCACGACTGATCGTGCGATAGTATTCAACCGCCTCCTTGGGCCGCCCCATCGATTCGAGCGTCCGCGCGAAGAGGTACCGAAGCGACACCATATCCTTCGCCACCCCAGACGGCCTGTCGATCGCTGTGCGGTAGGCGGTCAACGCCTCTTCATATCGGCCGATCGCATTCAAACAGATCCCTTTCTGCGCAAGCGCCTTGACACTCCACTCTTCATCGGCAACCAGTCGATCCAGAAGCGCAAGGGCTCGTGAGAACTCTCCCGCCTGTTTGAATGCGAGCGCTTCGCGGTACGACAGAGCGGAATCGACGGCCACTCGTTCGCTTACTTTCTTCGCTGGTGGCGCGTCCTGACCGGAGCCGATGGGCGGGCCAGACGAGACTTCAGCCTGCTCCTCATCGCATTCCATTTGGGTCGGCTCGATCGAGGACGTATCCGTTCGAAATGGGAGGACGCCGTTTCGATCCCGCGCTCGCGCCGCATTGAGCACGAGACGAGCTGTGATCACATCGGCTTGCGACGCATACCCGTACACCAAAGCATGGTCGCACAGCTGATTCATCAGCCGAGGAGTCCCGCCGGTCAATGCAAAAATCTTCCGACAGGCGAGCGTGGAAAATAAAAGTTTCCGCCCACCTGCCACGCGGACGCGATGGCCAATGTATGCGATGGCCTCCTCCTCGTCCAACGGTTCCAGCGCATACTCCACCGCAATGCGCTGGGCGAACTGTTCCATCCCTGGCCCCTTCAAGAGATTTCGAAGCGCCGGTTGTCCAGACAGCAGGATTTGCAGCGAACGACGTCTGCCATCGTTCAGGTTCGACAGCAATCGAAGCTCCTCCAGCATGGCCAATCCGACGTTTTGAGCCTCATCGAGGACCAGGAGAACCCGCCGTCCGGCAGTCTGTTCACTCTCCAAGAATCGCGCGAACTCATGAAAGAGTTCCACTTCGCTCTTTCCTTTAGTCTCCAAGCCAAAGGAGGCCATGATCCACGGCATGAGCCCGCCCAACCCACCGTGTGTATTCTCCAGCATACCGATGGTCCATTGACGTTTCGATTGATCCAATACCCGGTTCAATAGCGTAGTCTTTCCTGTGCCGGGCTCGCCGGTCATAACGGTAAAAGCGGACCCGTTCACCAGCCCATATTCCAACAAACTCAGCGCCATCTTGTGCCTGGACCCCAGAAAGAGAAATCCTGGGTCCGGAAGCAGCGTGAACGGCTTTGCCTGCAGTCGATAGTAGGTTTCGTACATAGTCGTGTTATCCCGAATACGCCATGAGGAGGTCTTTTGCGCGGCGCCGAGTCATCTCTGCCCGGCCGGACATGTTCAAGACACTGCCGAGCACCGGCACAGTTCCCTTCAAGGCCGTCACCGCCCTCTCAACATCGGCCGAGCCGGTGCGCCCCTCTTCGACCACCAACAGCAGCGCATCGATGTGAGGAACGAATCCGAGGACGTCGGCGCGGGACAACAGAGGGGGCAAATCGAATACCAGCAGGCGATCAGGGTAACGGTGTTTGAGCTCTGCGACCAACGCCCCCATCCTGGGCGAAGCCAGCGCCTCTGCAGAGTTCGTGATCTTGCGCCCCCCCGGAAGAAATACAAATCGACCGATGCCCGGATGAATCAACAGCTGTTCGAGCGGAGTCTCGTCGAACAGATACTCAGTCAACCCTGGACAGCTCTCCATGCCGAACGCCTGATGGACCGCGGGCCGGCGCATATCCGCGTCTACGAGCAGCACCGTGTGGGACAAATCCATCGCCAGAGCGAGCGAGAGGTTCACCGCCGTCAATGTTTTCCCTTCATGCGACGAAGGACTCGTAACGCCCAAGACATTCCACCCTTTTTGACGACATTGTTGGACGACTTGAGTCCGTAATATCTTGTACGCATCGACAAATGCGCCCCCTTCAAATCCCGTAATCAAACGCTGGGCGCGCATCAGATCATCGGTGATTTCGACGTTCTTCGTCGACGTATAGACAATGGGTTGAGGCGATGACGGTACCGGCCTGCTTGCAGGCCTCGGAGAGACTCTCTCCGATCCATGCTCCTGCTTGAACCGTTCCAGCCCCTGTTGTAAATACTCCATCGGCGTCTCCTCTTCTCGTCCTCTCAGCCCAGTTTTCTCATGAGCGCGTACCACAACACGTCCAGCGGCATCCACGCCAGATGCAGGATGACGGCAGCTCCCAACACGACACCGAGACCAGCCAGGCTGACGGCTGCGCGGCGACGGCCAAGCGCTGTGAGTTCGCTCTCGGTCGGGAGATAGGGGATCACGGCCAGCGGGGCCACTCGCATGACACGCCTCAACTGATCGGCCGTATAGATCCTCCGATCCAGGTTATCCGCCGCCACGCCGGCTCCGACTCCTCCGGCCATGGCGAGAAACGCTCCAAGGAGGAGAATCGCCAGCCGATTGGGTCGATCCGGCCTTTCAGGCAATTCAGGCGGATTGATCAGCGAGAACCGCTCGCCCTTCCGCTGCACTTCCAATTCGCCGGAGACCTGCGCTTCCATCAATCGCGACGTGATCTCCTGGTGTTTTCGCACGGAGTTTTCTCGATCCCGGATCAGATCCAGATACTCCGGTTCAACCGTCGGTGTCGTTTCGACTCGCTTGGCATAGACGGCCATTCGTCGTTTTAAGTCTATCCGCGCCGCCTCCTGAGATTCCAGCGAGGCCGTCGTCGATGCCAACTGCGACTGAATATTGATGTAGGCAGGATTTTCCGGCTTCACGAGAGGCGGCTGCGCCGGCCGCGCCACTGCAGCCTGCAGTTCACGATCGAGCGAGGCCACTACGTCCTGTAATCGCACCACATCGGGGTGCAATGCTCCAACCCGTTCCCGCAGCGCCGCGAGCGTCGCCCGCTCCGCCATCAGCCGCTTCGACAACTCATCCCGCCCATCGGTCGCACCCGTCCCACCCGTTTCCTTTTCAAGCGATGACAGTTCCTGTTTCAGCTTGATGATATCGGGGTGATCGGGAGCCAGGTAGCCCGACGCGCCGGCATATTGAGCGCGCAGCGCCTTCAACCGCTCGCTCGCATCCAGCAATCGTTCACCGCTCGCGCTGATGATCGGCGTATGCGGCTTCAACGTGGCCAACTCCCCCTCTAGATAGGTCTTCCGCTCTTTCAAACTTCTGATCTCGCGGTCACTTTCGATGATTTCCCGTTGGACCTGACTCAAGAGCTGCATATTCAACTGAACCAATTCCGGCAACGCGCCCTCCGCTCGCTGTTTGACCCCGGAGAGTTTTTGTTCCAGCTCCTGAATGTGATGCGACAAGTTTTCAGATTCGCGTTTCAAGAACGCCGTGGTTTCCTGCGCGTGCCGCTCACGGGTCTTGAGATTTTCACCCAAAAACAAGCTCGTCAGCTCGTTCGCGACCTTCTGCGCCAACTCCGCGCTTTCACCGTCATAGGCCAGCGTAAAGGCGATGGTGGCCTGTGTGGGATTCTGGGTGCGCTTGTCGATGACCTTCACGTTCATGACGTCGATTTGGATATCCTTGACGAAACGGGTCAAAATTTCTTCCGGCGGGTTCCGTTTGCGAAGCCCCTTGTAAAGGTCGTACTGCTCGACAAGCTTCCACAATGTCGATCGGCTCAATACTTGCTGCTTGATCGTCTCGATCCGCTGATCGGCATAGGTCGCAATGGCCGAGCGGACAAGATCGGGCGGGATTTCCTGTTCCTCGATGAGAATGGTCGCCGTGGAGCGATACACCGCCGGCAGGAGAAACGCCAAGGCGGCGCTGGCTGCCAGGAGCGACGCGGCGACGATGAGAATCAGGCTCTTGCGCCGCCGCAGCAGAGCCAGATAGTCGTGCAAGTCTTTCGCGTGAGCATCCATGGTTCCTCCAGCCTGTGGGGGGCGCCCGCCGGTCATCGGGACACCGACCACTTCGGTCCTCCATAGGTCAGCGTCACAAACGTTGAATTGGCGAAATTCCACTGATCCAACGCGCCCACAGCGCGTTCCGCATAACTATAGCCCACACCGAGCGACCACCATTCGGCGAATGTCCAGGAGATTTTCGGGCTTACGCTTGTAAATCGCGTCTGCGGAAATGTTCGACTCGTTGACGATGAGAGAGGGGTCACAAAGTAAGTCGCTCCTTCGACTGAAAGAGTCACAGTATCGGTCAGATTGTGCGACAGGCTGCCTCCGACGCGGTCGGTCTGTAGTAAGGATCCGAAGCCGCTGGGGTTGACCTCACGACTCCCCTCCACCGTTATGGTTGCGCGGTCGAACACCTGCTTGAGCTTGCCGCTATAAACCCAGACATTTTGATGATCGGTCAGAGAATCTCCGGAAATGTCCTGCGTCGATGCGATGAATCGCACACCGCTCGACACGGTACCAATCAGTGACTCGGTAAACGAGTGGGAGGCGGAAGCCCCGAGCCCATAGTACGTCCAATGTTGCTGAATCGCGGGCGTTTCGAACCTCACATACTCTCCGGTAAACTGCACCTGATCTCGTTCGGTTGCCTGATAGGACATCGAAGACGATCCTCCCTGCACCTGGTAATTCACAAGCCCGAAACTCAATCCGTTTTCATATGTCGCATCTGTGAACTGATACCCGAGCTGCCAATTCAGACGCTCCGTCAGCCCGACGGTCCAGGTCGGACGAGCCGTCCATACACTCCGTTGCGTAAAAGCCAATACGAGACCGGTTTGCTGCAACTCACTCCGCAAGGTGTTGTCACGCGTAAAGCCGCCCTCGATGTTGACCGTATGGCGATCCCATCGGTACGACGTCCGCAAGGGGAAATACAGATTGGTCAAGCTTCGATTTTGGCTGCCGTAGTAATGGACAAACTCACTTCTGACATTCCCTTCCACCATCAACGATTCAGTGGAGCCCTTGAATTTCAAGGCAGGACTGGTCCAATCCCCCCACACTTCATTGTTCCCGTTAAACAAGAGCAAATTACTGTTGTACTCGCCTTTCACACTCAATGACGGCTCTGCCGACCATTCCGCCGCGCTCGCTTCTTCTCTCACGTTGCCCGATACCAGCATCATTACGCCACACAATCCAACCAGCGTGCGAAATCGCAGCTGATTCTTCGTAGCCGAACGATTGCGATCGACATACGATAGTTCCATTCGGTCACGGCACCATCACCACGTCGCCGCGTTGCAACAACATGTTCTGCTTCAAGTCTTTTCCCTGCCGCATATCCCCGTATCTGAAATGGAAGACCTGCTGATCGACGCCGCCACGGCGCATGATCTTGATATCGTTCTCGGACGCATAGGGAGTGAGGCCCCCCGCCAAGCTCAACGCTTGCAACACATCCGTCTGATGGCCCACCATATATTCTCCGGGCTTGTTCACCCGCCCAAGGACATAAATGCGGTAACTGAGCACTTTGAGCACCGTGACCGTCACATTGGGAGTCGGGATAAACTTGACCAGCCGCCTCGCAATCTCGCTGCGGAGGTCTTCCGTCGTCCGTCCCGCCGCGGTGACCTCTCCGATGAGAGGGAAGGTAATCATGCCGTCTGGACGGACCACCGTTTCCTGCGTGAGGTGCTCGTCTCTCCAGACCGAGATTTTCAGGACATCTTCCGGGCCAAGCAAGTAACCCGTTTCTGGAACTACGGTTTCTGACGCCACGGTGTTCGCGGCGCAGGCCACGAGGCTACCCCCTCCCAGCGCGATCACGACACAGGCAATACCCCGAATCAGTCCAGCTCGCACAAGAGACATCATCCCGCTACCTCTGCCAAGAGCGCCTTGGCATCGTCTAACCCTTCGAACGGGGTCACGGAAGCCACGGCCTTTTTCAAATGCACCCGAGCGTCGCCTGGCTGACCCGCCCTCGAATAGGCAGCTCCCAGGTGATAGTTCAACACCGGATGGTCAGGCGCCAGTGCCGTCGCTTGCCTGAGTAATCTCACCGCATCGCTCCCGTGGCCCAATTTATAATGGGCCCACCCCAAGGTATCGAGCAGATACGGGTTAGGGGTCTGGGATTCAAATCCCCGGCTCAGTGCCAGGGCGCGTTCGAGACTCTGCGAGTCATTTTTGTGATCGACCAGTGTCGCGGCCAGATTGTTCGCCGCCAACATCGACTTCGGATTCATTTTCAAGACTGCATCGTAGTGGCTGATGGCCTCGTCGAACCGGCGCTGCGCGCTGAGGCTCACTGCAAGCAGCAACTGCATTTGTTCATTGTCCGGACTCGCTTGAAGTCCCTTCACAAGAGCCTCGTCTCCCTCAGCCACCTGTTTTTTGCTGTAGTAATACCGCGCCAGATGGACTCTCGGCGTGCTCCACTTCGGATTGAGGCGCGCCGCGGTTTCAAAATGCGGAATCGCCGCAGTTGCGTCGCCTCGGGTCAACAATAACTCTCCGAGAAAGCCGTCCGCATAGAGATGGTCTGGATGGGCGGCCAACACGGTCTCAAGCTTAGATTGGGCTTGCGCCACTTGGCCGCGCTTCATTTCAAGCTGCATCAGCGCCAAGAGTGGCTCCGGCGCCAGAGGGCGTTGCTCGGCAGCGCGGGCATAGGCAGCTTCCGCTTTCTCCCATTGCTGTTGAGCCACAGCCAGGTGCCCTTCTGCCAAGTCCGCGGCGGCCTTGTCCGCGCCGGCGGTCCGCAACTTCGTCAACGTGTGTTGGCTTTGTCCCCAATCTTTTTCCTGAGTCTGAAGCTGGAACATCATGCCCAAGAGCGCCAGGTTACCGGGGTCACGTGCGATGAGCGGATCCAACCGGTTCCGCGCTTCTTTGATATGACCGACGGACGCATCGAGGCCTGCCAGCATCACCTGAGCTTCCACCAACGCCGGTTTCAAGCCGAGCGCCCTATCTAAACTCTCGCGCGCAAGCCCCACCTCACCCGTCGTCAGGTAGGCTCGCGCAAGCAGGACATGCGCATCGGCCAATTCAGGCTGATCTTTCAGCACGGACCGGAAATCCTGCGTGGCGTCCTTTCCATTCCCGCGCTGCAATGCGATCTTCCCGCGCAAAAACAACGCTTCTGCAGACCGAGGATTTTCCTTCAGCACCTCTTGAATCAGGCGCTCCGCATCGCCGGCTTTGCCTGCAACCCAATCGAGGCCGGCGAGTTTGACCTGCGCCTCAAGCCCCTCAGGTTTCTTCTGATATTCATCCTGAATTGCGCGATAGGTCTCGCGGGCCTTATCGACACGTTGCGTCGATTCATAGAGACCCCCGACTGCGAACCACAGTTTGGCTGAGCGTGGGAGGTCTTTGCGGGCCTCCAATAAAGCTTTTTCCGCCTGCTCGAGCCCACGCCGTTTTGCCACATATTCGACCAGCGCCAATCGACGCGTTTCATTCTCAGGATCGAGCCGTATCGCGTCTTTGAGCACCGCCTCTGCTTTGTCGTACTGCTGCTGCTGATCGTAGAGCGCCACTTGCCGCAGCCGGTGATTCAATACTGTCGGCTCCAGCGCAACGATTTGTTGCAGCGTCGACTCCGCTTCATCCATTCGTCCCAGCTTGATCAAGGTCATTGCCAGAGCATCGAGAAGTTCCAGATCGCCGGGTTTGGCCTTCAAAACTTGACGAAGCAACGGCGCCGCTTCTTCTCCACGCTGATTGGCGGCATACAACGACGCCATAAGCAGCGCCGCATCGGTGTCAGTGGGCGCCGTGGCGATCAACCGCTCTGCTTGACCGATGGCCTCGTTCACTCGGCCCGAAACCGCCGTCACGGCAATTTGCAACACCTGCGCCGGAACATGTCCCGGCGTCTTCGCCAGAATCCGATTCGCGATCTGCGTCGTCTCTTCCAACGCGCGCGCTTCCAGATAGTATTTGGCCAATTTGACGAGCGCGCGATCGTGATCCGGGCTCATCTCCACAACCTGCTGATACCCCGCCACGGCATTGCGCCAATTGCGCTCCTTTTCCTCCACCTGCGCGTAGAGAAACGTGGCGTCGACGTCTTTGGGATCGATTTTCAGCACATTTCGCAACGCCACACGGGCTTTGGAGAAATTGCCCTGCTCAAAGTATTCTTGCGCGCGCATGCGATATTTGGCTTTCTGCTCTTCGGGACCTCCGCAGCCGAACAGCCCGGCCAACAGTACGATCCCGAGAGCTACAGACATAGCCTGTTTCATGATGCTTGCCTCCCCTTCGATCATCGAATCACCACCACCACGCCCGCAGCACCAATCCCCCCAACATCCAGGCAGACACCCAGCCCAAGCGGGTGGCTGCGGACGAATAGAAGTGGAGCAGCAGCTCGAATGAAAAGAACAGCACAATTAGTTTTGCGGCAAGAAGACTCACCGGCACCTCGCCGACATTCAAGCCGGGCAAAAACGGCATGACGACCGCCAATAACACAATCAAGTAGTCCAACGGCGTCATTTGAAACCGGTCCGTACCGGCAAACCTGATGGTCAACACGACCAGTCCCGCCAAGAGAACGAACCCGACGTTGAGGGGAGTCATGAGATCGGCGCCGGAGAGACGAGGAGAGACTTCACCGTAATACAGCAAGCATGTGCTCCCGACATACAGACCTACGCGCACGACCCATGCCTTCCCGCGGCCCATAACCATGGAGCCCACCACCGCAACCAACAACGCTGCGGCGATCAGTCCCGCATCCGATGGGATCGTCTTCGGCATCGCCACCGATGCAACGAGATACAGGGGAACCGTCAACTGAAGCGCCTTGAACGCCCATTCCCCGATCGGCAGTGTGAGCGCGCGATGATTCGCAGGCACGGAGCGCGACGTGTCGGCGAGAGCAATCGCCGACGAAGCCTTCTGTGTCCAGGGGACGAACATCGAGAGGATTATGGCGGCCCACAATAGATACACAACGATCAGGACGACATCCGACTGCCACCGTAATACATAGGCGCAACTCACCATCACGGCATGGATAAGATAGATCACGCTGACGGCTTGCCCATGCGTCAATCCCTTGGCCAGCAACTTGTGGTGGATATGGTTGCGATCGCCGACAAACGGAGACCGCCCTTCCAACAATCGTTGCCCCATCACCCCGATCGTATCCAGCAAAGGGACTCCCCAAATGAACAGCGCCAGCAAGGGGCTGTACATCGTCCTGGCCGAACCGGTCAACAGAATGGCGGCCATGGCCAGGTAGTGGCCGAGAAACTGGCTTCCCGCGTCGCCCATGAAAATCTTCGCCGGATAGGTATTGAATCGGAGAAATCCCAACAGCCCTCCCAGGACCGACACCATCAAGAGCACCAACAATGGTTCGTCCGCCTGGTAGGCAAGGTAGGCAATGCCGGCGAAGCTGATCAGGGATAGCCCGCCGGCCAAGCCGTCGAGTCCGTCGGCCAAATTCACGGCATTCGTTACGCCGACAATCACGACCAATGTGAGGGGAATGGCCACCCATGCCGGAAACACCACATCGTCGACGAACGGCACCGTGGTGAGTCGAACGCCCGCCAAACCGATGACGATCGCAGCAGCCAACACTTGCCCGATGAATTTCATTCGAGGGGTAAGGTTGACACGATCATCCCACGCCCCGAACAGAACGATGACCGCGCCGCCGAGCAAACTGGAAAGAATCAGCTGGTCTTTGGGAGCCCACAAGAGGACGGCGGCAATGGTGGCAATGCCGAATGCGATCCCTCCGATTTTCGCGATCGGGGCGTCATGCGCGTGGCGCTCGCGCGGAACGTCGACAAACTGCAATCGCCCGGCGGAGGCAGTCAGTGCCGGAATCAATGCCATGCAGATAATCAGCGAGCCCATGAAACTGAAAAACAGCGACGTGTCCATGACCTGTTCCACCTCAGTCCGGAACATAGCGACCGAGCACCGGAGTCACGAGACCGGCCATGGTCTGGAGGCGGGCGTCGGCGAAGTCTTCTGTCTCCCCGGCATAGACCGACGACACGAGGCGCACCAATGCGCCGTCAGCGCGATGTCTGGTCAAGGAATCCCAAAAGAGAAAGAACTTCACGAAATATTCACTGGTGATCAAACGATCGCGTTGCTTGAACCAGTAGTACACGATCTGTTTCTGGCCGCCTTTTTGGATCGCGACCCTATTGACGTCCAAGGCTTGGCCGACTCCCGATGCAGGGTCCAAGCGCACCGTTTCGAAGGACGTGATCTCCCACCCGCCACCCGGGATACACTGCCTCGGCGAGTGCGACGACAGGCCTTTCTTCGGAGATTGATAGTAGGCCACGTACACATTCACCGGCGCCTGCTTACCTGCGCTGTAGTCCGCAAGCACATAGTCGTCCAATTGCAATGCGTCGAGGTATTGACGCTCCATGACAGAAGAAGCGCCCCCCCACTCACCAAGCTGTAACGGGAAATCGAGCAACATCTGCCGCGCGGGAGGAGGGAAATCTTGCGGGACCACCGAGGGTGCAGCAACACCCGCCAGTATAAGCAAGGCTCCTCCTGCCAGCAGAGGAACCGGTGAAACGCGGGCGGCGAGCGGCGAGGCCGGCGCCACGGCCTCCGGAGGACCGATCAACTCTGCAAATCGACGGCGAGAGGCGTTCGACCCCACTCGAGCAAGAAGCCACATCTCCCCACAAAGCAAACCGAGACTCGCCACGAAAAAGACCCACCCCTCGAAGAAATGGCTGAAACCTTCGGCCGCGCTGCCTCCATAGGCCTCAACGAGCACGCCGATTGCGCCGATCCTGAAGCCGTTCAGGAGAATCGAAATGGGAATGCTCGACAACACAAGCACCGCCCGCTTCCAGAGAGGTTGGCGGTAGAGATAGGCGCAGAGCAACGTGAGGGCCATGAGTGGGAACAGGTATCGGATTCCGCTGCAGGCTTCGACGACTTGGAGCTGAATCGGTCCCAGATCGATGACGTTGCCTTCCCGGTACGCCATGACTCCGACCAATTGGAGACACCCGATTCCCAAAGCCGATGACCATAATTGGAGGCGGCTGGAAAGTTCATACTGGAGAAATACCGGCAACGGAAGTGCGGCGAGTAGATACAGCAGGGGAAAGGCCAGCAGACGGATACCCGATAGCCCAATGGCGCAGATGAGCAATCCGATGATCACAACCCACAACGAGAACTGGACAATCGAATGCATGGAAGCGAACTCACCGACGACATACACAAACAACCCGGCGCCGACAATCGGAATCCCCCACCACGAACCGCGTCGCTCGACAGTCTGAAGCTGCCTCCTTCGAAGCCAGATCAAATAGAGGGAGATCAGCGGAATAAACGGCCCATGGCTGTAGTTGTCATCCTCTAACCAAGTCTGCGCCAAGAATCGCAGACTATCTGCATAGAGATAGCCAAGAAGAGTCGTCACAACAGCCAACACAACCCACAACACCCAAGGACTCATGCCGGTCAGTAGGCGAACCGGGGACATCACGGAAGAAGAAGGCGAGGGAGTTTCCAGGGCTGTGGGATGAGTACTCATCGAGGTCCTTTCAACACATCTGCTCACTCTGCGCGAGACCCACATCAGATCTAGTCAAATTTCAGGTAGCGTAGTCTATCGCTCACAGATCGAGCGATGGCATCGCTAATCTCAAGTTTGTGTTAACTCAATGTTAAAAAAATGAGGAGGAGGAAATACTTCTATAACATCAGCAGTTTAACCGGACTATTGGACCTTTAAGCTTGTAGGGGGAGGAGGAGTAAAGTGGTTGATTCGATTCATAAACCGTTTCGTCGTTTGCCACCAGGGGGCTTCCTCATTCCAGGGCTCCGGCCCATTCGTTCCCCATCCTCCCCAGATCACCACACCATCCGCATGTTGGTAGACCGTGTTCAATTGCAACTCCCAATAATCCGGATCGAGCGGATGAAGACCGAGCAATCGATTGGATTCATGGTACTGAGGCCAGAGAAATGCGTAGACCGGCTTCCCTTTCGCTTTGCGTTTCGCTTCAACGATCTGCGCGATCGCATAGGTCACCCAATTCTGGCGGTCAGGATAAAATGTGTAGATGGAAGGATACAGCGCATCGACTCGGTCGCTGATCCTTTCTAAGCGGTCGTTGTCCCGCTGCCACGATCGAAATTCCTCACTCGCAGGATCGCGAATTGCGCGCCAATAGTCCGGTATCGGCACCGTGCCATAGACTCCGAACGGCACTCCCGGCGCTTCGTCCTTCACCCATAACAACACCGATACGAATTTGTCGACCGTCGATTGCACCGCGACCCCATCTCCCTTGAGCGGCCAGCGCTCGATGTCCAGAACCACCGGCTCCGGCGAACCATGAAGCTCGGACGCGAGAGTGCGCACGATAGTCTCGGGAGGCATGGAGGCAGGCAACTGGTTGGGCACAAAGAGTCGTGACTCATACAACAGCGTGATGGGACGAATGCGGTAGGCATCGAGAGAGGGCTTGTCCTTGTAGAGCGTCCCGTCGAACACCACGAACGAACGCGGAACGGCTGCCGGCCCCGTCGGTTCGATCGAGTAGGAATACCGGGATAGGGAGAGCCCGGCCACCGCCGTACCGACGAGAATGAACAGCAACAGTTTGATCGAGCCTCGACCCATCACTTGTCTCCGGCAGCAACCGGAAGCTCTTGGAGGATCGCCTCATCGCTGAGTGGAAGGGTCGCAGAAACAGAACCCAGAATCCTTCGCCACTGTTTCAAGGCATGGGCGCGGGCATACTGCCGATCGAACGCCAGCCGCGCGCGCTGCCCGGCCCTCATTGCTTCGTCGCGTCTCCGAGAAAGATCGAGGATACATTGCGCCAGGGGACCGGCTTCACCGACAGAGTAACTCCACCCACATCGTTCGCGCTCCAGGATGCGGGGAATCTCTCCGTCAAGATCGCCTACATGAATAACCGGGCGGCCGGCTGCGGCGATACCGTAGAACTTGCTCGGCACAATCAACCCTTCCAGCGCCGGTCTCAATGAAACCAGGTGAACATCCGGCACACTCAAGCTCCACCGCAACCGATCGGCCGGCTGGTAGGGACGGAATTGCACATTGGCCAGGCCGCGCTCTGCGGTTTCAGCTTCGAGCCACTTGCGCGCAATGCCGTCGCCGATAAATACGAACGCGATCTCGTGCTCATGGTTCAAGCGTTCCGCCGCTTCAATTATGGTCTTGAACTCGTGGACATGCCCCATATTGCCGGAGTATCCCAGGACGAACTTGCCTTCTAACCGCCATTCGCACAGCAGCGGATTATCTTCCCTAGGAACCGGCTGAATGACCTCGCCGTCCGCCCAGTTTTCGATCACGGTGATGCGATTGGATGGGATCCCTTCATCGCGCAGCCGTTGGGCCATGTGTACGCCGAGCACAACGTTCGATCGAGCCTGCCGTAACGACCCGTTGCGCAATCGTTTCAGCATTGGGGCGACAAATCGCACACCAGAAACTTCCAAGGACGTGGCCACTTCCGGAAACAGATCTTGGACCCAATTGATCAGAATGCCCTTTCTGAGTCGCGCCGCCCACGCAGCGCAGACTGACATCAGCGGAGGGTCGGTCTTAGCGACGACCACATCGCCCGGCTGGATCGAACGGAGCAAGCGCCAGGTCGCTCCGAAATAAAATGTCAGATAGTCGAGCATCCGGCCCCACAAACGCGCGCGTCCGAACCGCGATGTGCGCACGCGATGCACGCGCACGCCGCAAATCACTTCTTCGGAAAGGAGCGACGCCTTGGGATCGGTATACAATTGCCCACCGGTAATCACATGAATGTCTTGACCGCGAGAGGCGAGATCGAAGGCGAGATCGCTGAGGAGCTGACTCGTCGCGGAGTGGTCGGGGAAAAAGTATCGGTTGACGAAGATGGTTTTAGCCATACGTGCAGAGACGGCAGATGTATCCGCCTCGATTCCTTTCAGATCGGTAATCCCTCTTCTCGCCGTTCCAGCTCTCGCATCTTCACCACAATCATGTATTCGTAAAACGATTGCAGGACGCAGTGCCATAGATACAGATAGAGAAACTTCAAGAATGGGCGCCACGGCAATCGAAAGGAGAGATTCTTGAGCGCCCGACGGCGCAATGCGCGATCGGCGCTGAAGATTCCGGGCTGCGCCTCTGAGGGCTGATGGATCAATTTCATCCCTTCCAGCGCTTCCAATTGCGAGTAGCGATTGTGCTTCTCGATCCACTCGGAAATCCCCTTGCTGAAGTTGTAGTGGACCAGCATCCCGCTCAAATATCCGTAGGGTCCGGCGATGACGGGAACAGGGTTGACCAGCCGCTCAAACCGCACGTGAGAAGGACGGAACAAGCGCATGATCATGCCGGGCGGCATCGCGTGTCTGATCCAGCGGCCCATGAACATGTTCCGACGACCGCAGTAGTACGCCACTGCGGTTCGATTCGGATCGTGTGCTATCGAAATAAGTTCGGCTTTCAGTTCTTCCGTCATGCGCTCGTCGGCATCGAGATAGAAGACCCAAGGATGTTTGAACGGAATGTGCTCGAGCGCCCAATTCTGATGAGTAGACCAATTGTCGAAACGCCGTTGAACGACACGCGCGCCCATTTCCTCGGCGATCTTTACAGTCTGGTCGTTGCTGAACGAGTCCAACACCACAATGTCGTCGGACCATCTCACCGACTGGACGCACTCCGGAAGATTAGCCTCTTCGTTCAACGTCAGAATGAGAATCGAGACACTCATGGCTTATAACTTCGTGGCGATCGCAATCATGGATTTAGCCAGCGCGGGCATGCGTCCCACACGACGAAAGGCGATTGAACGAAACCCGGCTTCCTGGAGCAACTGCTTCAGCGTCACTATCGACCAGAACTTGATGTGCCCGTGATCCCACAGCGCCGTAAAGTGGTGGTCCAAGCGTCCGGTCAACGCCATGGCCAGATTCTTCCAGTAACCATGATACGGTGTCGAGACGATGGCAGTTCCCGAAGGCTCGACGAGATCGAACAGTGTCCGCGCGAACGCACGCGGGTCGTACAGATGTTCCACCACTTCCAAGCTAATAACGACTGGGAACCGTCCATAGGTGTCGGCGAGACGATCGTATGCCGATCCCAGTTGCAGCGACAGATGAGGATGGCGGCGTTGCGCCTGTTCAACGCCCTGGACAGAGACATCAACGCCGGTGAGCTGATACCCCTGTCTCGTCAATACGTCGGCGACGGCCCCATTCCCGCATCCGAGTTCGAAGATACGCTTCTGGTTTTGCACAATGTCCAACGACCCAAGGATCTCCAATACGGATGGGACGAGATAATCATGCGACGGATTGAGATCTCCATCCTCATAGCCATAGCCGGAAATGTCGATCGCGGTTTCGGTCATGGCTCTTCCTGCTGAAGTTCATATTTCTTGATGATGCGTGCGGGATTTCCGCCCACTACCGTCCAAGGATCAACATTGCGAAAGACGCTGGCGCGAGCGCCGACCACAGCTCCTTCGCCGATCGTCACACCCGGCCCGATAAACACATCGGCAGCCACCCAAGCCCGACGCCCGACCCTGATCGGTGCAGTGATGACCGGCATCTCCCCGACCGTATAGTCATGACTTGCCGTACAGAGGAACGTGTATTGACTGATCGTGGCGTACGGTTCGAGTGTCACTCGATCGACGGCATAACAATCCACATGATCGCCCAGACAACTGCCCTCCCCCATCGTTAGGTTCCAAGGCGCCCAGATTCTTGCCGAGGGGTAGGGATGAGCCCCTTGTTCCACCTTCGCGCCGAACAACCGCAACAACCAGCATCGCCAGGGATGGAAAGGTCGCGGGCTGGGACGGAAAAGCATGTGCCACACCAGCGCCCACAGGAGTCGGCCAACTCGATTCCGATACGAGTGCGGACTGGGAAAAGATCGAGCATCCGACATCACTTACGTCACCTCAAGGGACCAGGATGCCGGCCCCGTTTCGTCGGTTGCGCCAACATCGCTTCATGAATTTCCCGTTCACGTTCATCGAACCGATACCGCAAGATCTTGGCCGGAGTGCCTGCAACAACCGCATAGGAAGGCACGTCCTTCGTCACAACCGCGCCGGCTCCGATCACCGCCCCATTCCCGATCGTAATCCCGCGTAACAGAATCGCCCCATGGCCGATCAACACATCCGCACCGATCGTCGTGACGCAGGAGGGAGGGCGGCCTGAAAAGACAATCGGCATACCGGGGTTGTCGTAATTGTGGTCGGACCCGACGATCGCCACGCGCGCGGAAAGCGATGAATAATTCCCGACATGCACGTGAGGAGGCAATTGACTATGCGAGCCCACGTAGACATAGTCGCCGGCGATGAATCCCTGCCCGATGCTGACAGACTGACCCACATGAAAACCTTTGCCGACACGAGCGCCTTTGTATCGAAATCGAACAAGGGCCCACGCCCGGACTTGCTTGAGGACCTCTTTGCCTTCCCCTAGATAGGAACGACTCATCTCGCCGACGCTGAATCGTTTCGCGCACAGCACGGACACATTCAAGCTCTTGATGTCAGGGACTGTATCGTTCACTCATTACCTTTCGATCACATATCGGACAAGCGATCAGCCATGCCCGTAGACTCGCTCTCCCGGTTCGTCGACAGCCGATTCGTCAAGAGGCTCGTACCGCAGCTCATTCGGCGTGACTACGGAACTTTCCAGCGCCCTCGACCTCATGATGGCCACGAGAAACAAGAGTGAGGTCGGGTTGCCGACGTTGATCAGATATCGCTCGAAGATCGCGAGCAGGAGATAACCGACACAGAGCCCAAACAGAATGCTTTGGCTAAACCCCGCTTCTGGCTCTCTGGAGCCGACCCAGAGCAGCCGCAATCCACGCATGATTAGGAACAGAACTCCGAGAAACCCGAGCATTCCAACTTCCGCCAATGTCGCAAGATACCCATTGTGCGATGACGAGTCGGCCTTGAGGAGAAACTCGTGGGCGCGGAATCCCACGCCGAGCACGGGATTGCGCGCGAATAAGTCCCACGTCTCCTTCCAGGCCGTAACGCGCCCTGTTGCTCCCGAACCGATGCCGCGATCTGCAGCGCTCAGCCCAAAAGATCGATCCAATATCCGATACATCACGTCGCCGTACGCAAGGGTCACACCGACAGCCAAGATGAGGCAGATCCCGGCGATCAGCAACACCGGACGACGGCGGGCGCGCAGCCGAAGCCACACAATCATCCCTAGCCCCACGACTGCTGCAACCGCTGCCGCACGAGAACTGGTCAAGACGATGATCCCGGCAATCGGCCCCATGATCGCCAGACGGAGCGCCAGCGTCCGAATCGACATCGCAGCAAGAAAGACTGAGACGGATACCAGCCCGATCGTATTGGGATTCAGGATATCTTTGCCGTTGCCGAGACGAGTCCCCGGCACATAGTCATACCAGGCAAACCCAACGAGCAAGCAGGCCGTCAGTAGAGCGAATACTTTCAATCCTTGTTCATATTGGTCAGCGTCGAGGCTTGAATTGAATTGCAGCGCTAACCAGATTCCGGCCAGCGTCAGCACCAGATAACCGGTCGACAGGAGCGCAACCGGGCTCATGAAACTGGATAGAGCCGATGCCATTCCGAAGAGAATCAACCCTGCTGTTGCCGCAAGCGGCATCGATTGGGGAACAAAGCGGCAACGTCCCATCGCAAAATACAGCAGCGGCCACAACACAGCCACGCCGAGCAGCGCCATGGGCGCCGTCCTCTCATGGCCCACGTCCAGCCACCCTCCGAGGGACGCGGCAAAAACCCCGCTGAGCCAGAGTCCCAATACCAGGCCTACCCAAGTTTTCGGTGGGGCGACATCGCTGAAGTCCTCTACTTCTTGTTCCTGTTGCAACGTCACGCGGACCTCAGTTGCATCGCTAATCGACTTCCCATTATCACGCTTGTCACAGCCTCACCAGCCACAATCGCGATCGCTAGCCCTTGCACCCCGACAAGCGGCACCAGCGCCGCCCCGAGCGCGGCAAGAACCAGCCACTGCGCCATAAGTCCTGCCATGGGCGTGCGGTAATCCGACAGGGCGTAACAGGAATTACGAAATACTCTGCCAAGGCTCATGAAGGGAAGCGCCCAGACGGTAATCGACAGAATGGACGCGGTGAAGAGGGCATGCTCAAGCGAAAACTTGCCGCGCATGAAAACCAGTTCCACAATCGGCTCCGCAAAGAACGATACGAGAGCCACGACCGTGAAGCTGACTCCGAGAAGAAGCATCGCTTGTTTCCTAAGCATCGCGCGTCCAGCGGTTTTATCCTCTCCAAAGGCCTTCACCATCCGGGGAAACGTCATGGTCGTGAGCGGCATGACCAGCAACGACAGTGGCACGGACACGATTGTGCCGGCATAGAAAAATCCGGCGATGGAACCAGACGGCAACCAAGAGGCAAGGCTTCGCTCAGTCAATCCGACGGCTGAGTACATCAGCTCGCCGAGCAGAATCGTGCCTGCGGCTCCCCAGAGCACAAACCACCCTTTGGGAGCAGAGGGCGTAGAGTCCGAGGGTGTGGACGACGTCAGCCGGAGAAGCCGAAGAGCGAACAGAAGCATAACGAGGAGGTTTCCCACAGCCACGCCCAGCGTCAGCGCGTCGATACCCAGCGGCTCGGACCAGATCGTAATGGACAGGATGGAACAGACCGAGATGATCGAACCAGCCACAAATCCAGGGGCGAAGAACCCCAGCACTGAGAGCGCCCCTCGCAGCAAGCCCGCGGTGCTGGCAAACACGATGGGAAGCGTCAAGAAATGGAGAGTCCGCACACCCAATGCCGCTTGTGTCTCGTCGAAGCGTGGGAAGATGCCCTGCACCAAAAGACCCCCGCTCGCCAACAGAAACAGCACGACACCGAGATTCACAAGTAAGAGACCGCACAGCGCAGGCTTTACCTCCCGCCTGACGGTCATCGCTCTGCCCTCCTTCGCAACACGGGCAATGAACACCGTCTCCAGCGCGTTACCGATCTGCGCGCCGAAGAACAGTTGAAGAGTCATCACCGCGACAAAGACATCGAGTTGCGGACTCAAGCCGAACGTGGAAGCAACAGTGAGTTCACGCGCAAAGCCGAGCACAAGCCCAACGAACGTCAACAGAGAATATCCGGACGCCTCGCGAAGAGGGCCCAAGACGTCGACAAGCGCGCGCCGCATTCTCCCGACAGGCGAGCCCGCAGTTCCGTCTCTTGTGGCCCACTACCGACCAACACAAGACCCCAGGCCGATTGCCCTGCCGTCTTTCTATATTCGGCATAGGCCTCAACCAATCGGATCAAGTTTTTTTCAGGAGCAAAACGACCGACAAACAAAAAATACCGTTCGGGAAGACCCAGGCGTTTCCGAAGCGAGCCTGCCTCTTCGCGCGCCAGCGCTGCTCCCGTGGCAAATGCTTGGTTGTCCACCACGTCATAGCCGGTCCAGATACGTTCACGAGGAAAGCCCATTCGCATGAGATACTCGGCTGTCCGTTCTCCGGCGGCAAACGCTGCATCGTAATGTCGTCGAACCCACCATCCTTTGGCCCATTCTCGGAGCGCGATCCGTCTCCGATCTCCCCATTGAGAATCTCCCATGAAGATGCTGGCCCGCCCACGTCGTCGGGCCCATCGCGCAGCCGCTCTCATCGCGGGATAGTAATAACCAGTAATCACCACAGCCTGGGGATCTTCCTCATCGAGCCAACTCGTGACACGCGCTGCCAAAGCGTCAGGCTCGATGTTCTCCACGGTCTCCCCTGGAAACGCCTCCGCATACTCGAAACCCAGGTTGGACTTGTGCACCTGCCATTCGCGCATTCTTTCTGTGGCGCCCAGAGCCATCACCTGGATGATATCTTTTCGCTTCAGAGTCTGAAGCGCTGTGAATCGAGGAATGCTATAGGGGGCAAGGACCGGTTCTATGCAACTGATCTTCATGCTAGCTCGAGCCCTTTTGCCTGCTCATGTGGCACGAGTTTCACTCCTGGACACGAGTAGGTATTATCGAACGCGCGGACGTACCGACAGCCTCTCCTGAACAACCGCCTGTTGAGAGTACTGCCTATATCGAGGAGAATAGTGTACTGCTGGAGGTCCTGTGGGGGGGCCACGCGAGGCTCAAGTTTGTGTTAACAAATCGTTAAAAGCCTAAGAAACAACGAGGCGGCGGTGAGGGCACTGGAAGCGCGGGTATCTGGCAGGCTACGGGAAAACTTCCTGTTCATCCCTCGACAAACTCAGGGCGAACGGGAGAGTGCTGAAAATCAAGGACTTCTCCCCTATCATGGTGACATTGTCGAACCACGGAAAATTTTGATTCGTAGAGGAGGAGCATCTCTGCGGACGTTCTGTTAAGAAACCGCCCCTGCGAACGCCCTGCGGGATTTCCGCCACACGAGTCCTCCCATGAGCGCGAGTCCAATCGCATAGAATACGATGCTTGCAGAGAGCGGGACGGGCGTCTGCGCCACGACCGCCGTGCCCTGCAAGAAGAACGTGGCCGAGCGATCCCCCATCATGTCGTGCTTCCCCCTGCCGATTCCTCCATTGAACAGATGGTCCCACGTAAGACAGAACTCGGTGGTCTGAGGATTGAACAGTCCGGTCGCCAGGCCGCCGATGTTCCAGGCTCGAACTTGACTGCCGTTCGTCCACCCTAAATAGAGCGACGAGAGATCGACCGTGATCGAAGAGCCGTCGATGCTCGCCGACGGCGCCGGCGCGCCGTTCAACCCGCTGGTGAAGAGCGAAAACGTCTTGTGCCCCCGCGTGATCGGATCCACGATGTCCGACATCGATTGATACGACCCGATCGCGATACTCCCGTCCTGCGCGAACAGACGGTCGAGAATTCGACCGTGACGGCCATCCCAGTTGACAGCTCCCGACGTGAAGTCGAGCGACGTCACAGACAGCGCCTCTGCGCGATCGTGAAATCCCATGAGAGACAAAACCAACACCGTCATTGAGCCGATCAGCATCCAACATGTATGTTTCATCGCGCCGTCCTTTCCTTCAACCCACGCACGTTGTCGCAGGGTCTGTATCCGGGTGTTCCTGTTGTAACAACACAAGGATCGCTGCTGTCCCTACCATGTCTTGATACAAGCCGTGGATAACAACTGTGTAACAAACTCGTTTGCCTTTCATTAATTTCTCCTCAAGATTTTTCTCTCATAGACCAAACAGACCGGATGAACAAAACAAGCGGGCGAACTATCGAATTGGACGGAACACCCTTGCTGCTCGTGATCCTCTCAACACAGCAAGCGCGAACCGGATTGGGGATGGACGTAGCCGGAGAGACAGGACGAGAACAAGACAGGCCCACATGCCGTTTTATGAACGATGCTTCATCTCAAGCGCGCGTATCGGCACTTCAGCAGACGCTCATGAATCGTGTGGGTGGAGGGAAAGATCCGTCCAGCAGGCCGCAGGGTCGCTGCGGCCTGCTGGACGGTGAGGGCCGATCAGGCCATGAGACATATCTGCTTTACGCGGAACCGAATTTCTTCCGTAGGACTCCGGCGAGCCCAATGAGCCCACTGCCGAACAACAACGCGGCTGCAGGCAACGGCACGGCCGCTACCTGCGCCGCTCCTTGAAGACTGAACGTTCCCGATGTCAAAAACGGCACGCCCGTGAAGGCACGGGTCCACGAAATGTCGAATGCGTTCGACGTCTCGTTGAATGTCCCACTGGCAAGACCGCCGATGTTCAACGACGCCATCGCGGGGTTCGTGTTCACCCATGACCAGCCTGTGCTGGTCACGCCGGCGAAAAGCGACTGGAGGTCGACCGTCATGGTCGCCCCGGATGTCTGCCCGGTCGGAGCCGGAAGATTCAGGGCTCCCCCGCTGCTCGAAAAAATTGAAAACGTCAGATGCGAAATCGTAATGGGATCGAAGATATTCGGCGGGGGCTGAAATTGATTCATGAGGAGCTGCCCATCGGCGTTGAAATTGCCGGTGATGCTCCCCAAGATCCCAAAGTTCAAATTGATCGACCCGCCGGTGATGTCCAGCCGCGTCACCTCCGCAGCCTGGCCTGGCATCGGCAGAACACAAAGCGCCGATGCCACCAGGAGAGCCATCACACTCCCCTTGACTGTTCTGTTGAACTTAGTTGTCATCATGAAAGCACTCCCGTAGTCACCCTTCACGCGCCCTCCGAGAGGTCGCATGGTGTGAACCATGCGCCTCCGGTGAGAGCCCGCGACTATCGATCCGCGTCCGCTACTCCAAATCTTGCTTACCGACTCACGGAGCTTCCTCCGCTCGTCAAGGAACGACTACTGTATCGACCCGGCATTACTGCACACGGTCGAGGCAACGGCGCCAGCGCCGTTCGGTGAAAACCAGTTATGCGGGCCTCTGTCTTCGCTCTTGAACACGAACATGTCGTCCGTCCTTCCCCAGAAATTCGGCAGCGGGTTGACGGCGATCGCTCTATTCTGAAGCGTCGTCAGCAATGCATTCGAGCCGGCTGCCGCATTGACTGGAGCCGCTTCGATGCCGGAGTTCCGTGTCACGATGACCCAATCAGACCAGTAGGTGTATTTACCGCAACGGAGATCTCTCGTGCGATCGATCCCGGCCGGCAGGGCCGGGTTGCTCGGAAGGAACCCGTCGAGGGCGACTTGGTAGGCGCCGTTCAGAAGAGTCGGCACCGTGTCGCTATCGATGTAGCCGATCGAGTTCGGATTGTTCTCGACACAGGATTTCACGTTCGAAGAACTGGGATTGAAGATGTTCGTCGCGGAAGCCACGGGATTGATGCCACCGAACCAGCCCGGGCTCTGCATCACCGTTTGCATCAACGCGGCCAGCGTACCGGAGATGACGGTCCGCTGGCAGACGGTGATGGCTTTGTTTCCTGTCGTCGTGTTGTGTCCAAGGGTGGTCCAATCGCCGCCGCCGCCTTCGACATCCCCGGAGAGAATCTGCCGCACCTCCGCCTTCGAGAGGCTCAGCAAGGTGGTCCCGTTCCCCGCTCGCACATTGCCACCGACGACAATGGAGAAGGGCACTGCCACGATGGGGTTAGCCGTCAGATGGCCGGCAGCCGGCGGGCTGATCGAAGCGCCGCCTGCTGTCACATTGAACGAGGTCGGCTTCACATCGGACGCTCCATAGTGCACGACCAAGTTCACGCTGGGCGCGGGGGTCGTTGAGCTGCCGCAGATGGCTTGCAAGACGGCCCTTCCGTTGACCGTAGCAGCGGCCGGAGCCGGACAGGCGTTGATGTCGAGGTAGGCTGCCGTGGCGGTTGCCCCATTGGGCAGTTTGGTATAACCATCGGCTGAACCGGTGGCTGAATAACGGTAGACGCGCGTTCCGCCGCCCAAAGTGCACTCCCAATGGGTTCTGTTCGGTGGATTCTCATGGCTCTGATACACGACGGGAGTGGAGGTTGCGTCACATAGCGCGAGGTCGGTCGGAAGCAGTGATGCGTACTGACGGCCCGCGGAAGAGCCGGCCCCATTCAGGACGAGTTGCGCCTGAGCCAGATCGGCTGCGGCGACTGACCCTGCAATGGCCAGGCATGAAAACAGCAGTGCTTTCGTTGGTTTCATATCGTGCTCCTTGTATTGTTCATACCGAACTTTGATTGATCGTCTTCAGTTCTGTTTTATTTTTAGCTCATGAGCTTCCGACGAGCGATTCCCACGAGGCCGATCACACCAGTCGCAAAGAGTACGACAGCGGCGGGAATTGGCACAGCACTCACGGTGAACGCCCCCGTCGAAGAGTTCAAAAATGCCGTCGTGACGCCGGTCAACGTGTTTGCCGCGCCGGTCCGTTCGAGCAGGTACAGGACGTTGTTGATATCAGCAGACCCACGGCGTGTGCTTGGGATTGATGCGTTATATGTATCTGTGCCTCCTGAATCCAGGTAGAGGCTGTACGACAGCAAGCCATCTGACTTGGAGTAGATGGTCCGGCTGGGATCGTTCGCGGTCGTGATCTGACCCCTCCAATTGGTGAGAGCTGTATTAAAGGTGGTCGGTAACACCTGGTTTTTTTGTGTCGTGGTCCATGTGCTGATGTCCACACTGTTCCCAAACCACATCGGGGTCAGGCCGCCATTGTTTCCGAGGACCGTGTACTCAATCGGATTGACCCCCGAAACTCCGGCCGCGCTCAGAATGCCCGATACATCGATAGAGGCCCCGTTCGCCTTCAAACTCTCCCAATTGCCCAGGTTCAGATACCCCTGGTTATCGTTGCCATAGATCACGAGCACCGCGTCACCGGTGTTGAACGTCAACGCATGCGCTGCCGTCACGGACCCAGTAAGCGCCGCTGCGGTCACCGCCGCGATAGCCAACCGTTTCACTAATGATAAATACCTCATCGCTGACTCCTCCTTGTGTTAAAACCCCACTTGCTTCTCGCGAGTCGCTTTCCCGTGCTGTCGTGTCGTCGCACACCTCCTTTTTCCGTCCGCCTCAGTCGATATGGCGGAACCCCTGATCTTACGGCTATCGATATGACAGCCCCCTGTTACAGTCTCGTCAGCGCTCAATTGAAAAACAGTAAACCTTGCGAACCGACTGGAATCGTTCACCCACGGTGTCTATGTTCCACGGGTTCAGTTCTAACCTGTTGAGGTTACAGGAAGGTCAGGGTTGTCTTACCGGAGTGGAAATTGTGCGTTAAGAAGCACGATCTGCGCGCCAATGGAAAATGTGGCCGGTCAGGCCGGGGGGAAAAACTTGACAGTGACGGTTCGGTCCATGCCTTCAGGGGGAGGCCGGACTTGGGCGAGCTTGGATAAGGCTTCAAGAGCGGATTGATCGAACAGGAGACTTCCCGACGAATTGAGCAGACGGTACTGCAACACACGCCCCTGCTCATCGAGCACCAGTTCGCACATCACGGCATATTCAAGATCGTCCGGCAACGACGGCGGCTGCTGATAATTTGCCTGAATCGACGCCGTCAGAATATCCGTATAGCCAGCGAATCGGCCCCGGCTCTTGCCGATTGCAAAAGGATTGGCATCCATTGGCGGCGGGCCGGTCGGCGCATCTGACGCCTTCGGTGGAGGCGGCGCTTCTGCCTGCGGAGGAGGAGGCGGAGGCGCTTCCTGAGGCTTCGGCTCCGGTTTCGGCGGTTCAGGCTCAGGCTCTGGCTCCGGTTCCTTCTCAGGAGGAGGGGGTGGGTCTTCTTTCCTAAACGCGTTGAGCTTGTAGACCTTGATCATGTCTTGCCCCCATTCGGTTTGCGACACCCAATAGAGGCCCGCGCCGATCCCAAGATGGACCACTCCGACAATCAACAGCGTCGTGCCGAGCTTGCTCTTCTTTTTTTCAAAACCCTTGTAGCCCATTGTGAAACTCGTGAAATGTCAAACGTGAAGCGTGAAGTGTTGCTCAGGAGTGGAGTTTCTTTTTTCAGGTTGTCAGGAGGGTGTCTCCGAAAATTCGATACGCTTCACGCTTCACGAACGACGCCTCTCACGCTTCGCTAGGGATCGATCGGTTTTGTGGCTATGGCCAAATCCTCGACGGGAATCTTTTGAAGCACATCCAGCACCGCCACAACATGTTTATACTCCACACCGGAATCTCCGCGGAGCACGAGCGGCAACTTGCCGCCCTTGGCCGCTTTCAAATCGCGAATCAGTTTTTCCAGTTCGCCGAGCTTCACCCGTTCCTCATCCATGTAGATGTCGCCGCCCTTTTTCACCGAGATGGTCGGCGTATTGCTTTCCATGTCCGTTTCATGCGGCGTAGACTCAGGCAATTTCAGCTCAATGCCCTGCACCATCGCCGTCGTCGTGATGATAAAAATCACCAACAGCACCCAAGCCAGGTCGAGCAGCGGCGTGATATTGATATCCGACACCGCCCCATGACTCTTCTTCGAAAAGCGTCTCATTCTTTCACCGTATCTCGTCGTTCGTGAAGCGTGAAGCGTCGTCGTATTTCGTGTGAGTGACTAGCATATGAAACTCCATTCGCGATTCGCTCGACGTCGTTTCACGTTCCCAGACGCTTCACGTTTCACGCCGTTGATGAGTCACCTTACCTCTCACGCCTTACGCTTCACGTCCCCAAACGTTTCACGTTTCACGAGGTGCGCTTCACGTCCTTAGAGCTTCTTGACCAAGTTCCGCAGCATTCTCGTTTCATGATCGAGCTTCTCAATGATGAGATCCCGGATATTCGGTTGGACAAATCCAAGGTCCGACGATATCTCCACCTGCGTTTCCAGTTCGGCACAGGAACCCAATGCAATGAAAAGAAATTGCCGATATTCCTTGTTATGAAACCGATTGAACCCTTCCGCCACATTCGATGGAATCGAAACCGATGCTCTTCGCATTTGCGCGGCTAAGCCGTACGCCTCGACCTTGGGGTATGCAGCGGTCGCTCGATAGACGTCCAGCACGATCTCTTTCCCCATTTTCCATACATCCAAATCTCGAAAGTTTCGAATCTTCATGGGTCCCCTCCTGTGCCGCAAACCCTATCATGCTATGCGGCCTCTGAGGAACACCCTGTCAATTCGTGAAGCGTGAAACGTCATGCGTGAAGCGTCCGAATCCGAAACGAGATACGCTTCACATCTTTGTCTTCCCCCGCGCTTCACGCTTCACGACCAACGCTTCACGTCTTCAGTGTCCGGTAGCCGCGCCGGACGGCTCCGCCTCTTGGCGGTGCCCGCCGGGACGGTAGTCTTCAATATCTTCCGCCGCCGCCGCCGCGCCGCTCTTCTCGCGGAGAAAGTCCGTGATAAATACGGTTTCGAGATGGGCGGCAAAGTTATCGAGTTCCATCGTGAGCGTTTTGGTCTTGGTCACCAGAAAGTTGTAGCAAAAGAGCGAGGGGATCGCGACCATGAGGCCCGCGACTGTGGCGATCAAGGCCGACGCCACGCCGGGAGCCATCGTTGTCAATGTCGCTTGCTGCGCTCGTCCGATTCCTGAAAAAGTGTCCATGACTCCCCAGACCGTTCCGAGCAATCCGATAAAGGGACCGCCGCTGATCGCCGTCGCCAGCACGATCATCCCCGACTCCAGCCCCACCGCCGCTTCACCGAGGACTCGCTCCAGCGCGATTCTCACGGCGCTCATGCCGTGATTCGGCACTTTGTCGGTCCCGTACTTTTGCTGCTGCACCTTTAATTCTTCGCACCCGCCGTAATAGAGCTCGTACATCGGAGAGCCCTGGAGCTGCTTGATCGATCCCTTGCTGAAGATCACCAACGGGCTTTTTGCCTTGGAATAGAGATCGAGAAAAACTCCGTTCCGCTTTTTGGCCCTTGCCAATTGACGGAACTTGTTGATGATCACCGTCCAGCTGACCAGCGAGAATACGAGCAAGACGGAAATCGTGATCTTGCCCTCCAGCGTCGCGTGACTCAGCGCGAACGCCACTCCACCTGAACCCATATCCATTCGCAGGACTCCTTCCTCGTGTTTAACCGCCCGACTTTATTTCCGGCTTCACATCGACCTGAATGACGACTCCGTGCTTCATGCGGACGGATTTCGCCAGTTGGCTCTTGCGATCTTTTTCACCGTCTTTGTTCGACGCCATCTCTTTGGTTTGAGAGTTCTGACTGGCTACCTCAGCGGCGGATTCTTGAACGGAGTCAGAAGACTTGGCCGAGGTGCTGACCGCTGCAGAAGTGGCTGAAGCAGATGCGCTTGCCGAACTTCCGGACACTGGAGCGATAGGCGCTGTGACACCCCCTGACCCGGTTCCGACGACGACTGACGGGCCGCTGACATTCACCGTTGGAGGAATGAACACATTGCCGACGATGCTGCCGCCCTGGAAATTCACCGTCGGCGCGAAAATTTCGACCCTTCTTCCCTGAATGCCGGCGGGCGGGATATCGACGCTGACCCGTTCGGACACCAGGGCGAGGTCTCCCAGTTTCAGGGAGTTGATGTAGGGCTTCAACTGGGTCTCGTTGAAGATCGGTTCGCGTAGAGCCTTTAACCGGTTCGCTTCCGCCACCAGCGCCGACGAATCCTTTCCGAAGAACTGCTCTCTCTCGGCTTTGAGCAGTAGCGCCTCGATTTCAGGATCCTTGAATTCAATAAACGTGAGTGGGCGAGGGTCGTTCGGATGGAACGTCGAGATTCCACTGGCCGGCACGCGGATTGTGAATCTGACGATGCTACCGTCAGGACGCGTCTGCTCGACGATCTGCTCAACTGCCTCATTTCTCGATCCGCTCCCAGCATTGATCCTGCCATGTGTCGAAGTGAGGTTGATGTCTCCTCCATTGAACGTCGAGATACGCGAGGTCTCCACGTCGATGTTACCTTTGGCAAAGGTATCGATGGCTCCACCTCCCAAGGTTACAATCCCGAGTGGAGTGCCCTTGGTATCGGGGTTTGTGGCGCTGGACCCGACGGTCACGACGCCAGGAATGGACTGGACCTTCGTCACTTGACTGGACGGGACCAGCATCACGGTCCCGTCGGCTGCCACCAGCACGAAGTTCCCCTCGACGAGCACCGGATCGAATCCTGACAACTTTTGGGATGGGTCGATCGGGGCTTCCGCTCTCAGGACCTGAACCGGCTGGCCGTTCTTGGTGAGAAGGGCGTCTCCTCGCTCCACAAGACTCAGGTGCAGCGTCACAGGATCGGCTAGGATTTGCGCTCCATCGAGCACGACAGGCTCTCCCTTAAAGTTTACGGTCTTGCCGGCGACTTGGATGACAGATCGGCCCCCGACTTGAACCACCGTGCCGACGACCGCCACCGGTTTTCCATCCACCACAAGAGGGACGCCGCTCGCATCCACGAGCCGATCGACGCCCGGTCCATGGAGAGAAATTGTAGCTCCGTTGTAGGAGGCGATCCGCGACCGGTCCATTTTGATCGACCCTCCCACCTCCACGTCGAGAAAGCCCCCTTTGTCGACGTCTGAGGTCGGCTCCGGCAGGAAACGGAAGTTGATCCCGGTGCTGTCCGCCAGATCCAACAGGCCTCCCACCTTCACCCTCGCGGTGCCGGTGCCGGCAAAAGTCAAGTCGCTTGGAGAGGCCTTTCCGGTCGTTGCCGCGCTCCTCATGTTGAGGCTTCTACCTGCTTTGACCGTGGCGACGACTCCCTCCGAGACTCCGATGGTCGCTCTCACCGCCTCTATATCCGTCGCGGCCTGCAGCGTCACGCGCTTGTGGTACGGGACGCTCCCAAGCTCGAAATTGACCGTCTGGATCTTGCCGGACCTGGCCTCGACCACGACATCCTGGACTGAGTGCACTGGAACGTTCGCCGCCTTGTTCCCCGATTTAAGAGCTGAAGCGAATTGATTCGGGTTGAATGTTCTGTTGAGGAACGGCTGTATATCGATTTCATGCAGCTTGATCGTCGGCGCGGTCGTTTTGACCGTAATGAGTGGAAGCCCGCTGGACGGCTTCTCAATATTATTGAAAACCTGGAAGTCTTTGGTCCAGATAAAGGGACTCAGTTTGGGGTCTCGGACTGCCTCCTTGAAATTGACCAGCCTCCATTGTCCTCCCGGCACATTCTTGAACCCGACGAAGATGTAGCCGAACCTTTCATCAGCAACTTGCTCGTCGATCTGCACACCGACGATGTCCTTTCCTGCCGAGAGTCTGAGTGCGCCGGTTGTCGAGGGCCAGAAACTCACATCGCTCTCGATAAAGATGTTCCCGTTTTCCGTCTCCGCAATGAAGGAAGCAGGATAGATCGCCCGAGCGATATCGATTCCGCTCGATCCCGTGACCCTAGGATTGAGGAAAATGTCTTCCTTCGCCTTGAGCACGACCAGATTCGAAGGGTCGACCGTCAACCTAATGGTGCCGGTGGTATCGGAGGCGCCCTTGTCCTGAACCCTTCCGAGGTAAATGCTGCCGGACTTGGCCGTAAGATTGATGGTCCCCTTGCCCAGCGTGAGGTTCGCATACTGGTCGGAGTCGGTCGCAGTGACCCCCTTCTGAGCCCCGCCGATATTGCGCCCCGCTGTCACGGTGGCCGTGCCGTTGGCCAGAACGAATCCAGGACCAATAAACTGGCCGCTGACAGAGCCGCCGACAACATCCCTTCCGGCGGTGATCGTCAGATTTCCTGGTCCGTCCAGACGAATTCCGGCGAGGAGCCTCGGAAGCAGATTATTGACTCGTACGGTCGGGCTGATGATATCGAGCCCGGCGACCAGGGCGAGGTTGCCGCCAGCAGCGGAGATCCTCAACGTCGAGAGCTGCCCGAATGAATTGACCAGGTTGATGTTCCCGTTGGGCGCAGAGAACTGCATGTGGCCGCCGGACCCGGTGGCCACATGCGAGTTGCTGAAGAAGATATCGCCGGCCGCCGATCCGACATAGTCCCATCTGGTCCCCGAATTGTCGTTCGTGAGCCGCGCGTTGTCAAAGCGCAAGTTTCCACCGGCGACGAAGCTCAACGTGCCGGTGGCCCCGGACAAGTTCCATCCGGCACCGAGATCGTACTGCCCCGTGACGACTAAGTCGCTGCCAACGGGCGACTGAAAGGTGACTTCCGACGCGCCGCTGCCCTCGAAACTCGCGAACTCGGTGGGTCCTACGGTCGACGTCGTGACCGTCGGATCGATCAAGAATCGCCCACCCTTGAATCCGGCGATCGCGCGGCCGAGAAACTGGCCGCCCAATCTCACGGTTGCGCCGCTCACTTCGGCAAATCCTCCATTGCCTCCGTTCTTGCCTCCGGACACGTCCACCACGGCGCCCTTCTGAAAAGTCGCTGTGCCGTTCTTCAAGTCGGCGATGGCCCGGATCGTGCCCCCGTGTGAAACTCCTTCATCGCCTCCGCGCGCGAGGGTGCGGCTCCCATCCTTCAGCGTGACGGCTTCGCTGGCGAGCAATTCGATCTTTCCATGTCGCTCGCGCACGCTGTCGGCCCGGATCAAGCCTTCTTGATTGACCATCCGGCCGGCCAAGGTGATACTGCCGCCGTCCGCGATCAGATCCTTCACATTCACGGCTTGTCCGAGAGGGTTGGAGAGTTCGGCGAGAAACCCGCGTCCGTCTGGCCTGTTCGAAAGAAAGGCCTTCGCGCCGGCAGCCAAGACGATATTCCCTCCTGGACTCGTGATGACCCCGCTGTTTTCGACATTAGGCGCCAGCAGATACACGCCGCCATGCGAGGCATTGATGGCGCCCATGTTCTTGACGAGGCCTTCGATGCCCGTTCCCTGGAACAGATAGTGGCCGGCGAGGAAATTGGCGCTCGACAGATTCAGAGACGAGGCGATCAACCCACCGACATCGACCTGCGCATTGGGGCCAAACATGATGCCGTTGCGATTGAGAAGGATCACCGTTCCATTGGCGCGTAGTGATCCGAGTATTTGGCTGGGGTTCTGATCGAAGATATGATTGAGCGCAATCGCCTGGGCATTCGGTTGAATGAACTGCGTCACTTCGTTCTGCGCGATATTGAACTGCTGCCAGTTAATGATGGCCTGCTGGGAGGCCTGCGCGATCGTGACGTGCGACGTGCCGAGGCCTGACACCGCCGCCTGGCCTCCGACCACGTCCGGCCCGATCGGATTGGCCAAGACGACGGGGACGACGATCAGTTGCGCAAGATACGCCAGGAGAATCAGACCGGAGATAACCCGTTTGTGTGTCATGGTGTTGCGATCCTTGTTCATCAAAACGCAAGGCCGACGGAGAAATGCACAAACGTGTCGCCCCGTTTCGTATTCAAGGTCTCTTCGAGCGCGAATCCTTGATCGATGATGAGCTGCCCCACATCTTTGGGAAACTTCACTCGAATCCCGCCTCCCACCCCTTCGAGCCGGAATTGCGACGTCTGTCCCGGTTGGGCTTGCTGCACCCAGAGTTGGGCAATATCGTAGAAGGCCGCGAGTTTCACTCTGATGGTGTAATCTGCACTGCGGCGGCGCTGCCAGATTCGATCGATCGGAATGGCGATGAGTTCAGGAGTGGTCAGTTCCGCCCGGCCGCGGACAGCATTGTCGCCGATCGCTTCATACTGGAGGTAGCCTCGGACCGTATCGAAGCCTCCGGCGAAATAATTCTCGGCAGGTATCAATGGCTGGCTGCCCCATTGGCCGTCTGCATGCAGCGCCAACATAAAGTCTCCCGGCAAGGGCTGCACCCGATCGAGCCCGCCCTGCAGCACCGCAAACGTCCCTGTCGATCCTTGGCGATTGCCCGGCTGGCCCAACGGATCGTTGGGATTTCCGGCAAAATCTTCCTTCGCTCCGCCTGGGATGGTGCCCGCAACATAGCCCTTGGCCGATAGAGACAGTTTCGTGAGCCCCAATCGATCTGGATAGAATCCGGAATAGGCCACTGAGACCGGGGTATATTGAACGGGACTCTTCACCACCGCGGTCCCACCATCGGGAAATGTCGCGTTCGTGGGCTCCAACCGTTTGTAGTCGACCCCGATCGACAATTGATGCGTGGCCGTTCCTCCGGGAAAGAGCGGAATAATATAGCGAAGCCCGGCGACAGTGGCGTTGCCGGCAACCGCAACATTGCCCCCTCCTCCAACGGTAATGCCCGACCCAGCCAACACCGATTGACTTTGCGAGTAGGACGCGTAGACGGCCAGCAGATGATCCGGCCATTTCACCGGATAGACGAAACTCGCTCCATAGTTCTGAACCGCTCCCCAATCCGTCGGCGTCTGGACCGTATTGACCGTAAAAATTTCGTCGCCGCCGAAGAGATTGGTATGCTGAACTTCTGCGAGCAAACGATTTGATGGGGTCGTGATCGGTCCTCTGTTATCGGCCTCCAATTTCCCATGGACCGGCAGACGATCCTTCACTTTGAGTTCGAGGCCTACCGTTCCAGGCTCCGCGCCCGGCTTCAGCACCGGCGACACTTGAAGGTCCGGGTTGGCGTTGACTGCCGAGAGTTCTTTCACAAACTTGGGTTCATAGAGCACTGTTCCCAGCTGAATAGACGGCATTTTTTCGAGAATACGGTATTTGCTGTAATGCTCCTGCCCCGTTACCTTGATCTCGACGAGAGGGGCTTCAATCACTTGTAGTGTGACGCTACCCTGCTCGACGGTCTGCTCCGGGAGGTTCACCAGAACGGTGGGATACCCTGCCGTGTGATACGCCTTTTCCAGTTCGACGCGCGCCTGGTCGACGTCCTTGAATTGGAAAACAGCGCCTTTGTATTTGTCGAGGATCGCGTCGATTTTTTCTTGAGGTAAGATCGTGTTGCCCTCGACAATGAACTTCGAGAGGGTGACGGCACCCGATTTTTCTGGTTCCGGCTTGCCGTCCTGTTTCGAGAAAGGACCGTTCGTAACGGTTCGCCCTTGTTCGGCTTGGCTCGTTCCCCGATCGTTCATGCGCTGTTCCTGGTCATTCATGCGCGGGGCAGACGACGCCTGCCGGTTACCTGGCGAAGAAACGATCCCCGAATCCTGGCGGTTCATGGCTTCCCCCATGGCTTCCGTTGTCGCCGCGAGCCACACGGAGCACACGATTATCACGGCGCATGCCTTCTCCAACTGGTCTTTCATGCTCCATTACTGTCCCCAAAAAACAGAGAATTTCGTGCTCTGCTCAGGGAGATTGTCCATACCCTGGATCAGGGCGAAGTCTTCTGTGTAGTTCTGCTGTCCGAAAGCGATCGGCTCACGCTCGAGGGATTCACTCATAACTAGAGTGAAGAAATACTGGCACGACGTTACGGAATTGTTATCGAGGCATTTTCCGGCTGTTAATTCTTGTAAACGACGGAAATTAAGACTGTTTCGCTCTTGCCAGCGAGGCCGGCTTGTTGCTAGGAAGAGCCATGCGCTCGACTCTCCCGATTCCCAGCACACGAAAGCTGATGCTCTGCCTGTGCCTGGGCCTCTCGACCTTCATAACCGCACACATTGTGAACGCCTTTGTCGATCACGCGCTGTTCGTGCCGGACACGCTTCCTCCGCCGGCGCCTCCGCAGGACAATATCCTCCGGCCTTCGGCGCCCCCTCAGCAATTGGCGCAGGACCTCATGACTCGCGGTCTGTTTGCGCTACCAGAAGAATTATCGCAGGGCGCAAGATCTTCGGCAGGCGCTAGACTAGGCCCTCCCCTCGAAGCGGCTAAGAAACTGTTGCTGCATGGCACGGCGCTTGGCATAGGCGATGAGCCGATAGCGATCGTTCAGGACCTATCGAATCAGCAGCAGAAATTGCTGCATCTTCATGACCGTGTTCTTAACGTGGGCGAGATTGTTTCCATCGAAAAAACTCGTGTCTTGTTCCAAGACAGGGGACAAGAGGAATGGCTTGAATTGGCTATGCTCACCGACTTGGAACAGGCCCGGCGCATGCCGCCTCTTCCGGGGTCTTTACAAGAACGGCCTCCTGCTCTCACGCAGCCGGCCCGCTCCACACACTCTGCCGGGCTCTCCCGGGTCGTATCGCTGACTTCCGGTGTCTCTTCTGCCGGCAACGGTCGGCCGATTCAAATCGTCGATCGTCGTGAATTGTCCAAAATTCTCTCGGACATGCCTCTGCTGTTATTACAAGCCCAACCGGTCGTATCGATGATCGAAGGACGGTTCGACGGCCTGTTGTTGGAAGCGGTGCGCTTTGAGGGACTGTATTACAAGATGGGGTTGCAGTCCGGCGACATTCTGAAGCGAATCAATGGCGTGGAAATTCGCGAGCCAGGCATGCTCATTACCGCCGTTGAGCAGATGAAGGACGAACACAGAGTGAAACTGGATATTGTCCGTGGTCAGACGCCGCGCACGATTACGGTCGATATCCACTGACCGATCCGACAGTCTCGATCGCCTCCCTGCGTACATCCGCATGACAGGGTTTCACATCTCCGATCTCCCCCACTCGATCGCCGTCAAATTAACTGAATGTTAATCTTCGTGTAATGAGCGCGTCATTGCCATTGGGCTAAGGTGACCAAGATTTTTGTCGGCCAACTTTGGGCGCCGTTGCGTGCTTGATCCACCCTTGAGGCAAGGAGACGCGGAAGTGAATCGGCTTGTCATTTATGTTGTTTTGATAATGATATTCCTCTGCCAAACAGAATCGGCGCGCAGTGAATGGTACTTAGGCGGCTATGGAGGCTACAGCGCAGCCCAACCGCTCGCAGATGCGACGATGAATAGTTATGGGGAAAGAGTGGCGGTGGACCGTTACGGATTCAGCTCAAACAGCGTTGCACAAGGCAATACATTAACCCAGAACTTCCAGACTTCCGACCTTTCTCTCGATCAGTCTACTCTCTTTGGCGGGAAGGGTGGATATTTCTTCAACGACCAGGGGTTCTCTTGGCTGGGGGTAGAATTGGAAGCGTTCACAACGACTCCGACGATCAAAACACAGACCGTTACGACGAACCAGGACATCACGTTTCTCCTAGGCCCAGGAGTAACTCCTACTGTCCCTTGTCCTGTGCCACCGTCTCAACAATGTTCATACCAGGAGAACCTGAAAGGGACACTGCCTGTGACCCAAAGCTCGCTCCGACTGGTGACAGTCCTTTTCAATGTGGTGGCTCGTTATCCTGGCACAACCTTCCAGCCTTATGTCGGAGTCGGAGGAGGAGGGTTCTACTTCAGCAGTTCAGGCCAGATCGACGGCCGCCAGGTGGTGCCTGGACTCAACGCACAGGCAGGATTGAAAGTCCTGGCGACTGAGGAATGGGGGCTCTTTGTGGAAGGAAAATACAACTACGCTACGATCACGAACCTCGATCCTTCCGGTTTTGGACTCAGCGGCACGTATAGCGCGTTCAACCTTCTTGCCGGCATCGCCTACCATTTTTAGACCGTTGTTTGGTTTGTTTGGTTTTTCTTGTTTATTTGGTTGAACGAAACCAACCCGATAAACCAAATCAACCAAATAAACCAGTTATGGATTGCTTCTCTCCCCTTCTATCTGCAACAGTTACAAGTCCTGCAAGGGAAACGCGATGGCTCGTGCTGATAAGACTTCCTCGAAACCGCCAGATCCTGTTGCGGTCAACCCGACTGTTAAATCGATGGTTGAGCGTGAAATCAAGCTGACTGTTGGTGACCGTTTTCGTCTACCTGACCTCCTCGGCACCCCGCTTCCACGACGGCTGCTGACCTCGACCTACTACGACACGCCTCAGTACGACCTGGCCCACGCAGGGATCACCCTGCGCCGTCGAGTCGAGCGAGGGAAACAGGCCTGGCAACTGAAACTTCCCTTGATGAAGGATCGGCTGGAGATTGAGCTGGTCGATCGCCAGGCTGCCTCCCCGACAATATTCCGCGATCTCCTTTTTCTTGCTCTCGGACAGCGGGAGCTTATACCGGTCGCGACCTTGCGAGTCTGGCGAGCCGGTGTCCGCGCACGCATGGACCGTGTCCCTCTCGCAGACGTCACGCTTGACCAGGTCTCCGTCATGAAGGACGGAGCGGTGCTTCAGCGTTTTCGCGAGATCGAAATCGAACGGATCGATGGGAAGGACAACGCGCTGTCTGACATCGAACGGCAGCTTCGTCGAGCGGGAGCTGAGGATCATGACGGACGGCCCAAGCTCTTCCGCGCCCTTTCTTTGATGGTTTCCGGTCCTGAACCACCGCCGGCATCGGATGCGCCGGCTCTGGCTCATGTGAGATGGGCTCTCGGACGTCATGCCCGATGGCTGATTATGCATGACCCCGGCGCCAGGCTGGGGCGGGAACCGGAAAGTCTGCACCAAATGCGTGTGGCCACGAGACAATTGCGCGCCATCCTGCGCGCGGCCAGGCCCATGCTAATCCCCGAATGGGTCGATTCCTTGCGAGATGAGTTGCGCCGGCTTGGCCAACTGCTGGGACCGGCCCGCGACCTCGACGTGCAACTCGCCTATTTCCGTGAGGAATCTGCCGCGCTGGATGCGCGGGACCGCCGACCTTTGACACTATTCATCGCCCATCTGGAAGCTCAGCGAACCAAGGCTCAAGAGTTTCTGCTCAATGAACTAACAAGCGCGCGATATCTCGACCTCATCAGGCGGCTCCAGGAAGCGCCGCGTGACCCAACCGCGGTCGAGTCCTCCCTCACATTGCGCGACATTGCCAAGCAGGAGTTTACGAAGTTGCGACACGCGATCCACCAGGCCGGGCACACACCCAACAATGCCACAATCCACGACATCAGGATCAAAGCGAAACGGGCTCGTTATGCCGCAGAACTGGCAGAGCCCACGGTCGGCAAACCGGCCACACGTTTCATCGCCAAAGCCCGCGCTGTGCAAGACACCTTAGGTATGCACCAAGATGCCATCCAAGCCGAAGCGCATATTCGAGGATTCCTCAAGCACTCGACCAGCACGCGGGCCGCATTCGTCGCCGGACGCATGGTCGAACGTCAGCGCCGGCGTCGTGAGAAAGCGACAGGAAAAATGCCACGGCTCTTGTGCAGTCTCGTCAAGCGAGGCGAAAAAGCGTGGGGGTGATGCACCCAGCAGTAGAACCTATCTCAAAATCTTCCTCCCCTTTGTAAGGGGAGGCTGGGAGGGGTAGAGTCCCGGCCAGCAGCTACTGCTCATGTCGGCGGAACATCGCCGTGATAGCCCGCCAGCGCTTCGACCTCCCCTTCCCCTCCTTACGAAGGAGGGGAACAGACAGAGCGTCGAGGCGACTGAAGCATGATTTTGAGATAGGTTCTAGCCTACTCCACCTTCGGCGCCACTTCGGCTACAAAGAAATGTTCAATGCGCAATTCTTAATGTTCAAATGAACATTCAACATTAAACATTGAGCATTACGGTTATCGGACTACCGTGGATTTCATCAAACTGTCCGCCTGTGGAGGAGAAAATCCCTGATACCCACGGTGGCGCTCGGCGAGCTCCAATACGGAAAAGGGCTGACCGTCAATCATCTCTGGCACCGTGAAAATTTGCCTTAACTGGCCGCCGCGCGCACCGACGATCTGACCGGTAAAAACTACCCCTCGTGTCTTCAACCGTTCAATCGCCCGCTCGATGTCTTCCACTCGCACCGCCACATGATGGAAGACCTGATCGCCGAATGTGTTGACCCAACCAGGAATAATGCTGGTGCGGCCCCGATCGTCTGAATAGGCTTGATCCACGAAGAGCGCGGGATACCCCACCTTCCGATAGACCTTCGCATACCAGTCTTGATACTCGATCGTTTCGCTGTACCCATATCCCAGCTTTGTGAATTCCTCCGCGCGCCGGTCGATGTCCAAGGTCCGCAGCGTGAGATGGTCTGCGACCGGGTAGAAGCCGACTCCCGCCTCGTCCAACAAATCGCGCAATACCTTGGCAGCGCGATTGCGCGACACATAGTCGTCGATCATTTTGGCGATCATCGCATCGAGTTCCACCCCTTGATCCATCATGACTACCTCCATGACTGCGGGCGGTTAGGAGCCGAATTGAATCCCCTGCGCCAACGGCAAATCGTGGCCCCAGTTGATCGTGTTCGTCTGCCGCCGCATATAAGCTTTCCACGCATCCGAGCCTGCCTCCCGCCCTCCACCGGTTTCCTTTTCACCTCCAAAGGCGCCGCCGATTTCCGCCCCCGATGTCCCGATGTTCACATTGGCGATCCCGCAGTCGCTGCCGGCAGTGGATGTGAACCGTTCGCTGCTCCGCACATCGGACGTGAAAATCGCAGAAGACAGGCCTTGAGGTACTGCGTTCTGCAATGCGATGGCATCGTCAAGCGCCCTGAAGGGCATCACATAGAGAATCGGCGCAAAGGTCTCGCGCTGGACAATGGGCCAATGGTTCTCCGCGTTCACGATGGCCGGTTCCACGAAATAGCCCGGCTGATCCAGCACCTGCCCCCCGTAGAGGACTTTCCCTCCCGCCTGCTTCACCTCTTCGAGAGCCTTCCGATAGGCTTCAACTGCCGCGCGGTCGATCAACGGACCCATGAGCACGCCTGGCTCCAATGGATTGCCGATGCGGATCTGTCGATAGGCTGCGATCAGTTTCTCGACCACTTCATCGTAACGAGATTCGTGGACGAACAGCCGTCTGGTCGTCGTGCAACGTTGGCCAGCGGTGCCGACCGCACCGAACACGATAGCGCGAATCGCCAGGGAAAGATCTGCCGTCTGATCCACGATGATCGCGTTGTTCCCGCTCAGTTCCAAGAGCGTCCGCCCCAGCCGTTGCGCGACAGTTGCAGCAACAGATCGACCGACTGGTACGGATCCGGTGAAGGAGATGAGGGGAAACCGACGATCCTGGACTAACTTCTCCGCGATGGTCTTTTCAGAGGTCACAATGAGCGAGAAGATCCCGCTATAACCTTGTTGCTCCATCACTCGATTGCAGAGATGCTGCACCGCAATCGCACAGAGCGACGCTTTCGGCGAAGGCTTCCACACCACCGTGTCTCCGGCAATGGCGGCGAGAAACGCGTTCCAGGCCCAGACCGCGACGGGGAAATTGAACGCCGTAATCACACCGACCGGCCCGAGCGGATGCCATTGCTCCGACATTCTGTGCTGCGCCCGCTCGGAATGCATCGTCGTTCCGTACAACATACGCGACTGGCCCACGGCAAAATCAGCCATGTCGATCATTTCCTGAACTTCGCCGTCCCCTTCGACTTTGATCTTGCCGACTTCGAGCGACACCAATGAGCCAAGCAAATCTTTATGTTCCCGCAACGTTGAGCCGAGCAACCGGACAAGTTCACCTCGCTTGGGAGCCGGGACAAGCCGCCATTGCTGAAATGCCGCAATGGACTCCCGCACGATGTGTTCATAGTCATCGGCTGAACAGGGTCGAATTTTTGCAATCGACTCGCCGGTTGCCGGATTCACGGATTCCAGCAGCGATGTGTTCTCGCCGGAAGCCCACCAATGGGCCCCGGTACTGCCACCTGCGTTGATGGCGCTCAAACCTAGTCCCTTGAGAATTTCCGCGGCGGACATCATCGGTAGCAGGCTCCAAACCGATTCTTGAGCACGTCTTGTAACGGAAACGATTCCTGCGTGATGAATCCCCTGTACCGTTCGGGTGCCGCCAGCACGAGATCGGCTACGGCACAGAGGCTCGAGGCGGTCGTCACTTGAATGGCAGACCAGAGTTTCCCTTTAATGCAGAGGGGATAGATCTTCTTCACGTAGTTCTCTTCGAACAAGGCGCCTTTCCTCATCCCCATGACGGAGGCATAGATCAGCACGACATCTTGCAGTGTCTGGGGAACGGCCCGTTCAAGAATTCGTTTAAGCGTCTCACGGTCCTCGTTCAGCTTGAGATCTTTCATCAAGAGGTAAATTTTCTCGCAATGGCCCGGATACCGT
>SWDN01000011.1:63862-76920 GCA_005116775.1 Nitrospira sp.
ACGTACCCCTGAGGGTACGCCTCCGGTTTCGACTCGCCTGCGGCCTTGCAGGACGGACTTTTTGAGCATCCTCAAAGATATTCTCCTTCTGTCCCAACGACACAAGGCAAGAAAATGCTCGGACCTCCAACGCTTGTTCCGTATCCTGCTCGTTGCTCCGCTAACTGGCCTTGGCGCCGGCAAGTTTCAATACCACAGCCCATTCGGCTTCTGTCACTGGCTGGACCGAGAGGCGAGAACCTTTTCGTAACAAGACCATGTCCTTCAGCTTTAGTTCCTGCCTCAGTCGGTCGAGCGACAGACTGGTCTTGAACGTTTGACGGTATCGGACGTCTACCATATCCCACCTCGGAGCGGAGGAAACACTGGCTGGATCATAGTGATGGCTTGCCTTGTCGAACTGCGACTGGTCTGGATAGGCGGTCCGCACGACTTCCGCAATCCCCACCACAGCCGGTGGCTCGGCATTGCTATGATAAAAAAACACCCGGTCGCCGACGGCCATCGTTCGCATGAAGTTACGCGCCTGATAGTTCCGCACCCCATCCCAACAGGTTGTCTGCTTAGGAGATTGCGCGAGATTATCGATCGAAAATACACGTGGTTCCGATTTCATCAGCCAATAGCGGCGCCCTTGTGCCATCGCATCACCTCTTCCTTCTTGGTCATTGGCCTCACTCCATGTATGCTGTCGGCGATGCTCACTGTTCGATGGAGGTCTGCCGATGGAACTGACTCCATTCTTCTTCGGGTTATACAAGTTCGTCAAGTACGGCCTCTACCCCCTGACGTGGATCGTACTGCTCCTTGGCGTGGCGACGATCTTGGCCCTTCTCCCCTTTTCGTCGACACGTTTACGATGGATTCGCCAACTTCTCATATCGTCCCTCTTTCTCCTCATCGCGCTGTCCAGCCCGTTGATCGCCACCCCCCTGATCGGTTCCCTCGAATCGTGGCACCACACTCCTCAGCTGACACCGACCGATCGGTTCGATGCCATCGTCGTCTTGGGGGGAGGGATCGAAGCGAAGGGATCGCTTCGGCCCACTACCGAGCCGTCTTCCCTCTCTAGAAATCGGACGACCTGCGGCGTAGACCTCTACCAGCAGGGCTATGCCCCCACGTTGGTGTTCACGGGAGGCGATGCCAGAATATTCGGCACAGGCCCGCAAGAAGCGGTTGAAATGAAACGGTGGGCGGTTCGCCTCGGCGTTCCTGAGTCCGCCACACAAACCGACACGGAAGCCAGAAACACCTACGAGAACGCAACAGGAACCAAACGTCTGATCGGGCCTGCCTCAATTCTTCTCGTCAGCTCAGCCAGCCACCTGCCACGGGCTGTTCCGGTATTCACCAAACAGGGCTTCCGGGTCACGCCGGCCCCCTGCGACTATGCGACAAAAAATCTGCCGCGGGAAAGTTGGGACGACATCGACCCGTTCGATTTCTTACCGAGCGATACCGCATTGCAACAGACCAGAGAATTCGTCTCTGAAATAGCCGGCATGGCAGTGTATTGGCTGACGGGGAAAATGTAGTGAGCGCTGAAAAGTCGGACAGCCATTGTGTCCATCCTGCGGCCTCGCATCATTGAGCATTCTCTCGATCGCGTGTTTCCATGTAACGAATCAGCTCATGATAGGTTAACTCCCTGATTCTGGCCTTACTGGCTGCCTGGCTCCCGATATTTCCTTCCAACCACACTCGGTCGGACACCTGGGTTGTCGCTTCATTACAAAGACTCCACATGTGATGGAGAAAACCTTCCGGTAGCCCCACTTGCATGCCTTCAGATTCAATGCGGTCGTCTAACAACGCGAGCAGATCAGAAATAGCCTGATCTGGCCGGTAGGGCGTCATCGCAAATCCAAACTGCTCCTGCGCAAGCGTCTCCTGCTTCGCCTGCTCGACCAGATCCCGCATATACTCTTTCAGCAACCCAATCACATGACCGGACAACGCCATACCATTCTCCTGTGCCCACATTATGGGGCTGTAGCGGAGAGGGAGCAAGAACTGACTGGTTGATCTGGTTTGTTTTGTTTATCCGGTTGATTTGGTTCATCTGGTTGGATTCGTTCAACAAAAAAACCAAACAAACGAGCAAACCAAATAACAGGCTTCTTCTGCCGGCGGTCGTTTTCACCAACCTGCGCGGACCGTGCGATTGACCAGTCAATCGAAGGTTCTCTATGATGCCGATGGGAAACCGGCCACAAGACCGGGTACGGGGGCTCAGGAATATTTATGGTTGAACGTTTCGAGGTGGCACTGAACACCCCGGCTGGACGGCTGACCACGGCCATCGATGTGCCGACGGGCCTCATCCCCATCGCCTCGATTATTCCGCTCACGCGCCGCTTGGGTGAAGAAGCCGCGCAACTGGAAGTCCAGCGCGCCACCGAGACAGGCCAGACCATTTCCTGTCGAATTGGCTGCGCCGCCTGCTGCCGCATGCTGGTTCCGCTCTCTGCGCCGGAAGCCTTCACGTTACGAGACTATGTGGGACAGCTCCCCGTGGATCGGCGAACTCTTCTGCTGAACCGCCTCAGCGACACGAAAGATCGCCTGATTCGCGAAGGCCTGTGGAGTCAGCTCAACGACGCCGCAGAAGCCTCCACCATGGCGCCGGACGAAGAGCTTGAATCGATCAACCGATCCTACTATGCATTGAGAATCCCCTGTCCCTATTTGGAGAATGAGCTCTGTTCCATTTATGAGGCACGGCCAGCCGCCTGCCGGGAGCTCCTTGTCACCTCACCTGCGGTCACCCATCACTGACCCCAAAGGAGAAATACGAATGCACAAACCTGTAATCGTCTGTTTGGACCTGGAAGGCGTGTTGGTCCCGGAGATCTGGATCAATGTCGCACTCAAGACAGGCATCGAGGAACTGAAAGTTACCACCCGTGAGATGCCGGATTACGATGCCTTGATGACCAGGCGGCTGGCCATTCTGAATGAGCGCACTCTCACAATTCACGATATCCAGGATGTCATCGGCAAGATGGGACCGCTAGAAGGCGCTGTGGACTTTGTCGCTTGGCTCCGCGAGCGATGCCAGGTGATCATCTTGTCCGATACGTTCTATCAGTTCGCCCAACCGCTGATGCGCCAGCTGGGATTCCCGGCGCTGTTTTGCAACCAGCTGGAGGTCGATCATACTGGACGCATCCTCAATTACCACATGCGGATGCAGAATCAGAAAAAACACTCGGTGGCGGCGCTGAAGTCCCTCAACTTTCACGTCCTGGCCGCAGGCGATGCCTATAACGACACCGCCATGTTAGGAGAAGCCCACGCAGGATTCTTCTTTTGCCCTCCCGATCACCTTCCCAAAGAATTCCCTCAATTTCCCGTGACGAAGACGTACAGGGAACTACAGGAACGCTTCGCGCAGGCAGGAGATCTCAAATAGCTGTCATCTCCTATCATATTCCTCCCCTTTGTAAGGGGAGGTCAGGAGGGGTAGAGAATCATAAGGGTAGGAGGGGTAGAAGGCTCATGCCCAGGGCCACACGAGGACAAGCCAGCCATCTCGATCTTAAACGCCGGCTTCGTTCTAACATGACCGGCCCTGAAGCACAGCTGTGGTCAAGACTACGAGCGCGACAACTTCAGGGGCTCAAGTTCCGTCGGCAACATGGCATTGGGCCATACATTGTGGACTTCTATTGCCCGGAACAGTCTCTCGTCATTGAAGTAGACGGCGACAGTCATGCCGATGCGAATCAGATACTGAAAGACAGGCAGCGCGAGACGTATCTTCAGTCTCTTGGCCTTCACGTAATTCGATATATCAACGACGATATCTTGAAGAACTTGGATGGGGTTATGGAAGATTTAGCCGAGAGGTTGTCGTCAAGATCGACCTCCCCTCGCCCCTCCTTACGAAGGAGGGGTAAAGAAGCTGACAGCTGAGAGCTACTACTCCCCATTCACCACTTCGAGTACACGCCGGCCGTACCGTTCTGCCTTCAGCGGGCCGATGCCGGAAATCTCCATCAGGGCAGCGGACGTCTCTGGCTTATGTCCGGCAATAGCCTTCAATGTTTTGTCATGAAAAATGAGAAAGGCTGCGACACCCTCTTCCTCGGCGAGCTCCGTCCGAAGTTGTCGTAGTCGATCGTAGAGCTGAGTATCCGCCGGCGTTGCTCGTGGAACAATCACGGAAGCCGCCCGTTCGCGTAGTGGCTTCGTCACCAGTGAATCGGACTGAGGCGCTTCCGATTGCTTCAACTCCATTGCGCTGACCCCTTGCAGGATCTCGCGTCCCTTACGTGTCACATCGAGTGTGGGATACTCCGTGCCTTCAACCTGAAGAGAGGATGAGTCGATCAGTTCCCTCACCAGACCGGTCACCGACGGCTTTGAACGTGTCCGGCAGATTCCATATGTCGGGCAGTTTTCCGCCCCACAGGCCTGCATGGCTTTCGAACGGCTCCCCCTAAGAATCTCGACGATTCGACTGATACCAAACCGCCCCCTGCACCAGATGACGGTTTCTAAGATCGCTTTCTTGGACGCGGTATCGTCTTGGAGCGTCTCCCTGCTCGCCTGCCGCACCGGCACAACACAGCGGTCACAGAGACCGCAGGGACCCAAGGCCCGTTCTGCCTCATCGCTGAAATAGTCGAGAATCGCAAGTTGCCGGCAGGTCAATACCGACACATACCCCAACATTTCTTGAAGGAGCGTGTTCATCCGCCCGGCGCGCTCGGCGCCTTCAGGATCTTGCGCCGCCTGCTGAATGAAATATTCCTGCGTCGCCAGATCACGCTCATGAAACAACAAGACACAGGCAGCAGGTCGTCCATCGCGCCCGGCCCGCCCAACCTCCTGGTAATAGGCCTCCACACTTCCCGGAATATCGAAGTGGACGACCAGCCGGACATCCGACTTATCGATGCCCATACCGAAGGCATTCGTCGCAGCCAAAACCCTCACATTCCCCCGCCGAAAGTCGTCGTGCACGAGTCGCCGCTCCTCATCAGAAAGACCGGCATGGTAGTAGCTGACAGACTGATGAGACTGGCCCAACCACTCCGCCACCTCTTCGACCGCTCGGCGCGTGGCGCAATAGATCAGGGTCGTGCCCTTCTCCGTCTCACGAACGAGACGCTCCAAAGTCGCCAGTTTTTCCTGGCGAGACGCACAATGGCGAACTGACAACGCGAGATTGTCACGACGGAAACCTGCAACCAGTCGAAACGGATCGCGGAGGGACAATCTCTTGCACACATCCATTTGCACGCGGGTGGTGGCGGTGGCGGTCAGAGCCAGGCAAGGCGGATTCGTGAGTTCCTGGCGGAGACGTCCGATCTTGAGATAATCGGGCCTAAAATCATGGCCCCACTGGGAAATGCAATGCGCTTCATCGACCACCAACAACGACACCCAGAGTGAGCGCAAGAGTTGGAGAAATCCCTCATGCTGCATCCGCTCCGGCGCCAGATACAGCAACTGAAGCCGCTTCTGATTGAGATCTTGAATCACGCGGTACTTTTCAATTCCGGTGAGACCGGAGTGAAACGCGGCCGCCGCGATCTTCCGCTGCTTCAAGCTTGCCACCTGATCCTGCATGAGGGCGATGAGCGGAGAGATCACCAGCGTCAACCCGGGCAAGAGGGTCGCAGGCAATTGATAGCAGAGCGACTTACCCTGCCCCGTCGGCATGACCGCCATCGCATCGCGCCCAGCCAGCACCGCGCGAATGACCTCTTCCTGGCCAGGCCGGAACTTCGCAAAGCCGAACTGTTCGCTGAGCTGTCGAGTCAGATCATCCACGGTGAGATTAATCAAAAAGAAGGATAGTGGTGAAGTGTATGAGCGATCGGAGTATAGATGACTGAGTCACCGCGGGCAAGTCGAACGAGCCGAGAGGGGAAATCAAATCTCAACCCGCAGGTCGTCTCAGAGAGAGATGGTTGTGGGACAGATTCAATCGTAGGACAAGCGGTTTAGGAAAGCGTTGTCACGACCCTACTCCAGCTCACTGGAACTCACTCAGGCCTACTGGGACAAAGTTTCGCAGAATTCCCGAACTTTGGCTTGAGTAGGCTGGAATGAGCTGGAGTGAGGTTGGCTTGAGCACAATTTGAGCACAAAAAAGGAAATCGAGGATACAGAAAGGAACCAACTAACACCTAAGATTCGTAAACACTTTTCCAAGTGGGAGTAGTCTGACGAGGCTAACGAGATCGTGGGGCTGGGCAAAGGAAAACAATGAATAGGATATTATCCCGCCGATCCGTTGACTTTCTCAGTGAGATTATTCGCACCGAACTCAGACCGTTATGTTCCTCGGACCCCCTCGCTGAAGGCGCGCAACCCAGCCGATCACAGCAAGCCCCGGTATGAGGAGTACTGCACTTGGTGGCAATGGAACAGGCGAGACACTGGCGCTTGCGATTGAAAATTCAGTGGAGCCGCAGGTGAGATAGAGGCAGTCACCATGGTAGATAGTCGCAAATCCGTCCATTAAAGAATAGTGACTGGTATCAAACGACATGAACAAATCATGCAAATTTTGACTCGTGCTCAATGAGCCATTGGGATCAATAAAACGAAAGCTTGCTAACAAAGCAGGTGGCTGATTTCCGAAGGCGAGCGTTAAAGGCAAGTAAAAGTAGATCACGTCCCCACTAGGTGAATCAGGGGTAATGCTAACACCACCTTGGGTGACCGGTTGGCTAGAGAAGTATGAGTAACCCGACGCGAGCACAGAAACATTGTAGGACTTGATAGATCCCTCAAAGCTCGCCGAACCCGAGGTGGGGGTATACGGTGCCTCCAGATCCACAGTGATTTCTGTGCTGTAGGAACTCCCGATAGGAAATAGGGCAAGAGCATTTTGCGAGGCTGCTTGCTGAGCTGGTGTGGGACCTGGGTCGCCTGGGATGATATAGGGGTCTCTCACACCCGTTATCGTGCCATCGATATGCCAAAGAACAAGCTCAGCGGAAGCTGGGCCACCAATACATATGAATCCCATGATCGCTGTCATCGCAATCAGTATTCTCATTTTCAGTATTCTCATTTTCTCTCTGTCATTTATGGAATCAACTCAGAGAAGCACAGCCTGTAGAAATCTTGATGACTAGGAAGGCATGCTAGCGGACTTGGCTCACCAGGACAAGCAGCGAGGCAGACAGAAAAGAATAATAAGAGAGGGTTTACCGATTCTTAACTGAAAAATAATGGATTCTTCATCACTCCAAAATCCTGGGGTACTTGACCGCTCAGAACACCAGACAAATTACGGGTTTTATTGTCCAGTTCAAGCATGCCAGAAACAACCCATATTGAGCCCTAAATGTTGGCTAGAGGAAATTGTAGATCTTCTGCCCCGATCTCGTTCTGTGAGGCGACTCTCACAGCTCTTGTAATGACATGCTCCAGTTCAGCAACATTCGCTGGCCAAGAGTATTGTTCTAAGGCCTCCAATGCCGCAGCAGACAGGTGCCTTGGAGGAGTCCGGAGACGGTTTGTAGCTCTTGATAAGAAAAGCTCAATTAGTGCGGGGAGATCTTCCAGTCTATTCCGAAGTGGTGGAAGTGTAAGACGGTTACCAGAAGCTACGAGGCGGTAGAACAGATCTTCCCTAAAGCGCCCCTCCTCCACGTCCTGTTCGAGATTCTTAGAGGTGGCAATGATGCAGGCTCGGGCTGGAGGTTGGCCACCCGTACCGGCTCGTGGGAACGGCCCAGCTCTTAGGTACATATCTAGCTCGTCCTGTAGGGATCGCGGCATGGTCTCTATCTCATGAATAACCAATGTTCCTCCCCCGGCTATTTCAACCTTACCCTCCTTGCTCTTTGGAGGATGATCCGTACCGAAAAATTTGCCTGAGTACTCGGACCCGAATATCTCAATCCCTAGTTCGGTTTCGCTCATCGCGGCACAGTGAACGGCGACAAGCGGCATTGCGTGCCTCGGACTCCAGCGATGAATCCAGTGCGCGAAAAGCTGTCGTCCTGTACCGCGCTCGCCCTCTAAAAAAACATCTCCGCGGGCCTGCGCGATTCGTTTAGCCTCTTCATTGATTGCTCTCATACAGCCTGTCCCGACGATCGTATCGTAACTGGCTAGGATTTCCGAACGGAGGATTTCATCACTGTTGTCTGATTCCGGCTGCATAAGAGGCTCGATAAACATTTGTTTTTGAACCAGCGGAAAGGATACGCCGAAGCACTTGATAAATCGAGGTGTGCTAGATGGGATTTGAGCGAAGATTTTGAAACGGTAGGTAGCCAATGGGCGGAGCTGACGCTGCGCAGGATGCTCAAAGTCCGCCCGCAAGGCCGCAACGAGCTGCCACTTTATAAGGGGTGGGTGGGATGATCCCAACTGCGCGCGTCGAAGGATATATATGCTCCTTCCAAGCTCGCTTGTTATCTCTTCAGAGATGGGGGCTGATTGATCTTCCACTGCGCGCGGGGCATAAGAATGGGGACATTCTGAATTTTTCAGATCGCTAGGCCATCAGCTGGCACAAGAAAACCAGAATGTCCCCCTAATTCTCCCCTGGCCCAGAGGACTCTAGTGCGTCGTTCTTGCCCGCACCACGAGGCCCTTGAGGCTCGTAAGATCAAGGGCACCAGAATACAATTCGCTGCCCACAACAAACCCCGGTGTTCCGGAAATGCCGAGTTGTCTGGCTAGGTCACTATTGCGGTCCAGCGCGCGCTGCCATTCAGGTGCGTCCATATCGGCTTCGAGCTTCTTGCCGTCCAAGCCGACCCGCTCGGCGATGACGAAGACTTCCTCCTTGGTCAGCTCATTCTCGGATGCCAACATCGCCTCGTGAAACGCTTGGTGTTTGCCTTGCCCTTGAGCAGCTAACGCCGCGCGCGCCGCAAAGACCGACGCCTCACCTAAAATGGGAAAGTCTTTGTAGACGACCCTCACGCCTGGCTCGTCTTTTTGCAACTGCGTCACCGTCCCCGCCACACGCTTGCAATATCCACAGCGATAATCAAAGAACTCGATCACCGTGACACTCCCCTCCGCGTTGCCGCTGACGGGAGAAGCCGGATCTCCCAGCAACTCCTTCTGGTGTGTCGCAATCGCCTGCATGACCCGTGCTTTCTCTTCCGCTTGGCGCTTCACCTCCCATGACTGAACTGCTTGCACTATCACCTCAGGATGCGACCGAATGTACTGCTCGATGGCCTGGTCGAGTGCAGGCTGCACGGGCAGTGGCGACAACTCAGCCCACGCTGGCAGTATCGTCATGGATGTGAGCCAGACACTCATCATTGCCGCCTTCGTGACGACACACGTTAACCCAGCGCTCGCGTACGCTTTCCGCATGTTCTCCTCATGATTATTGTGATGTGCTCATCCTCTGGTTCCTAGACGAACTCGTGCTCCCTCGGATTCTCACAACTGATAGCCCTCACGGTTTGGACGCTAAAGGAAGTGTGGTAGCCAACGCAAGCGGTGATGCGAGCAGAACCCGATGGCAGAGAGAAAATTTACAGAAAGTTATGGGGGAATGAATACACTTTTAACGAGTGTCCACAAACCTCGCGTACGCCATGAATCAGAAGGCTAAGAAAATTAGGCTTTTCATAAAGTTGCCTGAATGTACCGAAAACAACGGATTGTGAGATCCTAACTAAAGGCGGAACTTCATGACGGTTATGCTTTATCTTGTTTTTTCTGTCGCAGGAACCTCCCCATCATGCATAGCCCAGTTAAGAGGAGTGCTGCACTTGGAGGTAAGGGAACGGGAGCAACCGTGGCACTGGTAATAGACATTTGCATCGAGCCGCAGCCGGTGCCGAAACAGGGACTATTATAAAAAAGGGAACTGCCCTGCATGGAGGTGTACCTGCTTGTATCGAATGAGTCGAACAAGTTATGTAGATTGGGATTTCCACTCAGCGTCCCGGTAGGATCGGTGAAAAAGAAACTGGCCAACAAGGAAGCTGGCTGGCTTTGGAATGAGAGGACCGTCGGCAGGTAGAAGTAGATGACATCGCCGCTGGGTGTATTGGGAGTGATGCTCACTCCTCGCCCTGATGGCTCGCTGGACGTGAACGTATAGTCTGAACCCACCAATGAGAAGTTGAACGACTTGATAGCCCCTTCAAAGTTCGCCACGCCCGAGCTGGGAGTGTAGGCCGAAGTGAGATCCACGGTGAAGTCGGCCAGATAGTTCATACCTACCGAAAAGGGTCCTCCTGGAGCGGCGTAGGGACCGTTTACGGCTGTGATCGCACCCGCAATGTGCCATGCGGCAAATTCAGCCGCCGCCGCGTGCCCGCCAGTCAATAAGAGACCTGTCAATGCAGCAACAAGAATGATCTTCATGCTCACTTACTCCTCGCATCGTAATGATATGTTCTTAATAGCCCTATTGACGGGGGCAATCTATGTGTAACTGAGGTCGAAAGACAAGTGGCCGGAGGTGGTAGATCAGGCAGAGAAGTAGAAGTTTACAGACAATTAAGGGGAAACTTTGGTGTCATTAACATTTGTTTTTGAACCAGCGGAAAGGATACGCCGACGCGCTTGATAAATCGAGGTGTGCTAGCACGGGATTTGAGCGAGGATTTTGAAACAGTAGATAGGCGATGGGCCTGGCTGACTCTGCGCAGGCTGTTCAGAAAGGCCGTCCAGCAAGGCCGCAGGCAAGTCGAAACCGGAGGCGTACCCTCAGGGGTACGTTGAGGATTTCGATGAGCCGAGAACGAAGCTGGCAGACTTTATCAACAGCCTGCTTAGAAGTTCACCCAGAGCTGGGCATACGCCCAATCCTGATCGGTGCTGGTGCCCAGGTTCTCCTGAATATAGGCACCGGCGAAGAGGTGCCCATAGCCTGCTTGGAAGGACACCTTGCCATCCATGAAGAAGCGCGTCCAGATGATATCTATTTCGTTGCCGATGTGCCTCGTGGTGTTGTTCGTCTTCGAATAGACATAGACAGTCTGTGTGGCGCGATACCAGTTGTCCTTCGTATTGGCCAGGTTCAAATTGGTGGCCCAGATTTCGATGTGGTCGTTCTTGGTCGGGCGAAACTGCAAGTTAATCGAGGGCTTCATCATGTTCTTCCAGCCGATGGTATCCATATATCCCATGTGGATATGGTTGGTCCCCCACAAATTCTCAAAGGTGTTGGCAGTCTTACAATCTGTGTTGCCACCGATCGTACAGTTCGCCCGGCCATCGCCGGAGGCATAGTCGAAGTTGAACGCCAACCGAGGCTTCCAGTCCCACTCGTAATGGGTATAGCCGATCCAGTTTCTGGTCGCCCAGGCATTGATGTGGAGATACTTTTGGTTTCCATAACCTGCGCTGGGGCCACCGTCGTCGCCCATTTGGCCGAACTGGTAGATCGTTTCGTTCCATGCGTCAAAGTTGCCTTTGCGCATCTCGATCCGGCTTCCGACCATATGGCGAGTCTGATTCGAGTGTTTCGGTGTACCGAGACCCTGGTTCCTGTTGTCCCCCGAGTTGTACCGGTTGGAATAGAGGATGTAGTAGGGCTCGATCACGAAGCCCGGCACCGACTTGATCTGGTTGTAGAAAAGAAATATGTCGGAATCGATGTTTGCGCTGCCGTTATTCAGTGTGGGGTTGGTGCTACCACTGACAGGAAGGTTCGTATTGAGCGCGCCGAGCGGCGATCCCTGCGCCAGATCGGACTCTGAAGTGCGGAACCACCCCGCCCAACTATCCCAAGCCTTGGTGCTATATTGCAACATGATCCCGTCAAAGGAAAATCCTGTGTTGGACCAGTCGAAGGCGCCGAACACAGTTCGTTACAGATCATACGATCCACGCTGCCAGCCTCGACAGCGTCGAGCCGGTCCACTGTCCCTCGATGCGTCTCGATTCGATCACGGTGGGAGGCGAGCGCTGGATGAGCCACGGCTGCATCGAGCACGGCTTGCTCCCAATCGACCAGCAGATATCGAATACGGGGATAGACTGTCCCGTCTTTGTCGAGCACCTTGAGATGGCTCAGAAAGCAAGCAGCGAGATTGCCGTTGCCTGGACCGAGTTCCATTACCGTCAAGGATTGAGTGCTGGGTGCTGAGTGCTGAGATGTTGACCTGCGCGAAGCGTCGCGCGTCACGACTTTCTTGAAATAGTCCTCCGCAAGGGCATGGGCAAGCCGATAGTCGGCTGACGCAAACGTTTGGTAGAAGCTGCGAACCCGATCGCCCCGGAAACGGTAGAAGAGCCTATTGATGTGGGCTTGCCACTGATCGACCGGCTTATAGTCGCCGATGAGTTGGGGTAAGGCGTCTGCGTCCTGTAACATCACAGATTCCTGGGTATTCTCGCCCTTCTCCCTTCAGCTTCAAAGAGCGCGAATACTAGCAGATGGCGGGAAACAGCCGCAACGGGCCATCCTACGGCTGTCAGCCATCAGCTTTCAGCGTCTTTCCCCCTCCTTCGTAAGGAGGGGCGAGGGGAGGTCGATCCTGCAAGATCGCTAGCCCCCTTGATGGATGCGCGGCTACGGCCACTACCCCTCCTACCCTCCCCTTACAAAGAGGAGGAAGTGTATTGAAGGCTGACAGCTGATAACTGTCGGCCTTTCTTCTCCTTGACAGCCTCCATCGGCCAGTGTACCAAGAGAAGATGACAAGAAGTCCGAGACGAACGGGGCCAGGCGCACTCGCGGCAGTCGTTGTCATGACCCTCTCGGCACTGCCGGCGCTCCAGGCAGCGGAGCTGCCGATCACGGAAAATCCCTCCATCCCAGACTTTCAGAACCGCGCCCAAGACGTCGTCCCCTACGACTTCGACGCTCCGCCCCAAGGCCTGTTTCGCGCCATTACGACGGCGGAAGGGTTCGACGAAGAACTGGGCTTTCACCGTACACACGAAATCGTGCCGGTGAAACCCACCGATCGGTTCCGTCCCGACACTCAGGCCGTCTTCATTGTGTTCAATCTTCACCAGCACTATCAGGGATTCCAGGTATTCGGACTCTGTTTTCCCGAAGCCGTAGACGGCCTCGACCCCACGAAGGCGATCGGACAAGATGCGATGCACATTGCGCTCGAAGACGACAGCGGTTATCTCAAGCTCTCCCC
>SWDN01000011.1:77020-124711 GCA_005116775.1 Nitrospira sp.
CTCATCACCCATCACTCATCACATCTCCATCATGAGCCTCGAAACGATCTGGCTCGGTATCGGGTTTCTCGGCCAAGGGCTGTTTTTCGGCCGCTGGGTGGTTCAATGGATTGCCTCTGAAAAAAAATCGGAGAGTCAGGTTCCAGTCTCATTTTGGTACATGAGTCTGATCGGCGGACTCATCACCCTCGCGTACGCGATCTATCGGGCAGATCCAGTCTTTATTGCAGGGCAGAGCATCGGATCGGTCGTCTATATCCGCAACCTGATGCTGATCTCCCGCACGAACCAGACGAACCGGCCAGCCGGCCCATCTTCGTAACGCTTTGAGATCCACCACGTTCAACGCATACAGTCCACGCACCACCCGAACGATTCTATGACCACGACAGACCGCTCCTCCCACGCGCTGCTCCTTCTGGCCCTCCTGCTTCTCTCCGGGTTGTTATTCTTCTTGGGGCTCGGCGACATGGGACTGACGGACCGCGACGAGGGGCGAAATGCCGAAGCGGGGCGCGAAATGTTCGAGTCGGGAGATCGCCTGACTCCGACGTTCAACGGTGAGCTACGCGTCGCAAAACCTGTCTTGCTCTATTGGCTCATGGAGCAGTCGTATCGCCTGTTCGGTTCCAACGAGTTCGCCGCGCGATTCCCCTCGGCCCTCTTCGGCGTGGGGTTGATCCTCATGCACTACCTCTTTCTCGTGCATCAGCGAGGTCAAACCATCGCGCTCTTCGGCGGGTTGATGCTCCTGCTCAACCTGGAAATCCTCGGACTCGGACGCATGGCGCTGACCGACAGTGTCCTGATCTTTTTTACGACCGCGTCGCTGTACGGATTCTGGCTCGGGCTGCATGGAACCGGTGGTGTACGCCGATGGATCTGGATGTTCTATGTCGGCATGGCGCTCGCCACGCTGACAAAGGGACCGGTCGGGTTCGCCGTACCTCTCGTCGCGGCAGCGCTGTACCTCACCTGGACACGCCGGTGGCAGGACTATTGGCAGAAGGGAGTTCCTCTTATAGGCATCGCGGTATTTATTGCACTCGCCGCCCCCTGGTACGCAGCCATGTTCATTGTGCATGGCGACGCGTATGCCACAGGCGCAAAGGCCCATACCATCGGCCGATTTCTCGCTCCAATGGAAGGACACCAGGGCACCATCTTCTTCTATCTCCCAGTCCTGCTCCTAGCCTTCTTTCCTTGGAGCGCGCTCCTTCCTGTCCCGCTCTACCACACGCTCAAAGACTGGTACCTCATACGCCGGGCACGGACCCAACCAGCCTCCACAGACACATCCGAGCTCGACCTCTTCGCCGCTCTTTGGCTGGTCGGCACCTTTCTATTCTTCACAGCCTCCGCGACCCGTCTGCCTCACTACATCGGGCCGCTGTTTCCTGCCGCCGCCCTGCTGACAGCCTCCTACTGGTCCCGGTGCCTGCATGATCCAGCCGCGAAGGGAATTCGGGGGTCCATCCATCTCATGATGGGGGTGGGATATCTCTTGGCGATCGGCTTTGCCTGCCTTCCTACACTTTACACAACCTACGCCTCCAAGATGGTGCGGGAGTTCCCTTTGGCCGGGCAGGTCGATCTCGGTATCCGTCTTTTACGGATGTCCATACGATCGTCTTGCCGTCCGGCGATATGGTCGCTTCCGCATCGTAGCCCGGCGTGGAGGTCAGTCGCTGCATCCCCTGTCCATTGATGCCAATGGCGTAGATATCGTAGTCGTCCAAGGCCCAGCGGTAGGCTCCTTCTCGTTTCGGCTTCGGCGGACAGTTTGGCCCTGACGCATGGGTCGAAGAATAAAGCACGCGGCGATCGCCAGGGAAAAAGTATCCGCAGGTCGTGGCACCCATACCGGTGCTCACCAGTCGCACCGTGTCGCTTTCCAGATCCATCACGTACATCTGATAACAACCCAGCCCAGCATCGGTCGGTTTGAGCGTGGCCGCGTATGTGTCTTTCATCCAATTGTTCGTGGACTGGAAAATCAATTTGGTCCCGCTGAAGGAAAAGTAGGCTTCGGCATTCTGTCGGCCTACCGTGAGCTGGCGAATATTTTTCAGATGCCGTTCAGCCTGGTGAGCAGAAATCGTCAGAGTCTTTGAGCCGAGGTCCTCTGCCTGTCCTGTCTGCACACCCGGCAACAAACAGACCAATCCGATCGTGCACCATTTAGCGAATGGGATTGCTTGCATCGAGACGCACCTCCATACGGTCACTGGCGAGCGGCCATTCCCCGCGAACAGCCGCTGCTCCGTCTTTAAACAACACGAAACTATTCCATCCGTAAAAAAAGAGCAGCCGCGCCACCTTCGTCACAGCCTGTGGCGTGGCCGCGTACAACACGGTGACGACGCTGCCTGGACGATCGACCCTGTGGCAACTGACCAACAGAGCCAGCCCAGGCCCCTCGTGCGGCGTCCCCATCACGGTGACGCCCCTCTCGCTCAGGGTTGCGCGTTTTCCGCAATGGGTGGCCAGGATCGCCTGAATTCTCTGACGGGATTCCGGGCCGCCCAATACTAGCACCGAACCCTCCTGAGGCAACAGTCCGTCTTGGGCCAACGCGACAATGGCCGTTCGGTCGCCGACCGGTTTCTGGCGCTCCTGAGTTTCGATGCGCGCAATGACGTCCCGAAACGGCGAGGGATGGTCCGGCTCATCCGTAAACGCCGTCAACACCGAGCGCTGGCGATCGGTAACATAGTGATTGAGCACCGGTGACAGCGATTGCCGAGGGATCCGCCGGAAGGCCATGAAGTCGGGGTCGAGATCGATCGCGATCGGACGGGCAGGCAGGGTCACACCATCAGACGGCGCTGATCCTGCGCCTGCGCGCGATCCCCCGCCAGTTCGTGCCAGTAGTAATTGGCCAGATACGTCGTCAGACCTTCCACCCAATTCCCTCGCTCGGCGCGGTTGAACACATCGTTGCCGATCCACGAATGCACGATCTCGTGGCCGAGCGCATAGGGTTGCACATAATGCCGCTTGATGATGCCGCTCCCCAACAGCGTAAATGAAGGCATCCCGAGGCCGCTCGCAAAGAAATTCTCTACGACGGCGAACTTCTCAAACGGATAGGGTCCCAGCAGAGGAATATAGGCATCGAGGTAACGCGCTGTGGCATCGAGATATTCCCCGGCAAGATGCGCATCATCGGGGAAAAGGTAGGTCGAGAGACGAATCTTCTGGCCGGTCTGGGCCGTCCAGTCACGAACTGTTGAGACAAATGTATTCGCGACAAGCGTCAGGGCCTCGCTGGGCTCCGTCACGACCCATTCCGTTATCACCATGTCATCGTGGCGACAGAGTTCCCTGGGGCAAGGGCGCGATTCGCCGGCCTTCCCTTGGGTCACGACCGTCCACCCTGTCGGCACGGCGACATGAAGTGTAAAGGTGCTGAGCGATTCCGGAACGTCGGGGTACCAAGAGGTTTCACTGCTGATGTAGACCCCTTCAGGCCCAATGTGTCCAGCCGTTTCACTCGGCGTGACGAATCGGAGATGGCGCGGATCTCGAGGCGGATCGTTGATGACACCGTGGTAGTGCACTTCCAGCGTCATTGATCCAGCGGTCACAAACTGCGCGGGGATACTCACCTCATGGACCGATTCCGGCGCAGAGCCACGCTTCAGTTCAAACGGTACATCATGGATCTGAGGTTCCACTCCAACCGATTCTTGCACGAGAGCAATCCGGTCGATTTGGAGGGTGGGGGCGAGGGAGAAACGAATCGGAGCCTTCTGTTGCGGCGCCTCAAGAGTCAACCGATCTTTGGCGATGAGCGTATGCTGCTCAGGGACAATCTGTGCAACTATATCGTGATGCCGAATGGCGGCTTGCGGCGACGATGGGCCGTCTGCGTGGGCGATTCCGAAAGCCCCGTGGCTGAGGAGCACCGCGACGAGACAGAGACAAGGGGAAGAAACTATCCTGCTTCCGATTGGCATCGGAAGAGTTTTAGCATTCGCGACAGACGAGCACAAGCTGGATGGAGGTCAGCAATCGTTCCAGATCGATCGGCTTCCCGATGACTTCCTGCGGCCCCAGAGCCCAGGCTTCGTCAAGCGTGTCTTCATCGTGACTCCCGGTGACGATGATCACCCCGCCGGTGTATTCGCGTTGACGGAGTTGCCTCAATGGACTACGCAACGCGAACCTCAGCCTATCACAGGCCATGTCGGCGGAGAAGAAAATGACGGGATCTCACCGGAGGTTACGCGGGAGGCACGGATGTCGTCCCGATAAGCGCGTCCACAAATGCATCGCTCTGAAAATCCTGCAAATCCTCGACCGACTCCCCGACTCCGACCAGCCGCACCGGCAACTTCAGTTCCTCGGCGATCGCGATGACAATCCCACCGCGAGCGGTGCCATCGAGCTTGGTCAGGACCAGGCCAGTGACACCGACCGCTTGATGAAACTGACGGGCTTGGGACAGCGCGTTCTGCCCGACTGTGGCGTCCAACACGAGGAGCACTTCGTGGGGCGCGCCAGGACATTCCTGCGCAATGATACGCGTGATCTTACGGAGTTCGTCCATGAGATTCGATTTGGTGTGCAGCCGGCCGGCCGTATCGATCAAGACCACGTCTACCTGACGCGCTTTCGCGGCGGCGATTCCATCGAACGCGACGGCGGCCGGATCGGCCCCATGGCGGTGACGGATCACGTCGACGCCGACTCGGTCAGCCCAGATTTGCAACTGATCGATCGCTGCCGCGCGAAACGTATCACACGCAACCAGCAACGGCACTGTCCCTGCTTGCACGAGCCGTTGCGCAATCTTGGCGATCGTGGTCGTCTTACCCACACCATTTACCCCCACCGCCAGGATGACAAACGGCTTGGGGCCTTTCGCAATCAGGGGCTCCAACGACAGCCCTTGTACAGGCCTCAACGCATCGAGCAGGGTATCCCGTAATACCGCTTGCACTCGACCGGACTGTGAGGCATCGGTCCCTTGAAGCTGTTTCTTAAGACGCTCCATCACACGATCTACAACGCGGGTACCAAGATCGGACGCGATGAGAGCCGCTTCGAATTCCTCCAGGAGGGCAGGATCCGCCGCACGGCCAAGCAGCCGATCCAAGGACCCGCGAACGACATCGCGCGTTTTGGTGAGCCCGTCACTCAGTCGCTGCAGCCATCCCATAGATCTACCCGTAATACGTCATGTGCCGTACGTCCCTCGACTTGGATCGGGACAGTGCGCCTGCCGAACCCTGACACGTTCGATTCGCTCGTTTCGGGACCCGCGCGATCGACCGCTGAATCATCCGTTCACGCCGATGCATTCGGCGCGCTTCTTTCTCGCTCCGCTCGTGATCGTAGCCGCAGAGATGCAAAATGCCGTGAATCAACAACCAAGCAAGCTCCTCGTCCAAGGATCGCCCGGCCTCTATCGCCTGTCGCCTCGCCGTGGGCACCGAGATTACTACATCGCCCAGCATATCCGGCGTGAGGCGTGAAGCCTGAGGCCCGGCGGCTTCCCGCATGGCAAAGGCCAGCACGTCGGTCGTACGATCCTTGCCCCGATACCGACGATTGAGACCTCTCATCCGCTGATCGCCCACGAACAGGATACACAGCTCCGCCGACGTTTCCCCGACATCGGCAAGAATCGCACATGCCGACTGTGCCAAGCGCACCTGGTCAAACGTGATTCGCCGGACCTGACTCTGCATGTGGACCGGCATTAATGCGACTGGCCCCAAGAATCCGTGGGCAGCGAAGAAGGGGTGGCAGGCTTCGGATGTTTATTTTGAGGCGCTGGCGACGGTCGACGTCCTGCCGCGCCGGAAGAGGGGCCGGAAGACTGAGCGGGGTTTTGATGCTGATCGTACGCTTTGATAATGTCCTGCACCAACTTGTGACGAACCACATCGCGCTCGTCGAAATACACGAACTCGATGCCCTCGACGTCACGCAGAATCTGCCGCACCTCGATCAGGCCGGAGACCCGCTCGGGCGGCAAGTCCACCTGTGTGATATCGCCGGTAACGACCACCTTAGAGTGAAACCCAAGCCGCGTAAGAAACATTTTCATTTGCTCGGCCGTGGCGTTCTGCGCTTCGTCGAGAATGACAAACGAATCGTTTAACGTGCGGCCCCGCATAAACCCGAGCGGCGCGATTTCAATGTCGCCTCGTTCGATCGCGCGTGAGGCCCGCTCCATATCCATCATGTCGAACAGCGCATCGTACAGAGGGCGGAGATACGGGTTCACTTTGGCGTACATATCGCCCGGCAGAAATCCGAGCTTCTCACCCGCTTCAACAGCCGGCCGCGCGAGAATGATACGGCTCACTTCCTTCTTCAACAACGCGCTCACAGCCATCGCCATCGCCAGATAGGTCTTGCCTGTCCCGGCCGGACCAATTCCAATGACGATGTCGTGCGTTTCGATGGCTTCGATATAGGCTTTTTGCGTCGGTGTTTTCGGCGCGACGAAACGCTTCTTAGTGACGATCGTCGCCGCGTTGGAGAGGAGTTCTTTAATCGGAATCTCAGGACTCTGACGGAGCGCGCTCAAGGCGTGGGCAATATCGTCTGGCTGGAGCACCATCCCATCATTGGCGAGAGTGGCGAGTTCCGTGAGGACACGTTCCGCATGGCGGGTGGCGTCTGGAGTGCCGTCGAGAGTGAGTTCTTCTCCGCGCGCCGAGAGGCGCACACCGAGGTCTTCTTCGATCAGCTTGAGGTGCCGGTCGTGGTGACCGAACAGAACGGCAGTATTGGTGCCTTCTCGTAGTTTAAGTTTACGCACGCTAGGGTGAGAATAGACCTTTCTCGTTCAGATGTAGTGGTACTCTAACAGATGACCTGAAAGACTGACAAGCAAAGACTCACGATTCATTCGTTGAAGAGATTTATGATGCCGACGCGGGGGAAACCAGGGAGACTTCAAAGTTTTGAAAGGCCGATCCACCGTAACCATCTTGAACGGCCACACGCACCTGATACGTTCCTTTTACATCTGATCGAACCTGCCACGTGATAACTCCTGTCGCTGGATCAATGATCATCCCGGGTGGGGCCGACTCTAGCTGGTACTTCAGGGTGTCCTTATCCTCATCGACGGCCTGCACCGCGTAAGACAACATATCCTTTCCAAAGTTGGAAGGAGGCAGAGACGTAATTGTAGGTGCACTGTTTCCCAACGCAATGGGTTCCGATAACCTGGGCTTTCCGGCTCCGCTAGCATCACGCGGGGTGACTTCCACGGTTAGAGAGTCCCCACGAGTAAATGATCCGGTATCCAACGTCGACTGTTCTCCCTCCAAGACAATCGTGGTATTCCTTCGCCATCGATACACATACGTGACAGTATCCCGATCGACATCGAGGCTTTCCACGACAGCATGAAAACGAGTTCTATCCGAGCCAGTCGGTTCGATTACAACCTTTGTCACTTCAGGAAGAGTATTGCCCACAACCACTGCAGGAGCCCGAAAAGGCTTGCTTTCTACCTGTCCATCTGAGGCGATAACTTCTGCCTGTACTTGATCTCCCCGCTTGAGAAAACTGGGAGCCAATGTCGGACGAGTTTCTCCTTCGACAAGATTCCCATTGATGAACCATTGATGTCGAAATGTGAGGGGATTTCGATCCGGATCTTCGGCCTCGATCTGAACCGATACTGGACCATTCAATAGGATGGGGTTGGGGAGAACGGTTGCTCTCTGAATCGCTGGTGCATGATTACCGCCTGGAGGACCGTTTCCGCCTGACGGACCGGACTCTGACGTACATCCGACCAGAAGTATCAAGGGGAGAACAGCGGCTTGGAAGAACCCACGCCCTCTATTCGAGGCCTGGGGTTTATCACCCCAGACCCCGAACCAGCTCAGAAACACGGTGAGATGGTTTATTGATTGATCCACGAGATCATGCGGCTTCTCGGATCAAGACTGTTGCCGCTACCGCTTCCATTTCCTTGGTCACCGCCGCCACCTATGTTGGTATCGTGGCACAACAAGGCACCGGTGCTGGTATTGCTACACAGCTTGAACGGTGCACCTCCGTCAGCCCCACTCCCATTATGGATAACACCTCCGAAGGCCAACCCTTCTCCGAGCGACATCTTACCATTGACATTGGTAACGCCACCGGCGCCAGCTGATGTCCCGATAATGGACTCGCTATACGCCGCCCCTGTCTTGTAGTACAAGGCATAGAGATAGCTTGATCCCGAGGAGGCGCAGATATCGTTGGTCGGCGTGAAGGTCGGGAAGAAGACGATACCACCGAAGACCACAGGACTTGCCAATACTCGCTCTCCGTTCGCTGTTCCACTCTGCGGCAAAGAGGTGTACCACCCTTCCTTGCTTTGGATCAGCGCGATTAAGCTGGTATAGGAGGTGGCGCCCGCCACTCCCGTCACCTGATTGGTGCCTGCAGTCTGCCCACAATTCCCCTGCCCCAAGAGACAGACCGTGGCAGTCGAAACATCCAGCAGATCGTCGTCCGTGCAATCTGTCATACTCCCTTGAGTACATTGCATATTGATCACAGAATCTTTCACCCCGACAAAATACTGTCGCGATGTGTCCGTCTTATCGGACGCACTGAAGTATCGCCCGGTACCAGCAAACACCCAGACTTTTGATACATCATCGATGGCAAGCGTTGGTGCGGTTACGACCGGCCCCAGCTCCAACGTGGGAGCCGTACAGGGAGAGGGGGCACAGGATCCTGTGAACGTATCGAGAATCTCGGTCGGGACCCGATTGGCGCCGGAGGCGATCCCCCATTGAGAGGCGCTCGGTTGTGCCCCATAGAGCAGATCCGGCGCTGTTCCCGTCGATCCCAACGTTAGCCGATACAGTTTGCCTCGCCAGGGAAGGCTTCCGTCGTGGATGATCCGGCCAAAGTAGACCGCATCCGTCCGATAATCGACATTTCGATCGTAGGAAGCGATATCGCCGATGAACGAATTCCATGAGCCCACCACAAACGGCTGCACGAGACTATTTCCGGATCCCGGACCGGTGGAGAGATCGACGGCATACACTCTCGCACTTTGGGCCACGCTGCCGTCGTATCCCGTCGGACCGGACCCAGCGACCATGTACCACTTCGCACTGGTGTTGCTGACTATCGTGTCAGTTGGGCCTGAGCCGTTCACACGCACAACTTTAGGTATACTGGTAGTCAATCCAAGCTCAGGCGCTGCAAAGGACCACAAGAGCTTAGGCGCGACTTCTGGGTTTGTGATGTCGAGCACGAAATACGCGCTGAAGAAGTCCCGAGGCGTTCCACTAATGTTGACCGTCATCTTAGGCGCACCAGTTCCACTCGCACAGGCATTGCAGCTTCCACCCATGCGGAACCCTCCAATGAGGATCGTCCCCCATCCATTAGGATGGTCCGTATCCGGCGTGAAGATGCGGACATCCGCCACCGTCGGTTGCAGATCCACATAGTACACGTGCTGGTAGTCAGCTCTCGTCAACCATTGTAGTTGCGGAAGGAGCTGATAGGGGATGAACCCCCAGAGTTCGTCTCCGACCAAAGGGCCTGAACTATTGTCCGTTGGCGTTCGCGTAAACCATCCATGCTCAACGATTGGAGTCGTGACAGTCCCTGTGGAAGGGTCATCTCCGGCATGGTAATACCCGCCGTTAAAAGCATGCAGCATCCCGTCGTTGGCTCCTGCGTAGACGACCTGTCTGCGGTTATAGTATTTTGCTAAGTATGCCTCGTAAGTCAGGTCTCCGAACACCGCATCGTACCGATCCGTCGGAGAGGCGACGACAACCGGAGTCGAATGAATGAGGTCGCCCAATTTCCATGTCTTGAGTGTCCCGCTCCCGGCCGGCACTTGCAACCGACGATCCCGAAGGGCTGCTTGCTCGGCACAGACCGAGGGTTCGCACCCACGGATGAAGTTGATGATTGCATCAGCCGTGAAAGGCGCCGTGGCCGCAGCGCGCAAATACGGGCCCAGGGTTGCCGAATTGGCTGTGCTGAAAGGCATCTGCTCTCCCGAATCGACCACCCCGTTGTTGTTCGTATCCACCCAGGTATAAATATTCCTCGTACTGGCGTCCTTTAATGCCAGCTGCTTCCCCGCCTCCCAGACCGGCTTGATTGAACTCAGCGGTAGATCGCAGGGAAGGCAGTCAAGATTGTTGATGATGTTATTGCCGTCTTTATCATCTGGAAGCCCATCCGCTGGACTGGTATCGTCGTAGTAGTCTACTTTGACCAGATTGGCGCTAGCGTCATAACGAGTCACAAGGATCTTGTCTTGGTTGTAGATAAGCTTCATATCTCCATTCGAGTCTTCTCGAAGGTTGCCGAAGGTGTCGATGAATAGGCTCTGCGAATAACCGGTCCACGTCACATCCTTCAGTGTGTCTGGCTCGAACGTGCTGGGATAAAAATAGGATTGATACAGAGCGCCCTCACCGGTCGTGGAGGTCGCCAAGACGGAGACCGACGACCCTGCCGCACTCTTTCTCAGAATACTGGAGATCGTGGCGAGCAGCTTGTCCTGAAGGTCGTCCACATTCGAAGACTCGAAATAGGCATCGGGAATTCCGTCCGGTGTGGCCACGCCGGTAAAATTATTCTCTTTGTCCCACTCGCTGGTTTGGGGAATACCGTCGTTGTTGCTGTCCTCGAAGGCACCCAATCTGGCAGTCTGGGCCAAAATGCTTCGCCCATTGATATTGCCGAACGCGAAGAACGTATAGACGGAGAGATTCTGGGTGCCAGGCAGACAATGGCCTGTCACACTGATGACGGCAATCGTGCCGTCGGCGGTTCCACTACAGGGGCGCAGGTCAGTGGTATGGGCCCAGTAGGCAACAGAATCCAAATACCCGCTGCCGTTACTGGCATAGTCGGTCTTGTGTTCCGCCAGAAGCGTACTCATCGGGGTCGTGGAAAGCGTACTGCAAGCCGGTGGACCAGCAGCTGTACAGTCAGTCCCATTGTGCGGATTATCCCGCAAGCCAGCGGGAACGTTCAGGTCCTGCGTCGGCTCTCCATCGGTAAAGACGATCACAAACGTCTTGCAGCAATTCACTGGTTGTGAAGTTGTAGACCATGTCGGCGTATGATTGCTGCCGAAGAAAAATGGGTCGCGGCCGGCAGCGCACGTCGCTGCGGACCCTCCCGTAATATACCCAGCCGTGCAGACCTCCGACCCGGTTAATGAGCTGATTTCTGGTGTCCCAATCGATCCAGTCCCGTTGGTGGCAAAATTCACACCGCCAGAACCAGAGAAGGCAATGGGGTACACATATTGGCCTGGATAGTAGTTTGAATTGAGTTGGGCCACATAGCGCACAGCATCGTAGAGACTCTCGGCGAGAGGGGTCCACGTTGAAGGAGCCGACTCGTCAACCGAGTCAATCATAGCCGCCGTATTGGTATTGAACGTTTCGACCGAGGTTCCATTAAAATTAATCGATTGTCGCGACGCGATAGGGGTCAAAACCTGTATCCCATCCTCTGCCGCTGCGCCATTGAACACGGCGAGGCCGAACCGAGCCTTTGCGCTGATCTGTTGAATCACGCCCACCGGCTCGCTGTACTGCGCAAAGGCGATTTCGTTCAATTCGGTTTCTACGAATGCGTCCCCGTCAGAGGACCCGGGATTGCCGCAGCCATCAGCGTTGTTATCGTCATCAACACAGAAATCTCCGTCGCCTTCAAAGATGATTCGGATGTTCGCCGGATTCCCACCATGAGTTGCAGTCGGGATTCGCCCAACGTAGGTCAGATCACCGGTTCCTCCACTGTAAGGAATTGCATTGGTCGTCTCGCTGCTGGTCCCGAGGTTCTGTGCCTTAACAGTCGGCAAGGAGGGAGTGCCGGACGGTTTGCATGTGCCGTCGGCATTGCGGACCGGGGAAACGGTGGGATGCCAGCAGTTGCCGCCGGTCATCGCCTTTTTCACCGCATCGAAACGCCGGAAGCTGGCCCAACTGATAAAGTTGCCGTCATATTGGGTGCCGGGACAAGTCGTATTCAGAGCCGCTTTCACTACGCCGTTTTCAAATCGGTTGTCGGTCGCATCCCAGATATAGCAGCGCAACGGATCGGCGAAGCCGTTGTATCTGGTGGTCGCGACGAAGGTCGTCACGGTTGAGCTCGCTCCAGTTGACAGGGTTCCGCAACTGGCGGCCTCACAGGCCCGGTTGTTCATGCTGCCGGAGTTGTCCATGAGGATCAGGATGTTCGGCGTTACCACGTTGGAAACGAACTGCGGCGAGGCCGTGTAATCGGCATTCGATTGTGCCGCGCTGTGGTTCGGCACCATCAGGATTCCCGTCGTGGCCACTACCAGGCTCGCTAGTATCGCAAAGGTTCGGCGATTCATGGCAAGTCCCTCCTCATTCGTTGATGCTCACAATAACCAACATTCGACATAGATCATCCATCAATTCGTTACTGCGGATTCGTGACAATCATTGACTGAATTTGCCCGCCTTTGAGAACGTATTTGACGAGCCCCGTTGGCCGGATGTCTTCGACCGCCAGTGGCTGGCCTTCATGGTCGAGGATTACCGCCTCCTGCATGATGCGATAGGTATAGCCATTGATCTGGATATCCTCTTTGCCGACCGCCGTGACCTTCCCATCCTTCATTTGCGCGACGACCGCAGCCGTGGGCATCTCCGCCAGGCTGATCGTCTCCAGTCCCAACCATCCTGACAGAGCGACTCCCACAAGGAATGCCATTCGGTATGTCATGATCGTCAGCTCCCTATGTAATCTTCTTGGAACATTCCACTGCGCTTACGTTCTTTATACACGCGTATACGGCGGTCTCCGAGCTGACGGTTCCTGTCGCGGCGTTTGTGGCTACGCAGTTGATGCGATACACGAAAGTATAATTCCCTTGCTGTGAGCCTTGAGTATTGTGGTGATACAGCCGGTCAATGTCCCCAGTCACGGCAAAGCCTCCGACGGCCATCCTCAGATTGGGGGGATTCGATGCTGCGGTATCGAGACTGTTTGTCATGCCGGGGGCTCCTTTTATCTCCTGACGCAATGTGTCTGCAATAGCTACAGGCACTGGACCTCCGGCGGTCTCCAGAAATGCTGGGGGAATCGCTGCCGCGTTTTGTGGCATCCAGGCCTGTCGAATAACGTTCACCCCCACGCCGATACAGGAGCCCGCCGCCGCTGCCGCCGTTTCACCGCTTCGAACGAACCCCGACATTCTGTTTTCCGACCCGGTGATTGTCAGTGAGGCAATGCCTATGATGGTCATGACGACGAGCAACAGCATGACCGTCATTAGCGCGACCCCTTCTTGGCCAGGCTTCATTCCTTTTCTCGAACCGCTCTGTTGTCCTCTTTGCACGGTACGGTCGTTCATGATTCCATATTCCTTACTTGAATGGTTCTGGTCAGCACTCTTCGCCGCTGTTGAGCATAGGTCACAGCGTTGAAACCCGCATCGGCATTGGGATTATGGTCGCTCACGATTACCGGCCCCCCAGTATTTGCCGCAAGGACTGTCGTTTCCGATAGTCCCTGATCTGCCTGGGGTTGTCTGGCAACGATGGTAACCTGGACCGTTTTGATTTTTCCCGGCGTCATTGGCGCAAGAGCCCACGTGTTGTTGGTGATCAAATCACCCTGCGTAAAATTTCCACCAGAAGCGTCTTGGTCGTCGATGACTCCGTTCGGCCCCGACGGATTGGGTGCGAGAATATTGCACCCGTCGCAGCCATAGGCGAATTGCACATCTTCGATCCCGTCCACAATCGAGACGCCATTGCGCGTCAAACAGGTGGTGGTCCCTCCACATGTGGCCGGAACAGTCGAAATGGCATAGGTCACGCATTGCAATAAGAAGACAGGCGTGCCGATCGGAAACGCGGTAGCGCCAGACGGGATCGAGGGTATCGGCTTCCCCAACCCCAGCGTGGTAGCTGCCACAGCGGTAATCGTGGTTGGATGGCTCCCTCCTATCGACACCACAGATCCGAGGACCATTCCTGCAGTCGTCAGCGCTGTAATATCGGCAGCTGCTAGCGTGATTATATTGTCGTTCGAGGCTGCAACAGCAGTGAGTACCGGTCCTCCCCCCCCCACGGTGCCACCCACCGTGGCAGGCACAATCAACCTGATCGAATCCGGCCCCGTATCGTTGATCGCCCCAACGGCTCCACCTGGCGTGTTATCTATTGGAACGATCGCGACTGGCTGTGCAGGGGTTCCCACTGTGCAGGCACCGATGGTGCCGGTCATGTTGAATCCCGCAAGTTTGATGTCTTGCGAAATCAGGTCCATGGCTAACCGGACGTTTTGCTGCGTGTCGGCGACTCGTTCGTTGACTGTCGTTGCCTTGTTACTGGAGATCAAAATGGCAAACGCCGCCGCCACAATCACCATGCCAATGAGGCCCCCGACCATGACTTCAATAAGCGTGAAGCCCTTTTCCTCAAATCTATTTTCTGACATAGACGTCATCTCGCTCTCGCCGGCTACTCAGGAGCCAAGACGGTTGTGAATGTGGCCGTTTTTGCTGGCGCACCGCTTTGAGCATTCGCGGTCCAGAACACTGACACCGTTACTAAAAATTGGTTGAGCGTGACAGGATTCAAGGTCGGGTCGGCATCCAACCGCACGACCGCAACCGTTCCTCGTGCCGTCGTCAATCCCGAGGTGTTGACCAACGCTTGCCACTGGAGACAGTCCCCACGTGCCATCACCTGGGCAGCAGGAATCCCTGCACAGCCGACGGTTGTATTGAGCGACTGATAGGACAAGGCGTTCGTCCTGTTAAACTTGATCCGTTCCATCATGTCCGACGCGATATTTGTGACACGACCCGATTCATTAGCACTGATATTTCCTCCAAGCGAAATGCCTTGCATCCCCGCTAGCGCTAGTAGGCCGACGGCTAGAATCGCTGAGGCCACCATCCCCTCGATCAATGTAAAGCCGCCTTGCTGGACGACGTTTGATTGCACGACGTTCCTCCTCCAATGTGCCGTCACGGACAGATCGCCATCGCACACCAGTTCACCTTGCCAGACGGCTTCACCACAACTGAAAATATAGTCCCTTGATTAGAGAAAAAACTGACCGTTTGATCGGCAACCCCCCCTCCAACTCTCATCCCTTGTGGGCTAAACGAAATGGTTCCAAGGATCCCAGGAGGAGAGGACAGGAAGTCTGTCACCACGACAGTCGGCGGCGGAGTCGGATTGGTTACCACACTCATACTACCGCCTGTTATGCTTGTCGGAAGCATCACAGGTCCACCGGCCGCGTTCCCATTGAATAGGATGCTTACCCGCCCATCCACAGCTTTCGTAAAGGTCGCTACCAGAGTGGCATTTCTGTTTTTTGCTGCCATCCTGCCAAGGGTAAGATTCGATGCAAATTCACTGCTAATCTGCCGCGCTTCGGTACGAGCGATCCAACTCTGGTAGGTCGGAGCTGCCACAGCCGCCGCGATTCCTACAATGCCCACTGCAATCATGATCTCAATCAGCGTGAAGCCTCGTTCACGAGACTTCCAGCGAGGTCGACAATCCGTTCTATTTTGCCCTAATCTATCCATAACGTCGTAAGCCACCACGCAAGGGACATGCCGATGGTTGTCACCTCGTCAACATTTGCAACGTATTGAAAGCATAGCAGGGAGTTGAATCCTGGCAAGGCGCACAAGCTAGACCCCTGACAACTTGGAGCAAATTTTGGCTCAAAGTCAGCACAATTTACGCCTATTGATCTATATAGTTAGATTCACAAAGGCTTTTATAGAGCTACGAGCAGATTGAATAAGTATAGGAACGGGGGCGAGACTTCGGCTCAACAATTGACAAATGGACAGTATCGTACAGGGGAAACCTTGATGAGGCCGATGGCTATGATTTGGTAGCTACAGCCCTGACTTGCCGATAGGTAGTCAGTCCATGGAGGACCTTGTGTATTCCATCTTGAAGCAGCGTTCTCATTCCACTCTCAATTGCTTGGGCCAACATGTCTACAGTTCGCGCCTTTGATTGGATGAGCTGCTTCATCTTTTCCGTGGGAAGCAGCAATTCATGGAGGGGCACTCGCCCCTTGAAGCCAGTTCGATTGCAGACCTCACAGCCTCGTCCACGGTACAAACTCCAATCAGCTGTGTATTCGAGACCGACAGTGGACCAGCCCTGCTCGCCATACCCCTGTACCAGTTCGTCATACTCCTGTCGATTCGGATGATAGGCCTCTTTGCACTGGTTGCAAATCCGTTTGCACAGGCGCTGAGCAAGCACTCCCAGCATGGAATCGGCGAAGTTAAATGAGTCGCATCCGAGATCCAACAAACGGACCACTGTTTCGACCGCACTATTCGTGTGAAGGGTGCTGAGCACCAAGTGGCCCGTGAGTGAGGCTTCAATGGCGATGTCGGCTGTTTCTTTGTCCCGCATCTCGCCGATCATGATGACATCGGGGTCGGCACGCAGAAACGCTCGGAGCGCGGTCGCAAAAGTCAGACCGATCTTTGGGTGAATCTGGACTTGACGGAGACCGTCCTGGGTTATCTCAATAGGATCTTCGGCCGTCCAAATTTTTCGCTCCTCAGTATTGATACGCTTGAGAATCGCGTGCAAGGTTGTGGTTTTTCCGGACCCAGTCGGCCCGACACACAAAATAATCCCGTGCGGTTTTTCTGCGATCGCTTGAATAGCCTCCAACGTGGCAGGGGAAAACTCCATCGCGTCGAGCGGCATCGGTTGCTTGGCCGTGAGAAGACGCAGCACAACATCTTCATCCTGCCCCGAAGTGGGCAGGGTCGCAACCCGCAACTCAACCTCTCGATCCTTCGCTAACCGATACCGGATCTTGCCATCTTGGGGTTTACGTCGTTCAGCGATGTCGAGATTGGCCATGACCTTGATGCGCGATACAACAGCACCTCGATACGCGGCAGGGATCTTCGTGTACGTGAAGCATGTACCGTCGATTCGAAGACGCACAGCCATGTCTTTGCGATCCGCATAGGGCTCGACATGAATGTCCGATGCGCCAAGGCGGTCGGCTTCGGCAATTACCTGGTTGGTCAGCCGCACAATGGCTGAATCGTTCTCGTCGATCCCGCCTGACACAGGGTCGATGGCAGTCTCACGATGGATTTCATTGACCAACTCACCGAGAATGACACCGATAGACCCACTGGTTCCTTGGCCTCCGGCCAAATGGAGAAACTGCTCAATGTCCCGGCGTAGACCTACGGTATAGCGAACGGTCATCCCGGGGAATGTGCGCCGCACATCCCAGCCCTTGTCAGGGTCGTGTGGATCGCTGGTGAGTACGTCGATGAGCGAGCCGCGCCGCGCGATCGGGAGCCAGAGATTCTTTTTGAGATAGTCAAGATTAAGCGTTTTGAGCAAATCGACATCGATGATCGTACGTTCATCATACGGAAGGTAAGGGCATTGATAAAAATCGCTCAGGGCTGACCCCAAGGCGTGCTTCGGGATGCGATAGCGATCAAGGAGTACCGTCTCGAGATCGACGCTGCCATCTTTTGAATCCTCGACTGCCTCCGCTACATCGGAAACACTGATAATGCCCCGATAGACGAGGCTATCGAGCACGTTTTGCTCGATCGCACCACGGGAGGTTTTCGACACGAGCGTGACCTTCCTCTCTCCGGCTCTACCAACCACCACAGCTTCCTCGACCGCTATGTCAATGTCTTCTGCGCTCGCCCCCTAGTACTTCGCCAGCCAGGTTCCCGGCTCCCGATACACAACTGGAACCCCTCGAAACAGTCCCTGCGCCAAATCAGCGTTGTACCAGACCTCGATCACAGTACCGGCTCCAATCGACGTCACGCTCTGTCCTGCCATCATCGCCCCATACAGGCGAGTAGATCGTTCCATCCTGATCGCACCAGCCGCATACAGCAGACCGTTGACGTGGATACCGGATAATTGCACTGGTACCCTTGCCCCTAGCGACTCTGTTCCCGGCATAGATGGACTGAGGGCTGGGACAGATTTCCCTGCTGCGCGAGGTCTGCACACCACATGACCCTGAACGACCAGAAGCCCTTCAAAATAGTCCGTATCCAGAACCAGCGTCCCCATATTATCGGCACGCGGCACTTGCCCATCGATTGTGTCGATGAAGACCAATCCACGATGGTCTCCAATGACCTGAAATTCCAGTACGTCTGCAGGCGTGATTCCCTGATCTGACTCCGATGCCCCCTGCCGATGGAGCTGCCCCATACGATCGATTCGATAATAAGTCCCCCACCGTAGCGCGATCTTCTTGAGTGAATCGTAGTCCCACTGATCGAGCCTCACTCCAGGCGTCGGATATTGCTGCTGATGCACATGTTCAGGAAGCGGAGGGTTCGCTCCTTGCCCTGGTGGAGAAGCGATGACCGAGACGGTCCCTCCAATCCAATATTCTGTCCAACGATCCTGCGCATACAGCATCTGGTCATACGACTGACCGGTGACTGGGGCTGCCGTACTCTTAAGAACCAAGTCTTCGATTCGCTGCACCGTAAGATCTCCCGCGATCCGTTGATCGCCCCAATGAACCATGACGGGAGATTCGCCGCCTGGCTGCATGGCGCCAAGAGCCTGCCCAACTTGCACCGCCGAGCGAACTGCGGGAATCGACAGAGCCCCAAGTTGAAGCTGAACTGTTCGTGTGACCGGACGGTGATCGACCGTCGTGGCCGTGACCTCAACCGTGCTCAGCAAGCCTGGCTGCAGAGGACCATACACTTTCAGCTTAAGAATCCGGCCAAGTCCTCCCAGAGCACGAGAGAAGCCGCTGGGGGAATCGTTGAGCGTCTGATTGTCCGCCTGGTTCGCCGCATCAAGGAGGATGTCGGGACGGTCAGCAGTCCCGATAAACTGCGAATGCCCGGCTGCGTCGAAAAACGAAGGCCCGCTCGTGAAATCTCCCTGGCGCTTCACGAGCAATCCAGCAAGGGATGCCGGGGTGACACTCGGATCGTGAAACCAACTCATTACGATATCCGCCGCACCGTCAGCCAACTGCTGCGCGATGTTGTCCTCTTTCATGGCGCTGACGCCCGGTCCATCCTGACCGGCCAGATAGAGAGACGTCATGCCGGCGACCCCAAGCAGAAAGATCAGCATGAGCGACGTGAGAAGCACGTGACCCTTGTCGCACGGATTCATGGATTCTGCTGTGCGCCGTTCCTCCATCTTCATATCCTCACTTCCATGCTTAATTGGTGGCGCCGCCGTTATGTCCGGAGGCTAATTTCTCGAACCGCACGAATCCCTTGGCCGAGTATCATCACTTCAACGACGACCCGTTTGACGAGCGCGGGCTGAGTCACGGCCTGCCCCATTTCATCCCAGTAGGAGAACCGAACCTCCCTGATATCTCTGACCAAGACACTCGCGCCGCCATCGACCTGTCGCAGCAACCTCAGAACACCCTGGTCATCGCGACGGCTGTAGTAACGGACATGATTCAGGAGGGAGACAGAGGCTCCGGATGGGATCGCCCCGGTCAGCGGCTGCGTCACCGTAAACAGATGCCGTTGTCCATCACGAGCCAGGGCCAGCGTCTCGCAACGCTCGGCCCAACAGGCCACAATGGTCTTCCGATCCTCCCATCCTTGCCCATCTTCAACAGACAGAGCAGTTTGACCAACCACTGCCGCTGTCGTGACCGTCGTCGAGAGGCCTTGCAGATTCGCCGAAAACCCCACCGAGTCTGAAGCCGCCATAGTGAGAGAGCCTAACCACGCCAGCCGCAACTCCTGCTCAAGAACTTCTAATCCAATTCGAAGATCTTGCTGTTGCGCGACTTCACGTTGTTGCCTTATAAACTGTTGTTGGAAGTAGGACAGGGCCTGAAGCGTGGCGCCCAAGACAACCAGCCCAGCCGCCATGGCAAACATCAGTTCGATCAGGCTGGTCCCTGCCTCCGTCCCTATTCTATGGTACGTGCCTCTTGTATCCCGCACCGTCCGTATCCTCCCTATTCCCAGTGGCGGCGCCTTACCGGTTCCCAACGAACACAGGATTGGCTCTTAGGGTGCCGATGCGTACTTCACGCTGACCCTCATCGGCAGCATAGACTGAACGAGCTTCAAGCAAGACATGCCCTGAGGCCGACAGCGAGTCGGGACGGCTCGGCGTCACCGTCCAGACCAGTTGGACGCCATCCTGATCCCAACTACCGGAGTACACCCCATCACCAGCCAGCACATCGCCACCTATTCCATCGTCACGCATGACAAGGTCCGGGATGCCATCGTGATTCAAGTCGTCTAGCAAGAGCCGATCCCATCTCACAGATCGTTTCGCTTCGATCCGCGACTCCGCCATCGCCAGGGCACGCGTCGCCAACGTGCCGATTCGAAGACTTCGTTCGGCCGCCTGGAACGCCCCCATCGCACCAACCAGTCCAATCATTGTCAGCGTCATCGCCACCAGCACTTCGGCAAAGCTGGCCCCTCCCTCTGTAATACATAATCGATCCCGCGTCATGAGACGGACACTCTTCCAGTGATGCTCACAGTGAACGTGGTTTCCCGGCCTTGACTATCGCGGACGCGAATGGTTGTCGGGGTCACAGAGCGACCGCTGGGATGAAACAACAGCTCAGGGCCGGCGCTTGGCTCCTCTACAATTACTCCCTTGTCCGCGTACTGATAGATGTGCAGAATGCCCTCGGCATCCGCACGTCGAAGCGTGATCGTACGGCCCTCTCGGTCGAATAGGACCCGAAGACGCTCTCGCCTGGCCATCGCCAGTTGTCTGGCGAACCGGAGCTCCGAAGCAATCTCTACGGTAACGCTGCCTGCCTGCACCCTTGCAGCCAATGTCTGATAACTCGGCACGGCCAGTGCCGCTATGATACCGACGATCGCCAATACGACGAGAAGCTCCGTCAAGCTCCAGCCTTGTTCCTGTGGTTGTGATCCTCTCGGCATACCCCACCCTCGAAGAAGAATTCTACTTACGAGGATGAACGTGGTCTCCAAGACCCGTGCCCACGCTGGTCCACGGCTAGATGACTGAATGATTGGGTGAGAGGCGGGAGCAGAATACTTCGCAAGTTCATACGGTTTCGCGTTGTCATGAGGAAACATGGAAGCGAAACCAGCCGTGGACTGAGCAAGAAAGGGGAAAGGAACCAGAGAAACATTCCATTATATAGATACAGGGATTTGCCCGAAGAGATACAGAAAGCAGCGTGAGTTAGTAACCGGGGTCGAGAAACCCTTGATACCAATCGAGGAGTGGTTGAGCGAAAAAGAGGGAGAGGAGCGCTCCCAACACCAGAAAGGGGCCAAAGGGAATATAGTCATCACGCTTAGTGATGCGCAGCGCAATCAGGCTGATCCCGATGATAGAACCAGTGAGCGAGCCGATCATGATGGTGAGGAGCGCCGGCTTCCAACCGAGAAACGCACCGATCATCGCGAGCAATTTGATATCGCCACCTCCCATTCCTTCCTTACCGAACAGATAGGGACTCAGCCATGCCAGGAGCCAAAGGAGTCCGCCTCCCACGGTAAGACCGACCACAGAATTAATCACGCCCACCGGCAACACGGTCACTGCGCCCAGAAGCCCGATGACTATTCCTGGCAGGGTGATGACATTGGGGATTATCTTATGGCTCAGATCCGTTCCCGTCACCACAACCAATGCCGAGAACAATAGCGCATAGAGGGCTGCCGTCCACGTCGGACCGAAATACCACAAGATTGTCAGATAGCCGATGGCGTTAATCGCTTCGACGAGGGGATACCTGATGGAAATCCGAGTGTGGCAAGCCCGACAACGTCCACCAAGCCACAGATAGCTCAGCAAAGGAATGTTATCGTAGAACTCGATTGCGTGAGAGCACGAGGGGCAATGGGAGCCTGGCCAGGCAATCGATTCGCCTCGGGGCAGTCTAAAGATGCAGACGTTGAGAAAGCTGCCTATCAGGGCGCCAAGAGTACCCACCACAAGATAAAGAGACCATTCAGACATAATCAACTCGGAAGCGAGCGCCGACTCGGAATACCAGATTCGTTTTGTATGCCAAATAAACACATCTAGGTAGTATCGCTAGACCTAGATTCCTCTAGTTTACTTCTGGCAAGAGAGTTCTCTATAATCGGGCGGTTTGAGGATTTCCTTGCTTTGTGCGTGCCTCTTCCATAAGGGTGAATTATTATACCGTACTGCTGTATGCGTCAAAGGAGAACACGATAATGACACGGACCGCGAAGTCGAAGACGAAAGCCAAACCTTCCCTGGCCAACCTGGCCCCGCCACCCCGCAAAAAGCGACCTGAGTCGCTCACCAGCCGGGAGAAAGAGATTCTTGAACTGATTTGGGCCGGGTTCAAAAACAAGGAAATCGGTCAACGACTCAAAATTAGCGTCAAGACCGTTGAAGCGCATCGAGCCAACATGATGAAAAAGATGCGTGTGTCCAACACCGCTCAGCTACTCAAAACCGCAATCCAAGACGGGACAATCAAGATTCGGTAGGCGTTGATCGGGGCGCGATAGGTTTGTGGCGCTGACGCACTGCTTCGAACAGCGTGACGGCTGCCGCAGCCGAGACATTCAACGATTGAATGTGACCTCGCATCGGGATCCTGATGCGGTCGTCACATTCTTTCAGCACCCCAGGACGAAGGCCTTCTCCTTCTCCTCCGAGCACCAGCGCAATCGGTCCGGTCATGTCGATGTCAGTATGGAGCTTCTCCGCCTGTGGATCGACACCATAGATCCACAGGCCTGCTTCTTTGAGATTCTGAATCAGGCGAATCAAGTTCCCCACGCGCCCGACGGAGATGTGATCGAGCGCTCCGGCTGATACTTTCGCTACCACCGATGTCAGACCGACTGCGCGGCGTTCCGGGATAAACACCCCATGAACACCCGCCGCTTCGGCCGTCCGCAAAACCGCTCCTAAGTTATGTGGATCTTCGACCCCATCGAGGAGCACGAGAAACGGCTTCTCACTTCTAGCCTTGGCCCGGTCGAGAATCTGTTCCATCGAGTCGTAGGATTTCGCGGCGATGAGTGCGATCACGCCCTGGTGGGTTCCGCCAGGCGCCAAGCGATCGAAGGCAGAAGGAGGTTCGATATGAACTGGAACTCCCTGCGCCTTCGCCAGTTGGACAAGGTCGTGGAATTGCCGATCGGTTCGCAGCACGAGCAGGCGTTGGAGCGGACGAGTACCAGCGCGCAAGGCTTCGCGCACAGCATGCAGACCATAAATCAGTTCAGGAGGACTATCGCTTCCACCGGCTGGTGCCATCGGGCTTGTCCTCGATGACGATGCCGTGGGACGCGAGAGATTTCCTGATCTCATCGGCCCTTGCAAAGTCCTTCTTCTTTTTTGCATCAAGTCGCTCCGCGATCTGCTGCTCAATCTGGTCTTCCGAGAGTTCAATCTTGGGTGATACCGGACCAACCGTGACGGTCGGGGCAAAGGTCGTCAGCTTGAGGGACGCGGCACCTGGCGTCACAACTATGCCTCCTACGAACTGCCACTTATCTAACTGAAGCAATCCCAGGTTATTGCCGAGCGATCGAAATTCTTCTCTAGCAATCTTTCGCGCCTCCGTCGAGAGGCCTAGGCCCAGTAATTTATTGACGTCGCTTTTCATTCGCTGAAGCTCAGCAATGGCCACTGATGTGTTGATCGTGAAGAAGTTCCCCAATGACTTGGACATCTTCTCCTGATTGATCTGCACGAAACCGTTGTGGACCCAATAGCGCGCAAATTCTTTTCCCGTCGCTCCACATGACTGTGCAATTTCATTTTCATGATGCGGAAAGATCAGGTCCATCCCTCCGCCATGAATGTCGAATGTTTCGCCGAGGTGTTTCATGGACATCGCCGAGCATTCAATGTGCCAACCGGGACGCCCGGCTCCCCACGGGCTCTCCCATGACGGCTCGCCAGGTTTGCTGCTCTTCCAAAGCGCGAAATCCATCGGATGGCGTTTTCGTTCATTCACCTCCACACGCGCGCCGGCTTGCAAATCTTCAAGCTTACGTTTCGAGAGGCGCCCATAGGGCTGATATTTTTCAACTTGGAAATAGACATCCCCGGCTACTTCATAGGCGAGGCCTTTCTGAATTAGCCTAGCGGCCAGCTCAATGATCTCGGCCATATGTTCCGTCGCTTTCGGCTCGTTCGTTGCTCGCCTGATCCCAAGTTTCCCCATGTCCTGAGAGTAGGCCTTGATGAACTCAGCTGTGATGGCATCGCAGGATACGCCTCGTTCATTCGCCCGCTTGATAATCTTGTCATCCACGTCGGTGAAGTTCTTGACGAATTCAACCTGGTAGCCGCTGAATTCGAGATACCGCCGGATCACGTCGAATACGAGCGCGCTGCGCGCATGACCGATATGACAGTAGTCGTAGACGGTCACGCCGCAGACATACATCCGTACGGTCTTCGGCTGGAGCGACTGGAACGGCTCCTTTTTGCCTGTGAGCGTGTTGTAGATGGAGAGCATGGCTGGTTACAACTCCGGAGTGACACGGCGTTTTGGCCAATGGGACCAGAGAAAATAGCCCACGGCGAGTGCCACACAGGCGCCGATGACGATGTCGAACTGGTGAAAATAATCTCTCAGGTGCTCCCACTGCTCTCCCATTTTCACGCCGATGTAGGCCAAAAGATAACACCAGGGCAATGCACCGAGAAATGTGTAGAGCATGAACCGATAAATATTCACTCTGGCAATGCCGGCCGGCAACGAGATGAAGGTCCGGACGACCGGAAGCATGCGACTGAAAAACACGGCTGCATCACCATATTTTGCGAACCATCGATCTGCCATCTCGATGTCTTTTCGCGACACCAATACATAGGGCCCGTATCGCTCCACGAAAGGCCGACCACCCCACACGCCGGCGTAGTAGGCCACAACTGACCCTGCGACATTCCCAATAGCGCCGGCCAATGTCACGCCAAGCATGGTGAACTGTCCCGTCGCCACGAGATATCCGGCAAAAGGCATGATGATTTCGCTGGGCAAGGGAATGCAGGCGCTCTCAATAGCCATGGTGAGAAAAATACCGGTGTAGCCGAATGTCGAGATCGTTGACACAACAAACCGGCTAAGCTCTGTAATGATCGCTTCGATCAGATTTCCCACAGCCTCTAGTTCCTCTGCTTGCCTTTCAACTTCGACGATCCAGTTATCAGACGCGCCTGCGGTCGGCGTACCGTTTCCCATTTCCTGAATCGATCCAACACACCGTGATTCGTCGTATCGAGATGAATGGGGGTAAGCGAAACCGCCCCTTGCTCAATCGCTTCATGGTCGGCATCCTTGCTTCGGCTCCACGACACACGGGTTCCGGCAATCCAATAGTAGGTCCGGCCATGTGGGTCCATCTTTTCAATGATCGGATTGTCAAAACGCCTGCGGCTGAGACAGGTCACTCGCACTCCTGTGATCGACCCGAATGGCCGATTCGGAATATTGAGATTCACGAGCGTTTCATCCGGCAGACCCTCCTTCAGAATCAAACGAGCGATGCGAACGGCGTACCGAGCACCGGCGTCGAAATGAAACTGGCTCTGTCCCTCCTGTGACACGGCCATCGAAGGGACACCGAGAATTGTTCCTTCCATGGCTGCCGAGACTGTCCCGGAATACAACACATCGTCGCCAAGGTTCACGCCTCTATTGATTCCTGACAGGAGAAGATCGGGCGGAGCGGGCAAAAGTTTCAATACGGCCAGATTCACACAATCGACCGGCGTCCCGCTGACAGCGTAGATTCTTGTCCCAAGCTGTTGCACTCGTAGCGGTTTATGGAGAGTCACCGCATGCGCCGCGGCAGTCCGTTCACGATCCGGCGCGACGACCCATACCTCGCCTAATTTGGATAGGGCTTTGGCGAGCACCGTCAACCCAGGCGAGTGAATCCCATCATCGTTGGTCACTAGAATGCGCATGGGTTCTTTAGGAACAAAAAGAGCTGCCGGCGGCAGCTCTCTGTTTCAACGCTGAGTCCTGAGGACCGAGTCCCCGACGTCCTTTTGCGTCTCAGCCCTCAACACTCATCGCTCAGCACTATCTATTTTGGTCGGGGCGAGCCGATTTGAACGGCCGACCACTCGCACCCCAAGCGAGTACGCTACCGGGCTGCGCCACGCCCCGACAGGCTCTCTTCAATTCCACCAGGCCCACATTGTCTCCCTGAAGACAACTGGAATGCAACCGGCTCGAAAGGGACAGAACGGACCCACGTCAGTCGGAATACGACTCCATGATTTTGAGAATTGCTTGAAGATTCCCCCGCAGTTTCTGCGCAAGTTCTTTGGGCCGTACCCGCTGGCTTGCCACCCGGCCTCGCCTAGCCCAGTATCGCTTCACACCTGCGAGCGTATGCCCTTCTTCGTAGAGCATCCGCTTGATCTCCAGCACTGTTTCGACTTCTCGCCTGACATAGAGCCGTTGATTCCCACGACTTTTCTTTGGCTTGAGAAATGGGAACTCCGACTCCCAGAATCGCAGCACGTAAGCCGGCAATTCAGTAATCTGGCTGACTTCGCCAATTTTATAAAAAACCTTGCTGCCCAGCCTGGGCTCGTTCCCCATGACCGGTCCTCGTGGTGGGATGAGTTACGGTGATTGACGAGGCTATGAATTGACGTATTTCTTAAACACTTGACTGGGACGAAAGGTCACCACACGGCGAGGCGTGATACCGATTTCTTCGCCGGTTCGAGGATTCCGGCCTTTCCGTGCCCCCTTGCTGCGTACCACAAAGTTTCCGAATCCAGCAATCTTGACTGACTCCCCCTTGTGCAGCACTTCTTTCAACATATTCAGCACGAGTTCGACAATGTCAGCCGCTTCATTTTTTGAAATACCGACCTGCTTGTAGATTTCGTTTGCGATATCTGCCTTTCGCATGCGTTCCCCTCCGACGCCTCCACTCACTTCTTGAATGATCGAACGTGGTCTCTCTACAAACGATCAGCAGTTTCGCTATAAGTTACGTGAGGTTATAAGGCCTGTCAAGCAGAAAGATGCCGAATTGGACATCCGACTCATTCGTTCTTGGCTAGCAACTTGTACTCGATGCTGTCTGCCAGCGCTTGCCAGCTCGCTTCCATGATGTTCTCAGACACGCCGACGGTGCCCCATTTGTCCTTGTGGTCGCCTGATTCGATCAGTACACGGACTTTGGACTCCGTCCCACGATTCGCCGACAACACTCGCACTTTGTAGTCGAGCAATTTGACTTCTCTGAGTTGCGGGTAAAATTTTTCCAATGCCTTTCGTAACGCGTGGTCGAGCGCATTGACCGGGCCGGCGCCGACCGCTGCCGCATGTTCTATCACGTGACCGACCTTCACCATCACCGTGGCTTCAGACGACGAAGGACCATGGTCCTGCTTTTTCTCGACAATGACCCGAAACCCAAGGAGCTGAAAGGACGGTCTGTGCGTCCCCATGGCTTTTCGCATCAACAATTCGAAGGAGCCTTCCGCCGCTTCAAATTGATACCCTTCATTTTCACGCTCCTTCAGAGTATCGATCAATTCCCGCACCTTGGCATCGCCCTTGTCCAATTTGATTCCGTAGGCTTCGACTTTCTCCAGCAATCCACTCCGGCCAGCAGCATCCGAGACCAACATACGCTGGCGATTCCCGACTAACACCGGAATCACATGTTCGTACGTCACGGGATTCTTCAGCACCGCGTGGATATGAACCCCACCCTTATGCGCAAATGCCGAATCTCCCACATAGGGCTGATGCGTATTGGGCATGAGGTTGGCGATCTCGGTGACGAACCCAGAAACCTGTTTGAGTTGGTTCAAACGGTCTCTCAACACCGGACGTTTCATCTTCAGTTCAAGATTGGGGATAATCGAACAGAGATTGGCATTGCCGCACCGTTCGCCGATACCGTTAATGGTCCCCTGCACTTGCACCACACCGGTTTCGATCGCCACCAGTGAGTTTGCGACAGCCATTTCGCAATCGTTGTGGGCATGGATGCCCAAGGGCACAGGACATTCCCGCCGCACCACTTGGCAAATTTCTTTGATCTCCCAGGGCATCGTTCCGCCGTTAGTGTCGCAGAGAATCACCCGCTCGGCTCCTGCTGCGACGGCCTGACGAATCGTTTCCAATGCGTAGTCCGGATTCGCCTTATACCCGTCAAAAAAATGTTCCGCATCGTAGAACACCCTCCGGCCTTTCGAGCGGAGATGGGCCACGGAATCGCCGATGATCTCCAGATTCTTCGCCAGGGAAATGCCGAGCGCATCGGTGACGTGCAGCGACCAGGTTTTTCCAAACAGTGTGATGATCGCGGTCTCTGCCTCCAGCAATGCCCGGATATTCAAATCCTTCTGTACCGCATTACTCGATTTTCTCGTCGCCCCGAATGCCACGACTGTCGCCGTTTGCAACGGAACGGTTTTGATCATTCGAAAGAACTCGATGTCTTTAGGGTTTGCCCCCGGCCACCCGCCTTCAATGAACTGCACACCCAGCCCATCCAACTGTTGGGCGACCCGAACCTTGTCTTCGGCTGAGAAACTGACGTCTTCAGCCTGAGCCCCATCCCGCAATGTCGTATCGTAAATTTCCAGCGTAGCCGGCTTGACGGCAGACAGAGATGTGTCGGACGACGCCGATCGGCCGCCCGGCTTGCGTGGCGAGGATCGTGATGGTGAAGATTTTCGAGTCATAGGGGGAACGATACCAGGAGCGGGACAGGCCTGTCGAGACTCACCTCGCCGAAATCTGCGACATCAAGTTTCGATTCCCTCACAGCGACTGATCCAGCCCAAACGCGGAATGAAGCGAGCGCATCGCGAGCTCGACATACTTTTCATCGATGACACAGGAAATCTTGATCTCCGACGTGCTGATCATGAGAATGTTCACGCCTTCCTGCGAGAGGATTTCAAACATCTTGGCTGCGACCCCTGAATGAGAACGCATCCCGACACCGACCAGCGACACCTTCGCGATCGCCTCGGTCACCGCGACAGATTTGGCATCGATGCCTTTCGCTACATCCTGAATCAGCGGCAGCGCTTTCTTGATGTCCGCCCGTGGAATCGTGAAGGAAATATCCGTCATGCCCGACTGGCTCATATTCTGGATGATCATATCCACGTTGATGTTGGCCTTGGCCACCGGCCCAAAGAGTTTGGATGCAATACCCGGTTTGTCCGGCACACCCACAATCGTAATCTTCGCCTGATTCCGATCGCCGGTGACTCCTGAAACTGCAACCGCTTCCATATCCTCGTCTTCACGTGTCACGAGCGTCCCCTTCCCTTCTTTGAAACTGGAGTTCACTTCTACCGGCACGTTGAACTTCGCGGCAAATTCGACGGAGCGGCTCTGGAGTACTTTGGCGCCCAGACTGGCCATTTCCAGCATTTCCTCGTAGGCAATCTTGTCGATTCGTCGAGCCGCTGGAACGATGTTGGGGTCCGAGGTATAGACGCCATCGACATCGGTAAAAATGATGCACCGATCGGCCTTCAGCGCCGCCGCCAATGCGACGGCTGTGAGATCAGACCCTCCGCGCCCCAGCGTTGTGACATCCGACTGCTCGTTGATCCCCTGAAAACCCGCAACCACGGGAATCACCCCCTTGAGCAGAGCCTCGCGGATTCGATCGGCGCTCACCCGTGTGATACGCGCTTTCGTATGGGCGCTGTCGGTCATGATGCCGACTTGACGTCCCGTAAAAGATTGGGCATCGAGCCCCCTGGCCCGCAAGGCCATCGCCAGCAACGCAATGGTCACCCGCTCTCCGGTCGACAGCAACATGTCGAGTTCGCGATCGTCCGGCATCGACGCAACTTCGTGCGCCAGCCGAAGCAGCCGGTCCGTCTCTCCGCTCATCGCGGACAGCACGACCACGACGCGATCACCGTCCTTGTGAGCCCTCTCGACGCGGTCAGCCACACGGTGGATCCGTTCGATCGTACCCACCGATGTCCCCCCGTATTTCTGAACGATCAGTGCCACGCCCCTCAGGATCCTTTAGCAAAGAGCCGCACAACAAACTTGGTTGCATCGCGGGGAGGCACAACCGAGGATCGAGCGTCGATCTCGATAAATCTCCGTTTGTTCTCGGCGGAGGTGCCTCCTGTACTATCGTGATAGGCAAAGAACCCTGGACCCTCTCCTGCTTGCCCATGGTGGACGTTGCCTGAATCGCACACGGCTGCGATACGGTGAGGGCCTAATTTGGCTAGTCCTTCGAGCAACGGCCCCACCAGTTCCTGATCGATCGCTTCGATCCCCTTCACCTTCGCGGCAACATCTACTCCATAGACAACCTCGTCCGGCAACTCGACATGCACATAGGCGAAATCCTTTTGCCTCAACTCCTCCAACGCAATGGCCGCTTGAGTTCGAAGCCCCACGCCGGCCAATCTCGCGCCGTCCACAGCTTCGAGGCCGGCCATGATCCCGAGTCCGCGATGGACATCGCTCTGGGAAACCACAACGCCGGACATCTTCAATCGTTCAGCAAGACTTGGCCAGAGAACGGCCTTGCCTTGGCCCCAAAGCCAGAGACAATTGGCCGGCTTCTGCTTCGCATCCAGACGTTCATCGTTGAGAGGGTGGTCGCGCAAGATCTGAAATGAGGCATCCATAAGTTTCCCAAGAATGTCGGATCCATCTCCCGTCGGTAAGGCATCGGCAATCGGTCGGCCAATCAATACCTGTGGATCGGTACAGACCGCTTTCGACTTCCCGTTGACCCACACCATGAGATGGCGATGGCCCAACCCCGGATAAAATTGAATCATCTCAGAGCCGAGCTGTTCATTGATCGCCTCGATCAACTCGCGGGCCTCTTCTGTCGAAATCAGACCGGCAGTCGCGTCATCCATCACGACATGCGGTCCGAGCTTCTTGATCTCGTTCAATCCGCCTTTACGCGTATACTGCGCGTCTGCCTGCAACGTCACCATCGTACAGCGATACACCACATCATGTTCACCGATAGCGACTCCCAGACTGGCCGCCTCCAGCGGACCTGGCCCCTGATAGTATTTCTTCGGATCGTATCCGAGAAGAGCGGTTCCAATCAGACCGTTTCCCTGTCGCACATTCTCAGGTACCGTAGCCAAGAGCCCAAACTCCCCGGCTTGTGCGAGGCGGTCCAGGTGAGGGGTCGAAGCCACTTGAAGGGGAGTCTGTCCGCCCAATTCATTCCGAGAATGGTCTACCATCCCCTCGGCATGGAGAATCACATGTTTCATAGAAGCCCTGTGCTCATATGGTCTACATCCTTAACAGACGAGCGACATCCTCCCGCGTCGCTCTAACGGTTTTGGGCTGGGCCGATACATTGATAGCCGTATCGGCATCTTTCAATCCATGGCCGGTCAAGGTACAAACCACAACCTCGCCTTCACGCAATCCACCTTGCTTGCTCAACTTCATCACACCGGCCACCGATGCGGCGGACGCTGGCTCACAGAACACTCCTTCGGTCGCCGCCACCGTCCTATAGGCCTGGAGAATCTCCTCGTCCGTTACCGAGTCGATCCCGCCCATAGATTCCTTCACGGCACTCACAGCTGCTTCCCAGCTGGCAGGATTGCCGATCCGAATTGCCGTGGCTACCGTCTGCGGGTTTTCCACGATGTGGCCAAGCACAATGGGGGCGGCGCCGGCCGCCTGAAATCCGATCATACGAGGCAGCCGCGTGGATTGATTCGCCGCACGATATTCCTTGTATCCCTTCCAATAGGCAGTAATGTTGCCGGCATTCCCCACCGGCAACACATGCACCGTCGGAGCATCGCCGAGCTGATCGCAAACTTCCATTGCGGCGGTTTTCTGTCCCTCGATCCGGTAAGGATTGATCGAGTTGACCAGCTCAATGCGATAGGTTGCCGACAACTCTTTGACGATGGCCAAGGCCTGGTCAAAATTTCCTTCGATTTGGATGACCGTGGCTTGATGCATCATGGCTTGAGACAGTTTCCCCATTGCAATCTTCCCGGCAGGGATCAACACATAGACCGCCAGCCCCGCTCGCGCCCCATAGGCTGCGGCAGAGGCGGAGGTATTCCCCGTGGAAGCGCAAATCACCGCCTTGGCGCCGGACTCGACGGCCTTTGAAATGGCCATCGTCATGCCGCGATCCTTAAAGGACCCGGTTGGATTCATGCCTTCACATTTGAGATAGAGATCGATGCCGGGAGCGATCTGCTTGGCCAGCCGCTTCGCCCTGATGAGCGGCGTGTTGCCTTCTCCGAGCGTCACCACAGGGGTATCATCGGTCACCGGGAGAAACTTGCGATATTCTTCTATCGCACCGCGCCAGCGAATCATCGCATTACTCGTCCTTGCCCTCGACACGAATCAACGTCGTCGGCTCGGAAATAAAGGCCATCTGATTGATGGCTCGCAACGCCGTTTGAACATCGCGTTCTGTAGCCATATGGGTCTTGATCACGACTGGAACCGTCTGCCCTTCACGTCGTCCCTGTTGCAGGACGGACGAGATACTGATCCCACACCGCCCCAACTCTCCTGCGATATGCGACAAGACACCGGGGCGGTCCAGCACCATAAATCGGAGGTAATAGAGCGAGCTGATTTCTTCCATCGACCGCATGCGAAGCGGGCGACGCTGGTCTTGTTGGAACGAAACAGTCGGGACCCGCCCAACCGCTCCCTTCAACAGATTCCGCGCGATGGCGATAAGGTCGCCGACCACCGCACTGCCGGTCGGCATGGACCCAGCACCACGGCCATAGAACACCACATCGCCGACGGCATCGCCGATAAATTGGATCGCGTTGTACACGCCTTCAACTTGGGCGATCGGAGACGAGGACGGAAGCATCGTGGGATGCACTCGAGCTTCGACTTCGCCGCCAATCAGCTTGGCAATCCCCAACAGCTTGATCGTACAACCGAACTCTTTGGCGTACGCAATATCGAGCGGAGTAATGTGGGTGATCCCCTCGGTATACACATCCTTCATATTGACCGGTGTTCCATAGGCCAGCGATACCAGGATCGCCAGCTTGTGCGCCGAATCGATGCCGGCCACATCGAAGGTCGGATCGGCCTCGGCATAACCGGCCTGCTTCGCTTCATCCAGTACCGTCTCAAAACTCTGCCCTTCACGAGTCATGCGAGAGAGAATGTAATTGGCTGTCCCGTTGATGATCCCATAAACAGATTGAATGGTGTTGGCCGCCAACCCTTCCCGCAACGCCTGAATGACCGGAATCCCTCCACCTACGCTCGCTTCGAAACCGAGGTCGACACCAGCACGGGACGCGGCGGCAAATATTTCTTCTCCATGTAACGCCAGCAGAGCCTTGTTGGCAGTGACGACCTGTTTGCCCGCCGCGATGGCCTCCAAAATGATGCGCTTGGCAACATCGGAGCCTCCAATCAGCTCCACAACGATATCGATCGACGGATCGGTGAGAATCTGTTTCGCATCGGAGGTAAGAAGACCGGAGGGTAGGGCCGATGCCGACGCCCACGCGCGAAATCATGTTTCCGGCCCTTCAAGTTTTAAGGCTTTGCGGATGCCTCGCACGGCTTGCCTTGTGCGATGCTCGTTTTCGACAAGGCCAAACCTCACATATTCGTCTCCGCCTTCACCGAAGCCAATTCCAGGAGATACGGCCACTTTCGCGTCACGAAGTAAGAGCTTCGAAAACTCCAACGACCCCATAGATCGATAAGGCAGCGGAATCCTAGCCCAGACGAACATGGTCGCCACCGGCTTGGTCACCTGCCACCCGATGCGATTGAGTCCACTCACCAGCACATCACGACGCTTCTGGTAGCGCAGAACCGTTTCTTTTACACAATCTTGCGGTCCATTCAGAGCGATGACGCTGGCGATTTGCAAGGGTTGGAAAATGCCGTAATCCAGGTAACTCTTGATCTTGGCCAAGGCTCCGACAACCTCTCGATTGCCGCAACAAAAACCCACTCGCCACCCGGGCATATTGTAGGCCTTGGAGAGGGTATAGAACTCGACGCCGACATCCTTCGCACCGGGAACCTGCAGGAAACTCGGTGCCTTGTATCCGTCAAACACCAAGTCGGCATAAGCCAGGTCGTGAATGACAATCACGTTATGTTCTTTGGCAAAAGCGACGATCTTTTTAAAAAACCCGATGTCCGCCACGGCGGTGGTCGGATTATGCGGAAAATTGATGACCAAGATCTTCGGTCTCGGGAACGTCTGGCGATAGACCCGCTGCAAGTCGTCGAAAAAGTCGCTATCAGGCCGAAGCTCAATCCCTCTGACCTCTCCTCCGGCAATGATGAAACTGTACATATGGATAGGATAGGTTGGCGTTGGCGTCAGTACGACGTCACCGGGACCGATCAAGGCTAGAGCCAGATGCGCCAACCCTTCCTTGGAGCCGATGGTGACGATGGTCTCGGTCTCAGGATCCAACTCGACATTGTAATTTCGCTTGTACCAGCCCGTGATCGCATGTCGCAGTTTCGTAATTCCACGCGAGGCCGAGTAGCGGTGATTTTTTCCCTTCCGGGCCGCCTCGATCATCTTCTCGACGATATGGCTTGGCGTCGGTTGGTCCGGATTACCCATTCCGAAATCGATAATGTCTTCGCCTTTTTGACGAGCCTCAAGCTTGAGACTTTGCACTTGAGCAAACACATATGGCGGTAACCGCTTGAGCCGATAGAATCCGTCGCCTAGTCCCATGAGATCCCCCGTCCATCCTCGTATTGGGGGCCTATTCTAATTGTGCAAAGCATAGCGAGTCAAATTATGTCGTGATTCTGTGGGGTTCGGTATCACGAGTCTTTGGATGGAGCAAGACAACCATCGCCCATTCAACCTACTGTCCTTGCCCCAATCCGCTCATTTCTGTTACAACTGCAACGCCTTTCGTTCTCATCATCAACTCAGCTTTTTCTTGCTTCCCATGGCAGAGTGGAGGGTCTGTGCCACGACTTGGGGTGAACATCGACCATGTCGCCACGCTACGGCAGGCCCGTGGTGGAGCCGATCCTGACCCCCTTGCCGCTGCCGTATTAGTAGAATTGGCAGGGGCCGACGGTATCGTTGTCCATCTCAGGGAAGACCGGCGCCATATTCAGGACCGCGATCTTCGCCTCTTGCGGGACCTCATCCGAACCAAGCTCGATCTGGAGATGGCCGCCGATGAAACGATGGCCAAAATTGCCTTGATCATCAAACCCGATATGGTCACGCTCGTCCCGGAAAAGCGTCAAGAGCTCACAACCGAAGGCGGGCTAGATGTGGCTGGCCATAAAGATCGTATCCAGCAGATCGTGACCCTCCTCCACGAGGCCGACATTCCTGTCAGCCTCTTCATCGAACCGGATTTGGCCCAGGTCAAAGCCGCGCATAGAATCTCTGCCGATTTCGTTGAGCTTCATACGGGCCGCTATGCAAACGCCACCCGCTCGAAAGAAGCCGACGCCGAGGTCGAAGCGATTACGCAGGCTGCGAAGCTCTCCTACAAACTCGGCATGGGCGTCAATGCCGGGCACGGATTGGACTATCGCAATGTGACACGGCTGACTCATATTTCTGAAATCGTCGAATACAATATCGGCCACAGCATCATTGCTCGAGCGGTTCTGGTAGGACTCGACCAGGCCGTGAGAGAGATGAAAGCGTTGCTGAGTTGAACGATCGCCACGATGCGGCGCTCGGTGTTTCTTCATACACAACGCGATTCGTCTTTGTCATGACATTCCACCGCGGGCAACAGACTGTTATTTCCCCTTCCCGCGCTCAATTCATCATGCGGTATCGACCACGTGCACAAGGCCATCGATGAAGATTGTGACAGGAGCCGAGATGCAGGCGCTCGATCGCCGTACGATCACCGAAGCGCATGTCCCCAGCACCGTTTTGATGGAACGGGCCGGCGAAGGAGTGGTCAGACATCTGGAGGAGCGCTATGGGCCGGCACGAGGCAAGACCATTACGATCCTCTGCGGGAAAGGGAACAACGGAGGAGATGGACTGGTTGTGGCTCGGCTGCTGCACCGCCGACGTGCGCGGATTCGCGTGGCGCTCCTCTCGCCGATCACCGACCTGAGCCGCGATGCCACAACCATGTATCGCCGGCTCATTCGAGTCACGGGACGAACAACAGTCGTTCGATTCGTATCTGCAGAACAGGCCCGCCCACTGATCATCTCCAGCGATATTCTCATCGATGCCCTCCTGGGCACTGGGCTGTCTTCCGCAGTCACTGGAATCTACCGTGAGGCCATCGAACTCATCAACAGTACAGGAAAGCCTGTCATCGCAATCGATATTCCATCCGGTCTCCATGCCGATACTGGCGCCATTCTAGGGCATGCGATCCGCGCTACATTGACGATCGCCTGTGGCCTCCCCAAACTCGGCCTCTATGTCAATGAGGGGATCGACCATGCCGGGACAATCCGCGTCGTGGATATCGGTATTCCACATGCCTATGTGGATGCCATTGAGAGCAAGACCTTGCTCTTAACCAGGGACGATGCGTTTAAGCCTCTCCCGATCCGCGCACCCTCCTCCCATAAAGGCACGTTTGGCCATGCAGGGATTATCGCAGGATCCGTGGGGAAAACAGGCGCTGCGACGTTGGCAGCCCGTGCGGCCCTCCGCATTGGAGCCGGCCTGGTGACTGTCGCCACCCCAAGTAGCGTCAATGATGTGCTGGAGGCCAAGCTACTGGAGGCGATGACCATGCCTCTCCCGGAAACGAAAGCACGGACACTCGCTCGCTCTGGACTCGATCGTGCCGTAACTTTTATCCAGGCACGCACAGCAATCGCCCTCGGCCCCGGGCTTTCAACCCATCCTGAGACCGTTGAACTCGTTCAGTCATTGATGAAGCATCTCGATCGCCCATCGGTTCTCGATGCCGATGCGCTCAATGCTCTGGCCGGCCGGGCCTCATTGCTGACTGAATGTAAAACTCCGCCTATTCTCACCCCGCACCCTGGTGAGATGGCCCGGCTCGAAATCAATGCCACGACGCAGACGGTTAATGCGGACAGGATCGGTACGGCCAGGCGGTTTGCCCGCGAACGCGGCGTCTTCGTCGTCTTGAAAGGCGCACGGACCGTCATCGCCCGCCCTGACGGACTTGTCGCCATTTGCCCAACAGGCAATCCCGGCATGGCCACGGCAGGAACCGGCGATGTCTTGACTGGCATGATTGTCGGCTTACTGGCACAACGGGTCCCGGCATGGGACGCAGCATGTGCCGCCACCTATTTTCATGGATTGGCCGGAGACTTGGCCGCTCAACAGCTCGGGCAGGCTGGGATGCTTGCCGGTGATCTCATCGCTCAGATTCCTTATGCGCTCCAGCGGACAAACACAACCTAACGTCAACCGGCCTGCCAAGGCGAAACAGCCTGTCGCTCGACGGCGCGCCACGTCGAGCCTGCCATGGACATTGCTGTCCACATCGCACCGGCACACCGATCTATTAGGCCGAGCGATCGGCCGCATTCTTAGCGGGGGCGAAACGATCGCGCTCTACGGACCGCTCGGAGCAGGCAAAACCGCGCTCGTTCGCGGCATCGCGCAGGGCCTTGGCGCATCACCGATGGCAGTCACCAGTCCCACATTCGTCGTGATTCACGAATACGACCAGGGGCGCCTACCGCTTGTCCATGTGGATCTGTATCGTATTCGCACCGCCCACGAACTTGAATCGACAGGACTGATCGAATATTTCTCAGGCCAGACCGTGACAGCAATAGAATGGGCCGATAAGGGCCTTGCCGCACTCCCGCTGGACCGGATCGAGATTACGCTGAAACATCACGCTGCACAAGGCCGAACGATTCAATTGCTCGCGACGGGGCCGAAATCCAATGAAGCCCTTGCCTTGGCCCGTATAGAGTTCAGCCAGACCAGGAGAATGCGTCGAGCGTTATCGCACCTGGCCTTGAACAAGGAGACCCCGACGAAGTCATGATTAGGCTGATTCTAGTCGGAGTGTTACTACTTCTCTCCCTGGCTTTTTTCCTTCAGAACCAGGAACAGGAAGTCACGCTCCGATACTTCTTCGGACTCTTTGAAGCCTCGACGCCGATCTATAAGCCAATCCTCGCGGGATTCGCCGTGGGACTCCTGGTCTCAGGCATACTGCTCTTTCCCCCCTGGGTACGGAGCCGTATCGAGCTTCGCCGAAAAATTAAAGCGTTGCAAGAAGCCGAGGGGGACTTAGAACGGCTCCGCCTCTTGCTCGATACAGCCACCGGTCGTGTATCTCCCACTTCAACGGGCGAAACACATCGAGACAGACGTGATGAGTGACACGGACTCCTCACCCTTGATGCGGCAATACCGCGAGATCAAGCGCGGTTATCCAGAGGCTATTCTGTTATTCCGCGTCGGTGACTTCTACGAAATGTTTTACGAGGATGCGCAGATCGCCTCAAAACTGCTCTCCATTGCCCTCACCTCTCGCGACAAATCAAGCGCCAATCCAGTTCCGCTCTGCGGAGTGCCCTACCATGCCGCGCAAGGGTATATCGCGAAGCTTCTCAAAGCTGAGCGGACCGTTGCGCTCTGTGAACAAGTAGAAGACCCGAAACTCTCAAAGGGCCTTGTGCGCCGTGAAGTCGTTCGTGTGTATACGCCTGGAACGCTGATCGATACTGAGTTCCTTTCACCAGGAGAGTCGTATTTCCTCGCGGCTGTGGCCTTCTCCGACGCCATGGCCTCATCGACCAAGGGGCAATCCACCATTGGACTAGCCTGTCTGGACGTCTCTACCGGAGAGTTTTGGATGACAGAGTTCCAAGGGGCACAGGCGGAAATCCAGCTCATGGACGAACTGGCTCGGCTAGAACCACGAGAAGTACTTCATCCCGATTCCCATGCAAGGGCCGAATCGTGCCTGACTCGCCTCCATGGTGCGCGCCTCTGCGCACGACCCTTGGCCTCCTTCAATTCTCACGATGCCACGCAGGAGCTCCAAGCGCAGTTCTCGGTGCACTCGCTCGATGGATTCGGCTGTCGCGGACTGACAGCTGGAATCGGGGCCGCCGGAGCGATCTTGCGATATGTTCGTGAGACCCAGCCAACCGCCTCTCTCGCACACGTCCGTCGGCTCTACACTCGCTGGAGTAGGGACGCGATGCATTTGGATAGCGCCACGATCCGCAATCTCGAACTCGTGCAGCCATTAGATGCCGGTGAGCACCGATTACGGCAAGATCAGCACACAGTCTTATCGGTATTGGACCGTACCGAGACGGCTATGGGGAGTCGTTTATTACGCGAGTGGCTCGTCAGACCGCTTCTCGACCATAGCGCCATTCACGCTCGTCTCGACGCAGTCGGCGAATTCAAAGACCGAGTTCAACAACGGGTGTCGCTCAGGACCGCACTCCGAGATGTGCAAGATATCGCTCGTCTGGCCAGCCGCGTGACGCTCGGCGTCGCAGGACCTCGAGAACTGCTCGCATTGAAACAGTCTGTGAGCGCCCTCCCGGAGTTACGATCCCAGCTCCAGCCATTTGACGCCTCAATATTGGCCGGAGCCCGAGAGTCATGGGACGATTGCCGTGACGTGCACGATGTCATCGAGCAGGCCATCAAGCGGGACGCGCCGATGTCGCTCCGTGACGGCGGCATCATTCGTGAAGGGTTCCATGCCGGGGTCGATGAATTGCGTAAGGCAAGCACGGAAGGCAAGGGCTGGATCGCTTCGTTGGAAGCGAAAGAGCGTGAGCGAACAGGGATCGACTCGTTGAAGGTTCGCTACAATCAGGTATTCGGCTACTACATCGAAATCACCAAGACACATTTGTCACGCATCCCTCCCGATTACATTCGTAAGCAGACGCTGGTCAATGCCGAACGATTCATGACGCCGGAGCTGAAAGAGTTAGAAGAGCGTGTCACGGGTGCTGAAATGAAACTGCTGGCACTCGAGCAGGAGCTGTTTGAGCAATTGCGCCTGCGCTTGGCAAACGAGGTGCCTCGTCTTCAGGCGATGTCCCAGACCGTCGCGTTACTCGATGTCCTCGCCGGTCTGGCCGAAACTGCAGCATTACATCGCTACGTTAAACCCCTTGTCGATGAGAGCAGCACGATCCTCATTCGTGAAGGCCGCCACCCCGTCGTTGAGCAACTCAGTAGTGATCTGACCTTCGTGCCCAACGACACATCTCTCGACTGTGAGGGCAACCGGCTTGTGATTCTCACCGGACCCAACATGGCGGGGAAAAGCACCTACCTCCGCCAGGTCGCGCTGATCGTGTTGTTGGCGCAGATCGGGAGCTTCGTGCCAGCGACCGAAGCCCGCATCGGGATGGTCGATCGGATTTTCACGCGCGTGGGAGCTTCGGACAACTTGGCCGCCGGACAGAGCACCTTCATGGTAGAGATGATCGAATCGGCTCACATCTTGAATAGCGCGACTTCCCGTAGCCTGATTCTTCTAGATGAAATTGGCAGAGGAACCAGCACCTACGATGGCCTGAGTATCGCCTGGGCCATAACAGAACATATCCAAGACCGCCGGCACTTAGGAGCCAGGACCTTATTCGCCACTCACTATCACGAGATGACACAACTGGAAGGATTGCGCGAGGGGATCAGAAACTATTGCGTGGCGGTCCAGGAGCGGGGTGGAGACGTATTGTTCTTGCGTAAAATTGTGCCGGGCGGCGCAGACCGCAGTTATGGTATCCATGTCGCCAAGCTGGCCGGACTTCCTCCGACTGTGATTGCCAGGGCTCAGCAAGTCTTGGCCCAATTAGAGCAACCGGATACTCTTATTAGGGAAACAGTTCAATCGTCGAAACAAGAACAGCAACGTGACTCACTTCCCCACCCACATCCCATTATCGAAGAAATGAAACAGATTGATCTGTTTTCCATGACGCCGCTCGATGCACTCAATCGCCTCGCAGACCTCCAGCGCCGGATCGGCCCAAGCCAAGACGATCGCAAGAAATAAAAAGGCGGCATCCCCTTTCGGAGATGCCGCCTTTGAAGTTAGCGTCTACCTCAGCTCAGTGACCGGACCCAAGGTTGTACTTCGCGGTCCAGGGAATCAAGCCAGCAATGGGCTCTCCGCCTGGGAGCAACACATCATACTGCATGGGAATAGCGGCCCCATCAGGAGACTTCGGTGAGGTATTGAGGCCTTGCTTCGCGGCGGCGCAACCTGCCTCAACTTCGCTCTTCCCCGCACACTCCTTCAACCGCAGACCGGAAATGCTGAGCGGCTTTCCCATGGAGCCGGCCACTTCGGGAAGCTTCTTGACCGAGGAAATGACACGATGGTTCTGCTCTGGCTCTGTCGCGATAAACTCGATCAAGTCGGTCGTACTGCCAGGTGGTACTTCTTTTGCCGCAGCCGGTCCTGCATGTGGACGGCCCATCTTCTTCAATTCTTCCCAAGCGCCCTTATCTGCATAGAACTTTAGATTTTTGCCTGGGTGAATTTTTTGCCAGAAGAGACCGCTCTCGGCAGGTCCGCCGAACACAGAGACATTAATCCAGACCGCCTCATCATAGGGATCAAGCACGATCACGCGACCCTGTATAGTGGTCGGCTTACTCATATCACCCCACTCGAAACGCTCTTGGAATGATTCGATAGCCAATGCGGTAGAGGCCGTGGAGACCACCAGCGTCAGAGCGGCTGTAACAGCCCAACTTTTTGCATGAAACTTCATGTGCGCGTCCTCCTTAACAGGACATGAAAGAATGAAAACTGGTTCTCGTTAAGGTTTATTCCTTAATAACCTTAAAGCCGGTGATCGTCCGACCATCCAAGTTCACTTCCATGGCGACGAGTTCCTGCGAAGCCTTGATGATCTGATCCATGAGCGCTTTATCCTTCACCGCCAACCGGACAGTTGTAGCGGCATGGTACCAACCTGAGTACGGATTATTCTTATCGGTACCGCCCACAAAACCCCAACCGCAGCAGGTGAGCAATGGATCAGGCGGCTTGACATCAAGATCGGAAGATGACCGGCCATTCGGGGTTCCTGAACCAGGCTCACCGGTATTCCAATATTGAATGCCAAAAAGCAACTCTCCATCCGGATTGTCGGCCCATTGCGACCATACCCGCCCCTTGAGAGTCTTGGTGACCTCGCCCTTCATAGGCTTTCCACCGGCAATCTTGTCGGTGGGACCAGTTGGGCCGGTCTCCGCAGGCGCAGCAGGATCAGCAACGGCAAACTCGGCTGTCAGCAAACTCAACAGAGAAAATACTGTCACGGCGGCGATAAGTATGGCCTTCGGCATACCTAGTCCCTCCTTCATAAAATTAACAACCACAATAATCGATGTGCGTACTTCGTGGGCGACAAATACGAAAAAACAGAGTCAGGAATCATGCGGCCATACTGATGATGCTTCGGCCACATCCCTTTGTACGATGATTCCTCTTCCTGCTCAGTCCCCTCGATCAAGAATCATTGTCAAAATTTTCCCCATGGTACTGAAACCACAAAACTGTGTCAAGAAATTGTTCGCCCTGTAGGCAGTTTTAAAATATCATGGGTAATATGTTGAGAAATCAACATACTGTCGTCGATCTCATCGATATGGTTTCATCTATTGTTACCGGGCGTTCGGTTTCGGATGAGAACGTTCTCATCCGTAGGATTGCAGGCTGCGCGGAGCGAGGGGACCGATCCCTGTGATCGCGAGAGAGTCCAGCACAAAAAATTGCCGACCGACCCTCAAGACCTGTTCTTCATTCACATGGTCGATATGGGCCAGCATGTCTCCCAGCGACACATGCCGGCCATGCGTGAGTTCATCCTTCGCCAATTTGTTCATGCGACTGTGCGAACTCTCCAGGCTTAGCATCAAGCTGCCCTTCATCTGGGTTTTCACCCGTTCCAACTCTTTCCGTTCGACGCCTTTGATGCCGATGCGCCGGATCTCTCGGCAGACAAGATCCACGACCCGATCCACTTCTTTCGGCCTTGTCGCCGCATACACAGTCGTCATGCCGCCATCGGAATAACCGGACAAGAAAGAGTAAATCGAATAGGCGAGTCCCCGCTTCTCTCGGACCTCCTGGAATAGCCGCGAACTCACACTGCCGCCCAATACGCTATTGAGCGCATACAGCGCATACCGATCCGGATGTCCAGCCGCAGCACCCTTGATCCCGAGACAGAGATGCACCTGTTCCAACCGTTTTTTCTTCAACAAGACACCGCCATGCACCTCAGGAGGATGATGCCCATTGGTGTGAACCGCGGTTGCAGCTCGCCCCTTACCAAAATATCGCGCGACCATCGGATCAAGAGAAACCTGATCGAAGTTCCCGGCAATGGCAATGATGGTCTGCTCCGGATCGTAGTGCGTCTCTATGTAGTTCAGCAGGTCCTGACGCCGCAGTTCTCTAATCGTGTTCTCCCGGCCAAGAATAGACCGTCCGAGTGGATGACGCCTGAGTACTTGCCCCATGTGAAGCTCTTGCACGAGATCTTCAGGGTCGTCTCGAACCATGCGGATCTCTTCCAGGACGACCTGTTTCTCTTTTTCGATTTCTTTCGGTGCGAAGCGGGAATGGTGAAATAGATCCGAGAGGAGTTCGAACGCGCGCTCCAGTTGCTGATCCAGCACCTTCACGTAATACGTTGTCGTCTCACGCGAGGTGAAGGCGTTCATCTCTCCGCCGAGCGCGTCTATTTCACGAGAAATTTCAGCAGAGGAACGCTTCCGCGTTCCTTTGAAGAGCATGTGCTCGATGAAGTGGGAGTAGCCTGCCTGAGAAGGCTGTTCGTTTCGCGATCCAGTGTTGACCCACACACCCACGGTCACCGACTTGAGCGTCGGTATCCGTTCGGTCACCACTCGCACCCCGTTCTCCAGGACGAGCTTGCGGTACAAGACAGCTACCCGGCGGACGGGGCCGGAGAAGCGCCCCCGGTCGGAGCCGGCATGGCTTCCTTGCGGCTGAGGCGGATTTTCCCTTGTCGGTCCACCTCTAAGACTTTCACCAGGATTTGATCGCCTTCCTTCACCTCATCGGACACCGCTTGAACTCGATGGTGCGCCAGCTGAGAGATATGCACCAATCCGTCAGTTCCTGGAAGGACCTCGACAAACGCCCCGAAATCCATGATTTTCCGAACCGTGCCCATGTAGATCTTCCCAATCTCAACCTCTTCGATAATCCGACTGATCATCTCTTTGGCCTTCTCGGCCGAGGCTCCGTCGACCGACGCAATCGTCACGGTTCCGCTGTCGTCGACATTGATCTTGACTCCACAATCCGCAATGATACCGCGAATCGTTTTTCCTCCAGGACCGATAACTTCACGGATCTTGTCCTGCTTCACTTTCATGGTGAAAATTCGTGGCGCATAGGCAGATAGCTTGGTCCTTGGCGCCGGGAGCGCCTTCTCCATACAGCTCAAAATGTGCAACCGACCGACTTTCGCCTGCTCCAAGGCTTTTTGCATTAAAGCCGACGTAATACCGCCGATTTTGATATCCATCTGTAACGCCGTCACGCCTTGCTTCGTACCGCAAACTTTAAAATCCATGTCGCCCAAGTGATCCTCCAGCCCGAGAATATCGGAGAGGATCATGACCCGATCGCCTTCCTTGATCAGTCCCATTGCGATCCCAGCCACGGCTTTACTGACCGGCACGCCAGCATCCATCAACGCAAGACTGCCACCACAGACGGTCGCCATTGAAGACGACCCATTGGATTCAAGAATGTCCGACACGATACGAAGCGTGTAGGGAAACGCTTCCTTGCTTGGAATCACCGGGGCCAACGCCCGTTCTGCTAATGCACCATGACCCACTTCCCGACGTCCTGGCGAGCGAAGCGGCCGTGCTTCACCGACACTGAACGGTGGAAAATTGTAATGGAGCATGAACGTCCTCATGTACTCCCCTTCCAACGCATCGATCCGCTGCTCGTCGTCCGTGGTCCCTAACGTGACCACGGCTAAACTTTGCGTCTCACCCCTGGTAAAAATGGCAGAGCCATGTGTTCGTGGTAGCGCGCTGACTTCGCAAGTGATCGCACGGATATCAGCCGGGCCACGTCCATCCGCCCGAGATCCCTTCTCCAGGATCATGTTCCGGACTTCGGTATATTCCAACTCATGGAACACCAGCTTGACGTGCCGTTCCCGATTCGGATCGTCTGCGCTCTTAAGCTTTTGGACCGCGTCGTTCTTGACCTCATCCAGCCGTTCCTGCCTGGCCGCTTTGTTGGGGATCATGATGGCATCACGGATACCCTGCGCCACCAGCGTCTTCACTTGTGCGGCAAGCGCGGAGTCGATCTGCTCCTTCGCTACCTTCCGCTTGGGCTTACCAGCAAGGGCTTGCAGTTCACGAATCTTGGCCACAATCTTCTTGATCTCAGCATGGGCCAACTCGATCGCCTCAAGCATAATGGCTTCGGATAGTTCGTTCGCCCCTGCTTCGACCATCATCACCGCGTCAGCCGTCCCCGCCACTACGAGATGTAGCTCACTCTTCGCCACCGTCTCAAGATCAGGGTTCACCACGAACTTGCCATCCAGCCGGCCAACCCTGACTCCTGCGATAGGATTGTCGAACGGAATGTTCGAGACGGTTAACGCGGCAGAGGAGGCAATGATGGCAAGGATGTCGGAAGAACCTGTCTGATCGGCTGAGAGAACTGAGGCAATAACTTGGGTCTCGAAGTAATAGCCTTCAGGAAAGAGCGGACGAAGCCCTCTGTCGATCTGTCGGCTGGTCAGTACAGCCTTTTCTGATGGACGCGCTTCCCGTTTGAAGTACCCACCAGGGATCTTCCCGGCTGCGAAGGATTTTTCCTGATAGTCGACCGTGAGAGGAAGAAAATCGACGCCAACCTTAGCGACCTGTGACGCAACAGCCGTGGCCAATACGACGGTGTCGCCATATGAGGCCCATATCGAGCCGTCTGCTTGTCGTGCCACGCGACCGGTTTCGAGTCGCAAGATGCGCCCGGCAACCTCTATTTCAACTGTGTGTACCATCTGGGTCTCCTCTGGTTAGGCCCCACAGATGCCCACAGAGATGCGCTCGAGCACGAGCGCATCTCAGTGTTCACCTGTGCGACTGACTACTATCCGCTGTTACGTCTCCTGGCACGACCGCGAGACGGGATGCTACTTTCTGATGCCCAATCGCTCGATCACCGCACGATAGCGTGCGTCGCTAATACCACGAAGATAGTCGAGTAGACGCCGGCGACGTCCGACCAAGAGCAGCAACCCACGCCGAGAGTGGTGATCTTTCTTGTGGAGCTTGAAATGCTCCGTTAGATAGGTAATCCGATTGGTCAACACAGCAATCTGGACCTCCGGTGAACCGGAGTCCGTTTCATGCTGCCGATACTGCTTGATCAACTCGGTCTTTGCTTCTTTGAGTAATGCCATGGCTCGTTCCTTCCTGTACCTTTCCTTACATCTCCAACGATGTATCAGACATCCTGATCGATCAACACCTTCTCAACCTTGAGTGCATTTCCAGAATTGTCGAAATACTTCCCGATTGCCACCAGACATCCGTCGGCATCATGGATACGGACCGGCCTGTGCAACCTGTTTTCAGCATCGGTCGCCCCCTCCCAACGGAGAATCTTCGATGCAGGCACAGGAGCCCCGTGGCGCACACGGTCAGCGGTCTGTTCGTCCACCACCGCAATCTCCAGATGGCCCAACGCACGATCCATCGATATCAGCTCCTCGCCTAATTGGCCGAGGGCATGACAAGCGATCACTTCCTCCACCGTCAGCGCCTGATCGATCGTCAAATGCCCGACTCGCTTTCGCTCCAACGCCAACATGTGACCGCCGACACCCAGCACGTTTCCAATGTCGGCACAGAGCGTCCGCACATAGGTTCCCTTCGAGCAGACGATGCGTAACGTGACATCCTGCTCCTGAATCGCCTCCACCTCAAGTGTATGGATGACGATCGTCCGCGCGTCCCGTGCAATCGTTTTCCCCGCCCGGGCAGATTTATAGAGAGGAACTCCCGCGATCTTCACCGCCGAATACATCGGAGGAACCTGCTCAATCGGCCCATGAAATCGACCGACCACCTCATGAATCGCCTCCGGCGTCACAGAATCCGTTGTGTGGCGCGCCAGGACCGTTCCCGTCGCATCTTGCGTATCTGTCGTTTCTCCGAGGCGAAGCACGGCACGATATTCTTTATCCCACTCAACAAGATATTCCGCAATGCGGGTTCCCCGCCCGATCAACAGGGGCAACACTCCCGTCGCAGCAGGATCGAGCGTGCCGGCGTGGCCGACCTTGACTCCACCAAGAAGATGCCGCACCTTCGCCACGACATCGTGGGATGTCCAGCCTGCCTCCTTCTTGATGATCAACACGCCATCGACGACGGCGCAACTCTGTGCGAGACCCATCATCACGTCCCCGATGCTACGAACTCGGCTGCTCTTCAGGCGACCCGCCCTCGACCTCCGTGTTGACGTGGAGATCGTCCAATAACTTCAACACACGGTCGCCTCTCGGCCCACTGACATCCTTGGCGAAAACGATCTCGGGTAGATACCGGAGTGAGAGCCGACGGCCCAACTCACCTCGCACAAACCCGCTGGCTTGAGCCAGCCCGGCAAATACGTGTCGCTCTTCTTCTTCCGTACCCATAGCCGTCACGAACACGCGTGCAATCCGCAGATCGCTGGTCATTTTCACGTCGGTCACGGTCACAGACTGCACACG
>SWDN01000011.1:124811-133154 GCA_005116775.1 Nitrospira sp.
ACCCCTGAACGTCGGACTTGATGACCAGCGCCAGCTCCTTGACCGACCCTTCCTTAATCTTGGCAAACAGATCGTCCAGCGTGACCTTCGCCGAACCTGATAAATCAGCCGTTCGTTGTTTGTGAGCTCGATCCTCTGCAATCTCGCGCGCGATCCGCTCATCCTTGACGACTTGAAAGACATCGCCTGCAGACGGCACACCAGGAAGCCCCGCGACTTCTACCGGAATAGAAGGGCCGGCCTCTTGCACCTTGGCTCCCGTATGGGTAATCAACGCGCGAACTTTCCCGCTGAATGTTCCAACGACAAAGACATCGCCGACGCGAAGCGTCCCACTCTGTACCAGCACCGTCGCTACCGGACCACGCCCCCGCTCCAATTTGGCTTCTACCACCACTCCCTTCGCCATGCGATACGGGTCGGCTTTGAGTTCCAACACTTCTGATTGCAGAAGGATCATCTCCAGCAGCGCATCCAAGCCGGTTTTTTCTTTGGCCGAGACTTCGACCATAATCGTGTCGCCGCCCCAAGACTCGGAGATGAGTCCATGCTCGGACAACGCGTTCTTGACACGGTCCGGATTGGCTCCGGGTTTGTCGATCTTGTTGATGGCCACAATAATCTGAACAGACGCGGCTTTGGCATGATGAATCGCTTCGATCGTTTGCGGCATCACTCCGTCGTCCGCTGCCACGACCAAAATGACGATGTCCGTAATCTTCGCGCCACGGCCTCGCATGGCCGTGAAGGCTTCGTGACCGGGCGTGTCAAGAAACGTCACCTGTTTCCCGCGCACCGTAACGGTGTAGGCGCCGATATGTTGCGTAATCCCACCGGCCTCCCCTTCCGCCACCTTCGTTTGCCTGATGGCATCGAGCAGCGAGGTTTTGCCATGATCGACGTGCCCCATGATCGTCACGACCGGTGGCCGCGACTCAAGCTGGAGACCTTCCTCCGTCTGCACTACGGAATCCAGCAACTCTTCTCCGGCCTTTTCCGTCGAGATATCGATCTTGATCCCGTTCTCTTCCGCGATCATCACGGCTGCCTCAACATGCATGGTCTGATTGAACGTGAGCATCTGACCCATGTCCATCAGCTTACGCATGATATCGGCTGGGCGTTGGCCGATCAGCTCGGCAAATTCTTTCACCGTCATACCCGGCACGAGCTTGAAGCTCTTCCTTCGCGGCTTGGTCACTTCTCCCGGCGTACTGTGATGCACGTGCTTGCTGCGGTCGTCTCGGCGCTGCTGCACCGGAATGGCGCGCAGGTCCTGCCAGCGAGCCGCATCCTCACGAAGCCGAAGCTCTTCTTCTTCCCGCGTACGGCCTGGCTTGCGAGCTTTCTTCCCCTTCTCTTTCAACCCTTCCGCTTGCATCTCTTCAAGGGAGGGCGCTTTCTTTTTTCCTGCAAGCACATCGACGCTCGGCGCAACAGGAAGCTTGACAGTCGCTGCCGATGTGGGGGCGGTCGTGATTCCTATTGCATGTGGCTGATCTGGCGTCGCAGGCAGGTCACCATGCGCAACGGCGGGAGTCTCAGTGTGCGAGTGCGCCGGAGGCGGGCTCACGATGAGGGAGTCTACGGGCACACCGCCTGCGCCTGCTGACTCAACTGTGGGAATGGGCGCGGTCTCTTCTGCTAGAACGTCATCGGCTCTCTTGCGCTTGATTAAAATACGGCGCTTATCGGACTTTGCAGGCTCTTCCGCCGTTGGAGCTGCCTGGGACGATCCGGCCTTCGCTCCCGACGCATGGTCAGATGTCGTCCCGACCTTACTCCGTTCACCCCGACCTGCATCGGTCTCTGCCGCCCTACCCGTCGCCTTGAGTTTCGGGCCGAGTTTCTCTAAGACCTTCTGCACCACATCGTCATCCAATACGCTACTGTGCGACGCAACGGTGATTCCCATCCGTTTCAATTCCGGAATGAGATCACGGTTTTCCATCCCGAGTTGCTTAGCCAATACATACACACGCATGAGAAATTGACACCTATTCTTCCTCTGTATCCGGTTTATCCGGCATCCGACTCTGCCCGAGCCTTGAGTTCCTGCTCTCGGGCTTCTTCCTGCTGATGCTCGTCTACTACCACGGCTACGGGGGCAGCAACCTGGTCGACATGGCCCTGCGCACGGAGAGGGTCGGGGCCATGGACCAGCATCGCCTTCACCCGATCGCCACCACGATAGGTTTCCCGCGGAATCTGCTCCTGAATCGGCAGCACTGCTTCCGTCTTGCCTAGATCCACCAGATAATTCCGGCGCTCCACCCCAAGAATGATACCGTTGACCAGATCTCCTTGCCGTGTAGAGTATTCTTTTTGAACGGCCTCCCATTCAGCCTCTCGGACTTTTTGGAAAATGACCTGTTTGGCAGTTTGCGCGGCGATGCGTCCTAAATCACTCATCTCAATGACCGACCCGATTTCGTCGCCGACTTCTGCCTCGTCGTCGAATTGACGGGCCTCCTGAAGCGAGACTTCGGTTTTGGGGTTGGCCACCGCCTCAACGATGGTCTTCTTCGACACGACAGAGATCTCACCGGTCTTTGAGTCGATCTCAACTTGGATATTTTCATTCTGCCCGAAACGTTTCTTGGCGGCCATTTGAAGCGCCGCTTCGATCGCCCCGATCACTCGACTTTTGTCGATGCCCTTTTGCCGACCAAGCTCATCGATCACTGAAATCAATTCTCGATTCATAGTTCTCTCTCCGGCGACTGCCCTTGCGTCGCGCTCCAATACCGTGACAGCACTCCTACTGTGGCGATCAATTTCGAGACGGCCTAAAACGTGACGATGCGCCGAGCTTCAGCGATTGAGTCAAACCCAAAGAGAAGCGTCCGCTCAGAACGCGGATCGTTCACCACAACGGTTACTCCCTGTTCAGTCACTTCAGTCAGCACGCCGGCCACCCGCCACTGTCCGTCGATCGGCTGCCTGAGCTTCAGGCTCACTGGCTTCCCCAACGCCCGACGATAATCCTGAATCCGTTTGAAGGCCCGATCCAGACCCGGCGAGGAGACTTCCAGTACATAGGCGTGGGGGAACGGATCAGCGACATCCAAGGCTGGGCTGATTGCGAGATGTGCGCGCCCGCAATCGTCTACCGTCACACCGCCTGGCTTATCGATATACACACGAACGATTGACCGCGCCCCTTGCCCCACACAGTCGACGTCGATCAATTCCAATCCCAATGCCCAGAGGATGGGCGAGACCACCTTGCTGATGCGATCGACGACCGGTCGGGACTCCTTCACCGACACTCCTAGCCCCGTATCTTTAAGATGGTCCGTTCAAGAGATCAAACAAAAAAGTGGGCATGAGCCCACTTCCAGTCCGCGGACCATAGCATGCCATCTATGCCAAATCAAGGGGCTAGCCGACCAGACTCGTAAGGCCCGCTGCGAGTCGTTGGGTGATCAGGCCAGGCCGTCCATCTCCAATCACTTTTCCATCTATACGAACGACGGCCAAGACCTCGACTGTAGTCCCGGTGAGGAATACTTCGTCAGCCTCATAGAGCTCTGCCTGAGAGACAAATCGTTCTTGAGCCGGAAACCCCATGTGTCGAGCGAGATCCAACACGATGCCTCGCGTGACCCCGGACAGAATACGCGCCCCTTCAGGAGCGGTCACGACAGTCCCTCTCTGGACAACCATCACATTGCTGATAGCCCCCTCCGTAACCAATCCTGCGTTGACCAAGATGGCCTCGAATACCCGATCCCGTTTGACTTTCTGGCGAGCCAGCACGTTGGCCAGCAGATTGACGCTCTTGATGTCGCAGCGCCCCCACCGAATATCTTCGGTCGTCATCGCGTCTACGCCGGTCGCTTGCACCGACCGATCGAGGGGATGAAACTCACGAACTGTCATCACGACCGTCGGCATCGCATCATCTGCATAAGCATGATCGCGGGGCGCGACCCCTCTGGTGATCTGAAGATAGATCTTGGATTCAGGATAGGCGGCCCGCTCGATTCCTTCCAGGACATGCCGTGTCCAGTCGACGCGGGAATATGGTTGCGTCAGATCGAGCGCCGTGGCGCTACGATCCAGTCGAGCCAGATGGGCATCGAGTGAAAATGGCCGCCCCTTGTAGGTGCGGATCACTTCGTAGACGCCGTCGCCAAACTGAAAGCCTCGATCTTCGATCGAGACTCTCGCCTCAGCCAGAGGGACAAACACTCCGTTGACGAAAGCCACGTTCGGCACGATTACACGCTCCTCTGAGACGAGGCCTCAGAGACCTTCACGTCGAACACGCGCCGATCTTCGGCGGTGAATTTCCATCCCATGCGTTTTTCGAACACAATCCGGTGAGTTCCCGGCTTGACGGCTTTAAACTCGAACGTCCGCTGTCCATTATCGACCGCGTTATTCCCCGCGATGCGAAGGTAATCGTCCGCCAGCAACTGCAGCCCTGTAGGATCGTAAGTCGGAACCCAGAGTTCCCCTCGTGTCCTGTCTTCCCAGAGATGAATCTGAATAGGATGTTCAAGAGTCGCCTCAATAACTTTAGCTCCGTCCGAGTGTGTGGCGCTATCATGGTCGTGGCCGGCTGTCGTATTCATTCTTATTAACGCGAGAACTCGCCTCTCGGTCGGTGCCTGATCACGTTATGCTTTTCGCCGAGGCCCGACAAAAATCTCTGCTCCTTCCACCTGCACCTCATAACTTCCCACACAATACCCGCCGCCATCCGTCCCTCGCCCGTTTCGGACATCGAATGCCAAATCGTGCCAAGGACAGGCGACGACAAAGCCCTTCACGCGCCCTTCACACAACGGACCGCCTTCATGGGGACAAATATGCGGCAGATGTTCCGGTTACGACCATTATGAGGCCGAAGAAAACCCCTACCATCGTCTTGCCCATGACCTACCTCCTTATAAAGAAGAAGAGATATGATTAGGTTGGTAAATACCTATTGCCAAGTCCACATCACTCCAGACGCGCCGACCACAGCTTCCCTGCATCTGCCGATCATACCCAACCAACAGCAGCCTGTTGGCTCTCGATCATGTCCTTATAAATAGCACCGAGACGAAATGGGAAGCAAGGAGGTTGTTCCGGATCTTTTCTGCGACCACATTTCAATGGGAACGCCCGCATAGAGTCTCGTTGCTATTGTTTCAGCGGCCAGGCTCAGGCTGCCCATCTTGAACCCTCGCCCCGATCAAGAGATCGTAGGGCGCATAGTCGTCTGTGAGTTCGATACCCACTTCCCAAGGTTCCGTGCGATGGGCGGCCAGCAAGGCAACGGCCTCAGATGGAAGACGTTGGTGCTCAACCAATCTGCTCACATTCGCCGCAATGGCCATCATTGTGTATCGTTCGAGCGCCGCACCGGCGAAAAAAATCAAATTCTCCGACCGCGTTGGAGAAGAACTCCAGGGCCCCTTGACCGCGAAGGACTCAACATGGGGAAATGACCGTCTCATCGTCTGCACAACCGCATCGGCCCGCAACAGATCTCCGCCCTCGCCCGACGAGGCGAGATTCACGGCCAGAACTCCGTTCGGCGCGAGATGAGCGCGCAACTCTACAAAAAACTCCACCGTGGTCAGATGAAATGGAATCATGTGCCGGGCGAACGCATCGACCCAAATGAGATCGTACGTCTGGTTCGTGGAGTTTAGAAAAACCCGTGCATCCCGGACATGCACATGATGCTGGGGAGGCGGCCGATAGGAAAAATAATCCTCAGCCATGCGGACGACCGTGGGATCGAACTCAACCACGTCGAGTTCGAGTTCAGGCCATCGATGGGCGAGCCACTTTGCCAGCGATCCGCCCCCATGACCGAGGATCAGGCCTCGTTTCGGCTCCGGCACCAACGCCAGCGATGCGACCATCAGTTGACTGTAGGGAAGAAAGAGCGCGACAGGGTCCGCCTTCCACATGACTGCATGGAACGTCCGATCCAAGACAAGATAGCGAAACAGATCGTCATCGCGAATTCGTACTTGTTGATAGGGGCTGTCTTCCTGGTAGACCGGCGCCTTCAGCATCTGGATCGGAAACCACGCGCCTGCCCCCAACCCTCCAATGCAGAGAAACAGCCCACCGATCACTAAAGGCCGCACAGACGTCCTGCCGATCAGCCACCAGAGACCAAGTCCCACTTGAATGACGCCAAGCCATGCGACAAGCGCCTGACTGCCGATCCAGGACAGAAAGAAAAACGCCGTTCCCCAGGTTCCCGCCAAGCTCCCCATAGTTGAGAGCGCGATCATACGGCCTGTGTGCCGGCCGAAATATTCAAGGTCTGACACGGCCAATCGCAAGAGGGCAGGCAATACGCCGCTCAACCCAAAAGCCGGCGGGCCCAAGAGCAACGCGGCGGCAACACAGGGCCCCCACCGAGGATCCTCGACGGTTCCCGCCACCTTGAAAAGCACCGGCTGGCTAATCCATGCGATCAGTAAGGTCCAGGCCCCGGAGAACAGCAGTAGACCGGCCAATACCTGCGCGCCGGGATATCGGTCCGAGAGCCAACCGCCAAAGGCATACCCGCTGCTCATGGCCGCAAGAATCACCCCGATCAGCGCGCCCCAGACGAATAGTGAATTTCCGAAGACGGGAGCTAAGAGCCGGCTTCCCACGATCTCGAGCGCCATCACCACCGCACCGGTTGCCAGCGCCGTGATCAGCAGAAACCATTGAGGGATGGGAGACGACCGGTTCACGAAACTCGTGCAGGAATATGGCGCAAGGGAGGAAGACGATCTAGCGTGGCCTCACGAACCCAGACAATCACAGACCGCCCCAATTTTTGAAGTAGCGCAAGAGGTCACGGACAGAGATGATTCCGACGATCTGCCCCTCTTCGGAAATCGCGAGATGGCGAATCCCATGTTCCGCCATCTTCTCACTCGCCTCGTGGGCTGAGCTCGTAATCTCAATTGATAACAGCGGGCTACTCATGACGGCACGGACCAGTGTCTCCTGCGCTGGGCACGTGGCGAAGGGGATGGGGCTCGATAACCGGATCGGATCGAAGTTTCTCCACGCAGGACCAGGGTTCGGCGGATCGTGCTTCCCGAAAGATCTGGCAGCCCTCGTACAAACGGGGGAACGAGTCGGCTACCCCATGCAAATCGCCGGTGCCGCCGCCCTTATCAATGAACAACAACGGGGCCGGATGATTGAAAAGATCACGAAAGAGATTGGGGGACTCAAGGGAAAGACGTTTGCGATGTTGGGCCTCTCCTTCAAACCGAACACCAACGACCTGCGGGATGCACCGGCCCTCGCCATCGCGCAAGAGCTGATGAAACAGGGCGCCACAGTTCGAGCCTACGATCCCGCCGCGCTTGAAGAGGCTTGTCTGATCGTTTCAGGCCTTGTTCCCTGCAAAGACGCCTATGAAGCGGCGGAAGGAGCGGACGCGCTCATCCTCATGACCGAGTGGAACCAGTTCCGCACACTCGACTTTGACCGACTGAAACCCCTCTTACGTCAACCCATCTTCTTCGATTTGCGTAACGTCTATGAACCAGACCGGGTCGCAGCCTTTGGCTTCCGTCACATTTCGGTCGGGAGGCCTAGTAAGGCTCCCGCCTCAACCACATAATCATCGGGGTTACGTGAGTCGCGGCACTTCGATGGCTTTAGCCTCATCTTTGACTTTCGGCTTATAACCCATCCGGTCCAGGACCTTCATCACTCGCGCCTTCAGCCGATCGTCGGCCTCGGTCAGCGCCGTGGCCAACGGCTCAACTGCGGGTTTTCCGATTTTACGGATGATTTCTGTCACGGATTGCCTGATCTCATCTTCCTCAGAAACCAGCAAGGGCACGAGCGACGGCACGGCCGGGCCGCCGATCTTGATCAACGAATCATAGGCGCGCTGCCGGACATCGCCAACTTCATCCGCTAAGGAATCGACCAACGGACCTACAGCGCGGACCTCTTTCAGCTCGCCCAGCACTTCAGCCGCATATTTACGGTTCAGCCAGTGGCTATCTTTCAGATCCAGAAGCATCGCGTCGGCCCGCGCCGCATTGGGGTCCTTCGCGCGAATCCGAAAGCTCTTCGCGACCCGACGACCACCCTCTTCCACAACACGAATGGTCGCGCCATCCCCTATCTTAATGCGCTTCAACTCTTCAAGCGCCTCGTCATCGACGTCTAAGACCACCGTCTTCCCATCATAGGCCAACAGCTCGACTTCGAGCTGTTTCGTCTCAGGATTGACCGCAACGACTCGCTCCGTAACGAGATTGAACCCGTCCTTCTTCGCGCCGCCCTTCGGACCGATCTGAATAAGCTTTGGAGGTGTTTCATCCGCCATAATTATGTGTCCTTTAACAACGGAAAAATATTAAC
>SWDN01000011.1:133254-160360 GCA_005116775.1 Nitrospira sp.
CGACCGTTTCCTGCACCATCGTATTCTCATCTTCGAGCAGCGGGAGCAGCTGATCGATGGCCTGCTTCGCCCCAAGACGTGCCAGCGACTCTGCCGCATTACGCCGCACGAGCCAGTCTTCATCCTTGAGCGATTCGATCAACGGGTCGATTCCACGGGCATCGCCGATCTTGCCCAAAGCTTCAGCCGCGTGGCGCCGCACCATCCAGTTCGTACCCAGCAACCCGTCGATCAAGGCATCGACGGCCCGCGCATCGCCGATTTTTTTCAACACACGCGCTACATCCTCGCGCACCGTGTGATCAGTCAGTGCTTCAACTAATCCGGGAACGGCGCGCGCATCGCCGACGCGTTCCAGCGCCCACACGGCTGCCGTCCGCACGGCGCCGTCTTTATCCTTGAGCGCCTTCACAAGGGGCTCTACGCCACGAGCATCTTTGAGTTTTCCCAATCCCGACGCAGCCTGCTCACGAATCGCCCACTCCTCGTCCTCCAACGCTTCGATCAACGGATCGACGACGGATGGACCGATCCGCACAATCGCGCTCGTCGCCGCTTCCCGGACGAGAACATCTTCGTCCGCCATGAGTCCAATCAGCGGCCCCACCGCATCTTCGCCCACCTGACTTAAACTGGCGATCGCATGGTCGCGGAGCGCGTCATTCTCATCCCGCAGGGCCCCGATCAATTGCTCGATCCGCTCAGCCTGCACGTCGTCACTCATTCTCGTCCTGCCCTCCCTGACTCCCGACAGGGGTCCCATCGAGCGCCTCCAGCTTGTCGGCGATCAACCCGGAATTGTACGCGACCAGACCATCCCGGTCTGTTCTCAGCCGATCGAACAGTTCCTTATAGGGCCGCAAGACTTCCACATCTTTCACTTTGGCCAACGCTTCCATGGCATAGACCCGCAGGGGTCGAATAGGAATCGCTTCGATATAGAGTTGGGCCGGCCTGGCATCACCGATCAAGCCCAACGATTTCATCGCCAGCTCCTTCACGCCCGTATCTTTATCGATCCGCAGCCGCTGCATCAAGGGCTCGACTGCCCGTACATCGCCGATCTTTCCCAGTAAGTCGGCGGCGGCTTCACGGATTACCCAATCATCATCCTCCAGATACTCGATCAAAATCTCTACGCTTGGACGCCCAATGGCCAGAAGATTGATCACCGTGCTCATGCGAGCCTCTTCCCGTTCGCTCAACTCTTCGATCGAACGAAGCCCGTCGAATACCTCATCAATGCGCTCACGAATGGCGCTCAGCTTCTTGAGTGTCCGTACGGCGAGATCGCGAACGGCCGGCTGCCCCATCGCATTGATAAGCGAATCCGATGAGCGAGGATCGAGCAGATGCTCCAGCATCTCTGCAGCCATGATCTGCGCTTCCGGGTCCTGATGGGTCAACATCGCACAGAGCGGCGAGATCGCGTTCGGAATGACCCCCAACAACTGGGAGGCCGCCGCACGAATACCCTCATCCGTATCCTTCGATTCATACAGCAGCGAGGTCAGGGCTGCCGCGGTCGTCTCATCCAGCACCCCCGCCATATGTTCCAAGGCTGACGCGCCGGCCTTACGGACAACCTCATCCTCATCGCGCAGCAGGCCGACCAAGGGAACGCCGGCCTGTGGATCGTTCACGCGTGCCAACATGGCCGCAACTTCGGCCTTCAACGCCGGAGAGCCGGTCTGCAGCGCGTGAATGAGCGCCTGCACCGCGCGAGGCCCACCAGACAGGCAGGCCGCTGTCGCCCGCATCCGCCGCCAATCCTCTTCGTGGATGAGCTCAGAAACTAACGTTTCGATTGTTTCTTTCGGCATAGCGTGATGACCTAACTTACAACGAGTTCTGAATTTTGAGTGCTGCGTGTCGAGAACGAAGCTGGCGGTCTTTTTCAGCATCTTGCTAGATACGGCCTGCCCGCCACCCCACCCTCGCCAACGTCTCTTTGACATGATACCGGATGTTGTCATCCGACTCGCGTGCCAGCACGGCCAGCAATGGCGCAATCGCGGCGGAGCCGAATCGAGTCAGCGCATCGGCAGCCTCCGCTCGCGTCACTGTATAACGAAGCGCCTTCATCAGCGACGGTATGCTCGCCTCGTCCCGGATCGCGCCCAAGGCCCGGACTGCCTCGCCTAACGTGAGTCTCTCTTCGTCCCACTGATCGCTACAGCCGTCGATCGGCTGCGAGATCTCAGGCCGCTCCATGCCCTTGAGCACGTCGATCAGCACCGGCACGGTACGACGATCGCCAATTCGTCCCAGAGCCTCTACCGCCAGCGGTCGCAGCCCCGGCTCTTTCATCACCGTGACGAGAAACTCCACCGCGCGCGCATCACCAATCTGGCCGAGCGCGCGGACTGCATCTTCACGAACCGCCCTGTCAGGATCGTTGAAGAGCACCGACAAGAGCGGATCCACCGCCTCAGGTGACCGTGTTTTTCCCAAGGCTTCGACCGCATGCAATCGCACCAGCCATTCAGCATGGGTCAGCGCGGCGAGCAGCGACGACAGCGCCGCCTTTCCAATAGCCGCGAGCGCGGTCGACGCCTCCTCGCGCACGGCCTTCACCTTGTCTTGCAGCAACGGCACCAGCGACGCAACCGCTTCAGGTTCTTGAATCCGGCCTAACGCCTTGGCTGCATGCATCCGTACAATCCAGTCCGGACTCTCGAGCGCGGCCATCAGTGGTGCGAGCACTCGCGCATCGCCAATGGTGGCCAATACCGACGAAGCCAATTCCTGAACCGTGAGCACGGGATCAGAGAGACAGGCACCCAAGGGAGTCACAGCCGGCTCTCCAATAGCCAAAAGCGCGCCGATCGCTGCATCGCGAACCGCGCGATCGCCGTCTCGAAGGACGGAGACCAATGGCGCCACAGCCCTCGGATCACGAAGCGTGCCGAGTATCGTGGCGGCCTCTTCACGAATCGCCCAATCCTCGTCTTTGAGGGCTGCGATCTGTTCGGCTACTGCGTCTGCCATATCGTGTCCACAGCCTGCTAGCCTCTTTGGGCAAAATCTCCAGACGGGCCAAATCGGCCTGTGTCGCCGAGAGGCATATCCACCCTGGCATTGTCAGCCGCGCTTGAATTGACGGCGACATCTTCCGGCGCGGGCGTCCAGCCTAATTTTTCGAGTGTTTCAAGCGCCAATTGTCGCAAAGCGTCTTTCGCCGAAAGCCGAACCGACGCATAGGAGAGCACTCGTTCTCCTTCTGCCACGACCTCGGATGCCTTCGGGTCATAGAGAAAAGCGATCAACGGCTCGATCGCCGTATCGCCGATGGTGGCCAAAGCGGCACTGGCTTTCTCGCGCAACACGCCGTCCTTCAACAGCATGATCAGGTCGGGGATGACGCGCGGATCGCGGAATTGGCCGAGCGCCGTCGCCGCTGCTTCCTTAATGAAGGCATCTTCACTGACAATACAGCCGGGTGTCGGGGTCCCATCCTGTCGAATACCCTTGCCCTTCAACGCGTCCAACACCGGAGGCAAGGCCCGAGGATCGCCGATCATGCCGAGTGACGCAATGGCGTGCCGCTTCACTGCGCCATCCTTCATCGCCTCGATCAAGGCATCGATGGCCCGTGGATCGCCGATTTGGCCCAGGGCGATCGTGGCATCTTCGCGCACAGCCCGATCCGGATCCTTCAACATCGCGATCAAGGCATCGACGACTTTCGCATCCCGCACCCAGGTTCGGCCGATTTGATAGTCGGTCGTCATGCCACCGAGCGCTCGGGCTGCATGGCATCGGACGACAAAATCTTTATCCTTAAGACATTCGAGGAGCGGATCGACGGAAGGCCTGCCGATCGAGATGAGTGCAGTCCCGGCCGTTTCTCGCACCGTTTTCGAAGGATCGCGGAACAGTTTGCACAGAACCGGGATCGCGTTCGGATCGCCGGTCTTGCCTAGCGCCTCCGCCGCCGCACTCTTGACGGCGCCATCCCGATCTCGACAGACGAGCATGAGGGCTTCGACGGCTTTCCGATCCCGTATCTCTCCGCAGGTTTTTGCGGCATGTTCGCGGACACGCCATCGCTCATCTTTCAAGCCTGTCATCAGGCGGTCGACCACCGCAGCGCCCATCGAGGCCATGGCAGCCACGGCATCGTTCCGCACCTCCATGATGGAATCGTTAAATAGGAGGATGAGCGCGTCTACCGCTTTCACCCCTCCGATCTTGGCCACACCACGGCCTGCATGGGCTCGGACAGCCCAATACTCGTCGCCACAGGCGCCGACCAGCGCGTCCAACGTGGTGGGGTCGGCGAGTTCGGCGAGCGCGTTGGACGCCTCTTCACGAGTCGCGTCGTCGACATCTTCGAGTGCGTCTAATAGATCTTCAAGCGCCTGGGCCATGTGTATCACTCTCCTACTGATACTGGTAATCGCGTTGGCCGCCATGCGGATAGGTCTGGCTACAGCGGACCGTTAAGGTCTGCGTCCCTCGTCCCTCCACACATTGATCGAGCGACTGGGCAAACTCCAACGTTCCCTCTACATTCACCGTAAACGGAAAATCAAACGTGAAGCTCCCAAATTTATATTTTCCCGGCTTCAGTTTGAGGGCACGGGACTCGGTCGTCTTGTGCGCATCCATAGACTCGGGATCCGAGGCATAGATCGATGGTGTGATACCGGGCACATGCCACCAGGACTGAGGAGTGATGGTGGTCGCATCGATGGTGATCACATGCTCCTTCGTGTAGGCAGCCGGCTGACCGGCCGAGGCACAATGAATGACCGTGGCAGAGCCGAGCAACCATCCGATCAGGCACCAGCCCATAGACCATCGTACATTCTGCATCACGTGACCTATTCCGACGATACACGCGGGGCTGCGGCAAAGGCGGCCTGAAAGATTTCCTCCACGGCACGGCTCTCCCATTCTGTATGAGTCTGTAACCCCAGCGTCCGCATCACCGTCGCGCCTGTATCCAAAATAGAGACCGGCTGACGAATCGCGTGGCCTGGTTTAATTCCCACCCCCGAGGCAATCCACGGAACCATCGGAACGACCCCATCAGCCTGTTCTAGATTCGCATCCCTGCCTTCGCCGCTCAGCGACGTTACAAACAGAGTCGTCCGCTTAATCAGCTCCTGTTCCTGATAGATATCCAACACGGAGCGCATGGCCTTATCCACCGTGCGAAGCGCGTCGCGATACTCCTTCGAGGTCCAGCCTCGTGATGCACCCACTCGACCAGCCTCAGGAAGATGCACGACCAGGAAATGCGGCAGCGAGAGGATGGCATGACCGTACCCATGGCCGCTGGCTGCTTTCTTGAAGTATTGACGGATATAGGACACGATCCGTTCCGTGCTGCACTCCGGCTTCAACGGCCCACACATCTGATAATCCGTGTAGGGTTCAGGACGGGCCAACTGATACAGCGACTCATCCATGAGAAAAATCGCACTGTCGCGCCCCCCGCTGAGATCAAGGTAGTCGAACACACTTGGGGCGCGTGGGTAGCCGCGGCTGAATTCGAAGGTATTCCAGGTAATGCCGTGTTTCTCGACCGGCATTCCCGTAATCAACGACGCCATCGTCGGCAGCCGTAACGCAGGCTTCACCGCCGTGGCAGACCACGTCACAGCCCCTTCCTTAACCAGCCGGTTGAGGGTCGGCATCGTGCCGCCCTTCAGAGAGTCTTGGCCGAACCCTTCCAGGACAAAGAGAATGACATGCTCACTCGGCGCCATTGAGGCAGACTCCGTGGCTGATACAGCGGCAACCGCTGCCTCTTTCGGAAGGACCAGACAGAGCCAGAACAGGGATACGGCCAGTATCCACGTCGACCATCCGCGATCAAGGCTGATTGGCGTGTGCACAGATGAGTTCTCTCTATCCTAATACAAGGGAACGCTTACGCTATCATGGCGTTTTCCGCCAAGGCAAGCGAGGCAAGGCCTAGGCAGCGTGATCTACACTTGTTCATGCGACCCGGACAGTTTCTGGCACAAAACGCTATGGCAGTGTATGCTTATTCTCGATTTCGTGGGAATCAACCAATCGACTCCTATCGCGCGAGTTCTAACGAGACGGTGAAGGCATGCCGCAGATCTCTCCACCGCATCCCATCGCTCAACCGGCGTTCACGCCCATCCCGTTGTCAAACCTGAGTGTGTTTGCCCTGTTCCTCTTCCTGTTGCTGTGGCCCACAGTGATTCTGGCAGAAATCCGAGTCGTGGCCGCACAGGGTGAACACCGAATGGGAGAACGTGACACCAGAGAAGACGCCGTCCGCCTGGCCACCGACGTTGCCAAACGAAATGCCTTGGAACAGGTCGCCGTCTACCTTGAGAGCGTCACCGTCGTCAACGGCCTGGATGTGACGAAAGACGAAATTCGGACCTATACCGCCGGTCTGGTTCTTGTCCTGGAGCAATCGACCAACACGACGCTCGATGGAAACACCATCGTGGTCCGCACGGATCTGGTCGCCCAAATCGATACAGACGACGTGCGACAGGCGATCACGGCCTTACGGGAGAACGAGGATGCCAGGCATGAACTCGTCGCGCTGCAAGAGGAAAATGACCGTCTCCAACAGGACCTCGCTGCGGCGAATCAGACCTTGGCCTATGCCTCGACTACCGAGCAAACACAGCAGGCGGCCCAGCGACGCCAAGATATCTTGAATCGGGTGCGAGCGAACGCCATGGTCTCACAAGCCTGGACGGATTGGGTGCTCATCTCGCCGGTCGGCGCTCCCTCTTCTTCCTTGCAAGCTCTCCTGAACGTCGCGCAGGGCCTCTATCCCACAAGCTCCCATGTCCAGGCAGCACAACGAACGATTATCGCAAGACAGCCTCCGTCGCCGCCACAACCACCCGTTCCCCCTGCACCGGGAATGAGACAACCCACTATGCCACGCCATCGGATTATGCCGGCGCAAGGATCGCAGACTGCTCCGAGAACCTTGAACGAATTCACCTACAGCACACCACCGCACCGGCAGCCAACTAGGTGAGGGACATCAGATGCCGTACTCAGCGGGATCGAGAACGTTGATTGCTATGCGCCAGCCAGTTTCAGCGTTGATCGCCACTGTCTGTTTAATCTTGCTGCCGTTGACTTCGTCGGCTGTCGACGATCGCAACAGTTATCCATCGGACCAATACCTCGTCGGCAAGGGCCAAGGGGACATGGCGAAAGGCGCGATCATCTGTCAGCGGGTCTCGGAACTCTCCGCCCGCACGGATTTGGCCAAGCAGATTCGGATCCTCGTGAAAGAGCACATGGTCGACCGAGTCCGCGAACGGACCGGCCGAGAGGCAGAACAAGACATCGAACTCACTAGGGAAGAAGTCGTCCAGGAATATCTCCAGGGAGTGAAGATTGTGGATCGTCGCATCGACGAAGACAGCAAAACTTGCAGCGCCACAGCCGTCATGCCGAAGAGCCAGATCCAGCCAAAACCGGGGCCAGACCACCCCGAACTCACCCCCACTGTCACTCGATAAGCACTCTGTGTGACCCTGTATTGCAGTCAATCATCAACATCGGGTATGTAACTTTCCTATGCCGCTCGAAAACAGTTTTCAACATGATGAGATGTCACGAAAGAATCCCGGCGAGCGGATTACCTTTCGGGACGTTACCTCGACTACCCTGCCAGAATCGCCTTCTGGGCAAGACACGCTGGCCACCCTCGGCCAGCGCTTCTCGCAGACCGGTGTCCGGATGATTGTGTTACTGCATGGCTCTATCATGGGAACCGATATTTTCGGGGTACAACGGTTGGATGAGCTGGGCGGACTCAAACGTGGCTACTCACGCGGCGTAGCAGGCCTCGATGCATTATTAGCCTTGATGCGTGAAGACAGTAATGGCATCCCCCTGTTGCCTGGCGGATTGAAACCACCTCTCACACATGATGACGCCACCAAAAAGTTGCTCGATGAGCAGATCGGGGATGCCGGAAATTTCACGAACGGTTATGTGGAACTGATGAGACAGTCGCTCAACCGAAGCCTGGATCGCCCGATTCATTGTGTCCGCGAGCTCTGGTCCTGTGAACACCATCACCTGGGCCGTGCCTTGGCGGCTGTCTCGATGCTCGGACGACTTTGCGACTGGGTCAAGGGCCACAAGCTGGCCCAAGGAGATCGAATCCTCATACAGGCTCACGGGCAAGCGGGGTTAGTCCTTGCCCTCGTCTCAAACTTCTTATGTGTCACTGCGAGTAGCAGCCGGACACGACTACTCGGCCTCCTGTCTGATGTTTCCTCCCAGGTCGATCGACCGGACATTGCCTCGACGATCCAACGCATCACTCCCTTGTTGTCGAATGGCACCATACTCAATGGAGCGGCGTTGGACATCGTCACCTTTGGCATGCCGGTACGCTACGGATGGGATCCGTCAGGTCTCGGGAAACTGCTGCACATCGTGAACCATCGTACTCTCCGCACTGACGGGAAGACCTGGCTCTCGAAAATGGAGTTACCTCAGATCACGATGGAAATGCCGATCGCATGGGGCGGAGATTATGTACAGGAATTGGCCGTGGCAGGTAGCGATGCCGTGCCGACCACCGAAGCGGCGAAGGCCGCGAACAAAGCTGTCTGGGAAATGGTTGAGCCGTTTGACGGGTTCGAGCGATGGCTTGAATGTGCCCGGCGTGCCGTGCGCTTTCCGAGCGAGGGGCTGGGGATTCTCGCCGACTACAAAGACTCTACTGGATCATCGAATGTGCGCGACCACTACTACGGCCACGCAGCCTATACTCGCCTGAATGCGATGTTGTTCAACACAACAGAAATCGTTCGCACCCTCTATTCATAGAGGACCATCCTCGGCCACTAATACCCAAGGATGTTCAAAAGGGCTGTCCGGCAAGGCCGCAGCGAGTGAAGACCGGAGGTGTACCCTCTGGGGTACGTTGAGGATCTGAGCGATGCGAGAACGCAGCTGGAAGCCCTTTTCAACATCCGCTACCCTTCGCGCAGCTGCACCGCAAGAGGTTCCCAGGAAAATATACCGTCCAGATAGGCATGGCCGTTCGGCGTGGTGGCGACCAATTCGATGGACTCGTACACGCTGATCGTCGTGCCGCTGCCGGCTGAAGCGGAAACCTGCATGGTAAGGGCCGCACTCGGCGCTGGTGACGCAATATCCTGATGTGTCCGCAACTGTTTCGGCGAAGCAAGCAGGTTCACAAACTGGGCAGGCGGCGCCTGACGAAACTCGCCATCATAGGTCACCCATAGTCGCACAGCGGCCGACACATGGGCATACCATTCATCTCCGACTGCATTCGCTTCAACCCAATTAAATAGCGTGTTCACCCGCGACATGATCGACACCGTCGTCGGCTCCATTGAGGCAGGAATCTGTAGCAGAGTCGTGTAGCCTGCGTGGACATATCCAAGCGTATCCCAGAGCGAAGGATTCGCCCCGACGCGCGCCTGGACCGATTTATTCGGCAGCACATGCTCCACGTAGTGGGGATTGGCGGCAAGACGGAGATAATGCGTGTCTTCAAGGTACTTGATCTGATCGAGCCTGCACAACGTTTCATCCCGGTCGCCGAATCCGATGGTATTCGGCGCCGAGACACTATCCGCTCCAGTAAAAATCAGCTTGCTCCAGCCGATCGGCGCAATACAGCTGGCACTCGCCAATCCGTTCAGCCTCTCCAGCACTTCCACGCGGCTCTTGATGTCGCTGAAGACCGACTCCAGCCCTTCCTTCGTTCCACGAACCCGTTCGACCAGAAGAGTTTTCTCAAGTTTCCGTTGCTCTTCGAGTTGCCGCACAAATGAGGCTGTCTGCCGATCAAGTTCCAACACTGGTGCCATCGGATCCCCCTTTTCATGTTCATGTAACACCTTCTATGCCGCGCATGGAAACCAGGAGAAGATCAGCAAGAGGGATGCCTCTCCTAACCCCTCGCAAACCGGCCCTGTATAAGGGTGAACCGAAGGCACTGACCGACTAGGAGGACAGGTTTGAACGCGCCTGCGGCAGGCTCCTGAACTCCTCTTGTGGCACGATGGGCATTCAAATATCCGACAGATTCCTAGCTGAAAGAAAACCTCTTGTTTTCACTTCAAAAGAGGCGTAATTCAGTCAAGTGCTTCTCATTCGAAGGAGGGTTTCATGAAATGGTCATACTGCTCTGGACTGATCGCTGCGTGTTTCGTCGTCTTTTTTGCCTCTCTCGCTCAGGCTGAACTGCTCGCCATGCTCAATTATGAGTCCAAGCCGGAACAGACGACCCGGAAAGAAGGGTTGGCAATTCTCGACGTGGATCCGAAGTCTCCAACGTTTGGAAAGATGCTGATGGATATCCCGCTACCGCCCGACCTCGTGGCACATCACATCTTCTATAACCGCGATCAGAGCAAGGCCTACGTGACCGCACTTGGAAAAAGTCTGCTGCACGTCCTGGATATGACACGGTTCCCCTATCGCATGAAGACCGTGGAAACCCCAACCTGTCAGGTGCAGGAGGACATCGTCTTTTCTCAAGATAACCGAACTTGGTATCTCACCTGTATGGGATCGAGCGCGGTCGTCATCGGAGATGCCACGACTGATAGGCCGCTCAAAACCGTCAGCGCACCAGCGCCTGGAACTCCGTTCATCAGTTACCCCCACGGAATCGCCATCCACAGCGGGATCGATCGCCTCATTGTCACCAGCACGGTGAGGCCTTCGGATCTGGGGGACCCTGGAGAAACGGTGACGGTGCTCGAAGCCAGCAGCGGGAAAGTGCTGTCCACTCACAAGGTTTCCCTGAAGCCCTCTCCTTCAAAAGCGGCGCCGGTTGAAGTCATGTTCTCCCACGGAGCAGAACCCCCCGTGGCGCACATCACAGTGATGTTGGAAGGCACTCTGTGGGCTGCCGTCTGGAATCCGAACTCCAAGGACTTTAGCTTTCAGCAGGTCGATGACTACAGCGCACGAGGTCATGGAATGCCGTTAGAAATGCTGTATAACCGAAAAGGCGACCGTTTATTTGTCTCCACAGCCAAGCCCGGCCATGTGCACATCTATGACAACGCCGACCCTCAGCACCCGAAGTTTCTCAAGGCCATTCCCGCAGCTCCCGGTGCCCACCACCTGGTTCTATCCCCCGATGAGCAATACCTGTTTGTCCAGAACAGCCTCTTGAATCTTCCGGGAATCAGTGATGGCTCGATCACGGTGATCGACGTGACAAAGGGCGAGGCCATCGCCAGTGTGGACACGCTGAAGAATCAGGGCTTCAACCCCAACTGCATTGTGCTTCTGCCGGCAGGTCATTGAAAGAAGGTGGCAGGCGAAGGCGTCGACCCAACAAAAGATTTTTAGAGCCTCAGGCTGATGGGCTTACTTCTACACAGAGTGACATTCCCCAGCCTCGGCAAAACCAGTGATTGCCCAAGAGGGTGAAGCAGGACTGGTACGGTTGGGAGGGGAACTGGAACCGAGCAGCACTGTGCCAAAGCCCCTCCAGACTTTATTGAAATCAGTATGTCTTGCCGACAGCGATATCGAAGATTGTCTCACGGCCAGCCGGGCGCCAACGCTTTTCAATGAGTGTTTTAAATCGCTCCAGATCTCCCTGGACGCGCCGAGACACCACTTCCAATGCCTCTCCTATAGGCTCTGCGAAGCCCTGAGAGTCATACTCTAATTGCAGCGTGACCTTTGACTTGGCATCCGCGAGCCGATGAAATGTCACGACCCACCCCTTGATGAAGCTGCCTCGACTCGTCCATGCGAGACGCTGATCCGCCACCTGTTCCGTGATCTCCGAATCCCACTCTCTCTCCTGGCCCGCGATCTCCGCTTTCCAATGAAACCGCTTACCATCCAGCCGCTTGATCTCTTTCACACCCTCCATGAACTGGGGAAACTCCTCAAATTTCATCCATTGAGCATAGGCGGTGTATTCAGGCACGTTGACTTCAATAGATGTCTCAATGGTCGACATGCTTCCCTCCTTCGCATCATTCACCCGCAATTCTATCCACCACCTGATCCTTCATCGGGAGCAGCCAGGCTGTCCTTGACTGCGCGCATCGAGCACTCAATGGTCCCTCCAAGCTCGCTCGCTATCTCTTCAGGGATGGGGGCTGATTGATCTTCCACTGCGCGCGTCCAACGAGGGCTTTCTTAAGCCGCGCGTTGCGCGAGCACAGATGATCATCAGCCCCCATCCCCTCCTTCACTTTTTAAAGATCAGCCTCGGCTCCGTCATATCCCCCATCGAGACCGCCACCAACTCCCACCCGTTCGCTCCAAACTCGTTCAGCTTGGTTTGCATATTCTGAGTGTCAGGAAGGACCTCGATGATTTTGTACTGGAACCGTTTCGGCTCTTGAGCCTTCGCCGCAAACGGCGGCCCCATGAAAAGCAGGAACCCCAACACGCCAAGGCTGACGCCCGCGATCCCCCACGCGACTGAGAAACGTGCGTTCTGCATCGGTCACCTCGTGTTGTATTGTATTTACTACGGATGCGCCACACGCCAGTTGTGGCCAGTCCCCAAATCCACTTTTAGCGGCACCGACAGCCCCAGCTTCTTCCCCGTCGCTTCCATTTCTGTCTTCACGAGATGCTTCGCTTCGTCCAAATCCTTCTCCGGTACCTCGAAGATCAACTCGTCGTGGACTTGCAGAATCATTTTTGTGTGTGGCATCTCGCGATGCAGCATGTTGCTCACATTGATCATCGCGACTTTGATGAGGTCCGCGGCTGAGCCTTGGATCGGACTGTTCACGGCCATGCGTTCGCCGAAGCCACGCTGCACGGGATCGCCGCTCTGCAACTCGGGAATCGGACGCCGCCGGCCGAGGATTGTCGTCGTGTAGCCTTTCGTTTTGCCTTCTTCGATATTTCGGTCCATCAACGCACGCACGGCTGAAAACTTTTCAAAGAACGTCTCGATGTACTTCTTCGCGTCCGCCTGCGACACGCCGATGTTCTGCGAGAGGCCGAACGGACTGATCCCGTACACAATGCCGAAGACCACCGTCTTGGCCACGCGCCGCATGTCTCGCGTGATCTGACTGGAAGGCAGACTGAAAATCTCCATGGCCGTCGCCATGTGGATGTCCTCGCCCTTTGCAAACACGGCGAGCAAGCGCGGATCTTGCGACAGGTGCGCGAGGATGCGCGGTTCGATCTGGCTGTAGTCGGCGCAGAGCAAGGTGTGGCCTGCCGGCGCAATGAAGGCTTCGCGAATGCGCAAGCCATAGTCGCCCTTCACTGGAATATTCTGCAAGTTCGGGTCGGTCGAAGAGAGCCGTCCGGTCGCCGCGACAGTCTGGTTGAGCGACGTATGGAGGCGTTTGGTCCCCGGATTCACCAGTTCTGGTAGTGCATCCACATAGGTGGACTTGAGCTTACTGAGGCTCCGATAGTTCACGATCTGCGCGGGCAATTCATGCTGGGTGGCGAGCTGCGTCAATGTGTCTTCGTCGGTCGAGTAGCCGGTCTTGGTTTTTCTGATCGGCTTGAGTCCCAGCTTTTCGAAGAGCACCGTGGCGAGCTGCTTCGGTGAATTGATGTTGAATTCGCCGCCGGCCGCCACGGCAATGGTCTCCATGATCTTGTCGAGATCCCGCTCCAACTCTTTGCTGAGTCCGCGTAAGCTCTCGACATCCAATAAGAACCCGTTCCGCTCGATCTCGGCCAACACCGGCACCAGCGGCATTTCCACATTGGTGAAGAGCGTGAGGCTTCCCTGTTCCGACAATCGGTCCGTCATGGGCTGTGCAAGCTTGGCCAACACCGACGCGGCCTCCGCAGCCTCCTCTCGTGACCCTGTATCCTCAGCATCAAAAAGGGATTTCGGAGCCACCTTCTCCTGCTTGCCCACCCCCAGCCGATGCCCCAGCACTTCAAATGCGATGGTCTCAAGCTGGTGATCACGCCGGTTGGGATTGAGCAGATAGTCCGCCACCATGGTATCCAGGTAGGGACCTTCGAGGGTGACTCCAATACGATGAAATGCCAGCAGGGTCGCCTTTAAGTCATGCACAACCTTGGTTCTGGTGGAGTCGTGCAGCACGATAATGATGGGCCGCATATAGGCATGGACATCGAGCGGAATATAGGCCGTCTTGTCTCCAGCAGAGAATGCGATTCCCTGCACATCTGCCTGCATACCAGGCCCAGGAGAGATCAGACATTGCAGACCGAGGCTGCCGCTCTTCGGCAAGCCCTCGACAAATCGCTGCGCGGAAGGTTCATCCTGAAGGATCTCCGTCTTCACCGCATTCGTCTCAGACGATGCAGCGGCCGGCTGAAATGACTTGAGAAGCGCATTAAATCCCAGTTCGCGCAACAAGTCGATGAGTTGATCCTGATGGGGCGACTTCACATGATAGGTCGCGGCATCGAATGTCACAGGACTATCCAGTTGGATGGTCGCTAGCCTCCGACTAAGGCGGGCGTTCTCGGCCTGTTCGACCAATAGAGCTTTGATTCGAGGCGGGGTGACCTCTTCGACACGGCGCAAGAGTTCTTCGATCGTGCTGAACTGGGCGATCAGCTTCATCGCCGTTTTCTCACCGATGCCCTTCACGCCGGGAATATTGTCCGCCGTGTCGCCCATGAGTCCCATAATCTCCACGACACGCGCCGGCTCTACACCGAACCGTTCGTGGCATTCCGCTTCGCCGAGCCACTTGTCTTTCACCGGATCGTAGATGCGCACGTGGGGCGTCAAAAGCTGGAGCATATCCTTGTCCCCAGTGACGATGACGACGTCGAAGCCGGCCTGTTCCGCCTGGCGCGCCAACGTGCCGATTAAATCGTCCGCTTCATACCCGGCTTGTCGAACCGCGGGAATGTTGAGCGCATCCACCACTCGGTGGATGTAAGGAATCTGGGCACTCATGCCTTCCGGCATCGGCGGCCTCTGCGCCTTGTAGGCCGTAAACTCCGCGTGGCGCAATGTCGGCCCTCTTTCGTCGAACGCCACGACGAGACCATCCGGCTTCCGCTCACGCAGAATTTTCAGCAGTGTCGTCGTGAAACCGAGAATGGCGTTGGTCTGGAGGCCTTTGGAATTACTCAGCGCCGGCAGGGCAAAGAAGGCACGGTAGATATACGCGCTCCCATCGATCAGATAGAGCGTCTTGCGGCTGGACTCAGTGGCCGGCATGGAGGTTTATGGGCCAGGGGCCAGAGTCAAGGGTGGTTTATTGAACTGACGGCGCATGCCGTTAATGACACTCAACAGGGTCGGCTGGCCAACCATTTTCGCCTCCAGCTCACGCTTTCTTGGGAAATCCATGAGCGAGATGCCGATCAGCATCGTCAGCAGACCTTGGCCTGGCAAAAACAGCATGGCGAAGCCGGCCAAGAGAAACACCTTCAATGCCCTGGTTGAAGACCTCGTCAAGGCATTGGATACGTTCAACGTGCCAGCCAGGGAAAAGGGCGAACTCCTTTCCGTGCTTGGTCCCATGAAGTCCGACATCGTCGAAGTGCCGTAAAAGGCGACGGGCAGGCGGTGAGATCCTCGCCGCCTGCCCATGAACGCGTTCAGGAGAGGAACACTGCAACCCAGCCGAACCGAAGCTTCACAGGTTTGGCAACTCGATGAACCTACCCAAGGGCTTCAGATCGCCCCCCTGCAGATAGGTATTCCAATGACGCGACCAGCTCATCGCGGAGACGCAAACCTGATGCAGACGCCCTTCGCGAAGAGCGTCCCTGCAACCTTCCCACAGCCTCATGTAGTCGGCAAGCCCACGCTCAGGCACAACCGTCTGATGCTTGTGATGGCGCTCATCGTGGGTCTTGCCGTATTTCAGCTGGCCGACACCAGCCACGCTGCCATGGAGAGAGTTCCCGTCGCGCTGACAGGACCTGGCTGCGATACCCATGAGAACGAGCTAAGCAGGGCGTTGCTCGCCTTGCAGGGTGTGAACGCCGCGCATTTTCATCGCGTACCCGATCACGTCTTGGTGGATATCACCGTCGGCATCATCGTGCCGGAAGAACTGGTTCGCCATCTCAATACGGCCGCCACGTCGTGGCAATGCCGCGCTGAAATTATGCAGTCCTGCATCACGGCAGACCCGCCCCCCCCTACTCGAATACACACACCGTAAATGGGCGATTGAAATCCCACCAGTTTCGCACGCGATGAGGGATCATCGCCGGACTGATATTTCTCCACGAACAGCCACTGCTCTAGCCCGCATTCTTTACGAAGGCTTCTACTGCAACCGCCGACACACCGCTTCGATAGGCCTGGCGGCGGACGGGCTCGCCTCTCAGTCGGTCAACATACTGTTCAAGTATGCTTCCCTCCCGTCGTAGGCTCGACCCTGAAGCCTGCCTCGCCCACCCCTCCAAGGGGGCCAGCCCCCTTGGAGCATCCCCACGAAGGGGGCACACCCCCTTCAGTGCCCCCAATCAGGGCAAAGCCCCGCTTCGCGGCTCCGCGCGCCCGTCTTTCGACTTGGCTCAGGACGGTGAGCCTGTCGAACCGTCTCGCGTGGCGTCTCGGCGGTTTCGTCACGAACCCTCGTGAAGAATGCGAGCTAGCGGGCTTCGATCAGTTCCTGAAGCAGACGTTGGGGAACGATCCTGACAGAAGTTCAAAAAGAAATACCGTCCTCCCCCATCATGAGGAAGGACGGTACAGGAGGGGTTACTTTGTGATGTGTTTTGCAGCTTCTACGATCGATCGTGCTCCGATGCCAAAGTGATCGATGAGTTCGTCTGGTTTCCCGCTGTGTGGGATCGTACGAACGGCAAGTTTATGCACCTTGATACCTTCAGATCCAACTGCGCTGAGCACTGCATCTCCGAGACCGCCGTGCGCATAATGATCTTCAACGGTGAGGATGCGCCCCTGAGTGGCTCTGGCACTATCCAGTAACGTGGTGCGATCAATGGGAACGATGCTATAGAGATCGACGATCCGCACGGAAATGCCTGCACCTTTCAATGTGTCATAAGCCTTCAGAGCCTCGAACAGTGTGACGCCAGCGGCAACGATCGTGAGGACATCCGATGCATGTTGACGGATGACCTTGGACCCGCCGATTTGGAACGTTTCATCAGGTCCGTAGAGAACTTGAGACTTTGGCCGACCGGCCCGAATATAGACCATCCCTTTATGCCTCGCAGCCATCTCGACGAGCCGATAGGTACAGGTCGCATCAGACGGATACAACACCGTCACGCCCGGTTGCGCGGCCATCATCGCAATATCCTCCAAGCCCATCTGGGAGGGACCGTCTTCACCGATGCTCACGCCGACGTGTGTGCCAACCAGTTTAATATTTGAACCGCTGATGGCGGCCATGCGGACGAAATCATAGGCACGAGTGAAAAATGCCGCGAACGTGGCGACGAACGGAACTTTTCCACAGGCAGCCAATCCAGCCGCAGCCCCGAGCATGTTTTGCTCCGCAATAAAATTTTCAAAGAATCGATTGGGAAACTTCTTGCCGAACTTATCGGTGTAGGTCGAGTTCTTTACGTCGGCATCCAGTCCCACAACCAACGGATTGACCGCGCCCAGTGCTTCAAATGCATGGCCGAACGCTTCACGCGTGGCGGCAGCGTCACCAACTTTGTAGGGCGACGGTGGGAGTGGACTGATAGGCAAAGGTCCCTGAACCGCTGGCGATGGCTTCTTAACCGGAACGGCCGTGCTGCTCGGCTTCAATTGACTCGTCAACTCATCGATCGCCTTCTGGGTTTCCTCTCCTTTGGCAACCGGCTTCCCATGCCAGCTAGGATGGTTTTCCATGAAGGAGATGCCCTTGCCCTTAAACGTTTTGGCAAGCAGCACCGTCGGTTTGCCTTTGGTATTTGCAGCGGTCTCGAACGCTGCCAGTAACGCTGACATATCGTGCCCATCAACCACCAATGCCTGCCAGCCGAAGCCAGCCCAGCGGGAGCGATACGCCTCCATGTCATGTTGCAGCATGGTGGGATCGCTTTGACCGAGTCGATTGACATCGACAATCGCGCAGAGATTATCTAACCCATGATGGCGCGCGACTTCAGCTGCTTCCCATACCGATCCTTCGACGGACTCCCCGTCGCCCATCAAGACATAGGTTCGGTGGTCCAGTTTATCGACGAATTTTGCATTCAGGGCGATGCCGATACCGACAGGCAATCCTTGCCCAAGCGAGCCAGTCGCCATGTCTACAAACGGCAAACGAGGCGTCGGGTGGCCTTCGAGATCGGACGTCAACGTTCGAAGTTTGAGCAGTTCACTCTTGGGAAAGAGGCCCGCTTCAGCCCAAGCGGCGTAGAGCAAAGGAGCAGCATGGCCTTTCGACAGGATGAATCGATCGTTATTGTACGCTTTCGGATTGTTGGGGTCGTATCGCATGGCGGAGAAAAACAGTGCCGCGACAATGTCAGCGGCGGAACAACAACTCGATGGATGCCCACTCCCGGCTTCACTCGTCGCGCGAACGCTCTCGATCCGAAGCTGTGTGGCCTTATTCTGCAGTGCAGTGAGCAATTCGGACGAGGCGCTTGAGCTAGCCATTGGAACTCCTTTCGGGATTGGATGCCAAGGATACTGCCTGACTTTTCTCGTCTTCTATATCGGCAGTAACGCGGTGGGGCTTGAGGCTAACAAAATGAAATGGGGAGAGTCAATAAACCTACCCCGGTAATCAATCATTATACAACGTCACGATACGATAGCCGGTCACAGGGATTGAGGGGCCCAGTGGTTATGAAAAGAATGTGGCGATGCTTCTATCGACACCGCGAGCGGAAAAGAGCGCCTCAGATGGTTCGACATGGGGATACATCAACGCTGCATTGCAAGCAGAGCGCGATCTGTTGCCACAAAGCCCCACTTGGAACTATCACTAGGCCGCAGGTGTTCTACATGAACAGGCCTGGGGGGTAAACCACGGTGAACCTGCCACTTTCAACGAATGCTTGGAAAGGGGACCATCTAAATTCTTCTTGAAGAACAACAGGATAGCTTGACATGACGATGATCTTCACGCAGACTCCCGTGCATGCACGATCAGACAGAACAGACCCTCCTTGCCACACTTGGTGAACGCGCCGGCATCGCGACAGACTATTACGATATCGCCGGTAATCGTCACCTCACCTCCGATAACACCAGGCGCGCTCTGTTAACTGCCATGGGATTTGAGGTCGATTCACTCGCCTCGGTAACAGAGGCATTACAAAAATTGGATGACGCGCCATGGCAACGCCCGTGCGATCCAGTAAAAATTCTCCACGAAGGTGAAACTGGAACTCCGTTACTTTGTTGCCTCACACTCGATGACGGACAAGAAACGTCCATCGCCATCGAGTGGCAGATCCGTGACGAAACAGATGCCGTCGTGCAAGAGGGGCTAGCAGGCCCCGGGCTCTCCGCGGTAGAGATTCGTGTTCTCAAGGGGCTCCGGCATGTGCGTATTGAGATCCCTGCTCCGCAAGGCCTCTCGCTTGGGTACTACAACTTGACCATACGAGCCACGGGTTTGGTTGGGGGAACCGTGGGGGCGATGCGTGTCATCGTGGCGCCACGCCAATGCTATGTCCCACCGTCAATCGAAGCACATCAACGGCTGTGGGGGGTGACCTTACAGCTCTATTCCTTGTCATCCGATCGCAATTGGGGATGCGGCGACTTCACCGACCTCAATAAGATTGTGGAGTGGGCCGGCAAGGAACTGGGTGCCGGGGTCATCGGACTCAATCCGCTGCACGCCTTGCGGAATACCGCACCCTACCACATCAGTCCCTATGCGCCGAACAGCCGCCTCTATCTGAATGAACTCTATATCGACCTTGAGCGGCTCCCAGAGTTTTACGGCTCGGAACAGGCACAGCAACAGTTCCGTGCTCCTGACTTTCAAGCCAATCTCCAGGCGCTGAGGGAACGCCGTCAGGTAGATTACGATGCCATAGCAACCGCCAAGCGCACCATGCTGTATCTGGCCTATCAGAAGTTTCTCGTGGACGCCTACAGCGGAGAGGAACCGAATCTCCGACCAAAAATGGCTCGAGCCTGGCTTCTCGAACGGTTTATCCAGTCTGAAGGCACTCCTCTCGATCTCTATGCAACCTTTCAGGCACTGGAGGAAGAGCGGCGACTGATTCAATCCAAGTCGACCACCTGGCACGAGTGGCCGCAACAGTTTCAATCCCCTGGCCAACCGGTTCGCGAATACGCGAAGCGGCACCGAAAGCGCGTTCGCTTCTTTCAATACATTCAGTGGGTGGCAAGCGATCAGCTGCATGAGATCCGGCGGACGACCGAACAATTGGCCATGCCGATCGGCCTGTATCATGACCTGGCGCTTGGCGCTGATCGGAATGGGGCAGAGGCTTGGATCTACCAATCAGTTTTGGCGCTCGGAGCTGACTGCGGCGCTCCACCCGACGCGTTTGCGCCAGAGGGACAAAACTGGGGCTTACCTCCGATCAACCCTCACGCGTTACGCGCCAATGGCTATGAGCTGATGATCCAGCTGTTGCGGAAGAATTTCCGATCGTGCGGGGCGATCCGATTAGATCATGTCATGGCATTCTGCCGTCTCTTTTGGATTCCACGTGGGAGGCCTGCATCCGAAGGCACCTATGTGCAATACCCCTTTGAAGACCTCCTGGCAATTGTGGCATTGGAGAGCGTTCGATCCAAGACCCTCGTGATTGGAGAAGACCTCGGCACGGTCCCGGACTGGGTCAGAGAGCAATTAGCAAAGGCGCGAGTGCTGTCTTATCGTGTGTTCTACTTCGAGCGCAACGCGGACGGCACCATGAAACCGCCCGGCGACTACCCGGCACAATCATTGGCTGTGGCCACGACGCATGACTTGCCGACCCTCACCGGATTTTGGGCCGGCGAGGACTTGCGGATACGGGCTGAATTAGGAGCCTTTCCAGACGATGTGGCACGCTGTCACGCATGGGAAGAGCGCCGGCGCGACAAATCCAGCATCCTCAATGCGCTTCAGCGAGAACAACTCCTGCCACCTGGCATGACTGAGGACCCGGCCACCGCGCCTGCCATGACGAGTGAACTCTGCCAAGCGATTCACCTCTACCTGGCTCGCACACCATCCTGCATCGTGCTGGTCAATCTCGAAGACGCCTTGGGCGAACTTCCGCAAACCAATCTTCCTGGAACAGTCGACAGTCATCCGAACTGGGTTCGCAAATATTCGGCTCCTGTGAACAAGATACTGGGCGACGCGCGTCTAGGGCAACTTGCAGCTGCCTTGCGTTTGACCCGTCCGCTAGGGTAATACCCTCTCTCAGGATGCTGAAAAAGACCGCCGGGTTCGACTTGCCTGCGGCCTTGCTGGATGGCCTTTTTAAGCATCCGGCAACTGTGGCGCGAATACTTTTTCGTAGCTCTCCTAGAAGCCGGACCATGGTTCATTGGCAATTGACACATCGCACATTCCCATGTTGAAGCAACATCGCATCGTGCTGGCGATCGCCGGGGCAGTGTTCTTGGCAATCGTCGTACTTGAAATGGCCGCCCCAGCAAACGTGGTTGCTGCGTACGGTTTTGTGTTGCCGATTCTATTGGTGGCAACCGTACGCAGTCGAAAGCTGATGCTCGCAACGGTGTTGGCCTGCATCGTGGCGACCTACATAGGGTTGATGCAACCAACCAAACCGGGACGATTTCAATCGTCAGTCATCAATCGCAGTGTGGTCGCAGGGGTGCTTCTGGTCGTCGCCTATATCGGTATGACGTGGGAAGAGCGCAAGACGAGAGAAGCGGCGGCGCGCGCCGCGCTCGCTCGGGAAACAGAAAATCTCTTGAAAGCCAACACGCAACTGGTCGATGCGAAAGACCAGCTGAATCGCTCCGAACGCTTAGCCGCAGTGGGACAACTAGTGGCATCCGTCGCCCATGAGATTGGAACGCCACTGCACTCAATCGCCTGGCACGTGCAAGCGCTGGCTGAAGAACCAGGCGTCACGCCTGAGATGAAAAAACGGGTGACCGTAATCGATGAACAGCTCACACGGGTGGTTCGGATCATTCAGGATTTACTGTCTTCCACCAGACAGCGCCAACCTGAGCCGGCGTGGTTGCCAGTGGAACAGGTAATCCGCCCGGCGGTCGTGCTCATGGAACCAGCTTTCCATGCGAAAGAAATCACTGTGACGGTTGACATTCCAGACGCTCTCCCGCTCATCTGGGCCGATGCGGAAAAGATGCATCAAGTGTTGGTAAACGTATTTGCCAATGCATTAGCCGCGACCCCGCCGCAGGGAACGGTGAGTGTATCGGTCGAGTACCGTGCGTCTTCGTCGGAAGAGTTCGACCGCGGCCGTCTGGTAGCCGATGCCATGTCGCCTTTGGTGATCGCAATCAAGGTGATGGATACTGGATGCGGCATGCCGGAAGCCGATATGCAAAAAGCCTTCGAGCCATTTTTTACAACCAAAGCGGTTGGCAAAGGTACAGGCTTAGGTCTATTCTTGAGCCGTGAAACGGTCCTCGCCCATGGAGGCGGTCTGTTGCTCGAGAGCGAGACCGGACGTGGTACAACCGTGACCGTGACCTTGCCTGGATTGAAAAACGAGCCGACGCACGTAGCGGAGAAGACCTGATGCAACCAGCAAATATCCTTGTAGCCGATGACGATGCAGTCGCGCGTGATCTCTTGGCTGAGGCCTTAAAGAAGGAAGGCTATACCGTCGAAGCCTTCGCCAGTGGAGAAGAAGTGATCGCTCGTGGACGCCTGGGACGAGCGGATCTGGTTCTGACAGATATTCGCATGGGCGCGGTCGATGGGCTCACGGTCCTGCGCGAATTTAAGCGCATGAGCCCTGACACCGCGGTGGTCGTCCTGACCTCCTTCGGCTCTCTCGAAGGCGCGATCGAAGCGATCAAGCAAGGAGCCTACGACTATCTCGCCAAGCCGTTCAAGAAGGAAGATATCAAGCTGGTGGTCAAGCGGAGTCTCGATCACTGCCGGCTCATCCGGGAAAATGCGCGGTTTCGTGAAGAGCTACGAAACAAAGACACATGGTCTCCACTAGTGGGAAGCAGTCCGGCCATGCTGGAAGTGTATACGCTGGTCGCGCGAGTGACCGACAGCAAAAGCACAGTGCTCCTGCAAGGGGAAAGCGGGACCGGCAAGGAACTGATCGCGCGAGCGATCCATGCGAATGGGCCTCGTCGGGACAAGCCGTTTATTCCGGTAAATTGTGGGGCGTTACCGGACACGCTTCTGGAATCGGAAATGTTCGGGCATGAAAAAGGAGCCTTTACCGGCGCAGTGAGCAACAAGGTCGGCCTCTTTGAATCCGCGAACGGAGGCACGCTGTTTCTCGATGAGATCGGTGAGTTGGGACAAGCAGTACAAGTGAAGTTATTGCGGGTGATGCAAGACCACGAGGTTCGCCGTGTCGGCGGCACGACATCGACGAAGGTCGATGTCCGTATCATCACGGCGACGAATCGAGATCTCGAACAGCTCGTCAAGGAGGGAAAGTATCGGGACGATTTATTTTATCGGCTCAATGTCGTGCGGATCAACTTGCCGTCGTTGGCGGAGCGGCGAGAGGATATTCCGATGCTGGCGCATCACTTCTTGCAGAAATGCGCGGCAGGGGCCTCGCATGCGGTACGCGGGGTGTTGCCGGAAACTATGGAGCTATTGATGCAGTACCGATGGCCCGGCAATGTGCGCGAATTGGAAAACGCCATTGAACGGGCTGTTTCATTGAGTCACGGTCCCCTCCTCACGCCGGAGGATCTGCCTGAGTCGATTCGTCGAACAGAGCTACAGGTGAAGGATGCCACAGGAACAGTCGAGCACAGTGGCGACGGCTCTTTGTCGCTCGAGGAGGTCGAGAAGCGTCATCTCGTTCGCGTACTGAAGGAAACCAAGGGGAATAAAGTGAAAGCGGCAAAGATTCTCGGCATCGATCGCCGCACACTCTATCGGATGGCTGAGCGGTTCGGGTTGGATCTTGGTGACGACGCCGACAGTGGAGACGGAGAGTAGAAGATCCGGCTAAACGATCGTAGCGTGATCGACAGCACTTCTCAGTAGCAAAACTCCTTGCTCCCGCATTCAGTCACTTTGGATTGCTGGCTTTCAGTCGATAGACGAGATGGGTATCGGTTTGCAAGACACCCTCGATTTCGTGGATCCGGCGCAGCACCAGTTGGGTGAGAGCATCCTGGTCCGACACTTCCACCACGACGATAATATCCGGCTTGCCCCAACAAGGATCGATGGTCTTGATCTGCTTGATTCCGGACAACGCTCGAACCACGTCGCTCGTGCGTCCCGGCTGCACATTGATGAGTACGTAGGCCCGGTCCGACATAATCCTCCCGCCATCAACCGGAGCATGAATTGTACATGGCACCGCAGCAGCATGAGCTCCGTCAACGTAGCGGATGCCTGTCTCCTCTGTCAATGCAAGTGTGCCGATAGACGATACGGGGAGCGTGTTCACAGCAGATTTCGCTTTTTTCATATGTCACCTCATTTCGGAGCGATCAGTACATCGATGGTCAAGGAGCCGTTTACCGTGGTGAGTGTGGTCTCGAAGGCCCTCGGGTTGCCGATGCGACCATCCGGATCGTAAATAAAACACAAGAGCGACGTGCATCGGCTCTTCGTGAGATAGCGCTCAGCATCGATCCGTATTTGCTCGGTTAGGTCTTTGGCAGTGAGCCCGTTGCGTGTTTTTTTGACGAGCACCGCAAGCTGATTATCATTCAGGAGAAATGTCGTGCGAGGCGCTCCTTCGGCATAACTCGGCGTCCATTCCTCTGTATCGATATCGTCGAACTGGATACGCAGCAAGGCGTGCAACAAATCCTGCACATCAGTCTCGTCTTCCACGCTCAACGTCGCTCGATGCTCCCCACGGAGTCGCAGCTGCCGGGCAACGGAGTGGAACCGACAGCACAGTGTCCTCACACGTTCGACAGGGGTCGATTCGATCTGAGCACACTGAGCTGTGGGCTCTTGGCGTGAAGAAGAGGAATCAACCGGTGTCGAGGGAAGAGGCGCGTCCTGTATCCTTGGCTGCTGCTTGGGGGGAGAAATTGGGTGCACGATGGGCTCCGGTTCAGGTTGTAGTGGCTGTTGTGGCCGGCTGGCTTGAGACACGTCTTTCTTCGCAGGCTGAGGATCCAACGCGACAGGAGCAGCCGGTTTCGGAGGCGTAGGCGGTACCGCTGTTGCAATTGGAGCTAGTGGCGTCGGCGATGGCGCCGAGTCGTGTGGAGCAGAGATCGGGGGCTCCGGCTTATGCGACGGGGCCAGGGGAAGCGGAGGAGCCGGAGGTGAACTTGGCACGACAGAGACGGGAGCCACACTGAGATTCGTCGTCATGGTAACAGCCACCGGTGGTGGCACGATCGGCACTGTCGGCGCTACGGCTACCTGGACGGTCGAAATCGATGCCGGCACTAACATCAACGGTGGACTCACAGGCATTGATGGAACCGGAGGTACCGTTGGGATCTGTTGGAACGGTGGCCCTCCCTGCAACTCAAGTTTTTTCTGGTCCAGTGTGGCAATCAGGGCTTTGATCACTGCAACACTTTGCCGTGTCTCATCGGGGCTGCCCATGAGAAGTCTGTGATGACGATGCGCTTGGAACTCCGGGGATTTTTCGCCGAATGTGCGGCGAATACATTCACGAAACTGCAACTCTGTTCTCGCCCTCGCGGCGTCGATATAAGGGAAGCCTTCTCGGCCAAGATCTTCCACCTGCGAAAGAAATTCCTTGAGCGCTGCTGCGCCACGAGAGAGTTCGTCAATCGCAGCGGCAGTGGCCGCTTTGGAGCGCGCACGGGGCTGTTCCGATAATTTTGCTCGTGCCATAGAGTGTGGGGAAAGTGTAGCCTAGCCTTCGCAACGCGGCAAGAAAACATGGGAAAATAAACAGAGGTACTGTGGGCAAGCGCTGCGGAATAGAGGGCTTTTTTGTGGACAATGGTGACAGGAACAAACTGTGCGGATTGGTGCCCCCGATACGAATTGAACGTACGACAAACGGTTTAGGAACACGAACTCTACAGAAACACCAGGTCTTAGTAAGCCACGCCATACACCGGCAGGCCCAAACCTATCAAGGGGTTTGTGGCCTGTTGTTGCTTCCTATCTCTTCCTCTGGTACACCCTCACCGTGACTCTTTTCGGACCCGAACCGTGACTGAAACCGTGACGGCGGGGAGGCCGGGGGCATGGGGGAAAATTTGAAGTGTGACGACGACAATCGGGTTACAGGCACTAGACTGTCACAAAAAAAGTTTCTCCAGTAAAAAGGCTTCTTATGCATCGTGACCGGTTGAGGCGCAGTAGAGATAGCCACAAAACGACCAAGGGTCATTGATGGGCAGAAAACCGAAGTATTTCTTAGGCCCGATTGATGATGACACTGAGCTTGCCGCGTTCTTCAGAACTCGGCAAGAGGAAGACAACGCTTTTCTCAATTCGCCCCACATTCCCACCGATGCAGTCCGCAGCGTGATAAATAAGCTCCTTCAATACATTCATCTTCGTAGACTTAATCGTGAAGTGGCCAATGAGCAGATAATGGCTGGCCTTCTCCTAACAAACCGGCTTGTGCGGCAAGTTAAGTCGGTCCGTCCGAAGAGAGACGATGACCCCGCCATTCTCAAGAGGCTTCTTGGACAACTTGGCCGTAGAGGTATTCAAAGGATTCTTGACGACTGTTGCCGTCATTCAAGGGGCCGCATGATGGCGGAATCCGATGAGGTTCTACGAGCCCTTAACAATGCTCCTTTCAGTGCTTCACTCAGTCAGCGACGCCGTTGGATAGATGCCAACCTTCCTACAATATTGTCGTCGCTCAAGAACAAACAGAGATGCTTCACCGAATGCCCCAGTCGTACGGAATGGCCGCCACGTTGCTCTGACGACAGAGACCTCATCCACACACCAGGGGCAGGCAACGGCCCAGCGGCGATGAAGAACGCAATACTCGCCTATTTCCACGGAGTTGAAACACTCACAATTCGTCATTATCTCGAGGGGCGAAAGCTGAAAACAACAAGCCGACCCAAGAAGCCTCGTTCGTAACTCTCCCACCTACCGTCAATGTCACCTCCAATAGTCTGTTCTGAGGTGTAATTCGCCTCCCGTGGAGCGAGTTACTATAGCAC
>SWDN01000011.1:160460-169874 GCA_005116775.1 Nitrospira sp.
CCCTCGTTGAATGCGCGCAGGAAAGGGCAGCCTTGGCCACTCCTTTTAAAGGGGTAATAGGGAATTGGAAGGGCCTCGTTGGACGCGCGCAGTGGGAGACCGAGCAGGCCACCCCGCTAAGAGAAGAAAGGGATCGGGAAATAAACGGTGTCGTTGAGCGGTACTCCCTCGTTGCTTGACGGCTTCATTCTCCATCGGTAACGTGAGGCTACCAAAGGAGACCCCATGTTGAAGCGCACTCTGATTCTGTTGATTCTCGCTCTGAGCCAATTTGGATGTGGGTTCGAGTACGGGGAAGGGAAGTGGCCCTATGAGGTAACTCCCCTGTCTGACAAAGGGCGACAGGAGGGGGAACGTATCAAGCGGGAGCTGCTGCAACTCGAAGACATCAAGGTTGGCAATGGCCCCGTCGCGGCTTGGGGGCGAAAGATTTCCGCTGAGATCGAAGTCAGATACACCGATGGCACCCTGGTCTATCAAGGACCTGCTTTCACCTACTTTGGATTCAAGGGCATGCCAGAAACCAGTGTCTACCATGAACGGCATCTGGGTGACCAGCCCGGCATACTGATAGGTCTCAATGGCATGGCGGTCGGAGGCAAGCGACGCATCACCGTTGATCGCAGCTTGGTCTGCACTGCCGTGAAGGCTGATGCTGGTCCCGGAGCTGCGTGCCACTTGGTCGGATATGATGATTTCCGCAATTCTGTTCGTAAGGAGAAGTTGATTGTGGAAGCTACCCTGACTGAATCCTGCCTCCCCGTCGTGTTCAAAGGCCCCTATATCATTAGTCAAGTGGTTAGGTGCCGTGACTCCGATACTCCCAAGCTCGATCCCACCCTGCCCATTTGGCATGTCTATTAGACCGGCCCACTGTAATCTTGCAGCTTCAATGAACGAGGCGAGAGATGCCTCATGGGCTACCGTTTGTAGAATCCCAGTCGTCTGTGCCGGTGATTCAGCAAGGAGCGGTTGTGGGGAAAGAAATGGGGTCATTGTGAGGTAGCTCTTATCGCGAGACAAGAATGAAGATGAACCAAGACAACGGGCTGGCTTGACGTTCTGTGACCTGCTCGCTATATTCACGAACAGGCAGGTCCTCTCACGTACGTCCTCCCTCTTCTCATGAACAGTGACCTCATTACCGAGATCAAACCGTCCAAGAGCGCGCCGCTCTTTGGTTTTTGGTATCCTGCCTGCCTGAGTAGTGAGCTCGCCCCTGATAGCCTCAAAGGAACCGTCCTGTTAGGCCTCCCGATCCTCGTCTGCAAAACGTCACAAGGTTCGGTCGCGGCCATGCGCGACATCTGTCCCCACCGCGGAATGCCGCTGTCATTCGGCAAGATGAAAGGCGACTGTGTCGAATGCGCCTACCATGGTTGGCAGTTCGACCAGGGAGGTCGCTGCCGTGAGATTCCTGCGTTGGTCGAAGGTTCCCCTATTCAAGCAGACAAAATCGGCATCACGACCTATGCCTGCCGGGAACAGGATGGGTATGTGTGGGTGTTCATTCCCGATCCTCAACAGCCGAATCAGGTCGTCCCGGAGGTGCCGCCGTTACCGCTCCCTTCATCTTCCTATCGGATGATTCATATTTCGACCCTGTTAGATTGCACGATCGACGACGGCATCGTCGGATTGATGGACCCGGCTCACGGCCCCTTTGTCCATCAAAGCTCCTGGTGGCGCAGCCAGGCAAGCATTCACGAAAAAGCCAAAACCTTCGAGCCGATTCCCCACGGCTTCCGCATGGTACCGCACGCTCCTTCGAAGAACAGCGGGCCCTACAAGCTCCTCAACATGTTTTACGGAGGACCGTTGACGACGACCATCGACTTTGTGCTGCCCAATCAGCGATTCGAATTCGTCCAGTGCGGATCGCTCTTTGTATCGAGCCGCGCCACGGTCACGCCGATCAGTGACCAGCAATGCCGCATCGACTTTACCGCAGCGTGGAACTGTCTCAGCTGGGTTCCATTTTCCAAAACCATCTTCCGCTACTTCGCCAATATTTTCATGACACAGGATCGGGAGGCAATGGAGCGTCAAGCGGTGGGCTTGCGCTACAAACCTGCCTTGATGCTCATCGACGACGCCGACACCCCGGCGAAGTGGTACTACAAGTTAAAAGCCGCACACCTCACATCGGTGCAGACCGGACAGCCCATCGATCATCCGCTCAAAGAACGGGTCACGCTTCGCTGGAAGAGTTAAACACGCTTCGCCCTTACAACTCATGAGTGCGACCAGGAAAATACCTCACCGCCTAATACTTTTTCTCTCGGCGATCCTTCTTTGCGCGCAAGTCCTCCCGCTCTGGTCGGCGGACAGCCGCCGTTTTGCCACGGTGCCGGCGCTGGGAGTGCGCGCCGGCGAGCAGACGGGTGTCGTCCACTACGTTGTGCTCCAGATCGACAAAGATCCTCGAGAAGTCGGACCGACCATCCAGTTCAATCAAATACACCTAGGCGGCGGTTCAAGAGTCAGCGAAGATTGGAAAGAAGGCGTCGCGCACGCTGTCACGGCAGCCACAAGGGCGCTAGGAGAAGACGGACGAGAGTGGGTCATCACGATCAAGAACAGGTCATACAATGCCTTGACCGAGGGAATGAGTTCCAGCAGCGCCATTGCGGTCGGCATCATGGCAGCCTGGAGAGGCGACGACATTAAGCCGGATGTGGCCCTGACCGGGGTGATCCTGCCTAACGGTCAAATTGAGTCGGTGGGCGCGCTTCTGATCAAAGTCGAAGCGGCAGCCCGCGCGCAGTTTAAAACCGTACTGGTGCCACGCGGGCAACTAGACAAGGCTGACTGGGAGCTCTCCCAGTTGGGAACCAGATGGAATATCAAGATCATCGAAGTGGCGACGCTGGAGGAAGCCTACACACTCATGACAACGTCCGGGCGGTAGCGACTCACTTTTCACCCATCTGAACTAAGAGACCCATCGCCTGCCGAATCTGGGCGCGCGTACCGATTAAGACCACAATATCGCCCGCCAGTAATCGAGTCTTCTCAGATGGATTGGCCTGTGTCACCCCAGCGCGTGTCCAGGCAATCACCGACGCACCAGTGCGTGGAAGGAGAGCAATTTCAGCCAACGTCTTTCCCTGCGCAGGCGAATCGTCATCAATGCGGCAGGTTTCGACTGCTGCATCGGCCACAGTTCCGCCACGCAGATGATGGGCAAGTTTCGGCGATTCGCTGCGGCGAAGCAGGGCATAGCCTTCGCGGCGGACTTGTTTCGCCTTTTCCGCCACGTAATCCTGCGGCAAATGATAGGTGCGGAGCACTAAGGCAAAGATCTCGATGGAGGTTTCGAATTCCTCCGGCACCACATCGTCAGCTCCAAGTTGATGCAGCTCCTCCAATTCGCGCAAATAGCGGGTCCGCACCACGACATGGAGTTTGGGGTTGAGCCCCTTGGCGACCTGCACGGCCCGCCTGGTGATAAACGGATCGGAAATCGCGACCACCAAGACCTTCGCATCCTCGATCTTCATGTGCCGCAGCACATTCGGATTCGTGCCGTCGCCGTAATAGACCGGTACCCCGTATTTCGCTTCTCGGCTGACGATATCGCCGTCGAGATCCAACGCAAGATACGGAATTTCCGTCTCACCGAGGACGCGGGCAAGATTCCTCCCGTTCAACCCATAGCCCACAATAATGACATGGTCCTTGATACGAATCTGTTTCCCTTCGGTCTGGAGGACGTGGGCGGTGGTGCGACCAGGCAACCAATGACGAAGCCGTTGCCACGCCTCCGTTCGGCGGGCCAGGTGAGGCGACCACTGCATGAGAAAGGGCGTCACGATCATGGAAAGCACCGAGACGGCCAGAAAGACCTGGTACGGATCGCCACGCAAGAAACCAGCCTCTTGCCCCTGCTGCGCCAATAAAAAACTGAACTCTCCAACCTGGGCCAGCGCAACACCCACCATAATCGCCGAACGCACAGGGACCTCCGCGAGCAGAACCGCTCCGGCCCCGGCGGCAAACTTCACCAACAACACCGTCACGAGGAGGCCGACCACCGGCAGGGGATGTGTGAGTAGCACACGCCAGTCCATCAGGACGCCGATCGACACGAAGAACAGGCTGTTGAAGCTGTCGCGAAACGGTAACACCTCGGCCATAGCCTGGTGGCTGTACTCCGATTCGGAGATAACCAATCCGGCGATGAACGCGCCCAAGGCCAATGAGAGGCCACCGAGTGAACTGAGCCATGCGATGCCGAGACAGGACACGATGATCGTCAGCAAGAACAGCTCTCGGTTGCGGCTACGGACAATATGCCCCAATACCTTGGGAACCAGATACCATGCGCCTGCAATGACCAGCGCCACGACAAGAATCGACTCTCCCAATGTGAGCAGAATCGCCTGCCAATTTCCATCCGATTGACCGCCAAGAATCGGCGTCAGCAACATCATGGGCACGACGGCCAAATCCTGAAAAACGAGAATGCCGATCGTGGCTCGGCCATGGATCGAGTCGCTGTCCCCCCGTTCGGCCAAGGTCTTCAACACGATCGCCGTGCTGCTGAGGGAAAACAGAAACCCCCAGAACACCCCCTGCTGCCAAGACAGTCCGATGAGCATCGCCCCGATCCATGCGACCAACAACACGCCGCCGACCTGGATCGGCGCGGCTAACAATATGAGGCGGCGCATGGAAACTAAATGCACCAACGAAAATTCAATGCCGATGGTGAAGAGCAGCAGCACGATGCCGATCTCCGCCAACGCTTGAACCGTGCCGATGTCCGAGATGAGGTTCAACCCATAGGGGCCGATGATCGCGCCGGCAACCAAGAATCCTGCGATCGAGGGAAGCCTGAACTGATGGAAGACGAAGACGACGGCGATCGACGCCGTGAAAATCACGAGCAAATTTGCCAGCACGCCGTAGTCAGTCATGATGGTGAGTGGGCGGACGTGAGGAGTGAGGACGACCATGCGAGGAAGATTCCTCGCACGTTTCGCGCCTCACCTGTCACGGGTTCAAGGCGGAGAATACCGTAGCGGCGAGGAGGGAACAAGGTAAAGCTACTTATCCGACGGAAATCGTGTCATACACGCGTCTTCTCGATACGGTCATCGAGCCGCGCCATGATCGGCGGGCATTCTATTTCAGTCCTCAACGCCCTTCTGGCGGCAAAGACATCGGATTTGAGAAACCTCAAGTTGGGCGCCTCAAAAGGCGAGCCATTGATCTCGGCTAATCAGCCAGCTGAGCCATCTTGAGACTCCCAACATCGGTAGCACGACCCCCCTCGAAAGATGAATAGACAGCCTTGACTCTGACAGAATAGCTTGTGAGCACCATCGGTGATTATAATGAAGAGGTGAACGATGATACGAAAGCGGTCTGTTCCACCATTTCAAGGAAGGTGCTCTATGAAGCCCATCCATCTACTCATGATCGCCTCGGCGATCTTCACCCTCTCTTCAACATCGGCATTCTCCGATACGACCGTCGCCTCCGATCCGCTGTTGATGCGGGAATGCCCCCAAGCCGATGGAAGCGCTCTCTACACGAATAAAGATTTACCCGGTTGCAAACTGATGACCCTGAAAGCGCTGTCCGTCGTGCCGTCACTGGACGACATGCCGACCTATCGCCCCACCGTAGCCGCGGCACCTCACTATGACATCCCCTCATACACTGACCGCAATCAGACCGATATGGCTGGGGGGAGACCAACAGTCCCTGATTGGGCTAAAGATTGGCACGCAAGCATCGCCTCGTCCGGGTCCGTTCAAGCTGAAGTTTGCTCGCTGTATGGAGAATGGATCCACCTGGTTCAGAAAACTCGCGGCGGGTTCTTCTACGGGACAGATCCTTCGTACGGCGGAGATCTTTCCGGAAGAAATCAGCGGGGTCCGAGCTATTCGTTCTACGACAATGCGCGCTACGTCACGCTGTCGAAGCTGTTTGGGCCTGGATTTGTGCCGATCGGCTGTCAGTAACCAATCAATTAAACGCGAAATACTGTGGGGGTGCCAGGCTATCTAAAAGGCTTGGCACCCTTCATGTTTTGTAGAACTCTCGGTACCATTTCACAAAACGAGCGATCCCTTCCTCGATCGACGTCGCTGGGGCAAACCCGACATCCCTTGTCAAATCCTCGACATCCGCATAGGTTGCCGGCACGTCGCCCGGTTGAATCGGCAACAGCTTCTTCAACGCTTTTTTCCCTAACGCCTGCTCCAACACCTCGATAAAGCGCAGCAGTTCAACTGGCTGATGATTGCCGATGTTATAAATCCTGGCCGGCGCTGAACTGGTTCCTGGGTCGGGCTTGTCCCCTGACCAAGCAGTGTTCGGCGTAGCAGGATGATCGAGGGTTCGGATCACTCCTTCGGCAATGTCATCGACATAGGTAAAGTCTCGGCGCATTTTCCCGTGATTGTAGACCTCAATCGGTTTCCCCTCCAGAATCGCCTTCGTAAAAATGAACAGCGCCATGTCGGGCCTTCCCCAAGGTCCATAGACGGTGAAAAACCGCAGGCCTGTGCAGGGAATCCGATAGAGGTGTGCATAACAATGGGCCATGAGTTCATTGGCCTTTTTGCTGGCAGCATAGAGCGAGACCGGATGGTCCACATTGTCGTGAATCGAAAACGGCATCTGAGTATTGCCGCCGTAGACGGAACTCGACGAGGCGTAGACAAGATGCTCGACCTTCGCCTGCCGGCAGCCTTCCAATATGTTCAGAAACCCTTCGATATTGCTATCTGTATAAGCATGCGGGTTCACCAGCGAATAGCGCACACCGGCTTGGGCTGCCAGATGAATCACGCGCCGGATCGGCTGCTTCGTAAACAGCTTCTTCATTCCGGCCCGATTGGCCAGATCGAGCTTTGTGAATGAAAACGACTTATACGGCTTGAGCTTCGCCAGCCTCGCCTTCTTCAGGCGCACATCGTAGTAGTCGTTCAGATTGTCGAGTCCGATCACCCGCTCGCCTCGCTCCAGCAATCTCGTTGCAGTATGAAACCCGATGAATCCTGCAACTCCGGTGACGAGGATTGGATCTTGCTGCTTCTTGGAGGCGTAGCCTCTGGGCTACGTTGAGGATGCTTTCGAGGGGAGAACGCCGCTGGCGGACTTTTTCAGCATCCTGCTAGGGTTTGGCTTTGATACATTCAACCTCGAGTCTAATCTGCACCTCGTCGCCAACAACGAGACCGCCACTATCCAAGGTCTTGTTCCACACCAGGCCAAAGTCTTTACGGTTGAGCTTCCCCTCTGCGCTGAAACCGGCTCTGGTATTGCCCCAGGGATCCTTCATCGCTCCGTTATAACGGCCCACCAGAATGACTTCTTTGGTCACTCCTCGAAGTGTGAAGTCTCCGACTGCCGTAAAGTTTTCTGCGGCTTTCTTATAGCTTTTCAGCTTGTAGGTCATGGTCGGATAGTGCTCCACATCGAGGAAATCGGCATTCCGTATGTGGGTATCGCGTTTTTCGTGACTCGTATTCACCGACGCAGCCTTCATCGTAGTCTCAATGGCCGTCACAGTGCCAGCCTCGGCATCCATGTCGACAAATCCAACATAGTCTGTGAACCGGCCTGTGGTTTTTGACACGACCATATGTGTGACGCGAAACTCGATCGTCGAATGCTCAGGGTCCACATTCCAACGAGCCGGTTCTGCCTGAACCACCGACGGGAGCGCAAACATCGCTCCAAGCAGCGCAATCGTACGCCACACGTTCCCTCTCTTCTTCAACATGGATAACTCCTTCTTAGTCGCAGATATCGCGGCCAGGTCTGAATGGATTGCGTGCTATTTCTTCGAAGACTGGCTGAGCGAATCGGGCTTGCTGGTTGATCGACTCCCGATCGACTGCACCTCACGAGAGCGAGCCCGGCTCCCGACCCGCATCCGGACATGCACATCCACCACATCTTCTCCCAACTCACTGGGAAATGGCAGGAACGGCTGAGCATTGACCACCGCATAAATTCCGGCTTCGTCGATCTCGCGCGCGCCGGAGCCTTTCTCAATCTCGATCAGCTGGGCGCGGCCATTGGGAAACATCTTGAAACGGACCTTCACCGTTTCACTGCTTGGCGCACGCCGGATTCCGCGGGTCTGGCGAGCCCAACTTCGGCTGATGAGATGACTCACCTGTTGCCAGTAGGCCTTCCCCTCTCCTGGGGAAGCAAATGGGACCAGATCTTCCTCGGCAACGGCGCCGGTCGAGACGGGGTCTACAGCCGGCTGCACTTCATCCAAGACGACATCTTCGCTCTGCGATTCTTCAGGGCGAACGGGTAGTAATTCACCGTTCTCTTTGGCCGGATCGAAAAGACCCATGGTGACATACACCACCCGCCGCATAAACGGCTCAAGTGTGTCTTGTCGAGATCGAGAGAATGTGACTTGAACTCTCGCCGCCTTGTGTGGCACGGAGGTTCGACTCATCAGGATCGGTTCGAGCGTGACGGTCCCCTTGAACACCATCGACTCTGCATCGGGTTCAAGCGTAACTGTGTGGGATTGAAACACCGTCGATTCACAGGTCGCCACCACCGGATTCGCGCCTGTTGTCATGCCTCCAAGGACAATCGACAGCGTGACAGGCTTGCCGGTTTGCAGACCTTCCATCGATTCCGCTTGGCCCAACTCAAACTGCGCCCACCGCTTCGTGGGACCGGACAAGGCTGTCGTCTGTGACGATGAGGCAGCGCGCGCTGATTCGACAAGCCCTGAACACAAGACCGCCGCACAACATACGGCCACGACGAACAGCACAAGATTTCTGTGGAGCAGCGCCTTCATGAGTCTCATCCTACCGATCTCGACAACCGTGGGCAACCCGTTTTTTTCTCAAGGAGTAGGCGGGATCGAGCAGGTGGTATACAATATGTTTATGCGTGCGCTCGTCAAGACATCGGCACAGCCAGGGTTGACTGCCACCGACAGGCCCGATCCAAAACCAGGCCTCACCGACGCAGTCATCCGTGTCGCAGCCACCTCTCTCTGCGGAACCGATGCCCACATTTACAATTGGGATTCCTGGGCGCACAGCCGTATCCACCCGCCACGCATTATCGGCCATGAAATGTGCGGCGAGGTCGTGGAGGTCGGCTCGGATGTCACGCTCGTCAAGGTAGGCGATTATGTCGCCGCCGAGTCGCACATCACATGTGGGCACTGTTTCCAATGTCGCACCGGACAAGCGCATGTGTGCAAGAACTACCGCATCCTTGGCGTCGATCGCGACGGGTCGTTCGCGGATTACATCGTCTTGCCTGAAACGGTGCTCTGGAAGACCTCACCCGCCATTCCGTCTGAACTTGCCTGCCTCCAAGAGCCGCTCGGCAATGCCGTCGATGCCGCCTTAGTCGAAGACCTGACGGGACAGACGGTCTTGATCACCGGATGTGGTCCGACTG
>SWDN01000011.1:169974-232382 GCA_005116775.1 Nitrospira sp.
CCCATACGTTCCCGATGAGCGACTTCGCCCAGGGATTCGAGTTGATCAATTCCGGCCAATGTGGAAAAGTGGTCCTGATCCCATAGAAAGCTTTCAGCGGTCAGCCTTCAGCTATCAGCCCAGGTTTCATTCAACATGTCTTTCCCTACATCCATTCGAAGCTGACAGCTGATCGCCGACGGCTGTATGCTGCGTGAAAAAGATGGCCTACCACTCATTCAAAAAAACTCTTGCAGAGCGGCTCGCGGAAATCCGCGCGGCAGGTCTCTATAAATCTGAGCGGCAGATTCTCGGCCCTCAGGGGACAGAGATACGGGTGGCTCAGGGTCAGGTTCTCAATCTCTGCGCCAACAATTATCTGGGGCTCGCCAACCACCCGGACATCAGACAGGCCGCCGTAATCGGACTGCAAGAACATGGTTACGGCATGGCGTCCGTCCGATTCATCTGCGGCACGCAGGACCTCCACGCACAGCTCGAACAGGCAATCAGCGCCTTCCTCGGCACTGAAGACACGATCCTCTATAGTTCCTGCTTCGACGCCAACGGAGGACTCTTTGAGGCGCTCCTCGGCGAGCAAGATGCCGTCATCAGCGACGCCTTGAATCACGCCAGCCTGATCGACGGCATCCGGCTCTGCAAAGCCGCCAGGCTCCGCTACGCGCACTCCGATATGGCAGACTTGGAAGCTAAGCTGCGCAACGCGACTGCCTATCGTCTTCGTCTGATCGCAACGGATGGGGTTTTCTCCATGGATGGCGATCTCGCGAAACTCGATCGGATCGTCGAACTGGCGGATCGATACGATGCCGCGGTCATCGTGGACGATAGTCACGCGACCGGTGTGCTCGGACGCAACGGGCGCGGCACGCCGGATCATTTCGGCGTCGCGGACCGGATCGAGATCGTGACCAGCACGCTGGGTAAGACCTTGGGCGGAGCCACTGGGGGGTTTACGTCTGGACGAAAGGAAATTATCGAACTGTTGCGACAGCGGTCGAGACCCTATTTGTTTTCGAACTCACTCCCCCCGGTCATCGCTGCAGCAGCCCGACGGGCCCTGGTTCTCGTGGCCCAGGGCGACCAGTTACGGGCCAGGCTGCGCGAGAACGCCGCGTTCTTCCGCGCGCAACTCACCGCCCTCGGATTCCGACTCATTCCCGGTGAGCATCCCATCATCCCAGTCATGTTGGGCGACGCCTCACTCGCCGCCAGGATGGCAGAGAGGCTGTTGGAGGAAGGGATCTATGTCGTGGGGTTCAGTTACCCAGTTGTGCCGGAAGGTCATGCGCGGATTCGCGTGCAGATGTCGGCAGCCCACACTCACGAACAGCTTGTGCGCGCCAGTGCCGCCTTTGCCACGGTTGGCCGGGAACTGGGCATCATCCGATAAAAACGTTTGTTTGGTTTATCTGGTTTTTCTCGTTTACAACCAAACAAACCAGACCAACCAGATGAACTAAACAAACCTGGCTTCGCTACTCTCGAACCGCCTGACCACGCTTTTGCAAATAGGCGTTGCGGACGGCAGTATAGAGATCCAACGTCGCTTCCTCGACTCCCTGGTACTTCTGGAGATTCCGCGACCGTTCATTGACGATCTCTCCCACGCGTGCCCCAAGCTGGATAATGCTCGACGTCGTACGGTCCTTGTGCTCAATCACAGAGGGCACGTTGTCGACTTCAATGATCGGCACGACCAACCAGTTGATCGGATTGAGAAACACATCGCCAACATATCCCACAAAGTCCCGAACGGTGAACGGCTGAAGCAGCGGCAACACGAGATAGGGCCCCGGCTTGACCCCATAGAAGCCCAGCGTCTGCCCCAAATCCTCCTCCGGCGTGACCAGATCGATTTTTGTCGCGACATCGAAGAAACCGGCCAATCCTACCGTGCTGTTGATGAGAAACCGTCCGACCTCAATGCCGGCGCCTTTGAGCTTGCCCTGAAATACATTGTTCAAAAACCGTGGGGTGAATCGGAGATTGGAAAAGATGTTGCTGACACCGACTTGCACGACATCGGGCAAGATAAAATCATACCCCTTCGCGACGGGCTTGAGTACATATCGATCGACCTTGAGGTTGAACTCGAAGATATTGGCGTTGACTGGCTCCCAGGGATCATATTCATCACCGTTTCCCTCATCGGCTCTGGCAAAGGGGTCAAGCGGTTCGTCCGGCGGAGCCGATGGCTGCGACGAAGGAACCGGCGCCGGAGTCTGGTCTGCGACTGGTCTCACGTCGCTCAGGCCTGGCGGCTCGGCCTTTCCGGTTTTTCCTGCGCAGCCGGTCGCCACCATTGCCACAACGCCCAACAGACAGAACGCCAGCAGACGAAAAGGAATCATCACCCCGGCCTCCTTAACCCACATGCTGCATGAACATGCCTACTCACACCACCGGCGAGCCACTCCCTTCAGCGGGCTCTCGGCTTAGCCGACGCGCACTGTACCAAATGCCGAGTCAATCGCCAATCAATTTTTATGAAATCATGGAATGACACACGGAGAGCGCAAATCGCCTCTGTCGCGTGAGCGCGGGCTAGGACCGGACGGCGGCCTGGACAAACTCGGCCCAGCGCCGGAAATAGGCGGCGCCCGCAACCTGGTAGGTGTTGTTATGGTCGGCGCCGGTTATGACATAGAAGGACTTGGGCGGCTTAGCCGCCTCGAAGACCTGCCGGCCCAATTCGAGGGGGATAATGTCGTCTTTGTCGCCGTGAATGATCAGTTTGGGAAGCGAGAGCTGCGGGAGGCGGTCGATCAATGTGAACTGTGCACCGAGCAACCAATGGACCGGCATCCCACCGTAATGAAATTTGGCCACGGCTTCGATGGACGGAAACGCCGATTCCAGAATCAGCCCCGACGCGGGCTTCTGCGCAGCAAGTTCTCCTGCCACAGCGGCGCCGAGCGAGCGACCAAAGATGATGATGCGCTCAGGACGAATCATTCTGGTTCGCGTCAGATAATCGTGCGCCCCGATCGCATCCTGATAGAGCCCCTCTTCCGACGGCTTCCCCTGACTCCGACCATAGCCGCGATAATCGAACAAAAACACCGACAGTCCGATCCGATAGAGTTCGCGAAGATTCTCCAGCCGGTTGATAACGTTCCCGGCGTTGCCGTGACACCAGAGAATGACCGGGCGATCTGCTTGTGCCTCCACATACCAGCCGAACAGCTTCGTGCCGTCTCCCGACTGAAACCACACCTCTTCCAGCGGCAAACCACTGCGGGCGCTCCAGTCCTGATCCTTCCAGGGTTCGGGATGGTAGACGAAGAATTGATCGAGAATGCCCATCGTGCCTACTTCGCTGAGCGACGACCTAGAACCGCATGCCGACCCCAAACGAGACATACTGAGAGCGAAAATCCAGCGCGAGCTGCTTCCAGTGATAGTCGGCTGAGAAATACTTGTACTCGCCGAATAGAAATATCTTTTCGGTCACATTGCCCTGCACTCCGCCGAAGAATTGAGAGCCGAACGCCCATGAACCTTCGAAGTCACGGTCCGAACGACCAGGAATCTCGGCATGAGTGAGCACTCCGCTCGAATAACCGCCCCCGACACCGATGTAAGGGACAAACACCTTACCAGGGTAGCGAAGAATCAGATTTGCCATTGAATTGAAAACCCAGAGGTTTGTACTGGCAGTGGACCCTGCGTTCACCGGCGAAGAAAATGAGACCTCACTCCCGTGACCGAAAGACTCCAGTCCGATCCCGAGGATGTTTCCCAAAGAGTGCGGGAACACTGCGACCTTGATGCCTACGCCAGCCCCATTGGTGATCCTGGGGTCCGAAGGATTGCCTCCCTGGGCAAAAAGACCTCGATCAGATGGAAATGCACCCAGTGCGTACAGGCCAATATCTACGTCGGCAGTCTCAGCGGCTACGCCCAGGCAGGGTTGCAGCAATACCATCATGAGGACAATCCGCAACGGGAGGAAACCCGTGAGCACCAAGGGGAATGGCCTCATCTCAAGTCTGCCCTATGCCGAATTGGTCAACAGTGCCGAGAAAAATAAAAGGGCCTCTGGGACTTCCGCCCCAAAGGCCCCTTCGATTGCGGACGTTCGATAATCAGCTGCCCTTGACGATCGTGCACCACTCGCCGAAGATCCCCAAGATATTCTTGGCGTAATGGTCTCCTGATAGAGCCCCTCTTCAGACGGCTTCCCCTGGCTCCGGCCATAGCCGCGATAGTCGAACAAGAATACCGACAGCCCCAACTGGTAGAGAAGTTTCAGATTCTCCAGCCGGGTGATGATGTTCCCAGCGTTGCCGTGGCACCAGAGTATGACCGGACGATCTGCCTGCGCCTCAACGTACCAACCGAACAACCGCGCCCCATCAGCAGCCTGAAACCACACCTCTTCCAGCGGCAACCCACTGAGCCTGGCCCAATCCCGATCCTGCCATGGCTCAGGATGAAAGACGAAGAATTGGTCAAGGATGCCCATCATGCATTACTTCGGAGAACGACGATCTAGAAGCGCAGCCCGATGCCAAACAAGGCATAATGGGAGCGAAAGTCCAGCGCGAGCTGCTCCCAGTGGTAGTTAGCCGAGAAGTACTTGTACTCGCTGAACAGAAACACCTTTTCGGTCACATTGCCCTGCACTCCACCAAAGAATTGTGAGCCGAATGCCCATGAACCTTCAAAGTCCCGATCCGAACGACCGGGAATGTCGGCATGGGTGAGCACTCCGCTCGAGTAACCACCCCCGACGCCGATGTAAGAGACAAACGCATTCCCTGGGTAGCGAAGAGTCAGATTCACCATCGAACTGAAGACCCAGAGGTTTGTACTGACTGCGGACCCTGCATTCACCGGCGAAGAAAATGAGATCTCACTTCCATGACCGGAAGACTCCAGTCCGATTCCGACGATGTTTCCCAAATAGTGTGGGAACACCGCGATTTTGATGCCGGCTCCAGCCCCATTGGAAATCTTGATGTCCGAGGGGTTGCCCCCCTGGGCAAAGAGGCCTCGATCTGATGGAAATGCACCCAGTGCGTACAAGCCAACATCTATGTCGGCAGTCTCCGCGGCTGCAACCAGGACTGGTTGCAGCAATACAATCATGAGGGCGAGCGACAATGGAAAGAAAACCGGGATCACTAAAGGGAATGGCCACATCTCAAGTCTATCCTACAGCGCATTGGTCAGCAGCGCCGGCCAAAATAAAAGGGCCTCTGGGGCTTCTACCCCAAAGGCCCCTTCGATTGCGGACGTTCGAAAATCAGCTGCCCTTGACGATTGTGCACCATTCGCCAAAGATCCCCAAGACATTCTTGGCGTAATGGTCGACTGACGTGACTTTCGTGATTCCACCATTGGCTTTGGCAGCAACGATGCTCGCATCACCCGTAGCAACCCAACCCAAAACCGACGAAGCGCAGGCTTTTCCCTCTTTGGTCGTAGCGGTTTCAGCCGTCGCGATGTTCCCGTACTTCGTCTCGTTGAAAATTGTGCCAGCCAGTGGCGAGGCGACGATCTGGCAGGCCGACAAGCTAAGTGCTGCCACTGAGATTCCTGCGAGTGTCAAAGCGACTTTTATCTGCTTCATGAGTCCTCCTTGTGATGGTTGGTTATAGTGAGGAGCTTGCTAGAGAGAATCTGAGTTTCTGTCACAGCAAGTAGTAGTACTATGGGCGCGAGTATATATAGTATTGAAAAGATGTCAACGATAAAATCACGGCTACTGAGACGACTACGGCCAGAGGTTCAGAAGAACGACTGCATACTGAAGACGACATCGTTATCGCGATCGCGATGGTTATACTCCAGCCTGAGCGCCCAGTTCTGACTCAACGTATAGCGCTGGCCCACGAACCATCGAAAGTCGTCTGATTGATCCCCCAAGGCATAACGCAGGTAGGTGCCGGATGCCATCAGCTTCCATCGGTCGGAGAGATCGGCCAACAGGCCGACCGTTCCACCACCGCCGACTCGATGCCGCTCTTCATAGGCCTTGCTATAGTTTGCCTCCCCCTCCATAAACGCGAAAAACACCTCCCGCTTTAACCAGTGGCGTTCAGCCGCTACGCCGATTCCCCCGTTCATGACGCCATTGCTGCAGAGTTCACAGCCGTTGTGCTTGATGGTGTTCATGCCCACATTGATCTTCCATGAGGGCGAGCGAAAGACCGAGTCAATCATCGGTGAGAGGGACAAGACATTGGCCAGTGTCGCCCGTTCAATCCTCGTCTGATCAGCCCGATTGTAGTGCCGGAGGGACAGCGACGCGAGCTCAATCTGAGCATCCGGCGTGTAGCCAACCTCTGGATCGAGCTGGTCGTGATAACCGGCCCGCACGGTGACTTCTTCAAATGTATCGTTGTTCCGCCAACCGCTGCCGAGACTGGCGCGGGACGTCTTGTGCCCCAACTCCGGTTGTTTCGCAAAAGGCACCACCTTGAACTCTTCAGATGGAATCCTGAGTTGGCTCCGAGCTGTCAGGACTGCCCGGTTACGCTCCTTCCATTCAGGCGGCGAGGAATCGGTCGTCTCGGTCCGATACCGGAGATAGTCCGACGCAAGATCGAGCAGAAATGCCTGCTTCGTCAGACTCAATTGGACAAAAGCGGGTGTGGTGAGTTCGCCAAGATCTTGCGTGATTCGATGCGCCAGTTCTCGTTCTCCCACTGGCAACGATTCGCGCTTCCGCCGGAGCACGTTGCTGCGGGAGGGCCGATAGGCGATGCCGGAAACCAGCCCTGGTTTCGATGCAATCAGCCGGACGGTGTCGGCAGGAACGGTCCACAAAAGAAACTCGTCGGTGAGATGAAGGCTGGGATCGGCATAATCGAGAAGCGCCAGGATATGATAGGAGCAGTTCTCTTTGAAGAAAAAATAGTCGAAGGCGGCATTTCCGAGTTCCCACGAGTGCATCAGCAACCGCCTAACTTGTTGTTCTGTGAAGTTAAGGCGATATTCCCAAATATCACGATTTTCGATGTCTCGATACTCCTGCACCTTCAAGTAGTAGGGATACGTCGAGAAGTATCCGCTGTACCAGCCGAAAATGCCACGGATCGGATAGGCGAGTCCGGCGTCAGGAGGTACCTGCGCCGCATAGTTGATCGTATAGGCCAGAATTCTGGTCTGTTCGGTCTGGCCCTTCTGATCGATCCGAAGAAACGTATGACCGAACATGGATGCGGGATTGTTCAAGAAGGCAGAGGGAAAAATGAGCGTGATCGATTGAGCTTCAAAGTCATTGAACCAGCGGTCAAATCGCTCGCACGCCATTTTCGGCAAACGGAAATCGTCGAATTGCAGCTGTTCCCGCAACCAGTGGTACCGGGCGATAAAGGCGCATTGAGCCGGCTGCTTCGAACGCCCAACGAGTTCCTCAGAGAAGAATTGCTTCAGCGTCGCGTCGAGTTCTGCCTGTGGGTTAGTCTTGCCATCGGGCGACATGAAAAATCCCGGGTCATCCTGCTCACTGGTATAGCCCCCGAGAAGGTTTTTTCGATAGTGAAGCAGAAGGTGCCATTCACGTTCTCCGGCAAGCTTAGCCTGCCGACCCTTGTCGATCAGGTCGGCAAGATAGGCATTCTCGGAAGGCTCGCTCGCATCAACCTGAAAGGCTGGAGACAGAAATAGAACGAACAGCAGTAGAACGATGTACAAGTGGCAGGCCAGAAAGACGCACGGCTTCGACCTCACGGTCGAAGCCCTGCGCTGATCATTAGCGAGTCGAAACCTTGGCAAGAACTGGATGCGAAGCAATTGCGTCATTGATTGCTTTGACCATTGCGACTGGTGAAGCCTCACCTGTCTTGACCAAGGAGGTGTACCGCTCCTGAGTCATCGCAAAAAACGCGGTCTGTTGCTCGGTCGGAACGCCCATCAAGGTCGCGAGCGATGCGAGGTGTTCGCCCTGGCCTTGCGCCATTTCCTGGGACAGGTTCTCAAAGTTCAGCTCGGCGAACAACGTCGTCTTCTGCTCTGCCATCACCTTCCCATCGTTCGTGCAGCCTGAGGTTCCGCTGCTGATCCCAAACGTCCCGCTGCCAAACGAACCATTCGTGGTCGCCATCAACACCTGAGGCGCGATGTTCTTCTGGTGCGAATAATCACCCCAGGCGAGCTTGCCCAGCCCGCAGCCAGGGCCAGTGTCTGGATTGGCCGCCATGGCCAGTCCAGCCTGCATGCCGAACAGCACTGCGACCGACAACATGATCACTTTCCTCGACATAAGTCCGCCTCCTTGTATAAGTGGATAACTCCCCGTTGCTCGCAAGATGCAACGGTCGCATTATAGCCGAAACAGCGCATTTTGGTGAGAAAAAATTACTTATGGCCTCTCCACGCTTCTACTAAATAGGTGTGCCATGCGTTGTCTTTCTTCATCTCAAAACTTCAAGGGATCAGGTCCGGCCTGTTTCACCAAAACCGTGACACATGAAAACGATCGAGCACCTTATCCGAAAAATCTAACGGGTCCACTGAATCCGCTATCAATTCCTGAAGCTGACGTATCGCATCGCCTTGCTCAGATTCTGACACCATCAACGTTGCCAATAGGCTCGCCAGATATTCTCCATGCCCAACAGCCAAATTTTGTTGAACCTCTGAATAACCTATCAGCGTGAGATTCCTCACGGTCTTCATTCGTGCAACCTGCTCTCGTTGTTCCCGGGACGCCTTCCTCGGAGGCAGCACTGCGTGATAGTGCTGCCTCAAGAGAAGATTTTGATCTACGTATCCCTCCTTCTTGAGAGTCAGAAACGTATTCGGTGTTCGTTCAATTGTTACATCCAGCAGCGGGGTCTCGCCGAGAGGGATGGAGCCCATGAGGAACACCTCTGCGCCGGGAGGATCGGACGTAATTCTTATTTTCTGGTCCAGTTCCTCTTTGCTGCCCGTGAAGACCACTTTCGTGCAACCGGCAAAGGCTATTCCGATAACAATCAGACACATCGCGCATCTAATTTTTCTCGTCATTTTTCCCTTCCTTCCGAAGGAACTTCAAAGATGCGTGTTTGCACCAGGTTCACAGCATTATGTGTAAATCCTCTAATTGTCAACGCCCTCCCATCGACTGTGAGTCTCGCTGAGTCCTGTTCTTCATGCTCATCGGCTGGTTAATGCCAGACACTCCCAACTTGTGGGAATTGTGATAATTACTCAATCGCCCCATTGAACTGCAAGGACTTTTCATGGAACAAAAGCGTGGTGGTGATCTTTGATTTTCGCCACGCTATCTGCCAAACTTCAGTCGTTTAACGACACCTGACAATAAACCAGGTCTGGAGGATCGAACGATGCAATGGTTGCAGATTGTGAAGAAGGTCTCTTTTCAATTGATCTCACTTGCAGTTGTCGCGTGTTACCTTGCAGGCTGTTCATTATTCGGTCCGAGAAGCGAAAGCATTGGCGTAAGCTCAGATCCCCCTGGGGCTCGGGTTATCGCCAGCGGGAAACCCGTTGGTACAACCCCACTTCACTTCGAGGCGCAGAGAGGAGACAATCTGCTTATCGAGGTACAAAAATCTGGATACCAAACCCAATACCGAACGTTGTCGAGAAAGTTGGGTAGTCTGGGCATTCTTGATGTAGTCGGTGGGGCTTTTTTCCTGTTACCTTTAATTGGCCTGTTTTCCTCCGCCGCCTGGGAGCACGACCCTGCTGAAATAGGCATAATATTGGAGCCGGAGCAGAAGGCGGCTCCAGCCCAATAGTTGGTTTTGCTGCAAGGTCACATTGGGTCATGACTGGCGTGCGTGAGTAAGTTCGCTCCTTTACAGTCCTGCCTGCACCTGTTTCCAGTTGAACGTGAACGGCTCCGGCGATTTCTTCGGCAAGGCGGCGAGCTCTGCCTTCAATCGGTCGGCCCTGGCGGCACTCATTGGATGCGTCGAGAGCCACTCCATTCGGCCTTCGTCTTTTTCCGAGAGCCGTTCGAAAAACGTGATCATACCGGAGGGATCGATCTTCGCCCGCTGAAGCAACAGCAGTCCTGTCAGATCGGCCTCGGTCTCCTGCTCTCTGCCGAACTTGAGGGTGAATAGCTCGACCCCAAGTTGCTTCATCATCCCGACGAGGCCCTGTTGATTGCCGAACACAATGGCCGCCACCGTCATTATCCCCAGACTCTTCACGATCCGTTCAAGCCCATGCCGCTGCAGCACATGGTTCAGTTCGTGGCTTAGCACCCCCGCCACTTCTTCGCCGCTTTCTGCTTTTTTCATCAGCCCTGTGAATACCACGACATACCCGCCAGGCAGCGCGAAGGCGTTGACGACGTCGCTCTTTACCACGGTCACTTCAAACTTGTAGGGATTATCCGGAATCTGGGCGGTCATACGGTGGGTCATCTCTCCCAACGCTGCGACCGCAGGCCCCTCTTTCATGACCTCTTGATGGCTGAGAAAATCCCGATAGGTCGACTCTCCCAACTTCTGTTCCCACTCCACCGGAATCCGGCTTACGGCAATTTCGACAAGCAGATCGGACTGGAACCAGAGTCCCAGCACCGTGGCTAGGATCGCCCCTGCGACTAAGCTCCAGACAAGCCTGCGCCGATGGCGCACTTGCCGCACCTGCTCCGCAGCTTGCGCGAAGGAGTGACTCACATGATCCGGCGCCGCTTGACGGAAGGCGCGAATCACATCAGGGTTCTTTAAGTAGAGCGTCCGTTCCTCTTTTTGCCCGGCCCATTTCACGACAAGCTGGTCGTGGTCGAGTCCACCCGCCGAAACAGTGAGGTTTGAGAAAGGAACGGATTCAGGCTGGCTATCGGCAGTATCAGATTCAAAAGTGATGGTGAGTCCCTGCGCCTCAAAATGAACAAGACAAGGCGCGCCAGCGGCAGGAAACTCGTCACCGAAGCAGAGCGCATTGGGGGTCATCGTGGTCATCTAGGATTAAACGGCTGCTCAAAATGGCCGAGAACGAGGCCGCAGACGAGCAGAAACCGGAGGCGTACCCTCCGGGGTACGTTGAGGATTTCCTGCGAGTCGAGAACGAAGTTGACGGGCATTTTCAGCAGCCGTTATTCGGAGACCGGGATGAATTGCCTGATCCACGCTCCGAAACTTCCTGGGTTTCGGCTTTGAATGTAGACGAGTCCTGGCCCTCGGAACCGGCAGACAAATCCTTCGCCTGAGGTGAAACTGGCCACCCAGCCGGAGGTGGCTTTTTCGATGTTGTACGAGGTCGTGGAAGACCAGGCCACCAGGTGGCTATTATCCACGATGTACTCCTGATCGGGCTTCAGCTCGATCTTGTGAATGGCCCCGAAGCTATTTAGAACGAGCGTCCCCTTCCCACTGATCTTCAGAATGAAGAAGCCTTCTCCACCCAGTAATCCACGGCTCAAACCCTGCATTTTACTTTCGATGACAATCGCGTCGGCACCCGCGAGGAATCCGTCTTTCTGCACCATGTACTCGTTCACGCCGTCGAGCTCCAAGATGACGATTTCACCTGGTACCGTCGGAGCCAGCAACGCTTCGCCGGGACCACGGCTGGCGCGCAGCGTCTGGAAGAAGAACTTTTCCCCCGTCAGAAACTTCCGTGACAGGGCTCCGAGAAAACCGCCTTCCATCTTGCTTTCAATGTCGATGGTTGGTGAGCACGCGACCATGGCGCCAGACTCGGCTTTGATGTTCTCCCCAGCCGCCAATTCCACCCGCACCATGGGAAACGCGCCTGGATAGAGTATCTCGCTTTTCATCGATTGAACCTCCTGACTAACATAACGCCTCACCCCTTACCCCTGACGCCTCACGATATTTATCCCGCCACCCATCCGTAGACTTTGCGACTCGGTTCCGGTCCTTCTTCCAGATAGCTCATTCTGAGTTGCCCCAGAACATCTTTCTGCAACTCATTCCGCTTCGCCTTGGCGTCGACGCCAAACACTTGCGCCGCGTTCAGTCCAAAGATCCGTTCCTTCACCTGGCGTGTGAGCGGCTGATACCGATACTGTTCGATCAGCTGATCCGGAATCTGGAATCGCCGAAAGGCTTCAATTTGCCATTGTGGCGAACCATACCAAATCGAGTCGGTCCCCCAGAGCACATGATCGGAACCAAATGCGGCAATGATCTGCCCAAGCAGATGCGCGCAGACCGCCGGATGAGTCGTCACAAGCTGCGCAAAGGTCGAGCCAAGTTCCATATAGATATTCTTAATTCCGGGCTGCGCCTGCTTCATGCGACAGAACTCCGTGGTCCAGGGAATTTCGCCGGTCTTGGCAAATACCGTGTCCACTGTCGAGGTGCTCTTCAGGCCGGAGTGATAGACCAGAAAATCGATATCAGGGAAATCTTTTGCGGCCTTGATCAGATCCTTGGGATGGTTGTAGTCCGGCACCGGCCCAAGGGGAAGCCCTTTGTGCACGCAGACACGCTTCACATTGAGCTTCCGGGCTTGCTCCAGCATCGGATAGGCAATGCTCTCATCGTCCATCCACCAACCGCGATCGAATCCTTTTGGGCAAGAGCCGGTATAACACTTCCACGCATCGACCTTCAGCGTCTCTGCCTGCATCGCCATGAAGTCCAGATCGGCTGCCCCCAATTGAGGTGTGGCCAATCCATGCGCGAGCATTCGTTGGGACTGCGCAAGCCGATTGATTTCGTCACGGATGTGGGCCATCTCATTCGGCGGCACCACCGCCTCTTGCGGATAGGGCCCCGGCGGTGTGCTGATGAGGCCAATGGTGGTCTCGCTGTCGAGAAACACTTCTTTCACAAAGTTTTCCCACGAAAGATCGTCGATGGTGCCTCGATCACCCGCAAGCTTCGGGTTGAGTCCTGATTCCCGTATCCATCGTCTGAGCGACAGCAACCCCTGTTTGGACACCGCGCCCTTTCGATTGTGTTCCGCATCGGTCGGATCGAAGTGCGAGCCGACATAATGCGTCTGCACATCGAAGATAAAATAGGGCGCGCCCTGCTGCTCGGCAAAGGCTGCTGTTTCAAACAGTTCGATTTCGCTAATGTCAAAGAGCTTTCCGAAGATCGAGTTCATGGCCAACAACGCGGCTGCCATCCCACCGGTCGTCTTGAGAAAATCTCGACGCGTAAGACCTCGCCGAGCTGCGGCCTGTTCCACAAACATGATCGCATGCGCTTCAACACGGGCTTGGTCTGCGGTCTGACTGAAAGGAATAAATTCTTCGTTCGACACAATCTGTGTTGGGATAGCGGACTGAAATGTGGCCCCTTGTATCGCCGAGGAAAGGTTCGGAAATGGTGAGGGTGAGGACGCCATGATGCCTCTTCTCGTGAACGATAAGTCGTGATTCTGTGGAATACGATCGGCAGTGTCAAGCAAGCGATGTGAGGATGGGGAAAGTCGCCGGACTACTTGGACTGAAGCGAAGAGGCCGATCGGCTGCTCTCGCTGAAGGTCGATTGAGTCTTGGGAATTATCACAACGACATCGCGCAGGGGATCACCTTCTTGATCTTTGCCGTCTTGCCCGACACTATACATCACCCCCTTACGTTGATCGACCAGCATAGGAAGACCGGTAAAGGGATCATAGTGGGCCTGCCCTGCCTTTGCGAGACGCGAGATCACATTTCCATCTTGCGGCCCCTGCCTAATCCAGACTTGCAGGCTCGCTAGGCGAAGACGCGCATCCGTCTCGATTGTTCGTCCGACATAGTGATCCCACTCAGGAAGTGGCTCAACCTCGATAATATGCTCGATCGGATTCGCCACGTAGTCCACCACACTGACGGCGGGAGTCCGAATGAAACTGGACCGTTTCGGCAAGCTGGTGTAGCGCCCTTCCGCCACCGCTTTACTCGCCGCTTCGTAATAGTCGGCATAGGCATTGGACCGCTGTTGAACGGGAAGAGGCATGGCCGCTGCCAGAGTCACATACAGTGGGCGTTCGATGGACTTGTCGTTCTTCAGCGCCTTTATGACATCCTTTGTCGCCCACACAAGATGGCTCTGCATCGGCCATCGAAGGGAAGACTCGACCTGATCTAGTGGACGAACGATCTTGGCGAGTCGGCCAGTCGTTGTTTCATCGAGATCCTGACGGACCAAGAGGCCGGAAGCGATTGCGACATCGTCCTGCACGGCCGTCACTGCCAGCATCTTCACCATCAACGTTTTCGACTGGCCCAACACGATGCGCCAGGATCTGATATCGTTCTCAAGTCGTTCGAGACCGGTGCTGAAATCCTGCGTAAATCCTTCTGCCAAATATAATCGATGAGCCAGTAAAATATGGGCGCAGTTCGGACTCAGAATTTTCCCGTAGCCTGCATCCTCAAATGGCAGCGACAACCACTGTCGGTAGCGCTTCAGGGCGATTGATTCCTGGGCCGCCCATGCTCGTACCGACGCAGCCTGTGGCTTCAGCTGCGCCACCGGGTCTGCACTGGTGAACCATCCACGCGCCACGCTTCCAGAGGCTCCTGTCGTCCCTTTCCCCTCATCACCGAGCATGCACGCACTGGCGGCTTGAAGATCACCTGCTTCCACTTTGCGTTCATAACCTGCTTGAAGTGGATCCTGTTCTCCAGAAGCATCGAACCCGAGCAGTAAGAAATATCCGTTCTTTTTCGAGTCAGTGAGTATCTGAGGAGGACTCGCTGTCAGGTTGTGATAGGTCGGAGACGGGGGAGCTTCCATCGCCATCCAGGCCAATCCGACCGCCCCAGCAGCGACTGCTACCAGTACAACGCAGAAGAGCGCTAATCCCACACACAACAACACAATCGATCGCGTCGTCGAAAAACAAGACCCGATAAATGAGGAAATACCGATACGGACTCGCGCCATTTTCGCTGAAAACCGAGGGCGCGGTTTTGGCGACACCATACGATCCCGCGTAGAACCCTGACTTTTCTCTCCCGTCGAGTCAAAAAGCACATCAACGGCCGTCGCAGCGACCGAGCACGTCGATTCTACGTTCTGGTGCGCGGATTCGAATGCGGAGTCCTGTGATGCCGCAGAAGACGGGGAAGGGGCACTCACAAATGTGATGGACTCACTCGCCCGAACCCATTCCGGCCTCGTATCTTCCTGAGGAACAATTTTTTCAACAATGGGAGTAATCGCTTCGACAGCCGGAATCGCCTCCGGAGAAGCCGATTCCCATCCACCAGTGCGCGATAGCTCGGCAACTGTCTCGGACCGTTCTTCAACCGGAGGTAACGGAACTGGTGAATCGACCGGGGTTTCTCCCTTCTCTTTGTCCCAGTTTCGTTTCTTTTCGGACGGACGATGCGTCTGCACATCGACTTCGCCGGTGCTCCAGCGCAATTCGGTATCCATCGAGGGAAGAGATGACGACGGCGCATCGCTTGGCGTTGCCACGAGTGGAGGAGCTGCGGCAACTTCGGACAGCGTAAGGGGTATTTCAGTATGCTCTACAGAGACTGGTTCAGATACGAATGGCGCCTCTGGGATCACCGCTGAATGTGACGACTCCGGACCGGAGGCTTCCAGAGATGGCGCCACAGGTTGCGGCTCGATAAAATACGAGAATGAAGGTGGTTCGAGTTCTCGAGGAGACTCGACCCGCTCTGAAGGAAGAGACGCCGGAACATCTATCTTGAAAGAGCTTGAGGCGTCGGTGGGCAAAGTCGATGGACTCTCTGGCTCCGAAAGTACCTCCGAAAAAAAAGACTCGGTTGGCTGTGGCGCGACAGCCTCTTTGATCTCGGTTGTCTCTGCAATCGATCCCGTCGTTTCACTCAAGATCGAAAGATGCGAGACGGGCAATGGATCATGATCGGTGAGCGAAGCCAGCGGTTCAGGGATTGGCGGAGACGGCAACGAAATCAGTGGTTCCGGCACAGAGTCTGGTTGAACTGAATCTAATTCTCTCTCATCCGGCTTTGATAGCGTAGCGGGCAAGCTCGAGGGTATTGTATCTGCAACAAACTTGATTGCGCCGTCGAAAACGGTATTCCATGAAAATGGAGCGGTCGCCGAGGAATCAGTCACAGACGGGGTCGGTACTTCTGGCACAAGAAGCACCGCGGGGTTTGGCGAAGGCTCCACAGCGAAGACCGACTCGCTGGGTTCCGTCAGGTCTTTCGTGAGCACTGGACTGGGCAATTGATCTGGTACTACCCCGGTCTGACTAAGAACGGACGAGGCCTGTACGGACTCATTGTCCGATTGAGGTGCTTGTTCCGATTGAACTACCGAGGCTTTCGACGGGTCCGTTTCCTCAATCTTAATAGTGGAGCTCTCTACCTGCTCCCAGGGCATGGGAGACGTTAACCCTGGTGATTCTAGAGCTTCTCCGATATCCCCTGGTGACTCCTCTGAAGAGCTGAGATGAAGCTCCTCTTTCACAAAGGACGAACGTTCGGCAATCGGTTCCCCCAATTCATCATCATGATGGCCGCTCGATGGGAGTCGAGGCTCGGCTGCTATCGATGGTGCCATTTCCTGATCGAGTCGATTGGCCGATTCGATTGACTCAGTAAGCTCGAACGAGGGAGGCTCCATTTCCTGCAGAGCGAAACCAGCCGGAGGCCGATCTATAAAAACATCTGGATCTTTGAGCGATTCGATGACGGGATTCAACGAAATAGGTGATGGAATCTCTTGGCTCGGGAGGGCCCCATCGAACTGTTCCCACGGCATTACATCGGAAACTCTAGCTTCTTCAGTGGCGACGGGTACTTCATTCTGGGGATTCAAAGCATCGACGCCCAATGACATTCCTCCGGCAGGAGCCGATGGATAGGGAACGCGAAGTTCGCCCGTTTGTATGTCGAAAAGAGAAGCAAACTGAAGAGCCGAAGGGCTTGCAGGCGCAAGCTCTCTTACCTTGGCGTAGAGCTGGGACGGTTTCTCTGGACTCTCAGAGTCTGGGTCCTCAAGAAGAATGTCTATCGCCTTACCCAATTCGGCGACCGAAGCCAGGGCATCCCCCTTTTCCTCATACACATGGGCCAAGAGTTCGAGGAACGGTACACAACGGGGTCCGGAAACCAAGTATTCACGTAATAAGGATTCAGCCAACCACAGGTCTTGTCGGCCAATCGCTTCATTCGCAAGAGACTCGAATGCTTGCCGGGCCGTCACAAGGCTGCCCAATCGTAGATGCAGCGTGGCAAAAAGCCGGCGAGCTTCCGTGTTATGAGGATCGAGTGCGAGTAGCTCTTTCAACGCAGCAGACGACCGGCCGTACTTGCCGGTGTTCATGTGAGTGATGGCTTCTTCGAGGAGCGCGCTTTTCTTGCTGTAGCCGACAACGCCGCGGCTGTGCGCCCGTGAAGTGGTCTTTCTGTCAGCTTTTTGAGAGGATTTTTTGTCGGTCCGCACAGTACAACCTTAGCAGATCATTGCAGGATACGACGCGGCTCTCCTGGCTACCTTGCACCGGATTTCGTTTCTGTTTGATTGCCACAATCTTGTGTGGAGGTCAAACTGGGCGGAGATGTGCAATCCTAGTGCCATCATGATTTCTGGCATGGATATGAATATGTTTGACTATTTAAGATGTTAGGGGGAATTTCCTCTTCCCTTTTATCGCGCTTTTCCAAAATTGAACAGGCCGGTCAAGAATCACCTTCGAGACAATCTGTTCGAAGAGCGCCACGAGGACTGTCTTGAATCAAGCGACAAGCTCTGCTACCAGGCAAGAGAGACCCGGTGCAATTCGCGATCGCAGTAGCAGCCCCCATGTACAAGACACGCTCGTTGGTTGTGTCGATGATAAGCCTTGTGGTACCGTTCTTCAGTCCCATCTTCGCGCACAACATCCGAGGGATGCTCGGTCTCTCCATAAACATTATTTGAGAACCATGGATTTTTTCTGTTTCGGACGATTGCGCTGGATCAGGCAGACATTACTTGTCTGTCTATTGACTTCGCTCAACGGATTTCTGCTTCCTTTTAACCTCCAGGCTGAGTCTGGGGGAAGCGCATCCGGACGTGTCTCCCTTGACTTCAATGATGTCGAACTTGCTGTTTTTGTTCGCTTTATCAGCGAGTTGACCGGTAAGAACTTCGTTCTAGACGATGTGGTCAAGAAAGCCGGTGGAAAAATCAGCGTATACTCCCCAACCAAGGTCACGCACGATCAAGCGTATAGTATGTTCGTGGCGGCACTCGAGGTCAGCCGTCTGGCTGTCATCACGAAAGGGAATGTTCATCAAATCGTGGCGATGGGGGAGCTCCCCCCGGAACGTGGGGCATTCGTCTACAAACTCAAACATGCCAACGCGACCGACCTTGCCGCCATCCTGACCAATCTCGTCGCCCGATCACAAACAGTCGCGCAGACAGCGCCGGGAACACGACCGCTATTTAGGCCTTTGAGCGAGTTCGAAGCTCCCGTCCAAGTCTTTGCAGACAAGGCTACGAACTCGATCCTCATCAGTTCGACGAAAAGCGCCTACACCAAGTTGCAGTCCGTAATTCGGGACTTGGATACGCGCCGAAAGCAGGTCTTTGTCGAAGCCGTCATCTTAGAGGTGCAGGTCGATCGGCTGAGACAGATCGGGACTGACCCGACCCAGATCGTGGGTGCCGGCAAGAGCGGTGCACTGCAAGGTATTGCAGGATTCAACACCGCACCTGAAAGTTTGGCAACCATTGCGACGGCCATTGCGGGCGGCGCAACGGGAGGCGCGGTCACGGTGCTCAATACCGTCAACGTGCGTGCATTCTTGCAGCTGTTGATGAGCATGACTGACACCAACATCCTGTCGACTCCACAAGTACTTGCCGCAGATAATCAAAAGGCCAAGATCGTCGTAGGCGAAAATCGTCCGTTCCCAACAGGACAGGCTCAGGGAATCACAGGCGGTACCCTCGTCACGATCGAGCGAAAAGATGTCGGTGTTACGCTGGAAATTACCCCGCAGGTCTTGGAGAACGATCTGATACGATTAGAAATCAAGCAGGAGATCACTGCGATCGCGGAGAATGTTGCGCAAACGATCGGGTCTGGAACCTCATCGATCCCCGTCGGCCCCACCACAACCAAACGCTCGATGGAGACGACCACCGTCGCGAAAGATCAACAGACAATCGTGATCGGTGGGCTCGTGCGGGATGACCTCGTCATCAACGAAAAGAAAGTCCCTCTCCTTGGAGATATTCCATTCTTAGGGTGGCTCTTCAAATCCCAAACCCGATCGTCAGTGAAACTGAACCTGCTCGTCTTCCTGACCCCAACGATCGTCACTGACGAGCTAGACATGGTGGAGCTGAATGCCAGAAAGTCAGCGGAATTGGGTACGCTGCAGCGAGAAAGTCGGATTGAGGAAGCCACGAGGCTCAAACAAGATGTCTTGGAAAAACTCGAACGTCAGAATGGAACACCCGCTCCCATTCCGAACACAGCCGATCCATCCGCTCCTCTCCAGCAACCTGTGCGACCTGAGTAGCCTCTAATCATTCGCCACCTTGGTTCGCGCCTTCTCACAAAACAGACCTCCGCACCCTCTCTGAAAACTGGATTCTCTCAACAGGGTGCACGCCCCATGACACCACCCAGTCGATGCAACAGCATAATGTGTGGTCGATCAGAGGAAGGTATGGGGTGAGTGACGGGTTTCGAACCCGCGACCTCCGGATCCACAATCCGGCGCTCTAACCAGCTGAGCTACACCCACCATACAGAGGAGAGATACGAACCTGCTCGACGGAAGAGATTCTAGCAAAGAGAGAAGAAGCCCCGCAACTCGATGTGGGTTTGTTCAGCTGCGCCTATCGAAGGCCGCCTGCATTTCGGTAAGAATGGCGGCGGCGGCGGCGGCGGGATCTGACGCATCTCTGATAGGTCGCCCGACCACCAAATAGTCTGCCCCCGCCGAAATTGCCTGAGTCGGTGTGGTCGCCCTAGCATGGTCATCGACATCTTTTCCTGCTGGGCGCACACCGGGCGTGACGATCAGAAATCGCGGACCGACCTTGGGTCGTAAAATAGCCGGCTCTTCGCCCGATGCCACCACCCCGTCACAGCCCACTTCTGATGCTAACAAGGCACGCGCAGTAACGAGGTCCTGGACGCTTCGCTGAATGCCCATATCGCGGAGATCATGGCTGTCAAAGTTGGTCAACACCGTCACAGCCAGCAGTTTTAGTGTCGCCTCTCCACGCCCTTGGACGGCTGCGGCCAGCGCCTTCCGATTTGCATGGACAGTTAGGAACTCCACGCCCATCGCTGCAACCCTGGCAGTGGCCCGACGAACGGTCTCTTCAATGTCGAGAAACTTGAGATCCAGAAAGACCCGTTTGCCTTGGAGAATCAGGCGCTGAACCATTTCCGGTCCGGCGGCGGTGTACAGTTCGAGTCCGACTTTCACAAATACGACCTGATCCTGCACACGATCAAGAAGCCGGTCGGCTTCATCGCGTGAGGGCACGTCGAGGGCCAAGATTAAGCGATCACGGGCAACGATAGTTGACACAGATTTGTCCTCTTGAATGATGGCTCAGCTTGACGCTTCGGAGAAGCGTGTGGTACAAATGCGTTCTTTTCCAAAGGAGTCTACTATGCCGGTCGTACATAAATCGACAATTCGCCGAGCCCGTCAAGCTGTGAAGCGACAGGCCCGCAATCGGGCGACGCTGGGCGCACTCAAGAGCCTCATCAAGAAAGTCCAGTCCGCTGTGACGGAAAAGAAAGTCGAGGATGCGCAGGCATCCCTGCGTCAAGCGACATCGGCTCTCGGCAAAGCTGTCACGAAGGGTGTGATGAAGCCAAACACCGCTTCGCGCCGAATTGCTCGCCTGACAGGCCACGTCAACTCCTTGTCTGCTTCCCGCGCGTAATCGTTCGCACGTTCGAGATGTTCCTTGCTTTCGCCGGTTGCGGCACGTCGTTGTTGCGACTCGGCGATGGGGAATATCCAGTGGCCGGTGCGCGATTGCATAGCCGCAATAACAGGTCTTCGAGAATTCGCGCAGGACGGCCGCCGCTTCCCCCCTTTAACTTGGCATCAGTGTCAAAAAATAACCGAAGGGCCTCCTGCAGATGGGCCTCAGGAAACTGCTCGAGAAAGGCCCGCATCTTATAGGGGTCCATACGCAACGTTCGAGCGGCCTCCCCTTCACGGCCACCTTGCCGAGCCACTTCCTTTACCTTCCATAGCCTCCGGTATTGCCAGGCCAGTGAGCCAAGAATTCTCAGTGGAGCCTCGCCTGCTTCCAAATTCCTGGCCAAGATCGCCAACACCCGCCCTCGATCTTTACCTCCGATCGCCAACGTCAAGTCAAACACCGAAGCGCCGGGCTCCATTCCACGCAAGGTTGCGACATCGGCAGCCGTGACAGCTTGGTCGGACGAGACATATGAAGCAAGTTTTTCCAGTTCACGTCGAACAGCATAGAGCGAGCCGCCGCAGGCTTCTTTCAGTATCTCGATCGCTTCGTCGTTGAGCCGAACCCCAACCCGTTCAGCGTCTTGTCTAAGCCAAGGAAGCCATTGCGCCTCTCGAAGGGGCGAACAATCGACCATCACTGCAGCTTTTGCTAGGGCTTGGGTGAACTTGAGTCGTCCGTCCAGTTTCGACGCGACGAAAATGACAGATGTGGAGTCGTTGGGCTCTTTCAGATAGAGAAGAATCGCGTCGCACTCCCGAGCGGGAAGTTTATCGGCCGCTTTCACCACCACCACTCGACGAGCTGCAAATACGGCTACCTCCGAAGCACACGTGATGATTTGGGCCCCGCTCACATCATCTCCGTAAAACAGATCGCAATTGAAGTCGCTCTCGCCCTCCCCCAATAACGCGGTCTTGAGAGTACCCAGCGCCATATCGCGCAGCAAATCTTCCTCGCCAACCACCGCATACAGCGGCGCGATCGTGCCCTGCGCAAGCTGCGCGTTGAGTTGTGCGTGAGAAATGGTCGAGGCCATAGGTGGACTACCTGCTTTATTTGACGGTGGTATTGATGTTGTCTGATTCAGGACGCGTGACAGGTTTTGCCAACTGCCCCGACTCTAACTGGAGAAGAAAACGGGAGGCCAAATCCTCGGCGATGAAACGGCCGGCTTGTTCTAGAGCCCTGTTCTGCAAGACTCGGTTGAATTGCAGGTCTGGCGTCACGTAGAACTCCGAGATGCCCTTTGCCGTCTGCGCCCATACGAGACGTTGTGTTCTCGTTTCCTCTATTTTGATGGACACCATGGCCTCTGCGCGGCTTTCGAGCGTGGTCGTCTGGCTGAAACTGAGCGTTGGAAGTGTCACTGAGAGGATTTGTCCTGACAGCACAAGATCGGCTGCCTCAGAGTCTGGAACCACCTGGGCTCCGCTACCGGATGAAAATTCATGACGCAGATAGTTGGTGAAGCGGGTTTCTAAGTTCGGCTCAAAACTTTTGTTTTCCAACGTTCGGACGATCAACCTCGGCGGCGGCGTGGATGAAGAGGCTGCTGCTGCCCCGCCAATTGTAGGCCCCGCTCCTTCCACACGGAATTGATACCCGCAGCCACTGAGTAACAGCAGGGACAGACACAGTGCTGAGACATGAGTACAGAGAATAGAGAGGGAGCGCAGCCTCTCATTCCAAACCGCATTTTGCCTGGTCTCTGGTCTCAGCACTCAGCACTTCCTCAAATGACAAAGTTCATCAGCTTTTTTTCGACATAGACAATCTTCTTCGGCTCCTTGCCCTGCAACCACTCCGCGATCTGCATACGAGCCAGTCCTTCGACCTGCTCGCGGGTGGCATCGGCGCCCACGTCGAGTTTGGCCCGCAACTTTCCGTTTACCTGGATCGGAATGGTCAGCCGATCGCTTATGGTCATGGCTGGATCGAAGATCGGCCAAGGCTGCTCTGAGACGCTCGGCGTATGACCCAACACTTCCCACAATTCTTCCGCCAGATGGGGCGCGAATGGCGACAAGATCAGGACAAATGGCTCGAGCAATGCCCGTGGGCGCTGCTCCGCCTTTGTCATCTCGTTGGTAAACACCATCATCTGAGAGATCGCGGTATTAAACCGCAACTCCTCAATGTCTTCCGTCACCTTCTTAATGGTCTGATGCAGCAGGCGGAGTTGATCAGGGCTCGGATCATAGACACCGACGGCCGGGCTCAGCGCGCCGTCTTCATTAGCGATCAGCCGCCAGGCACGGTCCAGAAACCGTGTAACCCCTTCCACACCCCTCGTACTCCAAGGCTTCACCGCCTCCAACGGGCCCATGAACATTTCATAGAGCCGTACCGCATCGTGTTAGTCTCACGAAGCGCTGCCGCCCCACTGATCGGGTCGGTGGTTGTCAGCCAGTCGGTTAAATTAGCGAGCGGACTTTCGCCGCTCCCGGACGGCTTGAAGTTATTGGTCTCCGGCAACAGCACTGGCAACTGCTCTTCCGGAAGCGGAAGGGCCTGGCCATCGACCCACACAATCGGAAAGGGCTCGCCCCAATACCGCTGACGGGCAAAGAGCCAGTCCCTCAGTTTATAATTCACGGCCTTACGCCCTTTACCTTGCGATTCTAACCAGGCCGTAATTTTCGGAATGGCATCATCCGGTGTCAGCCCGTCGATGCTAAAGCTTCTGTCCGGAGTCGTGGAATTGATCACAGTCCCCTTGTCGGTTGCGACGAAGGCCTCTTGCTCAACATGGCCACCCGCAATCACTTCACGGATGGGCAAGCCATAGGTTTTCGCAAAGGCCCAGTCGCGTTCGTCGTGCGCCGGCACAGCCATGATGGCCCCAGTCCCGTACCCCATCAACACATAGTCGGCAATCCAAATGGGCAGCGGCTCCTTGTTCATCGGATTGACTGCATAGCCGCCGGTGAAGACTCCGGTCTTTTCTTTTTCGAGCTCCTGCCGTTGGAGGTCGCTCTTTCTGGCCGCCGCCTCGCGATACGCCGTGACCTCGGTGCGACGATCAGCGGTCGTTACAACCGCCACGAGCGGATGTTCCGGGGCCAGCACCATATAGGTCGCGCCAAACAAGGTATCGGGCCTGGTCGTAAATATCCGAACCGTGCCGGAGATACCGGCCAAATCGAACTCGACTTCTGCCCCGATCGATCGGCCGATCCAATTTTTTTGCATCTCCAATGTGCTGGCCGGCCATTCGACCAACTTCAAGTCTTCGAGGAGCCGATCGGCATAGGCCGTGATCTTCAACACCCATTGACGCATCGGCTTGCGCACCACATCGAACCCGCCGACCTCGCTCTTCCCATCGATAATTTCCTCATTGGCCAATACCGTCCCCAGCGCAGGGCACCAGTTCACGGGCACTTCCGCCACGTAGGCCAACCCTCGTTCGAAGAGTTTTAAGAAGATCCATTGTGTCCAGCGATAATAACCTGGGTCAATCGTGCTGATCTCGCGTTCCCAATCGTACGACAGGCCGACACGTTTCATCTGCCGTTTGAAGGTCGCGATGTTCTCGGCTGTCGTGACGACCGGATGGATTCCGGTTTTCACTGCATACTGTTCTGCCGGGAGCCCGAATGCGTCCCACCCCATTGGATGCAATACATTGAAGCCCTTCATACGTTTGTAGCGGGAGACGATGTCGGTCGCGGTGTAGCCCTCAAGATGGCCGACGTGGAGACCAGACCCTGAGGGATAGGGGAACATGTCGAGGCAGTAGAACTTCGGCTTGGCCCGGTCGTCAGCGACGCGGAAGGTCCGGTGCTGCTCCCAATAGGCCTGCCACTTCTCTTCAAGGGCGTGATGATCGTAGGTTTTGCTCATACTGGCACGGAGTCTTTGTCAGCTTGAAAAAGAGGATGGACTCTAACATAGACCAGTGGGAGCAACAAGAATCGACGAAGGGGGGCTAGAGCACAGGCCGCCCGTTGATGAGTGATGCGAAACCGGTCACCGAGATGAACTGGGAGAGAGGGACGGGAGGCAATTGGGAGCTCGACTTGGCGCTATGAATGAGGTGGGCGACCCCAAATTGTTGTGCCGCAACCAGACAGCCCTCGTCGTCATCCATATAAAAAGATCTTGCCGGATCGAATCCCAGTAATTGCTGGCAGCGTGGCCAGTACTCTGGGCGCATTTTGAGATACCCCACTTCAAACGCATTCACGATTCGATCGACATGCCGATCGAGTCCGGTCTTGGCAACTTTAATGGCCACGCCCGACTCATGCGCGTTCGTCACAATAATCACACGCTTTCCCAGCTCTCGAAGGTGTCGCAAGAACTCCTCTGCCCCGGACAGGAAGCCGATCATATGATCCAAGTCCTTGGTCATCGCCACGACATCGATGCCCACACGCTGGCTCCAATAGTGCAGATCGGTCCAGGCCAGTTCACCTTCGACCGAACGATACATGGCCATCAGCCGGTCACGCGACTCCTCGAAGGTGAGGCTATGGAGCGCGGCATACCGACGCGGCAGCTCTTCTTCGAAGAAAAAGTTGTCGAAATGGCGGTCAAGCAGCGTCCCGTCCATGTCGAGCAATACGTCATCGATCTCGTCCCAATTCATGTGGAAAGGTGTCATCTCGACGAGAGTGTACCTCGACGAAGGTTGTGTTTGCCAAAAATCTTGTGTTACGGTCGAGATACGATTCCACATGCCACGCACCAAGAAATCCTCCACACAGACAGCACCAGTACCGTCAGCTACAACAGCCGGCCCGCCGATTGTGGCCATTATCGGTCGGCCCAACGTCGGCAAGTCGACGCTTTTTAATCGCATGCTCGGCAAACGTACCGCAATCGTGGACGACGTTCCCGGTGTCACCCGCGATCGTAATTACGCCGACGCCACCTATCGAAATAGGCCGTTCCGCCTGGTGGATACAGGGGGATTAGACCTATCGGCCTCGGAAGGCATGCTGGCCCTCATTAAACGTCAATCTGAGCTCGCCATAGCAGAGGCAGACATCCTCATCTTGCTGATGGACGGTCGAACTGGGCTGACGACCCCGGACCAAGAAGTGGTCCGTCTCTTGCGCGGAACACCGAAACCATTGTTTGTCGCGGTGAACAAGATCGACACGCCCAAAGTCGAAACGCTCGTGGCGGACTTCTATCAATTGGGTACGGACACGCTCTATCCGATCTCTGCGGAACATGGCATCGGCATTTCCGAACTCCTGGATGCGATCTATCCACTACTCCCAACCCCTGACGAGAACCCTGAACAGACGACGATGCCACGCATTGCTGTCGTGGGACGGCCAAATGTCGGCAAATCCACGCTGGTGAATGCCGTGCTCGGGGAAGATCGAGTGGTGGTCAGCGATGTGCCGGGAACCACAAGGGACTCGATCGATTCGATCGCCACCTATCAAGAGCGTAGGTATCTGTTCACCGATACCGCCGGTATTCGTCGTCGTGGAAAGATCGATCGGGGAGTCGAAGGCTACAGCGTAGTCCGATCGCACTTGGCCATCGGCCGGTCCGATCTCGGAATCTTGTTGCTCGACTCTGTAGAAGGTGTAACTGAGCAAGACACCAAGATCGCCGGGATCATTATCAAACAAGGGAGGGCCTGCGTCCTTCTGGTTAATAAATGGGACCTTCGTGAAGGCGATAGCCAGGCCCGGCAGGAGGTCGAACTGGAGCTTCGGCGGCGCTTTCCCTTTCTGACCTGGGCGCCGGTCCTCTTCGCTTCCGCGGTCCATCCAGATTCACTCGGCCAGCTCTTTCCGACCATTGATCGAGTATTTGCAGCTTTTTCAAAGAGAATCCCGACCGGAGCGTTGAACAAGTTCCTCCAGGAAATCCTCGCCACCCACCCCTTGCCGGTACGCAAAGGCAAACCGACCAAAATCACCAAGTCGGCCTTCATGACCCAGGTTGCAACGCAACCGCCAGTCTTTGCATTGTTTGTCGGTCACCCGGACAATATCACGCCCGCCTACCTCCGCTTTCTCGAAAACCAACTCCGCGAAGAGTATGGATTCGAGGGAACTCCGATTCGTATGTTGGTTCGCAAGAAATAGCCAGCCCGCATTATTCACGAGAGTTCGTGACGAAACTGCCGAGACGCCAAGCGAGACGGGCGCGCGGAGCCGCGAAGGAGAGAAGCATACTTGAACAGTATGTTGACCGACTAAGCGGCGAGCCCGCCCGCCGCCAGGCGCGTCGCAGCGGCGTATCGGCAGTTGCAGTAGAAGTCTTCGTGAATCATGCGGGCTAGTTCAACTTCTGCCACTCTCACACCGTCTTTGTACACAACTCAACCCAGGACGCCACGTTGTAGTCGGTATTCGCGGGATAATCACGCTTCCTGTTCTTGTCGTTTCGGTGCAACTCTTGCAGAGTCCGAACTCCGTTTTACTGAAAGGACACGCGTGACCCAATCATCTCCACGGTACCAAGCCAACTCCCCTCAGGATGCTGCCTCCGTCATAGGGGGAGCTGCTACGCATGAAACACATGGAATTCCACAACCGCTCCTCTCTTCTCCTGACTCCGGCATGATCGTGTTTTCCTCATCCGCCCGCATTCTGCACATGAATGGAGCCGCCCGCACACTCATGGCATTGTTCGGCGCATCCCATGAGCGCTGGCCGCAGATGGGACCGGAATCCATGCCGTCCATCCTCACAGATTTCTGTTACGACGTGCTAGCACAACTCCGACGTCGAATCGAGGCGCAGGACTGGACACAATTTGAGATGCGGCACACCTGTCACATGGTCACACCATCTCTCTTACTCACAGGGTTTGGGGTGCCAACCTCGTCCAATCGTGAGATCCGAATCATCTTGACCCTCACACCTCTGCCCTCCGATCCCGGCACATTCGCAGATTCTATGCGCCACTGCATGCCGGACAATGTACGAATTCCCGCCGATAGCGCGACTTTGTAGAGCATCGCTCTGTGAGTCGCGGTCGTAGCGTCTTTCGCCTTGACTCCCCGCAGACATCATGATATTCGCATCAAGCTGATGATGCATTCCGCACAAAGAAAGACTCTTCTCCCTGCGGCTCGCAACAACCCACAGACTGGCCGGACAGACTATTCATCTTTCCGTCGCAGGTTGCAGCGATGTGGGATTGAGGCTTTCTGTACCGGAGTGATCGGTCTCGCCCTCCTCAGCCCCGTCCGTGCTGAAGAGCCCCTTGTGTCGCCAGAAACGGGCTCGCCCCCAGCCGTTGAAACCCTTGCTTCAACCCCTGCCGCCGTTGACCCTGTCACGACTGATCCCTTCATCAGGCTCCGGGGGTCCGTGTGGCGGACCAAGGCCGGGATCGTCTTTCTGAAGACTCCGGTCGGACTGCTGACTCTCAGTTCCAAAACAACGTTGAAAGATCTCAAAGCCTCACAGGAAGTATGGTTTTGGGTTCACGAGCGTCATGTCGTCGTCGAAATCCGCAAGAGAGACGACGAATCGTTAGTCCATCGCTATCTCGGCGGACCGATGAAGCACGGGACCGATGAGCCGAAGACATTACACTGGTGGGGGCCTGACGGGGATCAGATCGTCCATGTCGGCACACAGGATGAACGCCTCACCAACTATCGAGAAGGAGATCCGCTGACCGTCGAAGTCGATGAAACCAATACCATCAGCGGGGTGCATGATTTGCAATTCGACTTGCAGATCAGCCAACCCCCGACGGCCGGTGCCAAGGTGCAACTCCTGCTCTCAGGAACCGTGTCGAAACTCAAATCCAACTTCGTCTTTGTCCGCACCCCCATCGGCCTCGTCATGCTCAATTCGAAGATCGGCGTCCCCCATGTGAAGGTGGGGCAACCGTTAACGTTACGCATCGATGATGAGCATGTGACCGTCACACTTCCAGCAACCGCGACGGCAACTCCTCGACGCAGCACCTCACCAATCCCCTAACCTACATCCATACATATAGCGGCCCTGCTCGAGCAGGATGCTCAAAAAGGCCGTTCAGCAAGGCCGCAGCGAGCGAAGAGGCGAGGCGTACGCTTCGGTACGTTGAGCCTCTGAGCGATGCGACCTGCCTGCGCGAAGCCGCTCCGGCGAAGGCAGGGAACGATGCCTGGTGAAAGGCGCGTCTTGGCGCGCCGGGGCTGGGCGGGTGAGAAGAGTGACTTTTTCAGCATCCTGCTAGAGGCCGGGTCAAGGGGGTGAAATGGCACATGAAAGGCAGTCTGCTGTGGTACTTATCGCCGAAGACGATCGGGAGATGCGGAGTCTCCTCTGCGATGAGTTGTACGATCTGGGGGTGTCTATCCGAGAAGCGGCTGATGGAGACGAGGCTCTCCGAGCGGTGCTCGATATTCGCCCGGCGCTGATTCTCACGGATCTTCGTATGCCGGCGGGGGGACTAGATTATATCGCCAGGCTCCGGACGTTCGCACCGGGCGTGCCGCTCGTGCTGATCACGTCATTTGGAGATCAGCAGACGAAAGCCAGGGCCTTGGCCCTTGGGGTCGAAGCCTACTTTGATAAGCCGGTTCGCATCAGCGAGCTAAAAGACGCTGTGAGGCGCCTCTTGGGCCCAGCTTTGGATGGAGTCATCGACTAAGGTTTTGCTACAATGTAAGTCCTTTGGCCCTGAGTGGTGTGAGATGGCCGGATCTCCAAAAGAATCTTCAACAATCCTTCCGTTCACAGACCCCATCCTCGCCGCTCGACTGGAAGCCATCAAACAGTTAGCCGGTGGGCTCTCTGAACGAGTCGCCGTCATGGATCGCGAGTTCAACGTGATCTACGCCAATGAGTCTGCATGGTCTGAAGAGGTCTCCCGTCGATCCGGCCACCAGGCGAAGTGCTATGAGGCCTTCGCTCATCGGAACGATCCCTGTGGCACCTGCCCTGCGACAAAGCTATACGAATCGCCCGAGGTCCAGTCCGTAGCCTGCTCCATCGGAGGGGACGGCACGGCCTGTGGAATGCATCAAGCGTTTCCACTCGCATCGAGCAGCGGCGAGGTTGAAAATGTGCTGGTGTTGTTCAAGGCGCCGTCGAAGCCTTCGAAGCAGGCGAGCGGTGAGCGCGTGGATGTGAAATACGAATCGAAGCTGGGTGAACTGATCGGTTCGAGCGCGCCAATGCGAGAAGTCCTCGACATGATTCGGCTCGTGGCGGACAGTTCCGCGACCGTGCTGATTCAAGGGGAGAGCGGCACCGGCAAGGAACTGGTGGCGATAACGATTCACCAGACCAGCTATCGGCGGGATAAACCCTTCGTCGTGGTCGATTGCGGGTCGCTGCCTGAAACGCTGTTGGAGAGTGAGTTGTTCGGCCATGTGAAGGGGGCCTTCACCGGAGCGCATGCCTCCAAACGTGGACTCTTCGAAGAGGCGGATGGCGGAACGATATTCCTGGACGAAATCGCCGATACGACTCCGGTCTTTCAAGCCAAGCTGCTGCGGGTGCTCCAGGAAGGGGAGATCAAGCGGGTTGGGGGAAACCAGCCGATCAAAATCGATGCGCGGGTTATTTCGGCGACGAATAAGGATTTATCTGAGCTGGTCAAGTCCAAGGCGTTTCGTCAGGATCTCTACTATCGATTGGCGGTCTTACCGCTCTACTTGCCGCCGCTCCGCGAACGGAGTGAGGATATTCCGCTGTTGGTGGAACATTTCATGGCCGAGACGTGCAAGCGGCATCGTCAGCCGATTCGAGCCATCTCGGCGGAGGTCATGCAGGCGCTGACCGAAACCTCGTGGCCCGGCAACGTGCGGGAGTTGCAGCACTATATCGAGCGAGCGGTTGTGACGACGACAGGGCCTGCATTGAGCTGCGCGGATCTGGTCACGGCGGGATCGAAGCCGGCGGAGCATGACCTCCGTTCTGTGTCGCGCGGCGCGGTGACGAAAGCTGAACGGATGCGGATCGTGCAAGCGCTTCACCAGGCCGGTGGCAATCGAGTCAAGGCCGCGAAGCTCCTCAAGATCAGCCGGGCGAGCCTCTACAACAAACTCCAGCAGTACGACATTTCCTAATCTTCTGCCCCGAATCTCCCCAATGATCCTCATCGATCTGTCCAAGAATTTAGACAGCAGAACTCGTTGAAATTCTGTCATCTTTTTTCTTGCACGCGCGGCACTGTCTAAGACCGTGGAAAATCTCCTCGCTGCATCGCGGTCGGCGCAATCAGCATTTTTTTCGCTAAGCCACGGATCTCTTAGGCGAATGGCTCTTTCTCTCAGCATGCGGACGCTCCGGCATGTCCATTGCTGTAGAGCAACATCGCTGGTGAAGGTCTGGGTAATTAGGACCGGCCTCCGAATGACCCTCTCTTCCGCAAGGAAGAAACCTTCACCGGCTCTTAACAAAGGCCAAGAAAAAGCAAAGAAGCCCTCAGCTGTCAGCCATCAGCTAGATCAAGAAGATTGAATTACGGGCTGAGAGTTGACGGCTGATCGAGAGATCCAGATCAACCACTTGTCGATGGCGGCAGGTACAGCAAGAAGAGGAGGCCGAGGTATGAAACGAGTATCGAGTTCGCGCAGCTGCCGCGCCTATCGCATGGCAGCAAGTCTGCCGGCAGCGCTGTTTGTCAGCAGCCTGCTGACAACTCCGATCGGGCTGGCTGCAGACCAGCACGCCAGCCATGGCGACATGGGGGGCGCATCGGCGGAGAAGGTGATCTATCGCGAAGGCGGCGCAATCCTGCACGACCGTATGATGGAGGAAGTGAAGCGCCAACAGGAAGCCATCGGGAAGAAAGGCGGGTATAGCACCGGCGCGAACAGTCACATGTTACAGCAGGGCGTTCTGCTGGTTGCGGAGGATCCGACCAAAATCGCCGTCACGGCCGGGCAGCGTTGTCCGGCGAATGTTCCGATCAAGGAGTATCACGTCTCAGCGATCAACATTGAAATCACGCTGAGCCGGTTTCTCGACTACTTCCCCGGGTACATGTATGTGCTGAAAGAAAATGTCGAGAAGGCCCGTGGCGAAGAAGCGGCGAACAGGGAAGCGCGAGAGAAGGAGAACGATCCCGGCGCCGTGTCGAACGGCTTGCAGGGTGACATTATTCAGCCGCTCGTGATTCGGGCCAACCAGGGCGATTGTCTCAAGCTGACTCTCCACAACGAAATCCCGGATGACCCGACGAGCCTGGTGATCAATGGTTCATCTATGGTGGTGGCAGCGACCGGCAAGCCGGCGACCCCTTCGAACCCAGAAGGGACGGTCGCATCGGGCGGTCAACAGAGTTTTGAGTGGTACATCAAGCCGGATACTCAGGAGGGGGCGCGATTTTTTAGATCACACGCATCGCGCGAACAGTTCAACCAGGGCTTGATCGGCATGCTCGTCGTGGAGCCTCGCGGCTCACGCTATCTCAGCCCCTTCGACGGCAAGCCGATGGCGAGCGGTTGGGAAGCCATGATCGAAGATCCGAAGGGAGCCGACTTCCGGGAATTCGCGATTTTCTATCATGAGGCCGGTGATGAAGCGTTTCGCCTCTTGAACAAGAAAGGCGAAATGCTGCCCCAGCGCGATCCGCATACCGATTCCTATCGGCCTGGCGCGCGGTTGCTGAATTATCGCAGTGAACCGCACGGTACGCGCATTGAGCTGCAAGCCCATATGGGCTTCTATGGTGACGAGTCCATGGCCTATGGGTCTTATACCTTTGGCGACCCGGCCACGACCATTCCTCGATCCTATCTCGGCGATCCCGCCAAGTTCCGGATGGCGGGCGGCTCAGAGATCGTGCATTCGCACCACCTCCACGGCGGCTCCATACGTTGGGCGCGCCAGCCGGGAAACAGCAATCTCGACTTCGCACTATCGAAGAACGGGCCGGTGAAGTTTCCTGCAATCAGCGATCCTTCTGACCGTCTGGACGTGCAGTCCATCGGGCCGACGGAGGTCTACGATCAGGTGATCGAGGGCGGTTCGGGAGGCCTGCAAGCCCTGGCCGGTGAGTTCGTATTCCATTGCCACATCCCACAACATTATGTGACGGGCATGTGGGGCTTCTGGCGCGTCTACAACACGTTGCAGCAACCTGGTTTCCAGACTGACGTCATGAAGCCGCTGGTCGAACTGCCGGATCGCGTCGGCAAGATCAAGACCGGTACTCAATCGGATAAGCTTGTCGGGACTACGGTGGACTGGTATGGCGGCAAGAAGTACGAGATCACCAAGGACAAGACCGATTGGAAAGCCAATCCGGTCAAGGTCTCCATCAAGGATTGGGTGGAGATGATGCTCACGCCGCAAGGCAAGCCAGGCAAGAAGAACAGCGAGAAAGAGCAGACCTTGGCCTACGACTCGACCGTCAACGACTGGGCCTGGGACGGGCAGAAGGCCATGAGCGAGCTTGAGACGACGTATGAGTGGGTGAACTACAAGTCGGCGACACCGGGCAAGCGGCAGGAGATTCTCTTCGATCCGCAATCCGGTAAGATCGCCTGGCCATGGTTACGGCCGCATCTGGGGCGGCGCGTGCCGTTCTCTCCGAGCCACAGCGGCGCGCCCTGGCTGGAGCCGATTCATCGCCGCGACGACGGCAGCAACTCCACTGAACCGCCGAAACCGGGTGAACAAGGGCCCTGGAGTCTCTGTCCGGAAGGGGCGCCGCAGAAGTACTTCAATATCCACGCGATCACGTTGCCGATCACCCTCAAGAGGGCAACGGCCAAGACGCCGGCGATTGTGGATCCGGGAGGACTGCTCTACGTGCTGCATGAAGAAGAGCAGGAAGTCCGGAAGAATCCCGCCAAACAGATGCCGCTGGTGATCCGCGGCAACGTGCAGGATTGCATTGATGTCGTGTACAAGAGCGAGTTGAAAGATGATGTGCGGCAAGGGTTCTCCAGCAAGACGAACCTGCATCCGCACATGTTCCAGTTCGACACGCAGGCGTCGGACGGCCCGATCATCGGCTTCTCCTATGAGATGTCGTTGCGGCCGTTCACGATCCTGAAGGATGAGCATCCCGGGAAGGGCATGCCCGTGCCGATGAATACGACGATGGAGGCCGATGCCGCGAAGGGGACGTCCAGCATCAAGGTAAAGGACGCCTCGCGCTATCACGTCAAGACCGAGTTGGGCGTGGGCATGGACGAAGTGGGTGCATTCGAGTCGGCCCGCATCAGCAAGATCGAAGGCAATACGATCATGTTCGAGCGGCCGCTGAGGTATATGTCGATCTGATCTATCGATACGCCTATCGCCTCTGCGGCGAAGTGGAATCGGCAAAGGATCTCGTTCAAGAAACCTTTCTCAATGCCTACCAAGGACTCAAAGATTTTCGAGGCGAGTCACAGATCTCCACCTGGCTGTACACGATCGCCTCACGAGCCTGCATACGAATGCGGCGCAAGCGCAAAGGGCAACCGGAGCACGAGCTGTCGATCGAGGAGTTCATCCCCACTTCCGAGGGAGAGTTTCGCCTCCAGATCCCAATGGACGGGTTCAGCCCCGAAGAGGCGCTACAGAACAAGGAACTCCGGCAGGCCCTCGACCAGGCGATCGAGAAGCTGCCGAAAAAATATCGGATGGCCCTGGTGCTCCGCGATATGGAAGGGTTGAGCGCCAAAGAAGTGGGAGCCATCATGGGCTTGAATGAGCGTGCCGTAAAATCACGACTGCACCGAGCGCGTCTGTTTGTGCGGCGGGAACTCAGCGCTCGCGGTATCACTCACCACGATGACCAGAATTCTGGAGGCTTGCGTTCATGACCAAGAAAAAGCCGTCGGCGCCAAAAAAACGGTCCAAGCCATCGTCTCCCAGCCACGCACATGGCGAAGGACATTGCCTAGATCTTCTCCGGCAGTTATCGGCCTACATCGATGATGAGCTCCCTTCCGATATTTGCCTAGAGGTCCGACGCCATCTAGGAGCCTGCCCGAACTGCGAGGTCTTTATCGCCTCCCTCCAGCATACCGTCACGCTCTGCCGACATCGTCCAGCCCCACAGTTGACGTCGGTCGACCGGATGAACATGCGCCGCGCAATCCTGAATGCGGCCAATGCACGATGAAAGGAACGATCGGACTCCTTTCTCTAGTTTGGATGTGGGCGATCCCTATCAATGCCCTCCCGACTGAAACTGCGGTGGAATATTTTTCCGTAGAAATCCGCTCGCGGGTGTTCATTCCACAACAGATCCACCTACATCACGGTCGCAAGACCGTGCTCCGATTCCGCAATCACGATACGGAACTTCATACCGTCGTCGCCAAGGAGGTATTCCTCAGCGACGACCTGAACGTGGGAGGCAACGGAGCTCCGGAGTTCGGTCCGGAAGGGCTCAAGAAGGTGATCATCCCGCCTGAGGGCCTGATCGAATTTCAGTTTACGCCGGCACGTACCGGAACCTTCTCGTACCTATGCGACATGCCGGGCCATGAGATGAAAGCCGTAATTACGGTCGAATAACCAGGAAACAACACCTCTTTCGAACTGCGTCTCTGGTTTATCTGGATTGTGTTGTTCATAGAGTTGATCCTGTCTAACCAACAGCCTGCCAACCGATGAATCGGTTACCTCGGCCTATTTCAGGTCTCCAAAGCAGCGTGGTACAGTAGCGGATTATTTTCGTCCCCTTAAATAAGAGGAGCCGTCCGACATGATGTGGTTGCAGACTCTTCAGCGGAAATGGTTCAAGACTCTGTCCATCGCCGGAACCCTCTTGACCGTTGCTGCCATGACTCTGATCGAAGCCCCGCCGGCATCGGCTGCTGCCACAAAGAAGTCGAAGCAGGCCGTCACCGCTGCTGAAACGACAGCTCGACGTTATGCCGAAGCGATGGGGGCGGGAAATACGGTTGTCGTCGGCCAACTCGACTTCGCGTGCCAGTATTCGATCGTCGCCGCAGCTCCACATGGCCTCAAGAACTACCCGACCGAGTCCGACCCCATCTACGATTCCTGTTGGCAGCGCCTACGAGAAGCCCATGCCTCCACCCTCATCAGAACCGATGTCGGCATGGAAGTCTTGTGGCCCAGTAGTGGAGAACTGGTCTTTTTCAGTGAAGACGTACATCGTTATCCTGCTTCTGCCTTCGTGACCGAATTACTGGGTGTGACACCGCCAGGAACCGGATTCCATACTCACATTGTCGGCAGCACACCGCTTCCTTCGGCCTCGTTCCGCCTTCGACCGAACGGACCGATCGTCGCGGTGCCGACGACCTTGGTGAAACTGTCCATCAGGTATCAGGATCCCCTGACCGCTCCAGTGACCTACGCAGCCGGTTCAGTCAAGTGGACCACGACGATTAAGCGGACCAGACGCGCGCTGAAAGAAGTGACTGTCCAATGGGTCGTCCTCTCCGGGTTGAAGAAACACGGCTTCGCGGGCGACCAGGCGATCGTGAACCTCCCAGTCACCAGCGGCTCTATCTTCGGGAGCGGCGCCCAGGAACAGATTCCGTTTGTCACGGAAACCAGCCATGCCTTACCCCAGTCCCTGGTCTGGTGGGGGCCGACGGACAGCCAGGGACTCTTGACCGCTGCGGCTGCTCGCGCAGCCATCTTTCCGGAGCTGCGCGACCGCGTGGCCATGTTGAACCGTGTGCTCATCATCGATCCCAATCATGTTGAAGCCCTCATGGTTCTGAGCCGGCACCTCTATGCCATTATCCTGCGCGAGGCCGTTCCGTTCCACAAACTCACCGTGAACGATCCGGCGCTTGCCTTGGTCGTGAACGAACAGTTCTGGAACATCTACTCCCAATCAGTGCGTATGGACTTGTCGCTGGGCATGGAAATGGGCGGGTTCGACAAACCGACAACCGCCGACTACCTTTATCGCATGCTCTCGGCTATGCAAACCCTGGCCGTCGTCCGGCCGGAACAGCTCGACAATCGATTCCGATTAGGCGTAGCTCTGCGCTGGAACAACGATCAAGACGTCTCGATCGAGACCCACCAATTTGCTCGAAGCCTACCGCCACGGTATTTTCCCATGGTACAACGACGATCAACCCATCTTGTGGTGGTCGCCAGATCCCCGGACCGTCCTCTTTCCAGAGAAGCTTCACATCTCACGCAGTCTCAAAAGAAGTCTTCGCCCCGGCCTATTCAGCGTCACGCTCGACCGGTGTTTTCGTGACGTGATGCAACATTGCGCAGGACCAAGACCGCAATATCCAGACGGCGGAACCTGGATCACGAAAGAGATGCTCGATGCCTACACAAAATTACACGAACAAGGCTATGCGCATTCTGTTGAAACGTGGCAGGAAGGACAGTTAGTCGGCGGGCTCTATGGCGTAGCGCTCGGCGGTGTCTTTTTCGCAGAGTCGATGTTCACCCGTGTGCCGGATGCCTCAAAAGTCGCACTGGTCTCGTTGGTCCGTCAGCTCCAGACATGGGAATTCCGCATCATCGACTGCCAACAAGCCTCGCCGCATGTCATGCGCTTCGGGGCGGAGAAAATTCCCCGCCGAAACTTCCTCGCTCACCTCACTGAGGCAGTGAGACTACCGGAGCGGCGCGGGCGCTGGCAGTTCGACATTCCATGAAGATGCTGCGGCGAATATCCAGGTATCGTTTGACCGTTATCACAAACGGGGGCACACTCAAGATGTTCCGAAGATGATCTCACAGGAGACATGCTCAAATGAGACAATTGATTCTGATTGTGCTCTTGGTATTCAGTTCTAGTCCTGTATACGCAGAGTGGGTCGAGGTGAGTTCGAACAAGCAAGCAGGAGTGATTGCATACGCTGACCCGGGCACCATTCATCGCACAGGCGATCTGGTGAAGATGTGGTCTTTATTCGACATACGCACGACGCACACCGCGAGGAGCAACTCGTACTCATCGATCAAGTCGCTGCAAAAATATGACTGTGCAGAAGATCGCAGCCGGGCGCTTGCGTATACGAAATTCTCCGGCAATATGGGACACGGCAAGGTGGTGTACCGCAACTCGGACGAAGGCATGTGGGCACCAATTGCACCTGTGAGTGTCGGTCAAGAACTCTGGAAAGTGGCTTGCGGCAAGAAGTGATCGCTCGGTGTCTCTTTAGCCCCCCCACCAGCGCCACACTCGCAGGAGGTCCCAGACACTTCGCAATCATCCGTCACGACCAGCTCACGCCACCCTCCCACAAGATGCCGCCAAGCCTCTTCATGCAGCATTGAATTTCTCCTCAAATCAGGGCACAATTCAACAGTTCTGACGATCTCTCAGGAGAAATTCTCAATGACACGAATGATCCTTTCTATAGGTATTGGGCTGCTGCTGACTATTGGCACGGTATGGGCAAGTCCTCTCGAAGATACGACTGCTGCAAATCCACGCGGTGATCACGCGACTGCGTTCAAAGCATATCAATCGCTTGCCGCCCAAGGGAATGCAGAGGCGCAGAACAATCTCGGAGAACTGTATGCCAAAGGACAAGGCATACCGCAGGATTATGCGCAAGCGCGCAAGTGGTACGAGAAAGCGGCGGCGCAGGGGAATGCGCTTGCACAGAACAACCTCGCGGAACTGTATTTCGCAGGTCTAGGGGTACCGCAGGACTATGTGCGGGCGTATTTGTGGGTGAGCCTCGCAGCAGTACACATGAAGGGTGACGAGCAGAAGCAAGCCGAGGAAAACCGAAACGATGTCGCCGGGCGCATGACTCCCGAACAGATTACAGAAGCCAAGCGGCTCACCCAACAGTGCCTGGCACTGAAGTTCAAAGGCTGCTGAGTCGGACGTACCGCCCTCTCTCACCCCAACGCTCGCATAACATTCGCAATAGACCCGCGGACACCCTTCGCAATCATCCGCCGCAACACCAAGATGCCGCGAAGCGCTCGGCGCCCAAGAAATCCCTCGGTGAGACTTCCAGAGCGACGCGGGCGCTGGGTATTCGATGAGTTCTCATACTAAAGAGCGATTCCATCCTCCTTTGAATTCGTTGCCCAAAATGCTATAACGGCTCGCGAACCTGCTTCGTATTTCCTCAGTTATTTGGCCACTCATGTCTTTGACACAAGAAGAGGCGAATAATCTTCTTTCTCTCCCAAAGGTTTTTGTTGAACAGTCTCCTCTTGAATTCTCTCTGACAGAGTCAATGGACTACGAACGTGCACTTCGTTCGTTAGATCGCCGAGAGGAATTCTTGCTCACAGTGGAACGAGGAGTAAGAAACCGTCTACGGTTGAAATACCAAACCCGTGCAAGAAAGATCATCATTCTAGCTCGGCTTGATTATAGAGGGCGAAGACACAGAAATCCTCCGGAGTCACCTTACAAGCCTGGACAGTGGCTCAGCGGAACACATCTTCACCTGTTTCGAGAAGGCTTCGATGATAGAATCGCGTACGACCTCCCCGACGTACCGGAATTGGCAAACATGAGTGCGGATGATGACATCAACGCGCTGGAGCAGTTTCTTAGATTCTGTGCCGTAACTGCCTGGCCAGAAATCCAGACCAGTATCTAATGATAAAAAACGATTGTCAGCGTCTTATTGACCAATACCTCAAGTGGCTCAAACAAGAGCTTATCCTTACGGAGCTAGAAGAGGCTTGCCAGATTTCTACGCCATTTTTAGATAGGCACAACGACGCGATTGAGATCTTTGTTGAGAAAAAGAACGGGTCGTTACGTTTGACTGATGATGGTTATACGATCCGGGATCTTCGAGCTAGCGACATGGAATTTGCAACTTCAAAGCGCAAAGCCCACTTAGCTGCCGTATTACATGGTTTTGGCGTCAGGCTTGAAGGGGAAGAAATTGCAGTCGAGTCTTCGGTGGAGGATTTCCCGCAAAAGAAACACAATATTCTTCAAGCTATTCTGGCCGTTAACGATATGTTTGTTATGGCTGAAGAGCATGTGCTTTCGCTGTTCAAAGAAGATGTGGCGCTGTTCCTTGAATCTCACCAGATAGCAGCTTTTTCTGATTTCAAATTAAGCGGGAAGAGTGGTTTTGACCATAAGTTTGATTTCGGTCTTCCCAAGACAACTCAAAAGCCCCAAAGGGTTTTACAGTCCATTAATAACCTAACCAAAGAGAATGCCACTTCTCTTGCTTTTATGATCGGAGATGTTCGGATGTTTCGGCCAGAACCGTTGGGAGCATATGCGATTATTAACGATACAGCTCGACCTCCGAGTCAAGAGCACTTATCTGCATTAAAGGCTTATGAGGTTGTGCCACTCCTATGGTCTCATCGTGACGAAGCCATCCCTGTCTTAAACGGTCGCCCATAACTTCCCTCCCGAAGACTGACCAAAACGGCGCTACTGCAAGATCGTGACGGCCGAGATGCCATGGGGTGGCCTGACTGATCTCCCACTGAGCACGCCCAACGAGGGCATTTTGTTTCTCGCTCCGAACCCTCACACCATTTTCTCTCAAGAGAGTTGCCAGACTGTCCTTTACTGCGCCCATCGAGCGAGCACTTTCCTCTATCTCTCGATGACCCATCCAAGCTCGTTTGTTTTTCCCCAGGGAAGGGCACCCATGTTGGTCTAGTGCGGCCGTCGAACGAGGCCCTTCTTAGGGCGCGCGTTCCGGGAGCATAGGACCAACGTGGGTGTCCTTCCCATCCTTCTGATCGTGCGCGTTCTGCGAGCAAGAAGGGCACTTGGCCACTCCCTACCTCTTCTCCATCTTCGCCACCTCCTCAAAATAATGCGCGAAGGCTTTCATACCACCTGAAGCCTGGCCCCAGTCGAAGTATTCGTTCGGTGCGTGGTAGCCGTGCTCCGGCAGGCTGAGTCCCATGAACAGGATCGGCACCTTCCAGGTTTTCTGCATGGTGACCACGGCGCCGATCGATCCGCCTTCGCGGATGAAGGCCGGTTCTTTCCCAAACCCAGCTTTCGACGCCCGCTTCACTGCTTCGACATAGGGCCCCTCGAACAGTCCTTTGAACGGATGCAGCATCCCTTCCCGCTCGACTTTGATGTTCGGATTCAGCTTCGCGACATGTTTCTTGAGCAACACGAAGGCCTTCTCCGGAGTTTGATTCGGCACCAATCGCATACTCACTTTGAGTTCGCCATGGCCCGGAACAACCGTCTTCACCCCTGGCCCTTGATAGCCGCCGGTCAGGCCATGCACCTCGAACGTCGGCGCGGCCCAGATCCGGCGCATGATCTCTGCGGGATCGTGCGTGCGGAGCGTTTGAAACCCATAGGCCTGCTTGAAATTCTTAACCTGGAACCCTGACGCAAGAAAACTTTTGATCTCCGCTTTGGTCGGCTCGACCACATCCTGATAGAACCCGGGAATCTTCACCTTGCCGGTCTTGGCATCGACACAGGCGTGCGCCACTTCCATCAGTTCCGCGAGCGGATTCCGCGCTGCGCCGCCGGTTACGCCGGAATGGGCGTCTTTCGTCCCAGTGCGAAGCATAAGACGTGCGCCCAGCAGACCACGCAACCCATAGGGCATGGCGGGTTTCCCTTTTGCGAGCCAGATGGTATCCGACACGACGACTGAGTCCGGTCGAGGAATCGCCGATCGGTTCTTCAAACCAGCTGCAAAGTGCGGACTTCCGATCTCCTCTTCCAGTTCCCAGAGAAACCGAATGTTGATCGGCACTCCCTGCTCGATGGCGTATCGTGCGCCGAACAGGGCTGAGAGCGCCGGCCCCTTGTCATCTGTTGCCCCGCGACCATGATACAGCCCGTTCTCATTCTTGAAGGCAAAGGGCGCCTGCGTCCATTCCGGTTCCTGTGCCGGTTGCACATCCATATGGTTATAGATGGTGACGGTCGGATGATGGGCTCCGGTCGTCCAGCCGCCGGAGACGATCGGATAGCCTCCGGTCTCCACAATCTGGGTCTCAGCCCCCAAGTCCGTGAGAACCTGCCGCGCAAACTCTGCCATGCGCCGGATATCAGGCGCCTTGACCGGGTCCATGCTGATCGAAGGGATCTCCACCATCTGGCCCAGCAAATCTTCAAATCGTGGGCGGGTATCTGCGATATAGCGTTCGAGGCGTGCGCGATCGATCATGGGTGATTCTCCAAGAAAGGTCGCCGATTATAACGAGTTCGTCGAGGAGGCGGAAGGGACTTCTGTCACGACCTTCTGTAAAATAGAACCGTGATGCAGGGTAATGTAGCTCGTGCGCAAATGTTGATCGGTCTCCTCGCCGCCCTCTGGCTTGGGTGGGCTGTGGTTGGGGCTTCCTCTGCTTCAGCTGCGGAACCCATCGCCATTCGTGAGATTCTCGACGAGCCGAGATCATTTCATTTGAAACAAGTCACGCTGCAGGGCACGGTTCGTAATGTGACACCTCTCGATCCCTACACAAATCAGAGCGGCTCGATGTGCTACGGCGCTTATCTGTTCTATCTGGAAGACGAGACCTCTTCGATCAACGTCGCGGTCTATGGACGTTGCGGAATCCCCCTTGTCAAAGACCCCGATGTCGAAGACGGACAACGGATTGAACTCGCCGCCACGATCCAGTCGCCGAGTCACGGGGGCTACTATTTGAGTTTTCAGGGGGTGAAGGTTGCCAGAGATAAAGAAGGCGTCATTCAAGCGGTGGCGGATCGAATTACTCCGCTACTCGATGAGGTGAAGCCGCAATGACAGACTTTCAGGACAGGGTCGCACCGGCGAACAGAAAAATTGGCTGGATCGGTACCGGTGTGATGGGCTCGTCGATGTGTGGCCATCTGCTCACGGGCGGCTATCGTGTGACTGTCCATAGTCGCACTCGGTCGAAGGCGCAACCATTACTCGACCGTGGCGCGCAATGGGCCGAGGATCCGCGTGCCGTGGCAGCTGCATCCGATGTCCTCTTCACGATGGTCGGCTTTCCTCAGGACGTGCGAACCGTCTATTTCGACGAGACTGGAATTCTGGCCGGCGCGCGAGCTGGAACGATCCTCATCGACATGACCACGACGCAGCCTTCTTTGAGCCGCGACATTGCAGCAGCCGCCTCAGCGAAAGGTCTCTCGGCCATCGATGCGCCTGTCTCCGGCGGCGATATCGGCGCCAAGAATGCCGCCCTGTCGATCATGGTCGGTGGTGACACGACATCCGTGCAAGCCGCGATGCCGCTCTTCGAGCTGTTGGGGAAGAAGATCGTGCATCAGGGAGGGCCAGGCGCCGGGCAGCAGACAAAACTCTGTAACCAGATCGTGATTGCCGGCACGATGGTCGGGGTCTGCGAGAGTCTGCTCTATGGCTACAAAGCGGGGCTCGATCTGAACCGGATGCTCGAATCAATCCGCGGCGGCGCAGCCGCCTGTTGGACGCTGGATAACCTCGCGCCGAGGATTCTGCAGCGCAACTTCGACCCAGGATTTTTTGTCGAGCATTTCATCAAAGACATGGGCCTTGCATTGGAGGAGGCAACACGCATGGGCCTCGTGTTACCAAGTCTCACGTTGGTGCACCAGCTCTACCAGACTGCCCAAACACTTGGGCATGGCCGCAGCGGCACCCATGCGCTGATACTCGCGCTTGAAGACCTCTGCAAAGTCCACGTGAGTGTGCCACCCGCATGAATCCGCTCGCCTGGGATGAGAGAAGCCCGGCTACGACGAGAGCCGGCGGTAATGTTTCACGAGCAGCAGCCCGCCCCAAGCGAATGAAGCCAACATGAGGAGAATGCCGAGGTTGTACGTGAGGTGAGCCAAGCGATGGTCGTACTCCAGCCAATCCAACATCGCCAGGATATTGTTCCAGTCATGCCCGTCCGTTTCCTTCCCAGTGACCCCACCAAGCAGCATGAGATCCATCGCCCTCGCATCGTTGATATAGGGGGCGATATCCATGAAGCTTTCCGCCGTCCACCAGAGGGCCACTGACGCGCCGAAGGGATCGCGCGTCTTGATGAGAAAGGTGCCGAGACAGATGAGCGGCATCAGAATCTGGCCGAGACTCCCGCCCAGAATCGTCATGAATCGGCCGAACGGAATAAAAAGGAGATGGCCTGCTTCGTGGAACGGAAGATTGATCAGATGGAAGAACGATTCCCCTGTGTAGTTGGTTTCGAGCGGCGTGAAAATGAATGCTCGGCCCCACCAGAGCAGCAACAGAAACACGACGACCCGACCGGCAAACGTCAACGAATCGGTCGACGTATCCGAGTCAACAAGCCACTCCTTGCAAAAGACACCCAGCGAGCGCGATCTCCCAGCATAGCCTGCTGCCGCACCGAGGCATGGGGCCGATACTTTGCAAAAATGATCCCGCATTTCACGCACTCCGTCGCTCCGTCAGGCTGGTCAGCCTGACACTTGGGACAGGGCACAGTCGAAGTCGCAGTGGGCTCCATAGCCACACTGTAGGGCCGAGCGGGCAATCGGACAAGAAAATCTCTTCATTGATCTGGGGAGTTGTACCGGGTGGTTCGTGGGTAGGGTGCTCAAACAGGTTGCCAGCAAGGCCGCAGCGAGCGAGGAGGCGAGGCGTACCCTTGCGGTACGTCGAGTCTCTGAGCGATGCGAGAACGAAGCTGGCGGCCTGTTTCAGCATCCTACTAGTGGAAGGAGAAAGGAACAGGCGCAAAGGTCAGGACAAACACGGCAAACGCAATCCATCCGACGACGATCCGCTTCCGGCCCAATGGGATGTGACTGTCACGCACCGGCGGATGCCCGAAGCCCCAGAGTCCTGCCATGAAAGCCCAGAGCCACCACCCTTGCCAACCCACATATCCCAACACAATGAGAATAGGCAACATGATAAATGCCAACGTGCGTTGTCGTTTGCCCCACAGAGCATACGCCACATGTCCTCCATCGAGTTGACCGATGGGAATGAGATTCAACGACGTCACAAACAGGCCGAACCATGCGGCAAATGCGATGGGATGCAATACGATATCAGCCTCAGGAGAAATGGGCCCAACGATCAACCAGGCGATGAACTGCAAGAGCAACGGTTCGCCCAACTGCAATCCATGAGTCGCTGTCCGATCGACGACGGTCGACAGGCTCAGGCCGATAACCAACGCCACCATCGCGGCGATGAATCCGGCAAGCGGACCGGATACGCCGATGTCGAACAGGGCTCGCCGATTCATAATCGGCCCGCGCAGACGAATGATCGCGCCGAATGTACCGATGAAATAGGGAGGGCCTGGAATGAATAATGGCAGCGACGCCGGCACTCGGTGAATACGGGAGAGCGCATAGTGCCCGAACTCATGAGTGACGAGAATGGTCAAAAGCGTGGCGGCAAAGGGAACACCGCTCCACAGCATCTCGGGCTGTTCGAGCAGAAAATTCACCGGCCCACGAATCGGTCCGTTATAGGTTTGATAGGCGCCGGCCCACAAGGTCGTAAAAATCGTCGCGACGAAGAGACTGATAGGCAGAATCCATTTCGAGAAAGGCGTCTCCTCGAATTCGTCGTCTGGGGTGAGATGATTGAGATCCTCACGCGGCTCCGTCACGACCGGCGGCTCTCCGTCACGGATCGGCTGGTCCTCGTTCCGCTGGTCTAGATTCATAGGGTCTTCAATGACCCACAGCGAATGGATTGTGGTCGAGTTCTTCGCGAACCGTCGTGGCCGGCCCGTGGCCCGGCAATAATCGATACTCAGGTGGCAACGTGAGTACGTGTGCCCAGACCGATCCTAGATGGGTCCGATACAGAGTGCTGGGATTCGAGCGGCCGATAGACCCCGCAAACAACGTATCCCCGACGAAACAAACGGACTGTGACCCGTCATCCACCCGATAGCAGATCCCGCCAGGGGTATGGCCAGGTGTTGCCAAACACTGAACGTGTAAACGTCCGACCGTAATCGTCTGACCCTGTTCCGGTGCCTTCATGTGCGCATCGGGAGGTCTCCAGCTGAGAAGATCGACATCCGCCGATCCGAGATACACCGGCGCCTCACGAAACTTCAGAATCTCATCGATCCCATCGGCATGGTCCGCATGACCGTGCGTGAGACAGGTCCCAACCAGCTGAAGGCGGCGCGTAGACAAGAATTCGATCATCGCCGGCGCATTGTACGCTGTGTCGATGAGCAACGCTTCACCACCGTCATGCACCACATACCCCTGCACCCCATAGCCATTGATCGATCCTTGGATCGTCTCCACCCAGTCGATCGGACGTTGCGCAACCGGTTCCCACTTCTCGATTGCGATCTGCTCCAACGGGCCAGACCGCAGTCCTAACGCCTCAGCCAGAGCTTGAACCTCCAGGCGATCAGGCGGGCAAGCCCCTCGCTCTAACGCAGTGATATTCCCGCCAGGCACTTTCGCCCTCAGAGCGACATCACCGACCGAAAGTCCCTGGCCGATTCGTGCTTTCTTGATAATGTCGCAGAAATCGTCTTCAAGCGGCATAAGTAAGCCTTCAGCGGTCAGCTCTCAGCCATCAGCTTCGATTCGACCATCCCCCTCTTTTCCTCCTCACCAAAGCTCCGGAAGCGTTCACTCCCTAGGACGAGTGCCTGTTAATCTCCCACTGCGCGCGTCCAACGAGGGCCTTCCAATTCTTACTACCTCTGTCTAAGGGAGCGGCCAAGGCTGCCCTCTACTGCGCGAATCGAACGAGCACATTCTTATCGTGCGCGTTCTGCAAGCAAGGAGGGCACCTGGCCGCTCCCTCCTCAGCTTTCCGGGGCCAACTTTATCTCTTTCACGTCCCCAAATCCCGACAGCACCTTCAGCAGGGCCTCGCCGGAACCGACGGCGACAATAGTCAGTCGCTGAGGACTGAAGTGTTTCTTCGAGGCCGCCAGGATTTCCTCTTTCGTTAAGGCGATCACGCGGGCGCGTACTTGCTGGATAAAATCCTTGGGAAGCCCGTCGTATTCCAGTTCAATCAACCGCCCCACAATCGCGGATGGACTGGAAAAGGAGAACACAAACGAGTTTACATACGCCTCTTTCGCTTCTGCCAGCTCACTGTCCGTCACCAACTCCGTCCGCATTCGTTCCATATTCGCGACAAACCGAGCGATGACTTCTTGCGTCGACGGCAGCTTCGTCTCGGCGCGCATCAGCCAGACACCTTGATCATGCACCCCTGAGTTCAAGCGGCTGCCGACCGAGTAAGCCAAGCCCCGCTTGGTCCGCACATCGTTGAAGAGACGGCTGCGAAAGGAGCTGCCTCCCAGGATGTCGTTAGCGATCGCCAAGGCCACATAGTCCGGATCCTGCTCCTTAATCGACAGATGACCGACGCGAAGATGCGTTTGCGAGGTGTCCTTGTTGACAAACCGCACGACGGGCTTCGCCGTCTGACTCTGAGGCACATCGGCAATCGTCAGCGCCGGCACCTCGCCTTGTTTCCAATCGCCAAAGACCTCACGCAGCAGGGCTACCATCGCGGATTTTTCGAAGTCGCCCGTTACGCCCACGATCATGCCGTTCGGATGAATAGTCTTCCGGTGGAAGGCGACCAGATCGTCTCTGGTGATGCGCGTAATAGACCCGATGCTGCTTTCACGCGCCGTTGGATGATCCGCCCCGAACAACAGCTTGACGAATTCGCGCCCGACGATCGAACCGGGATTATCCTGCCTGCGTCGAATCCCTTCGATGACTTGCAATTTGGCCAATTCAAGCCGCGCCGGCTCAAAAGCGGGCGCCCGAATGAGCCCGACGAAAATCTGGAGCCCCCGTTTGATATCCTTGCTGAGCACGTCGAGCGACGCGGAGCCAGATTGCCGCCCGATCGAGATACCGAGATCTCCGGCGAACTGTTCGAGTTCCTCGTCCACTTTCTCAGCCGACAAGCCGCCTCCCCCGCCGACCCGCATAACGGAACCGGTCAGCGAAGCCAGACCGATTTTATCGACCGGATCGAGCCAGCTGCCCGTTCGCATCGTCGCGGTCATGCTAATCAAGGGCAATTCATGGTCTTCGAGGAGATAGACCACCATCCCGTTTTCGAGCACCACACGATCCGGTTCCGGCGGATTAAACTCCACCGGCTTAAATGTCATCTGCCTGGGATCGCCCAGCGCAGGACTTCCGGCACAGGCAGTCAACACCGGAATGGTGACCGCCATGATCAACGAGCACAGAACAAAACCCACTCGTTTCACATTTCGCGTTTCACGTGTCATGCTCTTCATCGTCCCACCTCGCGTTGCGGCGCCGTCGCGACACGTTTTTCTCCAGCCTTCTTCACTAACATGGCCACCGTTCTGTTCGATTTCGTGAAATACTCAGTGGCCACACGCTGGATATCGGCAGGCGAGACCGCTGCGATTTTATCTCGGGACTTTAATGCATAGCGCCAGTCGCCCGCCATGGTTTGAAAGAGCGCCAGCTGAGAAGCAAGCCCTCCGTTGGACCGAAGCGCCCTGACCAAATCGGCATCGATATTGTTCAGCACTTTTTCAAGCTCCTTGGCAGAAACCGGCTCCGTCTTGAGCCGTTCGATCTCGGCATAGATGGCCGATTCGACTTCTGCCGTTGTATGAGGCGCAAGCGGCGTGGCATTGATCACGAATAGGTTCGGCGATCGAACCCCGGGATGATTCGAATCGGAGGAGATGGACGCGGCAATCCGGTTCTCACGGACCAGCTTCGTGTATAGCCTGGACGTCAACCCATCGCTCAGCACCGCATCGATCACGTCGAACACATAATCGTCTGGATGGCCCAACGCCGGCTTGTGATACCCGATGACCAGCGACGGTTCGGCATCGAACTCCACCTCCACGCGGCGCTCCCCACGTTGAGGCGGCTCAACTGTGACGATCGGCGGTTGCGGCGGCGAGGCCGGTATCGCACCAAACGTCTGCTCGATCAGCGTCATGACCTCCTTGGGATTGATATCGCCCACGATGGCGATCGTCGCATTGCCGGGACCATAATAGGCTTTGAAGAAGGCTTCGGTGTCGGCCGGTGTGAGCGACAGGATATCCGATTCCCAGCCGATCGTCGGAATGCCGTACGGATGCGCACGGAACGCAGCCGACGTGAAAGTTTCGTACAACAATCCGTTGGGGCTGTCGTCATTTCGCAACCTCCGCTCCTCCATGACCACTCCACGTTCCTTGTAGAACTCACGGAGGACAGGATGCGCCATGCGATCGGCTTCGAGCGCAGCCCACAAGGGCAGACGGTTCGCCGGGAGGTTGATCATGTAGCGCGTCAGGTCCTTGCCGGTCGCCGCATTGAGCCCAACCCCCCCGTGACGTTGGTAGAGCAAGGCCATCTCGTTGCCCGCAACGAACTGTCCCGCCTGGTCTTGAAGTTCGGTAAATCGTTTCTGCAACCCCTCGATGGCTGCCCGATCCTCGGCACTGGCCGGTCTCTCCTGACTCTTCCGCGCGAGTTCTCGTTGCCGTTGCTCCAACTCGGTTCCCACGCGAAACCACTCTTCGAGAATGGGACGTTCTTTCTCGTAATCCTTCGTCCCGACTGTTCTCGTGCCCTTAAACGCCATATGTTCGTAGAGATGCGCCAGGCCGGTTTGCCCCACCTGTTCGTTGACACCTCCGACCCTAAAGGTCATGTTGATCGAGACCACCGGCGTCTGATGCCGCTCAACCATGAGTACGGTCAACCCGTTTGCCAGTTTCTCTTCCACTACACGATCCGCCAACCCAAACGAGGCTGCAGTCACGAGACTCAGGTTCAGGCTGAATCCGAGCGTGACGAGCAGACCTGTGAGGAGGGCTTGGCGATGGAGCGGGTTCCATGACTCATTCTTGCTCAACCACAATCTGTTTTTCATATGAAGAGCTCCATAAGTTGTTCGGGTCGTTCAACCCACCAGTCCGGGCGACAGGCTTCCATCTTGGCTCGATTCCCCATACCATACCCGACGGCACAGACACGAATTCCGGCATTATGCCCGCCGTTGATGTCGTTGGTGCTATCCCCGACAAGCACGACTTGATCTTTCGGCACATTCAATTGTTCCATCACATGCAGCAGCATGCCCGGTTCCGGTTTCAACCCAAACCCCTGGTCGCCTCCGACGATGCACTGAAAATGATTTCCTCCCAAACCTTGGAGAATCGCATTGGTGTACTCGATTGACTTGTTGGTAGCGACCGCTTTCCGCTTGTCAGTAAAATGCGTCAGCATCTCTCCAATGCCGGTATAAAACGTCGTGCGATCGAGGCAATGGGTCAAGTACTGCCTCCTGAATACCCGCAAGGCCTCCTCGAAGGTGACTCGACTGTTGTCACCGACCGACAAACGCAGCAATTGCTTCACCCCATCTCCCACAAACCCAAAGATCTCCTCAATGGGACGCTGCGACAGCCCCAATTCGGCCAACGTGAAATTCACCGAGGCGGCAATGTCCCATTTGGACTCGATGAGTGTGCCGTCCAAGTCGAATATGAGCAGCTCAACCGAGGTCTTCCCCATCATTACTTCGCCTTTCGCAACGCTTCTTGTAATACCCCAAGCCGGTCTCGTTTGGCTTGGTCGGCTTCATTGATCCAGGCTTCGCGCACGAAATTTACCATGCGCTTCTGTCCCACGTGAGGGGGAAGGATCGGCTCGACAATTCTCCATCGATTCTTGATGGCTTTCACGCGAAATCGAACCTCCTCCGTCCCGACCTCCTGAACAAAGCCGGCCGTTTCCAGATACACAGAGCCGATGACCTGAAAGGTCACAGGGATCACGACTTCCAGGCTATCGATGACCTCCCATTGACGATACTGCTCCGCCACCGCAAAACCGCGCGTCACGACGACGCGCCCCCAGGCCGGCTCCTCATCCCACCCTGTGTACGACGCGACTGTTTCTGACGACATGGCATCGAGCCTGGCCCCCTTATGATCGAGCGTCAGATATCGCTTGACCACATCGGCCGGAGACTGCTTGAGAGATGCGGTCTGCGCTGTCGCGGGACTCGCGACGAACAGCCATCCTATCAGGACAACAAAAACGGCCAGCCAGTGTGTCGTGCGGCTGCTCATGAGACAATCCGGTGGAGCTTCATCACGTTCGTGCCGCCTAACTGTCCCATCACAGCGCCGGACAGCAGCACGACGCAGTCGTTTGGTCCAGCCAACGCCTCCTCCAACAGCCGCTGTTCAACCGCATGAACGCGATCGTCAGGGTCCTGGACTCTGGCCATCAGCCGAGGAAGCACACCCCAGTAAAGCGCCATCCGTCGTCGTACCGATTCGTGAGGGGTGAAGGCGACAATGGGGGCGACCGGCCGCTGTTTCGAGAGCAACCGAGCGGTTGCACCGGACTCGCTGAACGTGGCGATTACGGCTGCGTCTGTCGTGGCTGCCGCTGACGCAGCGGCCACGCACATTGCCTCAGAGATCACGTTGCGCGTATGGCCCGCAGAACGTTCGATGGAGCCGATGTGCTGGAGCATTCCCTCGCCCTCTGCCACACGCACAATGCGATCCATGACCTGCACCGACTCAACCGGATACTGCCCGCGGGCGGTTTCCGCCGAGAGCATGACGGCGTCGGTGCCGTCGAAAATCGCATTGGCGACGTCAGAGGCTTCTGCTCTGGTCGGACTCGGACGCTGTGTCATCGACTCGAGCATCTGCGTGGCTGTAATCACGAGTCGGCGATGCCGATTCGCCTGCGCTATGATCCGCTTCTGGAGGATCGGCACGATTTCCGGGCCCATTTCCACACCAAGATCTCCGCGCGCAATCATCACTCCGTCGGCTTCTTCCAACAACGCGTCCAACGCATCGATGGCTTCAGCTCGTTCGATCTTTGCGATGATGGGCTGGTCGCCACCGCACTCCGCCACCACATGCCGCGCAGCTTGTACGTCTTCAGGTCCTCGCACAAAGGAGAGTGCCATATAATCCACTCCTTCTGCGACGCCGAAACGAATATCCTTCCGATCTTTTTCTGTGAGCGTGGGAGCGCTGACCGTGGTGCCGGGCAGATTGATCCCCTTATGAGACATGATCCGCCCCCCGGTCTTGACCCGGCACTCGACCGCACCGCCACTCACGGCAATCGCCAACAGTTCAATCAATCCGTCGTCGATCAACACTCTGGCCCCTGGCCGCACATCTTGGGCCAGCTGCGGATAGGCCACCGGAATTTCAACGAGCTTTGAAGGAGTCACGGTCTGGCTCCCGATCTGGCCGCCCGATCGGCGCATCCCTCCGACAAGCCTGACCCGCTGTTCAGCCACCACTGAGACTCCTGCCTCATCGAGAGCCCCTACCCGGATTCGCGGTCCCTGTAAATCTTGCATGATCGCCACTGGACGCTGTAGACGTTCTGCCGCAGTCCGAATCGAAACGATCGCCGCTCGATGCGACGCATGTGTGCCGTGAGAGAAATTCAGGCGGGCCACATCCATCCCGCCAGTGATCAGCGGTTCGAGTATGGACGGTTCGGCGCTGGCCGGACCGATGGTACATACAATTTTGGCTTTTCGCATGAGGGAGGGGTCACCGGTGAACAGGCTGTGGACCTGCACATTATTCTTGAGGAACAGCGGCTCGCGCGCGTGATCACTCTTGTGTGCCCGCATTCTAGCAAACGCGTCTCGGCGTCGCAAAGCATCTCTGCCTTCCGGCTGATCCTCGCCACATTGACCAGCGTGAAAACCGCATGCTACGGTTTTGATCCAAGGTCGAGCCACGATACCTGCCAGAGGATCTCGATGAGTCGACGGTGGATCATCAGCGCCTTGGTCCTGTGGGGCCTCTTTGTCTCGCTCCCCCTTGGGACTCAGGCGGGTGGCCCGTCCGCCGCCTGGCTCATCGAACGGGCAGAGGCATTGGAACTAGCCTCTCCTGCGACGCCCACGGATCGACCGTCGACTGCTCCGCACATCCGGCATGAGCGGGCCGCGCCTCAGAAGGCATATGACCTACTGGCGCAACTCCAAGCCCGGCATGGCAGACCCTTGCCGGGCTACGTTGGAGGGCGTGAGTTTCAGAATCGCGAGCGTCGTCTTCCTCCAGGCCGCTATCGCGAGTACGATGTCAATCCAAAAATACGAGGCCGCGCGCGGGATGCGGAACGGATCGTCGTCGAGCAAGACACTGATAAGGCCTACTATACCGGGAACCATTACCGAACGTTCACGCCGTTGACTGAGACACCATGACTCCAAACCACACACCAACATTGACCGCTTACCTCCAATCGACCAAGGCCCCCTGGACGACATTGCTGATGGTCAAAACCGGGCAGCGTGCCGAATCGCTGGTGCATGCGCCAAGCGGATATGCGCTGACGGTCATCAAGGGCCGTCACTGCAAGACGCCGGCAGATCTGTTTGCGGAATTCGCACGAGCTTTGGAGTTCCCCGATTACTTCGGCCACAACTGGGACGCCTTGGAGGAATGTCTGGTCGATCTGGAATGGCTGCCGGCCAAGGGCTACATCCTGCTCATGACCGATGCAGTCCATGTCTTGCCAAACGATGACACAGAGTATGAAACTTTCCTTGAGATCTTGCGGGATGCGGGAGAGGCCTGGGGAAGCGGACAGGCTGGAATGGGAGCGCGGCAAGCCACGCCATTTCATACGCTGTTCGCCGCATCGGAACAGGAGAAGGCTTCACGAGCCCACTGGGGGATGAACGCAATCGGTACGGAACCGAGTCGGGAGCCAAAAACACGACCGCGTTCGCCCAAACGTAGACCTTCACGGGGCTAGCGTAAGTTGATAACGTACCTGCCATTTAATTAAGGTAGAGAGACTGATCGAGGCCATAGGCCAAACGCTCACAGGACGGCACGCAAGCCGCCGAGTCGGTGTCATTCTTCAACATCCGTACAGAAAGGAATCAACGATGGGACTCATGGATCAATTGGGACAAGCAGTCGGTGGGGCGATGGGTGGGCAAGCGGGGCAAAATCCTCTCTTGCAGGCTGTCACGAGTTTACTCGGACAGAATAGCAGTGTCGGGGGATTGGCCGGTATCGTCCAAGCATTTCAGAAGAACGGCCTCGGCGACATCGTGAACTCCTGGGTCAGCACAGGAAAGAATCTCCCCATCACACCGGATCAGATCAAGCAGGGCCTGGGGAGCGATTTTCTGAGCCAGCTGGCGGGCAAAGCCGGTGTTTCACCCGATGCCGCAAGCGCTCAACTGTCCAGCTTGCTGCCAGACGTGATCGATAAAGTCACGCCGAACGGCAAGATCGAAGCCGGTGGGGTTGACCAGTTGCTCAAGATGTTTCAGGGGAAAATGTGAATCTGACGGAAGAAGATGCGTCCGTCCTACGGACGCACCTTCTTGGTCATACTCAGCAAACCTGTCCAGCGGAAGAGTGAAGAATACAGCCCGGTCTGGGCTCCAGAGCGTAAGGCAGTGTATGTCGATGCCTGCCAACGAGCCTCAACGGTGTGGCGATGGGCCAGGCAAATTCCATGCGTTTCTCGCGCATCGTCGAGAGGGGCCTTCTCTCCCACCAGCTCGGGCTTTCCCTCATGTCGGCACCATGAACAGATAATCTTCATCGTAAGTCTCTTACCTCACCGTCTAGGAACCTGAACCGTCCACCGGCATTATGGACGGTTAAGATTTAAGTGAAGGCTCAGAAAGCACGAGACTGACCTTTGCACAACTTCAGCCATCACCAAAATCTGTGGCCTTGCAAGACCGTCTTTCTTGCGCATCCTACAACATTCCTCTTCCGTTGTATCGCGCACGCCGATCATCGAAGTGATCGTCTACCATCATGAGCCTTTCCAGCGCCCAATAAACTTCCAGACTATGGCTGCCTGATTCTCTAGCGCAAAAGTCGAGCCGTACTTGGTTAGAAGCATGATTCGGTCCGCGCTCGCTCGAAATACTTGAGATAGTTCGCGTAGTACACCACCCCGCCGCAGTCGGTATCTTCGTAGTAGATTTTGATTTCCACAGTCGTATCCACCGATAACACTCAGATCGTTCCGGCTCGTTGCCAGTCAGAACGCTTCATGCCGTTTAATCTTTCTATCTGAGACAGCCCAACGGTAATACATCAGCGAGAGAGGAAACAACTGTGCAATAGTGATCGCCCATGTCAGCTACCCCTTGTCCCCACAAGATGCCGCCAAGCCGTTTCAAGCTTCAATTCAACTCTCCCACAATTGCGAGCACCCTGTTATAGTTCAACCGTAGTCTGGACCACTTGCGGAGATATTCTCAATGACACGACTCTTCCTGATCACGCTCCTGTTACTGAGCAGCGGACCGGCCTATGCGGCGTGGGTCAAGGTGAGCGAAAGCGACGATGCAGGAAAGACGGTCTACGTGGATCAGGCCACGATACGCCGTAACAGCAATCTAGTGAAGATGTGGCAGTTCTACGACTACAAGACGGTACAAACCGTAGGGGGCAACAGGTTTTTGACGGCCAAGGAACAATGGGAATTCGATTGCGCGGAAGAACGCAGCCGGGTAGTTGCGCGCAAGGAGTTCTCGGGCAATATGGGAAGTGGGACGATGGTGTTTACCAACTCACAAGTAGGTAAGTGGCTGCCGGTCATGCCAGACAGTATAGGTCGCACGGTATGGGAAGCGGCCTGCGGCAAGAAGTGATTGCGCGGGACGGGCGCAATTTGCCGGAAGACTGCCTGACTCGCCTCTCGCGCTAGACGTTCAACACTGGAAATTTCGGCAACGATGCCTCGCCGACACCCGATAGCTTGACGACCACATCGTACAACTGCTGAACCCGCTCGGCTTTGACCGGCTCGAATCCGTGGCCGAGGACGGCATGATTGGCGGCATCGAGCAGTGGTTTCATCGTCGGCCATTCGCGCAAGAACGCTTGGCCCATTTGGTCGCCCAATCCAGCTAAGGCCCGAAACTGCGCCTGCACAGGCAATTTGTACTTGCCGTCAAGATCTTCCAGCCAACAGGATTGACAGGTTTCGCGTAGCGCTTGCGGCAATTGTTCCGGCTGCACGTCCCACGTTTTGATCAGGTATTGCTTGAACAGTTGTCGCTGGGCGAAGGATTCGAGCGCGCGCACGAGCGAGACCATCGCGGCTTCCGAATCGTGCAGGCCATGGAGCCGTCGTCCGGCATGGGCCAGCAGATCGTGCGCCTGCAGGTCTTTCACAGGAGCAGGGTCGAGCACGAGTTTTTCCAAGAATCCTGCGTTCGCTTTGATGGCTGGTAGCAGCGACGTGAGTCCTGGCGGTCCACCCCACAAGGACGCCATCTCGAAGGCCTTGACGGCAGTCTTAAGTTTCTCCCAGGCTTGACGATAGTGAAATCGCTCCCACAGATCGTAGCCGTCAGCCAGATCGGCAAAGGCCCGATAGAGCGGTTTCTGCCCGCCGCTCACGCGTGCTTCGATTTCTCGGAACAGTTTTGCCGCTGCGGCAAACAGTCTCCGATTGAACAGCTCGCAGCCCTCGCGACGCGAGACAGTTGCCGCTTCATCCCAGGGATTCCCCTGCGTCCAGATAAACGGCTGTCCGGCAAGATCGATCCTGTCCTCCTCTTGCCCCGCTCCCGCTGAAACGAGCGACACGATCCGAGAACTGTGCGACAGGGTGGCCAGAGTCAATGCGCCTGCCATAGCCGAGGTGGCCCCGGTTACATCGACGACAAGCTCGCCCGGTTGCACATCCCATGTCCGCAACATCTCCGGGAGTGTCCGGGCAAGCGTCTGATAACAGCCGACAAAATCGCGGGGCTCTGCTAACACCACCCAGTCCCACCGCCTGGGCATGTGTTCGATCTTCGGCTGGACCTCGGATTCGACGAGTGCTTTTGCCTCTTCGGGCAACACAAAGCAGAGCGAATCAGGCTGGAGACGATTGATCGAATAGACCGCCGCCGCCGCATGACCGGTGAGCGCAACCACTAAGGCTTTGACTGGTTGATCTTGCGCCATTTCGCGCGGACTATAACATAGGTCAATATAAAAGCCTTCTGCTTGACGGTCTAGGGGAAAGCGCTTAGACTTTCATGACGATCTCCCGCTTCCGCAGCTCTTTCGAATCGTGAATGAGGCTCCCCGATGATCTGGTGGTATTGGATGCTCCTCGGCATTGTGTTGCTCGGCGTCGAAATGGTGACGCCGGGGGGCTTCTATATTCTCTTCTTCGGACTGGCGGCTCTGCTCATCGGAAGTCTGACCGGCCTAGGGTTCGTCCAAGCGGAATGGCTTCAATGGCTCGTGTTTTCAGGGCTCTCGATCCTCTCGCTCCTGGTCTTTCGCGGGCCGTTGTTGGCCTGGATTAAAGCCAAGGACAAAGATATGCCGACTGTGGACTCGATGGTGGGTGAAAGCGCGATCCTGCTTGAAGACCTGGCGCCAGGCGGCACCGGCAAGGCGGAACTGCATGGCACCACTTGGACCGTTCATAATGCCGGGCAGACCCTCGTAAAAAAGAATCAACGGTGCAAGGTCGAACGGGTCGAGGGGCTCGCCTTGTGGGTTACAGCCGAATGAGTAAGAGTCGCCTGGAGGACCAACGACCATGGAGGAGGTAACGATGAGCGGCGGACTATTTGTCGTGCTGTTGTTGGCTGTGCTGGTGCTGATCATCATCGCCAAGACCGCCGTGGTGGTCCCGCAGCAAACTCATCGAGGAACAGCTCCTTGGCAAAGCCTCCTGACCGGCAGCGGCCCCCCGTCACGACTCCGAGCCTGATCGCGCCGATCAACGTGACGGACCTCACGACCTATCCGCTCAAGAAACGGCATAGCAAAGTCCGCGTCTCCGACTTCGCTGCCCCCTGGAAACGGGGAGGCAGCTTCAGCCAATTCTACCGCACATTGCCGAATATCCTCGGCGTCAAAACCTTGCGCGCAGTGGCCAAAGCCATCGTGAAGGCTCATCGCAAAGGCCGGCCCGTCATCGTGGGAATTGGCGCTCACGTCATTAAAGTCGGATTAAGCCCGATTCTCACAGACCTGATGCGACAAGGGATCGTGTCGGCCGTGGCGATGAACGGGGCCGGTATCATTCACGATTTCGAGTTGGCGCTCATGGGACATACCTCGGAGGAAGTCGATGCGGAGATCGACGAGGGACGATTCGGGATGGCGGAAGAAACCGGACGCATGCTGAACGAGGCGATCGTTCGCGGGGCCCACGATCGCGAAGGACTCGGCGAGTCGATCGGCCACTACATCAACCGGCGCCAAGGGCAATTTCCTCATCGTGAGACGAGTATCCTGGCGACCGGAGCAAAGCTCGGCATCCCGGTGACCGTACATGTCGCCATCGGAACCGACATTATCCATATGCACCCTGCCGCAGACGGCTCTGCCATTGGAGCGACCTCGCTGCTGGACTTTCGACGGCTCGCGGCTGTCGTGTCTGGAATGGAGGGTGGCGTGTATCTCAATCTCGGCTCCGCCGTCATTTTGCCGGAGGTGTTTCTCAAAACTGTCTCGCTCGCGCGTAATCTCGGTCATGATCTGACCAACATTACGACGGTAGACATGGACTTCTTGGCCCATTACCGTCCACTCACCAATGTGGTGCGGCGGCCGACCCAGAAAGGCGGGAAGGGCTACTCCCTGATCGGCCATCACGAAATCATGGTGCCGTTGCTTGCCGCGGCCGTGTACGAAGAATTAGGATGACCTCCTTCGCATGGCTCCACGCCTCTCTCCTCCTGTAGCCTCGCAGCATCTGACCCAGATGTGGGTCGAACTGAACAACCGATATTTCGCCGGCCTGCTGCCTCCAATCGATCTTGTCTGGAGCCGCCGGTTGACCTCTTCGGTCGGGATGTTCGTGAGCCGTCGAGGACCGAGACCACGGTTGAATCAGGAGGGCCTTCGCCCGCCGGCCAAACGCGAGATTCGCCTCTCTCTTCCCTTGCTTCATCAAGTCGTCCAGCGAAGCGCGTATGGTGAGCAGGAGATTCTGAACACGCTGGCGCACGAAATGATCCATCAATGGCAATTTGACATCCTGAAGCGGCGGCCGAATCATGGGCCGGATTTTCTCCGGAAGATGACAGAGATAAATCGTGACGGCGCGCGGGCGATCACGATCTACCATTCCCTACAGAAAGAAGTGCTCACCCTCGCGCGATTTTCCTGGCGCTGCGTACAGTGTGGGCGAGTATACCGGCGTCAGCGGAAGACGATTGAACCGCGTCGGCACCAGTGCGGCGTCTGCCGGGGATCGCTGCAAGAATTGAAATCGGTGAGTCAGGTCCACCACGTTCCTCCGCCTACACCCACGTCTACGCTCTTGCAGCGAGCCCAATTGTTCTTTAGATTCTGAGCTCCTGCCAAAGGAGCAATCCATGCGCTGGCCTCGCCAGATTCTGTTCGGAGATGTCGATGCGATGTTCGCCTCAGCAGCCGTCCTGGCAGACCCAAGGCTTGCGGGCAAACCGGTGGCCGTCGGGGGATCATCCCCGCGAGGCATCATCGCGGCAGCGAGTTATGAAGCCCGTTCATTCGGCGTCCGCTCTGCCATGCCGACAGGTGAAGCCCTCCGTCTCTGCCCTCATCTCGTTCTCGTTCCTCCGGACAGACCCCTCTATCGCCAGCTGCACGATCAGATGCAGGCTGTGACGCACCGATTATTCCCTCTCACCGAATGGAGCAGCATCGACGAGTTTTATGCCGACACGACACAACTTCAGACGCGACATCCCAACCCTCACTCACTCGGACAACTCGTGAAGGATGCGCTGCATGATGCGACGGGCTTGCGCTGCACCATCGCCGTCGCGACCGGCAAGACCGCCGCGAAAATCGCCGCGGATAGCCACAAGCCGGACGGACTGGTGACGGTTCTGCCCGGTACGGAAGAAGCATTCTTGGCGCTACGGCCGTTGCGCGCATTGCCGGGGATCGGTCCCAAGACCGCCGCGCGCTTGGAACCGCTCGGACTCAAGACCATCGGGGATCTCTTAGACCAACGCTGGGACCAGCCCTTGCGTCGTGTCTTCGGCGCCAGACTCCACTGGGTTCGAGAACTGGCGCGGGGGATTGACCACGAACCGGTGGTGGCCGATCGGGAATCCAAGAGCCTGAGTCATGAGACCACATTCGAACGCGACACACATGATCGTCTTTTTCTTGAGCGAACCCTGCGCGGATTTCTCCGCGACCTGGCGCGCGATCTTCGGCAGGAAGGATTGGCCGCCGGATCCTGCACGGTAAAACTGAAAAACTCTCGTTTCGTCATCACGACCAAACAGCATCGCTTTTCGCACCCACTGAACTACGATCCCGATATGTGGCCGAATGTCCAACACGCGTTGAGTGAACTCATTCGACCAAGCACCGAGTATCGCTTGGCCGGGCTTGCGCTCTCCTCCTTGACTCCTGCGCCTTCTGGGCTATTTGACCAACGACGAACGAAGGCTATTGAGGCAATGGACGCCCTGGTCGCCAAACACGGGTCGTCTGTGATTGGATTAGGCGGCGTGAGCCACGATGATGAGTGATGGTCTTCTCTTTTCATCCGAGCGCACAGTCGGTATGATGCAGCCATGTCTGTAAAGGTGATGACCAGAGACCAGCTCGCTCCTCTGTTGCAAACGGCGAGAGCCCAAGGAAAACGTATTGTGTTCACCAACGGGTGTTTCGATCTCATGCATGTGGGCCATACGCGCTATCTCCAAGCTGCGAAAGACCTGGGCGACCTGCTGGTCGTGGGTATCAACAGCGACGAGTCCGTCAGGAGTTTGAATAAGGCGCCGGACCGGCCGATCGTCTCTGAATTGCAGCGGGCGGAAGTAGTCGCTGCGCTCGGCTGTATCGATTATGTGATCCTGTTCAACGAACCGGACCCTCAAGGCCTGATCACCGCATTGCAGCCGGATGTCCTCGTCAAAGGAGGAGATTGGGCGGTTGAACGAATCGTCGGTCGCGACATCGTCGAAGCGCGCGGCGGCGTCGTCCGTACCATTCCGTTGGTTCCGGGCGTTTCCACCACGTCACTCATTGAACGTATTCGTTCAGCCACAACCTAGCCCGAGCAGTGTCTACTACTAGCCACAGCCATACCGCATCTCCATGGTTCGTTCCTGTCGTCGCGGCGCTGGCAGGCGAGAGGGGCCGTCCTTCAGTCACCGGCTTGTGCGGTTCTACGGCCGGACTTGCGCTCACCACACTCCTGCATCCTCAATCGGGAAAACTGGGACATCGATCGTGGCTGATCGTGACCGGATCGGACGAAGCGGCTGAACGCCTCTACGACGACCTGCATTTTTTCCACGAGCTCGTCGGGATTCCGACTGCGCCCCTCGCCCTGTTCCCACGATGGGAAACCCTCCCCTACGAGGGCAGCGCGCCCCATGTCGGTTTGATCGCGCGCCGGATGAACGCCCTCCATCACATCAGAACTACCGCGCAAACCTGTCTGGTCACATCCATCGCAGCCTTGATGCAACGGCTGTTGCCAGTCGACACGTTTAGCCGAACCAGCCTGGAATTCAAGCGAAACGGCACGATCGAACGGGAAGTCCTCACAGAAAGGCTCTTGCGCCTGGGTTACCGGCGAGTCTCGGTGGTGGAAATCCCTGGTGAGTTCAGTATCCGAGGCGGCATCGTCGATATTTTCTCGACGGCCTATACCGACCCGCTGCGCATCGAATTTCTTGGCGAAACCATCGACTCGCTCCGACTCTTCGATCCCGCTACGCAGAAGTCCACCGCGAAGCTGGATCAGGCGGTGGTCCTTCCTGCACGGGAATATCTGCGCGCAGAGACCTCGTCCGATGCCCTCGCTCCCATTCCAGTTGATGCCGAATGGCGCGCACCGGACCTGTATCCACATATGGATACTCTCTTCGATTATTTCAGCGAACCGCCTCTCCTGGTCTGGGATCAGCCTGCCGCCTTGACAGGAGCCTGCGAAGATCTCTGGACCAAGATCGACGACGGGTATCTCCGCCATGCCGATCGGGAAACGGTCCTGCCTTACCCATCACCGGAGCGGTTGTTTCTCTCCTGGCCTGAGCTCATGGATCACACGAACGGCTGGCCCACACTTGCACTCGAACCGCTGGCCCCGAGCGATGCGTCATGGAATCCGGTCCAAGCTTTTCCCGCCCAGGCTCCGGCGAGCGCCGGCCTCGGCGCTCGCGGAATGCCCTTCAGCCAGACCCTGACCATCATGGATCGACTGAGAGAGGAATGCCGCGTTGTGCTCGTGGCAAGAAGTCGCGGCCAAGTGGATCGATTGCTGGGGCTCTTACGCGAACACGATGTGCCGGCAATGGAATGGACCGCGGGAACCTGGACCGTTTCAAGCAAGACGAAACCGCCGTTTTACGTCTTACACGGAGATCTGTCCGCGGGGTTTCTCGCTCCGGAACTGCGCTTGGCCGTTCTGACGGAAGAGGAGCTGTTTGCCAAGGGCGCGCGCCACAAGCCTCAGGCCAAGAGTAAGGCCGCGACCTTCCTCTCATCGCTGGAAGATCTCAACGTGGGCGACTATGTCGTCCATGTCCAACATGGGATCGCCAAGTATCAAGGTCTCAAACGCCTCTCGGTACAGGGCTTTGACAGCGATTATTTGATTCTGGAGTTTGCCGGAGGCGACACGCTGTACGTTCCCCTGGAGCGGCTCGACCAGGTGCAACGGTATAGCGGAGGAGATGGCCATGCTCCTCGCCTGGAACGGTTGGGCGGAACCAGTTGGGCCAAGACGACCGCGCGCGTGAAGAAGGACATCGAGGAGATGGCGCACGAATTGATCGACCTGTATGCCAACCGGGAACTCGTCACGCGCCATGCCTATGGGTTCGACAGTACGATGTATCACGAATTCGAAGCCGCGTTCGAATATGAAGAAACGGCGGATCAGCTCAAAGCGATCGAAGACATCGCTCACGACATGGAATCCAGCAAACCG
>SWDN01000011.1:232482-286180 GCA_005116775.1 Nitrospira sp.
CTCACCAACATTACGACAACTTCTCGGAACGGTTCGCCCCGTTCCCGGCTCGCGTGGCCCTGCTCTCTCGCTTTCAATCACCGAAGGAAGCCAAGGCCATTCTCAAAGAGGTCGCGGCAGGGAGCATCGACGTGGTGATCGGGACACACCGGCTCGTCCAGAAGGATGTGGTGTTCCACAATCTTGGTCTCGTGATCATCGATGAAGAACAGTGGTTCGGCGTCAAACACAAGGAACGGTTGAAGCAACTCCGCACCCAGGTCGATGTCTTGACTCTCACGGCCACCCCCATTCCACGCACCCTGCAAATGGCCATGGCAAGCGTGCGCGATCTCTCCATTATCGAGACTCCCCCGGCAGGCCGCTTGTCCATTCGCACGCAGGTCGTCCGGTCGAACGACAAGCTGATTCGAGATGCGATCTTGCGCGAGCTGGGGCGAGGCGGGCAGGTCTACTTCGTCCATAATCGTGTCGAAACGATGGAAAAGACAGGCGCGTGGCTCCACCAACTGGTGCCTGATGCGCGCATTGTCATGGCCCATGGGCAGATGAACGCCAAACCGCTCGAAGCCGTGATGCTGAAGTTCTTTCGCCGTGAAGCAGACGTGCTGATCGCCTCGGCCATTATCCAATCAGGTATCGATGTGCCCCATGCAAACACGATCTTCATCAATCGCGCCGATATGTTCGGACTCGCGCAGCTCTACCAATTGCGCGGGCGAGTCGGGCGAAGCGGCGACCAGGCCTACGCCTACTTCCTGATACCGGATGAAGGACGGTTGAGCGACGATGCACAGAAGCGCCTCACGGCCATTCAGCAATTTACCGAGCTGGGGGCCGGCTTCCGCATCGCTGCGGCGGACATGGAAATCCGTGGCGCCGGCAACCTTCTCGGCAAACAGCAATCGGGGCACATTGCCGCCATCGGACTCGATCTCTACATGCAGATGGTCGAGCAGGCTGTCCAGCGCCTCAAAGGACAGGTGGTGGAAGAGGAGCCGGACCCCACCCTTCGGCTCAACGTCTCCGCCTTTATTCCAGACGACTACGTCGCCGACCCCCACCAACGTCTCTCGTATTACAAACGGCTTTCGTCCTGCGCACAAGTCGGAGACCTCGCCCTCCTTCATGGCGAAATGCAAGATCGGTATGGGCTGGCCCCGGACTCCGTCGAGCGGCTGTTCGAAGTCATGCAGGTACGGCTCCATGCCAAGGCGTTGCGTCTGGATTCGATCGAACTGAAGGCGCATTCCGTCGTCGTCGCGCTCGGCGCTAAGAGTCGGGTCTCGAGCCAAGCGATTCACCAGATGATGGACCGATACAAGAAGCGGGTGTGTTTCCTGTCTCCACTTTCGTTCGAGCTGCAGATACCGCATCAGGAGTGGCCCTCAATTTTTCGAGAACTCACCGCAACCTTGCAAAGCCTGGGAGGCTGTGATACCAACACCACGATGCCCCCGCATCCATCTCGGTCATAAGGTCCATACGTCCATGACTCGATCATCGAACCGAATGATGAAAACCACTGTGAGCCGCCTCTTCACTCTGCTCGCCGTCGCCATCGGCGGCGCGTGCTTCTTGCTCGCCGGCTGTGGACCACCGCCCGAAGAAGGCGTGCTCGCCCTCGTCAATGGCCGACAGATCACACAGACCGAATTCGACGCTCGTTGGGGAGAGCTGGCCGAAGCCACCAGATTGCGATACCAGAAAGAAGGGGGGAAGCGCGTCTTCCTCGACGAACTCATTACCAAAGAACTGCTCATGCAGGAAGCACGCAAGCTAGGCCTCGACCAGAGCGATGCCATCCGCGATCGAGCGCAGCGCTACAAAGAGCAGCTGATTCTCGACGAACTCCTCAAGGACCGGATCAAGGCCAAGGTCGAGCTCACGAGCGAGGAATTGGGCGCCTTCTACGAGCAGCATGCGAACGAACTCCTCACGCCGTTGAAAGTACGAGTGTCGCAGATGCTGCTGCCCAATATTTCAGCCGCGAAGGATCTCGAACACCAAGTCAACCAGGGAGGAAGCTTCGCCAAGTTTGCGCAGCGCTATTCCATCGACGGAAAAACGAAAGCGAACGGCGGCGATCTCGGCCCCTACCGCAAGGAGTTGGTCGTCCCCGAAGTCGATGCCGTCATTCATACCCTCAAGCCAGGATTTATCAGTGCGCCGATCAAGACAGACGCCGGCTATTACCTGGTCATGGTTGCGCCGCTCGACAAGGAAATTATTGAGGCCGACGTGTCGGTTCGGGAACGGCTCCGACAGGAATTGCTCAACGAGAAACGCCGAAAGCGTTTCGACGGCGTCATCGCCGACATCCGCGGGAAGGCGATCATCCGCCTCGCCGACGCCTCCCGCTATATTACCGACGATGTTGGGGCGCGCTGAGTCGTCGCCGGTCGAATTTGCCCGCAAAGACTCCTCAAATCCCGTGTAATTCGTGTACAATCCGTCGAACCTATGCCGAGACAGGCGGCTCCTTCAGCGCGTGTCACGCCTTCTATCTATGAATACGATCCATCCGTTCATCACAATGGCATCACAGTGGCTGCGACACATGGTCTTCGTCTCGATCGGGCTGATCGCGCCGGTGTCCCTTCTTTCCGCTGCGCACGTCGAAGATGGGATCGTCGCGATCGTCAACTCGGACCTCATCATGCTGTCAGAAATCGACCGGGAGCTAGCCCCGGAACGGGAACGGATTCAGAAAGAGCAACGCGGTGACGCGCTTGCGCGACGGCTCAAGACAGCGGAGTACATGGCGCTGACCTCGATGATCGAGCGAAAGTTACAACTCCAGGAAGCAAAAGTGCGCGGCATCGCGGTCACCGATGAGGAGGTCCAGCAAACGATTCGGCAGATGAAGCAACAGGGGAAAGCGGTCGACGAGACGAACCCGGCAGACATGAAAAACGCCCGAGAACAGCTGACACTGTTTCGGATCGTCGACCGCGAGGTGCGGAGTGCGGTCATGGTCGCAGACTCCGACATGAAACGATATTTTCAGGAACACCAGGACCGGTTTGCGCTCTCGGAGGAATACACGCTGAGCCAGATTCTTATCAAGCCGCGATCACCGGACGATACGGCCGATGCAAGAGAGAAAGTTCGTGAAGTTGTCGCGCGGCTTAAGCAGGGGGAACCCTTCGGAGATGTAGCGCTACGCTTTTCCGACGGCCCGAACGCCTCACAAGGCGGATACCTGGGTTTAGTGCGTCAGGGAGAGCTCTTGCCGGAGATCGAACGCACGACCGCCACTCTGGTGCCGGGCGGTATCTCAGATGTGGTCCAGACCTCTGAAGGCTTTCACATCGTACGCCTGGAGGATAAGAAGCCCAAGCAGTTCCGCCCCTACGAGCAAGTCCGTAACGAAATCCAGCGTCTCGTGTTTCAACAGAAAAGCGAAGATACCTTCCAAGGATGGCTGGCGAACCTCAAAAACAAGGCCTACATCGAGATCAAGTTCGAATCCGCTCTTTCAGGACCGCCCACAATCGCTCCCGCCCCTCGCCCGTCACAGACGAGTAAGGAATAGCCCCCTCACCCTCTGCCAATCCCAACCCTTCTCGCAGCCGACGAAGCGCGCCGATGCGCTCGCTCATTTTCAGCTTGTCCACTTTTGTCGCGACTACGACGGGAGGTCGCCCGACGGACGAGAGCCATGCGATCGTCTGCCTGTCTTGCTCGCTCAGCACACGGCTTTCGACCAACACCACCACGGCGCGCAGCTGTTCACTGCCGTCGAGATACTGCTCGATCAATGGAGCCCACTGAGCCCGCAGTGTTTTCGACACTTTTGCGTAGCCATATCCCGGTAAGTCCACCACGACGAAACGCGCCAATCCAGGATCGTCGCTGGTGACCCGAAAGAGATTGACCAAACGAGTCTTTCCCGGTGTACGGCTCACCTTGGCCAAACCCTTGCGTTGCAAGAGAGAGTTGATGAGAGAGGACTTTCCGACATTCGACCGCCCGATGAAGGCGACTTCCGGAAGGTCGCTTTTCAGAAACTGCTCTGGTCCCGCGCAACTTCTGATAAACTCCGCAGTAAGGATTCTCATGCGATACCACCCAGGCCCACTCACATCACTCATTAAGGCATTGACAGAGACGCTCGCCGCCTCTGTGATACGCAGCCTCTGATGCGGAAGTCAACCGCACGATCCAGATCCCGCGTGAAGGCCTTCCTCATTATCAGCCTTCTCCTGCCAATTGGAGCAGTCCTCTTCTTCTGGTTACTTAAGATGCCCGATGTCTCGGCCTTACGCACGACCAATCCAACTGCGACGGCCCTGATGGAGGCGCGAGGAGCTCAGGCCAAGGACAAGGGCCGCACCATCGAACGCCATTGGACATGGGTGCCGCTCTCACGGATCTCTCCCTACCTCCGTCAGGCGGTCGTGGAGGGGGAAGATGCGTCGTTCTTCACCCACGAAGGATTCGATTGGGAAGGGATCAAGGACGCGGCTCTCTATAACCTCGAAGCGGGCAAACTCAAGCGCGGGGGAAGCACCATCACTCAACAACTGGCAAAAAATCTCTATCTATCATCTGAGCGCTCCCTGCTCCGAAAGGCGCGGGAAGCGCTGATTACACGTTCTCTCGAACAGCATCTCACGAAGGAACGGATTCTCGAACTGTATCTCAATGTCGCCGAGTGGGGGCAGGGCGTCTACGGCGCTGAAGCCGCAGCCCGCCATCACTTCAAGAAGTCTTCGCGCAACCTGACGGCCGACGAGGCCTCATGGCTGGCAGCTGTCTTGCCGGCGCCACGGCGATACGACCCAATACGAAAAACGACCTTCCTGGCCCGCCGCCACAACCGAATTCTCAATCAGATTATGCGGGGATCTCCTCAGCTGGAGCCAGCGCCAAAGCCGGAGTCGGATTCAGAACCAGACGCAGAACCAGATTCAGACCAACCTTCGACAGAGCCCCAAGGCCAAGAGCAGGCGGAAAGCTACAACGAGTCGCCGACCTCACGATAGTCTCGCTCGCCGAAGATAGCCGACTCGTGCGTGTAATGCTTGAACTCGAGCAGATTTCTGGAGGGATCTTCGAGAAAAAACGTGTGGTGCTCGATCCTGGTACCGGGGAATCGGACTCGGGGCTGTTGGTAGAAGGACAATGCCTTCGCTTGGGCCCGCTCCAAAAACTGCTGCCACGATTCTTTCGACAAAAAAGTCAGACCGAAATGGTGAGGATAAATGCCTTGTTGCTGCGGCAAGGGTTCCGACGTCAGGTGGGCCACGAGTTGATGCCCTGCGAGTCCAAATGTCACAGCATGGTTCGACTCCCGGCCCAATGTACAACCGAGTCCATCGACATAGAAACGTTTCGCCGACGCCACATCGTGTGTGGGAAAAGCCAGGTGAAAGAGCGTGTCCTTCATGGAAATTCTCCTTGAATGATCGGTTGGCCAGTCCCGTTCCACCAGCCCGCAGCCATATGAGACGTCACATGGCCAGTCCCGTTCCACCAGCCCGCAGCCATATGAGGCGTCACATGCCTGATGGCAAATCGCCCATCCGGCGAAAGGACTATGGCTCCGGCCGTTCCATGGATCCGAGACGTGAGTATGCGTAATACCTGTCGTGCGGCAACTGCGGGGCTTTTCCCCATCGCGAGACGATCGCAGATACTTTTGGCGATGACAAGGCGGATGATCCCTTCCCCGATGCCCGTCATCGAGACAGCCCCACTGTGATTGTCTGCATAGACTCCACTGCCGATGAGCGGGGTGTCGCCGACCCGCCCAGGCAACATCGATTCGATTCCACCGGTCGAGGCCCCTGCCGCCACTGTTCCGGACCGATCTAAGGCAACAGCACCGACGGTCCCATGCCGTTTTGTTCTGGAGCGTTTCTGCTTAGCGAGAATCCGGCCGTAGGAGAGGCGGCGTGGTGTGCCGGTGATACGATGCCGATCGAGTGTGAAGTGCCGCGCAAATTTTCCGGCGAACGGTCCGACCAACAGAACATGGTCTGTCTCTTCCATAACCAGGCGGGCTACCGTAATCGGATGTGCGATTCCTTCGATCGACGCGACAGCTCCTGCTTTGAGTTGAGCTCCTTCCATGATCGCGGCATCCATACGCTGCACCCCGTCCAGCTGGCGATTCGCTCCTCGCCCCGCATTGAATAGTCCCGATTGTTCCAGAAGATTGATCGTACATTCTACAGCAGCGAGAGCAGGATCTCCTTGAGCGAGAATACCGTAGCCCGCCACGAGCGCATCGGCCAGGCAAGCGGACTGCGCCGGCGTCACACGCCTGAAACCGGCGCCTCCATGGGCAAGAATGAGTGGACGGCGACTGGTCAATTGAGGAGAAGTTTCCGAGCCTTCCGATACGTCGGGTCTTTCATGCGATCCAAATCAGACCGCACGAACCCCAAGCCGGCGACGCAGAGCTCGAAATTGTCGGAGAGTTTTCTGAACAGAGGAGGTTCCTCCGGTGACGGACTATCAGCCATTCGCGCGACAATGCCATAGGAGCGCTTTCCCGTCTTCATATAGTCCACGAGAAAGTCCTTGTGATAGATCAATCCCGACGTCTTGAGTCTGCGCAAGTATTCCGGAAACAGTCCCGCCATGAAAAGCGTGAAATCGCCGATATGTCGATGCACATCGCGTTCACGATCCATCGACTCTGCCTGGAGCAATACTTCCGATTCAAACAAGAGGTCTACCACCGTATCGACTGGCTGATCATCCTGATTTCTAATTTTATAGAGGTTGTCGGTGTGGGAAAAATCCACGAGCAGGTTGGAGACATAGTCGGTGACGTTGGGGTCTGGCCACCCAAGATGTTCCGTGAAACTCTTCTCGGTGAGGGCGCCGAACAGCTGACGGAGCGGGTGCTGTGGCGGAACTTGAGTTCCCATATCCACCTCTCACACATTCCACACGCGCACGTACTCAGTATAGCAGACGATAATTGCCGTGACGATATCGTCCCTATGACCGTTCTATCGGTCTTCATCGGACAGACTTGAGTCTGGACCAGAACTAGCGTGTGCCGCGGCTATCGAGGACAAACGTCACTGGTCCGTCGTTCAGCAATTCGACCTGCATATGGGCCGCAAAGATTCCGGTTTCCACATGAGTGCCCAGGTCTCGTAGCCCTGCCGCAACCTGCCCATATAGCCGATTTGCCTCGTCCGGGGATGCCGCCTCGTCGAAGCTTGGGCGACGGCCATTTGCCGTCCTGCCCAATAGGGTAAACTGCGAAACCAGCAAGACCGATCCTCCGATGTCCACCAACGAGCGGTTCATTTTCCCCTGCTCATCGGAAAAAATTCTGAGCGTGCGGACTTTTTCAACGACATACTGTCCGTCAGTCTCCCCATCCCCCTTTGCCACACCCAGCAAGACGAGGAGACCGAAGTCGATCTGCCCCACGGTCTGGCCCTCAACCTGAACCGAAGCTTTCGTCACCCGCTGAATCACGGCCTTCATCGGTTACGATTGTTTCCCACGAAGCGTCTGCAAGGTTCCTTCAAGAGTGAGCAGTTTTCGTTTAGCGGGCAGACCGCATGAAAATCCGCCCAGCGACATATCGTGCGCCACAATGCGGTGGCAAGGAATCACGATCGGCATCGGATTCGCCCCCACGGCATTGCCGACAGCACGGGCATACTGACGACCTCCAACTCGGGCAGCCACCCATTGATAGGACCGAAGCCGGCTATAGGGAATGCGCAGAAGGGTCCGCCAGACCTTCTGTCGAAAACCTGTCCCACGTGAAAGATCCAGCGGAAGATCAAAGGACCGTCGGGTCCCCGACAAATAATCGATCAGTTGCGCCCGCGCCTCGCACAATCGTGGAGAAATTCGGCCCTTCTGCCGCTGGGCTAAGGGGAGTCCCAATTCTGATAGCACAGCCTGCCGCGAAGCCTGCGGCAACACCACTGCGTCAATCCCCTTCGCCGTTTCTGACACACCCATCCAGCCCCAGGGTGTACGGAAGACACAGACGCTTAGACGTGAGGGGGCAGAGGTCCCTCGACGTAGCTCGGGATGGTGAGCTTGTCGAACCGTGAGGGGTGAGGGTGAAAACTGACGCTTGCCCATTGTTCAGACTGTTCCTCGTTTGAGTTTTCGTCTGACCATTCCCCAGACCAGACCGAGTTCTTCTGATCTCAGCAGGGCATGGACACCCAGATAGCCGCCCACGCTCATTCCAACAGCCACAACGAGCATGGCCGATTTTTCAATCCAATCACCGGGATGGGTCCAGACCTGCGCTGCTGCGACCCACATACAGACCGCAACCAACGGCACTGCTGCGACCAGCACGCGCAGTGACGATCGTCCGACGGAACTCCAGTCCACTCCGCCCAACCGACGGTGCAAGACGACGATCAAGATGCCTCCATTGACCATTGCCGCCAGGGCCGTGGCCAAGGCCAGGCCAGCTGCGCCAAGTGATGACATCAACAGGAGCGAGAACACAAGATTGGCAGCGACAGCGATGGCCGCAGAGATGGCCGGCGTACGCGTGTCTTGCAACGAATAGAAGGCGGACACAATGATGCGGACTCCTCCAAAGGCCCAGAGGCCAATGGAATAGCAAAGCACGGCCAGCGCGGTCTCGGCGGTGTCATGCGCCGTAAAGGTTCCGTGTTCGAAGAACAGATGGATAATGGGCTGACGTAAGAGGATCAGGCCCAACATCGCCGGCAAGATGATAAAGAGGATCATACGAAGGCCGAACCCCAATGTTTTCCGCAATTCATCCAAATCTCCGCGCGCCGCCTGCGCCGAAAGTGTCGGCAAGATGGCCGTAGCCAACGCGACGCCAAAAATCCCGAGCGGAAACTGGATCAATCGCATACCGTAGAAGAGATAGGTCGGTCCACCGACGAAGAAAGAAGCGAGGATGGTGCTGACCGTGATGTTGATCTGCGTCACAGAGAGACCGAGGAGTGACGGCACCATCAGCTTGCCGATCCGCCGCACGCCGGGATGACCGGGCGCAAACCGGAACCCGAACAACATGCCGCGCCGGCTCAAGCCGGGTAACTGCATGACAAACTGAGCCGCGCCTCCTACCACCACCCCGATAGCCACGCCATGGATCGGCTCCGCCATCATCGGCGACAAGAACAATGCGCAGCCGATGATGAATATATTGAAGAACACAGGCGAAAACGCCGGCGCCGCAAAGGCACGCATGGAATTCAGGATGCCCATTGCCAATGCGGCTAAGCTAATAAAGATCAGGTAGGGGAACATGATCCGTGTAAGCAGCGTCGTCATGCCTAGCTTTGCGGGGTCATCATGAAACCCCGGCGCCAAGAGCCAAACGATTCCGGATGCCAGGATAATGCCCAGAATTGTGATTCCGATCACAATCGTGAGCAGGGTTGTGAAAACAGCGCTCGCCAGTTCCCAGGCATCTCGCTTCGACTTTTGCGTTTGATATTCTGTGAAGACGGGAATGAAAGCGGAAGACATCGATCCTTCTGCGAATAACTCACGAAGCAAATTGGGAATACGATAGGCCACAAAGAAAGCATCGGCCGCAGGTGTGGCCCCAAACAGATTTGCCAATACCATGTCACGGATGAACCCGAGGATGCGGCTGGAAAAGGTGGCGGCGCCGATCACTCCGGCCGCTTTGACCACCGAGCGAGCCTCGTCTTGCGCATTCGCTGGAGCTGGAGATACCACCGTAGGGTCGGGCATGAATATCGGGATTCTAGCGGAACGATATCGGGCAGTCTATGCGCGGCATTGGAAAAGCCTGAACCGGTACGTCGGAGAGACAGGGCATCGGCTTTCACGCTGGATAGCGTCCATGCTACGATCTGCCCGAATCACTCCCCATGTGTAGAGATCGTGGTTATGTCCCTTGAACACTCGTCCAACTTACCTGGAGGATTCCAAGTCCGACACCGCTCGCTTGGGATTTACCAGGGGAGTGCGATCGAGCTGGCGTTCTGGTATCCCTCTTCCGGGATGCCTGAATATGGGTTGTGCCGATTTGCCACGAAGGAGAAGGCTGAATCGTATCGCACCTATCTTTGTTCCCCTGCCTGTCCAGAGCCTCTCGACGAGAAGGACCTTACCATCGAACCCTATGACCTCGCGGCACATGAGGAACTGACCAACAACCATCCGCTTCATTCTGCCTGGGAAACTCCGACCTAGCCTGCCTTACTCATCGCAGTTCGCCGAGACATCGCGCAGAAGACGGGCGAGGAGCAGGAGGCGGGAGGCTAGGCAGGAACATGGATTTTGCCAGACGATTTATTAGGCTGATCCAGTGTCTGGGCTTGGACGAAATCATGCAGTCGCTTGTTTTCCTGGGCGGCTCGAAGAAATTTGAAGGCGATGCCACGAGCGCTTACAGAACGGACCATCGCGGCCACTTCAAGAGGAGGTTCACTGTCATCAAGGGATAATTGCAGATAGAAGATGTCGTTCGTATGCACCTGGGTTTCACTCTTGATGATACAACCGCCCATGGAGAGGTCGAGCACCCTTCCTTCACCGCGAATCTTCCCCCCGGAGAATGAGAGAAAGAGTCGCACGGGAATCCTGAGGTGTTCGCGGCGATCGATCGGATGCGTGGGATGCTGCAACCAAATATAAGATGCCAGAAAGCGATGCGTGCACGACGGACAACGGAACGGCGCCACAAAGAGGAGGGAGGCGAGATGCTCGCGCGGCGATTCTGGATGAGATCGCAAAGGGCCATCTTTCTGGCATCTCGGACAGTGTAGCATGCGCCCCATAATCATCGATCCCTACAGACCCCTCACCCAACCCGCCGACAGACAGGCTCCTTCTTGTTCACGGATAGATGATCTCCTCCGCCCTGTCAAGGAAACGAATATTCTGTGCGTACGTCGTATTGGGGAAACGCGATGTTCATCGGAGAGATCCTTCGTCTCCACATACGCTCGCGGTAGCGGCCTGGCCAGCCAGAAATCCGGTCGTCCAGGCCCATTGGAAGTTAAACCCGCCGATCCGTCCGTCACAGTCGAGGATTTCTCCGATCAGATAGAGGTCCGGCACCAGCTTGGACTCCATCGTCCGAAAATTGACTTCTTCCAGCGGGACACCTCCGGCTGTGACTTCGGCATAGTTCCAACCACGATCACGCGAGACCGGAAAATTGAGCTTGGTCAATGCCGCGAGCAGGCGATCTCGGTCTTTTCTCGGCAGTTGCGCGATCGCTGTCTTTGGGTCACATCCGACATAAGAGCAGAGCGCCTCGGCACACCGCTCCGGTATCTGTTGCGCCCATGTCTTCAGCAACGATCGCCGGGGATTCTCCGTCGCTTGCTCCATCAGCCACACCTTCGCCTGTTCCTGAGTCTGACCGGGCAGAAGATTGCCATAAACCTCTACCGTTTTCCCCTGCTCATGCCCAAGCGACCAGAATCGGCTTGCGTCCATCACCACTGGGCCACTGACCCCAAAATGCGTCCAGAGGAGACTGCCTGTTCGTCGATCGACTTCTTTCCCGGAAACCCTCGTCGTTAGCTCAACTTCCTGCGACAGACCAGAGAGTGTCTTGTGAAACATCTGCTCATCGAGCACCAGCGGAACAAGTGCTGGAACGGTGGCCGTTACCTGATGACCCAGCCGTCGCGCTAACTCGTAGCCGAATCCGTCGCTCCCAGATTTGGGGATCGATCGGCCTCCGGTCGCCAGAATGACCGTCTTTGCTCGCAAAACTCCATGGATATGGTGGATGACGAAGCCGCCTTCTGAACCGGTGCTCGGAGTGATATCTGTCACTCGATGGTCTGGACACACAACCACGCCCAGGTCATGACAGCGATCGACGAGCGCGGTTAAAACGGTTCTCGCCTTGTCGGTGACAGGAAAGAGTTTCCCGGTTTCTTGGCGTTTGAGCGCAACCCCTAGCGAAGCAAACCACTTCACGGTCTGCTCAACTGAGAACGCCGCCAGCACGTGTTTGATGATCCGGCGATTACCGAAATAGTCCGTGTGGCTGAGAACCTCGTGCGTGACGTTACAACGGCCGCCACCTGAAACGAGGATTTTAGCGCCGACCGTTTTCGCACCATCAAGCAATGCGACTCTCATCGGACGATTGTTCTGTACGGCTGCCTCTGCTGAAAAAATCGAGGCGGCTAGCCCAGCGGCGCCCGCACCGACTTCGTGGTTAGACCGAAAACTCTGCCCATAAGAATGTGTGATCCGAGGGGTCTTTCGCTCGCCGCGGCTCGACGTCCACCTCTACCTTGACACAACGCTCTGCCAACGCGGCCGTTGCCAGAATATGGTCGATGCGCCAGCCTCTATTCGCTTCCAGCGAGCCCGGCGCCCGGTAATCCCAAAATGTGTGCTGCTGCCGGTCCGGATAGAGTTTCACGAACACGTCCTGAAATCCCCATGCCAGCGTATTCTCGTACGCACGCCTGGCCGCCTCGTGATAGCAGACATGTTTGAGATGTTTCTCGGGGCTGTGGACGTCCATCGGCCTCGGTGCCACATTCATATCACCGCACCAGATCGCCGGTGTATTCGGAGACAGGTGCGTCTCAAAATACTTGCGGAGTCGATCGTACCAGCCGAGCTTGTATTGATACTTGGGTGAGTCGATCTCGAAGCCTTGCGGCACATAGGTATTGACGATGGGAATCCCCTTGATCACCACACGCAAGAGCCGTGCATCTTCCGTTTCTCCTCCATCATCAAACCCGTACGCCACCGCGTCCGGCTTCTCCCGACTCAATATCGCGACACCATTGTACGACTTCATGCCCCTGTAGGTAATTTCGTACCCCGACTCCGCCAGTGCCAGCAACGGAAACTCGCTGTCTTGGACTTTGGTTTCTTGAAGGCAGAGCACATCCGGTTTCTGCCGGATTAGCCAGTCGAGCACAATCGGCAAACGTTTTCGTAGAGAGTTGACGTTGAAGGTGGCGATCTTCATGGAGTCTTAGAAACACTCGGGTCGTCGCATCCTAGCAAAAGGCCCACGGAGGAACAAGGTGAAGAGCGTCTCCCGCGCCAGACTCGATCCAGAGGTTCTCAACAAAAATGGCCCTCAGGAGGTCTTCCCTCCTGAGGGCCAGGCAATCTGCCGTGACAGATTGAGAACTTATTGCGCGGTCACAGATGTAGGAGCCGCTGGAACCGTCGCTTTCATGTCATGCCCCATCGATTCAGCGTCGGCTTTCGCTTCTCCGGCTTTAGCTTTTCCCGCGACTTTGTGCGCGTTCATTTTCTCCTTCATTTCATGGCGCTTCGCCTTGATCGCATCTTTGCGAGCTTTCATCTTGCCCTTCATCTCTTCCTTCTTTGCCTTCATCTCCCCCTTCATCGCGCTCTTCTCAGCCTTCATCTCGGCTTTCATGTTACCCACCTCACTCTTCATGGCATCGTCCGCGAAAGCCAGCGAGCTAGTCCCCATGAAGCACAAGGCAACAAACGCAACACCGATCAATTTCTGCATAGCGCACCTCCTGGAATAGAAATAGATAGTAGGCATGGTCTCCTCTCTTAGGAAAAGCCACCCTGCTCCCCTTTTTCAATCCTGTCAAGAATAAGTCTGGGAACCGACGTGTGGGTTCCCCATGCTCCAATGACCGACTGGTATTATTCCGGTCCCGCAGGATGCCTTACAAGGCCACTCCCCCCTCTTATCCATTGCATGTTGAGCGTCAATGACTTGCTGACGTGGCTGCGGTGAGATACCGGCGTAGGATGGCCTGTTCGACTCGTGAGCGTCCACGATCCGGCGCCGGGAATCTAAGCACCAACTGGATCCGCCCTGTTTCGACGATTTGGATGGTAATGCGCGGCTCTGGCGATGGAGCTTCAAGGAGATTGGTCTGTTCCAACATCTTCATGTGCCTGCCCACTTCTCCCATGAATGAGGAGCATTCTGCCTTTGACGCATCGAGCAGATGCCGTTCAGCATCTCGCCAATTCTCCTGGTCACCGAGAGGAATCACAAGAATATAGAGTCCGTACTCCTGGCCATTGTTCTCCTTGACCAACGGATTTGTAAACAGCAAGCTGTTCGGAAATACCGTCACGCGGCCCGTGTAGAGATGCGAGGTTTGACCCGGCCCTATTTCGAGGAGCTTTGTCGCAAAGATGTCATGATCCAACACCACACCGCGATGACCGGCGATCTGAATGCGATCGCCCACTGAGTACACTTTTCCGCCTACTCGTAGCGCCGCTCCACTCCAACAGAGAATGAGTTCTTTCGTTGCCAACACGAGCGCCGCCGCGACCGCGACAAGAGACACGGCGAACGCTTGAAGCTCGTGCGCCCAGATGCCGACCAATCCCGTGAGCAACACGAACACGACGGTATTGCGGACAGAGACGACCCATCGACGTTTCGCCTCCATCGAGAGGGTTGGGTTCCTTGAAATCGCTCGAACGATCAACGCCCGTACGCTCAGGAGAAAGGCCAGCAACAGCAGCGAGGCGAGTCCGTCGAGGAGAACTGAGCTGTTGATGTTGGGCATCCACGCAGGCATGGGTCACGGCATCAGAATGTTATTTGGCATTGAGCGTATCGTGAGTTCCCGGCACGCATTCTTCGCGTTTCCACTGTTTCAGGATCTTCTGTTCGTCGAAGTTCAGCGTATAGCGATAGCAATACAACATGTCTTTGGGGCCCTCCCCGGGCTTTCCCAACAACGAAGTTGCTTGCGTCGCAGCATTGGCCAGGCCAGAAAAATGCCACGAGCTCAACTCCTTTTCAGCCACAGGAACACGATAGGTCCAGACTGAATCTCCCCCGAGAGCGGGCGTCTTCGCCGTATGGGGCGGCCCAAACATTTCCGTCACCTCGTCCTGAGTGAGTCGATCCACGCCCTTCTTGAAATAGGCGTCACGCCAGGGACCTCCGCAGGCGAGCATCGCCCCTGCGAAGACCAATAGCCAGACTGCGAACAAACGTTGATGTACCCGTCTCATGACTTAGGTTCATCCTTAAGATCTTGCATGCGTTTTACAGAGCAATAGAGCGCATAGCCTTGAGCCAACATGCCCGTAACCAATAAACCCAACGCCGTCTGGAGCCACGGCCCTGCTGTGTCATCAAGCCCGTACATTCCGACCACGAAACCGAGCGCGATCGCCACGATTCCCACAAACCGCGAGATCATCCCTTTCATCCGAAAATTACTGGCAACCTGATTATTGTGCATCGCCATCGATACGGTACGCTACACTGGATGGTGCGACCGGTTCAACTACGCTGCGCGCGCCCAGAGTCTCTTTCTTCTGCACCCATCTGTTCGACAATAGACTCCGCGGGATAGGTCACGATTTCCGCCAATGTGGGATGGTAGTGTGGCATACGCGAGAGATCGGCGACGGTCCCACGGTAATACATCACCGCCGTCAATTCATGGATCAGTTCACCAGCTTCTGGCCCGACGATCTGCGCGCCAAGAATCTCACCAGTCTGAGTGGCCGCGAGCAGTTTTACAAACCCCTGAGCCGATCCAAGACAAAGCGCTTTCCCATGATCGGCAAAAAGATACGAGGCGCTGAGATAGGGAATCCCTTCTGATTTCGCGCGCGTTTCATTCAGTCCAAGCACTGCGACCTGCGGATCGGTAAAGACCACTTCCGTATCCAGACGATGATCGATCTTCTTCGCCGGTTGACCGACATGTGTGGCATTGTATCCCGCAATCTCGCCCTGCTGGATAGCGAGATGCACGATGGGCGTGAGCGCGTTCACATCACCTACGGCATAGATATGGGCTTGCGACGTTCGCATGGCGCCATCGACCATAATCCGTCCCTCGTCGACTGTCACTTCTGCGAGATCGAGGCGAAGTCCCTCAATGTTGGGCTGTCGGCCCAAGGCCTGAAGAATCTCCGCGCCGACATACGATCGTTCCCGCCCATCTTTCATCACCCACACCGTCTTCCCTGTTTCGTCGTGGGCCACACGCAGCAATTGCGCCTCCAACACAACCTCCATGCCCTCGTCGATCAATGCGGCTTCCAACGCGTGTCCAACATCGTCGTCCATTCCGGTAAGAATCGTGCGTCCCCGTTGCACAATCGTCACCCTCGTCCCAAGTCGGGCAAAGAACTGGCCGAGTTCGAGCGCAACGGCCCCACCGCCCAGGACAATCAACGAGCCAGGTTGAGTTCGGAGATCGAGGATCGTATCGCTCGTGAAATACCCTGCTTGGGCTAAGCCAGGAATCTGAATCTCATTGGGTTTCGACCCCGTTGCGAGAATAAACGACCCGGCCGACAAGACAGTATCTCCGACGCTGATTTCGTGAGGCGATAGAAAGGTTCCTCGCGATCGATAGAGCCTGAGCTTTGGGTCTTGAAGCTGTTGAATGCGATAATCGGCAAACTCACGGACCAGCCGGTTCTTCCGGTCCACGATTGCCGACAGGTCGGCCTGAGCTGAGACTGAGGAGAGTCCAAACTCCTTCGCTCTTCTGAAAAGGGCCGCAACTTCAGCGGAGCGCAGAATGGCCTTTGTCGGCATACAGCCACGAAGGATACACAGCCCCCCGAGCGGACCCTGATCCACAATCGCCACATCGGCGCCGGCATCGCTCGCAGTCCGGGCCGCCGCATAGCCTGCCGACCCGCCACCGACGACAATGACGTCATGCGTGCGGTTCGTCGAAGCCCGGTTTCGTGATCTCATCGTTCACTTCCTTCTACATCGATCATACGGCAGGATACACGATGATACGACCTGGTCGCTATCGGCCGACCCAGGGCCACGACTATGCGATGCTGGGTCTGGTGCGGCCTTCGGGAGCGGACGTGGAATTCGTCTTCTCTCGCGCTCTCTACAGTGAGCAGGAGTTGCGGATCAGACCGACGGCCATGCCACAAGAAACTATGGTCGTTAATGGTTATTCCTGTCCAGGGCTTCATTTTCTTGCTGCCCCGTATGTTCCCACTTGAATTCTTGCCGCTCGTTTCTGACCCTTGCCCCCGCTTGCCTTTACTGGTCGCTCGGCAAGACCTTCTCAGCTTAAGTACTTACCGGTAGCTTCCGATACAGACGGTACAAGGTCAGCTATGCCGATAATACCTCCAATGACGGAGATCCGCGAGGTCGCCCACGTCATGCTTGATGAACAGGTCAATGCGATTCCAATCCTGGACAGTTCCCGTCACCTGATCGGCATTCTGACAACCAGCGATATTCTCCGTGCTATCGTCCACCGAAGCCCTCTCGATCTCCGGACATAACCAACGACTCAACGGTTGGAATGCCCACCACACGCTCTGAAGTTTCCACTCACGCACGGTACAAGATCCGACAAAGCGATGTTCGACACCGACACCAAATCTACATCCACTTGATCCTGTTACCCGTGGACCATGATTGTCATCGGCCTGTCCGCTCGGCAAAATGGCGAACGTCTGGTTATATTCGGACGTTCGTTGGTTCTCTCTCCATACTGCTCGGCGCCTTCGTGGGCTTTGTGATTCCATGGTACTTTCTCGTATAGTTGCGGAGCACACGTGGGGAGGCGATGGTACAACCTGGTCGCTATCGGCACTACAAGAAAGGCCACGAGTACGAGGTGCTCGGAACGGCGAGGCATTCGGAAACGGAAGAAGAGTTCGTTGTCTATCGCGCACTCTACGGCGAGCAGGGACTATGGATCAGACCGACGGCCATGTTCCTGGAAACCGTTATTGTCGACGGTCTTCCGTACCCACGTTTCCAACGACTCTCCGACAAACCCACAGGCTGAATGATCTCTCTCTTCAGGAGACCGCTCACACCCCCCATGTTGAGGGCGCAGATACCCACTCACGGCTTCTACACGTGTCGTTCCTTGATACGTTCGCGCATTTCAAAACTGCGAACGTCGAAGCCTGCACATAGTCTGGCCGTGACTTTAGATAGATACTCCGTTCGGCCTTATAGGGGAAAATAGCCATGGCGAGATTGACGTTACTCCTTGTGGCGGCGTGGATGTTGACATGCCTACCCCTCGCGAGCGAAGCAGGAGATATTTTCACGGGGTTTCAGATCGACAACAAGAACCAGTACTTCGGCTATCTCGTCGTTCGGACTCCGATCGTGCGAAACTCAGGAGGACCTGACGTGTTTGTTCAGGCGATCACTTCGGGGTTTGGCTACAAAATTACGAGCAACGGGCAGCTCCTGGATGCCAACATCGAGTCCATTGTCCCTTCGCTCGGCATCACCAAAACGCTCGGCAGCTGGACGCTCTCTGCCCTGGCCGGTCCCCAGATGCGCCGAATCGAGGAACAGCGGCTGAACGCGAGTAACACGGTCTCCTACCAGGCAGGCGTCTATGGCCAACTTGAGGCATTCTACCGGCATGAGAAATGGAATCTCTCCGCAACAGGGTCCTACGCAGACCTCGACAATTTCTTCTGGAGTCGGTTGCGAGGAAAGGCTCTGGCCTATAAACCAGAAGAAGGCTGTTGCGCAACCTATGTCGGCTGGGACGTAACCGGAATGGGCAATGCCGATTTCCGAGGGATCATGACTGGACCCGTCGGCGAAATTCAGATCGGCAGCGTGTTTGTCCTCGTCAGGGGTGGATACCAAAACAACACGACCTTCCACGGCGGCAGCTACGGAGGATTTGATATCTACTTGCCGTTCTAAGCGCCTGGCCGATCAGGCCAACCAAGTCCATTGCGCAAAGGTCGCAGCCTGCCCGACTCTCTGCCCCCCTGCATCCACGACATTCCAGACCACGGCGTTTTCGACAAGAAAGCGGCGCCCGGTGGAAGAAATACGCACACCGCGATAGGTGTCGAGATAGCCGCGTGTTCTGGCCTGCTCCAGCATCCATTCCCGCTCAGCTCGATTGACCGGTTCAGCCGTAAGCCGCGAGGGTGTTATCACGAGCTGTTCCCAGGTCAGCTCCCAGAGTTCCAGCGCGACTTGATTGCCGTAATTGAGAAGCGGGTCCTCTTCCATCCCGTGGGATACGACGACAAAGGGAGACTGGAAGAGCGCGTGGGCTTGATAATCAGACTCACCCACTCGTTCGAGAAGGTCACGCCCGACCCAGTGACGGAAACTGTTGAGAAGCAGCTGCGACCATTCGACAATGGCAGGATCGGTCCATATCTGAGACGTCACGGCACAATCCTCCGACACAATCGAACGGGAAGGGCCTCATCCTCACTGGCCAGGCGGTGTATCACGTCCATTCGGTCAAGGCAACAATAGGGTGAAGGCCCTTGTGCAGACTATAGGTGGACTCTGTATAATGTGGCCTCCCCTCGAACGAACGTCTTCGAGAGAGACCGATCATTGAGGTGTCAGTATGGCCGCTCAGACACTCTTCGACAAAATCTGGGAGTCCCACGTCGTTCGCGCAGAACCGGACGGGACCACCCTGCTCTATATCGATCGTCAGCTGGTCCACGAAGTGACCTCGCCCCAAGCATTTGAAGGGCTCAAACTCTCAGGCCGTCAGCCTCGACGTCCCAGCGCCACATTGGCAGTGCCGGATCACAACGTCCCAACGACCGACAGAGCCCTGGGCATCGCCGACCCTCTTAGCGCGAAACAGATCCAGACGCTGGAGGAAAATTGCCGTGACTTCGGCATCACCCTCTTCGGCATGAACGACATCCGCCAAGGCGTCGTCCACGTCATCGGACCAGAGCAGGGCTTTACCTTGCCGGGAACGACCATCGTGTGCGGCGATTCGCACACATCGACCCATGGAGCGTTCGGCGCGTTGGCCTTCGGCATCGGCACCAGCGAAGTGGAGCATGTACTAGCTACCCAATGCTTGGTGCAGAAACGGCCCAAGACTATGGAGGTCCGAGTCGATGGGGTGCTGCCGGCTCTCTGTTCGGCGAAGGATGTCATTCTGGCCATCATCGGAAAAATCGGCACAGCCGGAGGTACTGGCTATGTCATGGAATACACAGGCTCGGCGATCCGCGCCCTCAGTATGGAAGGGCGTATGACGCTCTGCAATATGTCGATCGAGGGAGGTGCGCGGGCCGGGATGGTCGCGCCAGACGAACAGACCCTTGCCTATATCAAAGGACGTCCGCTGGCGCCGAAGGGACAACTGTTCGAGCAGGCCATGCATGCGTGGCAGCAGCTCAAGACCGATGCAGACGCCTCTTACGATATGACCGTCACGATGAGGGCCGAAGACATTGCGCCGCAGGTCAGCTGGGGCACGAGTCCCGGGATGGTAACCGGCATCGATCAACGAGTGCCGGACCCTCGCACGATCACCAACGAGAACCAGCGACAGGCTACAGAGCGTGCATTGGAATATATGGGCCTCATCCCGAATATGCCCATGACCGATATCAAGATCGACAAGGTGTTCATCGGGTCCTGCACCAATTCACGTATTGAGGATCTTCGTCTGGCCGCAAACTTAGCCAAGGGCAAGCATGTTGCGAAGACGGTTCACGCGATGGTCGTGCCCGGCTCTGGCCTTGTCAAACAGCAGGCGGAGCAAGAAGGGCTCGACCGTCTGTTCAAAGAGGCGGGATTCGAGTGGCGAGAAGCCGGCTGCAGTATGTGCTTGGCAATGAATGCCGATGTGCTTCGGCCCGGGGAACGTTGCGCGTCGACCAGCAATCGAAACTTCGAAGGGCGCCAGGGGGCCGGAGGACGAACTCATCTCGTGTCACCGGCAATGGCCGTCGCAGCTGCCGTCGAAGGGCACTTCGTCGATATCCGAACCTGGATATAGAGGACATATGCAAGCCTTTACCGCTATAACGGGTCTGGTCGCGCCGTTGGACCGTGTCAATGTCGATACCGATCAAATCATCCCGAAGCAGTTTCTGAAGACGATCAAGCGAACTGGGCTTCGCGAAGGCTTGTTTTACGATTGGCGCAAACAAAAGGACGGATCGCAGGATCCGTCGTTCTTTTTGAATCAACCGCGCTTCCAAGACGCGACGATTCTCCTGACGCGCGATAATTTCGGCTGCGGATCGTCGCGTGAACATGCCCCCTGGGCGCTCCTCGACCAGGGCTTCCGTTGTGTCATTGCGCCGAGCTTCGCCGACATCTTCTACAACAACTGCTTCCAGAACGGCATCCTCCCCGTGGCGTTGAAAGCCGACGAGGTCTTAAGCATGATGAACGATGTCATGGCAACCCCTGGGTACCGACTGACTGTGGACCTCGCAAACCAAACGGTAACCACCCCGGATAACAGCCTCTTTCACTTTGAGGTCGACCCTTTTAGAAAAGACTGCCTGTACCGGGGTCTCGACGCCATCGGATTGACCTTGCAGCACGAGGCTGCCATTGCCACCTACGAGGCTCGACGAAAGGCTGAAGCTCCTTGGCTATTCACGGATCTTTGCCGGAACCCAGGAGCAGTGTCGTGATAAAGATTGTGGTGCTCGTTCTGCTCTTCCTCGGTGGAGCCGCTTTGCTCATCGCCTTCAATTACACTTACTCGGACGGAAACCGGGCAGGTTATATCCAGAAGTTTTCCAATAAAGGCTGGATCTGCAAGACGCACGAAGGGGAGCTGGCTATGACGACGGTACCGGGCGTGGCCCCGATCTTGTGGAGTTTTTCTGTCTCAGATCCGAAAGTGGCGTCGCAGCTCTCGCAGATCGTGGGAAAACGATTGGTCCTGCACTACAAGGAGTATCGCTACCTTCCCACCACGTGTTTTGGAGAAACCGCCTACTTTGTCGATCACGTCGAGATCGTGGAATAGTCTCTCTCCGTCTCACCCCGAGTATCGATGTCTCAATGCCGATCCGCATTGATCCCGTCATGAACACACCAGGCTTGGACACTGTGCGCCCAATTGATAAAAGTCGCACCGCCTCCCAAACCGAAATGCACGCCCCACGCACCCTTAGGATCCTCACCGGGCCTCGTCGCCGACCAATAGACAGCTGACTGAATAGCCACGAAGGGATGGCTCGGCGGAAGAGCCAAGCTTGGAGGGGCTATGGAGGAGTCCACCAGACTGGCCAACTCTTCGAGGGAGGGTAGCCGCCAGCCTTTCTGGCCCCCGATGCTTTTTTCCAGGCAGGCGCGGTGGGCCAGAGTCCATTTGGCGCTTGTCGTCTGCGGGGACTTTTCCCAAATCAGACCGGTTTGTTTATCCAACACCGCCTCGTTACCGAAAGCCGGCAAGGTAATGAACCGCTGCGTCGACGGCAGAGCATTGTCTCGACTCTGGGTCCCGCCTGGCAGGTCTGACCGTACTCCTTCCGCCCACACCGGCGCCTCTGTGCTGCCATAGCCTCCTGAAAACAGCCAGGTAATCGCCAGAACGCCTATCGTGATGATGAATAACCGTCGCCTCCTCATTGCACCCTCGAAGAGTCGAACCGTACCATATGCAACCTGCCCGTAACCGACATACCTTACGAAGCTAAATCCACTTCTTTCCTTTGAAAAACCCCAGCATGGTGACCGCGATCACCACCATCACGCCGAGCACCAGCGGGTAGCCCCATTCCCACTTCAGCTCTGGCATATGCTCGAAGTTCATCCCGTAGATGCCGACGATGAAGGTCAGCGGCATGAAAATCGTCGTGATGATCGTTAGAACCTTCATGACGGCGTTCAGCCGATAGCTAATGCTCGATAGATAGATATCGAGACCGGCCGAGACCATTTCGCGAAGCGTCTCGATGGTATCCACGATTTGAACCACATGATCGTATACATCACGGAAGAATATCTTGGTCGACTCTTGCAACATCCTGACGTTCATCGCAACGAGCGCCGGTGTAATTGAATGCCCTGATCGTGACCTTGTCCGATTTTTTTTCGCCGATATGGACGAGCGTACCAGGGGGAAGCCCGGTCTTTCTCGATCGTTTCTGGACCAGTTTCATGGTAGAGACCTCGCAGGACTCCCTGCTTGTACGCAGGTTCTCCGCGCTGGTCAAGAGGGGCCTGGTCGGGTGCCGTCTTTCTCCTTTGCCAATCCCACGAGACCTGCTACTCTTCCGGTTCCACACCGCGAGGCATGCAGCATGGAACGAGAATTGGCCACGTTAGTCGAATCGATCCGGAACGCCGGCGCAAAGGCCCGTGAACTGGTCAGAGCCGGGTTCACAGTGGACACCAAACCGGACCGTTCGCCGGTCACCACCGTGGACCATGAAGTCAATCGCATTCTGCACGAGATGCAGCGCCGAGAATTTCCGCAGGATGGGTGGCTCTCGGAAGAGTCTCCCGACGACCCGGCTCGACTCACCAACACACGCGTCTGGATTGTAGACCCCATCGATGGCACAAAGGCCTTGGTGAATCGGGTGCCGGAGTTCTGTATCTCTGCCGCATTGATTGAACGGGGCATACCGGTCGTTGCGGCGATTCTGAATCCATCCACCGACGAACTCTTCACCGCAGTGCGCGGTAAGGGACTCTTCTTGAACGGCACGCGCATTGCCTCCTCCCCTTCTCATGACATCGATCCCGTCATCATGGTCAATGCGTGGGAGTTCAGGACCGACCGATGGTCAACGCTTGCCGAGACCGCTCCATGCCGCCCCATGTACTCCATAGCCAACGCATTGGCTCTGGTTTCCGCTGGTCGTGTCCAGGCTGCTTTGACCATCGAACCGGAGAACGAATGGGATGTCGCAGCCGGAGTCCTGCTCATCGAAGAAAGTGGCGGCGTCATCAGCGACGCAGCTGGAAACCCCTTCGCCTTTAATCAACCGACACCGACGTTTCGTGGCGTCATCGCGATCACGGCCACAGCCGACAAGAGCCTGCATGCCAGCCTCAAGACCCATGCCGAACAGGCTCAATCGAAGTCGAAGCTGAAAAAATCCGCTCCCTGATCACCGCCCTATTCATTCCCATACTCACAGCGATTCCTCGCAGAGTCGAGGCTGTCTCGGACCGCTGACTTGCCTTGCCATGTCTCCATAGCCTCCTTCACCCGAAAGCCTATTGCCGATTCCCACTCTCGATACGCTCGCGAAGGATCGACTTTTTTGATATTCGTTGAGATCGACGAAAATACTTCTATACTGACGGTGATGACGATCGGCAGCGCGGCCTAACTGGACATCTGCCCCATTTCCGAGTCCCACATACTAGGAACCATGCAGAAGCTGGCCCACAAAACTATTGAACCACGTGCCTACGACCCCTTGATCCACGAAGGCTTCATTCGCCAGGCGGATTTCGTGAAAGCTGTCCAGGACTCCTTGTTGGGATCGACCGACTTGGAAGGCCTGCTGATCGAACGATACCGAGTCCCGAAAGCCGTGCTCGGTAAGACACTGAGCGCGTTCTTCGATTGCCCCTATATTCCGTACGACGACCGGACCCTGGCAGACCCCCAGCTCCTCAGTAATCTCAGTCACGATTATCTGCGCACGCACCACTGGCTCCCGCTGAAGCAGCAGGACGACATCCTGGATATCCTGATCGACAATCCTCACGATCTCGACAGAGGCCATGACATCCAGCGCGCCTTTCCAGGCCTGACGATACGGTATGCCTTAGGCCTGCGGCGTGACATTGAGCGATTCCTCAATGCCATGATTGGAAACGCCGACGGTGGGTCCATTGCGGACACACTCGGCGAACTGGTCAACGACGCTCACCTGGAACAGTCTCTCGATATCGACTCCGACGGCATCGACGAAAACGATTCCGCAATCGTACGGCTCGCGAATCAGATCATCGTCGAGGCGTACCGACATGAGGCATCCGACGTCCATATCGAACCCTACTCGGATCGCAAGGAAACAGCCATTCGTTTTCGCGTAGATGGCACCTGTTCTACCTATATGCGAATTCCCGCAATCTATCGCCGGGCCTTGGTCTCTCGTATCAAGATCATGTCGAATCTGGATATTTCCGAACGCCGGAAGCCCCAGGACGGGAAGATCCGGTTCAAGCTGAATCAGGATAGGGAGATCGAGCTGCGGGTGGCCACGCTGCCGACCGCCGGCAACAATGAAGACATCGTCATGCGGTTGCTCACGGCGAAGGATCCCCTCCCTCTCGATGCCATGGAGTTTGCCCTGTCCACGCTCACAGCGCTCCTGGAAATCGTGGAAAAACCGCACGGCATCATCTTGTGCGTGGGCCCCACTGGATCCGGAAAAACGACGACCCTACACGCCCTGCTTCGCCATCTCAACACAGACGAACGCAAAATCTGGACAGCGGAAGACCCTATCGAGATCACCCAGGAGGGCCTCCGGCAGGTCCAGGTCCATCCAAAAATCGGGTTCACCTTTGCTGCCGCCATGCGGTCGTTTTTACGAGCCGACCCGGATGTCATCATGATCGGTGAGATGCGGGACAGGGAAACTGCCGATGTGGCCATTGAGGCCTCGCTGACAGGCCACCTGGTCTTGACCACGTTACACACGAATGGGGCGGTCGAGACTGTGGTCCGTCTCCTCGACATGGGATGCGATTCCTTCAACTTCGCCGATGCCATGCAAGGGGTCCTTGCGCAACGTCTCTGCAAACGAATCTGCGTCAATTGTAAAGAACCGTACCGCCCAACGGGGCAAGAGTACGATAGGCTGGTGCATGGGTATGGTGCGAAAGCCTGGGAGGGGCTTGGAGTAGGCGATTGCGAAAACCTCCAGCTCTACCGTGGGCGAGGCTGTGAGGCCTGCAAGCAGACAGGCCTCAAGGGCCGGATCGCGTTGCACGAGCTCCTGCGCGGATCGGATGAGCTGCGAAATCTCATTCAGAGCCGTGCCAAAACGAAGGAAATGCAGAGTCTAGCCGCAAAGGAAGGGATGATAACGCTTGTGCAGGACGGAACGCTAAAAATACTCGCCGGCCTGACCACCTATGAACAAGTCCGAGCCGTCGCCATGAAATAGCTGCTCAAATCTCATTGCAGTCATCTGGTTTACGTCGTCGATTCCAGTGCCTTGACGAACTGCTTCAGCCGTTCCCCATCTTCAGGACGAATCTTAATAAACTCGACACCGAATCTCGTCGCAGCAACCCACCGGACTGCGGCCAGATCGACTTGAACCGGCTCCTCTCGCTCACGGAGTTTCATCGTCAATCGCAGATAGACCTCGACGCCGGCAACGGTGTCCGCCGTGATGGCACAACCTTCAGCAGACAGGTTTAGGATAGTGCCCGCGTCGGAAATCTGGTCCCCACTGAAGGACACAGGAAGTTGGACTGCAAAACGGGTATGTTTACGCCCTTCCATAAGACTCCCGATTGATCATCGGCTTTGGCATCAGAAGCGATTCGACACGCCCGTCTCTCTAATCATAGCGATTGTTACCCTACTCGTCGAGTGCCAGCCGGAGGATTTCTCAGAGTCTGTTAGCCAAGTCTCGCGAGCCGACGACAGGCGTCGTCAATGTCTGAATCGACTTTCGCATAACTGAATCGAATGAACTGCCTCCCGTCGGCTCCCGAAAAGAAGGCTTCACCAGGCACACCGGCCAAGCCGATCGTCTCAAGGAGAAACATCGCTCTCTCTTTTCCCGTTGTGCCAGGCAGACGAGACGCATCGGCCAACACATAATACGCGCCCTGCGGAATCGACGGGGTCAGGCCAGCCTTCGTCAAGGCCAGGCAGAACCGATCGCGTTTCTGTTGGTAGTCGCGCGCCAAGTCTCGGTAGAACGAGTCTGAAAGTTCCTGGATGCCCACCGCTACCCCCGCCTGCAACGGCGTCGGGGCACAGACATAGAGCAGGTCGTTCATGGTTCCGATCGCCTGTGCCCACCGAGCTGCCGCGACACTGTAGCCAATACGCCAGCCGGTGATACTGAACGTTTTGGAATACCCGCCAATGGTAATCGTACGGTCTGCCATCCCCGGCAAGGTTGCGACGCTCACATGTGTCCGTCCGTCGTACAGAAAGTACTCGTAGATTTCGTCGGTGAAGACGAGCAAATCCTTTTGTTGAGCGATCGCCGCAAGACTCTCCAATTCTTGCCTACTGAAGACTTTCCCAGAGGGATTTCCTGGCGAGTTCACAATGATCGCCTTGGTTCGAGGCGTGATTGCGCGCTCGACCTCGGCCATGGAAAAGGTCCAGTCGGGAGCCCGCATCTTCACCGTCACCGGAACCGCCTCAACCGCCAGCAGCGCGCTGATGTGATACTGGTAGTAGGGCTCAAAGAGAACGACTTCGTCGCCTGGATTGAGCAGCGCCAAGCAGGCACAATGAAAGGCTCCGGTGGCGCCTGCGCTGACTGTTATGTCCGTTTCAGGATCAGCCATGATGCCGTTGTACCGCGCGAGCTTCTTGGCGATCGATTGCCGTAATTCGAGAAGCCCATCGAATCGCGAATAGACATTCTTCCCGTCGTCTATCGCCTGCGTCGCGGCTCGAAGCACCACTGGTGGAACAGGCGTATCACAGACCCCTTGTGCCATGTTCAGACCCTTCGCCTGGACACAGGCTTGAGTCATCGCGCGAATCTCCGAATGGGCCAATATCGCCATTCGCTGGTTGAGGTGTCGTTCCATTTCTTATTACTCCTCGCTCAGATATGCTCTCTTGTCGCAGACCGATTCCAGATAGGTCAAGCCCTTTTTCCGAGAAAACCGTGTAGGGATCTGTCCTGGTACGATGGCGAATAACGAAGTTTTTGTTTCATGCAAAAACGAAGTGCGTATACTTCGATCAAGGCTCTGTTGTTCCCTCCTTCGAGTTAATTCCCTTGAGGAATGCAGGCCGATGACATGTACGGTACAGTGGGCTTACGATCAATGTAGGTCTTCTTTGTGTGGCGAGGGAAAGGACGTAATCAGTGGCCGTGCAGGACCCCAGAACCGCTCGAGCGTTAGGATCTGACGATGAAGCCTCGATGGCGGAACGTCGGGGCCGCCGTCTCAGCCTGAGTTGCCGCCTATTCTTTTTTGGAGAGGATGATTTCGAGGGCGAAGCGACGGTCCTCGATCTCTCTACGAACGGCTGTCAGGCAACATCCTTGACCCATGTGCAAGTCGGCATAGTGCTCCGTCTATCCCTGTTCCTTCACGACCAGCAATGGCCTCTCCGCATCGACGAAGCTCTGGTTCGATGGGTCAATGGCGAGCGCTTCGGTCTTGAGTTTACGGGTATCCGGCCGGCGCAACGAGAGCGAGTTCGCGCCATCATTATGAAGGCCAAACTCTAGTCCGTTCGACCCATTTGGCGGCAAAAGCTTCCTCTCCAAGATACGTCAGACGCCTGAATCGTGGGCAATCCAAAAGAACCGGCGAGGAATATTCGGGAATAACCGGCAGCCTGGTGAGCTTCCTTCTCTCACGTCTTCTCATTCTTGGGAGGAGGTTGTGTGTGAGAACGGAATGCCTCGTAATACCGCAGCACTCTTTTCACATAGGTTCTGGTCTCTCGAATGCGCGGGACTTTACGGTCTTTCACCCGATGGACTCCGGCGTTATAGGCCGCCAAGGCCAGGGGAAGATCCTCTTGGTAGAGGTTCAGCAAGTGCCGTAGCTGCTTGGCCCCTCCGCGGATATTCTGGATGGAATCGTAGGCGTCGCCCACTCGTAATGTGGCTGCGGTAGCCGGCGTCAGCTGCATCAAACCGACCGCGCCCTTGGGAGATACAGCATGCTGGCGAAAGTCTGATTCGGTCTTGATAACCGCTCGCAGCAAGGCGGGATCGAGACGGTATTTCTTGGCATACCACGCGATGGCCCGACGGATTTCCTCCTTGGAATACCGCGGGTAGGCGCCGTCATAGTCGGGTTTCGTGGGCGTAGGGGCGGCACCGATCAGCAGGCACAGCATCACCAGCGCACAGACGGTGATGCGCAGCAGGCGTGAACAGACCGATCCGCTCTTTGTGGTATTGGTGGCCATGGTGTGCGCTTACATCCCTGTGCACGAGACAACCTTCATAGAAGCCTGTAAGGTCTCAAGATCCATGCCCGGATGAGCCTCAACTAACGTGCGGATAGGATGGAGAAAACGACGGCTACGCCACATGACGCAATGTGGCGTGATCTGCACAGAGTGGACGTTTGGGAACTGTGGCTCTGCCTGCAGGATAGCCACGCATGACACGCAAGACTGGCGGGAAAAGCGGGACGAGTGAGATGGTCTAAAGGAGTTCGCCGATGAGCTTGACCGCCTCTTCGGGCGAAGCAGCGGCATGGACGAGCTTCGGTGCGAGATTTTTGAACAGACCGACTCCGGCCTTGTCGGCTCCCAGCAAAATCACGGTTTTCTTCGCCTTCAGCGCCAGCGCGACTTCTGAGACTGTTCCGGTGCCACCGAGCCCGCAGGCCACGATGATGTCGCTGGACATCACATTCACGTTATTGCGCGCCTGGCCCAAATCCGTGACGATCGCCACGTCCACAAACCGGGATACTTGTGCCTTGCCATCCGGAAGAATTCCGATCGTCAAGCTGCCAGGCACCGACTTCGCCCCCTCGCTGGCTGCGTCCATCACACCGCTCGCGCGCCCCCCTGTCAGCACCACCCATCCTTGACGCGCAATGAGTTCTCCCAAAATCTTGGCGTCAGTCAATTCTCTGGCGCCGACCTTAGCCGGACCCATGACACCGATGACTGGCTTTCTGGTCGATTGTCTCACCGAACGTTTCATAGACTCCATCTCACATGGACAAGCATGTAGGAAAATAGGTTGCTGGGGAAGAAATATACACTGAGAATGGGGGGCGTGTCGCGGGACTCTTACGAAGGATCGGATAAAAGGATGCGCAGCCTAGCTATAGTTACGGCTTTCCCCACAACTCGTCCAGTCGTTGGGCACGACCGCAATTGTATTTGTAGAGTTTGTAGCGGATGGGATTCTTCTTGTAGAAATCTTGATGGTACTCCTCGGCCGGATAGAACTGCGGAGCCATCACAATCTGGGTGACGATCGGTTCTTTGAATCGTCTCGACTGCTCGATCGTCTGCTTGGAGCTATCCGATGCGCGCTTCTCTTCATCGGTCTGAAAGAAAATGGCGGAGCGATACTGGTTGCCGTGGTCACAGAACTGCGCGTTCGGTGTGATGGGATCGACATTGCGCCAAAAGGCGTCTAGTAACTTCTGATAGCTCACTTTGGCTGGATCGTAGACCACTTCGACCGATTCTGCATGCCCCGTTCGCCCGGCAGAGACTTCTTCATAGGTCGGATTGGAAGCCGTCCCTCCCATATATCCCGAGGTCGCAGACAACACACCGTCAACCTTCTCGAAGACTTCTTCCATGCACCAGAAACAACCTCCAGCGAAGTAGGCCTTGCCCGGGGTCGTATCCGCCGCAGCCTGGTTGGCCGATTGCAGGTTCCAAGATCCGATGAGGAGAACGGCCACAGTAAGAGCCGATAAGGCGATGTGTCTTCTCATGAAACGGTCCTCCTCACTGACTTAGTCGAATGGCTTGGTGAATCCTTACACTTCTTACGGGAATGGTTTCAATCGGTATGTTCCTGTATGATCGGGGCCGATGTGGATCATCGCCCGTTCCCTCGCATGCCTTCTCCTTGTCGCCACGGTCGGGTGCGCCTCGTGGCTGATGAAAGGGGAGCCCCCTGAGGTGCTCGTCACCAATGTGACGCCCTTGGAAGGAACTGCGCTCGAACAACGATTGCAGGTGGACCTCCGTATCCGCAACCCGAACGATTTCGATCTGTTCGTTACAGGCATCGACTTTACGCTCAATCTCAACGGGAAACGGCTGGCACGAGGATTGGGCAATACAACTATCACGGTCCCCCGACTCAGCGATGCCGTCGTCTCAGTTCAGACAAGCACTTCAACCTTCGATGTGGTCCGCCAACTTCTGAGCTTCTCCCAGGCGCAAGACCTCTCGTACAACATCATGGGCCTGCTCCACCTCAAAGACGGACGCTTGCCCTTCGATAGCTCCGGCACACTCCTCGAAAAAAGCCAGCTTTCCGGCGCACCCTTGCCCTAGCATCCCTCTAGATTCGTGACGCAGCCGGAAGAAATCAGCATGGGCCCAAGCCTTCTTGAAACGATCCTCGGCCTCGGCCGCCTCGTCGTCTTTCTGTTGGGCTCGCAGGCTCTGGATCAATCCGATCAACGCCCAGCCGTTGTCTGGATATCGCAGAAGGTCCGCGCGATAGACCACTTCCGCTTCGCGCGGGCGACCGGCCAGCAAGAGGGTCGCCCCCAAATGATGCCGTACGGACAACGGCCAGAGAGGCGGCTCCGAGTACGGAAGCGCCTCTTCAATTTTGATCGCGTCCTCGAACAGCCTGATCGCGTCGTCGTACCGTTGGCGGTGGGCGGCGATTTCTCCCGCTAAGACTCGCTCCGCAATCTTAAGAAGCGCCCGCTCGGTTTTTTCTTCCGTCGTGCGATCCCGTCGGATCTGCTTCGTCAAACCGGCAAGGACGACATGTTCGCCCTCAGCCCCGGGGAGCCGACCAGTCGCAACAAGGGCAAGCCCTCGCCCCAGTCGCCACATCCCCTCCATCAATCGCAATCCCTTGGGCGGTGGAGGCTCCTTGAGCAACTCCTCCCACCTGCCGAACCGAATCATCGAATAGATCGGCGTCGGAAGGTAGAGCTCCTTCACACGATCTTTACGGACGTCCTCCTCGGTGATCGTCGCCGTCAAGTCTCGAGCCGCTTTCATCGCTTCGACATGACGCCCCTCCATCGCAAGAGACGCCCAGAGAAAGTGGAGGTTGTGCGTGTAATAGCCATCGGCGTACTCGCCGGTTGGATGTTGACTGGCCAAGTACTGCTCATCGACGTGAGCGGCTTGCTGATTCCGTTCCACCGCTTCGTGGTATCTCCCCACCCGCATGTAAATATGCGCCGGCATATGAACGAGATGGCCCGCCCCTGGCATGAGGCTCGGCAGCCGCTCCGCACAGGGCAAAGCCCGTTCCGGTTGCGATGACGCCTCGACCGCGTGCAGGTAGTAGTGGCAGGCCCCCGGATGATCGGGGTTTCGCGCGAGCACGGCCTCAAGCGTGGCGACAATTTCTTCCGTGCCAGGCTGCGGTCGTCCATCCTGCTTCCAAAAATCCCAGGGCCGTAGATCCATCAACGCCTCTGCAAACAGCGTGGCTGCGTCGTCATCGTCCGGGAATTGCTGCGCTACCGATCGCATGGCCTTCGCATAGGCCTCATCGAGTCCCTTTCGCTTTATCCCCTTCTTACTCACGTACCGCGTGATCAGCGCGTCGATATAGGCCCTTTCCCCACGAGTCGTATGACCCGCCAATCGTTGGGCCTTTTGTGCCATCTCGATCGCGCGACGTTCGTGTTTCTTTTCCATCGCACTGTTGATGTTGGGGCCGAGTGCCAGGGCAATTCCCCAATAAGGCATAGGGGCCTGAGAGTCCTCTTGCGTTGCCGCCTCAAACGACCTGATCGCTTCTTCGTGGTTGAACGCGTAGACGAGTCGGAGCCCCTGATCGAAATACCGCTGGGCCTGCTCCGATGTGGTGGTGATGGGATGATGGAGAGAGCCTAGATTGTCGAACAGCGGCGGATTAGCGGTCAGATCGGCAGACACGGCTTGCGCCGGTGAGAACATGGTCACCCAACAAGCGATACCGGCAATGAAGAGCGTCGCGAACATCGGTCCTCCCTCGACTCACATAAGCCTGTGTCTTCGCCCCAAGGTCGATCTACTCCACTCGTTCGTCCCGATCGATGTTCCGAATAAGGACCGCGCGGCCTTTGTCGTCTACGAAGGCTTCGATTCGATCCCCGACATGGGCCGGTCGATCGATTCGAGTATTTTCGTCATGTGCCACACGACGTTCGACGCCACTGATTTCTTGAAGCACATAGGCCCCGCCCTCCACCGCCGTGACCTGGCCGCTTAACGCAACAACGTTTGCCGGGATTGAGGACCGCGCCTCGCCGGCCAGTTGGGCTCCCAATGTGCCCCGTACGATCCCCCGCCCAAGGTCCTCTTGCCCAGACGTTCCAACGATGTTGCAGCCGGCTCCCAACAAGCTTGTCCCCAACACCGCCATGAGGCACCGCCTAGTCGTCCACATCATGTCCTCCACCTTATCGGCTGATTCACCGCAACAAACTTCAGAATCGCGTGACACTGGAAAAATGAAAATCACGGAGCGTCATCGCCGGCACAAGCAACTTGCCGGTTTCGGACGTGATCGCTTCGGACGGGTCGGTGAACGCCGCGACCTGGTTGAAGACTCGCAGCGGGCTCTCGTGAAACCGGAAATTCTTCACCGCCGACACGATCTCCCCCTTCTCGACGAGAAACGTGCCGTCTCTCGTCATGCCGGTCAAGGTGAGATCGGTCGGATTGACCGTCCTGATGTACCAGAAGTTCGTCACGAGGATGGCGCGCTCCGCGTTCTTAATTAATTCTTGTAGGGTCGGCAAAGACGACCCTCTTCCTGAAAGGCAGGGGGCGTCGAGCGTGGGAATTGTGTCGATCCCTCGTTCCTTCGCAGTGAACCGATCATGCGCGAGCTGTGCCAATGCCCCCTCTGTAATCCAGTCGGAGGCTACCGTCGGTAACCCTTCTGACGTGAAACCCATACCCAAGAGATCTTCGTGGGCCGGCATATTGCGGAGCGTCAATCGCTTGTCGACGATCACCTGTCCCAATTTGCCTGAGAAGACGCTCGTCCCTTTCTCGTAGGACTTCGCATCGAGTGTCCTGAACAACGCGTACCATAGCCCCGCGACGGCAGCCGGCTCAAGAATCACGGTGTAGCGCCCAGGCGGAAGCTCGCGCGCCTCCAAGCCACGTTTGGCCTTACCGATCGCGGCGAGTGTTCGCTCCTGAACCTTCAAATGATCGATGGATCGATGGGCCGCTGCGGCCCATCCGGTAGCCTCACCGGCGTGAACCGTGAGGCTAAATCGCGCATCGGTCCGTTCTTCATGGGCAAAAAGCCCCGAGCTCGAGGCCACTCCAACCGTCCCCACCGAGGACGAGACAATCCCGGCTGCGCCAAGATTTTCCATCCGGCATTGCCCGATCGCCTCGTTCGTATATTCCAGACGACGGGCCGGCCCAGCCACGGCAGTTTCCGGCCGCGTGGTAGGAGTCGTTAGGTAGTGCTGTGGCTCCACCGGAGGAAGATATTCCGGATCGTCCGGCGACAGACGCGCGATCTGTGCAGCTCTGGCTACCGTCTCTTGCACCGCTCCCGCAGTAAAGTCCGTTGTACCGGCAGTGCCATGACGCCGCCCGAAGGCGACCGTCACGCGCAAAGACCCGCGCCTCGTATCGACGTTCTGGACAATATGATTGTTCGCAAACCGCGTCGTCCCACTCTGCTGATCGTGCAACGACACCAGCGTGTGGTCGCCGGTCGAATGTTTCAGAACCAGATCCGCAAGAAACCGGAACTCCTCCCGGCTCGTCAGCTTCGGCCAGGCCTTGTGACCCTTCTGTATGCTGGGTGGCAGAAAAAAGGTGTTGCTCGTGATGAGGTCCGTGTCCTTGATATTGCCGGCGTAGGCGGTGAGGGGAAGTGCCAATAATACGATAGGGAGCGCCAGGTATCGCATGGACGCCTCGGTTGAAGTGGCCCGATTCTACGAGACGACCGAAACGAATAGCAAGAGTGAACTCAGCGGCCTCGTGAACGTTCCTTACCCACATGTATTGAAGGGATTGTCAGGATAGGCTAGCATGGCGGCCATTCCAGGCGGGTTGGTTTGTCCCGACAATGTGATCCATCGATGCAAGTCCGCCTTCTTCTCCTCCTCCTGATCCTCTGTGTAACTGCCGGTTGCGGCGGCGGGGATAAGCATCTCCCGTCCTCGAATCCCCCTGAGTACGATCCGAAAAAGGTGTACACGACACCAGCTGCGTCACCCAGCGCGCCAGACGTGGGTCAGCCAGTCGCCCCACCGCCCAGCTCGCCGGCCAAATCACCTGCGATGGATCCCGTTGCGTTACGCAAGGCCCTTGAAGCCGCCGACCGGACTCGGGCCATACTCCAGAAAGCAGAGTCATTGGATGCCAAAGCGCAGACTCACGCTATTCTAGAAGCGATGATGATGGGGGAGCAGGCACCGCCGGAGCTGCGCACAACATTCAGGAAGTCCTTCGACGCTCGCAAGGCTCAAATCCATCAGGCATTCGAACAACGATACCATCGATATCAACAGGCTCTGGACGAAGAGCACAAATCTCCAACCATTCAACTCCCGTTGAGAAAAAGCAGTGGGTCAGAACCCTTTTCGTCCTATCGAGTGAGTGGGCGAGGTGCGAGAGAAGCACATATGCCTTGGATGCACCTGGTCGGTATCGAGATGCTTCCTCGAGGAACGACGGTGAGTCTTGAGCCCGATTGTTGCGGTGTATGGAAGATCGTCACTATTCCGGAAAGCGCCTTTGAAGGCGAAGGCTTCAGCCTGGAAATCAAGTCGGCGGGGAGATACGAAGCAGATAAAGATCACTTTAGTATCGATAGCGAAGCTATCACAACGACGACCAAGGTGGTCGTTGGCGACATAGCGACCGTCAACGTAAAAATTTTGAAAAAGAACCGCGCGGTGGTTAATCGATGTCCCTCCGCATCCGGCGTCGTACCGGGTGATGCGAGCATCTATGAAGAGATGGGCTACTCTGTTACCGCGTCAGGGAAAGACAGCAGCGCCGGCATTTTTGTTCATGACCAGGCCAAGACAGAGGCGCAGACAGATGAAGAGGGATTCGTGCAAGAGATCACAATGCAAATCACGGCGGCGGATTTGGATGGCAAAACCGGCGATGTTTTGAGACAAGAGTCGGGCAAAGCGGTTAAAAAACGGGATATGCCCGTCGTGTGTTCGGACTGTACGACACGAGTGGCTGACGCCGCGAAGAAACTGGGAAGGATGGCCGGCTGGAACTATTTCAACGCTGAACTGAAATGGAGAAAACCTGAATACAAAGCCGATGCCTGCGTCAAAATCCATTTCGAGCCGGCAACGAAGACCGTCACCCTATCTCCAGGGGCATCGACGAAGGTGATGGCGCAACTACGGACAGTAGCGGGCGACCAGGCGACCGAGGGAAGGTTGTTCGAGCTGCAGGAATTAAAGGATGGAAAGGTAACCCCCAAGGATGAAAAAACGGCCCCCCAGTCTCCCGCTGTCTTTACCTTTACTGCGCCGAATAGGAGGTGGGCAAGGTCTGCGGTTCCTGGGTTCAAGGTTTCCAACAGTTCATCACGGGCAGGACGAGCCGGGCCTGAGGAATGGGAAGTGGCGAATGGGGGGATGAGACTGCAAATTACCGATCGCATTTGGCATGACCCTGAGTCATCGTATGCGAAGATGGGCGGAGCGCAATTTGATGGTACCGTGCAGTTTGAGATCCAGCTTGAACAAGTGGCTGATGGCTGGTTTCGAGGTGAAATTATGACGCTTCGCCCGCTGGTTGTCCGGCACGTGAGGCCTGCAGCGCATCCCTGCACCGGTTCCGGTTCCCGAACCGAGGATTGGGCTGTCTCGGCTCACGCCGACCCCAAGACTGAGTCCATGGTGCTGCATTGGAGCTTTTCGGCTGAAGATGGACAAGCTTCATGGACCTGCACGGGACCGTCTGGGACCTGGACCGACCAACTTAACATCTCGTTGTTTAGTCCCGCTGATCTTCACAAGGTGCAGATGCTAACGAAGACGGGGACGAAAAAAAACCTCAATGGCGGGGATAAAAAGTTCCTCGAATCGCTCAGCGTGACAGTGGTGGAGGGAACAGACGAGGACAAGCCGATGAGCGGTGACAGGTAGCGACAATGAATGAGAGGGACATGCGACTACTGACTGTACTTGCCACGATGCTGTTCGCTGCCAGTGGCAATATTGACCCAAAAATGAAGGAGTTATTGCATCACAAGGTGTACAAGACGGTGGTGAGGCACATAGCCTGACAAAAGGTGCGGGATGGACTGAGGCCTTCAGCTTCACGCGCCGCACGACATTCGAATAGGGTTAGGCAAGGCTACAAGATTGAAGGCTGGACACCGGTACACGATTCTGACGTGATGGCCAAAAAGACTATGACCGTGAATTGGACTGTTGTTGAACTTTAGGTCTGCCAGGAAGAGACGACGCTGACCTTGCGACTAGCGGATGAGCCTAGTGCCGGAGCGTCTCCGCCGAGATAGATCGCGTCCGGAGGGAAGGGGGTTCCTGAACACGGGGCCGAAGTTGATATCTGCACTGTTTATGTGATTGGGCCTGGCTTCGAGTAGGAACTCCTTGAGAAGGGGAGACGGACCAGAGATCTCACCAGAGAAATAGGAAATGAATTGCTTTCATGCGGGCAAGATTCCTCTTTATCCCCGTCACCTGTTCCCCTACCATAACGCCATGCTCTGCTCCGAACGTACCCCTCGCCAGCGAATCATCGACATGATCACGGGCACCAGGCTCTCATCTTACCAGTTGGCGCAGATGCTGGGCATTCGCGAGCGGCAGGTCGAGGAGCATCTGGCCCACGTCGTGAAAACCATCGCGCGCGACAAGACAAGGCGATTCATCCTGGATCCAGCGCGCTGCCAGGACTGTGACTTTGTGTTTCGTGACCGCAGGCGTCTCACGAGCCCAAGCCGCTGCCCGCAATGTCGAAGTGAGAGCATCTCCGCACCGCGTTATGGCATCGATTCGGTCGGTAGACAGTAACCTATCGAGCCGGTAGGATGGCTCAGGAAAGGACAATCACGATGACGACACGACTCATCCTCTGTGCCTTCTTCAGCGTTCTACTGCTGAGCTGTTCCGGCGACAAGGCCAAGGAACTGCTCGAGACCGCCGAATTCGAAGAACGCCAGATGAACTTGCCCCACGCGAAGCAGTTATACGAAGAGGTAATCCGTCTCTATCCGACCAGCAAAGAAGCGACCACGGCCCAGGCTCGTCTCGCCACTCTCAAGCAGGCTCCCTAACCCCGCGCCTCATGGACTTCCGCCGAGATAATCCCACGGGTCCGCACCTCGACGCGGGCGCCCCGCGAGCCATTCGCGAAATCCCGGAATAGGGAACGACAGGAGGCGCTGGATCTTGTCGCAGCGGAGCGAAAGGTCAGCGGGACGGAAGCTCCCAACATGGGTCCGTGCGGAACCTTTCACCAGGCAGCCTTTTAACTCTTGGTACCAAGGTAGCAGGACTTCCCCGATTTCCCAGCGCGAGAGCCGTTCGCTCCCGCCCAGGTGATAGAGACCAGTCTGCTTGCAATCGGCGAGTTCCCAGATGGCTCGGGCAATGACCCCGGCAGGAAGCGGGCAGCGAAACTCGTCGGCGTAGAGCGTGATGGCCTTGCCGGCCCTAGCCGCTCGGCACATGTCTTCTACAAAACTCCTGTCGCCGTGTTCCGAGGCTCCGGCGGTCAGGACAATCCGAACGACCGTGTGTTTGGGATTCTGTAAGACGGCCTGTTCCGCTTCCAGTTTCGTCTGGCCATACACGTTGATCGGGTTTGGTTCATCCAGCTCGCTATACCAGCCCGTCTTCCCGTCGAAGACCTCCCCGCTGGACAAGAAGATGAAGGGTATGTCCTGGGACAACTGCGCGAGATGTGCGGTGGCCTCCACATTGATGCGGCGGGCTCGTTCAGAATCTTGTTCGCAGTCTTTAGTTCGGCTGAGCGCGGCACAATGGATGAGGAGGTCGGGCTTCAGCGCATGAATGTGCGCGGTGACCTTCGACGTCTCGGTCAGTTCAAGCTCCGCACGGGACAGTCCCTTGACATCCCAACCGGGAGCCCATCGAGGAGCGGTCTGCACCAGATACTGCCCGATCAGTCCCGCCGCCCCGGTAATGATCGCGCGAGGTGCCATCGTGGGCAACTGACTACCGCGTCAACTTCCGATACCGAATCCGATGCGGCTGATCGGCTTCTTTACCCAAGCGCTTCTTCCGGTCCGCGTCGTACTCACTGTAGTTCCCTTCGAACCAGACCACCTTGCTGTCGCCTTCGAACGCCATGATGTGGGTCGCGATCCGGTCGAGAAACCAGCGGTCGTGACTGCTAATGACGGCGCAACCGGCGAAACTCTCCAATCCTTCTTCCAGGGCACGCAAGGTGTTGATGTCGAGATCGTTCGTCGGTTCGTCGAGGATGATGAGGTTCGCGCCCTCTTTCAACATACGGGCCAGGTGCACCCGGTTGCGTTCGCCGCCTGAAATGTCCTTCACCTTCTTCTGTTGATCGGTGCCCGCGAAGTTGAATCGGGCGCAGTAGGCCCTGGCGTTGACTTCCGTCTTGCCGAGCATAATGGTCTCGTGGCCCTCTGAGATGATGTCGTAGACGGATTTGGCCGGGTCCAAGCTTCGATCCTGGTCTACGTAGCCCAGCGTGACCGTCTCACCGATCTTGATCGTGCCCGCATCCGGCTTCTCTTTCCCGATGATCATGCGGAACATCGTCGTCTTGCCGGCGCCATTCGGGCCGATCACGCCGACAATCCCGCCCTTCGGGAGACTGAAGTTCACGTTCTCGTAGAGGACCTTGTCGCCATAGGCTTTGCTAACGTCCTTGCATTCGACAACCACATCGCCCAGCCGTGGACCAGGTGGGATGTAGATCTCCAAATCTGCGGCCTGTTGGTCCTGTTTCTGATTGACCAATTCCTCGTAACGATTGAGCCGCGCCTTGCCCTTCGACTGACGGGCTTTCGGGGACATGCGAATCCATTCCAACTCATGTTCCAACGACTTGCGGCGCTTCGATTCGGCTTTTTCTTCTTTTTCCAGCCGTACCTGTTTCTGCTCCAACCAGGATGTGTAGTTGCCCTGGAACGGAATGCCGTGGCCGCGATCGAGTTCGAGAATCCAGCCGGCCACGTTGTCGAGGAAGTAGCGGTCGTGCGTGACGGCGATAACTGTGCCTTTATATTGCTGAAGATGCTGCTCAAGCCATTGCACAGACTCAGCATCCAGATGGTTCGTCGGCTCGTCGAGTAATAAGATATCAGGCTCTTGGATCATGAGGCGGCAGAGGGCCACCCGGCGCTTCTCGCCGCCCGACAGTAAGCCGACCTTCGCATCAGGCGGTGGACAGCGCAGCGCATCCATGGCGAGTTCAAGCACGTTTTCTAATTCCCACCCATTTTCCGCTTCGATCTTCTCTTGCAGCTGTGCCTGCTTTTCGAGCAACTTCTCTAATTGGTTGGGCGTGGCTTCGCCCATGCTGTTGCTGACGGTGTCGTATTCTCGCAGCATCGCCACGAGTTCTTTCTTTCCCTCTTCGACGATCTCCTTCACCGTCTTGTCCGGGTCGAGCTGCGGTTCCTGCTCCAACAGACCGACCGTGTAGCCCTTCGAGCGGGTGATTTCTCCTGTGTAGTTCTGATCGACTCCGGCAATGATCCTGAGCAGCGAACTCTTGCCCGATCCATTCAGGCCCAACACGCCGATCTTTGCGCCGAAGTAAAATCCGAGATAAATCTCGCGCAGCACCTGCCGCTTCGGCGGATAGACCTTGCCGACATTGACGAGTGAGAAAATGACCTGCTTATCGTTTGTAGTCGCCATGCATTCCCCTACCTAGTGATGAACTGGTGAGTTGAAAAGAACAATCGTGCCGGATGCTCACAGAAACCTGTGCCCGCACCGACTACAGCGAATGCAGGACTTGGAGTCCCGCGTTCGCCTGAACGGCTAAGCCGGCAAGGCCGGCCCTGGCCTCCGGCGCGTTGCGTACGGGATTGGGAAAGGCCACCCGCCCACCCTGCATGCGGCCTGGCGCGGTGAGTCGAAGGTGAAAACCCAACCGGTCCAATGCCGTCACCGTTGCCTGCTGCGCCTCCACATTGCCGAACACACGGGCCAGGAGCAGCAACGTGTCCGCCTGCTCTGTATTGAATTCACGGATGAGGTTCGAGGCCTCATCCGCGAGCGGGTCCACGGCCGCCTCCGCGTAGTCATCCGGCATGACCCAACCCATCGACCCGAACCCCCCGACGAAATAGATCTCCGCCAACGCCATGCGGAAAAAACCAAAGTCCTGGAAGTCCACCCAATAGGAGGCGTTGGCATGGCGTGCCAGATAGCGTTCGCGAATCGCGACGGCGTCCTCCCTCGGCACCTTGGTCACCGACCCCATCAATGTCACCCTGGCCGCACCCAGCGGATCGGTACGGCTCTCAGGCGGTGTCACGAGTAAGCTGGCCCGTGGATCGCCCAGGAGGTTTTGCGTATGCATCGCCATCGTGCTGATCAGAAAGACCGGTTGCCCCTCGTCGTCCAACCCGTAGGGCATCACCGACCCGAATGGCCAGCCAGGCTGTTTGCGCGAGAGCGTCGAGAGACTACCCGTTGACTGCAAGTAGACAAGCGTCTTGGCCCGCTCGGCATGGGACGGCTCAGGAACGTCAGGACCCTCTGAATCCGGCCCGCTATTATGTTGGCGTGATGATGACATGTTTGATCTCGTATCTGTGTAATGGACCGGGCGACACCTTACCCTGGATCTATCGAACATTTCCACTGAGGACAGGGTCATGCCAGAGGGTTCAATCAAACATTGGCCGACGGAGAGGCTGGAGCGGAGCCGGCTAGAAACCCATGTCTTGCGACAGCCTGACTTCCGATTCGTCGTCGATTTCTTCCAGGCAGGTGAAGCAGGCAAAGGGAAACCGGTCGATGGGGATGGCGCAGACTTCGCCGACCGGCGATTCGTCCAGGGCAGGCCCGCCGCATTCTTTGTGAATCAACACCAGCATCAGCTTCTCCTTTGGACCAATCGCTGAAACAGTTCCAGATGTTCAGGGCTACTCAGCCTATGGTCTCCTGGAACCAGATGGAGTTCGACGGGAAACGAAGGAGCCAGGGATCGCAGCTGCTCGACAAACTGGCTACTGCCGACCGGCAGAATTACGCTATCTTGCTGACCGTGAAGGATGGCCGTGTCCACCGACCTGAGTCGATCGAAGCTGGTTTTCCAATAAGCCTCGCTCTCCTCGACCCACTTCCACGAGAGTGGCCAATCTTTGTGCAAGGGCTCGTCGTCCCAGGGCATCCAGCCTGCCGTATGCCAATCATGCTGCCGTTCAGGATCAATAGATTTCGCGCGCAGGCCCATCATATTGAAGGCGGGAGCGATGAGGAGAATTCGCTCGACTTCCTGACACTCTTGCGCCATGAGCCAGGCGATCCAGCCGCCGAGCGAGTTGCCGACTATGGTAATAGGCGGCCCTTGTCGAAGAGTTTCAAGAACAGATCGCGCGTCGGTAATCCAGTCGGACAACGTGTAGTCGGTGAACGTCCCCTCCGAATCGCCGAACCCCCGCACGTCATAACAACAAAACCCCCACCCCTTCTCCTGGCACCATTGCGCGAGAGCCTTGCTCTTGTTGCCCCAGCGTTTCGAGAGGAAGCCAGTGATGAAGAGAATCTGGCGATCCTTCCCCATCGAACGATCCCCTCGGATCAGTTTCCCGTCGACGCCTGCCAGTTCGAACGAATCCAGGCCACTCATGGGTGAGTGACCACCTTGGTGATGAACAGTCCCAGTCGCTGCAGCACTGCTCTCGGAATCTCATGGCCTCCACGGAAGCTGTGCCATTCGACCGGGAGTCCCGCGTGAATCAGTGTGTCTCGCAGCTTTTCCGCCCCAACATACGGCAGGATCTCATCGTGCATCCCGTGGCTTTGAAAGACCGGCAAGCCTTTGCGCTTCGGCATGAGTGGACCCCACAGGGGCTGCGCCAGCACGTTACCGGAGAGCTGGACCAGTCCTGCATAGGAACGATCGCTGTGGAGCATCACATCGCACGACAGCATGGCGCCTTGTGAAAATCCTCCGAGAATGGTCTGGCGTGGGTCTGCGCCGAATGTGTGTTCGACTTCCTTCAGAAACGCCAGCATCTTCTCGCGCACAGGAGCCAGGCCTTTGGGAATGTCTTGCGAGAGATCCCTCACTCGGCCTGCCGCTTGATCCGCTGCAATACGCGCCATGTCGATGAGCCACCAGGCCCGCGCATCCTTCGGCCCGAAACTCAACGAGAGCGGGCCTTCAGGAAAGACAAACCTCGTACCGGACGGCACGGGTACGTCATCGGCCAACGACACAAGATCGTCCCCGGGCGCGCCGAAACCATGCAGAAGCAGGACGAGAGGACCGCGACCTCCACCCTTTCCGTCTGTGCCACCGGCGATTCGCGTCCGCAGCCCGCCTATATGTTCTTCACGCATAAACGACCCGTTATCTCATATACAAATATTGGAGCAACGCCACAACGCCGTAGAGCGATGATTCCATCACCGGTTGTTGGTAAAACGGCACGAACGCGCCTTGTTCGTTGGCCTCCACTTCGTCGATGACATACTGGATCTGCTTGACACGCACATCGTGATCCTTCCCTGTCCCCAAGGCTTGAACCATCTGACGGCTGAGACCGGCCAACATGGCGGCTTTCGCCTTGCTGGCCGATTGGTACAACAGGAGTGCCCCCAGCAACGCCAGCGCGACGTTTAATGCCCACGACAGGATCAATAGGAGAGGGTAGTTCCAGATGTCGAAGTAGTCGGTCCGCGCAGCGACCATAATCAGCAAGGCAATGAAGGGATACCGAATCAGACGATTCACGACCGCGGTCCGCTGCGCGATGAGATCGATCACGGCCAAGTATTTCAGTTTGCCGAACTCGGCTTTCTGCGCCTCGCCCAGACCGTATTCCCGCAGATATTCTTCTTGAACCTGGTCGGACCAGCCACCGGTCGAGGCAGTCAACCAGCCGATCCACCGTCGGCACAACATCACGGCATCGAACACAGCTAGATTGAGCAGCACGACCAAACCCACGCTGCTCAGGGTCATCGCCCAATCGATCGCGCAACTCAGCCGGCCTCGGCAGGGCTGGATCATTTCATCGTCGAGCACCCAGTATTCCAACGGCCACATGATTCCGAGGTACAGCAGGAACAGGAGAACCGTCCGCACTACCCGTTGCGACGGCTTGCCGGCCTCGCGATACCAAGACCAGGCTTGATCCACGGTCGTCGCGGCCCTGGTCGCGGCCGGATGATAGACCCGTTGCAGGTTGGTCCAGAACGTCCTGAGCGACAATCGGCGGCGGCCCGAGTCATCTTCGAACAAAAAGTCCTCGCCGATGAAGTCGCTGTTCTTGGTCAGATCGCGCAAGCCTTTCCCCAGCATGACAAGGCAGAGGATGACGACGAAGAGGCGCAGGAGTTCGCTCGGCCAGACGCTGACCCCGGCGGTCCACGAGAAGGGTTCTCCTTCGTCATGATTGGCCAGGAGCGCCGTCGCGCCGCCGAACGCGACGAAGGCGGCAAACGACGCCAACACGATGATGGCCATCACTGCTAGCAGACGAGGATTCCGCAACACCCACAGCCACAGCCGCTGATTCGTCCAGGCCACGATGCCGGCGATTAGCAGTGCGACGACCAGCGTCGCCGCGACAGCGGTATTGTCGAACCCAACCCCCTGCTTTAAAGGCCCCTGTTCATCCGTATAGTCGAGGTCTTGCCTCAGCGGATGGACCGTTCGTCGCCCCTCCTTGTCCACCGGGCTCACATCCACCGCGCCGTTGCGCCCCACTTCGAAGATCCTGGGGTGAGGTCCCGCGTCATAGATACGGTCTTCCGGCGTCAACTCGACGTGGTAACCAGACGTACAGGGGGTCGCTGATAGCTGCTGGCCGACCGGCCGACAGGCGACAAACTGGACTGCTTGAAGGGCGGCCAGATAGGCCGATGTCTGATAGCTGCTGCGAAAAGGCGGAACGTCGCGTTGCAGCATTCCGTCCAGTTGCAGACCGAAGGGAGAAGCGGTCACCATATTGCGTGTCGATTTGTATTCGCTCTGGTGGAGGTGACGCGCGTCGAGATCGACGGTAAAGAAAATCGCGTGTGGAAACGACGGGCGGAGCGCCTTGATAATGAGCAGTGAATCGTATGGGTCGGTACCCAAGATTCCGATCGCCCTGGCGCCTTCCCCTTCTTCCTGAATGCGCGCGACCAGAGATCGCACATAGTCGAGCTGACCGGTTCCTTCCGGACGCTCTCGCTGGGCGTCCTTGAGCTGATCCCCGGCCTTTCCCTTTTCTCCCCGGCCGGCTATCACGCTGTCGTCTCCCGGCACTTCCCCATCGAGACCGCTGAGGTAGCTGTAACGGAACACGTTGAGCGTGAGCGATTCGTAGTCGGCGGGCCGTTGAATCTGCAGATCGATGGCCTGTGCGACGGTTGGGCACCAGGACTTGATGGTGGTCGGGACAAGAATCTGTTTCAGGTCGGCTTCCGAGAAGGTCGCCACCTTCGCGCAAGCTGCGGCTCGGAACTCGATGGGCAAGGCTCGCCCATAAAACGAATCCCATTCGCCGATGAGGATGACGGCGTCCCAACCCAGCCGCACCTGACGGCGTTCCAACTCCTCGACCAGCGCGACGAACAACCGATCATCCGAGCCGACATCGTAGACGAGTCGGACATTCGCGTTGGCCAGCCGACGGTGAAACTCCTGCTCACAGGATTCATAGGTTGTGCAGGCCTCTCCCTTTCCGCCGTCTTTCTTGAGCCCATAGGCAAGCAATCCCTTCATCGCGCTCGTCCATGGAGAATACAGTTCGATCGCGCCGCCGGTATTCGGCCAGACGCCGACCCCTTCGCGCGAATCAGAGTAGAGATCCCCCGCTTCCTGCAACAATGCGCGAAACGCCGATGAACTGCGAGGGCCCATGATCTTGAACGTGACGGCCTGCTGAACGGCAGGATTCAATTGAACCAGCCTGCGCTTGTCGTCGGTCAGGAGGCATGCGTTCTTCTGCTGCGACTCCTGGCACACCAGGGCTTGGGACAGCGATGTCAAAGTCGTCAACAACCCTCGACTGAGGGCTTCGTCCGGTAGCCAAATGACGAGGATGCTGGAGGCATACGATCCCTCTTCTCCGCAGACCCGTGTCTTCCTCTGACGATACCATTCATAGGGTAACGCTTGAATGGCTCCTTGCGGTTCCCATTCAACGAAGGAAAGATGGCCCTCGTCCTCAGGAACATAACAGGCGACGCCCAGGGCTGTGCCGATGGCGTAGCGATCACGGATACGCGATTCGGTGCTTTCGACATAGGGACCTCCGCTCGTGGTCACCAGGAGGACCGTGACGCGCTGTCCGTTCTTGGATCGCTCGGCAAGAGCCTGTCTGAGCGGCGCAAGCCGTTGGGTGAGAGTGGGTTCCGGTCCGGCCGTCTTGCCGGCCGATTTTGTTTCTCGGATACCTCGCTGCACGGCCGCCACCGGATCTTCCCACAGCCGCGCACGGACCAACTGTTCACCGGTCGTGTGTTTCATCTCCAGCCCGGTCCCGACCGGTCGCGAGCTGCGCAACGGTTCTTTCACCAGCAACACGCCGGCAATGGCCAGCACAAGCGTGAGCGCCCCCGCCACTGCCAGCTTTGAATCGCTCCGTCCTTTTTTTGCCATCGAAAAGTCCGTTGTCGGTGATCAATAGATAGAAGATGCCACTCTACAACAGACAGTGAGGGGAACTGCAAGGTGATAAGTGCGGAGAATCGGGATTGGTCGATGGAGAGAGGGCGACTATGGGACGGGGACGACCTTGAAAATGGCGTTGGTGTTGGAGACGTACACAAAGCCGTCGGCGCCGAGCATCAGGCTCAATAAGTTGCCGTTCCCGCCGTTGTAGGCGATGCTGGAGCTGCCGAGTTGTGTCAGGTCGGCGCCGCTTAAGACTACTCGGCGTATCTTGCCGCCGTTGAAGTCCACGAAGAGAAGGTTGTTTCGGTAGGCAGTTGGATAGACTGTCGAGTTCTCTGGGATCGCGATGATCCCGGTCGGCGCAATGGTTGGCGTATAGGCCAGGATGGGGTCACGGAAATTCGGATTATTAGCAATCCCTCGAACTGTCGGCCATCCATAGTTGCCGCCTGAGGTGATCCTATTGATTTCATCGCTATCGCCGGGACCGTTCTCCGTTTGCCACAGATGTCCTGTGTGCTGGTGGAACGTGAATCCATAGCTGTTCCTGATACCGAGTGCATACACCTTCTTCGCGTTGGCATTCGCGTTCGAGACGAACGGATTGTCCGTTGGCGTGCTTCCATCTGGGTTCAGTCGAAGGATCTTTCCGGCCAGCGAGGTGAGTGACTGGGAGTTTGCTGTATTCCCGGCATCCCCGGTGATGATGTAGAGCTTGCCGTCTGGCCCGAACTGAATGATGCCCGCATTATGATTGCCGCTCGCGGGGATGTCGTCGAGAATGACGGTCTCTTGCGTGCAAGCTCCGCTCGATTCTGTGTATCGGACGACGCGATTTCTCAGTGGGTTGCCGGCTGTGTAGTAGACGTAGACGAACTTGTTTCCGGCAAAATTCGGATCGAGCGTGAGGCCGAGCAGTCCTTGTTCACCGCTGGTTTGGACCGTGAGTTGGCAGAAGGGGCTGTTCACCAGTTGCCATTGCTGGTTGATGATGCGAATCCTGCCCGTCAGCCGTTCGTTGAAAAACACCCGGCCGTCCGGCGCCAAGGACATGCCGACCGGGAAGTTGAGATTCGGGAGAACGGATTGCAGCTGCAGATCGCTGCTGGGAGGCTGGCTCACGGAGAAGTTCAGCGTCTTCGTCGCCTCCGGATTGGCAAGTTCGCTGTGATTCGTATTGGCCAGGATCATGCGGACTTGATGCGCGGTGGATGGGAGACCGAAGATGTCGAACGACGTGCCGGTTTTCCAATGGACAAAGTGTGTATGGACGCCGTTATAGAGGACCCCGTTGTCATCGTTGATCCCGGCCCCGTTGTAGAACATGTAGGGCACAGGGTCATTATCGAGATAGAAATGTAGATGGGTCTGACCTGGTACGCCGATCGTGAAGAACTGAGTGGTGAATGAGACCGTGACCGGGCCTACGGGAACCGACGCATTCTGCGCCGGACTCATGATCGTGACGGACGGCTGATTGCCGGACTGAACGACGACTGAGAATATGATTGTCTTTGTCGCCTCGGCGTTCGCCAACTCCATATCCGAAATGTTGGCCAAGACCAATCGGACTTGGTGCGTGCCGACCGCGAGGGAGTTGAATAGGATCTGCGAATTGCTCAGCCATTGGACATTCGCCGCTGATGCGCCTTGATAGAGTACTTGGCCTGGCGAACCGGCATAGAAGTGATGCGGAATAGCGTCGCTGTCGAGATAGACATGGAGGTGAGGCTTATTGACGGCGCCGATCGTGAAGTTCTGGGTGGAAAACATGACCGTGACCGGCCCATTCGGCAGCATCGCATTGTTTGTCGGGCTGCTGATCGTGACGGTCGGCGTCACCGCTGGAGGCATTGTGTTATTGGGAGGGCCTGGGGTCACGCCTGTCGGAGGATTCTGCGGTGTCGCCTGGGTGCCGGCTGTCGTGACATGACCGAGCGTGATGGAGCTCGGAGCATTGACGGCAAACACATTGCTGCTCGGATTTCCGAAAAACATCGGGTAGACATTGCCGCCCGTGATGAAGAACAGGCGGATGTCGGTTCCCACAGGGAGGTTGTCGAGCGACCAGGCAAATTGGCCCTGGGCATTCGGCGTACCCCCGGCCGTGTCGTCTTCCGCAATGATTTGATCGCTGCTGTTCACCGCCACGATGCGAGTGCCGGAGACTGTCCCGCTGATCGAGATGCCAGTCTGAGCCGTGGGAGTTGTCCCTCCTCCTCCTGAACCACTGTCGATGCAGCCGCTGAAGAGGAGCGCCAGCCCCGCAAGAGCGAGGGATCGGACGATACCGCTGTGTGGTGCGAATGTCATAGGCCTGCCCGTTGAAACGGGAGGCCGCCCAATGAACCCACCGAGACAGTGAGTCGAGCAACCGCCCAAGTGAAACGCTGTTTCTCACTTGAGCATAAACAATGCCGGGGACTATGGGGCTGAATAGAGGCGTGGCTTCTTCACTCAGATCGTAGAATTGCCTTCGATGACTGTAGATTTCACGCGACGAGCCGTATGAGTAGCCATACAGCAACCATGGAGGGATTTGGCTTCATTCCACGTCCAATTCCGTCGTCTATGGGCTGCTCAAAACTACTCGAGAGATCCCGGTCGTCGTCGTCACATAGATGAAGCCATCTTGCCCGGACACATTGAGTCCGTGCATGACGCTGAACAGTGGGCCCTGCCCGCAGTCGCAGGCAATGCTGTGAGTGCCGAGGGTTCTCAGTTGGGGTCCGCCGAGCACGATCCGGTGGAGAAACCCGTTGTTGAAATCCGCGAACAACAGGTTGTTGTGGTACTGCGCAGGATAGACTGAGTCTTCCCGGATGGCGACAATCCCGGTCGGCGCGACGCTTGGTGTCAGCGCGAGGATTGGATCTACATACGGAGGAGTGGCTGCAATTCCTTCGACCAGAGGCCATCCGTAATTGCCGGCGGGCACGATCCGGTTTATTTCATCGTCCGACAGATTACCGTTCTCCGTTTGCCACAGATCGCCTGTGTGAGGGTGGAAGGCAAAACCGAGACTATTGCGATGCCCCAGACTAAAGACTTTCTTCGCGTTGGCATTGAGATTCGAGATGAATGGATTGTCCGTCGGCGCGCTGCCGTTCGGATTTATTCGGAGGATTTTCCCCGCAAGCGACGTGAGCGACTGAGAATTTGCCGGGTTCTCGGCATCGCCGATGAAAACATAGAGCATCCCGTCAGGACCGAACTGGAGGACGCCGCCATTGTGGATAGAAGACGACGGGATATTGTCGAGGATGATCGTGGGCGTCGGATTATCCGCGACCGTGTTGCCGTTCGTGACCGTGGCTCTGAACCGGACGACGCGATTCATTGAAGCGCTGGGAGGATGGAAGGCATAGACAAACCCGTTCGTCGCGAAATTAGGATCGACCGCAAGGCCCAGAAGCCCTTCCGGGTTTCCGACCGGTACTGTGGCGAACGGCGTCGACTGTAATTGCCACGGAAGGGACGGCGTGGGTCTGACCACACGGATGTTGCCGGTAGACAGCTCGCCGACAAAAATGCGCCCGTCCGGAGCCGTCGCCATCGGGACCGGGGAGTTCAGATTGCCGACGACTACTTGCAACGAGAACGCTCCGCCGGTTCCCGGCGAGACCGTGAAGGTCAGCGTCTGTGTCGTGGCGGTCAACTCGACTCCCGACTGATCGACCAAAACGAACCGGATATTGTGAGCACCGGATGCCAGAGCATTGAGCTGAATCGAATTTCCAGACTTCCAATGCACGAAGTGCGTATGCACGTTCTGATAACGAACCCCGCTCGTACTGCCATCTTCGGTAATTCCTTGTCCATCGTAGAACCTGTGCACAGTTGTGTCATTGTCGACATAGAAGTGCATCCGTGGCTGAGCCGAGGTCGTAACGGGAGAATTTTGAATGGTGAACGTGACAAGCGCCGGCCCGGGAGATAGCGGAGTGGTACCGAGACTATTGACCGTCAGGGATGGACTCCCACCGATTGGCGCATTGATCGTGAATGAGACGACTGCGGTAGCTTCGGTATTAGTTAGTTCCGTTGCAACGCTATCCCCGTTCGCGAGAACAAATCGAACAGAATGGGCTCCTTCAGAAAGCGATAGAAACTGGAATATGTTCGTGTTCGTGCGCAGAACGGATGTAGTAGGTGCACCGTTGTACCAGACCTGGTTCGTTGGGCCATTCAAAAATTGATAGACGTTCGGGTCTGTATCTACATAGAAGTGGAGTTGTGGTTGGCCCTGCCCTTGGACTGTAAAATGTGAAACGGCAAACGTCACGCCCACCGGTCCAAACGGGAACACTTGGGCAGGAGTTGGGCTTGTAACCGTGACTGTGGAAGGAGGATTTGGTGGTGGCTGGTCTACTGTGAATTGAACCAACGTGCTCGCTTGTGAATTAACAAAAGGGGTATGTGACGCCGTGGCCAATTCCAGAGTTACGATATGCTGCGCTGACGACAAATTCAGTAGGAGGAATTTGGTGCTGCTTATCCATCGGGCGTTCACCGCCGGTGAGTCATTGTAGAGAATCTGTCCAACCGGTGACCCATTTACAAATTCATAGGGGTTCTGATCGGAATCAACACGGAAGTGCAAATGATCGTGATTCTGATCTCCAATCGTTACGTGTTGGAGGTCGAATGTAATATCAACAGGACCGGAAGGCACCGTCGCATTATTGACTGGAATCGCTACGGTCACAGCTGGGGGAAGTGGAGTAACACCTGGAGGGGAGGGGAAATCGGAAACAGGAGGCTCAAATTCAACGCCAGCATTCGGCGGGTTTGGAAGGACGGCCTGATTATTCGCTGTCTCTACGGTACCAAGATTCACCGTGCCCGCAGACGTAAACCTAAAGACGTTTGTCAGAGGACTTCCAAAATGCAGAGGGTAGACCGCTCCTCCAGTGATGAAGAAAAGTCTTACCTTGGTCCCTACCGGAACATCGTTCAGCGTAAAGACGAATGGAGGCGCTTGATTCAGTGTTGCTGTATCAAACTGACGAATGACTGTATTGGTCTCAGCATTGAGGATTTTAATGACCGTCCCCGATACCGTGCCGGTGACGGTCACAGACCCAGCAGGAGGCGCAGGGGGAGTCGTGATCCCGCCTCCATCAGACCCGCCTCCACTACAGGAGGCCAGACCAAGCACAAGAATGGCGCAGGCAACAAATCGACTCAACGATTGATTCCATCCGTTCATATTGATTGGGGGAAAGTTTGCTTTCTTTCAGAGCCTACCGTGCGAGGGTTCGGCAACAGTCCAAATTCACAGGAGATGCATCATCGTCGTTTATTGCGACTTTCCGAAGCAACCCCCCCCGAAGGGTGGGTTGACAGGTAGTTACGATGAGCAGCTGACTGATAAATGCTTGCCCCAGTTGGGAGGCGGGGCTGCGTAGACGTCCATGCCTGGCTGGTCACTGTAGGGGTTTTGCAGCAGCGTGAGCAACCGATCAATCTCGGAGAAGTCCTTCTGCTGAGCCTTCTCGATAGCGGTCTGCGCCAAGTAGTTGCGGAGCACGTACTTGGGATTAACGCGGTTCATGCGGACCAGGCGGTCGTCGTCTCGACTCCCCTCTTCGCACAGCCGCTCCTTGTACCGACGAGCCCACTGGTCGAATGATTCACGATCCAGGAAGAAGTCGCGGAGCGGCTCATTCAGCGACTCGGTTCCAGTCTGGAACAGCCCCAACGCTCGAAAGAAATTCGTGTAATCGACATGGTGCAGGTGCATGAGCGCCAAGAGGTCCTGGATCAGCGATGCATCCTCCTCCTTCGTCTCGATGAATCCGAACTTGGCCCGCATCAACTCCATGTAGCGGCCTTCGCAGAGGGGAGTATAGCGATCGAGTGCAGCTTTCAACACGTCCTTTGAGGCCAAGGGGAGCAGCGCCTGAGCCAAACAGCTGAGATTCCAGAGACCGATATAGGGCTGTTGATTAAACGCATAGCGGCCGTTGTGGTCGGAGTGGTTGCAGATGAAATGCCGAAACTTGTTCCGTCCTACGCGTTGCGGGACGGAACTTCAGACATCGGCATCACTCGCCAAGGGCGAGCCGCAGTGGTTCGACAGAACGGTGTCCGAATTGCCGCATAGGTCGCGAGAAAAGGCGCAGCGAGCCTTGTTGAGGTGTGGAAGAAAATGGACCGCCTCAGTCCACATCCCTTCCAGCTGAGCCGGAAAGAGAAAGTAAAAATAAGAAGATCGTGGCTGCTCGCGAAACCAGAACCAATCGAGCTGGCTAGATGAAGTGGAAGGGCAAGAAGCCCTTACGGCTTGGATGAAGCGGCATGGTAGAAGCGCCAAATGGGATCACCGGACTTGCGTTTGGGAGCGTCGGAGTCCCGACAGCGGAATTGTCCGCTGTAAATCAGGGGAATCCGCAGGAAGATGGGAGTGCAGGAAGCGGTGAGGGTAGCTTCAACGGTCAGCTGCTCCTTGCGAACTTTGACGAGGTCTCTCTCTCCATAAACCAAGCCGCACCTACCGTTGGGATTAGCCCCCTTGTCGAGGGACTCGCCGACAGCGCCTTCGTAACAAACCAGGTTGGGGGAGACGACGATACGACGCTTTCCTCCGACGGCCATGCCGTTCAAACCCCAGACAATACCCAGTTGCTGAGTGGACAGCAAACCCCGTTCTCGAACGTTATTGTGGATAGAGAGATCTCCTATCATACCCCAGTAGGTAATGGCGGGGCCCTCGTAGACGAGGGAGCCATCGCTGTATCGGACAACGATCTCCGCAATCACCTTGCGTCCGGCGGCGGCGACGGGACCCTCGCCGACCTTCAGGTCTTCGAGTTGCAACAGGTCGCGCTTGAGCCGCTCGTAATGTTGGACGGCTTCAGGAACGAAGGGACTGGGTTGATAGGACCCATGCTCTTCGTAAAAGGTGCAGCCGGCTTGGGCAAGGATGAAGGTCAAGAGTATCAAAGTGCGCTTCAGCATCATCTCTCCTTCGGTAGCCTGACGTTACCGCCGGATCGAAAATCGGTCAATCGATATACAAAATGATCCTTCCACGCTCGCTCGTTTTTCTTCAGGGATAGGGGCTGATTGATCTTCTACTGCGCGCATCGGACGAGCACCGCTTTATCGTGCGCGTTCTGCGAGCACAGAAGATCATCAGCCTCCATTCCCTACCCCCTCGAAGAGGGGGATTTGCCTGAGTTTCCAGTATCTTCGCCTTGACTTAGCAGCGATTTCGAGGCTAATCTACGCCACTTTCACCCCTCTTTTGGCCCTTCAAGGGGGAAGGGCGGGGTGTCTTCTCGGCCTGTGATCTCATTTTTCTTTTGTTGTCGATGGGATAAGAGGAGTTGCTTGTGACAACCGGGCATCCTGAACTCATCGCCGCTATTTCATCCGAGATCATCAAAAACGGACCGATTCCCTTCGTCCGCTTCATGGAA
>SWDN01000012.1 GCA_005116775.1 Nitrospira sp.
GCCTCCGATGCGTTTCGCTGTTTCAATGACTCGATCAGCGCCTTGGATTTCAATGCACATTCGTGTGCCAACCGTTCGGCAGCGTCGATGACAAGGAAATTGTCTGTGCGGGCGGTAGCATCTAGTATATCGACCAGGGGCTGATTGATACCGAGGTTTGTTCTCGCTGTTTCGTTTAGAGCCAGATCAAGAGTGGTAGGCCCAAACCATACCTGAGCAGCTTTGGGGAAGCGCTCATCCAGCATCGTCTTTACAAGCGCCGACTTGCCGATGCCCGACTCTCCGAACACGATACACACTGTGTCGCTGGTTATTCGCTTCAGTAGCTCGTCGATCTCACCCTTTCGATCGAGAGAAAGGCCGGATGGCAGCGCCGTCTCTACCGTACCCTTATAGTCATGCGTCAGAGCACAAAGCTTCTGCCATGAGGCTTCGTAGTCGGGATGATGCTTGAGCGGGTACTTGCGCCGAAGCTGTCGCCATAAGTCAGGGATGTCCAACGTTCCCGAGCCAAGTCGAACATTCTTGGCCTGTGCAACAAGTTCGCTCCACAGCCGCTTGCCCTCCTTGAGACTGCCATCGACTAACAGCTTGCGCGACTGCGCAATGGCGGCCTTTTCGTGTTCGGAGCCGGCAATTTGGAAGTCGAGTGGCATCACCTCCATGCTGTTGATCATCGCCACTGCATCTCTGTCGGTCGCCTCAATACCAGCATCCCTAGCGGGGGCCTTCACGCTCTCAAATATCTTGCGATGCTTAGCTGTCGCCGTCATACGGCCAACCGCAAGCGCGATATCCGCGCCCGGCGCGGCGTCTTTCAACTCGCTCCAGGTTGCCATGAACGCGTTGTTTCTACCCCGCGTCACCAGCATCAGGCGATCCTTGCCACGCTGCATAGGATTTGGATTAGCTTGAGTCCACTGCTTCCAGCAACGCGTCACGAAGTCGGCAGGCAAACGCGAGGCGGTCACTTGCACGTTGCTTTTGCAGGACATCGCAAGGTGCCGCTGATCGTCAGGCGACTCCATTGTCGTCAACAAGATGTCGTCAATGGCCCAGCCAAGTGATTCGACTTGCATTTGGAGCCGTGTCCCAATGCCCTCAATGCCAGGGAGCGGCTGACCGGTAAGCACTTTTAGGAGAAGCCAGGCAGCGACCTGATCCTCAAAGGTGAATCCAGGCCCCGCTGTCGATCTCGTTGTGCTCGATCTCACGGCCTTCTTCTTAATCTGCTTCGCGGGCCTCTTCCCTCGTTTAGCGGTCTTTTTTGATAGGCGGGTCATGACGCACCTAGTTTATACCCGCGACTCTCCCATGGGAACCCGGAGATTTGCGGGGCGAGCTGGCGCTCGGTTGTGAATTTAGGCTTTTCCTGCTGCCTTGGCTGGAGATTCGAGCCCGAACGTCCGCTCCTGGCCGTTCTGCTACCGTCGGAATCCGATCCAAACCGGTCGATAACCGAATTGAAAAGCAGCCATTTGCACCACCGTCGATTAGGGGATATTGTTCACGATCATTGAATGTGTGTTACGCGGATAGAAAATGGCAGATCCGGTTCCTATATGGATCCGCCTAAACATTGTTAAGCTGACGCTTTGCGTCGACTCATCGGCTCCGCGGATGCCGCTGATCCGCGGAGCCGTCAGGCCTTCGGAGGACCTGTGTGGAATGAACGCTACACCGTAGACAAATATATCTACGGCACCGAGCCCAATTCGTTTCTTGCGGAACATGCAGAGATGCTAAGTGGGCCTGTACTATCTTTGGCCGAGGGCGAGGGCCGAAACGCCGTTTTTCTCGCCTCGTTGGGGTTGAAAGTACACGGTGTTGATGGATCCGATGTCGGACTTGCCAAGGCACAAGCTTTGGCGCGTTCAAAGGGAGTTGAAATCCAAACAGAGGTCGTCGATCTCGGAATGTATGAACCGGAAGCGAATCACTACGGATCGGTTGTCTCCATTTCGGCGCATTTGCCTAGTGCAGTTCGAGAGAAGCTCTACCCACTGGTAGCGCGGTGCCTGAGACCCGGCGGCCTCATCCTTCTTGAGGCGTACTCGGAAAATCAACTTGCCCGTGATACAGGAGGCCCCAAAGATTCAGACATGCTTATGACGCGGGCCAAGATTGAACGGGAGTTCCCAAACTGTGAGCCAATTCTACTTCGTGAACTTGAGCGGGAAGTCTGTGAGGGCACTTACCATACCGGCGTGGCCTCGGTCGTGCAGTTCATCGGCCGAAAGAAGGCCTAACAAAGCGTTAGCCACACAACAGAGACGATATGTTCACCTTAGACCAGGTCGTTCCGTGGGGCCGTTCGTTCGAGGAATACTCCGCCATGTTTGAGATAACCGACGCGGACATGGCGGGCCGGGTCCTGGGCTGTGGGGATGGGCCTGCCAGCTTCAATGCTGAAGCCACACGCAGGGGCGCGTCCGTGGTGTCGTGCGATCCGATCTACAGATTTGGCGGAGCCGAACTTGAGGCACGTATCGCCGACACCTACGAACAGGTCATCGACCAGACCAGGCAGAACCAGCATGAGTTCGTGTGGGAAGCCATCACATCGGTCGAGGAACTTGGGCGGGTACGCATGGCCGCCATGCAAGCGTTCTTGGACGATTACCAGGCTGGCGTCGTAGCGGGGCGATACGTGGACGCGGAGTTGCCCTCTCTTCCGTTCCGAGACGGCGAGTTCGACCTAGCCCTGTGTTCGCACTTTCTGTTCTTGTACAGCCGCCAGTTGGACGAGGCGTTCCATCAGGCTTCGCTGCGAGAGCTGTGTCGAGTGGCGCGGGAAGTTCGGGTGTTTCCGTTGCTTGCCTTGGGCGGCGCGGTCTCGCCCCACGTTGAAGGAAGTGTCGAGCTGCTGCGCGCAGCAGGCTACAGCGTGTCGATTGAGCGGGTGTCGTACGAGTTCCAGCGGGGCGGCAACCAGGTGTTGAGGATTCGCCGTGCTGAACTGGCGGATGGCTAACAACCAAATGGAGGCCGACGCGCCATCGTTCCGTGCGACCATGTCGCCGAGGCGCGCGGCTCATTTGACGCGTTAATGCTGCAGGGCTGAGGACCGCTTTATGGCGGTGAAATTTCGGCGCCGAACTTCCGCACTTGGCCGATAGCGGTCATCGTGGAACGAATGCCCCCTAGCGTTCGGTGCAGCATGACGAGATTGCAGAAAAATCCTCGTCTTCTCACACAACAGTGCCACGGGACTGATTGTTGACACCGCCCTTCCTTATCATCGGATCGTGGAAATACCCTCTTCATCGAGCCGTTTTGCGACTGCGACCGCATGCGAGACCGGCACACCGATGGCGACGATCGCCACGTCTGTCCCATCGCGCAACAGTTCGCCCTTGCCGATCGGTAAGGCCTTCGCCTCCTGATCCATCGTCACGCCCAAGCTCAACCCGCGCGGATACCGCACCGAGGCGGGTCCGTCATACTGGACACAGGTTTTCATCATATGCTGCAACTCATTTTCATCCTTCGGCGCCATAACGGCCATATTCGGCACATGGCGCAGAAACGCAAAATCGAATGCGCCGTGGTGTGTCGTCCCGTCTTCCGCGACCAGCCCCCCGCGATCGATACAGAAAGTGACCGGCAGGTTTTGCGTCGCGACATCGTGCACAACCTGGTCGTAGGCGCGCTGCAAAAATGTGGCGTACATCGCCACCACTGGACGAAGCCCCTGCGTCGCCAGCCCAGCCGCGAATGTCACCGCGTGCTGCTCAGCAATCCCCACGTCGTAGATCCGATCGGGAAACTCTTTTTCGAAAATATTGAGGCCGGTCCCTTCACACATCGCAGCCGTAATCGCGACGATGCGCTTGTCCGCTCGAGCTAGCTTGACCAACGACTCGATCGCGATCTGCGTATAGGATGGCCGCGCGGCTTTCTTCGCCGGGGCTCCTGTTTCTCTGACAAAAGGCGGGCACGCGTGGAACCAGACCGGATTCTTCACCGCCGGCTCATAGCCCAGCCCTTTTTTCGTAATGACATGGAGCAACACCGGCCCCTTCATCTTCAGCACGTTGTCCAAAGTCGGCAGCAGATGCTCGAAGTTATGGCCGTCGATCGGCCCCGCATACCTGAAACCAAGCTCTTCAAAAAGCAGCCCTGGAAGGATCGCGCCCTTGGCCAACTCTTCAGCCCGGCGAGCCCACTTCTGCACATCCGATCCAATATGCGGAATTTTCCCCAACAGTTGCCCTGTTTCCTCCCGCATCTTGGCGTAAAACTCACCGGTGAAGGTTCGATTCAGATAGGAGGAAATGGCCCCCACGTTCTTCGAGATGGACATTTGATTGTCGTTCAGAATGACCAGGAAATCTTTCCCCAACCCACCGGCATGGTGCAAACCTTCCAGCGTCATGCCGGCCGTCATAGCCCCATCGCCGACGACGCAGACAACCTTGTGTCGCTGCTTCAACTGCTCACGCGCCTCGACCATCCCGTACGCTGCGGATACGCCGGTTCCCGCGTGACCTGCATTGAACGTATCGTAGGCACTCTCTTCGCGTTTGGTGAACCCGCTCAATCCTCCGTACTGCCGAAGCGTATGAAACTGCTCGCGGCGCCCAGTGAGAAGTTTATGCGCATAGGCTTGATTGCTCGTATCCCACACGATCTTATCTTTTGGAGAATTGAGCAGGTAGTGCAACGCCACCGTGAGCTCAATCACTCCCAGGTTTGAAGCAAGATGCCCACCGACGTTGGATACCACGCCGATGATCTGTTCCCGCAACTCCTGGCATAAGGCGGGAAACTGCTCCGGTGACAGCCGTTTCAAATCGGCCGGATCTTTAATGGTCTTCAAAATTGACATAGCGATTGCTCCTTTGCGTCAATGCGTACGCCTAAATAACGAGAATGAGCTGGGCGCAGATAAGCACTGGCGAAGCCCTGTGGCAGTGTAAACACTCAATGGAGATGAGTTTTACACGGGAGCCCCATGATGTCAAGGGGTTAGCCAGTGCAATGCCACTCACTAGCGGCGTGAGTCTGATTCGAACCGATAGGTGAACAGTGTTGAAAGGGTGAAGTCTGCGGCACTCCCGGTAATAAAGTCGAGATTCTCGACTCCGTACACTTGCCACAGGAATTGCGGAGCCACACGATAGCTGAATCCCAGGACTGACTCTGTCACACTTTGGTCCAATACCGGTGAGCCGGTCCCGGAAAAGGGCGATGAATAGTAGTTAAAATGGGTGGTGATCGACAGGTTCTCCGACCAGAGATATTCGACAGCGGCAAGCCCGGAAAACGTAGGTCGTAGGCCAAAGCCTGCTATGGTACCGGTCGGAACCACTCCCGTCATATTAGCGTAGAGTAACCATCGACCGGCCACAAGCTTCTCAGCTGCGAGACCCAATCCGAAATCAGGGCTACCGCTTCCGAAAAAGCCTGGCTGATCCCCTGTCGGCAATTTCACTGCGCCGCGGAGCGACACAGCCGGCATCACTGCACCTTCCGTTAACAGTTGATACTTGCTCATCAGCGTCGTGTCCCCCAGCCCCATCGCTCCAGGACCTCCATCCATGATCGTTTGTCTGTTTCGAGTCACGTTGAATAAAAAGTTGGTATTGCTGAATGCCGCTTGTGCCGGATTCAAGCCAGTGGTGGCCCGTTCGACCGCTGTAATGGCTCCATTCATAAATCCCTGATACCGATAAAGCACCGGCACTTCCAGTCCGAGCTCCAATTTCTCAGTGGCGCCATAGCGAAGAAAGAGTCCGGATCTGAGCGTTTCAAATTTTACGGCCACGTTGATCGACGGCGTCGCATCGTTATAAATGCTGGCCGTCTCGGCAAGTTCCAACCGCACATCCACCGTACCTGGCCTCACAACAGCCGCGCGATCGCCAGGAACACTCAACACCAACTGCTGAAAAGGCTGGAAGTTTCTGACAGGGAATGGGCCAAACCCCTCGGCCCTAACCAGTGCAGGCTTGAGGAAAATGGAGAGGAAGAATGCGGCGAAGACTACTCGATACACCGCCACCGATAATCGGACGTTCACAACTACTCCTGCTCCCAAGTAGTCAGGGGTAGTGCGTTTAACCCCGTCGCTACGCTTTCGATGACACGCGCATCCGCCTCACGCCGCCTGCTGACCTTTGTGAGCAGGCAATGAATGGTACACTCCGGACTGTCCCAGCAGATCTGGTGCTTCAGAAAAACCAACATATTCTGGGCAGGATAGTGCGAAAAGCGACGTTTGGCTATCCCTCAAGAGGCGGGGAGCGTACCTGCTGTACCCATCCATCAGTACGGGAAGTCCAGCCCGGCAAAGATCGCGCCACCTTCCCGGCTATAGCCATAGTCGATCCGCCCGACGACATTGGGCTTTACGAGCCCGCGGAACCCGATGCCCGGAGTCATGCGATAGCCCTTAAAGGAGACGTCGCTAAAACTATTGAAGACCTGCCCTGTGTCCAAGAACGGCGCCATCTCAAAATCCGCCGTCACTCCCGCGATTTTCGTTCGCACCAGATGAATGCGTTCTTCGATACTCCAGGAAAGGAGATTCTTATCGATAAAACGGTCGACACCATAACCACGGAGATTATTCTGCCCTCCTAGCGAACTTTGCTCGAAGAACGGCACCTGATCTCCGATGGTGGCTTGGAGGTTCGCCCGCATGACAAGAATCGCGCGCTTGGATTCACTCGGCAGCAACTTCTTGATCTCAAGTTCATAGCGCGAGTAGACGGGATGATCGCCGTTGCGGATATTCTGATTCACCTCCGCATATGCCGTCACGGCCATCCCATCGGTCGGCGAGACCAGGCTGTTGCGCGTGTCGTAGTGGAACGTCGCCCGGTTTCCAAAAATGAGCGTCTCGCCTTGAACGCCATCGACGGAGGAGAACTGAGTACCCGTGAACGGAAGATCCGTCGCGCCCTGCTGCAAACTGACTTGACGAAACCGCTGACCGACGGAGATTTGCGTCACCTCATTCACATGAACCCCAAATCGCCAATTGACCCGCCCTTCTCGCGCCGTATAGTTTGTTTCCGCTGCCTGTGTTGTCGATTCCCCTAAGCCGAAAAACCGAGCGGTGGCATTTTTGAAAAATGTAGCGCTAAAGTTCAAGGCGTAGCGCCCCTGACTGAACGCAGGATCGGAGTAACTGAACAACACTTTGCGCTCGATTTTTTCCGCAGCCGATACAATGAATCGAATCTCTCGTCCCCCTGGCTCATATTGAAACAAGTTGATCGCCGCGCGCGTTCCGACGATGGAATTATGAATGACCATCGGGGCAAGGAGATATCTGAGCTCGCCATCGGGATCGCTTTTGAGAATGGGAACGATCAACCCGGCATCGTTCCCATCGTTCTTGCTGGTAGACACGGCAGGAACCGGGAAATATTCGACGCCGGCTCCTGCATGCTTAGGCGCCGCAAGAAAGCTCACCGCAAGAAACACGAGGGCCACGACAACGAGGCCGCGCGGGCTGGGCATGGAATTCATGGAGGGAGTTATGGGGCTTTAATCTTATCCGATTTCTTACGAAGCTGATCCACCAAGTCGGCGAACGTCGAGGTACGGAGGATCTTCGAGAATTGCCCGCGGTAATTGTTCACTAAACTGACGCCGTCCACCACCACGTCGTAGACCCGCCAATCGGCGCCCTTGTTGAGCAGCCGGTAGTCCAGCGGAATTTCGACCTTGCCGGTCAGCACTTTTGTCCTGACTTCGGCATAGTCTTTCTCTGTCCGTTCATTGAGATACTGCACCCCTTCTCCGGAATAGCTTTCGATCTTGTCGGCGTAGGAATTAGTTAAGAGTGTCCTGAACAAGGCGACAAATTCATCCTTGTCTTTGTCCGACAGCGTACTCCACGGGGCTCCCAGCGACCGTCTCGACATTTCCTGATAATCGAACCGATCTCCGACAACCTGTTCCAATCGTTGCCGGCGTTCATCAGCTCTCCCAGGCTGTTTCAATTCTTTGTCTTGAATGATTCTCAACACCTCGTCGACGGTGCTTTTCATGGCATCGGTCGCGCCACCAGCCACCGCCGACTGAGCAGCAACCCCACCAAGCAGCAACAGCAGGCACACGACTCCACACACGATTCTCCACCAATACCATCTCTGCTCTTGCGTAACGGCAGATCCCTGAATCTCCATATGTCCTCTCCTTGAATGCACCGGCATGCGTTGCTCGGTCAGTCCATTACTTCACGTTACCATGAACAAACTGACTCACCAACTCCTCAAGATCGAGGCCCGATTCGGTATCGCGTATCGTATCTCCCGGCTTGAGCGGATCGCCTCCTCCTCCCGGAGACAAGGCCAAGAACTTTTCACCGATAATGCCCCGCGTCTTAATCGATGCAATAGTATCGGTATAGAGCTTGATGGTGTCATTGACCGCCAGTTTCACCATCGCACGATCCTGATTGAGCGTAATCCCTCGGACCCTGCCAACTTCGACGCCGGCGATCTCGATCGCCGATCCCGGCTTGAGCCCCGAGGCGCTGTTGAATTGCGCCTCGACTTCATAGACGTTCCCCCCGATCAACTCGAGTTTCCCAAGCTTGACCGAGAGATAGGCGAGACAGACCAGGCCGACAAGCACGAACGCACCGACCACCAGCTCTAACTTGGTTTTTTCCATTCTTGATACTCTCCTCTCAGCCGGCAAGCGGTCCGGGTAACGCCACAGTCCCACCGACTGAAATGAATTCTTGAATGTCCGGATCGGTCGTCCGCTGAAACTCAGCAGCCGTGGCCATCAACACAATCTTGCCTTTCCGAAGCATCGCCACCCAATCGGAAATCCCGAAGATCTCCGGGATTTCGTGGCTAACCATGATCGCCGTAAAACCAAATCGCCGCTGCATCGCGACGATTAAATCGTGAATCGACTTCGCCAGCAACGGGTCTAACCCCGTCGTCGGCTCATCGAAGAGGATAATCTCCGGCTCCATGACCAATGCGCGCGCCAAGCCGGCCCTTTTTCGCATACCACCGCTCAATTCGGCAGGAAACTTATGTCCCATCCCCGACAATCCAACTTCCTTCAGCTTCTCTTCGACCCGTTGCCCCACCTCCGGCCCCTTCATGCGCAACTTCTCACGCAACGGAAACGCCACATTTTCGAAGACCGAAAGCGAGTCGAACAACGCAGCGCCTTGAAAGAGCATCGCAAACCGTTTCCGTACATCGTTCAAGCGCGTACCTGACAGACGGGAGATCTCCACATCGTCAACCCATACCTCACCACGATCCGGTTGCAGAAGCCCGATTATGTGCTTGAGGAGGACGCTCTTTCCCGATCCACTGCCACCGATGATGGTCGTCAACTTGCCGACAGGGATCGTAAGATCGACCCCCTGCAAGACCGGCTGATCAGCAAATTTTTTTTCGACACCGACCAGCCTGATCATAGGTGCTACAGCAACACCGACGTGAGAAAATAGTCCCCGACAAGAATGAGCACCGAAGATAAGACCACCGCCTCCGTCGTCGCGCTCCCAAGTCCTTCGGCGCTCTGTCTCGTATAGAACCCTTTATAACAGCAGACCCAGCTGACGATCAGTCCAAAGCTGATCGACTTAAGAAGGCCGCCATAGACGTCTTTCCATTCCACAGCCGATTCGACCGAATTCCAATAGGCCCCTTGGCTCACCCCCAATAAGTCCACACCGACAAGTGAGCCGCCATAGATACCGACCACATCGAAGATGGCAACCAGCAATGGAACCCCGAGTACGCCTGCCACGAGTTTCGGCGAAATCAAATATTGCAGCGGATTGATCGCCATGGTATCAAGCGCGTCGATCTGTTCCGTAATCCGCATGATGCCGATTTCGGCAGTCATCGCTGATCCAGCCCGCGCGGTCACCATCAAGGCCGCCAATACCGGCCCCAACTCTCGGATCATGCTTAACGCCACCGCAGCGCCCAGCAACCCCTCGGAGCCGAACTTCCGTAAACTGTAATAGCCCTGAAGCGCCAGCACCATTCCCGTAAAGCCGGCTGTCAGCACGACGACAAACGTGGATCGATACCCGATAAAGTGGAGCTGTTTCATGATTTGATGGAATCGAAAGGGAGGTCGCGCCAGCCAGGCACACGCCGACAGGACAAATAAAAGCATGCGGCCCATCTCATGCACGCGCAGGACGGCCCACGCGCCCAGCTGTCCAATCACGCTCGTCATCGATTACCCGGACGATCGAAACGATTCACTGTCTGTCTCCACATAGCACTGAAACCATTCTGCCAACCGATCTCCCGCCACCCGGCTCTGCCTTCGTAACCGATTCAGCCCTGCGAAACTGGACGGGTGTCCAATGAGTGCCTGCATGCCTTTTATCCAGCCAGTGGGCCTGAGAAACAGATTGAAGTCAAGAGGGAGGTCTTCATCCGCCAGATCGGACACGGTCCGCACGATCGCCATCGGCAGACCTCGCTCCATCGCCACTGCCGCCAGCGCCGCACTTTCCATATCAAGCCCGGTCGCGTCGGTCAGACCGCGCAGCCGACGCTTTTCCTCAGCTTGCCACACGATGGTCCCCGACGACACGACTGTTCCAACCCGCGCGACTAACCCCGCACCCTGTGCCACGATGAGAAGACCGGCTCGGACAGACCCGTCGCAGAGCACACGATCATGCTTCATCGTCCAGGTTCTCTCCCCCTGCACAGAAGACACGGCTGTGCCGATAATAAGGTCCCCCACTTGAGCCGGGACAAGCGCGCAGGCAAAACCTGTGGAGATGACCAGCGACATGGGCTGCGCCTGCAAGACCTTTCTCGCAACCGCGTCTGCAGCAATGGGACCGACGCCGGTTTGAATGAGCCAATAGGTGCGGTCTCCCAGCTGACCGATGCGGCAACGAACTCCATCGACGGTTGCATCGCGATCGGTTGCGAGCCCACGCCGAACAGCTTGGAGTTCCCGGCGAGTCGCGGCAAAAATGGCGATGGGATTCACTGAAGATCCAGAAGGGGATTGCCAGGCGCCATGAGACGACGCCGGAGAACCGTTCAATGGTCGGCTCGATGACAACCGGACGTGAATACTTGTTGACGTACTTCGTCGGCCCGCATCTTCCCGCGCGTCCGTAGATTCCGATACATGGCCAAGGCCCACAACGGAAAGTACTGACAGTACCAATGGTAGCGGAGATAGAACACCCGAGGAAATCCCGTACCGGTATGGCGAACCTCTTCCCACGACCCATCTTTCATTTGGTGACGGAGAAGATACTGAACGCCACGAGCGACGCTGAAGCCGTCTGCCATCCCTGCCGACATGAGCCCCATAATAGCCCAGGCGGTTTGAGAAGGTGTACTGTCTCCTTTCCCACTCCACGCCGGATCGCCGTACGATAAACACGACTCGCCCCATCCGCCATCGGGGTTCTGCTTCGACTCAAGCCAGGCCACTGCACGGTGAATAGAGGGGTCCGAGAGATCCATGCCGATCGCGCGGAGACCGGCGAGAACAGACCATGTGCCATAAATATAATTAACGCCCCACCGACCATACCAACTCCCATCGGCCTCTTGCTCCCGCTTGAGGAATCGGAGGGCTGGGGCCACAGCGGGATGCGTCTGATCGTAACCCAACGCGGCGAGCATCTCGAGACAACGTCCGGTCAAGTCCGCTGTGCTGGGATCGAGTAAGGCATGGTGATCGGCAAATGGAATATAGTTGAAGACGATACGGTTGTTATCCTTGTCGTACGCGCCCCATCCGCCATCGGATCCTTGCATGGCGAGCACCCAATTCATCCCCCGCTGGATTGATTCTTGTAAATCAATCGTCGGTGTCATCCGAACTTTCGCCAGCGCCATCAGCACAACCGCTGAATCGTCTACATCGGGATAAAACTCGTTCTCGAACTGGAAATACCAGCCCCCCGGTTCCGCATTGGGAGAGGAGAACTTCCAATCGCCGACCGCTTTTGTTTGGCGCGACACCAAATATGCGCTGGCTTTCTGGAGAGATGGATGATCCTGCGGCATCCCGGCTTCGACGAGGGCGTTCATCAGCAGCGCCGTATCCCAAATTGGAGAATGGCAAGGCTGAAGATGCAGCGCCTCGACACGCTGATCCCCGATCGAGACCGTGCTATAGACTTCCAGCGCTTCAATTTCCTGAAATGCCTTTCTCACCAAGGGGTCGTCGACCTGGTAGCCGAGACAGCGAAGGGCCACGATAGAATTTGCCATGGCAGGATAAATCGCTCCCAGCCCACCGCTCCCCTTCATATGTTCCAACATCCACGTCGCGGCCTTTTGCAAGGCCTTTTCCCGTAACCAACTCAACGGCATTCGGTCGTACAGCTTCAGGACTCGGTCCAACTGGACAAAGAAATTATGCGGCGTGAACCACCGTTGCTCCTTATTAAAAGGCGGCACGTCCCGATAATGAATCTGCGATCTGGGCACAAGATAAAGCTCATCGATACCCTGTTCTCGAGGAATACGGCACACCGGCTGGTTCGCGAACACCACGAGCAAGGGGATCAAGACAGTACGAGACCAATAGGAAATGGCATAGATGCTGAAATAGAACCGCTTCGGCAGGAGCATGATCTCCGGTGGCATGCTCGGGACACCGTTCCAGTCGTACTGCTCGAACAGGGCCAGCGTGATCTTGGTGAAGACATTCGCGGAGACAACACCGCCCATTGCCAGAATACGGTCACGAGCCCGAAGCATGAACGCCTCGTCTGCGGACACACCGCTCAACTTCAAGGCGAAATAGGCTTTCACGGAGGCGCTGATTTCCGAGGGCCCTCCATAGAAAATCGGCCAGCCGCCGTCCGGCAATTGCACGGCGCGAAGATAGTACACCGCCTTGCGTTCACGTTCAGGGTCGACCCGATCGAGAAACCGCCGCAGCATGAGGTATTCAGAGGTCAGCGTCGTATCGGCTTCGAGTTCTGCAACCCAGTAGCCCTCCGAGACATGCTGTTTGGATAAGAACCAGGCTTGACTGCGCCGAACTGCGTCGTCGAGCGTATCCGCTTGGCCGATCGAATGACCGGCGGGGCGGCGTGTTGTCGCATCGATCAACGGCGAGAGCACGGGTTTGTCCGACACCAGGCGCAACGGCGGAGCATTGGACGGCTCGGTCGCGAGCTCCAATTTCTCCGACACGGAGACGAAGAGACTGTCAGAGAGTCGATCCAGAAGCGTTCGAATCAGGTTCATCGTATCGGCCTGATGAAAACGGTACGTGAGTAGGGCAACGCGGACGATCCGGTTCACCCCGTTTTAATGGCTCGTAACCGCTCGACTTATAAGCACTGCGCTCATAGGTCTGGCTATCTTGGGCTATATAGCAGACGCCTGACTCCGACGTCAAGAAACTGAGAGATGGAAGTCCTCTGAAGTACAGACGTTTTCACCGATCGGTTCCATTAAGCCGGTTGTAAACTCCCTAACTTCACCGAAACGATTTTTGAGATGCCCGGTTCTTCCATCGTGACCCCGAATAATGAATCTGCCACGGACATCGTCTGCTTGTTGTGGGTGATGACCATGAATTGAGCGCCTTCGGAAAGTTCACGCAAGACAGCGGTAAAGCGCCCGATGTTCTCTTCATCCAGCGGCGCGTCGATTTCGTCGAGAATACAGAACGGCGTCGGTCTGATCAAGAATGCCGACGACTCTGCCGGGACCGACTCCTCTCCAAGAAACAGTCGGTCGGAAGCCGCCCCCTCGATCGGCGTATCGAGCAGCGTCGCAAGATCAACTTGGTAGGTACCACCGAGCGTGGACTCAACCGTCCCCAACTGCGTCCGAACTTCCGCCTTCTTAACCTCTCCCGCCATGCGAGACTCGCGGAGTACCGATACTGCGCGGCGGACATCTTCCATTTGAACATCGAACTGATGCGCCGCCGCCATGTCTCGCGCTTGTTCTTCCTGAAATTCCACCAGCCGAGTTTTGATCTGAATTGCCGATTCGGAAAATTCTCGACAGCGCGCTTCTTGGCCCTCTCGTTCAACCCGGCTCTGTTCGATCAAGGCCGTAAGCCCCTCGACATGCTGCGTCAACGTGCCGATACGTGCCTCCGTATCGTGCTGCTGTTGCTGAATCCGCTGGAGGGCCTGACGCTGGTGCTCGCGGGTTGTCCGGATTTCCTGCGCCACTAATTGCGCTTCAGTATATCGTTGTTGGAGCCCCTGCAGCCCCTGGTCGACCTGCTCGACTCGTTCACGTACATGACTCAGCCCGGTTTCCTGGCCGGTCTTCTCCGCCAGCCATTGCGCGAGCTGCGCTTCGGCGGAACGCAGCTCTTGGTTGAGCCGCTGCGATTCTGCCGATCCTTGTTGCGCCTCATGCATCAATGTGTCGATCCGTCGAGTCAGATCTCCCAGCGCAAGCTGAAGTCCGGATTCGTCCTTCCGCAACGAGAGCCCTTGCATTTCAGCGTCTCGCAGCGATTCCATGAGCTGCCGGCCTTGCTCTCGCAACTCCTGTCCCTGCGCCGACAGTCGTTCCCGCCGCTGTTTCCCTTCTTCAAGACCTCTCGTCAGCGAGACACGCTGGGCGTCCAGCTGCAATACCTCACGACGCCGTTGCAGCAAACCTCCCGTTTCGCTGGTCTGACCACCGATGATCACCCCGGCGGCATCCAAGATTTCCCCGGCGCGCGTCACAAAGATCGGCCCATCCAGCGCCTCGTAGGACTGTTGTTCCCACACTGCCGCAGCATCCTTGAGGGTATCGATGAGCACAATTCGATCGAAGAGATAGTCACGGGCCGCTTCGCGGTCACCATTTACAGGGATCAAATCGACGGCGCATCCGACTACACCAGGCATGCCTTCTATCGCAGACCACCAGGGACGAGAGGTCTTACTCCGAGGCGTCCATCGAGGGTGCTGCGGGATGAACGCGCCGCGACCGAGATCTTTCCCTTTGAGAAATTCGATGGCGTCGCACGCTACGGAAGGACTGTCGACAAACCAACCCCTGACCCGTTCCCCCAGGATCGCTTCCACAGCGCGGTCCCATCCGGAGGGCACGACCAACCACTCGGCAATCGCATCGCGAACCCCATGACAGGCTTTGAGCGCAGTCGACTCTTCGGCGCCTCGTCGCCCATACCCCATGTCCTCTTGCAGCACACCTTGGAGCGCTTTGAGATGAGACTCCACCGCCGCCAGCTCTTCCGACAGTCGAGACACCGACTGATCGGCTTCCGTCAATTCACCCGATAGGCGATCGCTTTCTGCCTCAACTTCCTGCCGCTGCCGCTGCAGATCGGTCACCAATCGCTCCGCATCGTGGCAGGTGTGCTGAAGCGTCTGACAGGTGTCTGTTGCCGTCACATGTTGACGCTGAACGTCTTCTTGCTCACGCAACAATCGGCCTTCACGGTCCGCCGACTCCTGAATCCGAGCGGACAATTGCACCAGAGCTTGCTCGGTATTTGCGACCAAGACCGCCAGATCCAATACGCCACGCCGCCCTCGCTCTTCTTCAGCTAGCGCGGCGGTCTTTTGCTGAACCAACTCTTTCATCTCTTGATCGAGCGCAGCAAACACCTGCTCTCGCTCAGCGCATTCACGCTCGAGCGTAGCCAACGTATCCTCAATGGCTACGGCTTCCGCCGCGCCCTGCTTCTGTTCCTGGGTGAGACGCTCAAGTTCTTCCCTTCCCTGGCTCTGCTGTTGCTCATAGAGCTCGCTGCGGTGACGTTCGACCTCTGCAGCCGTCAGCGCCTGCGCCAGTTGTTGCTCTACCTTCGAGAGTGCTTCGCGCTGTCGCCCAATCGCCTCATTCCCATCGGCCATCGCGAGTTTGACCCGCTCGCGCTCTGCATGGAAACGCGCAAGTTCAGCGGACCGTTCGGCTTCACCATCTCCTAACGCCTGCAACTCCGCTTCCACCTCCTTGATCGTGGTTCGGAGCATGCGGTATTCGTTGGTCAGCAACTGAATCTCCAGCGACTTAGCCTCTTGGTGCAGCGCCTGAAAAGAGCGCGCTTGCCGTGCTTGGCGATCGAGGGAATTCAACTGTTTTTTCACCTCGGCAACGATGTCCCGCACCCGCAAGAGGTTTTGTTGCGTTGCATCCAACTTGCGCAGCGCTTCGGCCTTCTGTTTCTTGTAACGAACGATGCCGGCGGTTTCCTCGATCAATTCACGCCGATCGTGGGGCGAGGCGTTCAGGATCTGATCGATCTGCCCCTGGGCAATGACGGTGTGTCCCTTTGTCCCAGCCCTGGTATCCAGCAGAATGCTCCGGACATCTTTCAACCGGCAGACGGTCTTATTAATGAGATACTCGCTCTCACCGTTGCGATATAGCCGGCGCGTAATCATCAGCTCTTGATACTCGGCCAGCTGGCTCGAAAGACCGGACAAGGGATCCACCGTGATTCGATCCAGCCCGCTAATGACGAGCGACACTTCGGCCAGGCCGAGAGGCTTCCGCATTTCGGTCCCGTTAAAGATGACATCTTCCATCTTCTCGCTACGGAGTGCTTTCGTGCTCTGCTCGCCGAGCACCCAAAGAATCGCGTCGACGACATTACTTTTCCCGCTCCCGTTCGGCCCCACGATGGCAGTGACGCCATCGGGAAATTCGATCCGAGCTTCCGCAAACGACTTAAATCCCGTCATCTCAAGGGACTTCAAATACATTGGCGACTCCTTCAGCAATACGTCTCAAGAGGACTTGAGCCGCATGGTTCATGAGCGCGTCTACAGCAATCGACGCTTCACGAAATGGACATGTTCTGGCATTTCTCGACGAACCGCCATGCCCATTCAGATAGACGAATAGACCGCCTGATTTTCTAGCACAAGCCTAGGAGGGAAATCAAAGAAAAATACTGCCTGTAGTAGGCGTAAAGAAGAGACCCACAATCCTTTGGGAGTGGAGTTGGTGGCGGGAGATGGGAGTTATCCTACCTGAGCCCCAACGGACTTGCCCGATGACTCGATGGTGATCAATTCTTTCGGAAGAAGGAACTCGACATCCTCTTCGATCACGGTCAGATCCGCCACATCCGCCGGCCCAAACGTTTTGAGATATGTGACCACCTCTTCGACCAGAACTTCCGGCGCCGAGGCTCCGGCGGTAATCCCAACCGCTTTCACATTTGTCAGCCAGCTGGGATCGATGTCGGACGCGGCATCGATTAAGTACGATGCAATCCCGCATCGTTCCCCCAACTCACGGAGACGGTTGGAGTTCGAGCTATTCGGGGAGCCAATGACGAGAATGACATCCACCAGCGAGGAGAGTTCCTTAACCGCATTCTGGCGATTCTGCGTGGCGTAACAAATATCTTCCTGATGCGGCCCCTTGATGTGCGGAAACCGCTTGTGTAGCGCACCGACAATATCCCGGCACTCATCCACACTCAGCGTCGTTTGCGTGACGTATGAAAGGTCGTGTGTATTTTCAACCTGCAACTTTTCGACATCCTCCACCGAGGAGACCAGGTGAAACTTATCCGGGATCTGTCCGAGCGTCCCGATCACTTCGGGATGGCCTGCATGGCCGATCAGAATAAGATCGTAGCCCTGGGTATAGTCGCGATTGACCTCGTTATGCACTTTGATGACCAACGGACAGGTGGCATCGATCACATGCAGCCGACGCCGATTCGCCTCATCCCATACCGATTTGGCAACTCCATGGGCACTGAAGATCACGACAGAGCCTTCCGGCACTTCTCCCAATTCTTCTACAAACACGGCACCCTTGGTGCGAAGGGAGTTGACGACATGCCGGCTATGGACAATTTCGTGTCGTACATAAATCGGCGCCCCGTATTTCTTGAGCGAGAGATCGACGATATCGATAGCCCGATCGACTCCGGCACAAAACCCTCGTGGATTGGCGAGATAGATCTTCATAACCACTCCCTCTCTTTGCCTCAATACAAAGCCACGTATTCGATCGCAGGTTCACAGAATACTGGCACTCACCTTACGTCAGAGCGGCGGGTGCCGTCAACTGAATTGGCCCGGAAGACTCTTTCCTTCTCTCTCGCTTGACAGAGTTCTCATGCCCTCGTAGGCTCATGCCACCGCCATGTCGAACCTCGCGAGCAAAAAAGTTCTCATCATTGAAGACGAGCGCGACATTCTCCAACTGATCAAATTGTATTTGGAGAAAGAAGGCTTTCGCACCGTATCGGCCGCAACCGGCGCCGAAGGCCTCCGGCAAGTCAAACACGAGAAGCCCGATTTGGTCATCCTCGACCTCATGCTGCCGGAGATGAACGGCTTGGAAGTCTGCAAGCGCCTTCGATCGGTTCCGGAGACCACGATGCTCCCCATCATCATGTTGACAGCCAAAGCCGATGAATCGGACACTATCATCGGTCTGGAGTTGGGAGCTGACGACTACGTTGCCAAACCCTTTAGCCCTAAGACCCTGGTTGCCCGTATCAAGGCTCTCTTTCGGCGGCTCGAACGGAAACCGGACGACAGCCCGACCCAATATCGCTACGGCACGCTCGTCATGGATCTCGCGCGACACGAAGTCACCGTCAAGAAGATAGAAGTTCCGCTCACGGCAAAAGAATTCGGCCTGCTCGAACATCTCTTGCGCAACCCCGGCAGAGTCCTGACCAGAGACGTCCTCCTCAATACCGTTTGGGGGTACGAATATTACGGAACGACGCGGACGGTCGACGTTCACATCCGAAGACTCAAGCAGAAACTCCCCTCTCTCAACGAGGCGATTATTTCGGTCAAGTCTCTGGGGTATAAGCTCAAAGAATTGGATCGCTCGGCATGACCCTTTCCATTCGATGGAAGGTCGCACTTGCAGCGCTGTTGGTCTTGGCCTGCGGCCTTCTTATTGCCCGAGGATTAGTGGTTCGCTCCCTCGATCAGCAGAAGCTCCTCCAGTCGAGCCAGATCCTGGAGGCCCGAACCAGTCTCGTCGCCTACGGGCTACAGCCGTTTCTGACGCAATCAGAGGCCGTGTCTTCGACCCCACCATTACAGGCAGCCGTGCGTGATCTCAGCGCGCGGGCCCTCGCGCGTGTGACCATCATTGCCCCAGACGGACGAGTGTTGGCCGACAGCGCCGTCTCAGAACACCAGCTTGCCACGCTGGAAAACCACCGAACGCGCCCTGAGATACAGCAAGCCATCGCCACCGGGCGCGGAACCGACCTCCGCACCAGCCACACCACCGGTGAGCGCACGTTGTATGTGGCTATTGGCCTCAACGGCCCGAACCAGACGACGCCTGCCGTCTTCTTGAGGCTAGGATTGCCGATGGCGGCGCTCGACCATGAAGTTGCCGCGTTACAGCAAGACTTGGCTCTCGCCTTCGGGATTGCGTTCCTGATTGCCGTTCCCCTGAGTGTATGGTTCGCTCACAGCATCATGAAACCCCTGTCGGATATTGCCATCGCCGCACAGCAACTGGCGAAGGGCGATCACCCTGTCCGCATTCGAACCGGATCACGCGATGAAGTCGGCCTGCTGGCCGACACCCTCAACCACATGACGGACCAACTGAGAACCAAAATCGAGGAACTCTCCGAAGATCGGTCCCAGCTGTTGGCGATGCTGACTTCGATGGTCGAAGGCGTGATGGTCTTGGACCGCCGCGGCCGCGTGCTGCAAATCAATCCCGCGCTGGAACGGATGTTCGACATTACCAGGATGGAAGCGCGAGGCCATCCCTGCTCCGACGTCTTCCGGCATCCACAGCTGGATGCGTTGGTCTCAACGGTCCTGACGAAACGTATGAATGAAGAAGATGAAATTCTTCTTCATCCGAGCGGTCGCCGTCTTCATATCGAGGCCACGGTGACCGAATCAGATCGGGAAAACGATGCCTGCGCGATTCTGGTATTTCACGACATGACGGAGTTACGGCGTCTGGAGATCATCCGGAAAGATTTCGTCGCCAATGTCTCTCATGAACTGAGAACCCCCCTCACCTCGATCAAGGGATACATCGAAGCCTTGCTCGATGGCGCCAAAGACGACCCTGAAACCAACACGCAATTCCTCAACATCATTCTCAAGCAAAGCGACAGGCTGAACCTGATTCTCGAAGACCTCCTCCAGCTGTCGAAGATCGAATCCGGCCAGGTCCAGTTCAAGCGAGAACCGCTGCATATCCACAGCATCGTCGAACGGACACTGGCCATGATCAAGCCCTTGGCAGACAAGAAAGGGCACCGGCTCACGTCCTACGTGGAGGAGGATCTACCCGCCGTGCTCGGCGATGAGGACCGGCTGATACAAATCTTATCCAACCTGCTCGATAACGCCGTCAAATACACTCCCGAAAAAGGGATCATCACCGTGGCAGCCCACCCGGTCTCGGACGATGCCGAACAGCCTTCGATGGTCACAGCTGTGGAACTCAGCGTCACCGATACTGGGATGGGCATTCCAGAAATGGATCGCCCACGCGTGTTCGAACGATTCTATCGAGTCGATAAGGCTCGCTCGCGTGAGTTAGGCGGAACAGGGCTCGGACTGGCGATCGTCAGGCACATTGCCGAGGGTCTGGGTGGGCGAGTGTGGGTCGAGGGGAATACCCCAGCCGGCAGCCGTTTTGTCGTGCGGCTGCCTGTTCAACAAACCAGTCAACCGGTCAGCTAGCCCGCCAGCAGAAGAAGACTGTTAGTTTGGTTTGTCTCGTTGGTTTGGCTGAACCAGACAGACCAAATAGACCAGATAAGCCAAATGAAGAAGACGGCCTTACCACCGAACGAACCCTGTCGCCCAAGTCACGCCGCCGCCAAAACTTCCCAGCACGACGATATCATGGGGGAGAATTCTTCCCGAACGGACGGCATAGTCGAGCGCGATTGGTAACGACGCCGACGACGTATTTCCGTACAGTCCGATGACAGAACAAACCCGCTCAGGCGAGACGCCAAGCCGCTTGGTAAGCTGATCGAGAATCCGCCCGTTCGCCTGATGCAACACCAACTGCGCAACATCGTGAAGCTCAACACCGAACTCTTTCACAATCTCGCGGATGGCCTGTTCCAACCGCTTGACGGCCAGGCGGAAGACCGGCGCCCCTTGCATCCGCAATGTGTGATCTTTCGCTTCGATCGTGTCCGGCGTCGTCGGTCGGCGTGATCCGCCTGCGGAAATCGTAATCAAGCCGTGCTGGGCTCCATCCGATCGGAGACGGATCCCCAAGAGCCCTTGGCTCACCTGACCCGTCTCTGTCTCACCTCGAAGCACCACCGCGCCGGCCCCATCGCCGAACAAGAGAGCCGTATCGCCATCGACGGGATCGATGGAGCGAGACTTCACTTCCGCTGCCACCACCAAACACGTCTTGATCTGACCGCTCCGAATCATCGCATCAGCCATCGACAGTCCATAGAGAAAACCTGAGCAAGACGCAGCCACGTCGAATGCCGGTATCGTGGAACAACCGAGTATTCGCTGAACATGGCAGGCAGTAGAGGGGAAGACCGTATCGGGCGAAGTAGTCGAGACCACGATCGCCCCAAGCTCCGCAGCTTGGAGTCCGGCAGCCTCAAGCGCCGGGCGAGCGGCTTCCGCTGCAAGATCAGAAGACGCTTGAGCCGCAGCAGCCCTGCGTCGCTCCTGAATGCCTGTCAAGCGAGAAACGGCCGCCGGCTCGATAGCCAACGCCCTGCCCACCTCATGGTTCGACACCACCTGCTCAGGCAGGTAGGAACCGGTTCCAATGATTCTTGTTCGTATCATAGGTCTGAACACCGCATGGCTCGCTGCAGTCCCGGCGGGATTATAGGACTCAGTATTACAATGGGTCAACTTGATGGCGTCGAAACCTTGCATTCAGCCGGAGCGCCTGCTACATTTTCTGCCAGTGATGGCACGCTTGTACCCCACCTCGATTGCTTTGCCCAGGATGGCAGTGGCACTCGGCCTCTGTATCACGGCATTCTGTGTCATGACCGCCTGCTCCAGCACGCCGAAGAATCAGGGTACGGCGAAGAAGTCTCTGAGCGACACCGACGAGCAGATTTTCTTGGGCGATGGGATCAAGAAAAACTACGACCCCAACGTCATTATGAAGCGAGGCGAGGCCTTCTTCGAAAAAGAAGAGTATGCGGAAGCCATCGTTGAGTATACCCACTTCCTCGACCTCCATCGCACCCACGTCCTGGCCTCCTATGCGACGTTCCGTATCGGAGAAAGCCAAATAAAAATGGCCAAAGGAATCCAGCGTGATCCGAGCCCCATTCAGAAAGCGATCGAAGCCTTTGAAAAGCTGAGGAAGGATTTCCCAGGTAGCCGATATGACGGCCCAGCACTTCAGAAGATCCAGGAGTGTCACGATCTTCTGGCTCAGACGCATCTCTTCGTCGGAGAATTTTACTATCGACGGGGATCCTATCTAGCCGCCGCGCATCGCTTCGAAGAAATCGTGAAGCTGTACCCTGACAAGGCGGTTGCACCCGATGCCCTGTACTTTTTGGCGCTCAGCTACCACGACATGGGGGCGGACGATTGGGCTAGCGAGAAGCTGACGCTGCTGGCAGAGAAATACCCGAGCAGCGCGCATTCCAGCGAGGGAAAGAGCCTACTCGCAAAAATTGGCGGAGCAACACCTGCCACGCTGGTGGCAAAAAATGTCGAACCCGCAGCCCCCGCTGCTCAGTCTGCTGCACCCCCATCGAGAGAGCAACCGAGTCTTGCCGCCGGGCTAATCCCCTCTGCCCCCATCGAATCGTTCCGCCTCCCTTCCGCCACGGCATTGCGCCAGTCTTTTGTGAGCTGCCGGCTTGGGGCCTGGTGCTAACCCAGGCCTGCGTCGAAGCGATCAGCATTCAGCTGTCAGCAAGTTTTGGATGCCAGGCGTAACTTTTCCCCCAGGTACGATTCATCAAAGAGTTCACCGCAGTGCGGCAGGAGTTTCGACTCTTGAGCTGAAGGCTGATTGCTGACGGCTGTTTTTGTATTCAACGAAGCCGCATGGCTTCAAGCAGGAGCTCACTGGTGGAGGACTTCAGAATTCCCTTGGCCCGCGGGATGAAGGACTGATACGTTTCTTTCCCCTGTAGCACTTCGCAGTAGAGCTGAACGACCTCTCGGTAGGGACTCAAGAGCCTGTGACAGAGGCGCGGGAACGTGTAGACGATGTCGGCGAGACGCGAAGCAATTCGAAACTCAGCATACAACTGCTCTCTGATTGCCAACTCATAGGCCCATAAACTCTTGCCCCGATCGTGCCGCTGATTGAGGACAGCCATCGCGGCCAGCTTGCCGGAACGGACGGCGTAGTAGATCCCCTCGCCAAACAATGGATCGACGAGATGCCCGGCATCGCCGACCAACATGGCTTGGCCATTGACAAGATCGTCCGGTCCCGGTTCCGGACTGAGTTCGGTCCTGCTAAACAGGGGTAACGGATGGCCCATCGGCTTGGGCACATCCAAGCCCGCCAGGTCCTTTTCTCCCCCAACGAATCGATCGAAGGTTTTCTTGAGGCTCGCCGGTTTGCTCTGAAACTCCCCCACACCGACCGACAACCGCCCCTGCTTGGGAAAGATCCAGGCATATCCCTTCGAGCAGACGCCGATATCGATCACGGCTTTGCCCATGGCCGGATACTGCGGCCCCGGTCCACAGGGCGAGACGAACGACAGCAACCCGGCTGAAAAGGCCGCTATGAGCGAGATATTCGTGATCGATTGCGACATGGACTACGACTTCATCAACATTTGTATGAGCTGCTGCGCTTCAGGCGCGCTCCAGTCGCGGGCACCGAAAATCTGGTGACGAATCACACCCTGCCGATCGACCATGAAGGTCATCGGGAGACTCCGTGCGCCATATGTCAATCCCACACGATAATCCGAATCGTGCAAGATGGGAAATGTCAGGCGGTTCTGTTTCTGAAACGGTCTCGTGATCGACGCGCCTTCAGCATCGGTAGACACCGCGAGTATCTCAAAATCCTTCCGCGGAAACATCCGGTAGAGCTCTTCCATCGCCGGCATCTCGACCCTGCAGGGACCGCACCAGGTAGCCCAAAAATTCAGCAGCACGACTTTGCCGCGCAAGTCCGAGAGTTTCACGAATCGGCCATCCAAATCCTGGAGCTGGAAGTCCGGAGCCGGTTCACCCAACTTCACCGCATGACGCCCGGCGACAGGGAGCTTATCCTGCGCTGACGCGCCACCCAACGCGACACAGGCGGCTATCACGCAGAGCGCCATTGCAACAATCCAGTGCCTCATCGTTCTCTTTTCAGTCCGTTAAACATCTACTGTCTTGAGTCGGACCTTCACGCTGGTAATCACCCAAGACAAAGTTGGCCCGCACCGCCCCCACTAAGGTACTGAAGGCTAGTTAAGGAAAGCCCGACCATGATTGTAACGCATCGACCGAGGCGAGGATCGAAAGAATTCAGTCATCTTACAAGTGCCAGAAAAGGGGTGTCAAGCAAACCGGAGGGTCAGCATCCTGTCGATCCCCTACTTCCGAAGGAATGGACAATAGAGGCCACACTCAGCTACTATCGCACGGATTTAACAGTCGGTCCTACTCGTACCGATCACCTCAACCCAGAGGGTCTCATGAGACACAACTACCTGTTCACATCCGAGTCTGTCACAGAAGGACACCCGGACAAAATCGCCGACCAGATCTCCGACGGAATCCTCGACGCGATCATTGCCCAAGACAAGTATGCCCGTGTGGCCTGCGAGACAATTTTGACCACCGGAATCGCCTTCGTGGCCGGGGAGATCTCCACCAAAGCCTACGTTGAAATTCCCGATATCATTCGCGAGGTCATTAAAGATGTCGGCTACTGCGACGCCGCCTGGGGATTCGACTACCATACCTGTTCCGTGCTCACCGCCATTCACCAGCAATCCGGCGATATCTCCATGGGTGTGGATTCCGGTGGCGCCGGCGATCAGGGGCTGATGTTCGGCTACGCCACCAACGAAACCACCGAACTCATGCCGATGCCGATCGTCCTCGCCCATCGGCTCACCAAGAGGCTGGCCGAAGTCCGGAAAAAGAATATTCTCCCTTGGGTCCGTCCCGACGGAAAGTCCCAGGTGACTGTGGAATACCGGGACGGCAAGCCGGAGCGGATCGACACCATCGTCGTCTCGACACAACACAGCCCCGACGTCACGAACAAACAGATCGAGCGCGACATCATGGAGAAGGTCATCAAGCCCGTCATGCCGAAAGGGCTCTACGACCCGACGAGCGTGAAACACCACATCAATCCGACCGGCCGGTTTGTGGTCGGCGGTCCAATGGGCGATACCGGGTTGACGGGCCGCAAGATTATCGTCGACACCTATGGAGGCCACGGCAGCCATGGAGGCGGTGCTTTCTCCGGCAAGGATCCCACGAAGGTGGACCGTTCGGCCTCGTACATGGCCCGCTACATTGCGAAGAATATCGTCGCCGCCGGGCTGGCGCAAAAGTGCGAAGTGCAGCTCGCCTATGCCATCGGCGTGGCCGATCCCGTCTCAGTGCTGGTCGATACGAAGGGAACGGAAAAAGTGGCCGTGGAGAGCCTGGACAAGCTTGTGCGGAAACACTTCCCGATGACTCCACGCGGCATCATCGACTACCTCAAGCTCCGCCGGCCAATCTTCCGAAAGACCGCATCCTATGGGCACTTCGGTCGGAGCGAACCGGAGTTCACCTGGGAAAAGACGGACAAAGCCAAAGTCCTACGCAAAGACGCAGGCCTATAGTTGGACTAGCCGACCAATATGCGAAAGGGGGGCGGGTTGCAGAACCCTCCCCCCTTTTTCCTGGCAACCCATCGCCAATTACCCATCCATCATCACGCAGGAGGAATTTGTGGAATACGATGTGAAAGATATCGAACTGGCAGACCAGGGCAAACTGAAAATCGAATGGGCCGAAGCCACCATGCCGGTGCTGCGGCTGATCAAGAAACGGTTTCTGCGAGAAAAGCCCTTCGCGGGGCTCCGCGTCACCGCCTGTCTCCACGTGACAACCGAAACCGCAAACTTGATGAAGACGTTGCAAGCCGGCGGAGCCGATGTCCGGCTCTGCGCCTCCAACCCGCTCAGCACGCAGGACGAAATCGCAGCGGCGCTCGTCAAACACGACGGCATTCCAACCTTCGCCATTAAAGGCGAAGACAACAAGACCTACTATCAGCACATCCAATCGGCGATCGCCCACAAGCCACAGATCACCATGGACGACGGGGCCGATGTCGTCTCGCTGATCCATTCCAAGCGGAAAGACTTGCTCAAACACGTCATCGGCGGCACGGAAGAAACCACTACCGGCGTCATTCGGCTCCGCAGCATGGCTGAGAAGAAAGTGCTGAAGTTCCCGGTGATCTCCGTCAACGACGCCGATACCAAACACCTGTTCGATAACCGCTACGGAACGGGCCAGAGCACCATCGACGGCATCATCCGCGCAACCAACCGATTGATCTGCGGCACCACCTTCGTGGTGGCAGGCTATGGCTGGTGCGGACGAGGCATCGCGATGCGCGCCAAAGGGATGGGCGCCGACGTCATTGTCACAGAGATCGATCCGGTGAAGGCAATTGAAGCGGTCATGGATGGATTCCGCGTCATGCCGATGGAACAGGCCGCGTTGATCGGAGACTTTTTCGTCACGGTCACCGGCAACCTCAAGGT
>SWDN01000013.1:0-71956 GCA_005116775.1 Nitrospira sp.
CGCCCTTGTAGTCGGAATGCCAAGACCTTGCATCGCTTCGCTGCAGAGATATTCACGGATGCTCGAGCGTAGGACGGCACGGCCATCACCATCGCGCGAAAAGGGTGTGAAGCCTGCTCCTTTTAATTGCAAATCCCATTTCTCACCCCGCCCGTTCCGTGCTTCGCCCAGAAGAATCGCGCGTCCGTCGCCCAGCTGCGGGACATAGACCCCAAACTGATGGCCCGAATAGAGCATTGCCAACGGCTCCATCCCCGGTATGAGCATGCTCCCGCCGAACACCGCGGCAAACTCAGGCCGCTTTGCTTCATCAGGATCGAGATCGATCAGTTCAGCCGCTGCGGCGTTGAAGCTGATGAGATGGGGCGGCTCAGAAAATGGAGTCGGGTGCAGCTTCGCATAGAACGCCTCGGACAGCCTGGCATAGGTATTGTCGAAGGTGAGAGTTTCAAGAATGCGCTTGGTCATGGGTACAGCTTGCCAGGCCTAGCGCGCCGCTTTCAAGCGAGGAGACGCGTCATCAAGCAGAGAGGTGAATTGCTCGGAGTCGAAGTCATAGACCCATACGTCACCGGTCGAGATGGAATAGACCCACCCATGAAGATCCACCTTCTTTTTTCTCAGCTGCAGCGCGACGGATGGATGGGTGCGAAGATGGTCCAGCTGCGATCGGACGTTTTCTTGCGTCGTCTTGATGAGGCGGGCCTTGCCCCGGAGACCGGTGTAGTGCTCACGCATGAGGCGGCGGGTGGTTTCAGCTTGCCCGACCCACTCCTTGACGGCGGGCAGGTCATGAACATCCTCCGGATGCAAGAGGGCTCTCATGACAGCACAGTCGGTATGACCGCAGACAATGATGTGAGGCACCTTTAATACGGCCATCGCGTACTCGATCGTGGCGGTGCTGCCGCCTTGCATAGAACCGTATGGTGGAATCATGTTGCCGGCGTTCCTGAGGATAAAGAGCTCCCCAGGGTCAGTTTGTGTGAGGAGGGTGGGGTCGACTCGCGAATCGGAACAGGTAATGAAGAGCGCTCGGGGGGCCTGATTTTCAGAAAGCCTGGTGAACAGTTCTTTCTTCCTGCCGAATACTTCGGTTCGAAACTTGAGGAAGCCTTTGACGAGTCGTTCCATCGCGCGGATTCCCTCTATCGACTTCCGCCTTGGATCTCACGATCGAGGGTGAACACGAAAACCCGTTCGCCGATCTGTACGTCAATGTCGGTAAAAAGGGCCAGGGTTTTGGCGCCTGTAATTTCGCTCACTTGCTCGCAAAGCTTGTCGCGGCCCAGGGCAATCAAGTTTTGCCGCAGCCGCTTCACCATCTCGACCCCTTCTGTCGTTTTGGCTAATTGACGTTCTGCGAGCGTGAGCACCCCTTTCAGCCGGACAACGACCAGATCCCGCACGACGAACGCGCGTACTTCATCCGGTCCGCGGCCCATGAATTCCTGTTCAAACTTGATAATGGTGTTGCGAATGGCGTTTTCCACGTGGTGTCCTATTCCTGAGTGAAACCAGGATCTCCCTGCCAGTAGCTCGACCTGGTGCACGATTATAGGGGGTGCGAGCTTGCCTGAACAAGGGCTATCAGTCCTTGTTAGGCCAATCCGGCAGCGTAGGGCTTTCGGACCATTGCATGATGGGCAAGAGAGCTAATTTCCCCCCGGAGCTTGACGCCAGTCAATGAACCGTACTATTGAATGGGTGGGTTTCATCGTACCGCGCGCCTCCGGTTCTGTGGTGGTTCTCAGACGGGCGGGGCGTCGATCTCGATAGACAGGCCGTAGGGCAGCCGGCGATTCGAAAGAATGGCTGGTTGTAGTACAAGCCAACTGAAGTTACCTCGACGAACGATCGAGGTTCTCGGTTGGCTTTTGTGTTTTCTAGCAACCGACACGTGAATGTGATGGGGTACCGTTGTCTCCTGTTGTTCTAATTACGTTCCTTCCGCTCCTTGCAGCGCTCGTTGTACTGGTGGGCACCGAGAGCTCACGGAATCTACGAGCCAAGATCGCGGCCTTTCCCTTTGGCGCCACCTTTCTCGGCGCTGGTGTGATCCTGTGGCTTGTGGCGACGGAGGGGCCGATCATCATTCGTTTCTACGACCCCGCTTCTCTCGCAACCCTGGCCTTTCCCCTGGGATTCTATATCGACCGCTTGAGCGCGGTCATGATGGTGCTGATCTCCGGTGTCGGTACCGTCATCTTCACCTATTCCATCGGCCATATGTATCAGGACCCCCATGACCGCCGGTTTTTGTCGCTGATCGGCTTTACGACCACCGTGCTGCTCTGCATGGTCTCCAGCGTCAACCTGATGATGCTGTTCCTGGCCTGGCAAGTCATCAGCTGTCTGCTCTATGTGCTCGCGCACAATCATTCCCATGAAGGAACGCGCAAGGGGGCAGTGAGAACCTTTACGCTCTTGCGGGTCGGCGATGTGGCCTTCCTATCCGGCATCGTGCTCACCTATCAGCTGTACGGGACGTTGGAATTCCAACCGTTGTTCGCTAAAGCCGCCGAATCGCCGATTATGCTCTCGCCTTGGCCCGGTATCGAAATCAGCGGGACGACGGTGATCACACTACTCCTGTTCATTGGAGCCATGAGTAAGTCGGCCCAGTTCCCCCTGTTTATCTGGCTCCCCGGCTATCTCTATGCGCCAACCCCTGCGACGGCGTTGCTGCATGCGGGGATCATCAACGCCGGCGGATTTCTCATTAATCGCCTGGCCCCGCTCTTCGGTTTGAGTACAACCACGCTGCATGTGGCGCTTGTGGTCGGGGCACTCACGGCAGTCCTCGGCGCGACGATGATGCTGGTCCAGAACGACATCAAGAACACCCTCGGTTTCTCGACGATCGGGCAGATGGGGTACATGATCATGGAGTGCGGATTGGGCGCCTTCTCGCTGGCCGTCTTCCATCTCATCGCTCACGGACTGTTCAAAGCCACGATGTTTTTGAATGCTGGCAACGTGATCCACAAGGCCCGCCAGGAACCGGCCCTCCCCCATGCGGACCCTCATGCGGAAGAACAGGAGTTCTCGCGCCTGACTTGGTTTACGGGATTCGCGACCACGCTGCTGATTCCGCTCCTCATCCTCCTCGTGACCCACGGCGTGTTGCGCATCCCCCTGCTGGAATCGCAAGGGACCGTGATCTTCCTGTTCTTTATCTGGGTCACCTCCTCCCAAGCCATCTTGACGCTCATCCGTCTGCGCGCCGTCGCGTCATGGAAGGTCTCCGTGGCGATGCTGTTCACCCTGCTCTTCGTCGTGTTTGTCTATCTGTTCGCCGTCGAGTCGTTCACCGCCTTCCTCTATCCGAATCCGGGAGAGGTGGCGGCCTACTTCCAAGCGGCGGCGCTCCCCAACTGGTTCTTTGACGGGCTTATCGGCGGAACGGCCCTGGTAATCATTCTCGGATGGTTCTATATCTATGCCCGAGCCCATGGCCAGACGATGTGGGTGCCGAGCTTGGCGGAAGGGCTCCGTTTCCGTTTGTATGTGCTGTTCATGAACCGTCTCTACGTGGACCAAGCCTATGAGCGACTCGGCAGGGCCGTCACGCACACCGTCCACAGCCTAGACAAGAGTGCGAAGTGAAGGTGTTGGAGGATGGCCATCTAGCCAGGATCTGTCTGTTGTGGGACTCCTACTCCAGCCAGTCCTTGACGCGAGTCTAAGCAGCGTATTAATGATGCGTGCGACGGTGACGTGGGAATGCCCTCCGGTCACAATAATTCCCGGACAGGGGGGAAACGATGATCCGCCAGCTAGGGTTATGAGGTATTTGTGTCACTCGCGCTTGCCGTCCCGCTCCTCTTGCTCATAGCTTCGTGTCTTGTCGTGATCGGCCCCGATCGCACACTACACACGCGCACAAAGCTCGCGGCCTATCCTGTCGGAGCCGCGTTTGTCGGTGCCATTGTGATCCTGTGGCTGGTGGCGACAGAGGGGCCGATCACCATTCGTTTCTACGACCCCACGTCGCTTGCCTCCTTGGCCTTTCCCATTGGCTTCTATATCGATCGGTTGAGCGCGGTCATGATGACACTGATCGCCGGCGTCAGCACCGTGATCTACTGCTACTCGACAGGTTATATGTACCAGGATCGCCACGTTCGACGGTATTTGGCGCTGATTTGCTTTACAGACTTCGTCTTGCTCTGCATGGTCTCCAGTGCGAATCTCATGATGTTGTTTTTATTCTGGCAAGTCCTGAGCTATCTGCTCTATCTCCTGGCGCACAACCATGCACATCCGGCGACTCTCAGGGGAGCGTTCAAAACCTTTACACTTCTCCGAGTTGCCGATGCTGCATTTCTTGCCGGGATTGTTCTCGCATACCAACTCTACGGTACCCTCGAGTTCCAAGATCTCTTCGCTCGAGCCGCCGGGAATCCCGTCACCCTTTCACTCTGGCCTGGGCTGGAAGTCAGCGCTGCTACTGCCGTCACGTCTCTCCTGTTCATCGGCGCGATGGGGAAGTCGGCGCAATTTCCTTTACATCTTTGGCTACCGGGATCGCTGTTCGCCCCGACGCCTGTCCATGCCCTGTTGCACGCTGGGATCATCAATGCAGGCGGGTTTCTCATCAATCGCCTGGCCCCGCTCTTCGGCCTAAGTTCAACGACCCTTCACATCGCGTTCGTGGTCGGGACCCTCACGGCGATCCTTGGCGCGACCATGATGCTGGTCCAGAACGACATCAAGAAGACGCTGGGTTTCTCGACGATCGGGCAGATGGGGTACATGATTATGGAATGCGGATTGGGCGCCTTCTCGCTGGCTGTCTTCCATCTCATTGCCCACGGACTGTTCAAAGGGACGGTGTTCTTGAATTGCGGCAACGTGATCCATAAGGCCCGCCAGGAACCGGCCTTCCCCCATGCGGACCCTCATGCGGAAGCACAGGAGTTCTCGCGCCTGACTTGGTTCACGGGTTTCGCGACGACGCTCTTCATTCCACTGCTGATTCTCCTCGTGACGCACGGCGCGCTGCATATTCCGCTGCTGGAGTCGCAGGGCACGGTGATCTTTCTGTTCTTCATCTGGATCACCTCCTCGCAGGCCATCCTGACAATGACACGCTTGAGAGCCGTGGCCTCGTGGAAAGTGTCGTCGGCCATGCTGTTGATCCTGCTGTTCGTCATGTTTGTCTATCTGTTCGCCGTGGAATCTTTTACGGCATTCCTCTACCCGAATCCGCAGGAAGTCGCGTCCTATTTCAAGGCGGGCGATCTCCCGGATTGGCTCTTCGACCTGATGATCATCGTGGCGACGCTGACGACGATCGCTGGATGGTTCTATCTCTACATGCAAGCCCATGGGCGGACCGTCTGGATGCCGTCGTGGGTCGAGGGTGTAAGGACTCGGTTGTACGTCCTGTTCATGAACCGGCTCTACGCCGACGAGATCTATCAAAAGCTGGGCGGGGTCGTCGTGCGACTCCTGGCCCGGTTCGACAAAAGCGTACGAGGATGGTCGCAATGATGGATGGCACCCTCGCTTCATGGCTGCTGGCGGGCGTTCCTCTTCTGGGAGCAGCGTTCAGCTTCGTGGTCTGGTCAAGACCGGACTATCTCAGGAACTGTTCTGTCGTCCTGTCGATCCTGAGCCTTGCCGCCGCTGCCGGAATGTCGGGATCGCTCGCGACCTCACCTGAAAACCTGCTGCTGATCTATCTATTGCCGATTGCCGCCTGTGCATCTCTCCTGGGACAGCCGGTTCACAAGAACCTACGGCTGTCCTGGATCATGACCCTGCTGTTCCTCGGACTAGGATTCGTCATACTGACCAGCCAACACGTCGTGGGGCAGGTGTGCTTGCTTGTGCTGCTCAGTTCTCTCATTGCCTTGCTCTACCGCCATCATACGAAATTGTGGCCCATTTCCTGGTTCGGGATCGGCGCCTATGCGCTCGCCGTCGGGTGCGTGACGATCTCTCTCGTGGCTGCTCCGCCTCTTTCTTCAGTCACGTCCCTGTTGGCCTGCGCAATTTTGTTGCCGCTCGTGCCATTTCACAGTGGATACATCACGGCGCTCACGCGGCTCCCAGGCAGCCTGCCCTCGTTCATCGTACTGCTGCTCCCCGCGATAGGAATCCACAGTCTGGCCACAACCGTATTGACGGTGCCGGATGTCGCGATGTCAACGATGACGGTGTTGGCGTTGGTGAGTGCCCTCTACGGTTCGATCAAGGCATTGGCACAATCGCGCATCAGATTGCTCCTGGCCTATGGCAGCCTCTCGTTTTTCTCTCTCTTCTGGTGGTTTGTCGCTATTTCGCGCACCATCACGCCGCAGTCGGTTGTCTTTCTGGCCGCCTTGTCACTTGTGACGAGCGGTCTGCTGATGTCCTGGCAAGTCGTCCGCACGCGCTACGGGGACGATGTGGATCCGCAGGCAATCAGCGGGCTTGTCAGAAGGATGCCGCACTTCGCGGTCTTGTTCTCACTCCTGGCCCTGGCGGCTATGGGCCTGCCCCCATTCGGCGTCTTCACCGGCTTCATCGGTATGCTTCTCACCACCGCTCTCACATCTTCCGTTGCCCTGTTCGTCATGATGATCGTCTGGCTGGCTGCATCCTGGTACATCCTCGATATGGTACAGCGGTTGCTGTTCGGCCGGGAACGGTCGGATCTCCGCTATGAAGATCTTCGTCGATCGGAACTTGCCTCTCTTTTGGTTGTACTGCTGATCGTCATTGCGCTGGGTATCGCCCCGTCTAGCCTCTTCGGAATCACCCAACAACCGTCGAATGCTGAAACCGTCAAGGAATCTGTTTCATGGAACCGTTAGACAGTTCGATCAACATTGAAACCAGGCGCATGGAACTCCGGGGCGTGATCCGCCTGGCGGGCGAGGTCATTGCTCAATACTGGCCGATGCGGACGTTCGTGCATCACAATCCGCTCCATAGTCTTGAGTATCTGCCTTTCGAGGAAACCGTCCGGCGCGGCAAGCAATTCATGGGGGGCAACGGCTATCTCCCCAGCCATCTCTACCGCGACTACTTGAAAGCGGGCCGTATTCAATCTTCCCACCTCGATGCCGCGTTGAAGCCGCTCGTTCACGATAAGCACCTCGCCATCGGATCCCGCACGGTCACACATGGCGATGTCTTGCGCGCCTGTCTGGAGGAGGGTCTCTGCACGCCAGTGATGGAGCCGCTCGACGATCAGCTGCCCGATCCCGCCAACGAGCTGATCGATCGCATCGCTGCCCGACTCGAACCTGTCCTGACGTTTCCGGATTTGCGCGAGCGCATCCGCACGATCGCGGAGGGCGATCAAGCGGCATTGGGTCGGTGGCTCACGCTCTCGCACTGGTGCGACGACACGCTCGGCACGCAGATCGTCCAGCAGATCAATGATCAGTTGATCAAATGGTGCGAGGCGTACCTCGACGAAGGCCATGCGACCTGGGCCATGCCGGGACGAGAGAAGGGGTTGTACGGAGCATGGAAAGCTCTTGCCGTGCATGAGTGGTCTCCCTGTGGAATTGCGGACAGCAGCAAGAAAATTTCGCGGCTGCCGGAACATCCCGAAGACGCCCTGCTAGAAAGTTTGAACGCGCTCGGGATTCCGGCCGAGCTGCGGCAGGACTATCTGTCCTTGCAATTGACCGCGCTGCCTGGCTGGGCCGGCTTCATTAAGTGGCGGGCAGAGGAGCGGGATTACCCCTGGCAACAGGCCTATCCGGTCGGTCTCGTGAAGTTTCTCGCTATTCGTCTCTGGTATGTGCGTGAATTGGTTCAGCAGGCTTGCCGCGAAAAACTCGGCATCGAGGGCCGATTTGATGCCGTAACGGCGTACATCCAAAATCATTCGGAGGAATATTACCTGAGGCGTCAACGCGTGGCAGGCCGTCTTCCTGCGCTCTACGCCGAGGAAGTCGACCGGCTGGCGCATCAAAAAGGCGACGGATGGAAGCCCCTGCTCGCTCGCTATCGAGCAGAGGTGGTCCCACGCCAAGAGGCAGCAGCGCGGCGCGGCGCGGCCAAGAAACTGCTCGCATTGGCGCGATCGCTGGGCATTGACGAGGCGCAACTCATCGACGGCGCTCCTGCGGACCTCAAACAGATCGTCGAGTGGATAGAGGCCTTTCCCGAATCGGATCACGGACCTGTGTGGCTCACGGCATTCGAAGCCGGGTACCACGATCGTCTGTTAGGGCAACTGAGGGCTCGTACGAACGACGCGAAGCATCCGGCGCCGACCCGTCCCCATTCGCAATCGGTCTACTGTATCGACGTGCGCTCCGAGCCGTTCCGACGGCATCTTGAATCGGTCAGACAACACGAAACCTACGGCTTCGCCGGCTTCTTCGCCGCCTTCATTCGCTATCGGGCTTGGGGTAATGAGCACGACACTGAACAATTCCCGGTCATTATGCGCGCCAAGAACGAGGTCAGGGAGGTCCCTCGCAGCTTTCTGGATCACGCCCTGTTGAAACACGAGTCGCGAACCAGGATGGTTCATGCGGGCCATACCCTTCTGCACGACTTAAAAGAAAACGTCATCACGCCCTATGTCATGGTGGAGTCGTTGGGGTGGTTTTACAGCCTACCGATCTTCGGGAAAACCTTACTGCCTTTGTTGTACCGTCGCTGGACCGATTGGTTGCGGCGACTCTTTGTCCCGTCGCTCGCGACCACACTCACCGTCGACAAGCTGGCGCCGGCTGAAACGGCAGATGTGTTGGCAGCGGAGCAGCAGGCGACCGTGCGGCACGCGTTGCAAGAGCGAACCGGTGTGCGTAGCTCTCGGATCACGCCGGAACTCGTCGAAGCTTTGCGACAGCGGGCCTTGAGCGGGGAAGATGACCCGGAACCTCCTCTGACCCAGGCAGCGACAGAGGCAGGGCTCTCGTCTGAAGTCCTGACATCCTTCATCGCCGCCTTACGGCAGCATCACGGTATCAATCAGCGCGCATCGTCCAGACAGAAGGAACGGATCACGCGGACTGGCTTCACGCTTGAAGAACAGGTGCTCACTGTAGACACGGCTCTGCGCATGATGGGATTGACGGAGCGCTTTGCGCGGCTCGTCCTGTTCTGCGCTCACGGCAGCACGTCGGAGAACAATCCCTACGAGTCGGCTCTGGACTGCGGGGCCTGCGGCGGCAACGAAGGCAAGCCCAACGCCCGCGTCCTTGCGATGATGGCGAACAATCCACGAGTACGAGAGCGGTTGATCAAGACCGGCATCGAGATTCCTTCCGATACGCACTTTCTCGCAGGCCAGATGAACACGACGACCGACGAGATTCAGCTGTTCGACCCGGAAGACGTGCCGCCGACGCATCGGGAGGACCTTTCACTGCTGCAGCAAGACCTCAACAAAGCAGCCGCGCTCACGAGTCTGGAACGCTGCGGACGGTTCCCCGACGCGCCACAGGCATCAGAGGAAACGAAGGCGGAAGCGCACGTTCGGCGCAGGAGCATAGACTGGAGCCAGGTGAGGCCAGAGTGGGGGCTGTCGGGCAATACCGCCTTTATCATCGGCCGACGGGAACTCACCAAGGGGCTCGATCTAGAAGGGCGCGTCTTTCTGCATTCCTACGACTATCGGGAAGATCCGAGCAATCGGCTGTTGGAAGTGCTCTTGACTGCCCCGCAAGTCGTGGCCCAGTGGATCAACATGGAGCATTATTTTTCGGCGGTCGACAACGAGGTCTACGGCAGCGGGAGCAAGATCTATCACAACGTCGTGGGGCGCATCGGCATCATGTCCGGTCCTTGGAGCGATCTCCGGCTTGGATTGGCCAGGCAAACGGTGATGAACGGCGACGCGCCGTACCATGAACCGATGCGATTGCTGACCGTCGTCGAGGCGCCGCGCGAGCGCATTGAAAAGCTGATCGCGCGACATGATGTCTTACAGCACTTCTACCACAACGCCTGGGTCCATCTCGTCGCCCTCGACCCCGAAGATGGAGTATGGTATCGGTATCTACCCAGCGGGGCGTGGAGCCCCATGGATCATCTTGCATCGAAGGAGCACATTCACACCTAAACATGGCCGGGAAAGGAGTCGTCGATGGGCGGTTTGACTTTGCATCCGATGAAAGAGATTCGCGTGATCGTCGCAGGAGAACACAGGGCGTTCGTGACCGAGTTGTTGGACCAGGTCAAGGCGACCGGCTACACGATCATCGGCAACGTGTCGGGGAAAGGACATGGCGGTGTGCACGAAGCGCACTTCATGTTCAGCGAACAGGAAAGTCTCGAAATGATCATGACCGTCGTCCCGGAAGAAAAAGTGGAGCCTATCCTGGCCGGGCTTCGACCCCTCTTCGAACGCCATTCCGGCATGATGCTTGTCACCGACGTGGCCGTTAGCAGGCAAGAATATTTCGGCAAGAAGCGGAGCGGTTCATGACGTGTGACGATGCCGAAGAACACTGGTGGAGCGCCGGCCTATCCGAAAGTATGGGTTGACGCTTCCTGAAAGAGAGTGCTACAAATCCACCGCCGGGGTTGAAGGGGCAATGGCGCCCTAGCCAAGGTTTTTGACCGGAGGCAACGGACAAAGGCGTCCATCATTCTGCAAAGAATGGCGGATGCTTTTTTTGTGAGCCGATCAGAAGTGTGACGTATTATCCAGCGATGGAGGACTATCAGCTCGATCTCGTGATTGGTCAGGGGCCTGCAGCCAGAACGGTGAAACTGGATCTCCCTCGGTTTACGCTGGTAGGAGCGACGACCAGAGCCGGAGCGTTGACCTCCCCACTCCGGGACCGATTTGGCCTTGTCCACCGGCTGGAGTTCTACTCTCCGGAGGAATTGCAGACCATCGTGACACGTTCGGCGGGTGTGCTTGGTATCCCAATCGACTCCGAGGGGGCCAAAGAAGTTGCCGGTCGCGCTCGAGGAACCCCTCGCATCGTCAATCGGCTTATTAAGCGGGTGCGCGACTATGCCCAGGTCAAGGCGGAGGGACGAATTACCCAGGCTGTAGCCCAAGACGCGCTCGCATGGTTGGGTGTCGATACGGCTGGGTTTGATGAGATGGATCGGCAGATTCTTCTGGCCATCATCGACAAGTTCGCTGGAGGACCGGTCGGGGTGGAGTCTCTAGCGGCCGCTGTCCAGGAAGACAGGAGCACCCTCGAAGATGTCCATGAGCCCTATTTGATTCAGGCAGGTTTTCTCGAACGAACCGGCCGCGGTCGCCAAGCCACGAAGCTGGCGTTCGATCATTTTAAGAGGCCGACCTCCCTCCTCTTTTCGTAGCACACTTGACCACTGTCAGATTGCTCCGATCACGATGTGAGCTGGCGGGGATTGTCACGTAAGCTCCTGAAACGTCGAGGGTCTCCTTGCATTGCCCGGAATAGTTCCTGTATCATTCCCTACTTGGTTTGTGCTGTCCAAGCCGACGGATGGACTCCCGGATCCTGCGGCTAGGAAGAAGGGCTCCCTATGTCCGGAGACTTTTCCGAGTACCGGAAAGCAATCGATCGCATCGATGACGAGATTTTGCGCCTGCTGAATGAGCGGTCCAAAAGCGTCATCGAGATCGGGAAGCTCAAGAGACAGCGGGATGCCAATGCCAATCTCCATACCTCGGCGCGGGAGGCGGAGATCGTTGAACGCCTGACCCGACAAAACTCCGGGCCATTTCCATCAGAGGCGATTCGGCCGGTCTATCGAGAAATCATGTCCGCCTCTCTCTCGCTAGAGGGCCCTCAGAAAGTGGCCTATCTTGGGCCTCGGGCGACGTTTACTCACATGGCCTGCATGCACAAATTTGGTTCGTCTGCCCACTATATTCCGGTCAATAGTATTAAGGACGTATTCAGCGAAGTCGAGCGTGGACGGGCTAATTTTGGTGTAGTCCCGATCGAGAACACGACGGAGGGTGTGGTCAACCACACACTCGACATGTTCGTCGATTCCAACCTCCTGATCTATGGCGAAGTGTTCCAGGAGGTCTCCCATCATTTGATGTCGAAGTCCGGAGTGGTGGAAGAGGTAAAAGCGATCTACTCTCACCCCCATGCCATTGCCCAATGCCGAAATTGGTTAGAAACCAACCTGCCCGATGTGCCGGTATCGGAAGTGGCGAGCACCGCGCGGGCGGCGGAACTGTGCGGGGACAATTCTTCTGCCGCCGCCATTGCCTCGGAATTGGCAGCCCAGCTGTACGGCTTGAAGGTCATTAAGTCGCGTATTGAAGATAATTTGAACAATGTGACCCGGTTTCTCGTCCTATCTCAGAAGCCGCCTGAGCGTACAGGGAAAGACAAGACCTCGCTCATGCTTTCGGTCAAAGACAAAGTCGGCGCGCTGTACGATTTGCTCAGGCCTTTCGCGTCCCATGGCCTGAGCATGACCAAGATTGAATCGCGCCCTTCCAGGCGAAAAGCCTGGGAGTACATCTTCTTCATCGACGTTGAAGGGCATATGGAAGAAGAGCGTGTGAAGAAGGCCATCGAAGAAGTCACTGGCCGCTGCCTGTTCATGAAAGTTCTCGGGTCCTATCCAGCCCACAGTTGATGATATGCCACTGAAAGTCCATCCAGATATCGCCTCGCTCAGCCCGTATGTTCCCGGGAAACCGATTGAGGAGCTCCAACGGGAACTGGGTCTTGCACGAGTGATGAAGCTGGCCTCGAACGAGAATCCGTTGGGTCCCTCTCCGAAGGCGCTTGCCGCGTTGAGCGAAGGAACCGCAACCCTGCATCGGTATCCTGACGGTGGCGCCTTTCGGTTGCGGGAAGCGCTGGCAGATCGTTGGAAGGTGACTCCGGACCAAGTCATTCTTGGGAACGGATCGGATGAAATCTTGGGCTTGCTTGCCCGTACGTTTTTGGCTCCGGGCGATGAAGCGATCATGGCCGATCAGACCTTTGTCATTTACAAAATGGAGGTCACGGCAGCCCATGGCATACCGTGCATCGTCCCGTTGAAGCAGTGGCGGCACGATCTTCAGGCCATGGCGGACGCCATCACTGACCGGACTCGGCTCCTGTTCCTTTGTAACCCCAATAATCCGACCGGAACGATGGTATCGGCCGATGAGGTCGAATTGCTGCTTTCGCGAGTGCCTGCTCATGTCGTTGTGGTATTCGATGAAGCCTACTTCGAGTATGTCAGGAGTCAGCAGTTTCCGGATTCCATGGCCTATGTGAAGCAGGGGCAGAACGCGATCGTGTTGAGGACCTTTTCAAAAATCTACGGTCTGGCAGGATTGCGAATCGGATACGGTGTGACCACGACAGAGATCGCAAATTTTCTTAACCGAGTCCGTCCTCCCTTCAACGCAAACAGTTTGGCGCAGCGTGCCGCGCTTGCCGCTCTTGGCGACGACGAACATGTGGCGAAGAGCCGGTCGGTCAATGAGGCGGGCATGAGGCAGATGGTCAATGGATTGACCGCCCTCGGGTTTTCGCCGATTCCGAGCGAAGCCAATTTTGTCTACATCGATATTGGACGAGACGGTCGAGCGGTGTTTGATGCCTTGCTGAGGGAGGGCATCATCATTCGTCACATTGAGGGGCAGATGGTGCGAGTGACCATCGGCCTGGAGGAAGAAAACAGGGAATTTTTGGCTGCGCTCAAGCGGGTGATCCACTCGTAATACGCGCAGGGTGAGGGCACTATGATCATCGTATTAAAACCAGAAGCCAGTGAGCAGGAAGTCGACCACATTATTGATCGGCTTCGTGGGTTAGGGCTGAAGTCGCAACTCTCGACCGGTCAAGAACGAACGATTATCGGAGTCATCGGGGACGATCGGGTTCTGCACAACCAACCGCTCACGGCGTTGCCGGGCGTTGAAAGTGTGTTGCCGATTCTCGCGCCGTGGAAACTGGTCAGCCGAGAGTTCAAGCGTGAAGGCACGGTCATCCATGTGGGCAACGTGAAGATCGGCGGCAACAAGCTGGTCATCATGGCGGGACCCTGCGCGGTGGAGAAGCTCGAAATTACGGTCGGCATTGCCCATGAGGTCAAGTCGGCCGGAGCAGGTATTCTGCGCGGTGGCGCCTACAAACCTCGCACCTCCCCGTACTCGTTTCAAGGGTTAGGGCGTGAAGGATTGGACTATCTGGTTGAGGCAAAGAAACAAACCGGGCTGCCAGTGGTCAGCGAGATTTTGGATACCCGCGACATCGAATTATTTCTTGAAAAGGCCGACATCATTCAGATCGGCGCCCGCAATATGCAGAACTTTGAACTCCTTAAGGAGGTTGGGGCCTATGACAAGCCGGTGCTGTTGAAGCGGGGGCTTTCGGCGACTATCAAGGAGTTCCTCCTGTCGGCAGAATACATCATGTCCCGAGGAAATCAGAATGTCATGTTGTGCGAACGAGGGATCAGAACGTTCGAAACGCAATATCGCAATACGCTCGACCTCGCTGCGGTTCCCACGTTAAAAGAACTGTCGCATTTGCCCGTCATCGTAGACCCCAGTCATGCCACCGGCAAGTGGAATCTCGTGGCACCGATGTCGAAAGCGGCAGTGGCTGCGGGAGCGGATGGCATTCTGATCGAAGTCCATTCGAATCCGGAATGCGCGCTGTGCGACGGCGAGGAATCTATTAAGCCGAGCCAGTTCAAGGAATTGATGCAGGACATGCGAAAGATAGCGGTGGCGGTTGGGCGGGAAGTGTAGGCGGAAAGATCGTACTTGAAGGATTGAGGCCTGGCCTCGGCCAAGTTTGAGACATGATGCGGCATTTCAATCAGGTTACGATTATCGGAGTTGGGCTGATCGGCGGATCGCTCGGTATGATTCTCCGACGAAAGGGGTTGGCATCAAAGGTCGTCGGGGTCGGACGACGTGTTGAAAATCTGAAAACGGCGGTCGAGCTGGGCGCGATCGATTCCTACGTCGTGGCCGCGAAAGACGGAGTGAGGGATGCCGATCTGGTCGTGTTGGCTACGCCGGTCGACACCTATGACCGGCATCTGACCGAGTGGTCGTCCAGCTTGAAACAAGGCGCGATTGTCACCGATGTCGGAAGCGTGAAGGGTCTGCTGGTGGAACAGGCTGAACGAGCCATGCCCGCCGGTGTCCATTTTGTCGGGGCGCATCCCATCGCCGGGAAGGAAAAGACGGGCGTCGCGGCCGGATCGGATCAGCTCTTTATCGGGGCACGATGTATTCTCACGCCGACGAAGACGACGGATCCGCAGGCACTGGAGCGGGTACGAACGATGTGGCAGGAAGCCGGCTCGGTGGTGCTCACGATGGATGCCCATCTGCACGACAAGATTCTTGGGGCGGTGAGTCATTTGCCTCATGTGGCGGCATTTGCCCTGATCAATGCCCTGGCGGACATTCGCGATCGGCACATTCCCTCCCTCGACCTGGCGGGGCACTCGGGCGGGGGGTTGCGGGACACGACCAGGATCGCGGCCAGTTCGCCTGAAATGTGGCGAGATATTTTCCTCTGGAACCGAGACAATGTGGTGACGTTCATTGAGGCCTATGAGCGCGCATTGAGCCAATTGAAACAGCTCATTCAAACAGGCGATGCCGCGGGCATCGAGAAGGAACTCGATCGAGCCAAGCAGGAGCGAGAGAAACTTTCCACGAGACCGACCGTTTCCGCGTAGTACATCTATGGCGTCGTTGACCATCACACCAGGTAGGCCGTTACAGGGAACGATTTCCGTCCCTGGGGATAAGTCGATCACCCATCGCGCTATTATCCTGACAGCGTTGGCGAATGGGGTCAGCAGGGTTGCACGCTATTGCCGAGGCGAAGATTGTCTCAATACGATGCGCGCGTTCCAGGCGCTCGGCATACGCATCGACGAGTCGGACGAAGAACTCTGCGTGCATGGTAAGGGACTCTGGGGGCTGACTGAGCCGAACGGGCCGATCGATTGTGGGAATTCAGGAACAGGCATTCGTCTCCTGACCGGTCTGCTGGCAGGACAAGATTTTTTCACGATGCTGACCGGCGACGAATCGATTCGTCGCCGTCCAATGGGGCGAATCGTCAAACCATTGCGTGAAATGGGGGCCGCCATTGCCGGACGTAAGGGTGGTGAATTGGCGCCCTTAGCCGTGACGGGTAGCCGCCTCCACGCGATCACCTATGCCTCTCCAGTGGCGAGTGCGCAGATCAAGTCGGCGTTGTTGCTCGCAGCATTGTTTGCAGAAGGGACGACCTGTATTACAGAGCCGCGTCTTTCTCGGGATCATACGGAGCGGTTATTCCAGTTTTTTGGTATTGCGTTTCGACGGGAAGGGACCACTCTGGCGATCGATGGACGACCATCGGTTGGGTGGAATGCGGTGCCACAATTGGTTGTGCCGGGGGACTTCTCATCCGCTGCGTTTTTCATCGTGGGGGCGACCATTGTCCCTGGCTCGGATGTGACGATTCAACACGTGGGGATCAATCCTACGAGGGCCGGTTTGTTGGATGTGATGACGAGAATGGGCGCGGACATCCAACTGTTCAATAGGCATGAAGAGGCCGGAGAACCGATTGCGGATATACGGGTGAAGTCGGCCAGACTGCATGGCGTGGAGATTGGGCCTGATTTGATCCCGCAGACGATCGATGAATTTCCCATTCTGTGTGTTGCGGCTGCAGTCGCAGAGGGCGAGACGATCATCTCGGGAGCCCAAGAATTGAGGGTGAAAGAGAGTGATCGGATTGCGACGGTCTCGGCAGAGCTACGCGCGATGGGGGTTCAGGTGACGGAAAGGCCTGATGGGATGGTTGTGCGAGGACTTGGCACAGCGAAAGATCACGGTCGATTGCAGGCTGCACATGGTCACAGTCATGGAGATCATCGGGTCGCGATGTCGTTGGCCATCGCGGGCTTGACCGCGTCGACTCCTACGTTGATTGACGAAACAGACTGTATCGAGACATCATTCCCAAACTTTCATCCCACACTTTTGGAATTATTGAGCAAGCGCCGGTGACGGTCATGACGTGGAGGCTATGACGTGGGGGCTGTTGCGGAGAACAAGCAGGCGAGACGACTGATCGTTGCGATCGATGGTCCGGCTGGTGTCGGCAAGAGTACCGTGGCTAAGTTGTTGGCTTCTCGAATGGAGTATTTGTATCTTGACACCGGGGCTCTCTATCGCGCGACAGCCTGGGCAATCATTGAATTTGGCGTGGATCCGGCCGATACTGGGGCGGTTACTGCCCTGCTGTCCAGGTTGTCGCTCCACATGCAGTTTCATCAGGGAGTTGCGATCGTATTCGTCGATGGCAGGGACGTGAGCGGCGACCTCCGAACGCCTGAGGTGTCGGCGGCGGCGTCAGTGGTCTCGGCCATTCCCGCAGTCCGGGCCTGGTTGCTGCCCCTTCAGCGGCAAATCGGACAGGGTGGAGCGGTGGTCGCGGAGGGACGGGACATGGGGACAACAGTATTCCCGTCGGCAGACGTAAAGTTTTTTCTCGAGGCAGATCCAACTGTCAGGGCTCAGCGACGACATCGGGAACTCGTTGCGGCGGGACATTCCGGGGCACTTGAAGAGACGAGCGCCGATTTGACAAGCCGTGATACGCGGGATCGTTCTCGCTCAATCGCCCCGCTGATTCCCGCTGACGATGCCCGATTCATCGATACCTCAACGTTGTCCATCGCGGAGGTGGTGGACCAAATGATGGCTGTGATTGCGGCCAAATTGTGAGTTCGGTCGTCTATGGGATGTTGTGGGGCTTCGTCCGGATTATCGGCTGGTTGTGTTTTCGCTATCGAGTCGTCGGCGCAGTTCCACAGACCGGCGGGTTTATCGTAGCCGCGAACCATGCCAGTTACCTGGATATCCCTCTCCTGGGTTGTGGCATGTGGCGGCGGGCTTGGTTTTTGGGGCGGAGCGATCTTTTTCCGGTTCCTGGCCTCAAGGCGGTCTGTCAGTGGTTGGGATGGATTCCCCTGCGGCTCGGCCGGTTGGACCGTGAAGCATTCGGTAAGGCAGTCGCGCTCATCAAGGAAGGAAAGGTCGTGGTGATTTTTCCTGAGGGCAGTCGTAGCCAGGATGGCCGGTTACAGTCCCCTAAACCGGGGATTGGTGTGATTGTCGCGCAGACAGGGTGCCCTGTGGTTCCGGCCTATCTCAAAGGCACGTATGATGTGTTGCCGTCTGGAACCATGTGGCCGCGCTTCCGCCCAGTGACCGTATTCTATGGAGAGGCTCTCACCTTTCCTCAGAGTAAAGAGGGTGGAGATACCAAGCAGTTTTATCAAGAAGTCAGTCGCACCGTCATGGATCGCATCGCCTCCTTAGGCGGCGTGGAGTCTCCGACCCAGCAGTCCAGTGCCGGCATTCGCAAGGCTGAGTGAATGTCGGTGTATAACTATCAGCACCCGACTCCAGTCGGAAGAGTAGGATTCACATCATGAGTACGGTTTCGCCATCGAGTGACCAACAGTTAGATCGGGCGGCCTTGGCAGCCCTGTACGAGGAAACATTTAAAAACCTCGAAGAGGGCACCATTACAGAAGGCCGCGTCGTTGCCGTGACCAAAGACAAGGTGGTCGTGGACATCGGCTATAAGTCCGAAGGGATGGTTCCCAACGACCAATTCACCACAGAAGAACTTCAGAACGTCAAGGTGGGCGATCGGCTTCAAGTCTATATCGAAGAGTGTGAGGACGCCGATGGCAATCTGATTCTCTCCAAAGAAAAAGCCGACAAGATGAAGATTTGGGAAGAGCTGGAAAAGCTCTTCAACGACGGAAAAAGCATCGACGGCAAAATTGTGGCCCGGATCAAGGGCGGCATGATGGTGGATATCGGCGTGAAGGCGTTTCTGCCAGGTTCGCAAATCGATCTTCATCCGGTGCGGGATCTTGATGGGTTGGTTGGGCGCACGTTCCCACTCAAGATCATCAAAATCAATCATCGCCGCGGCAATGTAGTGGTGTCTAGGCGTGTCCTCTTGGAAGAGACGAGAGATTCCAAGCGAAAGACGACTCTTTCTACGTTGAAAGAAGGACAATTGATCCAAGGTGTGGTGAAGAACATCACGGATTATGGAGCGTTCATTGACCTCGGCGGCATCGACGGGTTGCTCCATATTACGGACATGTCCTGGGGCCGTGTCGGTCATCCGTCTGAAATGTTCAACATCGGCGACAAGGTGGAAGTGACCGTGCTGAAGTACGATCGAGAGACTGGACGCATCTCACTCGGCTTGAAACAAAAGAGCGCCGATCCTTGGATGGGTGTTGCCACGAAGTATGCGATCGGCACGCGTGTCCGAGGTCGTGTGGTGAGCCTGACTGACTATGGGGCATTCATCGAGCTCGAGCCAGGTGTCGAAGGATTGGTGCATGTCTCCGTGATGTCCTGGACGCACGAGGTGCGCCATCCATCACGCGTCGTGTCCATCGGGGATCAGGTTGAAGCGGCGGTGTTGAACGTGGATCCGGCCAGCAGGAAGATTTCCCTCGGCATGAAGCAGACTGCGCCGAACCCCTGGGATATGGTGGAGGGGAAATACGCCATCGGCACACGCATCGAAGGGAAGGTGAAGAGTCTCACCGACTTTGGCGCGTTTGTCGGACTTGAAGAGGGCATCGATGGATTGATCCATATTTCCGACATGTCGTGGACGAAACATATCAAGCATCCTTCTGAGCTCTTCAAAAAGGGACAAAAGGTCGAAGCGGTGGTTCTGCGGATTGACAAGGACAAGGAGCGGCTATCGCTCGGTTATAAGCAGCTCAAGAGCGATCCATGGGACGACGAGATCCCGAGTCGGTACGCGGTCGGGGATGTGGCGGTCGGGAAGGTCAGTAAGGTCGCTGACTTCGGTATCTTCGTCGAGTTGGACGGGGGAGTCGAAGGTCTTATTCACATCAGCGAGACCGGCCTTGACCAACAAGCCAAGCTCGAAGAGAAATTCAAGCTGCAGGATGAAGTCACGGCCAAGATCATTAAGGTCGATCGTGAAGAACGGAAGATTGCGCTCAGCCTGCGCGATCATCAAATGGATTCTGATCGCCGAACGGTCGATGAGTACCATGCTACGCAAGGCGCATTGGATCAAAGCCTAGGCCGTGCGGCGAAGCAGAACAAGAAGCGAGAACAAGCCGAGGACGATAAATAAGTTCAATGTGCCAGGTTTCAGTGTCAGGCGAACGAGTAAAGTAGAGAGCCATGAGTAACGAATCAGCAGAAAGGCCCGCCAAGCGAGGGATCGTGCGCCGAGCGCTCTGGGCGCTCGGCATCGGGCTCGGTCTGCTCGTTCTGATCAACCTTTTCTTTCCAGACCTCGACCTTTCGACGGGGGACCGAGTTGGATTGATTCGCATTGAAGGGGTCATTGTGGATGCGCAATCCACGATTGCCGAATTGAAGCATTTCGCCGACAACCCTTCCGTGAAAGCGATCGTCTTGCGAATCGACAGCCCCGGCGGCGGGGTTGTGCCGTCGCAAGAGATTCATGATGCCGTCGCGCGGGTTCGTAGCAAGGGCAATAAGACTGTCATTGCCTCAATGGGTACGGTGGCGGCGTCAGGGGGTTACTATATTGCCGTGGCAACCGATAAGATCATGGCCAATTCAGGGACGTTGACGGGGAGCATCGGGGTCATCATGGAGATGGCGAATGTCGAGGGACTGCTCAAGAAGATCGGGGTCGAAGGGGTCGTGATCAAAAGTGGAAAATTCAAAGATGTGGGATCGCCGCTTCGGAAGATGAGCGATGAAGAACAGGCATTGCTCCAATCTGTCATGGACGATGTCCATCAGCAGTTTATCGAGGCGGTTGCGGAGGGGCGTGGACTCGATGTGGCGGCGGTGCAGGCCTTGGCAGATGGCCGAATCTTCACGGGCCGTCAGGCGAAAGCCTCAAAGCTTGTGGATGAACTTGGAGACCTCGAAGCGGCCATTCAGCTTGCGGCGGATGTGTTCTAGCAGAATCGGATCGGTGCGCAGGTCGATTCATTATCACGAAAGGGGACTCCACTATGACGAAGGCCCAAATTATCGAGCGCGTATCCGAACAGATCACAACCTTGACGAAGCGGCAGGCGGAAGTCGTCGTCAATACGATTTTCGACTGTGTGCGTGACTCATTGAAGAACGGCGATAAGACAGAGATCCGAGGGTTCGGCAGTTTTCGCTTGCGGGCACGCCGGATGAAAGAAGGGCGGAACCCCAAGACCGGCGCGACCGTAGCAGTTCCTGCCAAGAAGGTTCCATTTTTCAAGGCCGGTAAAGAATTAAAGGAACTTCTGAACCAGTAGTCATAGGACTTACATCATGAATGCACCAGATTCCCATGATGCGGTCGAGATAGATCTCCGCTGGACGGACGAGGCGTCTAAACGTCTGGAGCGGGCTCCGATCTTCTTGCGTGGCATGGTTCGCCGTCTGGCCGAAAAAAAAGCACGGGAACTCGGATACGCGGAGATCACGGGGGATCTTCTTGAGCAATTCAAGAATCAAATGATGGGTGGGATGGGAGGCGAATCCGGCATGGCCGAAGCGGCGGAGCAGATGGCTCAAGGGCGTCTCCCCTGGACCGCTTCTGCCAAGGAACGCCTGAATACGGTTCCGGAATTCATGCGCCACATGATCAAGCAGATTGCCGAAGAGATCGCCCAGGAGCGAGGCCATCTTGAGGTGAACATCGAACTGTTCGAAAAGGTAGAAGCCCTGGGCGATCTCCGCGAGGCCTCTGGCCCTCCGATGGAGTGGAGCGAGGGGGCGTTGGCTCAACTTCATGAGAAACTGAAGCAGTCACCGCCGATTGCCATTGAATTTGTCACAGACATGCTCAAGCGGGACACCGAAGATTTTGCGAGAGAGAAAGGGGTGACTCGGATCGACGAGTCGACGTTGTTGCAGTTGTGGGATTCACCTCAGGAGCGAGTGGCGTGGACCGATGAGGCATGGAAGCGGCTGCAGACGTCGCCGGATTTCGTGCGTAGCGGAATCCGTAAGGCCGCTGAGCGAAGGGCGCGGAAGCTTGGACTCCCAGAGATTGATACGGAGCATCTGACGACCTTTCGGAATCAAGCCATGATGAAAGCTGTTAAACGGATCCGTTCGTTTGGATACAAAGAGCTGACGTTTGACGCGTTCGATACGGCACTGGAGAAGACCAAGCGGTTGCAGGGGAATGAGCAGGCAGAGAAACGCCTCCAGGAAATCCGAGGGCATTTTGCCGATCCAGACCTCAAAAAACCTGAAGGTGGGACCTTGGGTGCTGATTTGATGGAGCGCTTTCGCAGCTATCTTAAAGGAGAAGGAACGCTCTAGCAGAGAATACTGGAGCTATCGAGGATGCACCCCTATCTCTGAAATCCCCGACGAGTCAAACTGACGAGGCCTCGTGGATACTACGGGCCTCATCCAGCCTGATTACTCTTTTAAAGAATAGACGTCCCTGTTGATCAATGGGCAGCTGCCTGTTGAGGCCAGAACTTATGTCTGATCTGTGGGAGCGGCTCGTTATCGAGGTTGGGGATGTCGTAGAGGCAACGATCGATCGTTGCCACTTCTTCTTCAGTCAACTCCAAGGCAACTTTTTTCTTCCAAAACTGGTCGAGCGTAAAATAATCACCTGACTGCGGCTTCTCAGCCAAAAGCGTTTTCATCTTTTCAAATCCTGCCGTGTCCACGCCAGGAACTCGATCCTTGTTGCGGGTGTGACACCAGTGCAGTATTTCGGCAACTCCGTACATCGTCGACTCAATCTTCATCGTCTTGCTCATGGATTCCTCCTTACCAAAGATCGCTATTCTATCCCAAACCGTGCGCCATTTTCAAAGCCATCGTTGACTGGGCAAGCCTTGGGGAAACCGTGTTGTGGCGTCGATCGTTGCGCGGCTTGATTGATTGCCAGAAGAAAGTCGTGGTCTGTATACTGGCCAGTCTCATTTCGATTCGAGGGCCTGGTTGAGGGGCGCGTGCGTATACAGATGAATCACGACGACGTCGGCTCCTCGTGCGAGGAGGAGTGGGGGGGCAGCAGCGCTGACGTCCACAGAAAGTGTAGGGTCAGGAGCCTCATGGTCGTAGCGGCCAGTGTCTTCTTGTTTATGGCAAGCGGCTGCAATAAACAAGATCCCTACGCTCCACCTGACCTTTTTTACTACTTCGCCAGCTACAAAGTCGGGAAGAATCCGACGACTGTCGTCACCACCGATGTCAATCAAGACGGTTTTACGGATGTGATTACCACCAACATAGGCAGTAATACTCTGTCGATTCTGTTAGGGAATGGCGACGGAACGTTTCTCGATCAGATCCAGTTAAATGTGTGTAAAGAGCCTCGTTCACTGGCCCTCGGGATGTTCAACCGTGATTCGTATCCCGATGTGGCCTTAGCCTGCTCCGGGGGTGATGAAGTGGCCATACTCTTTGGCCGAGCCGACGGAAAATTTGAAGAAGGGCCGCGCTATCCTGTGCATCGGACTCCTATTGCCATTGCCAGCGAGGATTTGAACGGCGATCAAGCGCTCGACCTTGTGGTCGCATTGCGGAACGACAAGATTAAAGTCTTTCTGGGAACCGGAACCGGTGAGTTTACCCATAGGGCACAGTACGAATATGGCGATACACCGACCTCTGTCGCGATGGCTGACTTGAATGGCGATGGGAAGATCGATTTGGCCGTGACAAACGGAGGGCCGATGTCAAACGCAGTTTCTATCTGGGCAGGGAATGGCGACGGCACGTTTCGTCCTCCCACTGACTATCGGACAGGGAAACGACCGCTTGGGGTGAGTTTCGCCGATTTCAATCGCGACCGGATACTCGACCTACTTGTGATCAACGGCCAGCAAGACAGCTTCACAACTTTTCTTGGCGTGGGGAATGGAACGTTCCAGCCTGGACGTGATTCGGGTGCCGACGCCGGGCCGAACTTTGGGTTCGCTCGAGACTTCAACGGCGACAGTCGTATCGACGTAGCCATTGTGAACCTTCAGTCCAGCGATCTTTCCATTCTTTTTGGCCGAGGCGACGGGACGTTCGAATATCCACCGCGAAACTATCGGACCAAACCAGGACCCTTCGCCCTTGCGACGTTTCGTGTCACCACGAAGGAGGCCGAAGAGCCCGGACTGGTGACGGCGGATAACGGCAATGGAAGCGTCTCCGTCTTTCTCCATCGAGGGTTGAAAGCGGTGCACACTCCAGTCGTTCCCTCCCCGTGAGGTAGGGTGAGGTCTGTCGCGGTTTGTACGAATCAAAAGCCAGTCTTCTTGACAGCCTGAAGACCCTCGGCTAGAGTGCCCGATGAGCGCCACACGGGCCTCTTGGCGCCCTGTTTCGAGGACACCAGTGAGATCATTTCGATGGTGGTTTGCTATTGGCGCGTTGCTCACTCTCTCCGTGCTGATGGTACAGGGCGGTGTGCGAGAGTTACTCGACGGAGCCGCTCCAGGCAGTGGGGTCAGCGCCTATCTCTCGTTCGGCACCACAATTGTCGGCGGAGGGCTATTAGCCGGCTGCCTGGCATTGGTGATGAATCGACTCCGGTAGACACAGGGTCCGAAGGCAGGCGTGTCGATGCACTGTTTGCGATGTAAGGGCTGCATGATGGTCGAGCGTCACTATACGCTGGTGAATCGCCGACTCTATGCCCGTTGTTTGAATTGCGGGTTTTGGATCGACCTTGCCGACCTGCTTCGTTTCTTTCATAAAGTGATCGACAGCGGGTTTCGCGGAGGGAAAGTGCGGGAATCGTTTACACTCTGAGCGGGAGCGATGTGTTCACCATGGTAAGAAATTGCGGGAAGCTCTATCGATGGTCGTTTCTCGTCGGCGCCGCAGGGGCGTGCATCGGCCTTCTGTGTATCAGCGCCGGAGCCATGTCGCCATCCATTGCCCTTGCGAAGAGTGTCACGGTTCAGTCTGTGCCTGTTCGAACCGCGATCGCTCCTCACCGGTTCCCTCCGTGGCGGATCGCTCCAGCTCACGGGATTCTTCTCAAAGAACTCAATAGCGGTCGTGTGTTGTATGAACACGATGCGGGGAAGCGCATGTCCCCTGCCAGCCTCACCAAAATCATGTCGGCCCTCGTCATTCTGGAAAAGGGTCAGTTGGACGATTTTGTCACGATAAGCCCCAATGCCGCACGAGCACACAAGACGCATTTGCGTGTCAAAGCGGGACAGGTTTTTCGGCTGGAAGATCTGCTGAAGGCCATGCTGATCGTGTCCGCAAACGATGCCTGCCTGGCAGCGGTAGAGCATGTTGGCGGCGACGAGGCGCAGTTCGTCGCGCTCATGAATGCCAAGGCTGCAGCCCTCGGTTTGGCGGATACGCATTTCAGCAATGGCTGTGGGTTCGACAACCCTGACCATTACTCGACGGCCGAAGACCTCGCCGCGCTGAGTCTCATAGCGCTCGATCAGCCGATTTTTCGGCAGTTGGTCCGAGAGGAACGCGCGACCATCACTCCAGTCAATGGTCATCGCTCGTATGTCTTGCACACCACAAACAGATTGCTGGGACGCATACCGGGTGTCGAAGGGATCAAAACGGGATTTACCTCCAAGGCCGGGCGGTGTCTCATCGCCAAAGTTTCTCAGAACGGGAGCGATCTTCTCCTCGTGATTCTCAATTCCAAGCGCCGGTGGAATACCGCGACGAACCTCATTACCTACGGGCTACAAGCAGCCGAGTCTCCACACTGAATCCAATTCCCTTAGTATTTGACAGATCGGCCCGCGCCTCGGCAGAAGTGAGGAGTATTCACAATCTGCCAGTTGGAGTCTTGCCTGGCGATGGTCCAGACTTTGTATTAATGCGTGGAGTCGGAGGAAGAGATACGGAGAGAGGAATGTACGTTACTAATTGGGAGAAAGGAGGAAAAGATTTACGTCGGCACGTATGGAAAGAGGCCGAACATCAAACGTGTCTTGCTACCGAGATGGGGAAAACTCCACATTGACATCTTTCCCCAAATAGTTGATGACGAATCCCTGCCTATCGTACGCGAGGATGGCGCCCATCACATTTTCGTCTCCGTAATCTTCTTGCCCCATGAGTTTTCGCACATCATCGGGGCTTTCGCTGTTCAACACGTTGCGAAAGATACCTCGCGTCTTGTAGGAGAATCGATTGTTGATGAAGATCAGGTCTACTTTGCCGTCCTGGATCCGCACGCCAGCCATAGGGCCGGTCGGCTTGCGTTGATCGAGCAAGAAGATAAATAAGGCTTCTTGCTCCACTTTGATTCCAGGAATCTTTTCGTTCACAAGAGCGTCCAAGGCTTTGGCTTCGGAGTCTCCCAATTTAACCCCGAACAGTGAAATCTCGGCACTCTTCAAGGCTTTGGGATCCATGACGTCATGCTTACTCAATTCGTAAGGCTCGCTATACCCAGGGGGTGCCCATATACTACTTGCGGCGATCGCTATGCAGGCTAGCGTGATGATTCGCAGTACATACTTCATCGACTCGTCTTTACCCCCTGGACACTGAAAAAATGTATGGTACGTGAATGTGACTGGCGAAACCGGCAGGACCAATGCAGTGTGCGAACATTTTAACGAACGCTCTGAGAACTTGCAAGAATGGCTGACGGTGTGGCGGACGTGGAGCAATCCATTTCAGTCGTTGCCCTATGGAATATGTTATGTGGTGCGGTTGGTGGTGATGAGGAGAGTGCCGAGCTGTCGGAGCCGTTGAAAGTAGAGCTGGCAGTCTTCGCCAAGATCGTCTGTCAGGTTATCCAGATCTGACACACAATCTTCAACGATCGCAATCCGCTGGGCATCAAGCCCCTCAGGGCTATCGAGGAAATACACAACGCATCCGCTGATGACGGTATCCAGCGTCATCAGCGGCCCCTCATGTTGAGTTCCTACTTGAGGCCACGGCTCTTCCTTGTGGGTTGCCCAGAGGGATAGCACCGCATCTCGATCCATGTTGCAGGTCTCCATACAATCCAGCCTGACTCAGTTCCGATCAATCCACCCTAGCGCTGGGAATAGGCCGATCGCAAGTTGGGAGACGGTACGCGACGCATTCCTAGTGTCGGGAGGCTCATGGGTAGAGTCCACGATAGAGATGCGCTTGAGCGACTTTGTCGATCCCGCTCATCAGGGCAGCCATCCGCATAGAAGTTTTCTTGGAAACGGAAAACTCTAACGTCCTATGGAAGGCGGTGATCATAATGTCTTGCAGTCGCGCTTGAATGTCCGCGGCTTTCCAGAAAAACCGCTGCACATCCTGTACCCATTCGAAATACGACACGATTACACCACCGGAGTTGGCCAGGATATCTGGAATGATAAAGACTCCCTGGTCCTGCAAGATGCGATCGGCTTCCAGGGTCGTCGGGCCGTTTGCCCCCTCTGCGAGAATTCGGCAGCGCAGTGTTGCGGCATTGCGTTCGGTGATCTGTTCGGAGAGCGCAGCGGGGACTAACACGGTGCAGTCGAGTTGCAGCAATTCGTCGTTGGAGAGCCAGTCTCCCAGCTTGGTGTCTCGGAGAGATTGGCCGTCGGTTTTATAGCGTGTAAGCAGTTCCGGAATATTCAAACCGTTTGGATTGTGGATTCCGCCCTGCACATCGCTCACTGCGATGACGCGTGCTCCACACTCCTGCATGATGCGGGCTGTATGGGACCCGACGTTGCCGAACCCTTGTATCGCTACGGTGGTATTCCGGATATCGAGCTTGAGATGACGGAGTGCTTCCATCGTGACGCAGACTACCCCACGGCCGGTGGCTTCTTCACGTCCGAGGCTTCCTCCAATCGACAAGGGTTTGCCTGTGACGACGCCCGGCACCGAATATCCCATCTGCTGGCTGTAGGTATCCATGATCCAGGCCATCACTTGGGCATCTGTGCCGACGTCTGGAGCCGGCACATCCTTGTCCGGCCCGATCAATGGGAAAATCTCCGCAGCGTAGCGTCTGGTCAATCGTTGTAACTCAGGCTGCGAAAACTTTTTGGGGGCAATCGCGACGCCGCCCTTGGCTCCGCCATAGGGTAGATCGGCTAACGCGCATTTCCATGTCATCCACATGGCGAGCGCCGCAACCTCTCCAAGGTTCACATCCGGATGATAGCGAATGCCTCCCTTTGTGGGGCCGCGGGAAGAATCGTGCTGCACCCGATAGCCGGTATAGACCTCGACCCGGCCGTCGTCCATCCTGACGGGCAGGCTGACAATCAACGATCGCTGCGGAAGCTTCAGCCGTTCGCGTAAATTGTGATCAAGCTCCATGGCTTCGGCTGCTTGATCAAACTGTGCGACTGCGAGACGAAAGGTCGGTGTGTCGAGTTCGTGCATGGTCTATTCCTTTGATTAGGTGTGCGAGGGCGACACCAATGTACGGTGGTGTTCCTGTCCGATGGTGTCGAGCGGGAGCTCCATCCATTGCATGTTGAATACACGTGAGAATTCCTGCCCGATTTGTTGTGACACGACTGAAGGCGACAGGGGAGACTGCCGGATCTCAGCCATGGAAGTAATGTGGCACTGTACCAGGCCGCAGGGCATGATAAGAGAAAAAGGGGAGAGGTCCAGATCAACATTGAGCGCAAAGCCATGAACCGTGACCCCATGATTAATCCGGACTCCGATAGCAGCAATCTTCGCATCAGTATGATTCCAGCGTACCCACACGCCAGGGCTTTTCTCAATGCGATAGCCCGCAATGCCCCATTGATCGAGCGTACGGATCAAGACTTCTTCCAACTTTCGCACATATTGTTTTGGCCCTGAACAGTAATGTGACAGCTTAAGGATGGGGTAGCCCACGACTTGTCCAGGTCCATGGTAAGTGATCGAACCGCCACGATCGACGAATTGGATATCCGCGCCTGTGCGGCGGAGAATCTCTTTTCCGCATTCCCAATGTGCCGGCTTGGTGGTGCGGCCCAGAGTGTAGACTGGTTGGTGCTCAAGGAGCAGCAGGACATCCCCTCGTCTCTCCACAATCCGTTCTTCCTGTAGTTGTTTCTGGATTGTCCAGGTTTCGGCATAGGGGATCGGTTGCAAAAACCGAACGAGCGTGCCCGCTTGTGGCGTAAGCGTCGAGAGAGGGCTACTGCCCTGCAAGGGAAAATCATGACCTGGGGGTGATCTATCGATGTCACTCACAGAATTACCATTGGCAGAGTGGGATTCTGAATCGAGACCGTGGCCGAGGTGGTCTTGCTTTGAATGGGCAATTGCAAGGTCGGTTGGTATCCGTTAGACCGGAAGAAATTCCTAAAGCCTTTGATGGCCGACATGAATGTTAATGAAATGGTGAAAAGGCGACCGTCGAGGGAACTCCTCTGTGTTGTCCACGCACAGATCATGACGCCAAGTCTATACGAGTTGGCCTCATTGTCTCACAAGCGCTTTCAGGGTGAAAGTCATAGAACAGAAAAAGGGGCAAGGCCGGGCCTCGCCCCTTCGACTGCATGAGTCTTCAGCTTACTGGATTGCGGCAAACATTTCCTTAATCTCGGGAGTCTTCAGCTTCTTGAGCGCTTTGGCTTCGATCTGACGAATCCGTTCTCTCGTCACCGAGAGGCTCTGTCCCACCTGCTCCAGCGTGCAGGCCTGATCGTGGCCGATGCCAAAACGTAGCCTGATGACGGTTTGCTCTCGTGGTGTGAGCGTGCCGAGAATGCGCTCAAGCTGGTGAGTCATTTCAGTTCGGTGCACATGGGTATCGGGTGGGACGGCTTGCAGGTCCGGGATCATTTCTCCAAACTCCGTGCTTCCGTCACCCACTGGTTTCTCCAGGGCAACCGGCTCTTGAAATGCCTGAACCGTCTCGTGGAGTCGCTCCGGTCTCATCCGTAGCGCTTGGGCGACTTCTTCAAGTCGAGCTGGACGACCCAGTTGTTGTCCGAGTCGTCTTGTCACGCGGAGAATCCGATGGGAGGCTTCAGTCTGGTGAACTGGAATACGAATGGTCCGCGATTGATCCGCCAATGCGCGCGTGATGCCTTGGCGAATCCACCACGTTGCGTAGGTGCTGAATTTGAACCCTTTGCGGTATTGATAGCGTTCGGCCGCTTTCATGAGTCCGATATTTCCTTCCTGAACAAGATCCAGCAACGTTAGCCCACGGCCCGTGTAATGTTTCGCGACATCCACGACGAGCCGCAGGTTGCAGCGCACCAATTCATCTTTTGCTTGTTCGAGGGTGAGTCGGGAGGAGCGGAGAGTGACCAAGCTTTCCTTGAGCTGCTTGGTCATGGCAACTGAAAGTTTCTGCTGTCCCGTTCCCTGTTCGATCATCTCGATGAGGGTCTGTTGAGCCTTATCGATCGCAGTGGCGGAAAGTCCGCTCAACCCTCTGACCATCTGGAGTGTGCGTTGTCCCTCAACCACAGAGGCGGATCGCTTGAGACGAGGGAAGACTCGTATGGCATGGCGCAGGGCCTTCCGAATGGCGCTGGTTCCTGCATCGATCTTTTTAGCGATCTCGACCTCTTCTTCTCTGGTTAAGAGGGCCCGCTCGCCGAAGGAGCGGAAGTAGAGCGACTCCAACATAAATGGGTTGCTGTTTACGGCGGAACGAGTCATCGCCTTTGCCGGCTCCTCAGATTGTTCTTCCTCCGAAGTTGCTCGACCGATCACATCCAAGAGGTCACTCGCATCGGGATCGTCCGCGTCGGCATCCTTTGCCGTCGTGACAAGCTCTTCTGGCGTAGGGATTGGGAATAGATTCTCTTTCATGTCGTCGCCCCTCCTTTGCCTCTTTGAAGTTGTAAGTCTCATGATGGTGACCTCAACAGGTTCCCGTTCTACAGTTCTACTTTGTGAGAGACCGCAATCTGTGAAACGATTCATTCAAGGCTCTGATCTACTAGACTATTCTCTGTTCTCATTACGCAGCAAATCTTGTGCTGGATTGCTCATGAGAGCTGATGATTGCAACCACGAGAAAATTCAGCACTATTAGAGGCGTTTAATGAGGAATCTCGATCGAAGGTGAGGCAACCTTGCTGCACATGTGTGGAGGCGGCTATAGGGCAATAGACCTAATTGACACAGAGACTATCGGAGCAGATTGCGTAAAGCCGGAACCGTATCGATTAGAAATGAGGAAATTCGTGACAGAGTATTTCTTTATCATGGTGCAGCAAGTGGTTGAGGGTCGTGCCGGGTGCGTATTGCGTTAGTAAGAACGCGTGCATCGGAATAGAGCTCACTCGACTTTTCGAGAAGCGGCTTGAGTAGAGATCAAGAAATCCATCATTGTGGTCGTTGTCTTGTTGAAAACCCGGCTCGGCACTTCTAGAATGGGCTCCCATGTCATACTTTCAGTCAGGTGAGCGGATACATCTAGTCGACAAAAAAGGGCGGCAGTATGCCCTGACCTTGAAAGCCGGTGATCTTTACCAGCTCAGCGGGCATAAAATTGCCCATGACGATCTCATCGGAAAGCCTGATGGTTCGCTGGCCTCACTCTCCGGAAATAAGACGATGTTGGCGTTGAGGCCCACGTTCGGCGACTATGTGCTGAAGATGCCGCGTGGCGCACAAGTGCTGTACCCGAAGGACCTTGCGCTCATTCCGATGTGGGCGGATGTGTATCCTGGCGCGCGGGTGTTCGAAGCGGGAACCGGCTCTGGGGCATTGACGATGGCCCTCTTACGCGCGGTGGGCCCACGCGGTTTGGTGGTGACCTATGAAGCTCGTGAAGATTTCTCGCAGACGGCGATGACGAACATTGAACGGTATATGGGTCCGGTGTCGAATCTTATCCCGCTTCGTCGAAATGTGTACGAGGGGATTAGTCTGCTCGACGATGGCTTGCCATTCGATCGTCTCGTCCTCGACCTTCCTGAGCCCTGGCAGGTCGTGCCTCATGCTGCACAGGTCCTTCGTTCAGGCGGCATGTATTTGAGTTTTGTTCCCACTGTCCCACAAGTTGTGCAGACGGTTGAGGCTCTTGAGCGGGCTACGGTTTTTGGCATGGTGGAAACATTTGAAACGCTGTTGAGGACCTGGTCGATTCAAGGGCGGAGTATACGGCCAGATCACCGAATGGTTGCGCATTCCGGTTTCATTACGGTGGCGAGGAAAATCGAACCTGGTTTGTGGTCAGGGGCTCATGTTCTTCAGTCAGCCGATGAAGCGGCTGACATTCACGAAGAACGAGAGGATTTCACACGATGAATCGTTTGAGTGGAAAGGTTGCAGTTATAACGGGCGGCAATGCTGGTATCGGTGAAGCGATCGCGATGGCTTTTGCGCGGGAAGGGGCCTCGGTTGTAATTACGGGGAGACGGCAAGGAGAGTTGGACCGGGTCGCGAGCGAGATTATCAAGGATCAGGGCAAGGCCTATGCGGTTGCCGGATCGGTGACAGATGAATCCCATGTCCAAGAGGTGACTCGTCGGACTATGCAGCAGTTCGGACGGCTTGATATCCTCGTCAATAATGCCGGAATAGGGGACTTTGGGAAACGCCTGCATGAGATTGACGATGCGACGTGGGCGCAGGTTCTTGACGTCAACCTGACCGGAGTCTTTCGTATGACGAGAGCAGTTTTGCCTCAGATGCTCAAGCAGGGGAAGGGAGCGATCGTCAATATCTCCTCTATTGCAAGCTTAGTCGGACTTCCCACGTTGTCGGCCTATGCCGCCTCCAAGGGAGCGCTTGATGCTCTGACGAGAGCATTGGCAGTCGACTATGCCAAAGAGGGCATTCGCTGCAACGTCGTGAATCCCGGCCTCATCGACACGCCAATGGCCGCTCCACTGATGAGCAATGCGGAACAACTAGGCGCCATTTTGTCTCATTATCCTATCCGTCGAGCCGGGAAACCAGGAGAGGTGGCGAACCTTGTTCTCTATCTGGTCTCTGATGAGGCAGCGTGGGTCACAGGTGGAACCTTTCCCATCGATGGAGGGATGACCGTTTCGTGAAAAGACATTCAATGAAAAGAGGGTAGGTCACCCCCCCTGGCATTGGATGCCCGGCAGTCGGCTAGAAGACGAAACAGAAATGATGGCGGCTCGAATCTATGGACATCAACGCACATACTCAATTCTGTGGTGTAATCGGCAACCCAGTCGAACACTCACTCTCCCCTGCTATTCATAATGCTGCATTTCAAAAACTTGGGCTGAACTTTGTCTACCTGGCCTTCCGCGTAGAAGCGATCGGTGATGCGATCAAGGGTCTTCGTGCTCTTGGCAACTTTCGCGGCGCCAGTGTGACCATTCCACACAAGGTGGCAGCTGTTCCATTTCTTGATGCTATTGAGCCGACCGCGCGGCATATCGGTGCGATCAACACCATTGTGGCTGTTGGAGAGACTCTGACGGGGTACAACACCGATGCGATCGGCGCTCTACGCGCGCTTCGTGAGGGCGGTGTGGCTTTGAAAGGGCAGCACGTGGTGATATTGGGATCTGGAGGCGCGGCTCGCGCGATAGCCTTCTCGCTTGGGGCAGAGGCTGGAATTGGTCGCTTGACCATACTAGGAATCGATAGCCAAGAACGCACAACATTGGCCCAAGATCTCCAATCTAAGACAGGAATGGCCGTGCGGGAATCGCCGCTCGATGAAGGAACGTTACGAGAGATTCTACCGGATACTCATGTGCTGATCCATTGCACACCGATGGGAATGTCGCCGAACGTGCACAAGACGTCTGTGCCTGCGGCGTTGCTTCATGCGGGATTGACGGTCATGGATATCGTCTACAATCCTCGATCCACTCAGCTATTGAAGGATGCAAATGCGGTAGGCTGTCGTGTAATTCCAGGCCTTGAGATGTTTCTTCATCAAGCCTCGGCGCAGTTCGAACTCTGGACCAATCAGGCTGCTCCAACCGACGTCATGCGCGCAGTCCTGGAATCGCGCCTCCCATGAATATCGTGCTGATCGGCTATCGAGGGACCGGCAAGAGCGTAGTGGGTAGGCTCCTTGCGGCGCGATTGGGACGAGCGCTTGTGTCAACCGATGCAGAGATCGTCAAGCGTGCTCACCGTTCGATTCCGGAGATCGTTGCCCAGGAGGGATGGGAATATTTTCGCGATTTGGAGTCTGATATCTGCCGGGAACTCGCCGGCCATGACCATCTTGTGATCGATACCGGCGGTGGAGCGATACTTCGCGCGCAGAACGTCGAGGCCTTAAAGAAGAATGGCATCCTGATTTGGCTGGAGGCCTCTGTCGGGACGATTACGAAACGAATCGGCAGGGACAATCAGCGCCCCTCGTTGACAGGAACCAAGTCGTTCGTCGATGAAATTCAGGACGTGTTGCGAGAGAGAACGCCAAAATATCAAGCGGCTGCCGATCATGTCGTTACAACAGATAATCAATCCGTTAATCAGGTGGTTGATACCGTATTCACGCTGGTCTGAGCGTGTTCGATATGTCTCTGCCATGTCAAGGTAAAGCTGTGCCATTGTTTCGTCCTTGACAAGGTCTTCATCGAAGTGTTTGAAATAGCTGACGTGCTATATTTCATCTACAAGGCGAAATATTATTCAAAAAATTGGAGAATAATCATGATCGGACGTCCAATGAAAACAGGTGTTGTGGTAGCGATGGGACTCGCTTTGCTGGTGGGGCAGGGTTGTAGCATGAAATGGCTGCAGTCCGATGGAGAGACTGGGTCTGCGCAAAATGGAAGCACAGGGAAAGGACTAAGCGGGTTCTCTAAGAATCCATCGGAAGAGCGTCTGGGGAAGAGCGGCGATATTGTATCGCTTTCCCCCTCTGGTATAAGCGCCCGTCAGCGTGCGGAAATAACCAAAGAGGAGAAGGCGGCTATCGAAGCTGGTCTTCAGGACGTGTTTTTTGGGTATGATCAGTGGGCCCTTTCAGATGCTGGAATGGACGCATTAAACCTCGACGCGCAGTGGCTGAAGGATCACCCTGGAGCGGTAATGAAGGTCGAGGGGCATTGCGACGAACGGGGCACGGCCGATTACAATATCGTGCTAGGGGATAAAAGGGCCAAGACTGCGCGCAATTATCTGATCGAGTCGGGTGTCGCTCCCAAGCAGGTGGCGATTGTGTCGTACGGTAAAGCGCGCCCTTTCTGCACGGATCCTTCTGAGCCTTGCTACCAGCAGAACCGTCGCGGGCATGTTTTGTTGAATATGAAGAAGTAACAGAGCGATTCACGGTTTCCAGGGAACCCCGGGTGACTCTTCATGCGAGCCCGGGGTTCATTGTTTAGATTTGGGGTGAGGTAAGTATGGCTCTTGTGAAAAGTAAGCGGGATTCAAATAAGGAGCATTCGCAGGCTCGCGTGGCCAGAGAGGAGTCTCCGATAGAAAAGCGTCAGCAGCCACGCTTCACTTCACAGTTCAGAAGCACCATCTCTGGCGGCCAACAAGAAGGCCAAGGGCGGACACGAGACCTCTCTGCCGGCGGTTGTATGATCGAAACAGACTTTCCAGTGGTCACAGGGGCTTCGTATGAGTGCCGCATCTATGTCCCAGGGCTTGACTGGCCTCTGCGGATTGACAAGGCCGAAGTGCGATGGGTTAAGGCCAATACGTTTGGGATCCAGTTCGTAAAAATTCAGCCCCAAGAAGAAGCTAAACTTAAGCAGGTTCTTGCCGCTCTCAACGAAGAGCTTATGACGTAGCCCGCTCTTTTCCTCTTCTTTCTTGAAATTCATGGTCAGGTGGTTTTGGCATTCCCCTACCATACAGGTATGGGGAGGCTCATGTTCGTTCATAGAGCTGTTCGCGGCGTCACGGCGCCTATGATATAAGACAGTTTACGACGCTACCTCAGGTCAAATAGTCAGGGAGTTGCATGATGGGATACATTGTATCTTCAACGCACACCGGATATGGCAGTGCAACTCTAGCCGGTGGGTGCTTTTGGTGTCTCGAAGCAGTCTATGACCAGTTAACAGGTGTGGTAGCAGTCGAATCCGGCTACATAGGCGGTCAAGTCGATCATCCGACGTATGAAGCTGTCTGTGGCGGCAGGACTGGTCACGCAGAAGCGGTCCGTATCACCTTCGATCCTGCCGTTGTCAGCTATCGCGAGTTGCTCGAAGTGTTATTTGTTATCCACGATCCTACAACCCTCAATCGGCAAGGGCACGATGTCGGGACTCAATACCGTTCCGCAATTTTCTACCATACGCCTGAGCAGAAGCAGATTGCTGAAGAGGTCATTGCAGCCGTCACAAAAGAGAAGCTCTATGCCGATCCGATCGTGACGGAAATCACCCCTGCCGGGGTCTGGTATGAGGCCGAACCCTATCACCAGGAATATTTTGCGCGGAATCCTTTTCAGGGCTACTGCACAGCCGTCGTTGGGCCGAAAGTAGTCAAGTTCCGCAAGCAGTTCGCTTCGAAGTTGAAGCCCTAACCAACATTGCGTTTCCCGACGCGCCCCGAACATCGTAGCAATAGGGATGTTTATCCCTCGATGGGGAGAGCTGTGAAATCGTGATGTATGGGATGTCGGGTGCCTCCGTTGGTGCCAGGCCGCACGATGTGAGCTGTCCTGAACCCTGTCGCCGCCGCGGCGTCTAGTTCACGTTCCGTATCCGACAGAAAAAGAATGTGATGGGGCGGCAAACCAATCTGCTCGCTAATCGTGCTGTAACTGGATGCTGCCTTCTTCTCGCCGACACTGGTATCGAAAAAGTGTTCGAACAGCGCTGTCACATCTCCGACGTTGGTATATGTGAACAGGAGCTGTTGCGCCTGTTTCGAGCCTGATGAGTAAATTCCGAGGCGGATGCCGCAATCCCGCCATTGTGTTAAAGCCGGCAAGACATCGCCGTACAGTTCCGGTGAGAACGCCCGCTGTCGATAGCCCTCATCCCACATCATTCCTTGTAATGCCTTGAGGCAGGGCAGCTTTCGGTCCTGATCGATCCAACCTGCAAGCATACCCGGCAACTGCTCGTACGCAGGTCGATTGCCTGTTTCACGCTCGAGGGTGTCCTGGCATTCCGTGGTCCAGCGGAGCACATTGGGATCGTGTCGCCGTTCACGGAGGAAAGGCGAGAGGTGCTGTTTGGCAAATGGGAAGAGGATATCGCGGACAAAGGCCACTGAAATGAGCGTGCCTTCGATATCCATGAGAATGTATCGGGCCATGGATGACTACCAGCGGTACCGCTGATCGATTCCTGAGCTTGTGTAGTGCGGGACCCAGCCGGTTTGATCGGTGAAGAGACGAATTGCGCGCACCTTTGGCGGGTTCCCTAAGTCGAACCAGTGTTTCGTGTCGGCTGGGACAGAAATGAGGTCCCCTTGCTCGCACAACAACGCGAAGACTTCATCCTCGCGGTCTTCCTTGTGAAACCAAAAATAGCCTTGGCCTTCAACGAAGACGCGCACTTCGTCTTCGCTGTGCGTGTGCTCTCGGATAAATTTTTCACGAATTCCTTCCAGGTTCGTCGTGTGTTCATCCACACTGATCACATCCGCCGTCTGATACCCGCCTTTTTCCATGAGAGGCTTGAGCAGATGATCGTAGGCCTCGAGAACCTGCTCATTCGTCGCCGCGGAAGGTAGGCCGTGGCCCGCAGACCATCGTTCATAGAGGATGCCCCGCGCGTCAAGAAACTGCTGGATGGCAGATGGGTCGCGTAGAGTCACGTTCTTGTCAGGAATTCGCAGGGTGGCCATGTCGTGTCACCTCCCGTTGGCATTGGAGCAGATATTCTAAGACTTCCAGATGTCGTTTGGCCTCGGACAGATCCTTGCCCCAGACATAGAGGCCATGGCCTGCCAGCAAGAACCCGTAGCAGGCTCGTTCTTTCGAAAGGGATTGTTCGACATGCGACGATAATGCCTGCATATCCTGTGAGTTTGGAAAGACCGGCAAGGAGATTTCTGCTTCGTGAGTATCGATGCCACGCAATCCTTTCAGCAATTCCCATCCAGTGAGCCGTACCTGTCCTTCATCGCGGGCGAGCTGCGAGAGCAATGCTGCTGAGAGTGAGTGCGTGTGAAGCACGGCTCCGGCTCCCATCGCGCGATAGAGAAGCAAATGGAGAGGGGTTTCAGCTGAAGGTTGCACTCCCTCAGCATCGATGGGCTTGCCCTGCTGATCGATGGCGAGGATGTGCTCAACCTCAATCGAGCCTTTGTCCACGCCGGAACTCGTAATTGCGCAATAGGCGGGGGCGGCGTTGTCCGGTAACCGCACACTATAATTTGTGCTCGTGGCAGGAGCCCAGCCCATTGCAGACGACCACCTGGCGGTTTGGACCAATTGCTCAGCAATTCTCTTGAAGTCAGGATCGTGTGTCACGGGTTACAGCCTACAGGCCTAGGTGTGACGTGTTGTATCACGAATGATGGAGTTCAACGCAATGGCGACTCCGCCAGAGTTGCAGGATGAGGGAGCCGATAGCCGTCGTCTATCAGATGCCGTTGATCACATCACGGTTCTGGAAAGCCGTGATGTTTATGAGCCTGAAGCAGGGTCGTGATCTAACCAGGCGTCTTCTTGCCCCTCTGCCTGGTCGGAGACGTGCAGACCTGCGAAGTCGAATAGCCGTTGGTCCAGGAGTAGCGGTGGCGCCACGTTCGACAGAGCGGCGAACATACTGTCTGTACAGCCAGGCGACCGTCGTTCCCATTCGCGCAAAAACTCTTTGATGTGTTTTCGCTTGAGATTTTCTTGTGAGCCACAGAGATCGCAGGGAATAATGGGAAACGCGCGGAGTTCCGCATACCGGGCGAGATCGCCCTCCCGTACGGCAGCCAGCGGGCGAATGACGATATGTCGGCCATCTTTCGAGCGTAATTTGGGCGGCATGGTCTTGAGCTTGCCGGTATAAAACAAGTTCAAGAACAGCGTTTCAATAATGTCATCCCGATGATGGCCCAACGCGATCTTGGTCGCGCCCAATTCCGTGGCGACGCGGTAGAGGTGGCCGCGACGGAGCCGAGAGCAGAGCGAACATGTGGTCTGCCCTTCAGGGATGAGCCGTTTGACGATCGAGTAGGTGTCTCGTTCCTCGATATGGAATGGCACGCCTATCTGTGAGAGATAGTCGGGAAGGACATGAGCAGGAAACCCCGGTTGTTTTTGATCCAAGTTGACCGCGACAAGGTCGAAGTGAATCGGCGCACGCCGTTGCAAGACGAGTAATACGTCGAGCAGCGCATAGCTGTCCTTTCCCCCTGATAGGCACACCATGATTTTGTCGCCATTGCTGATGAGACCATATTCACCAATGGTCTCCCCAACGAGGCGAAGCAGTTTGGTTTGTAACTGTTCCGTGGTCTCATCGAGTTTCAGATATGGGCGTGAGGGGCTTGCCGAATGCGACATGGGTTGGCATTCTACGCGTGTCGGTGTATGGCTGTCGATCTTCAGTCGAGGGGTGTATGGGGAAAGAGGAGAGCCTGTCGAGCGAGAGGCTGCAGTCAGTCCTGTTTGTGTGCACAGGGAACATTTTTCGTAGTGTGACTGCCGAGTATGCGCTCAAGACGGGGCTCGGCGTTGGCACACCCTGCATCGTCAGTTCGGCTGGGATTGAAGCCAAGCCGCAGCCGGTCCATGATTGGGTTCAGATTCGTTTGCGTGAGAAGGGTATCGATCCAAGCCATCACGTCCAACGGCAACTCACCATGGAGATGATCGAGTCTGCCGATCTCGTTGTGGCGATGGGGCGAAACCATCAGATCTTTATCCGTGAACAGTTTGGACGCAACGTTCCCCTCTTTAATCACATCTGTCTCGGTCTCGATACACCAATTCTGGATCTGCACGAAGCGATACCGGATTGGGAGACCAACTTTGAACGAGCCCGCACCTATGTGTTCTCAGTGATCGATACCATCTGGGCTGCGGCGCCAACCATTCTTTCTCGCATCCGGTAGCCTGTTTGTGCGGCATCTAGTGCCTCTATCAGTTCATTCTTGAACCGATCGGACATTTTTCCCCCATTGACAGGCGCGATTGACGAAATGGCCTCGTCAATCGGGCCAATATCGAAGCACCTGCTATATTTTCAGAGTAGCTCTTGTGGGTTAACTGGGCAGAATGGGGCATTGATGCGACGAGCACGGACACAGGACATAACGGCATCTGACAGCCATGATCCAGAACCGGAATGGGTGTCGTGGTCCAACGAGAAACTTTTGGACCTTCCCATGAGCCAACTCGGAGTCACGCTCGAAGGAGGATTCCTGTCGAGACAGATCGAGCAGCTCTATACCGAACTGGAAATCAGACAGCTCATATTCCGTCCCCATTGTTGGTTGTCCAACGAATGGTTCACCCCGGACGGTGTGCCGGGGATCGCCGTGCCGTTTTATCTGGCCCATCCACGACTCGCCAAACTTGAAATGGACCAGATGCTCGAAGTCGAGGGTGGGACTCCGGAATGGTGCATGCGTATTTTACGGCACGAAGCCGGCCACGCGATAGAAAATGCCTATCGCCTCCGTCGCCTCCGCCGCCGCCAGCAAGTCTTTGGCCGCTCGTCCGATCCCTATCCGAAATACTACAGTCCCAGGCCCTACAGTCGGAGCTTCGTGCGGCACCTCGATGTGTGGTACGCGCAAAGCCACCCGGATGAAGACTTTGCGGAGACCTTTGCGGTCTGGCTGACACCAGATTCGACATGGGCCGACCGATACAAGGGATGGCCAGTGCTGAAGAAACTGCAATACGTCAATGGGTTGATGGGAGAGCTGGCGGCTGTTCCACCTAAGGTGGTGACACAAGAAGAAATCGATCCGCTGTCCGACCTGAAGAAGACCCTGCGTGAGCACTATGAGCGAAAGCGCAGGCACTATGGAGTGGAACGACCGTCAATGTACGATCCGGACTTGAAGCGGCTGTTTTCCGATGCCCCTGCCCATGCCGACAAAATGAGCGCCGCCGCGTTCTTGAACCGGTTCAGAAAAGAAGTGCGCCGCAAGGTCGCAGCCTGGACCGGCGAATATCAATACACGATCGATCAGGTGCTGGAGGATATGATTCAGCGCTGTCGTCAGCTCCACCTGCGACTGCCCCTCGCGGAGGAACAGGCGAAGTTGGACTTCACGATTTTGTTGACCGTCCACACAATGAACTATCTGCGTAGCGGGCGGCACAAGGTGGCGGTATGAAGCGTCTTCGCATTCTCGTCTTGATGCATAAAGATCTGGTGCCTCCTGATCCTCTTAACGGGCAGGAGGTGGCAGGAGCCGAGTGGAAGACGGAGTACGATGTCGTGTCCACACTCCGCAAGCTCGGGCATGACGTCAAGCCGCTGGGGGTCAAGAGCGATCTTGAGGTGCTTCGATCCGCAATAGAGGACTGGAAGCCGCATATCGCTTTTAATCTGCTTGAAGAGTTCGACGGGGTGGCCGTCTACGACCAGAACGTCGTGTCGTACCTCGAACTGCTTCATGTTCCCTATACCGGCTGTAACCCGCGTGGGTTGATGCTGGCGCGCGACAAAGTGTTGTCGAAGAAGCTGTTCTCGTTCCATCGTATTCCATTCCCGGATTTTATGGTGGTGCCACAGGGGCGAGCGGTCAAGAGGCCCAAGTGGCTGTCATTTCCCCTCATTGTCAAATCGGCGACCGAAGAGGCGTCGCTTGGAATCTCTCAGGCGTCCATTGTTCAGGATGACGACAAACTCAAAGAGCGAGTCGAATTCATCCACGAGAGTGTTGGGACCGGCGCGCTGATCGAGCGGTATATCGAAGGACGGGAGCTGTATGTCGGAGTGATGGGCAATGGACATGTCCACGTGTTACCGGTGTGGGAGTTGATCATGGATCAGCTTCCGGAGGACGCTCGCCGAATTGCCACCGAACGAGTCAAATGGAGTCGCACCTATCAAACCAAGTATGGGATTCGGTCAGGCGAAGCGAAAAATCTTCCCGAAGGGAAGGCCGAGGAGATTCAACATCTCGCGAAGCGTGTGTATCGTGCGCTCGGTTTGAGCGGCTATGCGCGTATCGATGTGAGAATGGATGCAGCAGGGAGCGTGTATGTGCTGGAAGCCAATCCGAATCCACAAATCGCGCACGACGAAGATTTTTCTGATTCTGCAGAGAAGGCTGGGTATACCTATAAGGATTTGTTGCAAGAACTGCTGAACGTCGGGCTCCGCTGGCAGCCGGCCAAAGCAGCCTAACCGTCACCTCACGCCGCATCCTCAATATCCAGCGCTCTCACGTCAAAACCCTGCACTCGTGCAAAGCTTCGCCAAGGTTCATATGTCTGGTTGACGTGGCTCACCAGAGCGTCTGAGCTGGAATGAACGAGGAAGAGTGCGAGCTACGGGCCGTAGCGGAATCCAAACAGCAGCGCAACGCTTGTTGTATCGTTCTCTGGTAACGATGGCGAAAGATTGATGTCGTGGAGATTGACAATTAACGTCGATGTCAAGGCGAGATTGTGGCTAGCCTGGTATTCCAGTGAAGCGCCGATAGGGATGTACCAGCTGGTATCGTTCCGGTCGATGCGCCCAGGTCCGGCTCCACGGTCAAGATCTGCGTGGATTAATCCGATACCTGTGAAGGGGACTAGGTTGATGCCATGATTAAACCGAAAGTAATAGCGGCCGACACCGGCGAAGGAGACCTGAAAGAGGTCGCCCATTGGGCTGATCTGCATCAGCGGTCCGACGGAGAAGTTTCGATCGAGATAGTAGTCGCCGCTGAAGGCCAGGGTGAAGGCCGTGTCATTGACCGTTCCAGCCGTGAACCCCAGGCCGCTCCCGAATCCCCATCGTTGTTCGTCTGCTCGGGCAAGGGGTGTCCCTACGGTTGCGCTGGTGACCAGGATCGCCAAGAGTATGGCGGCGCAGATCCATCGTGAGAATGTGGCGGTAATCGGTCGCGTCATGACGGCGGACTGTAGCACGGCGAGTGGGCCTGGACAAGTTGTTTGAGTGCATAGGTGAGAGTGTCGTATGCTTTGCCACTCTAGAAGGAGGAGGCCAAGCATGTCAGCTAATTCGATGACTCCGAGGCAAGCAGCAGCAGCCCTGCTGGCAGCGATGCCGGTCGGCGTGTCTGTCCAGCAACTGGAAGACTATGGGATCGAAGCGACGACGGAGCAGGTGTCCGCGATCACGCGAGAAGTGCTCTCACTGAACCTGTTTTGGATCTTTGCCGCTATTGAGGCACACATCCCTCAGAAGTATCAGTCCTCGCTGTCGGAATTTATTATGAATGAGATACAAGCAGGATGGGGTACGACGATTTCCATCGGTTCAGCCTCCTGGCCTGCCTACCTCGATGAGTGGCAAGCGCGTCGTCGTCAGTATAGCCGGTTGGTTGAAGAAGGTATGAGTCCGCTGGCGGTGAGCGCGGAAGCTGTCGCCTCGATGGAAGAGAACCGACTGGTGAAAGACGCAGAGCGGGGGAATCTCATGACCTTACTCATCGATTTCGTGCCGGTCGACAGCTATGGCCAGTTACTCCAAGATGTCGGCTAATCTTCTAGCCTGCCGCGATGTGTCAGAGATAGCGGTGATCGAGGACCTTCCCCGTACTGTCCAATTCATAGAGCAGCGGCGCCCCAGTTGGAATATTCAATTCTAACACCTGCTCACGTGAGAGCTGTTCCAACTCCATGATTAGGGCGCGCAAGCTGTTCCCATGCGCGGCAATGAGGATCGTCTCCCCTTGTAAAATATGAGGCTTGATGGTTTGTTCATAGTAAGGCAACACCCGCTCTGCAGTATCTTTCAGGCTTTCCCCTCCCGGCGGGCGCACGTCGTAACTCCGCCGCCAGATTTTCACTTGCTCATCGCCGTACTTCTTGGCCGTCTCTGCCTTGTTCAGTCCTTGTAATTCGCCATACATCCGTTCATTCAAGGCCTTGTCTTTCTCGATGGGGATGCCGGTCTGGCCGATGGTGTCAAGCACGAGCCGCAGTGTCTCGTTTGCGCGGGCCAACACAGAGGTAAAGGCTCGGTCAAATGTAAAGCTGCGCAGTTTCTCACCCGCGTCTTTCGCCTCCTGAATACCGCGCGGAGAGAGGGGGACATCGACCCACCCCGTGAAACGATTCTCCAAATTCCATTGGGATTCGCCGTGTCGAAGCAAAACTAAGCGAGCCATTGTGCGTCCTCTCGATGGTGACGGGATACGGTTACAGCCCAGAGAATACTGGAACAGGCGCTCAAGTCAAGCGGTTGCTTTCGGCAGAATGTGGCAGTGTCATAACGCCGGATACTCCACTTCACGACGTACCTGGGTTGGGCGGCGCGGTTCATGAACAGGACTTTGCATGGTTTGAGGTGTAGGCGTACTCGTAGCGAGCGAAATAGTTTCTCGCTCACACGCTGCTCGTTGCAGTCGGTTTCGCCGGTTTTTCGGGTGATTGTTCACCGCCTGGCGGTCCATCCTGAAGCATTTTGAGCATGGTGGCTGCGAACAGTATGTATAAGGCGACTCCGATCCAGATCACGTAGGATTGGACACCGCCGCTTTCTTTCAGGACCTCGTCCTGCTTTGCCGGGTCGGTTCTTATGTTCGTCTTGATCTCGCCAATCTTCTCGCGGCAGTGCCAGTAGTAGACATAGTTCGCTGTGGTTCCTGCCATGATGCTCCAGATCAGGCCCACGGTCATGTCGCCGGTCAGGTAGGTCGAAATCATCGGACCGAGAGCGTAGACCGCCGCATACACATACATTTTTCGGTAGAGAAACCAGAGAAAGGAGACGTACAGAAATGCCGGCCAATTCCATGTCAGAGCGAACTTCGGTTTGTCTCCTAATCCGAACTTCTTAAAATGTTTGAGATAGCGATCGGCATGGGGGCCGACGAATTGACGCCAGAGATGTTCATCCGGGTGGGTGTCTGAGTCGATGATGGGGGAGGCGATCGGTGTTTCCGGTTCGACGGCGAGCGTGTTTCCACACTGGTGGCAGAACTTCGCGTCGTCTTGGTTTTGCTGCTGACACTGCGCGCAGGGTTTCATTTGTCCGAGAGTATCACAATGGAGCGACTCACTGGGTAAAGAAGCGGCAAGTTGCTTCCACCGGCAGGCCTATGCTACCTTCCCTTACTTTACAAGGGGATACGTCAGTCATGCCGACGGAAGAACTGAAACGGGACGCTGCATGTTATCTGATGCAGACCTATACACGTCAACCGCTCTCGATCGTGCGAGGGAGCGGGACGAAGGTGTACGATCTTGAGGGGCGAGAGTACCTCGATTTCGTCGGTGGAATTGCAGTCAACATCCTCGGACATGGGCATCCGGATTTGGTTCAGGCGATCCAGCGCCAGGCTGCGCAGCTGATCCATACCTCGAACCTCTATTACACCGAGCCGCAAGTGAAGCTGGCACAGACGCTGGTGGATCATTCGTTTGCCGACAAGGTGTTCTTTTGCAACAGCGGGGCGGAAGCGAATGAAGCGGCGATCAAGCTGGCCCGCCGGTATTCACATGACAAATATGGATCTGGGCGTTTCGAAATCCTGACGATGAAAAACTCGTTTCACGGCCGGACGTTCGCGACGTTGACGGCCACAGGCCAGGATAAAGTTCAGAAAGATTACGAGCCGCTGCTTCCTGGTTTTCGCTACGTGGCCTTCAATAATTTTGAAGAACTGGAACGGGCTGTGACCGATAAGACCGCGGCGATTCTCCTTGAGCCGATTCAGGGCGAGGGGGGCGTCTACGTGGCGGATCGCGAGTATTTGAAGCAGGTGAGAGAGCTGTGCTCGAAAAAAGACGTGCTGTTGATGTTCGATGAAATACAGACCGGGATGGGACGCACCGGGACGCTGTTTGCCTATGAGCAATTGGGGGTGCAGCCGGACATCATGACCTTGGCGAAAGGGTTGGGAGGTGGCGTGCCTATTGGAGCCTGCCTTGCAACGGATTCTGTGGCGAAGGCGTTCTCGCCTGGCAGTCATGCCTCTACATTTGGCGGTAATCCGCTCGCTTGTGCGGCTGGCGTAGCTGTCTGTCGTGCCTTACTGGAAGGCCAGGTGCTCGATCATGCGCGCCTGATGGGAGAGTATTTTGCGAAGGCGTTATCCAACTGTAAAGCGCAGCATCGGGTGGTGAGGCAAGTGCGTGGCCTTGGACTGTTGCAGGGGATGGAAGTCGACCTGGATGCGAAAGACGTGGTGGGTGAATGTTTGGCCCGAGGCATTCTGATCAATGGAGCCGGGGAGCATGTGCTGCGGTTCGTGCCGCCCCTCATCATCACCCAGCTCGAAATCGATCGATTGCTCGATACACTCGGTCAGATTTTCAGCGCGAAGGCCGCGTAAGGCGTAATCGGTCTGATCGGACATAAGAAAGATGACCACACAAGTGACAGGAATGCGAGCAGGCAACAAAGATTTTCTGGATGTTGCGGCCATCAGCCAGGCGGAGGTGGAACGCTTGCTGGCTTCTGCGGCCTTGTTGAAAGATAAGCAGCAGCGCGGGATTCTTCATCCACTGCTTCCAGGAAAGACGTTGGGGCTTCTGTTCCAAAAACCATCGACACGCACGAGAGTGTCGTTCGAGGCAGGCATGAACCAGTTGGGTGGCCATGCTCTCGTCCTGCCCATGGCCGACATCCAGCTTTCGCGTGGAGAAAGTGTCGCCGATACGGCGCGGGTGTTGTCGCGCTATCTCGACGCGATCGTCATCCGCACGTATGACCACGCGATCGTAGAGGAATGGGCGAGGGAAGCGACGATGCCGGTGATCAACGGATTGACCGACCTGAGTCATCCCTGTCAGGCCCTGTCAGACCTCCTGACCATTCGTGAGAAGAAGGGCCGGTTGAAGGGAGTCAAGATTGCCTATATCGGTGACGGCAACAATGTGGCGAATTCTCTGATCGAGGCTGCGGCGAAAATGGGGATGATCATTACCCTCGGATGTCCGGTTGGGTATCAGCCGGAGCAGCATGTCGTGGACAGGGCCAGAGTCGAAGCCGAAAAAACCGGCGCGGTCATCGAGATCGGGCACGACCCGCATATCGCAGTAAAGGAAGCGGACATCATCTACACCGACGTCTGGATCAGCATGGGACGAGAGCGGGAGCATGCGCGACGATTAAAAGTCCTGGCGCCCTATCAAGTGAACAGCCGTTTATTGCATCGCGCGAAGCCCGATGCGATCGTCATGCATTGTTTGCCCGCTCACAGGGGGGAAGAAATCAGCGCCGACGTGCTCGATGGTCCTCAGTCGGTCGTAATCGATCAGGCGGAGAATCGGTTGCATATGCAAAAGGCTATCTTGGTGAACCTATTAGGCAAGAGGAGTCGAACGAAACGATGAACCGTGGCATCAAGAAGGTGGTGTTGGCCTATTCAGGCGGACTCGATACGTCCGTGATTTTGAAGTGGTTGCAAGAAACCTACAGTTGCGAGGTTATCGCATTCTGCGCCGATCTCGGACAGGGGGAAGATCTGCAAGCGATCAAGGCGAAAGCGCAAAAGCTGGGCGTGAAAAAGGTCTACGTCGAGGACCTGCGTGAGACCTTCGTGAGGGACTATGTGTTCCCGATGTTACGCGGCAACGCCATGTACGAAGGCTGTTATCTGCTTGGGACATCGATTGCGCGGCCTCTCATTGCACGGCGTCAGGCCGAGATCGCGCTCAAGGAAGGGGCCGAGGCGGTATCGCATGGTTCTACCGGAAAGGGCAACGACCAAGTGCGGTTCGAGCTGACCTATACGGCATTGGCGCCGAACCTCAAGATCATCGCGCCTTGGCGTGAATGGACGATGAAGTCGCGGCGTGAATTGATCGAGTATGCCGATCGGCACGGCATTCCTATTACGGCGACGAAGGCCAAGCCCTACAGCATGGATTTGAATTTATTCCATGTGAGTTATGAAGGCGGAATTTTGGAAGATCCCTGGGAATCGCCACCGGATGAAATTTTCCAAATGACTGTGTCGCCTGAGCAGGCCCCGAATAAGCCGCTCGAAGTTGAGATCGGCTATGAGGCCGGCAACCCAGTGTCCGTCGACGGCAAGAAGATGAGCCCGGCGACATTGTTGGCCCGCCTCAATACGTTGGGCGGCGCGCATGGAGTCGGGCGTGTCGATCTGGTGGAGAATCGCTATGTCGGAATGAAATCTCGCGGAGTCTATGAAACCCCTGGCGGGACGATCCTTCATGTGGCGCATCGCGGACTCGAGTCGTTGACGATGGATCGCGAGGTCCTGCACTTCCGGGACAGTTTGATTCCGCGCTTCGCCGATCTGATTTACAACGGCTATTGGTTCAGCCCGGAACGAGAGATGGTCCAGGCTTCGATCGATGCGGCGCAGAAGGACGTGACCGGCACGGCGCGGGTGAAGCTCTATAAGGGGAGTTGTACGATAGCTGGACGCAAGTCGAAGAACTCGCTCTATCGCCTCGACATCGCCACGTTTGAAGAGGACGAAGTCTACAATCAGAAAGATGCCGAGGGCTTCATCCGATTGAACGCATTGCGGCTGAAAATCAGGGCTCAGAGAAAGAAGGCCTCTTCTTAATGGCACGAACATCGGGTCGCAGCCCCGCCACGTCGGAAGGTGGAAAAGCCTGGGGTGGCCGGTTCAGACAGAAAACGAACCGATTAGTGGAATCGTTCACTGTGTCGGTGGCGGTCGATCGCCGGCTCTACCCCCACGATATCCAGGGCAGTATTGCCCATTGCAAGACCTTAGAAAAGGCGCGCGTGTTGACCGCTTCTGAAACTCGCGCAATCGTCAAGGGACTGGAATCGGTGAAGACGGAACTGGATCGGGGCCGTTTTCGATTCACTCAACAAGACGAAGATATTCACATGGCGATTGAACGCCGGTTGACGGAGTTGATCGGTCCTCTCGGCGGTAAGTTGCACACGGGCCGGAGCCGGAACGATCAGGTCGCGCTGGACGTTCGGCTTTATGTGCGAGATGAACTCAGCCGGCTCGTGATGGATCTGGAAGATTTCCAGCGAGTGTTGGTGAGGAAGGGGAGGGCGAATCGAACGGTCGCCATGCCGGGCTATACACATCTGCAACGCGCCCAGCCGGTGTTGTTTGCTCATCATCTTTTGGCCTATGTGGAAATGATCGAGCGGGACAAGGGGCGGCTTCGCGATGCGTCGGTGCGCGTGAATGTCATGCCGTTGGGGTCTGGTGCGCTTGCGGGGACCAACTACCCAGTCGACCGCCGGTTCACCGCTGGGCTGTTGGGATTTCCCTCTGTGACGCAAAACAGTCTCGATGCCGTATCCGACCGGGACTTTATGATCGAGGTGGCCTCGGCTCTGTCGATCACAATGATGCATCTGTCGCGGCTGAGCGAGGAACTGGTTCTGTGGTCGTCTCAGGAGTTCCAATTCGTCGAGCTTCCCGATGCGTTCTGCACGGGAAGCAGTATGATGCCGCAGAAGAAGAACCCCGATGTGCCCGAATTGGTGCGAGGCAAGACGGGGCGTGTCTATGGCCATTTGCTCAATCTGTTGACGATGCTCAAGGCTCTCCCCTTGAGTTATAACCGAGATCTGCAAGAGGACAAGCCGGCGCTCTTCGATGCCCTCGATACCGTCTCTGCCTCGTTAACGATCATGACGGAACTGATGCGTCGACTGACTGTGAATCGGGACACACTCAAGCGTGCGGTTCAAGGCGGTGGGATGTTGGCCACGGAGGTGGCGGACTATCTGGTGGTCAGAGGCGTACCGTTTCGCGAAGCGCATGCGATCACGGGTCGATTGGTGCGGGCGGCGTTGGACCAAGGCCGTGAACTCACAGATTTTACGCTTGCGGAACTGCGGACATTTTCAGAGCGAATTGAAAAGGGCCTGTTTGCTCGGCTGACGGTCACTGCCGCCATCGATCGGAAGTCTCAGATTGGCGGCACTGCCAGGATGCGAGTGGAACAGCGTATGAAAGAACTCGATCGAATATTGTCATGAAGGTGTGGACGCCGAATGCAACATGCATTGTCATGAGTCTGACGATGGGAACCCTGGTCGCCTGCGGGGCTGTCGGGGCGCCGATTCCACCTGAAAGCGTCGGTGTCAATCTGACCATTGAGCGGCAAAAGAAGCTAGAAGTACTTGAGCAGAAACAGCGTGAGGCCGCAGCGGCAGCCGAATCCGCCGAGCCGCAACCGGGCACAACGGTACAGGGACAGGATGTCGACCTTCCCTCGCTGCAACCGGTGGGCACCCAGTAATGGTGACGCTGTCGTCTGCTGGATCTCTATAGCCGCAGGAAGCTATACTGAAACCCCTCAGCTGTGGAATCAGGCGCGATGAAAGTTACCATTCCCAGTGTGAATGGTTCGCGATCGTCAGTTCTTAAGAATACGTTCGAGGCCTCATGCTAGGGTTTGCCGCTCACAGACTCGGTCCTCTCAACGAAGGTGTGCAGGATGAATAATTTCGAATATCGTGACGGCGAACTCTATTGCGAGCAGGTGCCGGTCAGCCGGATTTCCAAAGAGGTCGGCACGCCCTGTTATGTCTACAGCTATGAGACGCTCATTCGTCATTACCGAGCCTACGATGGAGCCTTTAAGAGTGTGCCCCATGTGATTGCCTTCGCGATGAAGGCAAATTCCAATATCGCAATCCTCCGTCTCATGGCGAAGGAGGGGAGCGGGGTGGATATTGTGTCCGGCGGGGAACTCTTTCGAGCGCTCAAGGCGGGCGTTCCTCCCTCAAAGATCCCGGAAGTTCTGATCAAAGGCGGCGAGATCCACATCATCAAGACCAGAGAGACGTACGACGACTTGATAAAGGGCGAATCGATTCCGGCATTTCTCGATTGAAGGCTGGGTTTTGTGGCGGAGGAGTGAATATGTTTACTGGCGCCTTGATTGCCATTGTCACCCCGTTCCGGAATGGCAAGCTCGACGAGCGGGCCTTCGGCGATCTTATTGAATGGCAAATTGCCAATGGCACGAGCGGGATCGTTCCCTGCGGCACGACGGGCGAATCCGCCACTCTCTCACACCAAGAACACCATCGTGTCATTGAATTGACGGTTGAGGTGGTCAATCGTCGTGTTCCCGTAATTGCCGGGTCCGGTTCCAATAGCACGGCGGAAGCGGTGTCTCTCACGAAACACGCCAAACAGGCCGGGGCCGATGGGGCACTGCTCATCACGCCTTACTACAACAAGCCGACGCAAGAAGGATTATATCGGCATTACAAAATGATCGCGGAGTCCGTGGATCTTCCACAGATCCTGTATAACATTCCCGGGCGAACCGGCGTGAATATGCTGCCGGCCACGGTCACAAGATTGTGCGGTCTACAGAACATCGTCGGAATCAAAGAGGGGAGCGGATCGGTCCAGCAGGCTTCTGAGATCGCAAGCGCTTGCGGAGACCGGATGACGGTCCTTGCCGGTGACGACGCCCTGACATTGCCTATGATGGCGGTCGGCGGAAAAGGGGTCATCAGCGTCACGTCGAATATCGTCCCATCTGAGATGGCTCAATTGGTCAAGGCCTTTCTGGGCGGCCGTATTGACGAGGCGCGCCGAATTCATTTTTCCTTGTCGCCGCTCTTTACCGCGCTCTTTTACGAGACGAATCCGATCCCGGTGAAAACCGCCTTAGGTATGATGGGAAAAATTGATCCGGAGCTGCGGCTGCCGCTTTGTGCCATGGCGACCGAGACGAAGGATCGACTCACAAGCGCCTTAAAGGACGCAGGTCTCGTCTAGCGATTGGATGGTATTGGTTCAGGCATGCAATCCATGATCAACGTCATCGTCGCAGGGGCAGCAGGCCGCATGGGTTGTCGTCTCGTTGCGCTCATGAAAGATTCAACCACGTTGACGCTGGCGGGCGCCATCGAGGGAAAGGGGCATGATGCTGTCGGCAGCGATGCCGGAGAAACCGCCGGCTGTGGCCACGCGGGCCTTCCGATTACCGACAATCTTTCTGCGCTCCTTGACAGAGGTGAAGTGGTCGTCGATTTCTCTTCTCCTGAGGCGACACTCGATCATTTACGAACTGTGGCGCAATATCGACGGGCCATGGTAATCGGTACGACGGGGTTTTCACCTTCCCAGCTCGAAGAACTGAAATCGCTGGCGAGCCAAGTTCCCTGTGTGTTGTCCCCCAACATGAGCGTGGGTGTCAATCTGATCTACAAGGTCATCAGCGAGATGGCAAAAACACTGGGGGACGACTACGACATTGAAGTGATTGAAGCCCACCATCGCCTCAAGAAAGATGCGCCAAGCGGCACCGCGCTCAGGATCGCGGAAGTGTTGGCGAGCGCGGTGAGCCGGGATTTGGATCAGGTCGGTGTCTATGCCCGGAAAGGTCTCATCGGGGAACGGAAGAAGGGTGAGATCGGCATTCAAACAATCCGTGCCGGAGACATTGTCGGCGACCATACGATTCTTTTTGGCGGGATGGGTGAGCGCATCGAAGTGACCCATCGAGCGAGTAGCCGAGATACCTTTGCAGGAGGCGCCTTGCGTGCGGCTCGGTGGGTTGTTCAGCAGCCACCGGGATTGTATGACATGATGGACGTGCTGAGTCTCCGATAGTTCTTCCTCGTTGTCGCGGTTTCCACATCGTCATGGCCGCGACCTCCAAATTTTCTATTGGAGTGGAGACACTGACGTGGCACCGTCTGCCCGCATCGGCAAGCAGTGCGATGCTGCAGTACGGGCTTGAGGCAACACGCCGGAAGAGCGATCTCTGGGCAAACCACCACCCCAGGGAGCCTCAGCTTCCTTTCGCTCGTCGGACGTGAGCAGTCTCAGTCCTGTTATGATGCGGGGTTAATGTCTCGCGGTAATAGGCCGAGGTTCTTGGTCCGCTGATTTTCGCCGACCACAGTTCAAGCACGCAAACACTGTGATCGCAAGTCCTGCGTTCAGATCCACTGCCCGTTCCGGTAGCATCGCCCCGCGGCATTTATCGCAAGTTGTCATGACGTCACTGTATCATGATGAGAAATAGAAGCATATCCATCTGAAGTACTGGGTCGCGTGGGAAAATGGTTCTTCTGCTCAGATGTCGCTGGGCCGTTTGAGCCTAATGCTTGTATGAGACCTCATTGTGATCCGCTGGCATGTACGGTTCGGAGTTCTTGACAGTGGTGGGCCTGTCCCATAGGATTGTGGGGCAAGGAAGCATATACCACTATGTATAGATTTCTCCTTATTCTTGGGCTGCTCGTTATCCTGTACTTCCTTGTTCGGCGAGCAGTTCGAGGACTTAAAGGCCAGGGAAAGCCGGAACGTCTTCCTCCCAGTAAGGATGAGATGGTCCAGGATCCCGAGTGTCTGGTGTTTGTTCCAAGGGGAGTAGCGGTCACGGAAGATATCGGTGGGCAGACCTATTACTTTTGCAGTCAATCGTGTGCGCACAAGTTTCAGGAGAAACTTGTGCGCTAGCAGCCTGAGTAACTCGAGTCGGACAGTTTTTCTTCTTTGTCGAATTTGAGCGTGATCTGGCATTGATTGGGGGTGAAGTTAAAGAGTGGTAGGCCCGATTTGCCGCCGGCGATGCGATAGTAGGTCCAGGTTTCGCCGCCAAAAAATCTTGTGGCTTTGCCGCTCGGCGCTCCCCAGTTTTTTTCAAACCAAGCCTTGTCCTTGCCTTGTAGTTCGGCAGGTTTGAGCGATTGGTCGAGATAGGGATTACCACCGCCGCAGCCTGTTAGGGCTAGGCTGAACAGGAATATCCAAGCTGATCGTCGCATAGTGTACTCTCCTCGGTCATGATCGCACGGAGACGAGTCGTAGGCTGAGTAGCAGAATTCTAACCGGCAGCCTGGGGCCTGTCAAACCCGCGTATGCCGGAAGAAGATGGGAGTTCAGTTGAGTTCTTGGTATGAATGACCGATAACATATTCATGACAGGGGTTTCACCCCGCTATGAAAGGACACACCCATGAAATTCTTTCTCGATACTGCCAACGTCAAGGAAATCCAGGAGGCGGCCAGCCTCGGACTTCTCGACGGAGTGACCACAAATCCATCGCTTGTCGCTAAAGAAGGGCGCAGCTTTAAAGAAATGCTCGTCGAAATCTGCAACATCGTGGATGGACCGATCAGCGCAGAAGTCGTCAGCCTCGAAGCCGATGCCATGGTGAAGGAAGGGAAGGAGCTTGCGAAGATCCACAAGAATATCGTCGTGAAGGTGCCGTTGATTGCAGAGGGATTGAAAGCCACGAAGAAATTAGCCGCTGAGGGGATCAAGGTCAATGTCACATTATGTTTTTCTCCAACCCAAGCGCTCCTCGCGGCAAAAGCCGGCGCCTGGTGCGTGTCCCCTTTTATCGACCGGCTTGACGACATCAGTTCAAACGGGATGGAACTGATTCGGCAAATTCTGACCATCTATCGAAATTACGACTATAAGACCCAGGTGTTGGTGGCCAGTGTGCGCCATCCTCAGCACGTTGTTGAGGCTGCGTTGGCGGGAGGGCATATCTGTACGATGCCCTTTTCGATTTTCCAGCAGATGGTGAAACATCCGCTGACCGATAGCGGGCTCAAGAAGTTCCTGGCGGATTGGGAAGGTCAAGTCAAGAAGTAAGCCCTATTGGCCGGCTCGTGTGCGCTCCGGCTCAGCAAGTCGCTGTCGAGCCGTTGCGAAGATGTGGTGAAACATCGGTCTGGTCAATAGTCCGGTGAAGGTATTTTGCTGGCTTGGATGGTATGAGCCGATCAGTGTGATGCCCCAGGGAAGAACCTGGACGATTCCATGGGAAAATTTTGGGAGCGGCGAGGGAAGTTGCTGCTTCTCATCGCGGCAGGCTTTCAAGTAATGATCGAACGCGATCTTGCCAAGCGCCACCACCACTCGGACCTTTCGTAACAGTCTGATCTCTTCCTGTAAATACGGGCGACAGGCGTTGAATTCGTCTGGTGCTGGTTTGTTGTCGGGCGGCGCGCAACGGACCGTGGCGCCGATGTAACAATCCAAGAGTTTCATTCCGTCATCCCGGTGATGAGAGTGGGGTTGGTTGGCGAAGCCAAATCGATGTAAGGTGTCATACAGCCAGTCTCCGCTGCGATCACCGGTAAATACTCGTCCGGTTCGGTTGCCACCGTGGGCGGCCGGCGCCAGCCCAAGTACATAGAGGCGGGCATGGGAGTCTCCGAATCCTGGGACCGGACGTCCCCAATAGGTCCAGTCCTCATACTGCTTTCGTTTCTCTGCCGCGATCGTTTCCCGATAGGCGACGAGTCGTGAGCAGGCCGTACAGTGGGTGATGCGATCGTTGAGAAGGGTCAGCGCGCGCATAATGCGCGCAGTCTAGCACGAATCTGAAAATCGATCCTGCTTGCCGGTCCTTCATCGGACTGTTAGCATACGCACTCAATGGAGATGATTCATTGCAAGTAGGAGGAAGCATTGGCATGACGACGTGGGTTAAACGAGCATTGGCGCTTAGCGGGCTGTGGATCGTGGTTGGGCTTCCAATTGCGATCGCGGCACAGCCACAACCTGAATTTTCCGACACGAAAGAGAGCCTGTCTCGGTCTGGAGCCAATGGAGAGCCGGAGCGAGACATGATTCTGGTCGATCCCCCTGAAGACCTCAACGAGCCGGAGGATCGCCTCGTCATTCTTCCAGAAATCAAGAGAGAAGGAGAGCGGTACTTCCTCAGTTCGTTCAAGCTGCCGGACAAACTGACCTTTGCCGGCCAACCGGTCCCGCTCGATAACTGGCAGGTACGTGAACGTATCGAGTACGAGTTCTATCAATTCTTGGAGGATCAGGGGGAAAGCATCATTCTCGCCAAACGAACTGGCCGCTGTTTTCCTCCCGCCGAAAAGCAGTTGGCAGACGCCGGATTGCCGGACGATCTCAAGTATATGTTGCTGGTGGAGAGCAAATGCGTGGCCGCCGCCTATTCAAAAGCGAAAGCATCGGGACCGTGGCAATTCATTCCCTCAACCGGGCGGCGCTATCGCCTCAAGAGCGATGCGGTTCGCGACGAACGCCGCAATCTGGAAATGTCGACGGAGGCGGCGGTCAAGTATTTGCGCTATCTCAAGGATTTCAAGGAAAACGATTGGTTCATGGCCATGGCTTCGTACTCCCTGATCGATCCGGTCAGCAGGCGGCTGCCAGGCTCTGTGCCTTGGCGGCAGAACTCAATCGGCGCGATCTCTTGATCGTCCTTCTGTCCGGCGGCGCCTCCAGTTTACTGCCGGCCCCTGTTTCAGGGATTTCCCTGGCCGACAAGCAGCAGACCACGCAGCTACTCTTGCGATGTGGAGCGAGCATCGGCGAAATCAATACTATTCGGAAACATCTCTCGACAATCAAGGGCGGGCGTCTTGCCGAGTTGACCGAGGCCACCGTTGTGACGCTGATTCTCTCCGATGTATTGGGCGACGACATCAGCGCCATTGCCTCAGGGCCGACAGTCCCAGATCCCACGACGTATCAAGAGGCTGTCGCGATTGTGAAACACTATCGCATGTGGCGGGCGATCCCTCAGAGCGTGCGACAGCATCTTGACCGTGGATGTCAGGGACTTGCAGATGAGACTCCGAAGCCAGGCGCTTCTCTATTTCGTCGAGTCCATCATCATATCGTCGGGAACAACATCGCGGCCGTCATGGCTGTGGCTCGCGCCGCCAGAGAGGTCGGTTTGCGAACCCTTGTACAGAGGCAGGTCTTGACGGGAGAGGCATCTGAGGAAGGGCGGCGATTCGGCGCGTTGGCCAAAAACATTGTGCGAGCAGGTAACCCGTTGCAAAGACCTTGCTGTGTGGTGGCCGGTGGGGAGACCACTGTGACCGTCACTGGAAAAGGAACAGGCGGAAGGGCTCAAGAGTTCGCAGCCGCTGCGGCGCTGGAGATTGCTGGTTTGGACAAGGTGTGGGTTGCGGCCATCGGTACTGATGGCACGGATGGTCCGACTGATGCGGCGGGGGCCGTCGTCGATGGCCATACGATGGCTCGCGCGCAGCGTCTCTCGGTGGATCTCAAGGGCGCATTGAAACGTCACAATACCTACCCCGCATTGAAGCGGCTCAATCAGCTCATCGTCACCGGTCCAACCGGAACGAACGTCAACGACCTTTACCTCCTCCTCGCGCTCTAGGTACTATCCATTTCAATGGATCGCCCTCTCATCCTTCCCTTGGCTTCTTGCATACAGCCCTCTCTTGTGGGAGGGAAAGCCCTCGGTCTAGGACGGCTGTTGGCAGGGGGATTCCCCGTTCCACCTGGACTGTGCGTGACGACGGAAGCCTATGACCATGCGCTTTGCGTACCGGGATTTTCCCCTGCGGAACAGTGGCAGACCGCTCTGAATTCCTCCGGGGCCGAGCGTCAGCGGATACTGTCCTCCTGTCGCACTGTCATTCAGAACCATGACATCGTTGGATTGACCGATCAGATCGTTAAACAGGTTCGCAAGCTGGGTCTGCCATCCTCTGGGCTCTGGGCCGTGAGGTCGTCGGCAACAAACGAGGATGGAGCGAGGGCGAGCTTTGCCGGAGTCTACCGCACGCATCTCGGTATTCCGCTGGAGGAGGTCGGCTCTGCGGTGAGGGATCTGTGGCTTTCGATTTGGGATGAGCGAGTTTTGAATTATCACGCAGCGTCTGGGCTGAGCGGAGCGCCTCCCGCCATGGCCGTCGTAATCCAACCGTTGTTAGAGGCGAGCGCTGCCGGCGTGGCCTATTCTGTCCATCCTCTTACAGGCAGAACGACCCAGGTCATGATCAATGCGGTTGCCGGGCTTGCCGTCGCCCTCGTCGATGGGCGCGCCACGCCGGACCAGTATGTGGTTGAGATAGCCGAGAACAGCGAGCCCCTCCGGATCAGCGAACGGACCATCGTCGGGCAGACTCAGGCGCTACGGATGACCGGGCAAGGTCTTCAATCTATGCCGTTGCCGGATGAAGCCGTGGGTCGCGCCACCTTGTCGGACGACCGACTGTTCGCCCTGGCTCGTGCGGCCAAGCAGATCGAACATTCGTTCGGCCATCCTGTGGATCTCGAATGGCTCTATGACGATCGTAGCCTGTGGTTTCTTCAGGCGCGCCCAATCTCCGGTCTAGTTCGATCTCCTCGACTGACCAATGACGATTGCGAATGGTCGCGCGCGAATTTCAAAGAGACATTACCGGAGTTGCCGAGTCCGCTGGGGTTGTCTTTTCTCGAACAGTTTATGGAGCGCTACATTCTTTCTCCCTATCGGCGCATGGGGTGCCAGATTCCCGAAGGGATCTCGTCGGTCCGTACGTTCCAGGGACGCCCCTACATCAATATGACACTGTTTTATTCCCTCATTGCGCAGCTGCGGGGAAATCCCTCTTTCATGACGGAGCAGATGGGAGGGGAAATTCTTGTCAGACCGCCGGAGGTTCGTCCGCTCGGTTGGATTGCGCTGGTGCGCGCCGGTGTGGTGCTGATGGCCGAGATGAGAAAGGCCCTGCGCCATGGGCCTGCTTGGTTTGCAGAGATGAAAGCGATGGTGGCCGAGCATCGCGCGGATCGGATTCGGACTTTTTCAGTAAAAGACATCGCGTTGCGTCTCGATGCCCTCTCGCAATGGCTCGATGAACGTGAGCTGACATTCGCTATTGCGGGAGGGGTCGCGCAGTGTCTACAGGCATTAAGTGGCTTGCTGCCTCGCTGGATCGGCCAAGAGTGGAGATCCTTGCTGAATGGAGCGCTACAGGGTCAGGCGGCGGTGATCAGCGCGCAACAGATCGTCCGGTTGGCAGAAATTGTTGAGCTGATCCGGCGAGACCCTTCAGCGGCGGCGCTGTTCACCGAAGAAAGGTGGGACCCAGGTGAGGTCCGTCGCGAACTCGCTGGAACCGAGGCGCTCCGCGCCTTTGACCGGTATCTCGATGACTATGGCCATCGAGGGGTCGGCGAGTCTGATCCCATGTCACCTCGGTTCGCAGATCGGCCGGAGTTGTTGCTGACGATATTGCGGACACAGATCCTGGCTCCAACCCACGCCACTCCGGCAGACATTCTGCAACGCCAAACACTAGTGCGGGAGCGGGCGCTCGCGGAGATTCACGCCAAATTCGGATGGCGATTCCATCGGCGGCTCGTCTTTTCTTGGTGGTATCGACGGCTGTGTCGGTTCTTCGCTCTGCGAGAAGCGAACCGGCATCATTTGATGTACTACTCGGCGGCGACACGGAGTCTTCTGCTTCGTCTGGGCGAGTGGCTGGTCGAACAGGGGCGGCTCTCGTCTCAGGACGATATTTTCTATCTCACGATCGAAGATCGCGCCGACTTGTTGGCGGGAAGATCGAGCGACTGGAAAGAGACGATTCAGGCGCGCCGAGCCGAGAGAGATTGTCACGCCACGATCAATGTTCCAGATACGATTCAGGATTGGCGCGAGACGGTCCGAGGCACAGACGCAACTTCCGTTGTGGCTTCAGAGGGAATATTCCGCGGTATTCCTATCAGTGGGGGGCAGGTTGTGGGGCTAGTTCGTTTTGTCGGTTCGATGGAGGATTGGAGCCGAGTCTGCCGTGGCGATATTCTTGTCGTGTCGGTCGTCGATCCTGGTATGGCGCCGTTGTTCGGCATCGCAGCAGGATTGATCGCTGAGATGGGCGGGACACTCTCGCATGGGGCGATCATCGCCCGCGAATATGGATTGCCGGCGGTGGCGAATGTGTCCGGTATTATCGCCAGACTCAAGGAAGGCGATCGAATCAGCTTGAATGCGGATCGAGGAGAGATCGTCGTCCATGAGGGAGAAAGAGATGAGGCTGTGAAGGCGGAACCATCCAGTCAATGATCAGATGCTGTCGTAGGGCTGAACGTCTCTAGCCCACATTATTCATGAACGCTTCTGCTGCAATCGCCGATCCGCTGTTGCGACGAGCCTTCGGCCTGCAGGCTCGCCCCTCGTACCCTCAACGTACTGCACGAGTACGCTTCGGGTCCTCACGGCTCCGCGCGCAGGTTTCACGACGCGGCTCAGCGATTTCGCAACGAACCGTCATGATAATGTGGGCTAGGCGTCTTTCGGCATTGACGTTTCTAGAAATTATACGTATGGTAAAAATGCAATCATTTCTCATTACCGTACCCATCAAACCGGCGAAAATGCGCAACAGCATGATGTGGAAAGTCACCCATGATTGACGGTATGTCAATTGGTGTGGGGCTTCTCGTTGGAGGTCTTCTCGGTGCGGTGATCGTTGGGCTCGTGATGGCAGCCCGCGTACGAGCGAACGTGCAAGCACAATTGCAGGCCGCCGGCGAACGGGCGCAGCGGGCAGAGTCGCTTGCAGAAGAGTTGCGACGCCAGGCATTACAAGATCGTCTTGACCTCGATCGAGTCAGACTGGAACTCTCGGAAGCGTCTCAGTCTCGCGCAGTGGCGGAGACGAAGGCTGCTGAAGCGGCGCTCCATCTCAACGAACAAAAAACGCTGTTGGGCCAGGCCAGGCAAGAACTGTCCGAGACCTTCCAGGCGCTCTCCGGCGAAGCCCTCAAGCAGAACAATGAAGCCTTTCTAAACCTTGCGCGCAGCTCATTCGAAACGCTTCAATCAGAGGCCAAAGGCGATCTCGCCCAGCGACAACAGGCGATCGATAGTCTGGTCAAACCTCTCCAAGACTCGCTGTCTCGATACGACGACCAACTCCGGCAGCTGGAACAATCGAGGCAAGCCGCCTATGGAGGCCTCGATCAACATCTCAAGCTCCTGACCGAGTCGCAGCAACGGTTGCAGTCGGAGACCGGCAACCTGGTGAAGGCGCTCCGCGCTCCGGCCATTCGCGGCCAGTGGGGGGAGATCACGCTGAAGCGTGTGGCCGAGTTGTCCGGCATGGTGGCGCATTGCGACTTTTTCGAGCAGGAGTCCATCACGGTCGAGGGTGGCCGGCTCCGTCCCGACATGGTGGTTCAATTACCGGGTGGGCGACAGATCATTGTGGACGCCAAGACCGTGCTGGCAGGCTATCTGGATGCGCATGAAGCGTCGACCGAGGAGCAGCGTCTTGAAGGGATGCGGCGTCATGCCGCCCAAGTGCGATCGCGCATGGATGAGTTGAGCGTGAAAGCCTATTGGAATCAATTTGCGCAGACGCCGGAATTTGTCGTGCTGTTTTTGCCGGGCGAACAGTTTCTTGGCGCAGCGCTAGAGCATGATCCTCGGCTCATCGAAGATGGGTTTCTTCGAAGTGTCGTTCTTGCCACTCCCACGACCCTCATGGCGCTCTTACGGGCAGTCGCCTATGGATGGCGACAAGAGCGATTGACGGAGCATGCCGAAGAGGCGGGCCGATTAGGAAAGGATCTGTACGAACGGATGGCTGTGTTGACAGAGCATTTAAACGACGTCGGGCAGGCGCTTGGGAAAAGTGTCTTGGCGTACAACAAGGTGATCGGATCGCTTGAAACGAGAGTGCTGCCTGCAGCCCGTCGGTTCAAGGAACTTGGAGTCTCCTCTGAGAAAGAGATTCCCATGTTGGACCCAGTGGAACTGGTCTCTCGTAAGGCATTGCCATTTGATAGCGAATAAGGAGTCCCTGATGGCTGGAGAACAGGCGATGGTAGAAACCTTTCACCGGACCTTCGATATCGTGGTCAATTCAGCTCCGGCGGTCGTCGACGGGCGAACGCGCGAATTGCGCGTCAAACTCATTCAGGAAGAGTTCGATGAGTTGAAAGAAGCCCTTGCCTCAGAAGATCTTTCCTCCATTGCCAAGGAGATGGCCGACCTCCTCTATGTCGTCTACGGTACCGCGGTGTCCTACGGCATCGATATGAACCCCGTCTTTCGAGAGGTTCATCGGTCCAACATGAGCAAGGTCGGCGGCTATAAACGTGAAGATGGGAAATGGGTGAAGCCGGCTACGTACTCGCCGGCCAGCATTCACCCGATTGTAATGGAGCAGAGGTCTGCGGAGGGTGAGGTCAGTTCAGGCTTATGAGAGAGTTGCATTGTCCGGTTTGTGCCTCTTCATTCGTTCGTGCGACCTACCAAGAAGGTAGGGCTGAGCGGCTCGTAAGCCATTTTAATATTTTTCCGTTTCGATGCCAGTTGTGCACAAACCGGTTTCGCGCGTTTTATTCCGGCGGGCGCCACAACACGCAGGCCTTTGATCGGCGCCAATACACACGTCTCTCAGCCTCCATCGAGGCCCAGGTCCTCGACTACAAGCAGCCGATCGTGATCAATCGAATCACCAATATCTCAATGGATGGCTGCACTCTGCAGGCGACGGGGTTCCCGAAGGGGGCTTTTCTCGAATTGGTTTTGAAGCCGACTATGGAGGAAGAGGCGATCCGTATCGAAACGGCGATGGTCTGTTCCGTTCGCCCGTCATCGATAGGGGTTCGTTTCCTGGAGATCCCACCGGAGCATTACCGCCGTTTGGCGCAGATCGTCCTCGGTCTCTTAGTCGGTCAAGGCCTCGGTCCCACGCTCAACGCGTAGTACGACTCTTTCCAGCCTGCCTGTTCACCAGCAGATTATCAATGAGGCGGATCGACCCGATCCGGACTGCGCCCAAGAGTACCGCACGAGTGACGACGACAGGCAACGGCTCCAGACTGTCCGGGTCGCAGACGGCCAGATATTCGACATGCATGTCAGGTGCTTGTTCGACGGTCTGACGCATACGCTGCTCAATCGTCGCCGCATCGAGTATTCCACCCACAATCATCTGTTTGCCGGCTTGAAGAGCCTGAGAGAGCAAGGGGGCAACCCGACGTTCGTCGGCGCTGAGATAGACGTTGCGCGAACTCATCGCGAGCCCATCGCGCTCTCTGACCGTCGGGCGCACCTGAATCGCCACGCCCAGACTCAGATCGTGCACAAGCCGCCGAACGAGCGCCGCTTGTTGGTAATCTTTCTGGCCGAACAAGGCGAGATGGGGTCGCACGATTCCAAAGAGTTTTGTCACCACCGTGGCGACACCGGCGAAGTGATGGGGTCTGGCTGTTCCTTCCCATCGGCGCGCAATTGCCGGTACGGTCACGGTCGTTTGAAACCCGTCGGGGTACATGGCCGGGGCCGTGGGTTCAAAACAGACATCCACCCCTTCCTCGCGGCACAGGGCTCGATCACGGGTAATCGGACGAGGATAGGTGGACAGGTCTTCGGTCTGGCTGAACTGTGTCGGATTCACGAAGATGCTCACGACCAGCGCATCGCACTGTAATCGTGCCGCGTGAATGAGGGAGCGATGGCCGTCATGCAGAGCCCCCATCGTAGGCACAAGCCCAATGGTCACACCTTCTCGGCGTAACCGTTCACTCCATACAGTTATGGAGTGTGGGGTGCGGATAATCTTCATAAGCCTGGAGGTGGGCTGCAAGAAGGGCGAGACCCATAGCGGGTTGAGGGTTGGGGAAACAGGAGGCGGACTTCCGGCTGCTTCCCTGTCTCAGCGAGTAATTGGCCGATTGTACGCTGGAGTAGAGGATGTACGAAGAGCGGATCGAGTTCACTCAACGGCATGAGGACAAATCGGCGTTGATGCATGCGAGGATGCGGCACCACGAGATCCGGCTCGTTGATGATGTGTTGGCCGTACAACAAGATGTCCAGATCGATGGTTCTGGGGCCTGATCGGTTCTCCTCCTCCCGGCCGAGTGCGCGCTCGATTTCACGGAGTATATCCAAGAGGCTCTTGGGTGTGACATCTGTCTCAAGCTGAACGACGCCGTTCAAGAACCAGCCGTCGCCAGGTTGGGCATGATCGAGCACAGGCTCGGTCTCATACAGCAATGAGATCCCCGCAACGTGCGAGTGTGGCAACAGGCTCAGCAACGTCACCGCACGGTCGCAGAAGTCGACTCGATCGCCGACGTTCGAGCCAAATCCGATGAACACCGTTTCACGCATATCGGTGATGGGTGATCTGTGATCAGTGATAGGTGACAAGGAAATGAGGCCGGTCCGGCGCTCATCACCCTTCACTCGTCACGCATCACTAGAACCCAGCCTTCTTAATCCGTTCCACCGCCTCCGCCAATCGCTCTTTCGACGTGCAGACCGTCATTCTGATATATCCTTCACCAGGCGCGCCGAAGCCGTTGCCAGGCGTCGTCACGATTCCAGCTTTCTCCAGCAAGTGAGCCGTGAAAGAAGCGGAGGTGTATCCCTTCGGTACCGTGACCCAGATGTAGAAGGCGGCTGGAGGAGGATCGACTTCAAGCCCCAGCTGTTTGAGACCTGGGACGAGGGTATCGCGCCGCTCCTGATAGATTTTGCGCAATCCATCCGTCACAGAATCATCCAGGCTCAGTGCAGTGATTCCTGCCTCCTGAATAGCTTCGAAACAGCCTGAGTCCAGATTGCTCTTCACCTTGCCGAGTCCAGCGAGGACTTGCTTGTGCCCGACGGCAAATCCGATGCGCCAGCCGGTCATGTTGTACGTCTTCGACAGCGAGTGGAACTCGATCCCCACATCCTTTGCGCCATCCACTTCCATGAAGCTTGCAGGAGGCTTCCCATCGTAGAAAATCTCCGAATAGGCTGCGTCGTGGCAGACGATAATCTGGTTCTCCTGGGCAAAATCCACCACTCGCTTAAAGTAGTCCTTGCTCATGATGACCGACGTCGGGTTGTTCGGCGAATTCAGGAACATCAGCTTCGCCTTTTTTGCCACATCTTTGGGGATCGCATTTAGATCTGGCAAGAATCCGTTCTGTTTCGTGAGTGGCATGAGGTGCGAGACGCCTCCGGCGAAGCTGGTCCCGACGGGATAGACTGGATAGCCGGGGCTCGGAACGAGCACGATATCTCCTGGATCGACAAACGCGAGAGGAATATGGCCGATGCCTTCCTTTGAGCCGATCAGTGTCAGGACTTCATCTGTCGGATCGAGGGTTACATTGAACCGCCGCTTGTACCAATCGGCGACGGCTTTCCGGAACGACAGCATGCCTTCATACGAAGGATACTGGTGATGCTTCGAGTCTTTGGCTGCCTTGCCGAGGCTCTCGACGATCGGCGCCGGCGTCGGCAAATCCGGATCGCCGATGCCGAGGTTGATGATATCGACTCCCCGTGCAATCGCCGCTTGCTTCATCTTGTCGATGGCGGCGAACAGATACGGGGGGAGCGTCTTGATTCTGGTGGCAGCTTCGATCGGGAAACCAGACATGTTGAGTCGAACTCCTTTCATTGGGACCATTCAGCCGACAGCAATTATATTTCTCAGGCCCACACTCCGGCTCCGTCTCTCTCCCCACAGGGGAAATGCGCAGGCGAGATGGAGAGGCAGTAGGGTACTAGAGAAGAAGCGTGGCAATCAACGTGGCGTTGACACGAGATGGCCGATGAGCCGATGGGCGATCTCGTGAGACAACCACATGTGAGGGAGCGCGCCCATCAAGACTTGTTGCGCAGTCAATTGTGCACGGGCTAGATCCGGCCCGCATTCACGACAGAGCGCATCGATACCCTCGGTTTCGACTTCCACATGGAATAATAATCCGTAGGCGCGCGAGCCGAATCGAAAGGCTTGGAGTGGCGCAATTTCAGAACCGGCCAGGGCCACGCAATCCTGTGGCAAGTCGAAGACTTCCCCGTGCCATTCGAACACCGACAGGGCTTCAGGAAAGCTTCCGAAAACCGGGTCTTTCTTTCCTTCTTCGGTTAAATGGATACGCGTCTTGCCGATCTCCAGGGCACGACCGGGCCGCACCGCGGCGCCGAGCGCTTTAGCCATCAGCTGGCTGCCCAGACAGACTCCAAGCACAGCCTTGCCGGCGAGGATCGCGGATCGAATGAACGCCGTTTCCTCTGCTATCCACTGATCGGAGTCATTGACCGACATCGGTCCACCCATCACAATCAGCAGGTCGCCAGGATCAGACGGCAATCCATCCTTTGGCACAAGGTAATAGTCGAGCGAGACGCCGAGATTCGTCAGCGCCGTCGCGAAGGCTCCGGGTCCCTCAAAGGGAACGTGTTTCAGGCAAACTGCGCGCATTGACACCTCAGGGAAATCGAACTAGGCTTCAAACACGCTCAGATATACCGTGCTTGAAGCGGCAACTTCAAGCATGACTTCTGAGGTGCAAGACCTCGATGTCTTCAGAAATGAAAATGCTGAAGGAGCTAGGTTGCCTTAGCGCAATGACATTGATCAAATACTCCACAATTCTGATTGGCGCTGTCTTTCTCCTCGAGTCGCATTCCCTAGCGGCTTCGGAGTGGTTCCTCATGTCTCGTCACGGGGAATGTATGGAGGTTCAAAGTCTGAAACGAAAATTTCCCGACCTGGGTGAGATTCGAGATCCATCGACGTTTGCGAAGCTCATGCGCGAGAAAGGATATCGAGTGACGGTGAACGAGGTCTCGACGCCTATTGGAAAGGCGATGGAGGTGAGCGTGCAGGAGCGAGAACTGTCCTTGATGTTTGTCACGCCAGAAGTCTGTCAGGCCGGAAATAGATAGCACGCCGGATTCCAACCCTTCCCACCTTGTCGAAACATATCGTCGAATGACGTGATAGACGCCCGCCTTTTCAGAATTTATAATAGTGGGGATTCAGGCAGTCACGGTGGTTTCAGCAGCCTGTTAGGCGGAGGACACATGTCATTCCAGACCGATGAACAGCAACAGACTCAGCTTGAGCTAGAGGGATTGAAGCGAACGCTGGAGTGGACGGAGATTCAGCGGGAGCAGCTCTTGGATCGCTTGGATCTGCTTCGGCTTGAAAACGCCCGTCTGCAAGATCAGGTCGAGGAGTTGGAGCACCGGATAGATAATCTTAAGCAGCAACAGCCGTTGTTCTAGCACGACTCGGTAAGATGATTCGGAGTTCGTGCGCATCCATTCTATGAAATCCCATGTGTCAAATATCGAAGACCTGCGCTGGTTGCTGGGCCATACCGGCGGGTTCCGCGGCGGCTACGTGACGGATGTGCAGGTGTCGAAGCGACGCCTGTTGGACGAAGCGTCTGGCCGCGAGGTACCGGCGGGAACGACGGTCACGGTCGTAATCCGCTATCGTATTCGCCAAATGGCTCGCGTCGCGAAGCTGACAATGATCGGCGTGACTGATTTCTCGATGTTCGAGCAAGAAGGAGCCGATTGCTCAACGCTGGGGGTGATCCAAGCGGAGCTGACCGATGGGAAGCTTCGTTTCTGGTTCGATCCACAGGGCGAGCTCTATGTCGTGTGCGAAGAGGCGCAACTGGAAGAAGTGGCGGCGCCGAGCCTCGAACTCCTGTCGTTGGAGCAGGTCGCGCAATGGACCTTTCAAAGTGAGATGTCGGATTGGCCGACGATACAATGGCTCTTGGCGGAACTGGATGTGGCGGGTGTTCCCTGCACCTGGCGGGCCACGACCGTATCACCTGGACGTCATCCTTCCATTCAGTGGGAAGGAGATCTGCTCCCGGCGTCGATGCAGGGAGCCGCAAGTGGCATGGGGGTGCACTGTACGTTGTACGGGCCGCTCGATGGACCAGGGTTCGGTGTGGTATTGCGGGTTCGTGGAGTGCAGGATCGGCGGACCGGTCAGGTGCTTTCGACTCTGGCCGACCTGATTGCCCAACGGTTTTCCGGCCAGTGTTTGGTGGGGAACACGATCATCCCTGGCGGGGAATGGCAGAATTGGAAATCATTTGAACAGCAACGTGGGGCTGATGAGTAGTGCGAAGAAGTGAGGCGGAAGTAAAACCGTTATTTGGTTTGTTTGGTCTCTTTCGTTTATATGGTCAAACGAAACAAACCAGATGAACCAAACAAACCAAATAGACCAGGTCAGCCAGGCTAGCCCAGCGCTTGTCCCCTGGCCTGTTCCGACAGACGTGTGCCGTTGCGATGTGCGAAGGCCGCGCCGCCGTTCCCGTTTTTCACGCCGTTGATATGTGTCTTGCCGTTCATGTTCTTCTCGTTCACACATTCCACCAAGGCCCAGAGCCGCAATGGATTCACATGTTGTTTCCGAGCGACGTGCAGTGGCGTGCCTTCCAGCACGGTCTGGAGCGCGAGGTCTGTGCGCCATCCTAAGTGTTTTGTGAGAGGGGACAGCACTCTTTCCACGGCGGCGATGACCTTATTGTCGTTGGAGAAATGATTCAGCATGATGATCCGTCCGCCGGGCCGGCAGACACGGATCATTTCGCTGACCACCTTCCGGTAGTCGGGGACAGCCGTCACGACATACGCTGCGACGACGGTGTCGAAACTATCGTCTTTGAATTCCATCTCGCCGGCATCCATGCGGTGTAACTGCACGTGGCTCATCTGGTGCTCTGCCGCTTTCTGCTTCGCTTGCTCCAGCATGCCTTCTGAAAAATCGATACCGACGATCTGGCAATGGCGTGGGTACATCGGCAGGGCCAACCCGGTTCCGACTCCCACTTCGAGGATTTTTTCATGAGGTTGGACGTTCAAGTTCTGGATGATCGACTGGCGCCCTTCGTGAAACACTTTCCCGAAAACACTGTCGTAGATCTTGGCGTACGACGTATAAACGCGCTCGATCTTCGCTAAATCCATAGCACCTCCGACTGCACATTAAAGGCGAATTGCGCTCCTCGACCAGCGAGGGATGAGTCGATTGCCGCAACTACAGCGTGGGGAAAAAGTGCGGCGGAGCACCTGAATGGAGCGAGGAGACCCGCCTGAACAACACTGGAGGCTACTCTAGCCAACTCATTGAGATGAGTCAACAGATTATCTCAGTCTCTCGCTTGATTCATTTGGGGCCTCTATGGGATAGGTACCAGTATGATTTTCGCTGGCTTCTTCGCCGGTGCATTGTGTCTCGGTCTCATTCTCGGAGACTGGTTCTACTTTATGCGCCTCACACCGGATGCGAGCCGGTATGGATGTGGAATTGCCCGCACGTACGATCGATTCACGCATACGACCATGGCGCAGCTGGCCGACCGGTTCGACGCCGGAGGGATCTTGATGTTGCCGCATGGCACCGCACGGTTGTATCAAGACCTGAATCAAATCGTGATTCGTCAGAAATATCGGCTGTTCGCGCTCAGTTTCCGAACATTGTGGCCACTGAAAGGGTTGATCTTCCTCTCTCCGGAAGGTGACGAAATTACGGTACTGTGCCGAAAGTTTACTCCCTGGTCTTCGGCGCTTCTCACCGGTCTCTGGTTTCTCGTCGTGGTTGTGGGTACGGTGGGGGCCGTGGTGTCCTTAATCGCTGAGGGAGAAATGGCGGCGCCCGGTGGAATGGTGTTGACGCTTGGGGTTGTAGGATTAGGGGCGGTGTTTTTGCTGTCTGGAGCCATTACGGTAGTGTTTGCCTATCGGCTCGAGAATTCACGGTTCATGATGGTGTATCAAGAACTGCGGGAGGTGATCGAAGGAGCTAGATTGCCGTCCTGAAACAGGCCTGGTCGTCTGGTCTATTTGGTCTATCTCGTCTCTCTGATTTGTCTGGTTGATGAAACTCACCAGATAGACCAGACAGACCGAACGGACCAGATAGACCAAGCTAGGAGAGGTACAGACTCAGGAATACATCATATTCAGCGGGGAGGTTCAGGCTGGACCGGTTGCGGGCGAGGCCGGCAATGATGCCGCGATGCTTCTTGCTCAGCCCGGACGATTCAAAAGCTTGACGAAAGTACTGCCAGCGTGCGGTGACATCGGTGGTGAGACGCGCGCGTTCAGAGGGTGGCAGTCCATGAATCGAGGTCGTGAGGGAACGAATGGCCTTCTCGACGCTCTCATACGGCGGAGCCAGCTTGAGTTGGGCGTAGAATGTTTCAAGGTGATGGCGGAATTCCTCTCGAAGCGCCAGAGTGTGATCGGTTGTGGGGGTAGTCGGTTCTGACATGGTGGCTGGAAGGATGATACGAGAGAGACCATCGTTCTGACAACAGACTGGGGCAGTCTCGTGTAATCGGTTTGTTTGGTCTGTTTGGTTTATTTGGTTGAATCAGACCAACTCGATGAACTAAACAAACCAAAGAAACCAGAACAACCAATTTTAAGGGAGGTTCATATGAAGCGTATGCTGGGATGTGTTCTCGGTCTCGTTGCTGTGTTCGCCCTGGCCGGGTGTTCATCACACCATCATTATGGGATGGGTGGTGGAGGGAAAGGTGATGCCTATTGGCAGAAAGGGCAGCAGGACATGGCGGCCTTGATCGATCGGACTGTGAAAGATCAGGAAAAGGCCGGGCAAGTCAAATCGATCGTCGGTGAGATCGTCACAGAGTTGAAGGCCAGCCGCGAGCAGGAGCGCGCAGGGCACCGTCGGCTCTATGAATTGAGCGCAAATTACGCGGCGACTCCGGAAGAGTTCACCAAGGTCTTGGATGATGCGAACAATCTTCGGATGCAGTCGTCGACGAAGATTCTCTTGCTTCGTTTCAGGATGAAGGATCTCATGACGGCCGAGGAGTGGAAGGCCCTGTCGGATCAGATGCTGGCCTACAGCAGCCGCTATAAGCACAGTGAGGTGGCGCCAAAATCCGGCTACTGAGTATTTGCCGGTGCGGCCTTAAGTGGAAGAGAGGTCCAGGTCGCACCGGCGTCGGTTGAGCGGTAGAGACCGCTGCCGTTTGTCCCGGCATAGAGCAGGCGCGAATCTCGCTGGCTCATCGCCAGGGTGCGGATATTCAGCGAGCCCAGCCCACTGTTAATGGCGGCCCAGGTCTGTCCGCTGTCCGGGCTTTTCCAGACTCCCCCCGGCCCTCCGATATAGAGGGTTTTCGGCTGTGTCGGGTCGAGGAGAATACTACTGATGAACAGATCAGGGAGCGATTGCCCGATCCGCTCCCATTGTTCCCCGCGCGTCGCAGTGCGAAAGAGTCCTTTCGTGGTTCCGGCATAGACGATATCCGGGTTGACCACGTCGAACACGATGACATTGACCCCCAGCGCCATCGCCCCCATCAGCTCCTGTTCGGGAATCAGGCCGTTGTTGATTTTCTTCCATCCCATTGCCGCACTGTCGGATCGGTAGACCCCTCCCGTCGTTCCCGCATAGAGAACCCGAGGATCGCGGGGATGAATGGCAATGGAGACCACGATGTGGACTTCCTTCATCCCGGCCATGCGCTCTTCCCATTCGCGACCGCCGTCTTTGGTATAAAAGGCGCCGACGGTCGTCGCGGCGTAGATCTGATCGTGGTCTGTCGGATGAAAGACGAATTGGTTGATAAAGGAGACGTGCTCTTTGAGTCCGACGTTGTGGGGGAGCCAATGTTGCCCGCCATCCGGACTCTTGTAGACCGCATCAGCCATCGTGCCGGCATAGATTGTGGCGGGGAATTCAGGATCGATCGCAAGGGTCGTCACCCGCCTAGCGCTGAAACTCGGGAACCGTTCCCATAACAGGCCCTCGTCGCGCGATTTATAGACGGCGTCGTTTGTTGCTACATACAGAATGTTCGCATTCGTCGGATGCAGCGCGATCGAGACGATTGCTTCGCTCTCTTTCTGGCAGCCGACACCGGCCAGGCAGAGGAATATGGCGAAGGCGCAGGCGAGTAACTGTGGTTGGATCTGCTTGGTCCGAAGCGTTGTCATTTGAACAACATGTCCTGAGAGGATCGGCGAGAGAACTAATCACAGCGGTTGGAGGGGAGTCAAGATGGATAGATGAGCGGAATGGAATGCCCCCACGATCCGGGTGCCTCGCTCGAATGGTACTTCAAACACCGGCATCGCCGGCCTGCGGCTGGCCGCATCTGATTGACGAGTGTGGTACACGAGCATCAGCACAAGTCGCGCGAAGGGCACTCCATCCCGCTATATAGAAAAATAGGACGATCACAGATTGAACGCTCTCCGCCACGAACAGAGGGCTGGACTAGCCCGCATTATTCATGACGGTTTGTGGCGAAATCGCGCAGTCGCCAGGCGAGACAGGCGCGCGGAGCCGCGAGGGAGGAAGGCATACTTGAAACAGTATGTTGACCGACCGAGTGACGAGCCCGCCTGCCTGGGCGCAGCGCAGCCGCGTCCAGGCTTGTCGCAGCGGCGAATCCGTGATTGCAGCAGAACCGTTCATGAGTAATGCGGGCTTGATCCAAGCTGGAAAATAGGATGTCCCCATTCTCGGTTTCGAGTGATCGCGTTCTCGTGTCCCTTGAGTATCGGCCTGGCGAAGATGGAGGTTCATTCATGGTCATCAACGGCGAAGGCCACAACGCTGACGGTCGAAGTATTTGCGGTCGCGCCCTGCAACGCGAAGAGATTGTTGAGACCCCCCTGTCCACTAAGGTCTTCGCGCTCATCGACGCACTGTGGCTCACGGAACCGCGCATCGCGGAAGTGCGCTCTCTCAACAATGTGGTAT
>SWDN01000013.1:72056-78611 GCA_005116775.1 Nitrospira sp.
CGCGAAGATCGCGTCGATGAGATCGAGCCCTGCTAACGGGCTGTCACGCATGGCTACGGCAACAGCACGGTTTAGTTCGACCACAGGCGAGGGATGAACCTGGAGCAGGAGGTCGTAGAGTGCGACGATCTGAGCCCAGTCGGTGGCGGCGGAGCTTGGCGCTTGTGCGTGAGCCGCAGCAATCGCGGCTTGGATGGTGTAGGGGCCGACTTTGCCCATAGACAGTGCGCGCTGTACCAGCGAGACTCCCTCAGTGATCTGATTCTGATTCCAGAGCGAGCGATCCTGGTCTTCCAAGAGAATGAGATCGCCTGTCGGCGTTGTGCGTGCGGCTCGTCGTGAGTCTTGCAGCAACATGAGCCCCAGGAGCCCCGTGGTTTCAACCTCTGGGAGCAACCCGATCAGCACCCGCCCCAGGCGGATCGCCTCACCTGAAAGATCGTGCCTGGTCAGCGAGTCTCCTGAAGAGGCCGAGTACCCTTCGTTGAAGACGAGGTACACGACTCGGAGCACGGCTTCAAGACGATCCGGTAGCTCTTTTTCCAACGGCACTTCATAGGGGATACGGGCCTCGCGGATCTTTGCCTTGGCCCGCACGATCCGCTGCGCGACAGTGGTTGGTTTCGTCAAGAATGCCCGTGCAATTTCCTCTGTGGAGAGACCGCAGACTTCACGTAGCGTCATCGCAACTTGTGCCTCCGGCGACAGGGCAGGATGGCAACAGGTAAAGATCAGTCGCAGGCGGTCGTCTTCGACCTGCTCGTCGTCCCACTCGTCGGGATTGCTGGGGCTGGTTTCAAGTTGCTTGGCAAGTTCCTCAAGGGACGCATCATGTCGGGTGCGTCGTCGTATGCCGTCGATGGCTTTGAAACGTCCGGTCGAGACGAGCCAAGCTCTGGGATTGGCTGGTATGCCGTCGCGTGCCCATTGTTCGACCGCAACGGCAAAGGCTTCATGCAGCGCCTCTTCGGCAGTTTCAAAGTCGCCCAGCAGGCGGATCAGCGTTGCGAGCACCTGGCGCGATTCAGAGCGATAGATTTCATCCACCGCCTCGCGCACGTCTTTGACGTCATCTTGGCTCATCAGCACCGCGTCTCTCGATTACTTCCCGATTGTCTCCTTGTTTCAGGAGGATGAGGCAGGTGCGTCATCGTATGTGATCGAGATGCCTGAGTCATGCAGGCTGTTCAAAATGGCCGTCCAGCGCGGCCGCCGCATGTTGTCGCTTCATAAGGGGTGGGTGGGATGATTCCAACTGCGCGCGTCCAACGAGGGCCTTCTGAGGCCGCGCGTTGCGTGAGCACGGGGATCGTCCCACCCACCCCATCCCTTTTTTCAGCATCCTGCTACAGTTTCTGCATGATCTGTTCGGCATACCCGACCAGTTCCATGTAGCCCTTACCGTGAATCGGTTTTCCCTGTGCGATGCCGGTGGTTTCGATGGCGCCTTCCCAATAGGTCATGTGTTTGCTGTGCTTGGGAGAAAGTTCTTGTTCTGCCATGCGGGGCACAAGTTCCAATGAAAGTTGTTGCGAGGGAATGGTGAGGCGCCAACGTTGGGGGTAGCGGGCCTTGCTCGTTGGACTGGTCCAATAACTGGTCGGTTCGAGCGTGAAGTCTTCGAGCAACAGATGGTGTCCTCGTCCATCCCGGTCGATTAACGTACCGCTTGAGGCTGGGTGGGCCGATCCGTCTGTCCGGCGAAGCCGATAGAGCATGAGTTCTCTCTGGTCGTCGAGGTGCAGACTGAACCAGTCCCATCCGACCAGATTCTTGTCGAGGTCGGCGGACCCGAACTCATGGTCCATCCAACTTGTGCCGGTCACGTCGAACGATTCATTCCCAATCGTGAGCGTGCCGGACGTAGCCAGTCTGGTGAAGGAATAGTAGTGAGAGGCCTGTCCCGCCGCCGAGCCTTTGTGGCTGATCCCGTCTGTGCCGTGCACAACCAGCGGTTTCTCGGGCGAGACTGTAAGCTGGATGGCCATGTCGCCTTCCGATGCTTGGAGGATTTGAGTGTAGGGAGCGGCCTGCGGAGATTCGGCGCTCCACCGGTCGATCCAGACGTGGAGCCGATCGCTTGCCGCACCAGCCTTACCCAAACCGGCCCGGCTCATTTTGTCTGCATAGTGAAACCGGCTCTTGCTGAGATCGCTGATGGCGAAATGGGCTAGATACAGATGCGTGACGGCCCACTTCGACGGCAGGGTTTTCGTTTGTTCGCGCGGCATGCCACGACGGAAAAAGGTGAGTTCATAGCCGAATGGCCGGCCGTCCTTTGTTGTGACCTGGCCGGTGTAGTACCACCATTCGGTGCGAAACTCTTCGTGTGCCCCATGATCGCGAGGGAACGCGTAGCGATAGCCTTCTGTCGCGACTCGGAATTCTTGTGTCGTATCGGCTGCGAGTCCTGGCACAACGACCAGCACACTGCTCGCAAGGAAGAGGAGGTGACGGAGATGGCGTAGCAATTTATGTATGGGCAATGGGTTGTCCGTGATGTGAATGGATCGTCGTGTGCGCTTATATCACGCTTCGGTAGGCGGCACAAATCTCCTGTATTGATACGGGTTTTCTTCAACTCGATGGGCGAACGATGATCGTATCTCGCCGTTGACAACTTTGTCGACCATCAGCTATCGTGACTCATGCAGACCGATCACGAGCGAGAGCAACCGGGGCGCGACCAGCCTCACAGCGCAACGCCGTTTCCCATTCCGGCTCGAATTCCGGTGTTTCCGCTCCCGAATGTCGTCTTGTTCCCCAGGACCTATCTTCCCCTGCATATCTTCGAGCCGCGCTACCGCGACATGGTCTCGGATGCGGCGATGAACGGACAATGTATCGGTATGGTCTTGCTCAAGGATGGATGGGAAACAGACTATTACGGCCATCCGCCGGTGTTTGCCACAGGCTGTGTCGGTCGATTGGCCAGTGTGCAACGGTTGGCCGACGGTCGATCCAATATTTTGCTGCAAGGGCTCGAGCGGTTTACGATTGAACGTGAGTGGCACGACAAAGCCTATCGCGAAGCCACCATTGCTCTGACCGTTCGGAACACAGAAACATCGCTGGACCCCGCGGTCCGCAGGCGCCTGTTCGCCATCCTGGAGTCTTACCTCCTGTCCCGCGACGATGCGCCGACATGGCAGGAATTTTTTCGAGAAGAGATCAGCGACGAGATTTTCGTCAATACCCTGTCTACCTATTTGGAGTGTACGCCATTGGAAAAGCAGTTTTTGTTGGAGGCCGACAGTCTCTATCAGCAAGCCCGCCGTCTCAGCGACCTCATCGAGTTCATGATGCACGATCGATCCGGTGCGAAGGGCTGGGGCTGATGGATCGCGCCATTGCGATTCAGGTGTCCAGGCTCACGAAGGTCTATGACAAACATACGGCCGTGTCCGATCTATCGTTCGATGTCTATGCGGGCGAAATCTTCGGTCTGCTGGGGCCGAATGGGGCGGGGAAAAGCACCACGCTCAGGACGATCATCACCCTGCTGACACCGACGTCAGGCACGGTCAGCGTGTTGGGCCACGATACGGTGCGCGAGGCGGATGTCGTCCGCCGGCTCATCGGTTATGTGCCTCAAGAGCGGGCCATCGATCGCTTTCTTACCGGACGGGAACACCTCGAACTGCTCGGCGCGTTGTACCACTTGCCCAAAGCCGAAGCCACGAAACGCATCGCCGAGCTCTTGAAGCTTGTGGAACTGGAAGAGCCGGCTGATCGCGCAGCGAAAACCTACTCCGGGGGAATGAAGCGGAAGCTCGACATCGCCTGCGGTCTTTTGCCAGACCCCAAGATCTTGTTCCTCGACGAGCCGACGTTAGGATTGGATGTGCAGAGCCGACTCCGGATCTGGGACTATGTGCGGATGCTGAAGACGCGCGGCATGACAATCGTGATGACGACGAATTATTTGGATGAGGCGGATCAGCTCTGCGATCGGCTGGCCATCATCGACAAGGGGGCAATCAAGGCACTTGGATCGCCGACCGAACTGAAGATCGGGCTGGGCGGCGATATCGTGTCCTTGACGTTGAAGGATCAAAGTAAGATTTCCGTGTTGGTCGCGGCGTTGACGAAACAACCGGCGATGCGGGCGGTTAAGGCGACGCCGACCGGCCTGGATATTCGAGTCGAGTCGCCGGAGAAGGCCTTGCCTGCGATCCTCGAGTCCGCCAATCAATTGGATTGCCAGCTGGAATTTATTGAGTATCACCGGCCTCGGCTGGACGACGTGTTCATTGCCCATACAGGGCGATCGATGAAAGACGAATTGCCGAAAGAGAATGTTGAATGATGATGGGCATCGTGTCTGAATACTCAGCACTCAGCGCTCAGCACTCGTAACTGGAGAGACACGGATGAGCGAGTATTGGCAGGAAATCAGCGCCTTGACGATGCGGTGGGTCCGGCGTCTCAGCCGCGAGAAGTTCAGCATGTTGTTCACGCTTGTGCAGCCGATGCTGTTCTGGTTGATCTTCTTCGGCAATCTGTTCCAGCGAGTCGCAGATGGGCAAGTCACGCAGGCTCCGGACTACATCAGTTTTCTCACGGCGGGTGTTGTCATCATGACGGTGCTCAACAATGGGCTTGCCGGGGGCGTCGATCTGCTGTTCGACAAGGAAAATGGCTTTCTGGAACGGTTGATGACCACACCGATCCATCGGACCTCCGTGATCCTGAGCCGCTTTATATTCGTCATGACGATCACGTCGCTCCAGGTGCTTGTGATCCTCGGAGTCGCCTTTCTGTTCGGCGTCCAGCCCGCGACGGGACTGCTTGGCATTGCCGCCATTTTGATGATCGGGATGCTCTTCGGCGTCGGACTCACGGCGATTTCTATGGCGATGGCCTTTTCCGTGAAAAGCCACGGTGACTTCTTTTCGGTCCTGGGATTCCTGTCGCTTCCGGCGATTTTCTTGAGCTCAGCGTTAGTGCCTTTGTCTGGGATGCCTGCCTGGATGGGATTTCTGGCGCGTTTCAATCCGATGACCTGGGCGATCGATGCGGTGCGTCCGCTCATCCTCTCCGGTTGGACGGAAGCGCTCCCTCATGTTGGAATGGTCGTGGTCGTCATGGTAATTTTTGACGCCCTGTGTCTCTACGGGAGCGCCAAGGTGTTCCGACGGGCCATGGGCTAATGGGCCGGCTTTCAGGGAGTCACACCGTGCTGACAAATGAAAGTCAAATCCGGGCTCTGATCCGGCTGCTGGCCGATGAGGACGAGAAGATCGTCCGGACCATCAGCGGGAAACTCATCGACATCGGGCCTACCGCGGTTCCCTTGCTTCAGGAAGCGGAAATCGAGCAGCCGGAGATGGCCGACCGTCTCGTCTCAATCCTTGAAGAAATTCGCGGCGGACATCTCGAGGATGAACTCACGCATCTGGCGGCATTGCCGGACGGTCCGATGGATCTCGAACGAGGCGCGTTTCTGATCGCGCGGTATGCCTATCCTTCCCTGGACGTCGTCTCGTACACGCGACAGCTCGACGAGATGGCTCAAGAAGTACAGGATCGGATCGGCTCCCGAGCTTCGGGGGAGGAAACGATCAAAACCTTGAATCGGTATCTGTTTACGGAGCAGGGTTTCAAAGGCAACACGAAGAATTATTACGAGTTAGAGAATAGTTACCTCAACTGTGTGATCGACCGGCGAACCGGTATTCCGATCAGTCTGTCGACCGTGTATCTCCTCGTCGGGAAGCGTCTGCGCCTTCCGGTTCAAGGGATCGGGATGCCAGGTCATTTCCTTGTGAAGTATGAGTCGGATCGCTACAAGGTGTTTGTGGATTGTTTCAATGGGGGCGCATTGCTGACCGAGAAGAATTGCCAGCGGTTTCTCACGGAGGCCGGCTATGGATTCGACGAGAAATATTTACAAGAGAGCCCGGTGCGCGCGATTCTCTCCCGCATGATCAAGAATCTCCTGGCCATCTACGCCAAACTCGACGACCCTCTCAAGAAGGCCCGCCTGACAAAATTCATCGAAATCCTCGGATGCGACAACCGCGAAGGCGGCTTGTAATCGGCGTAGACGGTTTGTTTGGTCTATTTGGTTGATCGAACAACCAAACAACTAGACAAACTAAATGAACCAAATAAACGGTTCCCTAGAGTTTGATCGCCATCAAGTCTTTCCCAACGATGATTCCCCCTCCGAACGCTTCCCCTGCCTGCTCGCGCACATTGTATCGGTCGGTGATCGGATAGAAATGCGATAACACAAGCCGGCCGATGCCGGCTTCTCTCGCCACCTGCCCACATTGACCGGCATGGAGATGGACCGGGTTCGGCCTGCTTGCCGGGAAGGAGCAATCCAGCACCGCGAGGTCGGCGTCTCCACAGAGGCGCACGAGGCTGTCGCAGTATTGCGAATCGCCGGAATAGGCCAAGGCTTTCCCGCCATATTCGATTCGATATCCCAGGCAATGGAGGTTCTGTGTGTGGGTCACAGTTCGGGGAACCACTCTCGTCTTTCCAATCATAAACGCCCGATCGGCTACTTCTTTGAAGTGAACCGCGAACGGCGCCTTCGTAAAT
>SWDN01000014.1:0-15633 GCA_005116775.1 Nitrospira sp.
GAGCCGGTGAATCCGGCGACCGTTACGACTGCAACCTTTACAATCAACCCACCGGTTACTGGTGCCATTACTGTCACCGGTACGACCGCGATGTTCGCTCCCTCGACGTCGTTGGCCCCATCAACGGTCTACACGGGGACACTCACGACCGGCATCAAAGATCTCGCGGGTAACGCGCTGGCCACCTTCAGTTGGACCTTCACTACCAGCGCCGGTGGAACCACGTCCGGCACCGGTCTGGATTTCCCGGGGTCAGCAGCGGTTTCGACGACTATGCGGTTTCGATTCATGAACCCTCAGAATATTGGGCTGCCGATCTACGGGCCGGGAGGGGTGGGCGTGACCTACATTTGGCGTGCATATCCTCGTCAGCAGTCCGGCTACTACACCGCGTTTTTCTGGGGCAACGACAATGGCGGCGACAACAATACGGGCTTTCGATGGAACAATGGCCTGGCCGACACGTACTACGGCGCACATCCCTACCCAGACACTCAACCGAACGGCAGTACCCATCAATGGGAAATTGCCGCCGAAAGCAACGACTTCGTCAATGGCGTAGTGGTCTACAACCGTTGGTACACCCAGGTTCTCCGTGTGTGGGCAGACGCAAGCGGTAACAAGTACCATGAGTTCTATTGGGATTGGCCAAACACTGATGCCTCCCATATGGTGACGCATACGAGCGATAATCGGTGGGGCAACATGAATCCTCCCGTACCGGCGCTCACCTGGGGCGACGCGCCGTGGAACCCGGGAGCCGAGGTATGGAACGGCATCCTGCGCGGGATGCAGATTTACGCGATCAAGCTCTCGCTGGCGGACATCCAAAGCGAAATCACCACGCCCCGGTTCGAGGGCATCGCCCGTCTGCTCAAGCCCACCGGCGTCATTACCATGGAGTTTCCACACCTGGCACAGCTGATGGCGAGCAATCAGTTCGACACGATTTACCATGAACATTTCTCCTATTTATCGTTTTGTACAGTGGAGAAGGTCTTTGCCGCCCATGGCCTGACACTCTTCGATGTCGACGAGCTGCCTTCTCATGGCGGGTCGCTGCGTATCTATGCGCGCCATACCCAGGACACATCGAGGCCTATTTCAAAAAAGGTGTTAGAACTGCGGATGCGGGAAGAGATCGCGGGGCTCACCACTCTTGAGCCCTATGCGTCATTTAGTGAGCAAGTACAGGTGACGAAGCGGAAACTCCTGACATTCCTCATTGATGCGAAGGGAGCCGGAAAATCTATCGTCGGCTATGGCGCTCCAGGCAAAGGCAATACCCTCCTGAACTACTGCGGCATTCGCACCGACTTTCTCGAATATGTCGTGGATCGTAGTCTAGCGAAACAAGGGAAATACACGCCGGGGACTCATATCCCCATCTACCCAGTCGAAAGAATCCGTGAAACAAAACCGGACTATGTGCTCATACTTCCATGGAATCTTAAGAAGGAAGTCATGGCGCAGTTGAACTATATCCAGGAGTGGGGTGGAGCGTTCGTTGTCCCTATTCCCGACGTAACGGTAGTGCGTAACGTCGATCAGGAGATCTCATAGGCGATCGCATGAGTGAACGATGAAGCCCTATCACAAGAGCTACTGGAAAACGACTGTGCTGGCCGGGGGATTTGGTTGTGGGTTGGCCGGTCTGGCGATCGGATGGCTGCTCTTCGGCGCCGATGTCGCAGCGAAGCTTAGCCTGCCGCCCGCTGCTCATTTCTCATGGGCAGTGCACATTGTCTTACTTGCGCCTGCTGCATTCTGCTTTGCCGTCAGCATCGGCGGCCTGCTCTCTCTCTACAAAGACATTACCCAAGACGGCATACCATAGGCAGTTCTTTTGTTCTCCATGTTGTGCGAACGCCTAAAGTGGGAGGCATCGTCGTGAATTCACCATCCTCTGAAATCACATCTCGTAGTTTCTGTGCTGGAGACTTAGTCGAGGTCAAGAGCGCTGAGGAAATTCTAGCCACTCTCGACGCAGACGGGACCTGTGAGGCTCTGCCGTTCATGCCCGAGATGTTAGGGTTTTGTGGCAAACGGTTTCGTGTCTTCAGACGTGCGACCAAAGTGTGCGATACCATCGACAAGACCGGATTCAGACGCATGCAGCGTGCCGTGCTGCTGGACGGTTCCCGTTGCGATGGCGCTGATCATGGCGGTTGCCAGGCAGGGTGCATGATACTGTGGAAGGAGCAATGGCTCAAGCCTGTTTTTCACGATCTTGTTAAGATTGATACGGTTGCCTCCTTGCACGAAGACGCGGCCGGCGCTCATGAAAAATCCAAGGCCTATGCGCTGCTCATGAAATCTGCTCGGGGTGTCGCGGCAGTCGGATCGTCCCACGAGATCTATCGTTGCCAAATCACCGAACTCAAGAAGGCCAGCATGTTTTTGGCCTGGTGGGACCTTCGGCAGTATCTGGAAGAAGTAACGTCTAAGAATCGTCGTCTTGGAGAAGTCGTTGTGGGGTTGTTCATTATGCTGTTTAATGCTGTGCAGAAATGGCGAGGGGGAGACGTGTATCCATACCTTGAGCAAGGCACGTTGAAACGGACGCCGGTCCACTCGTTGAATCTTCAGCCCGGGGATAAGGTGAAGGTCAAGCCTGCCAACGATATTCAGGCGACCCTGGATAGTAAGTACAAGAATCGTGGCCTTATGTTTGATGTCGGGATGGCCCGATACTGCAACAAGACGTTTCAGGTGGCCACTCGGGCGACCAAGGTCATCCACGAAAAAACCGGAGAGATGATACGCACGCCGGAAGATAATCCGATGATCATTCTTGACAGCGTCATCTGCAACGCCGATTATCAGAAATTCTGTGCGCGCAGCGAGTACGTGTTCTGGCGAGAGATTTGGTTGGATAAAGTCTCATGATGTGAGGCACGATCCCATCTTTTGCTTCGGGAGTCCGAATGGACCGGAGAAGGGACTGAAGGAGAGTCACCATGAAAGTCGTTCTGTTTTGTGGCGGGTTTGGGATGCGGATACGGGAGTATTCGGAGAACATTCCGAAGCCGATGGTGCCGATCGGATATCGGCCGATTCTGTGGCATGTCATGAGGTACTACGCGCATTTCGGCCATAAAGACTTCATCTTGTGTCTGGGGCACGGTGCCGACGTGGTCAAAAATTACTTCCTGAATTATAGCGAATGCGTGTCGAACGATTTTGTGCTGTCGGAAGGCGGCAAGAAATTGGATCTCGTGAGCACCGATATCAAGGACTGGAGAATTACGTTTGCCGATACGGGGACGTCCTCCAATATTGCCCAACGTCTTGTGGGTGCGAGAAAATACCTGGGAGACGATGAGGTGTTCTTGGCGAATTACAGTGACGGTCTGACCGATCTTCCTTTGGACAAGCAGTTAAATGAGTTTCGCAAGAAAGACAAGGTCGCAAGTTGTGTTACGGTTCCTCTTCCGTCCAGCTATCACACGATCTCGTCTGATAGTAACGGCTTGGCTACCGATACCAATGCGATCAATACATCGAGCCTGCGGGTGAATGGGGGCTACTTTATTCTGAAGCGGGAGATTTTTGACTATATTCGCCCGGGTGAGGAGTTAGTGAATGAGCCATTCCAGCGGTTGATCAAGGCGCAACAGTTAATTTCTTATACCTATGATGGATTCTGGGTATGCATGGATACCTTTAAAGATAAACAGACCCTTGACGATATCTATGCCAAGGGGAAAGCGCCTTGGATGTTGTGGCAAAAGTAGGCGAACTTGATTGGTAGAGAGTGAGGGCATGTTCCAACTTCGACTAGACCGTCCATCTCAGGTTCCGTGCAAAGTCTTGTGCTTGGGAGCGCATTCCGATGACATTGAAATCGGATGCGGAGGTACCCTTCTTCGATTGTTGGCGATGTATCCCAATGCGGAGGTCTGGTGGGTTGTGTTCAGTGCGGTCGGACTGCGTCGGCGGGAAGCTCGCAGCAGCGCGAAGGCGTTTCTCGCGCGCGCTTCAAAGAGTCGGGTCATCTTGAAAAACTTCCGTGAAAGTTTCTTGCCGTTTCGTGGGGAGGAGATCAAAGAGTTCTTCGAAGAAATCAAAGCCAAGTTTGTCCCGGATGTGGTGTTGACTCACTATCGGCACGACTTGCACCAGGATCATCGGGTGGTCTCTGAATTTACCTGGAACACGTTTCGCAATCATCTGATTCTCGAATATGAGATTCCTAAATATGACGGCGATCTCGGCGTTCCGAATACCTTTGTCTCGTTGGATGTCGAGGTCTGTCGGCAAAAGGTGGACAATCTTCGCCGGCATTTTGCGAGCCAGCGAAGCAAGCAATGGTTTACGGAGGATCTATTCTTCGCGCTGCTGCGCCTCCGGGGTGTCGAATCCAATTCCCTAACCAAGTATGCTGAGGCGTTCTACTGCCGCAAGAATGTGCTGTAGTTACTCAAGTCGTGGAAAGACCTGTCGATCATGAATGCCGCTACGACTAAAGTCAGCGTTGGAATCCCTGTCTACAATGGAGAGAGATTCTTGGCGCAAACCATCGAATCCATCCTGGGGCAGACGTACACCAGTTTTGAGTTGATCATCTCGGACAATGGTTCGACTGACCGGACGAAAGAAATCGGACAAGCCTATGCCTCACGTGATCCACGCGTCAAGTTTGTCCGCAGCGAGACAAACAAAGGGGCATCGTGGAATTATCAACGCACCTTCGAGTTAGGGCGCGGCGAATATTTCCGATGGGCCCCCTCGGACGATTTGTTTGCTCCAGATTCGCTGGCTGAATGTGTGGCTGCCCTTGATGCAAGTCCGGACGCCGTGCTCTGCTATCCGAAGACCGACATTATTGACAGTCAGGGGCAGATTGTTCGTCCGTATGAAGATAATTTGGATCTTCGTTCGCCCGATCCGGTTGAACGGTTTCGCCAGGGTCTGGCGCAGATCGGACTCGTCAATGTCATCTACGGGCTGATGCGTTCCGACGCCCTGCGGAAGACCCGTCTCATGGGGACGTATGTTGGGGCTGATGAGGTCTTGGTTCTGGAACTGGCACTGTATGGAAAATTTCTGGAACTTCCACGGTCTCGTTTCTACCGGCGGATGCATGAGAAAGCGTTCAGTCAGATGAAGACTTCCCAGGAGAAGCAATCGTTTTTCGATCCGGCCACCGCCGGGCGGTTTTATCTGTATCTATGGCAGCACTATCAGCAATATTGGTTGGGTATTCTTCACTCCCCACTAGCGCTCGAGGAAAAGGTGAGGGCGATGGGAGTCCTCGCTCGTTCTGCTATTTCGTTACGCCACAATCTTTTTAAGGAAGTGGTTCTTGGAACGCGACAACTATTTCAGCCGCGTTCCTTCTTCAAGTTGTTCAACCTCTGACACCCGCCTCACTTGGTTTCTTTGTCATCATGGCCATAACGTCGAATAATGCTGAAGCGGCGATCACTCCGGGCATCGTGCCGCCTCCTGCCAAGTCTTCGCAGCAGCTGGACCGTTCGCTCGTCCACAGCATTGCTTGGACCGGAGTCATCAAGTGGATCACGCAGATCTTGGCGTGGGTGTCGACGATTGTGGTTGCGCGGGTGTTGAGCCCTGCAGACTATGGGCTAGTGGCCATCGCCTCGACCTTCATTGGGTTTGTCACCATGATCAACGAGTTCGGGTTGGGTATGGCCGTGGTGACCAAGCGAGATTTGGAGGAACGGCAGATCGCGCAATTGAATACGCTGGCTGTCCTGTTAGGGCTGGCAGGTTTTCTGGTTTCCTGTGCCGTAGCGATTCCGCTCAGTCGGTTTTTTGAAGCCTCGGAATTGACATGGGTTCTTGTCGCAATGGGGGCAAGCTTCTTGATTGGGGCATTTCGCACGGTGCCGTCCGCGCTTCTTGAGAAAGAGCTGAAATTTAAATTGCTGGCGATGGTCGAGGGTGGTCAAGCAATTATCGCATCGCTTTGTGTGGTGGCATTGGCTTTGCTCGGCTGGGGATACTGGTCGCTGGTGGTTGGGATGATCATGGGAACCGCTGCATGGACGCTGTTCACTCTTTTGTATCGGACGCATGCGTTCCGATGGCCGGCTTTTCAATACCTCACCGAGACCCTGACATTCAGTTGGCATCTGATTCTGATGCGCGTCAACTGGTATGTCGCCGCCAATGCGGATCGATTCATCATCGGCAAGATATTGGGACAGGCAGCCCTCGGTTCGTATTCGTTTGCCTGCACACTGGCGAGCGTGCCGATTGAGAAAGTGACGGGTTTGGTGAATCGAGTGACTCCGGCATTCTTTTCCTCCATGCAGTCGGACTACGTCTCTCTGCGACGATACATACTCAACCTGACCGAAGGCCTGGCGCTTGTCACTTTTCCGGCCACAACAGGTTTGGCGCTCGTGGCAGACGATTTCGTCATGGTGCTATTGGGCGATCAGTGGAAGGAAGTTGTGGTGCCCCTTCAAATCCTGGCATGTTATGGTGCGTTCCGCTCGATGATGACGTTACTGTCGCCAATCTTGCTGGTCACCGGGTTATCCCGTCTTGGAATGTTGAATGCCTTTTGGTGTGTGGCGGCGCTTCTCCCGGCCTTCTATGTTGGGAGTCGGTGGGGGATCATCGGTGTGGCGGTGTCTTGGATGGTCGCCCATCCGTTTGTCACCATTCCTCTGTACTCGAAGGTCTTCAGACACATCGGTCTTCCAGTCGGCGCGTACCTGCGAGCACTTTGGCCTGCCGTGAGCGCATGCCTCGTCATGACCACCGCAGTACTGCTGCTCAAACAGATGCTCCCCATTGATTGGCCGCTGCTTGCTCACTTGGTCACGCTTGGCATCGCCGGTGCTGTCGCGTATCTGCTCACGGCTTGGATATTTCACCGCGCGCGGGTCATGGCATTCGTGGAACTTCTCCGAACATTGCGGAGCTAACCGGTTGGCGATAAACACTCCTTGTTCTTCAATCTAAGGGCTAGATGAATTCGTTTTGTTGCCGCCTGTCACGGGCGGCATTGGGGCTCTTCGTTGCCGCGGTACTTCTTTCCTGTGAAGGGAGCTCGCCCAGAATAGGACTTACATTTCCAGCTCATGGTGCCACAAACGTATCGATCTCCTCCGCGCTCACGGCCACGTTTAGTGAACCGATGGACGCCAGCACCTTCACCGCCGAGACCTTTAGGCTGAAAGATAGCGCGATGAATCCAGTGAGCGGCACGGTCACCGTCAGTGGAGCCACCATGATGTTTACGCCTTTGACGTCACTCGCCGGCTCTACGCTCTACACTGCGACCCTGACCACCGGCGTCAAGGACCTTGACGGCAATGCGTTGGCTACTCCGTACATGTGGTCTTTTACCACTGGGACTCTCCCAGACACGACGGCGCCGACCGTGAGCACCACCGGCCCACCCAGCGGCGCCACCAACGTGTCGATCTTTTCCGCCCTCACCGCGACCTTCAGCGAGCCGGTGAATCCGGCGACCGTCACCACCGCGACCTTTACGCTCAAGGACAACGCGAATAACCCCGTCACCGGAAACATTACGACCAATGGCGTCACCGTTACATTCGTATTTTCCTCAGGTACCCCATTGAAATTGGGCACGAGTTATACCGCCACGCTCACCAACGGAATCAAGGATCTCGCAGACAACGCAATGCAGACCAACTTCAGATGGACCTTCACCACCAGCGCCGCCTCCAGCACCGGATTAGTGTTTCCATTTAACAAGGACGTGCCGAATACGAACGCGGATTCGGTGCGCTTTCGCTGGATGAACCCGCACACAAACGGCCTGCCCATATACGGGCCGAATGGGAACGGGGTCACCTACATTTGGCGGGTCAAACCGGTGCACCAGATGGGCTACTACACCACGATGTTTTGGGCCAACGACGACGGCGCGGGCACCATCAACACGTTTCAGTGGGCCGGTAGCCTGGCCCCAACCTATTACGGAGCGCATCCGTACCCTGATGGCGGCGGCAACGCCACGACGACGCACAAGTGGGAAATTTCGATTGAGCAGGACGATTTCGTCAATGGTGTGGTCGTATACGATCAATGGTATACCCAGGCCTTGGTGGCATGGGGAGCGCCGGGGGTCGTGAAGCAGCATGAGTTCTATTGGGACCTGCCGAATGTGAATGCGAGGCATAAGGTGACGCGTACGACCGCCTCGCCAACGTGGGGCGATAGCAATCCGCCCTCACCGGCCCTCACATTTGGCGACGCCCCTTGGCAACCAGGGAATGAGACCTGTTCGTGTACGCTGCGGGGATTGCAAATCTATTCGGTGAAGCTTTCTGAGTCCGATATTTTGAGGGAAATCGTGTCGCCACTCTCCACCCCAGCGGGCGCGACACACATCTGGTATCTCAATCTCAATCCCACCCCGGACGACATCTTGGATAAGAGCGGCAAGGGGCATCATCCCTCGTGGGTCGGGAATAAACGACCGACGCTGTTTACGGAGTGATGCCTCTCCGGGTCTGCCGGTTGCGGGAAAACACAGAACGTCCTGTGACTATCTCCCACGGCATCAACTGTTTGGTTGATATCTCGTCGTCGAAGGTCTCGATGAAGCGACGCGTGTTCTGAAAGGCCCTCGTGTAGCCGCCTCCCAGGTGGGATGGATGAGCATCTAAGCACATTGTGCAAGCTCTGCCCGAATATGGTGCCCGGTCCAATCAAGGCGTGGGTGGCCCTCCGCAACCTTCTGCCGCTTCTCAATGCTGTACTGCCCGCTGACACGATCTGACCAGTCATGAAGGAACTAGACCGAACAATCGTGCTCTGCGATTCCACGCAGCAGGAGCGGTGGGATGCGTATGTTCAGGACTGTCCTGCGGCGACTATGTGCCACCTGTTTGCATGGAAGGGTGTGATCGAACGTGCATACAGACACCGCACCTACAACTTGACGGCGAACAGTGGAGGGAGAATCGTCGGTCTACTTCCACTCGTGTTGGTCCAGCGTCCATTTTTTGGAGCGTCATTGACCTCAATGCCATTCCTGGATTACGGGGGGGTCTGTGCAGATGACGCGGAGACCGCCCAATTACTTGTCGACCGGGCACGCGCGTTAATGCAGGAGCGACACTGTCGTACGATGGAGTTGCGTCAGTGTGAGCCGTCGATCCGTTTGGGAGTGTCCCGTGAGGACAAGGTGAGCATGCTTCTGGACTTGTCCGTAGGAGCCGATTCAATCTGGAAAGCCTTGCCGGCAAAGGTTCGTAACCAGGTTCGGAAGGCTGAAAAGAGCGGCTTGGCCGTGTGTGTTGGGGGGGGGGAATTGCTGGACGAGTTTTACGATATTTTTGCAGTGAATATGCGTGACTTGGGTTCGCCGGTTCACGACAAAGCTTTTTTTGCTGAAATGTGCGCGGTCCTAGGCCATTCTGTCAGAGTCACGCTGGTCCGTGACGGGCAGCGTACAATAGGGGGATTGATCGCATTGTTCTTCAAAGACACGATGCTCGTTCCCTGGGCGTCCTCGTTACGGGAGTATTTCTCAAAATGCCCGAACAATCTCCTGTACTGGGATGCCATTCAAGACGGATGTAAGCGAGGGTGTTCAAAGTTTGACTTCGGTCGATCCACGATGGGATCAGGCACCTATGACTTCAAAAAGCAGTGGGGCGCAGAGCCGAAACAGTTGCACTGGCAAATGCTCAGCGTCAGCGGTGCGGCAGGAGCGACCATTTCTACAGATGACGCCAAGTATCGTTTCCTCCTGGAGCTGTGGAGACGACTTCCTGTTTCAATGACGCGACTTATCGGGCCAAAAATTCGAAGGTATCTCACCAACTAGCCTTAAGAAGGTGTCCACGAGCGATGTGCGGAATCGTTGGCCTCTATAACCGACATGAAGTCGGAGACGAACTCGTTGCTCAGCTGCGCAAGATGTGCGGCGCGATCATCCATCGCGGCCCGGACGACGAGGGTGCGTTCGTCGATCGTCGGACCGGCTTGGCCATGAGACGCCTCAGCATCATCGACGTGGAAGGTGGTCACCAGCCTATCTGTAACGAGGATGGATCTGTTACCGTTGTCTTTAATGGAGAAATTTACAACTATCGAACGCTTCGCGATGAGCTGCTCTCAGCCGGGCATCAGTTCAAGACCCTGACCGACACAGAAGTGATTGTTCACGCGTATGAGCAATACGGATTGGATTGCGTGAAACAATTTAACGGAATTTTTGCGTTTGCACTTTGGGACGCGAAGCTCCAGCGGCTTCTTGTCGCGCGTGATCGAATGGGCACCAAGCCGCTGTACTATTGTAATTCACGCAACGGGTTGGCCTTTGCGTCAGAAATCAAAGCGCTTCTGACGCTACCCGATATCTCGCGTGTCCTGAATCTCGAAGCGGCGGCTCAGTTCTTTCGGCTGGGATTCGTACCTGCTCCCCATACGTTGTTTCGTGGAGTTGAGAAGTTGCCGGCGGGATGGCGGCTCGTGGCCGAACAGGGACAGGTTCGAACCGAGCCATTCTGGGATCTCCAGTTTGAGGGGGACTCGTCTCGTCTCGGATTCGGCGAAAGCTGTGAACAACTTCGAGCGGTGTTGCGGGAAGCGGTTGTCGATCAAATGGTCAGCGATGTTCCTCTTGGCGCATTCCTAAGCGGCGGGGTGGATTCAACGGCCGTGGTCGCCTTCATGCAACAGGCGACCAATCAGAAGGTTCGGACCTACAGCATCGGATTTGAAGCGCAGCACGCATATCATAACGAAACCCCGTTTGCCGAGGCCGCAGCCCGTGCTCTGGGAACTGAACATCAGACGCTCATCGTCCATCCGCGCGTCACGGAATTGATGCCGTGGCTGGTCGAGAAGCTCGATGAACCCCTGACCGACACGTCATTCATCCTGACCTATCTCATATCCGAACTGGCGCATCGGGATGTGAAAGTTGCGCTGTCCGGTGTCGGAGGAGATGAGTTGTTCGGGGGCTATCGGCGCTATTTCGCGCCTCTCATGAACAAATCCGTCTCCTGGATTCCGTCCGCCTGGCGTCGGCTGGCTGGGAGCTCCATTGAAGGTTGGCTCCATGCGGACCGCGGGACTGTGCGTGGCAATCTTTCCCGGTACACGAAGGCGTGGACTCGCACCTTGCATCTTCCTTTGAGCGAGCAGTATCTCGGACTCTTGTCCGTTTTGTCCGCTGAATCGGTCAGTGCCCTTCTGAAACCATACCGACAAAGTGCGGACCCAGGGCAGGAGCTTGTTCGCTACTTTAATGAGGCACCTGCGCGGTCTCCGCTGGATCGCCTCGCTTACGTCGACGTCAAGGGACCTCTCTCGGAGAGCTTATTGCTCCTCACCGATAAGATGGGAATGGCGGCGTCTTTGGAAGTTCGGGTGCCATTTTTGGATAACCGAGTTGTTGATTTTGTGAGCCGATGTCCCAGTCACTATCGGATGCGAGGGTTTACGCTCAAACGATTACTCAAAGCCTCGCTGAAAGGTGTCGTTCCAGACTTTGTTTTGACTCGATCAAAACGTGGTTTTGGTGGTCCTATGGGAGCCTGGCTCAAATCGGATTTGCGACCTCTTGTCTCCCAACTGTTAGATCCTGGCCGATTGCGGCAGGGTGGACTCCTTAACCCGGACAGTGTGTCCCACATATTATCAGCTCATAATGCAGGCCGAGAAGACTATACGGAGGCCATCATGGCGCTGTTGGTATTCGAAATCTGGCGTGAACAATTCAAGGTGGTGATGGAGTGAGCACGATCGGCGCCATTATCGCCTGGGTTGCCTTCGGAGTTGTATTGTATGTGTATGTCGGGTATCCCATCTTACTCTGGATCGTCTCGAGGATGTATCAGCGAGAGGTTCAGCATGCTGCGACGACTCCATCCGTCACATTGGTGATCTCGGCGTTCAACGAGGCCGATGTCATCAAAGGGAAACTTGAGAATTCTTTGGGCTTGGACTACCCACGTGAGCGACTGGAGGTACTCGTCATTTCAGATGCCTCGACGGATGATACTGATCGCATTGTGCAATCTTTCGAGGGGCAGGGGGTGCGCTTGCTCAGAATGCCTGGCCGAGGTGGGAAAACAGTCGGTCTCAACGCCGCATTGCAACACGCCTCCGGCGACGTCGTTCTGTTCAGCGATGCCAACATTCTCTATAAGACGGACACAATTCGGTGTTTGGTGAAGAATTTTGCCGACCCAGCTGTGGGCTGCGTCACAGGGGACTCACGGTACCTCGAAGAGATGGATTCTGCCGCGCATGTGCAGGAGAACGCGTATTGGGGATATGAGCGGATGATCCGTACGATGGAGAGTCAGATAGGAAGTACTGTAGGGGGAGACGGAGCCATTTTCGCAATCCGCCGGCATCTGTACAGACCCCTTGCTCCAGAAGCCATCAATGATTTGGTGATTCCTCTACAAATTGTTGAGGCGGGGTACCGAGCGATTTTCGAACCGTCCGCAATCGGCTTCGAGCCATCGGCCGGTGACTTTCGGAAAGAGTTTCGTCGCAAGCGGCGAATTGTGAATCGCAGCTGGCGAGGAGTCATGAGTGTGACGTCGGTTCTCAATCCATTCTGCGTCGGGATCTTTTCCTGGCAGGTGTGGTCGCACAAAGTTCTCCGGTGGCTCATCCTTCCGTTGGTCATTCTCAGCGCAGTCGGGTGTTTCATGGCTTCCGATATCGGGTGGATCTATCAGCTTGGGGTCTGGGGGTTTGTAGGCAGTCTGGTGCTGGCCGCTATCGGAGGGATGCTTCCTGAAAGAGGAGGGGGGCTTGTTCGAATCGCGCACGGGATGTTCTATTTTTACCTGGTGAATCTTGCTGCGATTCTTGGGGTGCTCAAAGCCTTGACTGGTCAAGTTGAGATGGTGTGGGCTCCCGAACGGAATTGACGAAAAAACTGCTGAACAGGTAGCGGTACATGCTCTCTGAATGAGCGGGAGAGATCCTCAGATGTCGAATGTTGAACTGCAGCACAGCCGAGGGCGTGATTTTCGCCAAAGCGTTAAAAGCGTTCTGCCACCGTCGATACTGACGATCGCACGCGCTATCGCCAACGGTGTTCAACAACGTCTCTACATCCCAAGCCAATTCAACGTATGGCTTCTGGATAAAAGAAATCAGCAGGCCAGTCAACTCGATCCAGGAAGCTCGCGGGACCGTTACATAGAAGCTCTCTTGGATTGGCTAGCTCGGGCACAAGATGCGGTACCTGGTGGAGGCGTGTCGGGGTACTACACGTTCGCCTCAGGGTGGAGTGCCGCCTATCCAGAAACGACAGGCTATGTCATCACGACGCTGCTCGAAGCGTCTCGTCGGCTGAATAAGAATGAGTGGGCGACGAGAGCCAGACAGATGATCGAGTGGGAGATCACGGTCCAGCTTCCTGACGGTTCCTGGCAATCGGGCTTCGTCGACCAAGCGCCGGTTCCAGCAGTGTTTAATACCGGACAGGTGATTGACGGTTTGGTTGCCGGGTACGCATCATTTAGCGAATCGCGCTATCTTGATGCAGCCGTCAAGGGGGCGCGTTGGCTGATCGCACAGCAAGATAGCGATGGCGCGTGGCGGCGTCATGTCTATCAGAATAATCCCAACTGTTACTCTGCACGAGTGGCGTGGCCGATGCTCATGTTGGCGCAGGCCACGGGAGACGGAGATATTCGGGCTTCCGCAGTTCGTTATCTTGAATGGGCCAGTATGTGTCAGGATGATACCGCATGGTTTGCCAATTGCTCGCTTGAACCAGGTGAGCCGGCGTTGACTCATACTATAGGGTACACAATCGAGGGGTTCCTGGAGTCGGGTCTATTGCTCAAAGACGACCGCTGGATCGATGTTGCGCAACGGGCTGCAGACGTCCTGCTCCATAAATTCGAGGTCCGGAAACACTTGGCTGGAACCTATGGCAAGGGATGGAAGCCTGATCATTCGTTTGCCTGTCTAACAGGGTGTGCGCAAGTTAGCAGGGTGTGGGGACGATTGTATGAAATGACGCGCGATCTTCGATACCTAAACGCGGCGGTGAAGTTGAATGATTATGTCCTCAGCCAGGTGAGCCTAGATTCAACGAGTCCTGGAATCCGTGGCGGAGTGACGGGGTCCAAGCCGATTTGGGGCACCTATATGACCTATCGCCTCCCTAACTGGGCACCCAAGTTTACCCTGGATGCGTTATTTCAAGAGGAAGTCGCGCTTGCGCTGTTTCGAAGGGACTTGCAATGATTGTCGCCATACTCTGTGGGTCTCCCCATAGCCCCTACGCGCGGGATATTCTTCGTGAACTCAATGTCCGCGGAGTGCGGAATGTCCATGTGGTTGCGCATTCCAGGTCGGGTGCTCCGCGAACGATCATGTCCGTACTTGCGACTCATGGGTTCGCATTCCCTCTTGTCATACTTCGTTGGATTGTTAGCAGGCTTGGGCTGATTTTCAAGCTTCGATCTCAAGGGTCTTCCGCTTCTGCTGGAACGCTAGAGTCTGATGTGCAGGCGCAAGGCGGGCGACTGGTGGCTCTGCCCGACGTCAATGGAGAGCAGTGTCAGAAGATCCTTTCTGATCTCGGCGTGGATCTCATGATTCTCGGCGGCGCGCCGATCATGAAAGCTCCTGTCTTGAGGGTGCCCAAGATGGGTACGGTGAATGCCCATCAAGGTGCTCTTCCGCGATATCGAGGGATGAACGTCATCGAATGGGCTCTCGTGGAGCGGCAGCCACCGACGATTACGGTTCACTTTGTCGACCCTGGTGTGGACACCGGCGATATTATCAGGATGGAACGCATACCGGTGGTGGTCGGCGATTCTCTGCAAACGGTCAGGGACCGTTCGAGTGCTTTGCAAGGCCAGCTCCTGGCCGAAACGGTGGTAGCGGCACTCAATGGTCAGCTTCCACGGCAGACTCAGGCTAAGGCTGACGGCAAACAGTTTTATGCCATGCACCCATTCTTAAAAGCTGTCGCGGAAGAACATCTCCAAGACTATATTCGCCGCATTTCCCCCGCGTAGGCCGATCCGGTGGCCTCTGATCTGAAAGCTCCTTTTTGGTCTACCCTCAGCGCCGATCTGTCGAGATTTACCGAGCACGAGAGGGGTGTTCGAGCCTTGGTCCGCGGTATGTTGTCCCAAGGGTTCCATGCCATTCTGGTCTATCGGATTTTTCGCTGGTGTTTCGAACGTGGAATCCCAACGCAGCCATTTCGGTTTCTCGTCGAGCGCATGATTGAGGTGATGACCGGAATTTCCATTCCAGTTCAGGCGCGCATCGGTAAGGGATTTCGCATTCATCATTTTGGTGGCATCATGATTCATCCTGATGCAATAGTTGGGGAAGGGTGTACGCTTTATCATGGTGTGACCCTAGGTGATCGCGGTGGATGGGGAGGTGCCCCCCTGATTGGTAACGAGGTTATGATCGGAGCTGGCGCAAAAGTATTGGGGGCTATCATAATTGGAGATCGAAGCAGCATCGGGGCCAATGCTGTGGTGGTCACATCCATTCCGCCGGACAGTATGGCTGTCGGCGTTCCTGCAACCGTCAAACCGAAGACTGCTCATCAGCAGAACGAGTTGCGCGCTTGAGAATTGTCACTTTCAGATCGAGAAGGAGCCGCTATGTCTAACAAGGATTCGGATCCGCAATCGCTAGAGTCACGACATGATATTGAAC
>SWDN01000014.1:15733-40085 GCA_005116775.1 Nitrospira sp.
CTGCGGATGGGGACGAGGCCGTGGCGCTCGTAAAGCTCGCCCAGCGCATCACAGATTCCCACACTGCCAGAGCCGCAGGTTTCCAGGTTGAGTTCAGAATAGATTTTTGTGCCGTCGATCCAGGCTTCAATAGCACCATCCGCGACGTTATCGGCAGAACTGATCTTGTAACGGAATTCCAGAGTGTACCACTTGCCGGTATCAAATCTGAAAACTCGCCCAAGGAGCGGTTGATCATGGGGATCGCGTAACGTCAGTGACTGAAAGGGCCCATAGTTCTGGTAGCCGCTGTAGGGGGCGCATCCTGAGCAAAGGGGAAAGAACTTGTAACTCCCACTCACGTTGCCGTATCGAAATGCGAGGGCATCAGCAAAGTTGGTATTTGTTGAAGCATCATAGGTTCCACACTGTGTATGCGCACCGGCATCATAATGGGCTCCGGTTGGATTGTCTTCGCTGCCCGGCGGATAGATGTATAGGATTTTGGTGTCATAGCACTGCGTTTTGCCGCTGCAGCCATAGGTTCTGGTCTTGGGATCACCGGGCCATTGAAAGTTGGGGGTAAAGTAAATTTGAAAGCGATAATATAAGTTTCGCGCTTGTGCCGGCGTATGTCCGCTCGGATAATTCTGCCCAGGCTGGCGGAGCGTAGCCCAGAGGTTACCACCGCCTTGCGGCCCTTTAGAAGCATCCCAGTTGCCAACCCAGACGTGATCTGATTGGCCCCCGCTCGGCATGCTTCCGCCGGCCTTGTTTGTGCTGTAATCGGAAACAGGTTTGATGAAAAGGCTGGCCCACTGTTTGAATCCATAGGCGCTCACGGCTACACCGGGGTTGTAGTAGTGACAACAATTGTGTTGGCCGACTCCATCATACGTAATATCTTGGGAGTAATTAAAATCCTCGCACAGGATCACCGATGCTGTCGCACAGAGGGTGGCCTCTGCGTATGGTTGAGCGCCGGTACTTAGGCCCTTTGAGGATGCCCATGCTGCGGTGCGCTGCGGGGCTGCGGCGTTGACGTTTGTGGCCGCAGTTAGGAACGTTATCACTGCCAGGACGATTCCCATCAGGATCGCCATACGATAGATAGGCATATGTATTCTCCGATATAATAAACGAGGAAAAGTATGTTCAAAGGCATCGATTTTCATTTTGCTCCATTCACGCATAGCCGAATCTCCTTATCACTGTCAAATTAGTTTGTACTTCTACTGACCTCATTCGAGAAGGCACTTTCATTTCCAGCGAGATCGTACGCTGTGATCACGAAGAAATACGTGGTGTTAACGGTTAGCCCTGTAGCGGTGTAACTGGTCACGTTACCTTGGAGAGTGGCGAGAGGAGACCCGTATGTGCCAGAGATTGTGGAACGGTAGATTTTGTAACCAGCCAGATCGCTTGCCGTGCTAGCATTCCATGCCAACGTGAGAGAAGACGTCGCTGGTGCATTCAGCGTGAGAGTGACATTTACTATTCTTGAAATCCCTCCACCTGAGATCGTGACCGTTCCAGTATTGTTTCCAAGAATAGCCGTAGATGTGTTCACATGCTGATGCTGAGGGTTTGATTCGCCGGGTTGCTGCCGCCTTGCGTGGCAGTAAACGACAAGCTTGTGGGACTGGCACCGATGGCAGGCGGGACCGGGGCGGCGGTAACGGTAAAGGTCACCGGGATCGTGACAGAAGATGCTCCAGTGGCGCTGAGTGTCACTGTGCCACTATAGCTCCCTGCTGTTAGGGTGCCGGTTGTTACATTTACAGCCATGGTACCGTTGCCGGTCCCGGACGCTGGTGAGAGTGTCAACCAGTCGGTGGTCTCGCTGGCCGACCAAGCGAGGGTGCCACCTCCCACGTTGCTGATGCTCAACATCTGGGTAGTGGGATTGGCGCTCCCTTGTTGGGCCATAAAGGATAGACTAGCCGGACTCGCTCCGATTACAGGATTAACTATTGTAACTACTGGGGCAGAAGGCGGTGTGATCAGCTGTGCCAACCCTGGCAACTCCGCAGCTAATCTATTCATCGATCGTCCACCGCCACTTCCGCCTCCTGATGATGAGGAGCTTCCTGTGCCTGCAGCTGCCAATGGGATGGTTCCGGTTGGTGCTGTGCCAGCTGCAATGGAACCCGTGGCTGTTGCTGGCAATGCTACGGCACTCATGGTTGCAAGAGGAACAGCTGCTCCGATGTTTCTGTTAAGCGAGGAGGGTTCGTTGGATTGTGAAGTCGCATTGTCGCTCTGTAAAGACGATGGAGGGGTTGGCAAAGATTTGGTATGTGAGGAACCAGCTGGAGACGGTTCGACGGACGCCACGGGAGCGTTCTGTGGTTTTCGAATCAGTCGGTGTGGCTTGTTGGTCAAAGTTTGTGCATCCTTCGTCTCCAAGGATTTCGCTGGAAATCGGAGGACGGGGGCAATATTCTCAAATCGCCGCCCATGTGTGCCTACTTCATCGGTTTCCTGGCTGACTGGTCTTGTCAGTTGTTGGGCGGAGACAGTAGGAGTGGGCTGGAACGATGAGAGTAAGGCCGCAAAAAGGCCAAATGAGATTGCCCGAGTCATGTTTAAAGGCTGGGGTATCGTTTGGCGCATGGTCTAGGTCCTCCGTGTTTCAGTACCCGACGCAGCACATAAGTGAATTGGACGGGGCGTTCTCTATATTTTGGCGACTGTGGGCACATGATTTGATCATGGTCTGTCCTGATGAATATGCACTGCCGGTAGGGGAGTTGAGCAAGACCAATGCCTCGGTCATGGGGAGTGATTGGTTAACAGTAATCCTTGAATTAGCCTGTGCAAACAATAGCTTGGAACGTCAAGATCGGGAAATACTCTGGCAAGCGCGATGTGAGCAAGTGTAGGTGTAGGAGGTGCCCTCCAAAAAAATGAACATACAGATGCTATGAAAGTAGGTATGTATACTGGTAAACGGGCATTGCTCCTCGCTCTGTTTTTGTTTACAGGGGGTTCCGCTAAAGCTAGCCGCGAAAGGTGGCGTCATTCACACTGAGGTGTCGGAAGCGATTGCCGACTGAGGTATCGGCGTTGATCTGGAGGATTGCGTACACGGTCTGTTTCCCAGAGAGCTTTGAACGCCTCATCGGTCCGCTCCTTTCGTGTGAGTCCGCCGAAGCCCTCGTCGTACTGTAGTCCCGCCTGCCATCGTTTTTGGGAGAGATGTCAGTTTGTCTCGTTGAACGAAACCAAACAAATCAGACCAGCCAAATAGACCGGACGAACTGTGTTTAGAAGTTTCCGGCCTGGACCACATCCTCGATGCTGTTGATGTCGAGCCAATGCCCGACCGTATAGAGCACGCGGATTGGATAGTTTCGTTTCAGCAATTCCTGGAGCAGCAGGGACATGGTGGCTTTGCGGTTAGCAGGGCTTGCCATCAATTCGACTAGGATGCCGGTGATGAATGTGGCTGCACTGGGGGAGATTTTGAGGAATCCCATCGAGACTCCATGGATGGATGTTTGGGGGATGGTATCTCCCAAACGCTTGAGATAGATTTTTGCATTGAACGCTTTTCTGGAATTGGGAATGGTGCATTCGGCGAATCCACCGAGTCGGATATAACCAGGCTGGGCCTGCCAATCGCTGTCGATGAAAATAACGCAATCGTCCGTCTCCTGGCAAAGCGACTGAGGAATGAACTTGTTGAAGAGGACATCGCCGTAAGAAATGATCGTGCTTTGCAAACGGCCCGTCCTGGATTGGAGGGCTTTGAGCAGGGAATCTAGTTCGCCGGTGTCCATGAAGTCGTCGTTATCGACATAGGTCAGGTTGGGAAGATTGACGGTTTCTTTCTTGTATCCCCTAACCACCACTATATCCTTGATTCCCACGGCATTGTAGGCATCCACGATATGGGAGAGGATAGGCGTCCCCTGTACTTTAACCATGGTTTTCGGCTGTTGTTCCGTGAGTTCTCCCAATTCGTGGCCGCGGGAGGCGGCGAGCACGATGGCGGTGGTATCTTCGGCGCTTTTGGGCAGATAACGGTCTTCGGCATCCTGAAGCTCTCCGGCGTTTTGCAGGCGGAAAACTTCTGACACCGGCGCGACCTTGTCTTCAATGGAAAGCAGGTGTTCATCCTCCTTGAGGGTCCGTGCAGTTTTCTGCATCGCGGCCAGGGATGTTCTCAACATGTGATTGGCCCAGATAACAATCGAAAAGCCATGCTGGCGAAATATATCAGTGGGTGTCGCGTAATACTTAGTTGGCACGATGACGACGGGACAACGGTTGCCCCATTCCTGTTTGAATGCCAGGATTTCATCCGGCACGGAGAGAGCGCTGTGGATGAGGATGCCGTCTGCCCCTGCTTGATGATAGGCCTCGGCTCGGCGTAAGGCTTCGGCCAGCCCCCAGCCGCAGATGAAGGCTTCGACGCGGGCGATGATAGAAAAGTCTGGATCGGTTTGCGCATCTTTGCCGGCTTTGATCTTGCCGCAGAACTCATGCATGTCCGCCATGGGCTGGGCGCCACCCTTGATGAAGCTGTTGGTCTTGGGGAAGAGCTTGTCTTCGATGCAGACGGCGGCGATCTTGCGCTGCTCTAGTTTGCGGACGAGCCGCTGCATGTTATTGAAGTTGCCATATCCCGTGTCGCCATCGAGGAGGATTGGAATCGTGGTCGCATCGGACATGAATTCCAGCACCTCCAGCACCTGAGTCCAGCTGGCTTCGTTGTTGTCTCGGACGCCTAGTTGCGCGGAAATGGAGAGGCCGCTAGCCCAAATGCCTCGAAAGCCGGCTTCTTGAACGATTTTTGCGCTGAGCCCATTATGGGCCTCACAGATGAATTCCAGTTGTTCAGACAGGAGAAGCTTCCTGAATTGACTCGATGGAGAGTTGCCTGCGCTTGAACTCATGGACGCCCTTTCTTTAGCAGGACGCTGAAAAGTCCCGCCAACAGAAGAAGACCGTTATTGGGGTTCTCTTGTTTGGTTAAGCCAGATAGACCAGATGAATCAGATAAACAAAACACACCAGCGTGAGTATCCTGCTGGAATGTTTTCCTGGTGTGCCACATAGCCCTGTTCGAGATGAGTGCAGCTGTGGGCACGCGCTGACTGGAGAGAATACCGGTTTCTTTTGGAGAAATCACCATGCCTTTCCGGAGGGAGCCATAAGCTTATGGCATAGAGCGTACAGCTGATGGCGGGAACGACGAGCCGGACCCAAACGAACTAGTTTTTACTTGGCGGTGATCTGTATGTGTGCGATCTCCGTTGGGGAGCCACAGGTTGACTTGTCGTAGCAGGATTGCACGGTAACGCCCCATTCTCCTTCATGGTCAGCGCCTGCGTCCTTGCAGGATACCTTCGTGATGCTTGCGGGGATAAACCGCACGGTTCGCTTTGCCTGCTTATTTTGGTCGATGACTGTGAGTTGATATCCGGTGACCTTCTGATCGTTCGGCTTATCCCACGTGATGCTGCAAAGCGGCCCTAGGACTGTCGGCTGTTGCCCTATTGAGGTTGCGCACCCAACGCCTGTGAGTAGCAAGACGATGGTCAACAAACCTGAGTATTTCCTCAAGATCATGGTCGCGTTCATTAGGCACCTCCAGGCAGGGTAGTTACTGGGCCGCGAGAGATTCAATCAATCCAAGATACACCGATTGGATTCTGGTTTCTATTCCCCAAAGGGTGGGAGTTTCGGATCACGGTCACCACGTAGTAGCGGAGGGAGAGGTTTTCTATGGCGATGGCTGAGGCTCTATCGAATGAGGGGGTGCAGGCTGCTTGGATCGGTTTGACCGAAGAAGTCCGCACTGGGGTTCTGCTGACGCTCAGGAACGGCCGACCGTTTGGATCGCATGTGCCCTATATCCTTGGCGAACAATGGACACGCGCTTACATTCATGTGAGCCGCTTGGCATTACACAGTGAACACCTGTTGCGAGACCCTCGTGTGGGAATGTTCGTCTCGGAACCGGATCGACCAGGGAAGAATCCCTTGGCCCTTCGGCGAATGAACCTTCAGGGCGAGGCAGCGCTGTTGAATGTCGATGCACTGGACTATGCTGAAGTGAAGGAGCGGTATCTGGCTCGATTTCCACAATCGGCCATGATGTTTGGCTTTTCGGATTTTGCACTCTGGGAACTTCGGCTACAGGACGCACACTTGGTTCTTGGATTTGGACAAGCCTACATGGCCGACGCGACGGCTCCTCTCTCACGGATACATCAGAGGCCACGCATGAAACCTGCACAAGCTGAAACCTAGAAGGTTGAGGGTTCACCTTTCACGGTTCATTTTGCGCTGAGGATCGATAGGCGAAGTAGAGCACAATGCCTCCTATGAGAGCGATGATCAGACCAGCGGCAAAGATAATGTCAAAGCTTAGTGGCGCGATGTAGCGATGGTACAGGAGGGGCAGCAGGATGGGGAAGAGCACGGCCAGGACGAGGCCCAGCATATGACGAGTCAGATAGATCGGTTCGCCCGGCTTACGCCTCATGTCCGACGAGCCCTATCAGAGAGCCACGCTGCACTTGCATGGGTTTCACTCACAGGAAGGTGATTACTGCTCTGCGAACTTCTTTCTTGAGGATGGGCAAGGGTGTCTCACATTGTCCTTCTTTTTCTAAGGGGGGCAGCCAGGCGGTCCTTCGCTGCGCACATCGGGTGAGCACAGTTTCTATCTCCATCTTTATTTTACGAGAAACGGTTTTGAGTTTTCTCCCGAGGCGGTGGTCACGCTGAGAAGGACCAAGCCCTTCTTCCCGCCGGCCGGCACGGTCGTGGTGATACCGTCTTTCGTTTGTTGAAACGAAGCTGGATGGCCCGGACCAAAGGAGACGCCACGTAAACAGGCTGTCTCGCCGAAGCTGTTCCCGGTGATGGTGATCCTGTCTCCGGCTTTTCCTTCGTCCGGAATGACTTTGTCGAGTTTCGGCGCTTCACCGAAACAGGCGGTAGACTTTCCCGCGGTCTCAGGCATGGCGGATTTCGCAACGCTCGATATTTGAGGGAGCGTGTTCGCGCGTGATTGGGCCGCCTTTTTCATGGTCTTTTCTTTCGCGGCTGGCTCGGCGGCCCAGGTGACAGCTGGGGTCATCACTGCCAAGCTGAGTGCCAATACTCTGAACGCAACCATGCCTCTGGAACCTCTCGCTATGTTCATAACAGCCTCCGATTATATCGCTGAACGCATAGACATCAGAACGATCACCGGTCTCGAAACCGGTTGAATCAATCTTCGATTGTCGAAATATCCCCAAGATCCTGCCCGAGTTCTTTCGCCTTGAGTACTCGCCGCATGATTTTTCCTGATCGGGTCTTAGGAAGCGAAGGCACAATGTCGATTTCAGACGGCACGGCGATCTTTCCCAACTCGCTCATTACCTGATCTTTGATCGCCTGGATCAGGGCCGGGCTCTCCACTTCGCCCTGTTTCAAAATGATGAAGGCCTTGATGGACTCGCCGACGAGCTTGTGCGGCTTGCCGATCACCGCAGCTTCTGCCACGGAGTGGTGGCTGACCAGCGCGCTTTCCACTTCGGCGGTGCCGAGCCGGTTGCCGGCCACTTTGATCACGTCATCGGCGCGGCCCATGAACCACATGTAGCCGTCATCATCTTTGTGGCAGATGTCGCCGGCGGTATAGCAGTTCGGGATCGTGTTCCAATAGGTCTTGTAGCGTTCAGGATCTTTGTAAATTGTCCGCATCATCGACGGCCAGGGTTTTCTGATGACGGCCAGGCCTCCAGCATTGGCAGGAAGACTATTGCCTTCCTTGTCCACGACGTCGGCTTCGATACCAAGGAAAGGTCTGGTCGCGGAGCCTGGCTTCAGGGGGACGGACGGCAGGGGAGTAATCAGGATGGACCCTGTTTCGGTCTGCCACCAGGTGTCCATGATCGGCTTGTCCCCACCGGCGGCACGATGGAACCATTCCCAGGCTTCAGGGTTGATCGGTTCGCCCACGCTGCCGAGGATGCGCAGTGTGGAGAGGTCGTATTTCTTGGGCCAGTCTTCTCCGTAACGCATGAGCAGGCGAATAGCAGTGGGAGTCGTATAGAAAATCGAGACTCCGTAACGTTCGATCAAGTCCCACCAGCGGCCTGGATTGGGATAGTCCGGCTTCCCTTCAGCCGTGAGGATTGTGGCGCCATTGAGAAGAGGGCCATACACAATATAACTGTGGCCGGTGACCCAGCCTGGGTCGGCGACACAGAAGTAGACATCGTCTTCTTTGAGGTCGAAGACGTATTTCGTGGTGATGTAGGTCCCAACCATGTAGCCGCCGTGGACATGGACCACGCCCTTCGGCTTCCCGGTGGTGCCGGACGTATAGAGGATGTACAGCGGATGTTCTGCATCGGGAGGCTCGGCTTCGCAGACCGCCTTTTCATTCTTCAGCCAGTCGTGCCAATCGATTTCCTTCGGTGTGGACAATGTGACTCCCGGAGTTTGACGTCGCAGGACCACGACATGTTCGACGGTGGGGGAATTGGCGACGGCTTGATCGACCACCGACTTGAGATTGAGGACTTTCCCTCGATCGAACCCGACGTCTGCCGTGATGACCAGTCTGGCATCGGCGTCTTGAATTCGGCTTGCGAGGGCCGGGGCGCTGAATCCTGAATACACCACACTATGAATGACGCCGATGCGCGCGCATGCGAGCATGGCGACGATCTGTTCTGGAACTTTCGGCAGGTAGATCGTGACTCGGTCGCCTTTAGCGAGCCCAAGTTTCTTGAGCGCGTTTGCACAGCGGTTGACCTGTCTGTACAGCTCCCCATAGGTGATGACCCGTTCTTGGTCGTTCTCGCCCACCCAGATGATGGCGACTTTATTCCTGCGCCAGGTTTTGACGTGACGGTCTAGGCAGTTATAGGTCATGTTGCAAGTCGCGCCGACGAACCACTTGGCCCAGGGATAATTCCATTCCAGGACCTTGGTCCAGGGAGAGAACCACTCCAGCTCCTTGGCGACGCCGCTCCAGAAACCCTCAGGATCGGCGATCGATTTTTTGTAAGCAGTCTCATAGTCTTGAATATAGGCGACGGCTTTGGTCTGCGCAGTTGGTTGATAGACGCGGCTTTCCTTGAGGAGGGTATCGATGTTGTCTGCCATAGTGAGGTCTCTCCTTCAGGTCAAGGAACGAAACGAATCCCGCTCATTATGCTGGACGGTCGGGGAGGAACTCAACCATACCTTGGTACGGGAGGGGTTGTCTGCATCGGCATACGAGCGCTGCTCAAATCTCTGACACGTCGGGTGAGCGTTTCTTGACAGCTTCGCAGAGGCGAGAGTAGGGTCAATTGAGTGCATAGCACACACTGAAGCCGATCGAATTGATGTTGCCGATTATCTACCGACAATCGCGGTCATTGCTGTTCGTATGTTTGGGCTACTTGCTGGTGGCGATGGTCACTCTGCCATCGGCTTCTGCTCAGCTGGGAAAGCCAGAAGGACTGTATTACAAGTCGTGGGCCGTCGTTATTGGAGTGGAGAACTATCTCCTCGCTCCCAAAATTCCCGGCGCGATCGAGGATGCCAGAGCCATAGCCCAGGCGTTCCGCCGGCTGGGCTTCGACGAGGTGGTTGAGCTGTATGACAAGGATGCGAGCGCTCGCCGCTTGCAGCAGACACTCTCAGACTTCTTGCCCCGCAAGGTTGGTCGATATGATCGGCTGGTGATCTATTTTACAGGACATGCGGGTGTCACGCAGGATTTTGACGGTCAGGAGCTTGGGTATCTTGTTCCCTGGGATGCGCAGATAGGGAATATCTCCAAATCCGTGACGTTTGAACAGCTGAAGGAATTTAGCCGGCGTAGCGCGTCCAAACACACACTCTTTTTCTTGAATGCCGCGGTTCGGGGGTGGGAGGTGAGTACCGCTCAAACTCTGTCTCTTGAAGGCAGAGTCGCTCCGGAAGATGAGACGGAGCGGCGAGCCGTGCAAGTGTTGACGGCAGGCGATAAGGGTGAGTCCTTGAGTCAGGAAAATGGGAAGAGTCTTTTCGTGCAGACATTGATCGATGGACTGGGTGGCATGGCGGACCGTAATAAAAACGGATGGCTCATGGCCTCGGAAGTCGGAGACTATGTGAAGCAGCAAGTACTAGAACAGTCGAAGGGTACCCAGCATCCCCTCTTTGTGCAGCTTGAGGGGGAAGGGGATACGGTGTTGATCGAAGGCCGAAAGGCCGCCTTTATCATGGGGGCAGAGCCTCAGTCTCCGTCCGAACGACGACAGGCTGCGAAGGTGCATTATGAACAGGCCTTCGCGCTGCTTCAAACCGGGAAATCGTCGGAGGAAGCGTTGGAGCGGCTGAATAATGCGCTGGAGTACGATTCCACATTCGGCGACGCCTATGTGCTGAAGAGCTATGTGCTGCTCGAAGTGCTGCCGAACCTTGACGGCGCATTGTCTGCAGCGAAACTGGCGGTGCAGTATGCCTCGAAGAATCCGGATGCTCAGTATACCCTTGGGTTGATTCACGAAAAGAACGGGAAGTATGCCGAAGCGGAGCGTGCCATGCAGGAGGCGCTGGTCGTCAATCCCAATTATAGGGATGTCTATTTCTCACTGGGTATTCTCTATGCCGACGAGATTAAGGATCAACCAAAATCGGTCGAGGCCTTCACGCGCTATCTAGAACTCGGCGGGAATCATGCCCGTGCTCGGGCTGCGGTGGCACAGTCAACACCTGCGAAGCCCTAGCAGGATGCTCGCACTGGTTTGCTTTGTTTATCTGGTTCATCGGGTCTGCCTGGTTTAACCAAACAAACGAGACAAACCAAATAAACTAAACAACGGTCTTCTTCTGTTGGCGGACTTTTTCAGCAGCCTGCCATTAGGCTCTTTCGCCGCCCTTCAGATACCCCAGCCCAATTTTGACTGCCTTACGCGTAATTTCTGCCCAGCGCGCTTGAGGATATTCGGCAAGGACAGCGGCTGCTTTAGGATCTTGAACTTCCAGACTCAGAATTTTAATGATGCCGTCATCGATTTGCACGTCTGCCACTGGGAGCCTCCATGAGGGGAACAGCAGGATGGACAACTGTCGGCCGTTGGCTTCGTTGACTGGATTAGGGGTGCATGTTAGCATGAATTCGTGTGACTTCTCGAACCATCGTCTTTCACCGTTCCAATCATCACCAAGGAGGCTCGCACATGAATAGGGTACTGGATTTCAGGTCGAGGCTGGTCGGGGGAGGAGTGGCTATTGCCCTGCTGATCGGACTTGCTGCCTGCGGCGGTCCTCCGAATTGGGTGAAACAAGGGTCAGGGGCCTATAATGAGAAAGATAATAAAGGGTTTTATGGCGTCGGGTCCGTGGTTGGTGTTCGAAACGAGCCTCTGGCTTGGGACACCGCTGAAAATCGTCCCTCGGTCAACCGATATCTTCTCATCGATGCGAGTCTGCGCGCTCACGACCCTAAGGGTGCCGATGCCATTGTCCAGCAAGCCGAAAAGGAGTATGGCGATAAAAGCCTGGTGCTCTATGGTATGGATCGAGGGATGACCCTTCAACTCGCGGGCGAATACCAGCAAAGCAATGCCGTGTTGGAACAGGCTGAGGACGAAATCGATCGTCTCTACACGCGAAAAATTCGAACGGAAGCGCTCGCGTTCATGACGAACGATACGGCCCTACCCTATGAGGGCGATCCCTACGAGCAGGTGTTGATCAATGTGCTGAAAGCGCTCAATTATGCGGTGCTGGGCCAGTGGCAGGATGCGCTGGTCGAAGCCCGCCGTATCGACCACCGGCTCAATGTATTGTCGGACCGAACCAAGGAGAAAGACGCCTATCGAGATGACGGATTTGCGCGCTATCTGAGCGGCATTCTCTATGAACGCACCGGCGATGTGAATAATGCCTTTATCGCCTATCGGAAGGCGTATGAGACGTTCGATACCACTCGTGCATGGTCGCACACGGTCGTTCCGTCCCAGTTGCGGGAAGATTTGTTGCGAACGGCCGAGGCGCTGCATTTTACGCAAGAATTGGCCGAGTACCGACGTTTGTTTCCCGATACGAAGTGGGAGACGAGTCAGTCGTTACAACCGCTCGCTCAAGTTATTGTGATCAGTTATAATGGGCGCGCACCACATAAGGAGGATGAGTTTCTTGACCTGCCGATCAGTCTCAATGCGCTCCAGTTGGTGCTTTTCAATCGTGGGATTTTGCGGCAGAACCGACAGTCCAACCAGGCTGTGGATAGTGTGTTGTATGGACTTAATGGACGCGTTGTTCGAGTGGCTTTACCACGGCTCATTCCGCAAAAGACCCAAGTCCCTGTCGATAGGGTGAGTCTCATCCAGGATGACAATGGCACACGGGTGACACTGAACACGGAGTTGGTACATAACGTGACGGCCCTAGCAGATAAGGCGCTCTCGGAACGAATGGCTGGAATCACCGTGAAGGCACTTTCTCGTGCGGCCACGAAGTTCGCGCTGGCCGAGGGGGCCACGAGGGCCGCGCAGCAAGCAGCGGGGAGAGATGCGGGGCCGTGGGTCGGTCTTCTTGTTGGGCTGCTGACGAAAGGCCTCGCAGTGGCATCGGAAGAAGCCGACAAGCGGAGCTGGCAGACGTTGCCCGATGAAATCCATCTCGCGCGGGTCTGGATTCCACCAGGCCGTTACCAGGTGCAGAGTTCAGTCGGCGGGTCTCTTGACCCTCTGAAGCCTGAGGTCATGCGGACCCTGTCCCTTGAGCCAGGTGAGACAGCCGTGCTTCTTCAACGGGTGATGCCATGAAAGACGGACCACGGTTTGTATGTCGAATCGGATTGGTACTGATGGCGCTAGTCGCACTCTCTGGCTGTTCATGGTTTGGAGTGCACGCGAAACCTGACTGGATCGATGGGGTGAGCGCTGTCTATCCGTCCGGACAATATCTCGTCGGCGTGGGACAGGCAGAGAGCCGCGCGGCAGCAGAGGATCGTGCCTATGCAGCGGTGGCCCGTATTTTCAAAGCAGAGGTCAGCGCGCAGGCGAAAGACTGGGAGTCGTATCTGGTGATCGAACAGCGTGGGCAGACTAGCGCTGAACGACGTTTGACGCTCGATAATCTGACCCGTGTATCGACCGACAAGGTATTGGAGAGCGTCCAGATCGTCGATCGATGGGTTGATGTGCATAAGGGCCTTCACTATGCATTGGCAGGGATGCATCGGCCTCAGGCAGAGAGATCCTTTATGGAGCGGATTACCGAGCTGGACCGATCCATCAGTGCCGATGTCGAAGAGGCCCATCGCCCCTCCGATAAGCTGGCACGGGTCAGGGCATTGAGACGGGCTGCCAGAAATCTGGTGCTGCGAGAGACCTATAACGCCGACCTTCGTGTGATTCGACCGAGCGGGCAGGGTACCGCCGCTGCCTATCGTGTGAGCGAACTCACGCATGAACTCGAAGAGTTCCTTGCCACGAATCTGGTGCTGGCAGTTGCGGTGGCTGGAGACCAAGTTGAACCGGCGCAACGTGCTTTAACGGAGGGGTTGTTGAAGGAAGGGCTCCAAGTCACGAGCCAGCCGTGGGTAGGGGAGCGCTCGAGGAGTGGCGATTCCAGTGGCCTCTCCCCGGAGTTGCTTGTGCGGGGTGTCGTGCGGGTGTGGCCGATCGATGTGCGCGATCCACAGTTTAGGTTTGTGCGATGGTGCAGCGATTTTGAAGTCGTGGATTTGACCAGCCAGCGCGTGGTCGGCGCCTTGTCGAAGGGTGGCAAGGAAGGCCATCTGTCGGATCGTGAGGCGACAGCCAAAGTTGTGCGTGTCATGCAGCGAGAGTTTTCGACCGATGTGGCGAAGGCCATTGCGGCCCATGTGTATGGAGAGTTGGAATTGCCGGCACAGGCGAGCCAGCCTGCGGGATGTCCGCGGGACGGGCTGGTATCTACGCCGGCGTCTGCGCCCCACTAATTCAGAGAGAGAGAGAGGGAGGGTATGGCCAAATCGAAATTAGAAGCAGGACACACATCGACTCGCGCTCCGCGCAGCCGTGGACGCGGGTTGACGGTTACAAAGCAGCGGGTTCCCAGTCGCTTGGCGAAACGCCGGCTGGGTGAGCGGCTCAAGAACGACACCGCGTCGTTCAATCAGGGCAATTTAGCCGATAAGTTCCGTAAGGAGGGGTATGACGAGCTGCCGCTGGACGAACTCCAAGATCGGCTCTCAAAAATGTCTGGCCCGTTGGCCGCCATCATTCTGAAGGGGAGAGTGTGATCGCATGCCATACTACTATTTTGACTCAACAGCGTTGGTGAAACGGTATAGCATGGAGCGAGGCACACGCATCGTCAACCGGCTCATGGTGAAGCGGAGCAAAGTGGTGATATTACCGACGCTCTCCGTGACCGATTTTTATACGGCTTTCGCGAATCGAGCCCATCATGGAGAAATCACCCGTGACGATTGTTACTCGGTGATCCATAAGTTCGAGAGAGAGTCGCAAGAGGGTCTCTATCAGTTCATTGCCCCGACGATGCAGACGTACTTAGCGACGAAAGAACTGGCGTTGGAGTATCCTTCGCTCCGAACGCCACAAGTATTACATTTGGCGCTGGCATTGGAACTCAAGCCCTTGCGGCTCACCGTCGTCAGTGCCGACACACCATTGCTGGAGGCCTGTCGGTCGGCAGGCCTCCATATCGTTAATCCAGAAGAAGATTAGTCCGGGGAAGCGCTAAGTGCTGAGAACCCCGCCCGGAAGGGCGGGGTATTCGTTAGGCTGGTCTCGTTCAGGCAACCTCTTACTGTATCTCCGCTAAAAGCTCTAGGACCGCATTATTCCATCCCACCGGCCCTATACCTGGCGCGCGTATCATCCCAGCTAGGTGGATATCAGGATCATACGAGCCGTCCGGTTTTTGGACAAGAATTGGGTGATCCACCATGGCGAGGAGTGGGGCGTCGTTGATGCTGTCCCCGATCCCAACCGTTTCGATCCGCTCCGCTTGTCCGCTCATGCGTTGTTGGCGATGGTAACAGCGCAGGAGCACGGACGCAGCCTCCCCCTTATTGTTTTCCCCCATCAGATGAAAGAGCCGCCCCCCTTTTGTCCATCGAAGACCCCGGGTGACGATTTGCCGGCAGACTTCTTCGATGAGCGCCTGGGGGCCTTGCAGGAGGTAGGGTTCGTCGTATTCCCGTTGCTTGGCCAAAATCGCATCGGCACGTGTGAGCCCGGTCACGTGCATGATGGATTCTACCGACAAGTCGCCGAAACCTTGTAACGGCGTTTCAACAGCGTCTTCGATCTGTTTCAGCACATCTCGCAGCATGTGGTAGGGAAGGCCTAATTCGATGACTTGGTAGGGAGACTTGGTTCGCATGCGTTCTAAGGGAAAATCGAAAAGGCCATGAGGAACAAATACCGCGCCGCCGTTTTCGACAATGAACGGGTCATGATGACCGAGACGCTGTCGAAGCGGTTCCATTTCCGCGCGTGTTTTACTCGACACTAAAACGAGGGGAATTCCCTGCTCGCGGAGGGCAGTGAGAGCCGGTATAGCCGCGTGATACGAATAGGTCGTGCTGTCTAGGAGCGACCCGTCCAAGTCTGTGTAGACGATCAAGTTCGGCATGACCATGCGCGTTACCAGTGATGGAGATCATCGACCGCGCTGGATTTGGATCGGGCCACTAGCCGCTGTTCCAAAAACCCTTTGGCGAGGTCGGCTGCGCCGAGTCCGAACGCAATCGCTCCGGCCAGCACGATTCCTCCCCACGTAATGCCGAATCCCACGACGACGATGTGTTGGGCGATACCGAGTTGCTCCAGTGCCATGGCTCCCGCGAGAATTTGGATGCCCCAGCGGGAACAGGTTGCGATGATCCGAGCGGGGGGAAGCCCGGCGTTGACGGCGGCGATCAGGACGGCCCGCGATACAAAGTTCGAGAGAAAGTACCCGGCCAAGAGAATCACCGACGCCGTGACCAGATGGGGCACATAGGCGAGCAGCGACTGTGCGAACTGGTTGATCGGAGTCAAGTTCAAGGCGCCTAACGCTGCGATCGAGGCGAGCACAAGTACTGTCCAATAGATACCTCGGCCAACGAGGCGAGAGGGATCGGTCTTGACTCCTCCACGGAGAAGCGCAGCATTCATCCCTAATCGATCACAGAGATGGTCGAATCCGATCACGCGAAACAACCGTTCGGAGAAGACGCCGAGCGCCCATGCGGTGCAGAGGCCGCCGAGCAGGATAATACCCATGGCGAGCACATTGGGGAGTACGGTCACTACCTGATGGCCGAGTAGTTCCAACGGTTTTAAAAGCGCTTGGTTAATGAAGTTCTCCATGATGACCTCCTGCGTCGGTGGTCGCGTGGTGCAACGGAGCCGGCGCTGTGGGTTGCAACGACAGCGGTTGCCACCGTTCAACCAGATAGGGTTTCATGCGTTCGAACGTGTGGCATAAGGATTCGATCTTGAGTTCCGCCTCCGTGGACGTCAGGCCTTGGGTGGCATGGACGAACGAGGCGGTCCGGCCTAAGTACAGAGGGGTCAGGGCTTTCAGCAGGTGATCGCGCGGCATGATTCGCGTATGGTACGCGGTGGCCGCATCGTAGACGACCTGGACCCACAACTCGTCCGGAATATGGCAGCCAGCGCCGGATGTTCCCTGGAGGTCGCGCAACTGAGTGAACGTATGGTCGGTCAGGATCTGCCGCCAGATAGGCTCAAGATCCGTGAGACCTTGCCGATAATGCGCCACCATCCGCTCCACGTTGACGTGGACCGGTTCAACCCCGACTTCGTAAGAAAATCCAAAGAGTGGAACAGGCTGTGATCCCTCTTGTCCGAACCAGAGGCCTTCATGCTGTTCCATTAAAGCAAAGAGGGCGCCCATCACCTGCGTCAACATGGCGGACAGATCGGCGGCAGGATCCTTCGGATTATGGATTTTTGCGCCAAGGAAGCTTTGGCAGATCCGTGCGCCGCTGGCAATGGCTTCTGTCGTCATCCAGATGTCGATGCCGAACCGCGCCACTTCCGATTCCCAGACATGCTGCTCGAGATAGTGGCCCGCGAGCGCGCCGGAAAACCCAAATTCCCCGCCGATGGGCTGGCGGACTCGTTGACCATAGAGTGCCCTGGTAAGCGGGTAGGCGAGACTGTTCGTGATCGTGCCATCATATTTATGGCGTAGATAGTATGGAGCGACATAGTCGTATCCCTCTTCCATGATCGGGCGGAGCAGCAACTCGATCCATTCCGGTGAAATGCTGCGGAGGTCCGCGTCGACGACCGCGCAGGCTCTGATCTTCAGTCGTCGCGCAATCTCGAAGATCGTACGGAAGGCGCTGCCTTTTCCGGGAATCCCGTGGTAGGGCGTGATGATACGATGCAGGATGCTTTGCTGGTCTCCGATGAAGAGATATTGGAAGTCGATGGCGGTGCGGGCGACGATGGCCGGCGTCTCATCTGAAGAGCCGCCGTCGGAGTTGACCAGGACTGCCCGACAGCCAGGGAAGTGTTTGGCGAGCCCCACGCTTACGGCCCGCACGACATGTCCGACCGTGTCCGCATTGTTGTAACTTGGAATTCCGACGAGAATTTCCGCCGAGCCGATTTCTTGTATGCGCGATTCGGTCGGCGCTGTGAGTGGTGTGAGACTGTTGCTCATGACGGAGTGCCTGCCGGTTCCGACGTGGGATCCCAGACGTGATCCGTTTCGACGGCCTCGACCAGACGATCGAAAATATCGGGCACGGCATGGGTCACACGACTCCAGTTGGAAATCATGGGCACGCCAAGCGGATCGTCGAGAAACCCATCGGTGGCCATTTTCATGCCTTTCAAGAAGACTTCGACGGCCGTCCGTTCTTGGTGGCGGTCGAACGTGAGACTGTTGATGGCGGCGTCGTTTTCGTAGCGGCTGATCGCTTCCTGTGCGGTTTGCAGATACGTCGCCCGCAGAGTCTTGAGTACCCCGTCGGACAAGACGACACCTTCGCTTGCGAGATTTCTAAAGAGGGATTTCGTGATATCGACGCACATTTTGAGAAGACCGGCATCGGGATTGTAATCCGAGAGTTCTTGGTGTTTGTGGTCATAGGCATCGGCAATATCGGCTTGGCAAATACGGCGCAAGGCGCAGTTCCGATAGACCTCCGCGAGCACCCCGATTTCAAGACCCCAGTCGCCGGGAATTCTGTTGGTCCAGGCCAGATCCCGCACCATCGCGAACTCGCCGGCCAGTGGGTAGCGAAAGCTGTCGAGAAAGGTCAGGAGCGCATGAGGCCCCACGAGCTGCTGGAGGCTTCGGATCATGGGGGTGATGAATAGGCGTGTGACTCGCCCATGAAGGCGATCGGTGACGCGGCTGTAATAGCCTTTGCAAAACTCATAACCGAGATTCGGGTTTGCGATTAATAGCCTTTGCAGAATTCATAACCGAGATTCGGGTTGGCGATGGGATAACAGAGACGCGCCAGATATTCCCGGCTGTAGCTTGTAATGTCACAATCATGGAGCGCAATGACCTGGCTGTGGTTTCGTGCCAGCACATAGCCAAAGGCCGTCCAACAGCCTCGTCCCTTGCCCTGGAGGCCGATATCGAGATTGTGATCGACCAAGAGCTTGAGGATGGCTTGGATGCGCGCTCCATCATTCCAGATGAGACGCACCCGTTGAGGGAGTACGGAGAAGAACTGTTTCGCCAGGCGAAACTCCAAAGCCGAAGCGCGATCCAAGGAGATGACGATTTCGTTGAGGTACGACACGCTCTTGAGCGTTTCCACAATATTCTTCAATGCCGGGCGCCCCAGTTCCGCATACAGAGAGGGGAGAACCAGTGCGATGGGATTGACGCGCCCATAACGGGTCAACTCTCGCTCCAGTTGGTCGATGTTCGGCTGCCCGAGCCGGTGGAGCACTGTGACGACACCGTTTTGGTAGAAGTCCGACATTGGAGCCTCCAATAGGCGAGTCGCTTGCAGGCCTGACGATGATGTGTGGCGGGCTCACGAGTGGGTGTCTATGGCGTGTCCCGCACACAGGATGTGGCATGGCATGAGTATTTGACCGTAACTGTGCAGATGACGTGCCACTAGCGGGCGTTAGAATTGCTGGACGTTTGAAGAGTACATCAGGTGAGAGGTGAAGAGAGTGGTGGCAAAATCCTTCACTTTGAAGAGGGTTAATGTGGGTTGTTTGGTTGAACGGAACTAACCAGATGAACCAAATCGACCAGATCAACTAAACAAACCAGATCACTTACGGACGATCGGTAGAGAGCCGCTTAGCGAGACGGTGGGCCAGTCGGACCATGCCGGCTGAGCGATCAGCTGGATCGATCAGTACATTCATGACATGCAGGCGGCTGGAATCGGCCAAGGCGGCGGCAAGACCACGTTCGAATTCCCCTTGGGTGGCGATGCGCGTGCCGACTCCGCCTCCGATCATGTCGCAGATCCTTTCATAGCGCCACTCATGGACGTCATTGAAGGGGCCTTCTAGAATCTCCCGTTCAGTAGAGTAGCCTCGATTATTCAGCACGATGACGATCGGCGTTTGGCCATATCGCACGGCGGTCGAGAGTTCCGTTCCGGTCATTTGAAACGCCCCATCGCCCACCAGCACGATCGGTCGAAGCGTGGAATCGGCAAACGCGGCGCCCACGGCTGCTGGGACGGCAAATCCCATCGAGGTGTAATAGGCTGGAGAAATGAACTCGAATCGCCCGTGGACATGGAGATCGGCTGCTGCAAAGAGCGATTCCCCGACGTCGGCGATGACAAGGGTGTGTTCATCCAACAGACTATCCAGGTGGCGAAAGAGTCCATTCAAAGTCACGGGGGCATCTGGCGCAATCGTCCCTTGTGCCACGGCAAGCGGTGCCGGCAGTGGGCGGGAAGGAAACGAAGGGAGATGATTGGTGACCAGTGCCTTCACGAAGTCTTGAAACCGGATGGCATCGTAGCGGTGGTGCTTGATGGCGACCCGATCGGCTGTCGCGTGAATCGTGCGGCCTTCCGTCAGCAAGGGCGAATCGGCATTGAGATCCTCGACATCGGACAGGATCGATCCCAGGATCAACAGGCAGTCAGATGCATTGATGAACTGTTGGACCTCGTCACGTGCAATGAGCCCCCCGTATACGCCGACGTAGAGAGGGTGGTCTTCACGGATAATGGATTTGCCCAGCAGAGTCGAGGCGATGGGGACATTGAGCTGTTCGACGAGGCGAGTCAGATCGTCTTGCAGGCCGAATCGCCCGATCTCTGCGCCGGCTAAGATCGCAGGCCGACTGGCCGAGGCCAACATGGCACGAACTTCAGCGATGGCTTCATCCAGCGCGGCGGTATCGCTTGGCTCATCGTCGAGGCACAAGGGTCGTAACGGGTGTGTCAGTGGTGTATGCACGAGATCGCGAGGGATTTCGATATAGATTGGCCGGCGATAGCGCATCAATGCGGCAAAGGCTCGATCCATTTCTCGTTCGGCGGTTGAAGGATCGTCCAGGGAGATGGCGGCCACCGTAATCTTCTCGAACACCTCGCGTTGCGTAGAAAATTCTCGCACCATGTGGTGCATGTAGGGCGTGCGAATACGTTCTGAGAGTCCCGGCGATCCGGTGAGCAGAACCACCGGCGACCGTTCTGCATAAGCGCAGGCGATCGCGTTTACGGTATTGAGTCCACCGACACAATAGGTCACACAGACCGCTCCGATGCCGTTGATCCGCGCGTAGGCATCCGCCGCAAATCCCGCGCAATCTTCGCGGGTGGTCCCGACATGTTGAATGGGTGATGCCTCGATCAATTGGTAGAGGCTGAGGACATAGTCGCCGGGGATTCCAAAGATATGACGGACTCCCAACTGGTGGAGCCGATCGATCACGGCGGAACCGATAGTCGGTAGTCGTTTCATCGTTGGGTTTCCCTGTTCATAGTGTGACATACATGAGATGCCTCAGATATAGGCGCAGGAAACCACAGCGCAGGTCAACCGTCAAGCAGTAGATCCGTTTGGAAGGACTTGACGTTCTGGTTTGCGCCATTGGATAAGTAGCCTATGACCCTTCATGATGACAGTCCACGCGGGCACGTCCGCCTCTCCCGCACACGTGCGATCGAGGAACTCGGGCATCTTTGGATCTATGCCGGTTATGTCGAGGAGGTCGGCGGCGAGCCGACCGCAGGCGATGTGGTCGATGTCATCGGGCCGAATGGGCGATTCTATGCCCGAGGACTCTACAATCCTGCATCCAAGATTCGCGTGCGAATTCTGACGTTCGACGAGGAACCTATTACCGAACAGTTTTGGAGGGAGCGGCTTGCGCAGGCTGTCAGGCTACGTCAGAGGGTCGTAACCGGCACCAATGCGTATCGCCTCATTTATGGAGAAGCGGACCGATTGCCAGGCTTGATCGTGGATCGGTACGACGATGTCTTGGTTATGCAGACCCTATCTTCCGGCATGGACCGCCGGAAAGATCTGCTGACTGATCTCCTATGTCAGGAGTCCGGAGCCACGCGTGTGTATGCGCGCAACGACGCCAAGAGCCGCACGTTGGAGGGGTTGCCGCTGGAGAGGGGATTTCTTCGTGGAGATGGCGCAACGACAGTCGAGGTTCAGGAAAGGCAGGTCCGATTTCTCGTCGATTTCGAACGAGGGCAGAAAACCGGTTGGTTTTGCGATCAACGAGAGAATCGACTGGCGGCGGCACAGCTCGCGGTCGGCGCTGATGTGCTGGAGGTGTTCGCTCATACTGGCGCGTTTGGGATGCATGCGGCGCTCGCAGGCGCGAAGTCGGTCGAAGGGTTGGACGTGAGTGAGGATGCTCTGGCGCTTGCGCGCAGTCATGCGGTGTTAAACAAGGTGGACGATCGGTGCCGCTATCGAGCGGCGGATGCGTTTGAAGAAATGCGAAAACTGGAGCGAGCAGGGCGCCGATACGATCTGGTGTTGCTCGATCCCCCGGCCTTCGCCCGTAGTAAGCAGGCTGTGCCTCGTGCCCTGGCTGGATACAAAGATGTGAATCTTCTTGGGATACGGCTTACTAAGCCGGAGGGATTTTTGGTCACGAGTTCATGTTCCCACCATGTGACCGAGCAAGAATTTTGGACGGGTATTCGCCTTGCTGCGCGAGATGCGAAGCGGCAGATTCGCCTGCTTGAACAGCGTGGACAGGCCAGAGACCATCCAATTCTCGCCACCATGCCGGAAACGCGCTACCTGAAGTGTTTCATGCTGCAAGTCCTCTAGCAGGATGCTCAAACTGGTTTGTTTTGTTTATCTGGTTCACCTGGTCTGTCCGGTTGAACCAAACAACAAGACAAACCAAATAACGGTTTTCTTCTGCTGGCAGACTTTTTCAGCGTCCTGCTAATCGTTCGGTGGTTCGAAGTGGCCAGACGGGCGGCTCTGCCAGGGAACTGTCGCCTGTTTGGCTTGCTTGGCGAGGCTCCGTAAATTCACTTCCGCTGCGCGGAGCAGCTTCGGTTCACCGCTTTGCATAATAGCGGTCAGGAGGACGTAGAGTGAGCGATCCATCCGAGAGCCTGCCAAAATTCGCTCTGTGACAGGGTCGGGACCTGAGGGGATGGATTTATCGACATCTTCAGGATCATCGAACAAGGTACGAAACGATAGAGGGTGGCTAAAGAGCCAGGCCGGAGGAATTTTCAGTGCGGCTGCCAGTGCTTCAAGTATTGAAGTAGGGGGATCAACCTCTTCGGCTTCAATTTCGTCTAATTGGTTTGAGAGAAGACCGGACTTGGCTGCCAAGTCGTCGACTGAGTGCCCCTGCGAGAGACGCCAGGCTTGAATCTGCAGTCCAATAGCCATGGCGCATGGTACTGAAAGGAAGGCCTGTTCCGCAACCTCCCTCTGTTGACCGATGCGCAAGACGCCTTGCAGCGCAAGGGGTTATGCGTCATGTCCCTCAGTGGAAGATGGGCGATGACTTAAGGTATAATGCATCACCAAGCTCATTCTCGATCCAGTGAGGAGGCGTATTATGTTAGGGACAGATATTCGTGGAATTATTGCAGAAGAAGAAGAAGTTCAACGGCGCAAGGATGCCTTGAAATCGCTCTTGAGCATGCGCTCTAAGCAGTTACGCGAGTCATTGGAACAACGGATTAAGCGGGCTCGGACCTGTGGAGATTGGATGCAGCTGTCTCAAGAAGAATGTGTGGTGTTGTCTACGATCCATTCTGCCAAGGGGCTTGAGTGGCAATGTGTCTTCGTCATCTGGATTGTGGATGGACGATTCCCATCGGTCTATTCGTTCAACGAAGACGAGGAACTGGAGGAGGAGCGCCGGTTGTTCTATGTTTCTGTGACGAGGGCCAAGCGGCACTTGTACTTGACCTACCCGATCAATGTGTTCGATAGAGGTAGCGGCATGGTGTTGTCGAAGCCCTCCCGTTTTTTGGACCCTGTCTCGCCTGCGCTGTTGGACCAGCTGGCCCTGGTGGAAGAAGGCGGGCAGCATGACTGGTATTCTCGCGATGACCGATATGCGTGAGTAGTCGTTCCCGCATTACTTTCCTTTCAGGATCGAAGCAAATCAACCTCATGGTGCGTACGTTGTGCAAAGTGGTTGCAATGGGCCTCCTCATGGGTGGACTTCTCTTTGTGCCGAACGTGGGAATGTCAGAAGAGCGTGTCGCGTCAGCCGACTGGATGTGGGGGCAGTTGATTCGGGAGGCTCAGGGGCTTGGTCTTCCAACGAAGTTCCTCCGGGCAATCCCCTCGAGGTTCGTGCGGTTTGAGTTCGATGACTTGCGTAGCTATGCCGCTGAATATCATCCGGAGGAGCATCGGATGGTACTCAATCGTGCACTCTCCTTTAATGGGGCCGGAGCGACGTTGCGCCCGCTCGGGCGACTCACTCATGCCGAGATTGAAACGCTCTACCATGAACTGTTTCATGCGTACCTCGATTATCTGGTGACGGCGGCTGAGGCTTCGCCTGATGTCGCGAAGGATCCCGTGCTCGCGTTTGCGAAGGAGCAGCAGGCCTGTCACTATGGAGCGGTGTTGATTACCCCGGTCGTGCAGAGAAAAGGTGAAACTGAGGAGCGGTTCTTGACCGAGCAGGAATCCTGGGAAGCGCTCAATGAAACATGGGCAGTGTTTGTCGGGTGGACTGTGTGGAATCAATTGGAGATCATTGGCCGTGTCCGGCAATCGATTCAGAAACCAGGAAAGAGTCAGGACGAATGGCTACGTCGTCTGAAGAATGCCGATCGGGAGGGAACACTCCGTGGATATTACGAACCGGAAGATGAGAGGGAACGGGCTGTCGCTCGAAAGCGGTATTTGGCCCCTGCCTCTCGTCTGTCGGAGCAAGAAGCAGCGATACTTATGGAATATGTCCTTGAAATTCCTTCCAGTCTCCTCCTGCGAGG
>SWDN01000015.1:0-70473 GCA_005116775.1 Nitrospira sp.
GTCCATCAGCGCGTCGCGGGTCTTGACCACGCCCGGACGGGTGGCGAGCGCCTGCAGGATCAGGAACTCCGTCACCGTCAGCATGACCGGGTTGTTGTCCCAGTGGCAGGTGTGGCGCTCGGGATCCATCGACAGCGCGCCGCCTGCTTCCAATTCTAATAGTTGAGGGAAGGTGGGAGCCAGCGAGGCCTTGAGGGAGGCCCAGGCCGGCGAGACTTCGTTACTCATGTGTGCGCCTTTCTCTGTGGCGTCAGTCACTCTGCCCGGCAAGACGAGCGTGCAGAGCCGCCAACCGCTGAATATTTTCTTGAAGTTTCGGCAGCTGATACTTGCGATCCATATGCACCACCAGTTCAAGAAGATCCGCCGCCTCACGCAGCTTGCCGGTCTCCTCATAACATTGGGCCAGCACATAACGAGCGCCGCCCGTCCGTAGCTCATCGCGCGCCCGCTCAGCGATGGACTGACTCGTCTGGCAACAGGCGATAGCGTCGTCATAGCGCTGCTGGAGCAAAAACGTTCGACCGATCATGCGCCAGGCATCGGCGACGCCGCCTTCATTCCCCAACCGCCGCATCAACACCAGCGATTGCTCATAGTATCCGATCGCCTGTTCGAACTCTTTGGTCTCGCGTGCCACTAAGCCAAGATCGGAAAACAGCACCGCCTTGCCTGCATCGTCCTGCGTCTTGCACATAAGATCCAAGGCTTCGAGATAGTACGCCTTGGCGCGATCCCATTCACCCACATCGGCTCGCAAATTTCCTAAATTGCCTAGTGTCGTGCCAATTCCCTTTTCATCCCCAAGAATCTTCTGGAGCTCCAATACCTCCTGGTAATACGTCTGCGCTGACTCTCGACGCCCGCTCACAGCACAAATGTTTCCAAGATTTCCCAGCGTGGCCGCCAACGCCCGTTGATCTCCGGTCAGCCGGTCACATTCCAGAGCCTTCGCATAACAGGTATAGGCATCGGTGTAGAGCCCGCGTGAGAAATGCTCATTACCCTGGCGGTTCAGTTCCTCTGATAGTCCGTTGCGCAGCATCATGATGAGGGCTGGAACAATCGTTCGACCGTCTGCTTGGCGCCGGTCAGAATCGAGACACCGTCGCCGACCAACAGACTATCGAAATTGTATTTGAGGAGCCGGCGTAATCCTTCTCGAGCCTTCGTCACATCGACGTATTTTTCATCGGGGAGCATACGCACGAATCCGGCAGGCTTTCCGATCAAGGCATCGCCGACAATCAGCACACCCTTTCCCTGCTGAATGAACAGGGCCGATTCACCAGGAGACTTTTGGTCTTTCAACTGGATCACCCAGATCCCACCCGTGAGCAATTCTCCATCTTTGAACGTTTTGGTCGGTTTGAGATCCATCTGCGCTGCATCCGCCTCCGGGACCTGTAGCTGGCAGTGAAATTCACCTTGGTACTTTGCCGCCTCACGCGCATGGTCCCGATTCGTCACGATGATGTAATCGACAGGACCGTTGCGGAGAACCACCGAACTCGCATCGCCTGTCATCGGCGGAGGATCGACCAGAATCTTGTGCTCCCCGACCGTCAAGAAGAGCCCGTTGAAATCGAGCTGCTTCTCCTCGGAGAACCAGGACCACTGCCAAATGCCAGGAAGAATGTTTTTCATGATATCACCGCGCGACATACGGTATTTGCGGATGAGGCGAGACTCGTCGGGACATTCTTAATCGCGTTGTATCTGTTCGCTTTTCACGCCTTCCGCGCCCTTCCCGCTCATCGCGCTGTCTCAGAGAGCAGAGATGGCATCTTTCACGGTTTTCGTCACCTTAGTCAGGATGCTGGCTTCGTTGGGCAGATCGATGATGTCGTCTTCCGAGACGGTAATGAATTTTCGATTCGGCCCCTTCGTGAGCGAAATCAGAAACATGCTATTAGAAGGCGTCACCGGGATCACCACCTGCACAACTGCATCAATCCCCTTCACCACCTTTAAAAACTTCTGCTTCCCCTCTTCGATTTCGTCCATCGTCTTCTTTCCTCTCCACTCTCGCAGAAGTCGGTTACTTACCAAGCGGGGAGGCGGGGTTTCTCTGAATACGCGCATCGACCGAGCGCATTCTGATCGTGCGCGGTCTGCGAGCAGGGAGAGGCCCCGCCTTCCCGCTTCCTACATCTTGCTTCCAGCTGCCAACAACTTTTCAACTTCCGCCACAATCACATCTTCACCTGCCAGATCCATATTGCCGACACGCTGCCACCGAATCACACCCTGCTGATCGATCACATACACATTGGGAATAAACTTCCCTCCGCCGTACAATTTGTCCGTCACCTTATTCGGGTCCAACAGATAGGGATACGCGACTTTCACCGGAAAGGCGGACAAGAACTCACCGACGTTCTTCTTGGAATCGCCGGAAGAATTGACGCCGAGCACAGCCACATCTTTCCCTTTCGTCATCTCAGAAACCTTTTGGAGGGCCGTTCCTTGAATCATGCAGGGTTCGCAGATATGAAACAGCCCGAGTACCACGACTTTCCCCTTATAGGTATCCAGCCCCACCGTCTCACCGGTAATGGCTGTCAATGCAAACGAAGGCGCCTTCTCACCCACCTTGAACAGTCCTGCGGCAAGCACCAGATGGGCTGCAAGAACGGGAGCCAGTAAGGCGCAGAGAACGAGGATCATCCGTTTCATCGCAGCCTCCATTTCTTCGCTTCGTCTCGCACTCAGCACTTCATGACGCGCTATCCTACCATGCAGATTTTTTCATGGGCAATGGCAACAGAGCCCCACACAGTCTCCACAGTGCACGAGTGAGTCACAATTAGTTGGCGAGAACGGAAGCAGGCTGCTCAAAAAGTTCGTCCAGCAAGGCCGGAGGCGAATCGAAACCAGAGGCGTACCCTCAGGGGTACGTTGAGGATTTCGATGAGTCGAGAACGCCGCTGGCGAGCTTTTTCAGCAGCCTGCTAGACGGAGGGTTCGAAGAGGCCAAGCTGCAACTCCTCAGCCCGGGTCAGAGGAATGGGATATCGTTCTGTGAAGCACGCATTGCAATACTGACCCGGTGTACCGGGAGAGACATTCAGCATGCCTTCAAGACTCAAGTAGGCAAGGCTGTCGGCTGTGATGTATTTCCGAATCTCTTCGGTGGAGTGGCTGGATGCGATGAGTTCCTTTCTGGTCGGCGTGTCGATGCCGTAGAAGCAAGGAGAGATGATCGGCGGCGAGCTGATGCGCATGTGCACTTCTTTGGCTCCCGCATTGCGAAGCATCTTCACGATTTTACGGCTTGTCGTGCCCCGCACCAGCGAATCGTCGACGACGACGACTCGTTTTCCTTCCAGTACTTCCGGCACCGCGTTGAGCTTGACCTTGACGCCGAAGTGACGGATCGATTGTTCCGGCTCAATGAAGGTGCGGCCGACATAGTGATTGCGAATCAGCCCCAATTCAAATGGAATCCCCGCCCCCTCTGCATAGCCGAGCGACGCAGGCACTCCGGAGTCCGGCACGGGAATGACGATATCAGCCGGCACCGACGATTCTTTCGCCAGTTGCCTGCCCAAGGCCTTGCGTGTGCCATACACCGCGTTCGCGCCGAAGATAGGGCATACAAGCCCAGATAGGCGAGATTTGCCGCTTCCTTGTGGCCGTAAATGCCGAAGACAGCGCATTCGTCGTGAAACTTGTCGGGGGTGATCAGTGGTAAGGGGTACGGTGTAAGGCGTGAAGCGATTGAAGGCAATTCTCGATTCTGACTCATAATCCCCTTTACCTTTAACCCTTCACCCCTGACGCCTAACCCCTCACGCCTGATTCAGCGCGCGCTCAATCGAAAGGGCCCATCGGTCGTACAGTTGATCGACCGGGAGATCGATGCGGCATCCCTCGCTCCATTGCCCCTGCTCTACATCGATGACGAAACGATTGCCTCCCACTGCCCCGATCTTCATCGCTGGGATACCGGAATCCCATGCGCGATTCAAGATCTGTTCGGCCATCTCTTGCTTCACCGAAAGCACAACCCGCGATTGGCTCTCACCGAACAGGAGCGCATCACGCCGCAAGGCATCAAGCAATAATTTTACCACAGCGCCTCGCCTGCTGTCCGGGGCAGAGATGCAACATTCAGCCAATGCGACCGACAACCCGCCATCCGAACAATCGTGAGCGGATTGCACGATTCCCTCACGGATGATCTTCAAGAGGAAATCATGGAGCGCCTTCTCCGCTTCAAGACTCAAGAGCGGAGGCGACCCCTGCTCCCGGTGATGGAGCACTTTCAGATATTCACTGCCGCCCAGATCCTCTTTCGTCTTGCCCAGGAGAAGAATTACATCGCCGTCCTGCTTGAACCACTGCGTCATCGTTTTCTCGGCTGACTCGATCAGACCCACCATCCCCAACATCGGCGTGGGATAAATCGACAGGCCGTTGGTCTCATTGTAAAAGCTCACATTGCCGCTGACGATGGGAATGGTGAAATGTTCGCAGGCATCCCGCAACCCCTCGATCGCCAATACAAACTGCCACATGATATCGGGCCGCTCAGGGTTGCCGAAATTTAAACAGTCCGTGAGCCCGATCGGCTCCGCCCCGGAACACACAAGATTTCTTGCCGCCTCGGCCACCGCAAGACGAGCCCCTTCATAGGGGTGCAGCAAGCAATAGCGGCTATTGCAGTCCACCGTCATCGCGAGGGCTTTGTTCGTTCCCTTGATCCGAACCACCGCGGCGTCAGAACCAGGCCTAACCATCGTGTTGGTCCGCACCATGTGGTCGTACTGTTCATAGGCCCAGCGTTTACTCGCAATTGTCGGCGACTCAAGCAAGGACAACAGCGCCGCACTCGCATCCTTCACATCGGGAAGCGCATCGTAATTCAGATTGGTCAACATGTCCTGATAACCAGGCGGCGAATAAGGCCGTTCGTAGCGTGGCCCGTCATCGGCCAGCGACTTTGCAGGAATCTCCGCCACTATCTTGCCCTGGTCCTTCACACGGAGAATCCCATCACCCGTGACCCGTCCCACTACCGCGACATCGAGATCCCACTTCTTACAGATCCGGATGCATTCCTCTTCCTTACCCGCCTGCGCCACCATCAACATGCGTTCCTGGGATTCCGACAACATCAATTCGTAAGGCGTCATGCCTGGCTCACGCCGCGGCACATCGGTCAAATCCAGGTCGATTCCGTTTCCGGCACGCGATGCCATTTCACAAGACGAACTGGTCAGCCCCGCCGCCCCCATATCCTGGATACCGACCAGCAGATCGCCGGCCATCAGTTCGAGACAGGCTTCCAGCAGCAGTTTTTCCTGGAACGGATCACCCACCTGTACAGTTGGGCGTTTCTGGTCCGATTGATCGTCGAACGAATCGGAGGCCATCGTCGCCCCGTGAATCCCGTCACGGCCCGTCTTCGAGCCGAAATAGATCACCGGATTGCCGACCCCTGCCGCTGTGCCAAGAAAAATCTTGTCCTTGTGCGCAATGCCGAGACAAAACACATTCACGAGCGGATTCTGTGAGTAAATATCGTTGAAGACGATTTCGCCTCCGACCGTCGGCACACCCATACAGTTGCCGTACCCAGCAATGCCGGCCACAACGCCCTTAACCAGATGCCGGTTCTTCGCATGGTCGAGCCCGCCGAACCGCAACGAATCGAGCAAGGCAATCGGACGTGCCCCCATCGTAAAGATGTCACGCAGAATCCCACCCACCCCGGTCGCCGCACCCTGATAGGGCTCGATGAACGAAGGATGATTGTGCGACTCCATCTTAAACACCGCGCAGAGCCCGTCGCCGATATCCACCGCGCCGGCATTTTCTCCAGGCCCCTGCACTACTCTATGTCCGGTTGTCGGCAATTTCTTCAAATGCACACGCGAACTTTTATACGAGCAATGCTCCGACCACATCACCGAGAACATGCCCAACTCAGTGATATTCGGCTCCCGCCCCAAAATCTCGACGATCTTCTTATACTCATCGTCCGTCAGATTATGCTGAGCGATGAGGTCTTTAGTAATCACTTGGGCTTGCATGAATCATTCACTCCAACGCTAGACAGGCGCAGCACTAGTGCGCAAGAGACCGGACAGTTCCAATACTCGTTTCGACCAGACACTTGAGGCCTCAACCACTTGTCCGCGACGAACAGGATCTAACCAAATCTGAACCCACTGGCATTGCCATCGCGCAAGCTGAACTTGCAATTCAACAAGCTCCGCTGACACCTCGATTTCAGCACCAACCGCCGTCCACTCGATAAAGTATTTGCTCTCATCGATCAGACTTTCAACTGCATCACGGCCGGCCTCATGCGCAGCAAACGATTTAATCCGGCTCAAATTCGCCGCCAATCCACCCAGGCGAACGGGAAGGGTGTCGCGAAGATAGCGCTCCTGAATGACTGCCCTATCTCTCACACTTCACCTAGCAAAGGCTTAACGATCTCTGCCACACGCCCTCTGATGCCAGAATCCAGTATCTCCAGCGACGGATTGTTCTGGCGTGGTCGGATGTTGATCAAAGACTCAAACGTGACCTGCTGTGCGCCGGGAATCCAATCCGCACCCCAAACATCTTTCTGGCGACTCCCATCTTCAAGCAAGGCCGCTTCACAATCTGCATGCAATGCCCCACCACCGGCAAGAATTCCTCGCTCAAGATCAACAGCCAGTTTTATATATGTCCCAAGTACCTGAAGCATCTCTTCCATCTGCTGTTTGGTAGCCCGATCGCGAATAATGTGGATCACAGTAGCGTCTTCAACGGCCTCTCTCCGCCCCTTCGTCCCCAGGAAGAAACAAAATTGTATCCGCCTCCCGAAGCTCTCCCAAACAAATTATCCGGGCAGGGATTCATCGATGAAACATTCCAGATTCGCACATGGTTTGGATCAACCTTCTTCAAAGTAATCAGAATCTACCCTACTTACCACGTAACTACTCACCTCGGTAACACCAATTCCATGATCAATCATGAGTTGAGCAAGTTGTTCGCCATCAATCAAAACAATCTTCTTTTCTATTCTTCCCACATACTCCTTCGCGTCCTGAGAGAACCTAGAAGTTGTGATAAGAACTCCCTTCCTTGCTCTATGCCCCTCTAGGCTGCCTGCGAACTCTTGAACTGCAGGCCTACCAACCGTTGCTTCCCATCTTTTTGCCTGGATGTAAACCACGTCGAGTCCAAGCTTGTCTTCTTTGATAATCCCGTCAATGCCATCGTCTCCTGAACGCCCTACCGCCTGCCCCGCATCCTTCCTCGATCCTCCGTAACCAATAGCAACAAGCAGGTCTACGACTAGAGTTTCAAAGAACTTGGGAGAGCAAGTCTTAATACGGTCGAGAAGGTCCTGCGCCAAAGTTTTTCGTAAGCTCTGATAAGCCACCTCAAGAGTTTCGAACGGTGTTCCGGAATTATCTTCTTCGAGATCGTCTTCTTTTTTAGTTTGAATCCGTGTCCCTCGCGTAAATTCAATGAACTCTGGAAATTGTCTGAGAAACTTATTATTGAGTTCGGTCGGATTCTTCTGTAACACCTGGCGCCCTCTCTCAGAAATTCGAAACACTCCTCGTGCTACTCTATCTAGAAGCCTCGCCTTACTGAGATAGGTGATTGTCCAAGCAACTCGATTTTCGAATTTTCTGGCAGTGCCACTAGGAAGCATTTCCGCACGATCCTCCTCAGAGAGATTGAACTCTTTGGCAACTAAGTTATACATCTCTCCATAGGAGTGATCTTTTTTGTCCCCTGTGATTCTGAGAACTGGCAAGAAAAATTTCTGATACTCAGGAACGGCCATAACTGTTCACCTTCAACAAAGCTGGGTGAGGACATGGCCAGAGCTCCCTTGCCGAGAGCGGTCGGGACCCATCGAGAGTCAGCCAGGAAGGAAAACTGGAACTGACTGACGCTTCACGGCCTGCCAAGGCCGTTGCGGAAGGAATTCCAGAAGGATTCCACCCGGCTGACTCCGAAAGGGTGACCACGAAGGCACAGGAGCGGTTGGTCATGCCCTCACCCAGCTCCCACCATCTTCAGCTGCTTCTTATTCCCCTTCAGCGCCTCCAGCATCGACAGGAAAATCTGCTTTCCGTCGTCATTGCCCAATACCGCTTCCGCACAGCGCTCTGGATGCGGCATCATGCCGAGCACATTGCCCTCGGCATTGATGATCCCCGCGATATTATCCAATGAGCCGTTCGGATTCGCTTCCGGCGTTACTTTGCCCTCCGGGGTGCAGTAACGGAGCACGATCTGCGCATTAGCCTGCAACGAGGCCAGCGTGACCGGATCGGTGTAGTAATTCCCGTCTGCGTGGGCGATCGGGATCTTGAGTACCTGACCGGACTCATAGGCGCTGGTAAACGATGTGGCAGCATTTTCAATCTTCACCGACACATCCTTACAGATAAAATGCAGCGACTTGTTCCGGAGCATGGCCCCTGGCAGCAACCCTGCCTCAAGCAGAATCTGAAACCCGTTGCAGATGCCGAGCACCAACCCACCCTTCTTCGCAAACTCCTTCACTGCTCCCATTACGGGTGAAAACCGCGCAATGGCACCGGTCCGCAAATAGTCACCGTAGGAAAACCCGCCTGGCAGAACAATCACATCTAGCCCTGCAAGCAACGTCTCCTTGTGCCAGATCATCTCCACATACTGCCCCAACACATCCTTGAAGATATGTTGACAGTCGTGATCGCAATTACTGCCAGGGAAAACGACAACGCCGATCTTCATTACAGCACCCTTGTGATACGTGATGAGTGATCAGTGATGGGTATAATGCAACGAAGGAAACTCACTCCTGTGGACCGTGGAACATTTCGCATCAATTCATCACCCATCACTCGTCACCCTTCACTGCAATTCGTACCTATATTCCTCAACAATCGTATTCGCCAGCAACTTTTCGCACATGGCCTTCACTGCGGCATCGGCTTTGGCCCTATCAGTTTCATTCACATCCACTTCCATGTACTTTCCAACCCGCACATTGCCCGCATTCTTGAACCCCAGCGAATCGAGCGCATGCTCAATCGCCTTCCCCTGTGGATCGAGAATCCCTTGTTTAAGCGTGACATGAATTTTGGAATGCTCTCACGTGCGCGCATCGGACGAGCACCGTTTCATCGTGCGCGTTCTGCGAGCACAGAGAGCGTTCATGTCGTCCTTCACTCCTGACTCCCCTGATCAGATGCTTTGGACTGCCTGTCTATATATCTTCTGATCCATAAAACCACCGCAGCTGTCCCGATCCCACCCAAAGCCAGCGCCACCATCGGCCAGCGCCAGCGCGAGCCTTCTATGCGATAGGCCAGTAAAGCCACCAGCGCCGTAGACACCAAAATGGATAAGACCAACCCATAATTCAAGAACCAACTCCGAAACTTCACGACTCTCCTCTCTTCACCACCCACCTCCCTCCCCTAAAGGAAGGATTTGGAAATTCCCGAGGGAACGGTGGGGTTATCCTCGACTGCGCGCGTCCAACGAGGGTCGTCTGCGACCGCGCGTTCTGCGAGCAAAGAGGACGGCCTCACCGTCCCCTCATCCACAGACTCTCTTCAAAACTTCCCGATACGCCTCTTCAATCTTCCCCAAATCCTTCCGAAACCGATCCTTGTCCATCGACTCCTTCGTCATCTGGTCCCAGAAGCGGCAAGTGTCCGGGGAAATCTCATCCGCCAGGATCAACTGACCATTGTGCAGCCCGAACTCCAGCTTGAAATCGACAAGGATCATCTGTCGTTCACGAAAGAATGGTTGCAAGAGGCTATTGACCTTCAACGCGAGCCTCTTGATCTCCGTCATCTGCTCCGGTGTCGCCAGTTTCATCAGTCGAATATGCTCGTCGGCAATCAAGGGATCGCCCAGTGCATCGTTTTTGTAGTACCACTCTACGATGGCCGGCTCAATCGGATCGCCCTCTTTCAAGCCCAGCCGTTTCGCCAAACTTCCGGCCACCACGTTGCGGACTACGACTTCGACCGGTACGATCGTTACCTTTTTCGTCAGCAATTCCCGGTCGCTCAGCCGTTCGACAAAATGCGTCGGCACACCGGCCTGTTCCAACAACCGAAAGAGCCGCTCGGAGACTTTATTGTTGATGACGCCTTTTTCGACGATAGTCCCGCGCTTCTGCGCGTTGAACGCCGTCGCATCGTCCTTGAAATATTGGACGACCTGATCCGGCTTGTCGGTGGCAAAAACCTTCTTCGCCTTGCCTTCGTAGAGCAGCGCGCCTATTCCCATTCTAATCCTCAACCATACTCACAATTACTGCGCCAATATCTCAATGATCTCATCCAACGATCTGGCTGTCCCCAGCAGCGTCGGATGGCCGAATCGGCGCGTGTACTGAAACTCCTTTACCTTTTCCAACGCCAGCACCAGGCTGTGAAAGTCCTCCAGCTTGGAGGTTTCAAAATAGGTGATGAAGTCCAGATCGTCGAGCCCACTGGAGTGATAGAGCTTCCGTTTGACCGACTTGAGATAGGGCAACGTGGCTTCCGTATGTTCCTGCATCATCGCGGCGCGTTTGTCCTGATCCAGCCCCCACCAGTCTGCGCTCTTGCGGATCGGAATGACGATTGCATAGGGCTTAGAACCCGGCTCACTGGGAGTCTTCAACTCCGCCTTGATGTTGTCAGGCATCCCCGGCACATAGTTGGCCTTCTTGGTCAGGCCATGCATCACACCGTCTGTCTTGAGATGTTTGCCGAAGAGACTGCTCTGTAGGTCCAGGAGAAACTGTTGGGTGTCACGCAACTCGGTTGCATGAATACGAAAGAGCAGGTCCGCGTGATCGGATAGCCCTCGAAGAAGATAGAGATCGATCGCCACCTTCTCTCGATGTTGTTCGACCACTCCCCTCAGCATGTTCAACTGTCCGATGCGTATCGCCTGTTCCTGTCTTCCCCAATCCGCATCGAGACTGAAGGCGGCAAAGGTACCATAGACGCCTGGCTCGCTCAGCAGCTTGTCGCGATCGGCTGCGAAAGCGGCCGGCACGACCGCAAGAACGATGAACAGCAGCAGCACAACACGCGCGATTGTAAAAATAGACGGTCTCATTGCTTCTTCCCCTTCCTCGATTTACGCGATGTACCCGGTCTAGATCCGAAAACTCTCCGAAAAATCTCGTCGAGATGGCGCAGATAGTACTTCGGATCGAAACAGGATCGAATCTCCGTTGCCGTGAGATATTTCAACACCAAGGGATCTCCGCCGACTAATCTTTGCAGATCTCCAGCCCCTTGCCAGGAGGCCATGGCATGACGCTGGACGGCTTCATACGATTCCTTCCGCTGCGCCCCCTTCTCGATGAGCGACAACAGCAACCGTTGCGAATAGACCAATCCGCCGGTGCGATCGAGATTACGCTTCATATTGGCTGGGTAGACCACCAGATGCTCGATGACGTCGGTGATTCGCGCCAGCATGTAGTCGATGAGAATTGTGCTGTCCGGCATGATCACACGCTCGACGGACGAATGGCTGATATCGCGCTCATGCCACAGCGCGACGTTCTCCATGGCCGCGAGGCTATTGCCCCGCACCACACGCGCCAGTCCGCAGAGATTCTCGGAGGCGATCGGATTTCGTTTGTGCGGCATCGCTGAGGAGCCCTTCTGCCCCTCAGAAAAATATTCTTCCGCTTCCAGCACCTCGGTCCGTTGCAGATGGCGAATCTCGGTCGCAAACTTTTCAATACTGGCGGCCAGCAGCGCCAACGCCGAGACATAGGCGGCATGGCGGTCGCGCTGCACGATTTGGTTGGAGACAGGGTCCGGCGTGAGTCCCAACTTGGCGCAGACATAAGCTTCCACTTCAGGCCCCTGATGCGCAAAGGTCCCCATGGCGCCGGAGAGCTTCCCGACTGCAATTTCCTGTCGCACATGCGTCAACCGCTCTCGGTGTCGGCAGGCTTCTTCGTACCAAATGGCCAGTTTGAAACCAAAGGAAATCGGCTCGCCGTGGATGCCATGCGAACGTCCAACCATCACGGTATGCTTGTGCTTGAGCGCCTTCCGCTTCAAGACGGTAATCAGTTCGTCAAGATCGTCGAGAATAAGATCCATCGCCTCAGTCATCTGCACGGCCAAGGAGGTATCGACAATATCCGATGAGGTCAGACCCATGTGAAGAAACCGATGCTCCGGTCCGACCGATTCCACGAGCGATTCGAGAAAGGCGATGACGTCGTGTTTCGTGACCTTCTCGATTCTCGCAATGCGCTTCACATCGATCGTGGCTTTCTTCCCAATACGAGCCGCGGTGCCGCGCGGGACCTGTCCGGCCCGCTCGAACGCCGCGCAGGCGGCCAGCTCTACTGCAAGCCAGATCTCATACTTGCGTTTCAACTCCCAGATGGCTTTCATCTGAGGGCGGGTGTATCTATCGATCATGAAAGCCTCGTCGCTCGTCGAATGAACTTGCGAAAACTTTTTGTGAGATACGCCTCACGTTTCACGCTTCACGCCCACTGCTTCAGCTCGCTTGGCTTCCAAGCGAGACTCCTTCGTCAAGACCTGATCGAGAATGCCGTTCACAAACTTCGACGCATCGTCGTCGCCGAAGCTTTTTGCCAATTCGATGGCTTCGTTCACCGTCACCTTGGCAGGGACGTCATCCATCCACAACAGTTCATAGAGGCCAGCTCGCAGGATATTGCGATCCACAATCGGCATCCGGCTGACTTTCCAATTCGTCGCATATTTCCCGATGAGGTCATCCAACTCTTTTTTCTTTTCCAATACTCCGGCGACGAGCCGCTCAGCGAAGGCCTTCACTTCATCCGTGGACTCGTTTTCCTTCCAGAACAGATCCAGCCAGAGGCCCGGTTTGCCGTGAATGTCGTACTGAAACAGAATTTGGAGCGCTCGCTCCCTCGCGTGATGGCGTGATCCCATGGCTAGGCTAAACCTTGCGCTTTCGCGGCGCCCGTCTCTTATGTGACCCTTCACGCTTCACGCTCGGCACCGTCCCCTCACCTTCCCGTAATAGGCGCATGACCGTCGCCATTTCAATCGCGGATCTGGCCGCCTCCCCGCCACGGTTGAACTTAGTCGGATCGGATCGCTCGATCGCTTGCGCGATCGTATGAGTCGTCAGTACACAGAAAATGATCGGCACGTCGGCATCCAGCGCCGCCTGCCCGATACCACGGCTCGCTTCCGCGCTGATGTAATCGAAATGCGGCGTGTCGCCACGAATGACCGCACCGAGACAAATCACCGCGTCGAACCGCTTCGACCGCGCCATCGTTCGCGCGACCAGGGGGATCTCGAATGCCCCCGGCACCCGCACCGCTTCGATATCGTCCGGCTTCACTCCATGTTTCGTCAGTCCCTCCACACAGGAACTCAGCAGTTTGCTCGTGACGAACTTATTGAACTTTGCAACGACAATCCCAAACCGCAACCCCGTGGCATCATGTGAACCCTTCCGCAGCTTCATCCCTCTTTACTAGTCCTTCCCTTTGGCACATTGCCACTCAGACAGATGCTTGGGTGAGTCCCCACTGGGCGCATCGAACAAGCACCGCTTCATCGTGCGCGTCCTGCGAGCACAGGGACTCCCCCAACCATCTGTCTCACACTTTTTTCAAAATGTGCCCCATCTTATTCTTCTTGGTTCGCAAGTACTTTACATTCGCCGCGCGGGGCTGAATTTCGACCGGCACACGTTCGACCACTTTCAATCCATAGCCCTCGATCCCGACGATCTTCCGAGGATTATTCGTGATGAGCTTGATCTGGTGCAGACCGAGATTGACGAGAATCTGCGCCCCGACACCGTAGTCGCGCAGATCCGCCTTGAATCCCAGTTTCAAATTCGCTTCGACCGTATCGCTCCCCTCATCTTGCAACCCATACGCTCGGATCTTATTGAGCAGGCCGATACCGCGCCCTTCTTGATTCAAGTAGAGCAGAACCCCGCGCCCTTCTTTCTGAATCACCTCCATCGCCTTATGGAGCTGATCTCGGCAATCGCACCGTAACGATCCCAGCGCATCTGCGGTCAAACAGCCTGAGTGCACACGCACCAGGGTGGGATCGCCTCCCTCCACACGCCCTTTCACCAACGCAATATGCGTCACACCGTCCAATTCGTTTTCGAACGCCACGGCTTCGAAATCGCCGAACATCGTCGGCAGCTTCGCGCTGGCCATCCGCCGCACAAAGGGCTCGCGCTGCATGCGGTATTCGATGAGGGACTTGATCGTGACCATTTTCAACTTGTGCGCTTTGGCAAACTTCGTCAACTCCGGCACGCGCGCCATGGTGCCGTCCTCGTTCATGATTTCGCAGATCACCCCCGCTGGGGTGAGCCCGGCCAGCCTCGCCAGATCGACAGATCCTTCCGTTTGCCCCGCTCGTTTCAACACGCCGCCCTGCTGCGCCTTCAAGGGAAAAATATGGCCGGGGCGCGCCAGATCGCTTGGCTTGGACTTCGGATCGATCGCCACATGAATTGTCGTGGCCCGATCCGCAGCTGAGATGCCTGTCGTCACGTCTTTTCGAGCATCGATCGACACCGTAAACGCCGTGCCGAAGGTGGCGGTATTCTCCACTGCCTGCTGCGGGAGATGGAGCTCCTCCACTCGCTGAGGAGTCAGGGCGAGACAGATCAACCCACGGGCATGGCGGGCCATAAAGTTGACGGCCTGGGGCGTCACATGCTGCGCGGCCATGACAAGATCCCCCTCATTCTCACGATCTTCATCATCGACAAGAATGATGAGCTTCCCCTGCTTGATGTCCCGAATGGCGTCTTCGATGCTGTGAAATGGAGTGGCCATAGAATGAATGTCGTGGATGGTTAATGGTTACCGTTCAATGGACAATCAATTTATCATTTACCATTGCACCTTGAACATTGTTATTTTCGCCCGACTGTCAATGGTGAAACCGATTAGGAGGAGGGTCCTGCCACTGAGGCCGCCCGAGCCCGCAACGCAATCATCACCGTTCCCCAGGCGCAGACCCCAAATCCTGCGAAGAGCCAGAGACCCAAATCGTAGTTCCCGGTCAATCCCTTCATGGTGACAGCAACGACGGGTAGCAAGAATCCACCGAAACCGCCTGCGGCTCCCACGACACCCGATGCGAGGCCAATGTCTTTCGGAAACCACTCGGCAACCAGTTGGAAGACCACACCGTTTCCGAACCCCATCGCGCCGGTCGCAATCACCATCATGGTCACGGCCATGAGCAGAGAGGGACTTGTCACCGCGACGACCGAACCGACAATCACCGGCAGCACATAATAGAGACTGCGGAGGCCGCCCTGCCGGTCCGCAACGTAACCCCCTACAGGGCGAATCAGGCTGCCGAAGAGCCCACACAGCGCAGCGATGGTTCCAGCCATCACCGCGTCCAGTTGATAAAGGTCGTGCAGCAGCAGCGGCAGCAGGCTGCAAAATCCAATAAATCCACCGAATGTGACGGCATACAAAAAACACAGCCAATAGGCAGACCGGCGGCGTATGAGATCTGCCGCATTGTGCCACCACGCAACGAGATGGGGCTCTACTCGCGGCTGTTCCTGCGGAACGAGACGCGTGAACAGAACCAGCGTGACGCCGACGACGCCGGCCATCACCCCGCAGACTTGATGCCAGTCCATCGACGCGGCCCAGCGCGGCGCAAGAAACAGGATCAGCACAGTCCCCACGTTCGCCGATGCAGCGAGACCCAACACAAACCCCTGCGCAGTCGGCGGATACGCTCGCCCGGCAATCGGCAACGACACCGCGAAACTTGCGCCGGCGACGCCAAGACACAACGCAAAAACCAACGCGTCATGATATCCAGACACACCCAGCCACCCCCACAACAAAGCAGCCAGTTCAGCCAGAAGAATCACCAGCGCGGTGTGCCGCGCGCCCACCCGATCGGCGCTCCATCCCGCCAGCATTCTGAGTCCTGCCCCGCCGAGTAGAGGCAGCGCCACCAGCCACGCCGTTTGCTGCTCGCTCAGCTCTAGATCGCGTGCAAGCGAAATGCTCATGGCGCCGATCAGGAGCCACACCATGAAGCTGACGGTCAAATGCAACCAGGCCCCAGCCAAGGACGGCCAGTGCCCGCTTCGTAGTACTGTCAGGATGGTCATGACGTCCTCTTCCTCGTCGATTCACGAAAGACGACATCATAGGGGACGCCGTTTCGTCCGCGCAAGGGAAGAAGGAGGCAGGATCTACGCTCGCCGCGTAGGCCTCGGACTTTTTCAGCACCCAGGCCAGGGGCGCTTATGATAATCTCGACCGATATGAGCCCGCGCAAGAAAAATCTCGACGAAGAACCGATCGAACCGGAGGTCTTAGACCCGTCAGAAGACGAGATCGTCGACATCAGTCCGCCTCTCGACGTATCTCACCCTGTCGCCCAGGAAGGTCATCAGCCCACGAGCTCCACCGCCGTGGTGCCGGTCACGGCGCTCCAACAATATCTCGCCGAAGTCCGTCTCCACCCCTACCTCTCGAAAGAAGAAGAGCTGCGGCTCTTCCATGAATATAAGGTCCAGGGCAACCGCGAAGCCGCCGTGAAACTCATCATGGCTAACCTGCGGGTGTCCATCTCGATTGCCGCCGAGTACCTCCACACCGGCGCCGATCACATGGACCTGATTCAAGAAGGCAACGTCGGACTGATGCATGCCATTAAGAAATACGACCCGTCGAAGAACGTACGATTTTACGCCTATGCTGCCTGGTGGTCTCGGGCCTATATCCTTCGCTATTTATTGAACAACTATCGCCTGGTCAAAATCGGAACGACCCAAGATCAACGGAAGCTGTTCTACAACCTCAAAAAAGAAAAGGCCAAGCTTGAACGGGAAGGGTTCGCCCCGGATACGAAGTTGCTTGCCGACCGTTTGAATGTACGGGAGCGAGACGTCATCGAGATGGGTCAGCGGCTGGGTAATTGGGAACTCTCGCTGGACCAGCCTATCGGTGAGAACCAGGAAGGCAGTCTTCTGGATGTGCTCCCTTCTCAGCAAGTCCCCGCCGACGAACAGCTTGCGCAAACCCAGTTAAAGACTCTCTTTCGCGCCAAGCTTGCTGAATTCGTCAAAACACTCGACGAACGGGACGAAGACATCCTGCGAAACCGTATTCTTTCAGAAACTCCGCTCACCTTAGAGGACCTTGGCGCCAAATATTCCATTACCAAAGAGAGAACGAGGCAACTCGAAGCCCGCATCATCAAGCGGCTGCGCGACTATGTGAAGAAAGACATCAAAGATTTCGACCACTTGAGAGCATGACTTCGCTTTCAACCATCCACGAAAAGTAATCCTGGAATATCAAATTCTCAATAGGTTATGATCCCCTCTGCCGGTGTTCTGAGGGTGCGTGGAAGAAATTCGCTGTTGCCCCCCTTGACTTGGACGAACCTGAGGCTATCTCCACTCCCGTGTCCAAGGATCAGGACCTCTGCTCGTTCTGGAGTACTACCGTTACCCATCGAGTCCAGACCTGTTCTACATCGTCGATATTCACTGGTTTAACTTCATGAGGAGGGTGTTGCTATGAGCACTGCAGCCAAAGAAAAGACAGACAAGAAGAGCCTAGCCAAGGGGTTCCAGCCTCTGGGTGACCGGGTGTTCGTCACCTACACCGAGGAGTTGGACCGCACATCCGGCGGGATTTACGTGCCGGACAGCGCGAAGGAGAAGCCGCAACGAGGCATCGTCCAAGCCATCGGCAAGAAGGTTGAGCATGTGAAAGTCGGAGACCAGGTTCTCTTCGACAAATACTCAGGCAGCAAGCTCCGCATCGAAGACGAGGATTGCTTGATCCTCAAGGAAGAAGACATCCTCGGCGTCTTCACCAGCTAATCAACATCAACACACGACGACGATACTTTTTAAGGGAGGCACACAATGGCAAAGCAACTTATGTACGGTGACGCAGCGCGCGCGTCCATCCTCAGAGGGGTGAACCAGCTCGCCGACGCCTATCATCCGCCGCGCGCTCGAAGAGCCGATTCGTCAAATTGCGTTCAATGCTGGGATGGAAGGCTCGGTCATCGTTGAGAAAGTGCGCAATGACAAGAATCCAAGCGGCGGCTACAACGCCGCGACCGAAGAATATGTGGACATGATCAAGGCCGGCATCATCGACCCGACCAAGGTGTCTCGTTGCGCGTTGCAGAACGCCGCGAGCGTCGCAGGGTTGATGCTCACGACCGAGGTGATGATCACCGAACTACCGGAAGAGAAGAAAGAGCCGGCCGGCGGCGGCGGTGGACACAACCACGGCATGGAAGGCATGTACTAAGACGCGACAGTAGAAAGCGTTCTGCTTTCAACAACGAAGGGCTCGGCGGTGATCCCGCCGAGCCCTTCGTATTTCTAGCAGGCTAACGGCGGGATTCTCCTTACAAACATCATAATCCCGTCTGTGCATCAGTCAGGAACTTCACGAGTTCCCTCTGCCGCAGTAATCTGAGCCATTGCGCGCCACGAGTCCTTGAGAGGGATCTGGACGACAGGCTACTTGACAGGCGTTCGCCCAATGAGCTGGAACGTTTTCTTGAGTATCGAGGAGGTTTTCGGCTTATCGAAGCACGACCGAAAGATGTCGTGGACGAGGGTCCTGTGCGCGGCATGGTCCGCTTGGAACTGCTTGAGCGCGACCGATCGATTCGCACCGGTATAGCCCATGCGGATTGCGCAGCGTTCGAGTTTATCCTGCCGATCCGGTAACGCATGTGTTTGCAGATCATGCACCATCTGCAGCTTATGTTCGACGTCCCGGAGAAACTGATAGGCTCTGGTGAGACCGTCCTGCTGTTTCGCTGAAAGAATGCCGGCGCGACGAAGCCTCGCTAACGATCCAATGGTTCCTCGATCCAAGATCCTGGGTAATCGACGACCGGCGAGCGCTTGGATCGTCTGGACTAAAAACTCAATCTCACGAATGCCTCCGCCGCCTAACTTCACGTTGCGCTGCTCTTGCCCACGCTCTGCCATTTTCGCGTCAATCCGCTCCTTGACCGATCGAACCTCCTCCACGATCGCGAGTCCTTGTTCGACACCAGTCTGTTTCGACAAGGGAGTCAGCACAAAGGGCCGCACCATCTTGACGAACGATCTCCCGACCTCATTCGACCCGGCAATGGGCCAGGCTTTCAGCAAGGCCAACCGTTCCCACACCTGGCCTCTCGTCCGGTAGTATTTCGCATAGTCGTCGAGCGAGCGCGTGAGCTGCCCAACCGAACCTTCCGCTCGCAAGCGAAGATCGACGCGATAGAGATATCCTTCATGAGTCTGTTCGGTCAGCGCCTTCGTCAGTTCCCGCGCAAGAATTTCAAAATATTCCTCATTGGACAACCTGCCCTGCGCAGAGCCCGCTACCTTCTTCCGTCCTGACACAGCCGGCCTGGTTTCTCCCTCATTGGATTCGCAGACATAGAGCACGTCGACGTCGGAACTATAGTTGAGCTCATGCCCACCAAGCTTTCCCATCCCAATAACCGTGAAACCGGTCTCTACCCATCGTCCCTGCCGATTTCTATGCATGGGAATGCCATACTGAGCCCGCAAACCTGCATCCACAATACGATAGGCTGCATCGATCAGGACCGAAGCCAGATCCGAAAGGGAGGCAGTGGTTTCTTCCACATCCGCCAAGCGGAGAAGATCGCGCACGCCGATACGCAACATCTCCCGATGACGGAATCGTCTGAGCCCATCCAATTTGAGTTCAGTGGCGACGACACTCTCAAGACTTTGTCGAACCGCCCGCTCCATCCCCACCTTGGTCGGCGCGGTGGACAGAACTTTTTGTTGGGCCAGCCAATACAGCAGCAGCGGATCGCGGACGAGGGTGAAGGCAAGCGAGTTACTGTTCCCGAAAATTGTGCTTACCAGATCCAGCATGCGGGGAGCGCTGCGCAGGTATTCCAAGACAGCCGAGCGGCTGACGCCACTCGCGAGCCACCGTTCCCATTGATTCAAGGCCAGATCTGGATCGGCCGTCTTTCCAATGCCCTCAAGCAATGCGGGCAGAATGGCCGCCAACTGACGCCGTTGGTGCGGATCGCCTGCCATCGATTGCAGGTTCGCATCAGCCTCCTCAATGCGCTGAAGTCCGTACGGTTGAAGGATCGCATTAACCTGGATTGGTTCTAGCCCGGAAGCTAAGAGGATCGGAGTCGGATCCAGTCGAGCAGCCCACTGAAGCTTCGGGACGGCACAGTAACGCGGCACGGGCTTCTGGGGAGGAGTGGGCATAGGCAGGTATTATACTCATCCGTTGACGCTCGCACAATGAACCTCGCTTCGGCTATACTCGGCTCATGACGGATGGGCTTGGATCACGCGACGCGATCATCAAGACCCTGACCTCCCTCTGTTCGACTGTCGAGGATGAGGTCGTTCAGGATTTCGTGTCTCGGATGGACCCCGAGTATTTCGAGCGGTTCAAACCGGACACCATTGCCCACCACATTCAACTTGCCAGCCGGCTCACGCCGGACCACCCCTGCGAATTATCGGTGCTCGACAAACGAGCGGGGCGATCAGAAATCAGCATCGTCGCCTACGATTACTTCTCGGAGTTCGCCGCCATCTGCGGTGTGCTTTCGGCGTTTGGACTCAATATCGAAGAAGGGCGGATCTATACGTTCATGGAGGCCGCGTCCTCTCCCTCGACAGGCCGCAAACTAAAAGGCCGGCCCGGCCTCAGCCGCAAGAAAATCGTCGATGTCTTTCTTGTGCACCCCCTCGATCGCACAGGCTTTCCTCCTCCCCAGCACAATGCCCTTCAACAAACGGTCAACGAGGTCGTTCGACTGCTGGATACCGGCAAGGTCGAAGAGGCGCGCCAATATGTCAACCGCCGGCTCGTCGAACGATTGGACAAGCAGCGGAGCGCCTTCACTGGCCTGCTCGATACGGTACATATCACCTTCGACAACAGCCAATCGCCGACAGATACGATCATGGACATCCAATCGGACGATACGCCGGCCTTCCTCTATGCGCTGGCGAACGCCCTGGCTATGCGTAATATCTACATCGCCAAAGCCCAGATCGAATGCGACGGCGCCAAGCTGCACGATCGGTTCTTTGTGAGAAATCGCGATGGGCAGAAGCTGCTCGATCCCGCGGATCAGCAGCAACTGCGGCTGACCGCCGTGCTCATCAAACAATTCACGCATGCCTTGACCTGGGCGTCCGACCCGGCGAAGGCCCTCGCATCGTTCGACCAGTTCCTTGATCTCATCGTGAAAGACCAGAGCAGGAAGGGCAAGAGCCAGGCGCTCAATTTCATCAGAGATAAAAATACCTTTCCGCTGCTCGCACGGCTGCTCGGCGCCAGCGACTTTTTATGGGAAGATTTCCTCCGGCGCCAGCACGACAACCTCCTTCCACTGCTCACAGAATATCAAGATGCCCCCCTGATCAGGCCACAGGCGACTCTTCGAAAAGAACTCAGCCGTCTGGTCACTCGCGCAAAAACAGACGCCGCGCGAAAGGACGCGTTGAACCGGTTTAAAGATCACGAGATGTTCCGCATCGACATCAAGCACATCGTCGAGCCTTCGAGCAATTTCCCGGACTTTTCGCTGGCACTCACGGAGCTGGCGGAGATCATCGTCGAGCGAAGTATCGACGATTGCAGCGCTAAGCTGGAGAAATCGTACGGACGCCCACGGCTCGCCAACGGAAAGCCCTGCCCCTTCGCCGTCCTGGGACTGGGAAAATTCGGCGGACAAGAACTCGGCTACGCGTCGGACATCGAAGTCCTGTTCGTCTACGGTGGATCGGGCAGCACCACCGGGAAAGAGCGAATCGAAAACAGCGAGTATTTCGAACGGCTGGCGCAGGAACTTCTCGGGTGGATCGAAGCCAAGCAAGAAGGCATCTTTCGCATCGATGTCCGGCTCCGCCCGCATGGAGGCAAGGGCGCGCTGACCAATGCGTTCGAGGAGATCTGCCGCTACTACAGTCCAACTGGACTGGCTGCGCCATTCGAGCGGCAAGCCTTGATCAAGTTACGGCATATTGCCGGACACTCCGCACTGGGCCGTCGACTGGAAGCGCACCGAGACTCCTTCGTCTACGGAGAGACGCCTTGGGACATTTCCTCGGCACTGGAGCTTCGAAGGCAACAGCTCAAACAAATGGTCTCGCCAGGGAACATTAACGTGAAGTATAGCCCAGGGGGGCTCATCGACATTGAATATGCCGCACAATATCTGCAAGTGACGCATGGGCACAATCATCCAAGCCTGCGTACGCCGAACACCCTCCATGCACTCGCCGCGCTGGTGAATGAGGGGTTGGTCGCGCGCACAGATGGAGCGGGTCTTCGAAAAGCCTATATCTTTATTCGGATATTGGTCGATGGATTGCGCATGGTCAGGGGAAACACCAAGGACCTCGTGCTTCCTCCTCCCGATTCGGAAGAGTTCATCTCTCTCGCACGTCGCATCGGCTACACAAGGGACGATTGGCGCGCCGGCGCTCGCGAATTACAGACCGATATCGAGCAGCACATGACACTCACCAAGACCTTCTACGAACGAACGTTCGGCGCGTTATGAAGGGAGCGGGAGGGTAGCCTGGCCATCCTCCTGCTCGCGGAACGCGCACGATAAGAATGTGCTCGTTCGACGCGCGCAATCGAGGGTCAACCAGGCTACCCGTGAAAATGAAGCGAGTACGCTTGTTCGGAGCATTTACCGCCCCGCGCAGCGGGCTACAAATAAAACCGGCGTCCGCCTCCCTGTCTCAGGAAACGAACGCCGTTATCGTATGGCTTGGGTCGAGAGCTGAACCTCGTCGCGCTTTTCACGCGCGTCCCGCTAGTCTTGCAGCATCGTTCTACACGTCGTAATACAGGACATACTCGTACGGATGCGGACGCAACCGCATGGGGTCGACTTCTTTCTTGCGTTTGTAGCTGATCCAGCTTTCGATCAGGTCCTTATTGAACACACCACCCTTGAGCAAAAACTGATGGTCCTGTTCGAGGTTTCGTAACGCTTCGTCGAGACTGCCCGGCATCGTGCGAATGGTAGCCGCTTCCTCCGGCTCCAGATCGTAGAGATCCTTTTCTGCCGGTTCGCCGGGATTGATCTTGTTCTCAATCCCGTCCAACCCAGCCATCAGCATGGCGGAAAAGGCCAAGTAGGGATTGGCGGTTGGGTCGGGAAAACGCACTTCGATCCGCTTGGCTTTTGGGCTTGGCGAATACATGGGAATACGGATGCCCGCCGATCGGTTCCGGCTGGAATAGGCCAGCAGAACCGGGGCCTCATACCCTGGGGTCAACCGTTTGTAGGAATTGGTCGTCGGATTGGTAAACGCCGCCAAAGCCGGAGCGTGTTTCAGTATCCCGCCGATATAATAGAGGCACAGTTGGGAGATGCCTGCATATTCCTTTCCGGCAAAGAGAGGCTTCCCATCTTTCCAGATGCTCTGATGCGTGTGCATGCCGGTGCCGTTGTCCCCAAAGATCGGCTTGGGCATGAAAGTGGCGGTCTTGCCATGACGGCGGGCCACGTTTTTGACGATGTACTTGTACATCATCAAGGTGTCAGCCGTTTTGACCAGCGGACCGAACCGGATGTCGATTTCCGCCTGGCCAGCCGTCGCCGTCTCGTGATGGTGCTTCTCGATGGAGATCCCGGCCTTCTGCATTTCCAGGACCATCTCGCTGCGAATATCTTGCTGTGTATCGGTCGGAGGAACCGGGAAATAGCCTTCCTTGTGGCGAATTTTTCCGCCCAAGTTGTGGCCTTCCTGCCCGATATTCCACGCGCCTTCTTCGGAGTCGATGAAGTAGAAGCCGCTGTGGCCCGTCTGATCGTACCGGACATGATCGAAAATGAAGAATTCCGCTTCCGGTCCCCAGTAAGAAATGTCGCCGATCTTGGTGCTCTGGAGATATTTTTCCGCCTTCTGCGCCACAAATCTCGGGTCGCGTTCGTACGGCTCGCGCGTGATCGGATCGACGATATTGCCGACGAGGCTCATCGTAGGAACCGCGCAGAACGGATCGAGACAGGCTGTGGTCGGATCGGGAATCATCAGCAGATCGCTATTGTTGATGGCTTTCCAGCCCCGGATCGACGAACCGTCCAATCCGGACCCGTCCTTGAACAACCCTTCGGTCAGCTCATCCACGGGAACCGAGAAATGCTGCCAGGTGCCGATCAAATCCACAAACTTCAGGTCCACCATCTGGATCTTGTGTTTCTTCGCAAATTCGATCGCCTCACGGGGATTCATTCTGACTCTCCTCCTTCGTCACATCAGACTGATAATGCAGATCCTACAGAAACGTTGTCCGGCGCACCAACCTGTGGATTCATGAACAGATCGATATCCTGCTTGATCGTCGAGCGGATAGCCTCAAGCCGATCCTGGTCCTCGATTTTCTCTCCGCGCTGATCCGTCACATAAAACACGTCGACCACCTCATGCCTCCCGCCTGTGCGCAGAGACTGTTGTATGTCGTCGTCGAGCCTGGTTGAAATCCGAGCCGATTGGACCGACAGTCCAAGCCGAAAAATCGCGTTGGTAATGATATATAGCAGTCCTTGTGTATCGTCGGCAAACACATCGATGACGGTAAACTGGTTACTGATCTTGTTATCGATCACCACCTCGCTTGCATGACGTTCGCCCGGCAACTGGCTCCCCGATGAGAGCCTGATCTTCCGGCGTCTTAACTGCTCGACCGACTCCTCTCCCTTCAACACTCGAATAATCGTCTCAGCCGTGTCAGCCAAACGCTCGTCCGGCGGCACACCGACAAAATCGGGATCGGAAGCCTGGAAGGTGTTGACCACGACCCCGTCGTTTCGAGTGATGATCTGGGCATCGAGAATCTCAAGCCCCTGGGCCGCCATCACGCCGGAAGTTTTTGAAAAGATACCGGGGGTGAGATGATCGTGGGTGATCACCGTAAATTCGCATGTACCAAGATCTTCATTGAAGATCCCCTCGGCCAACACATCGCCGGCTTGCAACTTCGCGATCGCCTCCAGATGGGATGCAATGCGTTTCGGCGGCGTCCCGTGCAGATAGCGCAAGGGGTACCGATCCAGTTGCGATTCGATCCAGTCGAGCCCTCCGACTACTAACGTCTTGAACTCTTGCGCCACCTCACGGGTCAGACGTTTGAGGCTGTTTGGGCCGGCCATCTTATCGTCCTGCTCACCGGAAATCGCTCGAAGCGTGCGCAGATAGAGTTCAACGAGCAACGACTCTTTCCACTTCGTCAACACACCGGGCCCTACGGCGGCGATATCAGCGGCAGTCAAGATCAATAACATGCGGAGCACCTCAGGCGTCACCACTTCCTGGGCAAAGGGCACGAGCACGTTCTCGTCATAGGGGTCGCGGCGGAACGCCGTGTGCGACATCAGCAGATGCCGATGTACGAGAAACATCAGCGTTCTAGTCTCCTGTTGGTCGAGCCCAAGCCGGGCCGCTGTGTCTTCCGCAATCGCCTTGCCCACTTCGCAATGGTCCTCTTTCCGTCCCTTCCCTAAATCATGCAACAAAATCGCCAGGTGCAAGAGATCCTTCCGCCTGATCTCCTGATACACCACTCCCATGATGCCTGGCTCCATGGCAAGCGCTTCAGCCTTGCCCACAGCCAGCAAGGTATGCTCGTCCACTGTGTACTTGTGATACTGGTTGAACTGCATCAGACCACGGAGCGCGGCAAAAACAGGGATGAGCTTTTCCAACAAGTGAGCGCGATGCATCGCGTCAAGCGTGGTCGCCACTGCTCCAGGCCCTGAGAGGATCTTGAGAAACACCCGGCTCGCTTCCGGAGTCCTGAACGCCTCGCTCGACACACTATCCATATGGCTATGAATCTCGTCCACCAGATCGGCCTCAATCTTCAACCGCCTGGATCCTGCCATCTCGAACAGCCGGAGAAGCAGGTCGGGACTATCCAGCACTCGCGCCCGCAGCTCTGAAGGAACAGTCACGTTCCGGCCGGTGACGGCAAAAAATCCGTCCACCATGTTGGCCGGCGCGACCCGAGCCGATCGGCGCTTCGCGGAGGCAGCCTGGCAGCGATCGAGGAACCGGAGCAACGTCTGATGGAGTCCCGTCGTATGCCGGTAATACTGCTGCATGAACTGCTCAACCCCCAGGAGGTGAGGCCGATCTTCAAATCCGTACAAAGCCGCGATGCGAACCTGCTCGTCGAACGACAGAATTTCCTGCGCCATCCCTGCTCCGACGTGCAAGAACGCGCGGACACGCCAGATAAAATCGCGGGCCTCGGTTACCGAGAGAAAGTCCTGCCTGGAGAGCAGGCTGCGATCCGCCAAGTCTTGTACCGTCGCGGCCTGAAACCGGGCCATGCCCGCCCATCGGAGGAGATGGAAATCTCGTAGTCCTCCCTTGCTCTTCTTGACGTTGGGCTCCAGAAGATAGATCGTCTGCCCGAACTTGAGATATTCGCGTTGCCGTTCTTCCTTCTTCTGTTCAATAAAACGCCCGGCTCCGCGACCGACGACTTCCTTGGCATACAGGCGATGAAACTTCTGAAACAGATTCGGGCTTCCCGCCAAAAACCTGGCAGTCATCATCGCCGTGCGAATCGACAGATCCTGCCCTGCCAGCTCGATGCAATCGTGAATCGTCCTCATACTGTGGCCGACCTGGAACCCCAAATCCCACAGATGGTGCAGCACCTCGCGGAATAATACCGGCGCGGCCTCTCCCGCTTCCTCACTATAGAGAAACATGATGTCGATGTCTGAGTAGGGCGCCAACTCTCGTTGGCCATACCCTCCCAATGCGACCAGGCAACAGTGCTGGGCTCCCGCGATCTGCGCTCCTTCTCCCGCCTGCTTCATGGCATCCCGGTACCGGTCCCTCACCAGTCCGTCCACGAACTCAGTCAGGGCCGCCATCACCTCAGCCGCTGTGGCTCCATCCAAGAGCCGCTGCTTGATGGCCTGCCTGTGCCACGCCAGGGCAGAGACCGGAGTGGTCTCCGCCCCCGGCGCGAGCTCAGCCGACGACCCCTTGTCCGGCGTCAACGTCACAGAGCGCTTTCCCCCATCTCGCCGGTTCTGATCCGCACCACATTGGCAATATCCGACACGAATATCTTCCCGTCTCCGACCGTGCCGGTCTTTGCCGCGCGCGTAATAGCTTCGATCACCTTCGAAGCCTGATTATCCGCCACGTACACTTCAATCTTTACCTTGGGGATAAAGTCCGTCGTATATTCGGCGCCCCGGTAGGTTTCCTTACTCCCCTTCTGGCGTCCGAATCCCTTGACTTCTGTGATCGTCATCCCCTGCACACCTATCTCCACCAGCGCTTCCTTGACTTCATCCAACTTGAACGGCTTGATCACCGCCTCGATCATCTTCATATCGATACCTCCCTGTGCAGGCTCCCCCGTGGATGCGATTCAGACCGCATCCACGGGGACTGCCAGCACGATTGTTTCGCCCATTGTATCATGAGCCCTGTATTACACGTGATAGGCTTTCTCACCGTGCTGACTGACATCCAAGCCTTCTTGTTCTTCATCTTGCGTCACACGCAGACCCATGACCACGTCGATTATTTTAAGAATAATCCAGGTACAGATCATAGAAAAGCCCGCTACCGCGCCGATCATGATGAGCTGCACCATGAGGAGCTTTGGATTGCCGAAGAACAGCCCGTCGTTCCCGGCGGCATTGATCGCCTTCGACGCAAATAATCCCGCCCCAACGAGGCCGAGCGCTCCGCCCACACCGTGAACGCCCACCACATCGAGCGAATCGTCGAAGCCCAGAGCCGGCTTCAAGATGCTGACGCAGATATAACAGACGATTCCAGCCGCGATGCCGATCATGATCGCCCCGAACAATCCGACATACCCGGCAGCGGGAGTAATGGTGGCCAATCCAGCGATCGCCCCGGTCGCACAACCGAGCGCCGTGGGCTTCCCGCGATGCGCCCACTCGATCAGCATCCACACCACCGTGGCAACAGAAGCTGCGATATGGGTAGCCACAAACGCGCTGGCCGCCAATCCATTCGCCCCCAACGCGCTGCCCGCGTTGAACCCAAACCAGCCGAACCAGAGCAAGCCTGCCCCCAACAACATGATAGGGAGATTATGCGGAGGCATAGGAGTGTTCGGATAGCCCATGCGCTTTCCGAGCATAATACAGGCGACCAAGGCAGACGTTGCAGAACTGACGTGCACGACTGCGCCCCCCGCAAAGTCCAATGCGCCCATCTGCCCCAACCATCCACCGCCCCAAATCCAATGGCAGACAGGATAGTACACCACGATCGACCAGATGCCGAGAAACCACAGCATAGAGGAGAACCTGATGCGTTCCGCAATGGCCCCCGTCATCAGCGCCGGGGTAATGGCGGCGAACATCATCTGGTACATCATGAATACTTCGTGTGGAATTGTCGGACCATACACCGGATGAGGATCGGCTCCCACCCCTCGCAAGAATGCCCAATCGAAGTTCCCGATGAACCCACCGACATCTGGACCGAAAGAAAGGCTATATCCGAACAACACCCATGCGATGCTGGCCAGACAGAGACAAATGAAGCTGTGCAAGACCGTACTTAGGATATTCTTTTGCCTGGTGAGTCCTCCATAGAAGAGCGCCAACCCCGGCAACGTCATGGCCATCACCAGCGCCGCAGAAGCGAGGATCCATGCCGTATCCCCTGTATCGACCTTTAACGCGGCTGGAGCTTCGGCAGCTGCTTCTTCTGCCGCGACATACGGCACATTGAAAGCCAACCCTCCGGCCAACACCGTGAGACAAATCAGGAGGACCGGCAGAACCTTTTTAATACTCATCAAATGCCACGACATAATTGTATCCTTTCATCCTTCAGTTCAGGACGAGGTTGACAATACGTGCTAGAATTATTCAATCCCGGACTATTCATCAATACTTGCTGCACCGTCAGATCCTCTCACCCGGCGGAGCGTTTCTCGTTCGGCTTTTCCTATAAGACTGCGCGCGCCACGACCTTGACCCTACTTGCGAAAAGCCCCGGCTGGCTTCGGTCTTGAACGCCTCCCGACAGCATTCATTCACAATCCGGGCTCTGCGGCCCTCCTGGTTTGTCTCACACTCTCCTTCGGCTACGCTCAGAGCAGGCTTCTTCGGCTAACTGCATTGCAGCGTCCACCGACAACGTGCCCTGCAAAAAAAATTCTCTCTCGCGCCCGATCAACTCACTGCAGCCACATCACCCTCTATCCCGTGCGCCCCCTTCGTGGAATGATCCACGAAGGGGGCCATCTCATATTTCAACTGACTTCAGAATCCCGTCGCTTAGAACAGGTACACGACTGAGAATCCGAGGGTCTGTTGATTGTTCGTCGCTTGATCGCCACGTACGAAGACATTCTTATCTGACTTGTCATACCGGAACTCTGCCCTCGTCAAGAGTGACGGGGCCGGCTTCCATTGAAAGGTAACAGTGCCCTCCCAAAGGGTCTGACGAGTTCCCGTACCCGTTGCCGTATTAAAAAGACTATTAGCAGGCGTAGCAGCAGAACCAGGCGAAAAACCACCGGCTGCCGAAGTAGCACAAACATTTGAGCCGCCGTTGAAATTATTACCGCCGTAACAGGTACGGGCGCCACCGGCATCCTCGAAGATTTCTCCACGAACCCTGAGGCTCATTGCATTGGGCTTCGTTTGATCGTTGAAGTCATGCGTGTAATAGGCGAGGATCGCATTCCAACGAGCATTCCGGGAATTGCTATTAAATCCACCGGTGCTGGCATTTTCCTCGTTCCCGTAATAGGGCTCAATGACCAGGGTATCGTTGGCGGTCGGCTTGATCGTGATGAGCGAGCCAATCACCATTCGCTTCGCCGTAGGATCGCACCCGGCGTTACCGAGCGTACAGCCACCGGTGACTGCATTACCACCGCTCGCATTGCCATTTGACTGTTCGTTTCCGTAGGACCCGTAGAAGCTGATTCCGGCCATCTCAATCGGCGTCAGGGCCAGGTTCCATGTGAGTGTTTTACCCCGGTTGTTATCTTCAATATTGTCCCACCCATTGACGAGTCCGACTGCTGCGGTCGCCCACGAGGTGAAGGGATAGGTGAATCGGATACCAGTCTCGGTGAAGGCCTGCGCCAAACCGAATGTGAAGCTGCGGGAGAAGTTTGGATTCTCCCAGCTATTGATCACTTCATACCCGATCAAGGTATTGATCTTTCCCGCTTGAATCTTCAGACCGTTGCCGATCGGCACGATGTACTCTGCATAGAGTTCATGAACATCCAGCTCGTTGTTGTCCGTGCCTGGCTGGTAATTCGTGCGAGCCCGAGAAAACCTCGATTGGGCTCCAAAATTGACTCGGGCGCGAAAGCCGATCCGATCCGTGGCGCTGCCTGCCGCGGCAGCCCGTTCCACCATGAACTGTGCCACTTGCGGCACAAAGGAGTTGGCCTGAGTATCAAAGATCCTCAGTTGATTCAGGTTGGTGTTCGGATTATTGAAGTTCTGTGTATAGGAGGCTTCCGCCGCCCCGGAAAACTTAAAGCCTAACTCTTTCCATGTGGTGTCGGCATCCGCAGCTAAGGCAGCATTGCCGCCTAGCAGCGAGACCATCGCACACATGCCTATTCCAAGCCCGATACGTTTGCTTCCTGACTTCATCTTCTCATCCTCCTCATCCAATTGGTGATTCGGTTGCCCCCTTGCCTCTCTTGCTTCGACGTCGTTGTCGCCGCGCACGCCATTGTGCGCCACCGCACTGCCTCTACCAGTCCACTCGGCTCATCTCACTGCTCCATCGATTCCCACCAGCCTATGGACCCCTGTCGCTTCTCAGAACCCATTCTTCCACACATGGTTGTTTTCGCCAGTAAATGCGTGTTTTTCACTGTTGCCCACCGTTCAGTTGCTCGAGCCATCGTAAATAGCTCACGCAATGGGAACAAAATAAAACGTCCTCTAGCCCCGCTGGGACTGGAGGACGCCATTGTCCATTATTCCGAACTATGAGAGGCCGGTGGGAAACGCCGTTGTTCCCCTTTCCGAAGGGCACCCTGTGGAAGCCCTTATATTGGGCGCTCTTATACCTGTCCCACGGAAATCTGTCAATGCCTATCTCCGTGGGCAGGAGGTTCGATTACATCCCGGGAACCAATCGGTGAGAACGGGATGCCAGGCGAGAAGAACGGGCCGACTGAGTGCGGCATGAACCAACGGACGACTATCGATATTGAAAATACCGATGGGCCGTTCTGGAGGCTTTGAACCACCCCCACACAAGCCTGCTTGGCCATCCTTAGTCCCCACACAGGTATTCCTCATACTGCTATGCCTGGCTTGTGTCAGTAGTCGCACAGGATATGCCTTCTGCATATAGCGAGACGAAAGGTATTTGTGTTAGGGTTCCGCCGGCCATTTCGGGTAATGCAGACGGTGTGGCTTCTCTCAGAACTGTGGGCAGCCGACTTTCTGTGACAATTCTATCCACCCTGGACTGTTCAGACGATGAAAACACAGATCATGTTTCACTCTTCGATGATGCGACCAGTTCAAAGGTTTTTCCTGGAGGCCTCTCTAGTCATGGCGGTAGTCACCTTCTCCCTGATGCCGTTCGCTTCGCCGACTGCCTGGGGTGGGGAGTTGCAAGATGATAGCCGGGTTTGGGGAGCTGCGCTGGCACGAGGAAATTTCGGATATGTCAGCCCCGACCTCACACGATGGCTCTGGTGGATGGAAGGTCAGCTTCGAAATCGAGATTGTTGTTCACCAGACATCGCCCTGGACCAATCGCTGATTCGTCCTGGCCTCGGCTATGCGCTCACAGACCAATCCACTGTCTGGTTGGGGTATGCTCATGCATGGAACGAGCTGCCCGACAATACTGACATACAAGAAGACAGAATATGGGAACAATATATATGGTCAGGGAAGACGCCTCTCGGCAACTTTACCTTCCGACCTCGACTGGAACAGCGCTGGCAAGCAAACGGGAATGATACTAGCTCGCGCTTCCGTCAATTTCTCAAATTCTCCTGGCCGATCTCTCTCCTTCCGGGTACAGACTTCGTGCTCTGGGATGAGGTGTTCGTGAATCTGTATGATACGGATTGGGGACCAAGGCTCCAAACACACCAAGGGCTTGATCAAAACCGTGGCTTTGTCGGGATCGGATATCGTTTCAGTCCAGAGATCAAGACGGAAATCGGTTATATGAACCAATATATTCCATCGCATACGGCCGCGAACGATCGTATGAATCACATTCTCTCGGTGTGGCTGTTTTTCGATCTGTATAAGAAATAGAGGCAGCATGACTCATGAGCGCTTCTGCTGCACGTGCCGATTTGCTGCCACGATGCGGCTCGACCATTTGGTGACGAACGGTCATGAATCTGGCGAGCTATCCACGACACTTCGCGCCGCGTGATCAAAACCCCTGAACCCCTTCATGTGACGTCCACCGGCTCGGACAAACTCCGCAATGTTGCCGTAAATATCCGACAGTCCATAGTACCCTTTGGACATGCAGCCCCTCACACAGCTGACCCTGGCCTTTGAGCTCGCCGAACAAGACCTGAGTCACACAAAAATTGCGGTGCATCTAGGGCGACCTCGGCAGACCGTCGGGCTCTGGCTGAAGGGCATGGCGAACTATGGGCTCGCGGGCTTTCTCGATCGCCATACCCAGGCCAAGAAGGGCCCCCGCAGAGTTCCGGGCTTGACAGTCACGCTGACATCAGAAAACAGCTGCCGCTCTCCGCGACTGCCGCTCAGTGCGACGGTTTGGAACATATTCGGAGATATTCCATTGGAAGCGAAGAAAAAGAACTGCCCCAGCGTCGAATCCTACAGAGTCGTATTCTCGATGACCGTTGCTTCAACACCGGCTGACGCTTCATAAGTGGTACCGCTGAAACGGTAATTCCTTGGGAAAATCGATGACCCGACATAGCAACGGCAAAAATCCTGCAGCGCCAGGCTTCTCACATTTTATAATTGTCGCCCATCTGACATCAGCAAGTCAAAGATGGGTTCATACGGTATGGCATGGACCATTGCTGAACCAATCGATCGAATCTATCGTTATCCAGCATCGCACCAATACACCGCGGGCAGCCGACAATAGATTTTCATGCTCGGATAGCCGGAACCTCACCAACCCAATCAGAAATGGATTTGAGATTTTTGAATGTCATGGTGAGGGGGCCGCAACGTTACCGTAAATATCCGACAATCCCTAGGAGCCTATGGACATGCAGTCACCGACCCCAATCACGCTGGCCGATGAGCTGCCCGCGCAAGGCCTGAGTCGGACAAAGATTGCGGCGTATCTGGGACGACATCGGGAGACCATTGGACTGTGGCTCAAGGGGATTGCGACGGACAGGCTGGCCGGGTTTCTCGCCCGCCATGAGCAGGCCACGACAGGCCCCCGACGAACCCGGCAGGTCCCTGCACCGACCAAGCGGCTCATCAGGGCGCTGCGCGTTCGAGAGCACGAGTGCCGTGGCCAGACCATCGCCTATTTCCTAGAACGGGAACATCAGATCCGGCTCTCTGCGGCCAAGATCTCCGAGATCCTGGCCGAGCAGTACGTGATTCGCTCGAAGTGGCAGAAGAATCAGAAGCGCGAGGCCGCCCCCACAGCGTCCGCTCCTCGGGCCGTCATTCAAATGGACACGGTGGCATTTGGTCAGGTCTTGGCCTTCACCGGCATCGATATCTACACCAACGAGGTGGCGGTTGTGCGCCTACCGGCCATGACCAGTGAGGACGGCGCGGCCGTTTTACACCCCGCCATGGACGACCGCTTTACGGGACATGTTGCCGTGCTCCAAACTGATGGCGGGTCGGAGCTCAAGAGCGCCTTTGCGCATCAGGCCCGCGCCTATTGTGACCGACATCGCATCGCCCGACCGTACAAGAAGAATGAACAGGCGTAGATCGAACGCTTCAACCGCACGTTGCGCAAGGAATGCGTAGGCTGGGAAACCTATCGCGCCGAGGAGCTGCCATGCCTGATTCCGGAGATCCACACGTTTCTCGATTGCTATCATTCCCACCGACCGCACTTAGGATTGGTGCCTCTGCGACCACCACGCACGGTGCCATCAGCACAGCAAGACCGACTGTCTGATATTTACGGAGAATAGTGCGAACTCCTGACAATGGCCGATCGTCTATGTTAGATTGGGTTCTATCTATGGCTTCTGCACCGCAGCATTCAGTACCACGACGATGTGGCGCAACTTCGCTTGTGCTCATCCTCCTCTGTCTACTGAGCACGGCCTGCAACACCGCCAGTCAGAACGCAAAGATTCTCTTTGAGGATCAGCGCGGGGCCGTGTTGCTTCAACGGATACCGGATGAGTCTGTCCAGGCCACTCATCCGCTCAAGATGGACCCGGCGCTTCTCGCCCAGCTTTTGAAAGGCATCGCGGTTCAGGATCAGGAGCGAGGCCTTCAGAAGCTCATGGGAGGACCACCAGCTCCAGTCCCAGCTTTCTCGGACGATGAAATACAGTTTCTCGCGCCACTGTTGTCAGAAGGTTTACGCACAGCATCGCCGAATCAGCGCGTCGAGTTTCGCAGTCAGACGACACATCAAGGTTCTATGCTGGAGTCATCGAGCACGGAAACCACCACCGGCTCTCTCTATGCTTATGGCCGGCAACTGTTCGTCACTCTTTCCCAATATCGATATTCGCCGATGCGGGCGAACCTGATGTTAGGCGATATGTCCTATCGATCCCGCCCACCGGATTCTTCAGGTCTCCGAAACCACATTCTCGTGTTCACTCCAAAGGCAGCGGAACGGCCCGATACTTTCGATCCGCCGACAGGGGGAAAACCGACCGACAGGTTTCTTGTAATCGATTACCAGCTGCTGCAACAAGCCTGGCACAATCTCGAAGCCAAAAAGCGAGCGGCACCTCAGGTAGAAGGCGGGACCGCTTCGGTCAGCGAATCGCTGGAAGCCGCGCGCGCCGCAGAAGTCCGGGCTAGCGTCGCCGAAGCCCAAGCCCGTGCCGCCGATGCCCAGGCTCGAAACACAGAAGCCTTGGCCCAGGAAGTGGAAACCCTCAAGAAGCAACTGGAATCCATCCAAAAACAACTCGGCAGCCAGAAACCGAAGCAATAAAATGGAGGTTGATAGGCAGAAGGCTGAATCCTGAAGGTCAGAACCCTGAACACTTCAGTCTGAATCTCTTCAGCCTAACAGCCTTCGGTCCACAGCCTGAACCCCTTCAGCCTTACCCCCTGCATCCCTACGAGTTCCGATAGCCATTCGTAATCGGCATCCGCCGATCCTTCCCCAAGGCCCGATGAGTAATCTTGATCCCGATCGGCGCCTGCCGGCGTTTGTACTCGCTGCCGTCCACCATCTTCATGACACGAGCCACCGTGGCACGGTCATATCCCGCTTCAGATCATAGACCATCGTCTTGGGCACATCTTTGATTACGGCAAAACCGCCGGCCATATCGCCGTACAATGTGGCATATCCCACACTCATCTCGCTCTTGTTGCCGGTTGTGAGCACCAGATGGCCGAATTTATTGGAGAAGGCCATGAGGAGATTGCCCCGTATCCTGGCTTGGAGATTCTCTTCCGTCGTATCAGGCCCATGCCCCTCAAACGTCTCAGCGAGCACGCCCCGATAGCTGTCGAACAGCGTCGTGATAGGAATCGTCCGGACGGAGATGGCCAGTTGCGTTCCCAATTCAGCGACATCGTCGTAGCTGTCTTTCGACGTGTAGGGTGACGGCATGAACAGACCCCTCACATTCTCGGCGCCAAGCGCATCCACGGCGATCACGGCGGTCAGAGCCGAATCTACCCCACCGCTCAAACCGATGACGGCACGCGTAAATCCGTTTTTCCTCACGTAGTCACGCACCCCCAGCGTGAGGGCCCGATAGACTTCCTCCAGAGGGTCCAAGGCTACTGCCACATCGGGGACCGCGCGCACCCGGGCTTTTGGAACAGATGGAAGCGGCGCGGCATAGACCTCTACCGCAGAGGCAACGGATCTGGGCAACGGCTTTTTCCGGACGGTTCGTCTCGCCCGCGCGACCGCCTCGATGTTGAGGTCGGCGACGATTAGATCTTCCTCGAACGCTTTTCCCCGTGCGATCACTTCGCCCTGGTGGTCCAGGATCACACTGTTCCCGTCGAAGACCAGCTCATCCTGACCGCCGACCGCATTCGTGTAGGTGAGCACCACTCCATGTTCTCTCGCGCGGGTCGCCAACATCTGCTCACGCACGATACTCTTGCCCAAATGAAACGGCGACGCATTGACGTTCACAATCACTTCGGCGCCGGCTGCCGCCTGGAAACCGGTTGGACCATCCGGGAGCCAGACATCCTCGCAAATGTTGACCCCGACCACCGTGCCGCGCAGCCGAATAAGCGGCAGCCGTCGGCCTGGATGAAAATAGCGGCTTTCGTCGAACACACCGTAATTCGGCAAGTACCACTTGCAATAGGTCGTGATGAGCTTCTGGTCTGCGATGACCGCTGCTGCATTGAAGAGGTCGTGCGCGCCGGCCTGCACTATCGACGAGCGGGCTTGCTTCGGATCGACCCCATCGCTCTGGCTGACATAGCCCACTACCGCAGCGAGGCCTCGGCAAGAGCGGGTGATTTCCTGAAGCGCGCGGCGGTTATCCGCAATAAACTGCGGCTTGAGCAAGACCCCACAGTTCTTTCCGAACTGCCGCCCAGAGCGATTCCAGCGTTGCAGTCAAGTCCGGCGCAGTCCGAGCAACCAATTTGACCGCCAGACCAGGAGCTGCAGGGAACGAAACCGCCCCCAGCACCAAGCCTGGACGCAGTTCAAGAATAGCAGCGAGCGCTGTGTCGAGCCTCTTCCAGACATCGGCGCCGACCGCATCGCCGATGACAAAGAGCGACGCCACATAGTCCCAGTTCCCGGCGAGACCTACAGCTTCGAGCAGTCGGCCTGGGGCCACGTGATACCGTTCGACGAGCGACCCTCCTTGTGGCGTTGTGATGCAGATTTCGTTCTCAACCGAGGTGAACGCCCAGCGTTCCTGCCTGGCAACTCGACCCGATGCCATCGAATCCCACAGGACCACCGTCGCGCCTGGCGCAAGATCCACATGGATCGATTGGCGGAAGCGAGAGCCGGCAAAGGGGATCGTGACTTCGGGCAACCATTCCAGTCGAGCGTCAGGGCCGACCGACAGGCGAACCGCTTGCACAGATGGTTGAGTAAGACTTCGATACACACGATTCGCAGAAGGGCTGGTCAACAAGACATGAGACTGCGCATGGAGCTGCACCTCCACCGACAGATGGTCGCCGCCGACCAAGCCGCCCGACGGATTCACAAGCCACGTATAGGCGCACCCGCTGTCGTCGAGATACGAAGGAGGAAAGTGATGCCAGGGACTCGTGCAAGACGAGCGCGTGAGGACCGTACGCAAGCCCGACCGCTCGAACTCATACGCCAGAGCTCCTCGCCGACCGACGCCGTCGAGTGTGGATTGGTTGATGTGGTTTGTATGGCTCATTTAGTTTTGTAGTTAATCTTGGTGGGTTGAGTTCAACCAAATAACAAAACAAACCAAATAAACCCCATGGTCACGAAGCCGCACTAATGACGATGTACACCATGCGGCAAGAGCAACTTAACCCAAGCAATCACCTGCTCAAGCCCCTGCCCTGTCTTGAGATTCGTAAAGAGATAGGGCAAGTCGCCTCGCATCCGCTTGCTGTCTCGATCCATGACGGACAAGTCGGCGCCGACGTGCTGCGCGAGATCGATTTTGTTGATCACCAGCAGATCCGAGCGAGTAATACCAGGACCACCCTTGCGCGGGATTTTATCGCCTGCAGCCACATCGATGACATAGATCACTTTGTCGGCCAATTCAGGGCTGAAGGTGGCGGCCAGATTGTCGCCGCCGCTCTCGACAAACATCAGTTCGACATCAGGATGGCGCTTGAGCAAATCGTCCAGCGCCTCCTGATTGTGCGAGGCATCTTCACGAATCGCCGTATGAGGACAGCCTCCGGTCTCGACGCCCAGAATGCGGTCTTGCGGGAGCGCGCCCCGGCGCGTCAGAAACTCGGCATCCTCTTTTGTAAAGATGTCGTTCGTGACCACCGCCAAACTCACGCGATCGCGCAGACGGAGACAGAGCGCTTCGACCAGCGCCGTCTTTCCAGACCCCACCGGCCCGCCGACACCAACCACTGGAATATGACGCGCCCGTGCCGCCGTGACGCGGCCATTGCCACAAAGATGTTCATCTGCTCGATGCATAGAAAGAATTGATGGCTTCTGGTCTTAGGAGCGAAATAGTCTCGATTCCAACCGGCTGTGCCGCATAGCGTAGATGTCTTGAACCGGAGACCAGGAGTGGAGCATTCGCTGCTGCGCTACCTGTCTGCTTACACGTTCGATGATCTCGATCCAGCTTTCCAACAGACGCTGGCCCTCGCGTTGACCGATCGGCATCAGTTTCATCGCCGCCGCTACGAAACCCGTCGCGGTGTGGTATAGAAACGCGGCAATGGTATCTTCCTTCGACCACCCGGCCACCGCCAGCGTGAGGCCGAAACTCACGGCCAAATGTCCCGGCGTCCGTTCAGCTTCAACCGCCGCGAGATAATCTTCGATGAGGGGATGTCTCGCCTGCTGGCTTGCGGCCAGCCGTATGACTTGACGTCCCATCTGCCGGCTGGCTGTTCGTGATTCATAGCCGAGCTTCATCGCCTCCAGTTCTCGATCCACCGCGATGGCTGTTTCCAAGGAGCCGGAAGCAGAGGCCTCATGCGCTAATCCCACTGCTACTGCTTCACGCTCGCCTATTCCGGTCGTGAGCAACTCAACGACATACTGTGACAGCTCTTCCGCATTCCGAACCGCACCACCCTGCACCGCCGCCTCCAGCCCCGACGAGAAGGCATAGCCTCCTGACGGAAAAAAACTGTCGACGAATCGAAGACCGTTCAGAAGCGAAAGAGTATTCATCGTATGACTCGGATGGTCACTCTCCGTAGAATATCCCTAACCGCGAGGCTGCTCAAAACGTTGTCCAGCAAGGCCGAGCCGAAGAAAGCCCCGGAGGCGTACCATTCCTCACCCACCCGCCCCGAGCTGCCAAGACAGCTCTTTCCTCAAGTGGGGTACGTTGAGGAGGCTTTCGAGGCGAGAACGAAGCTGGGCGGCGTTTTCAGCAGCCGTTAGAACAGGAAATACCGCTGCGCCATCGGCAATACGGCCATGGGGTCACATTTCAAGATTTGCCCGTCGGCTTTCACCACATAGGTTTCCGGATCGACCTCAATGCGCGGCAACGAATCGTTCAGTTTCATATCGCGCTTGCCGATCCCACGGCATTGCTTCACCGCCGCCACGTGTTTCTGCAACCCGAGCGACTTATGCACCTCGTGCTCTATTGCGGCTTTTGAAAGAAACGTCAGGCTCGTAGAAAACGGCGCGCGGCCAAAGCTTCCGAACATGGGTCTGGTCAAGACCGGCTGCGGCGTTGGGATAGACGCATTCGGATCTCCCATGGCGGCAGACATGGGGAAGCCACCCTTTAAAACTATTTCAGGCTTCACACCGAAAAAAGCGGGCTTCCACAGGACGAGATCCGCCAACTTACCGACTTCGACTGAGCCCACTTCGTGCCCGATGCCGTGCGCAATCGCCGGATTGATCGTGTACTTTGCGATATAGCGCCGCGCACGGAAATTATCGTTCGCACCGGACAACTTTTCCGCTGCGGTCTGCGACAGATGTCCTCGCTGCACTTTCATTTTGTGCGCCGTCTGCCACGTGCGAATAATGACTTCGCCCACGCGCCCCATCGCCTGTGAGTCGGACGACATGATGCTGATCGCCCCCATGTCGTGCAGGATATCCTCCGCTGCAATGGTCTCGCGGCGAATGCGCGATTCAGCAAAGGCGATATCCTCCGGCACACGAGGATTTAAATGATGACAGACCATGAGCATGTCAAGATGCTCGTCCATCGTATTCACCGTGAACGGCATCGTGGGATTTGTGGACGAGGGCAATACGTTGGGCTCACCGCAGACCTTGATGATGTCGGGAGCATGCCCCCCACCGGCGCCTTCCGTATGAAACGAGTGAATCGTCCGTCCTTTGAACGCTTTAATCGTATCTTCGACAAACCCTGCTTCGTTCAACGTATCGGTGTGGATGGCGACTTGGACATCGAATTCTTCCGCGACATCGAGGCAGGTTGAAATCGCCGCCGGCGTGGTGCCCCAGTCTTCGTGCAACTTGAGCCCGATGGCACCGGCCTCGACCTGTTCGCGAAGTCCCTCCGGCAATGATGAATTGCCCTTCCCGAGAAAACCAAGATTGATCGGGAACCCATCGGCCGCTTCCAACATACGATGGATATTCCATGCACCAGGCGTGCAGGTTGTAGCATTCGTGCCAGTCGCTGGGCCGGTCCCACCACCGATCAATGTGGTCATTCCGTTTGCTATCGCTTCCGTGATGATCTGCGGACAGATGAAATGAATGTGCGTGTCGATACCACCCGCCGTGATGATCTTGCCTTCAGCCGAAAGCACTTCGGTACAAGCGCCGACCTCCATTCCTTTCGTCACACCTTCCATCAAATCAGGATTCCCGGCCTTGCCGATACCGAAGATGCGCCCCTCACGGATACCGATGTCGGCTTTGACGATTCCCCACCAATCGATGATGATCGCATTGGTAATCACGAGGTCGAGCGCGCCCTTCGCGCGAGTGGCCGCAGGCGATTGTCCCATGCCGTCGCGGATGACCTTGCCTCCTCCGAACTTGGCCTCTTCACCGGGCACTGTCAGATCGCGCGTGATCTCGATCATGAGATCCGTGTCAGCCAGGCGAATGCGATCCCCCACCGTCGGTCCGTAGAGGTCGTTGTATTGCCGCCGAGGAATCTTCATCGAGCCTTCTCCTTCGAGATAAAGCCGGCTTCGCGGGCAACAGTCATGGCTTTGGCTTTCACGGTTGGATCATCCAAACGGCCATTCACCAGTCCATTGATCCCATAAGCCACCCGATTGCCGCCTATTGAAACCAGCGTCACCTGCTTGTCTTCACCCGGCTCGAACCTCACCGCAGTGCCAGCCGGAACTTGCAATCGAAACCCATAGGCCTTCTCTCGATCGAACCGCAGCGCGCGATTGGCTTCAAAGAAATGACAATGCGACCCGACCTGAATCGGCCGATCACCGGTATTGGCGACGAGAAGCTCAACAGTCTGACGGCCATTGAACGCAACAATGTCGCCTTCACCAAGAATGATTTCACCAGGAATCACATCGGAAAGCTGAATCGAGCCCTTCTTGGCAGCACGACTCTTGACTCTTCGCTTTGTTGGTTTCACTTTAGCGCTGGCCTTCTTTTTCATCGATTCACCTATCGAATCGGTTCATGAACAGTGACTAGTTTCGTCCCATCCGGAAACGTACCCTCAACTTGCAATTCCGGAATCATCTCCGCCACACCGGGCATCACATCTTTCTTCCTCAACAACGTGGCGCCATGACTCATGAGGTCCGACACAGAACGCCCGTCACGAATGCCTTCCAGAATCGCGGCTGTAATAAACGCAACCGCTTCAGGATGGTTCAGCTTCAATCCACGCCCCTTCCGTTCCTTGGCCAAATTTGCCGCAACATAAATCAGAAGCTTCTCTTGTTCTCTCGGTGTCAGATGCATGGCCAAGCCTCGTCAATGGTCAATGATCTATGGTCAATGGCGCGGAACATAAACTCGCCTCCTCGACTCAATTGAGGCCCAGAATAGTACCGGGGTGGTCAGAGTGACTTCAACTGCGAGGTCTGAGAGCATAGAAGTCATCCTGACCATCCCCTCTTCTCCCTTTCTTCCCCAGACGGTGGACGAGGCTATCACCTCAGTGGGGTGGCCGGGCGGGACTCTACTGCGCGCGTCGAACGAGCACCTTCTGAGCGTGCGCGTTCCGCGAGTAAAGAGACCCGTCTGGCCACCCCACTTCTGCTTTGCTACACCGTCAAATACTGCTTCACCTGTTCCGCTGTCAACTCAGTACTTTTTCCCGCCACCACCACCGCCCCTTTGGCCATCACCACATATTTCTCCGCTAGGCGAGCGGCAAAGTGGAGCCCCTGCTCGACCAACAAGATGGCGAACCGGCGCTGCTGTTTGAATCCAATAATGACATCTTCAATTTGATCTACGATCGACGGCTGAATGCCTTCCGTCGGCTCATCGAGCAAGAGCAGCTTGGGATTCGACAAGATTGCGCGGCCGATCGCCAGCTGCTGCTGCTCGCCGCCGCTCAAGACACCGCCCGGGCGATTGAGAATTTGTGTGAGCTTGGGAAAGAGGTGGTAGACTTCGTCGAACGCGGTTTTCTCGACCGTCCCGTTCGGTCTGTCGGACCTTGCCCAAAATCCGAGCAACAAATTCTCCCGTACCGTCAAGTGAGGAAGAATCTCCCGGCCCTGTGGCACACAAGCCAACCCGCTGCGCGCTCTCTGATCGGTCGGCGCCTTCGTGACATCCTTCCCATCGAACAACATCCGCCCCGATCTCGCAGGCAAGAGGCCGGTCAATACTTTCAGCGTGGTCGTTTTGCCGACCCCGTTCCGGCCCATAAGACACACGACCTCTCCGGGGTCGATCGTAAAAGACACATCCCGAAGAATGTGGCTTTCACCGTAGTAGGCATTGATCTTGTCAAGTTGAAGCATGGCGAATTCCGTGAAGCGTGAAACATGAAGCGTGAAATGTGAAATGCAAGAGAGATTGCGAGTTACACTTCACTATCCATCTGCTAATGAGCGACCTTTTGTCTACCTAAATAGATTTCCCTGACGCGATCATCTGCCTGCACTTTCTCGACGGTGCCTTCGCAAATGACGGTGCCTTCGTGCAACACCGTCACAATGCGCGCGATCTGCCGGACGAATTCCATATCGTGTTCGATGACGATGATCGCGTGCTTCTCCGCCAACGATTGGAGCAATTGCCCCGTCTGTTCCGTTTCCTTGTCCGTCATCCCCGCGACCGGCTCGTCGACGAGGAGCAAGGAGGGGTCTTGCAAAATCACCATGCCGATTTCGAGCCATTGCTTCTGACCGTGCGACAGACCGCCACCCAAATGACCATTTCAAGCGACGGCAGCACCCCGATCTGCGCCGGCGTGATGATGCCGACCTGCGGGGCATACAGCAACCCTGCCAATCCAGCTAGGCCCGCGGACACGACAAAGACGAACAGTTTGTAGTTGGGTGGCGTATACCCGGAGAAAACGACACGCTTCTCGCTGTCCCGAACGGCAACCAGCACTCGACCGGCCCGCGAGCGAATGATCCACTGGCACAAGAAATAGGATGCGCCAAGGCAGAGCACGGTAATGATATACAATACTCGTTGCGTGCCTGGTTCGGAGAGCCGATACCCGATCACCTGCTTGAAATCGGTCAATCCGTTCGTGCCGCCGAGATTCGTATCGTTCCGATTGAAGACCAGCCAGGCGGCGAGAGCCAGCGCCTGCGTAATGATCGCGAAATAGACGCCTTTGATGCGGCTTCGAAAAGCGAAAAATCCGAATATCAATGCAAACGTCATCGGCACCAGGATCGCGCCAATGAGCGCCACAGGAAAACTGTGGAACGGTTTCCAGAACAACGGCAGCTCTTTCACCTGATTCCAGACCATGAAATCCGGCAGGTCGCTGCCATAGACGCTCTCTTTCCCGATCGTGAGCATCATGTGCATGCCCATGCAGTAGGCGCCTAATCCGAAAAATACCCCTTGCCCCAAGCTCAAGATGCCGGTGTAGCCCCAGATAAGATCGAGTCCAAGAGCCAAAATTGCAAAGGCGAGAAATTTTCCGAACCGGTTCAGGCTGAAATCGGAGAGGTGAAACCAGGAGTCTTCCGGCGGCAATATGTTCAGCGCCGGCATGACCAGAAGCAGAATGCCACCGACGACCCAGAAGCCTAGCCCTCCGCCGCGATTCTTGTCGGTTGTTCCTTCACTCATCGTCTTCTCTGTTCTCTGTTGGGGACAGGCATCGTTGCGGCTCGACTGCCTTCGACAGGCTCAGGCCTCGAGCTTGCGAGAGGAGCTCGCCAAAGTCGGACGGTGGAGCCAGTCCCCCCTCAATCGGCATCTCGCCCCTTCATGGCAAACAATCCAGACGGCCGCCACTGCAGGAACAGAATCACCATCACGAGGATGAGGACCTTCCCGTACACGGCGCCGAAGCCAGGCTCGATTAGTTTGTTCAATCCGCCGATTCCCAGCGAGGCGACGATCGTGCCGGCCAGCTTCCCAACCCCGCCGGTGACCACCACCATGAAGGCATCGACGATATAGTTCTGACCGAGGCCTGGATCGACATTCCCCACCATCGTGAGCGCCCAGCCCGCGATGCCCGCCAGCCCCGACCCGAAGGCAAAGGTGTAGGAATCGACTTTTCTGGTCGGGATGCCGAGACAGGCGCTCATATTCCGATTTTGGGTCACGGCCCGCACGCGTAATCCGAGATTCGATTTAAAGAGGGTGAAGTAAATCCCCAGCACGCAGACGATCGAGAGCGCGATGATGAAGATCCGGTTATACGGCAGGTAGACCCCGACCATGACTTGCGCGCCGCCTCGGAGCGGTCCTGGAGCGATCACAGCCGTGAGATCGCCGAAATAGACCCGGGCCGCCTGCATGAGGACCAAACTCACTCCCCAGGTTGCCAGCATGGTTTCAAGCGGACGTCCGTAGAGAAACCGGATGACCGTCGCCTCCAGCAGGAATCCTGAGCCGGCAGCCGCAAGAAACGCGACCGGCAATGCCACAAGAAAATACCAGCCAAAGACATCGGGCGAAAACCAGGACATGAAACATTGCTGTGTGACAAACGTTGCATAGGCGCCGACCATCATCAGCTCGCCATGGGCCATATTGATGACGCCCATCAACCCAAACACGATCGCCAGACCCAGCGACATGATCAAGAGGATTGAACTAAGGCTGATTCCACGGAAGATCGTTTCAATCGCGTTCGCCCAGTCGCCCCAGGTTTCAATTCGGTCAATCGCGGCATCGGCGGCCTTCGCCATGGCCTTCTGCTGTTCGGTCGCTTCTGCTACAGCACCAGCCGCGACCAGTTCCTTCAAGGCGGGCACCCCATTCTGACTATAGAGTTCGCCGAGCATCTCAGCTGCGGCAGCTTTGATCGACGGGTCGTCCGATGCCAACTTGATCAGCGCCGAAGACTCTTCCATCGTATAGCGCACCCACTTATTCGACTCATTCACCTTGGCGGCATCCAGCCACGGAATCGCCAAGGGATTCCCGGAGGAGCCGAGATCCGTCGCCGCCGACCGGCGAACATCGCTGTCGGGGCTGGCGAGTTTCGCCCGATTCTTGAGGAGATCCATCAGCGGCTTGATGGCCTGCCGGATGCCTCGGCTTGCATTGGCTCGGATCTCCTCCAACCGAGGAACCAGAGTGGCATCGCCCTGTTCGAGCAATAGACGAATTGCCGCGTTGCGGACGGATTCGTCCTCGCTGCTAACCTGGTTGAGCGCTTGTTCTAGGGAAGAAGAGACCGAGGGAGAAGAGACGGGAGGCCCATCCGCTGCGATCGTCCAACTCTGCCAGGAACACAACACCAGTCCTACCATACCGAGAACTGTCACGAGGCGGCACAGAGATAGGGTCATGACGGTACATACTCCTTCACAAGACACACGAATAACGTAGACCTCCAGTCTCGCCAACTGCATTCGCCCTCGTAGAGAGGGCTGCCGACAGCCCCCTCTAACGCGCGATCCTATTTTTGATAGGTCCCTTGATGACCGACCCAGTCGCAGCCCTTGTCTGGATTGGTAAATTCGCTCCAGGGTTCCGGCTTCACCAGTCCCGGTGAACGGGAAACCACCTTGAACTGCCCGTCCGCCAGGATCTCACCGATGAGCACCGGTCTATAGGTGTGGTGATTGGCAGCATCCATCATAATCTCGCCGCCCGGCGCCAGGAACTTGCTGCCATAGACCGCCTTTCGGACCTTGTCGACATCAGCCGTCCCGGCCTTTTCGACTGCTTGCTTCCAGATATACACACCAAAATAGGCGGCTTCGATCGGATCGTCCGTGACCCGCTTGTCTCCGTCCGGCAGGTTGTTCTTCTTACAGTAGGCCTTGAAATTCGCCACGAACTGCTTATTTTGCGGCGTATCCACGCTTTGATAATAGTTCCACGCAGCCAGATGCCCGACCAGCGCGGACGTGTCCATCCCGCGCAACTCGTCTTCCGCCACGCTGAAGGCCATGATTGGAGCGTCTTCGGCCCGCAACCCTTGGTTCGCAAACTCCTTGTAGAACGGCACGTTGCTGTCGCCGTTGATCGTGCTGATCACGGCGGCCCCTCCGCCTGCGGCGAATTTTTTCAGCTTGCCGCAGATGGTTTGGTAGTCCTGATGGTGGAACGGCGTGTACTCTTCCATAATCTTGTCCGCCGGGACTTTCTTCGCCAGGAGCATCGCTCTCAAAATCTTGTTAGTGGTGCGAGGATAGACGTAATCGGTCCCGAGCAGATAGAACTTCGTAAACCCGCCACCCTCTTTGCTCATCAGATAATCCACCGCCGGCACAGCCTGCTGGTTCGGCGCCGCTCCCGTGTAAAAGACATTGCGCGAACATTCTTCTCCCTCATACTGCACGGGATAGAATAGTAAGCCGTTGTTCTTCTCGAACACCGGCAGAACGGACTTGCGGCTGACCGAGGTCCAACAGCCGAAGGTGACCGAGACCTTATCCTGCAGCAGCAGCTGCTTGGCCTTTTCGGCAAAGAGATCCCAATTCGAGGCTGGATCGACGACGACCGGCTTGATCATCCGGCCCATCACCCCGCCTTTGGCGTTGATCTCTTCCACCGCCATCATCACTGTGTCGCGGAGCGACACTTCGCTGATGGCCATCGTGCCGCTGAGCGAATGCAGGATACCGATCTTGATCGGCTCCTTATCCGCCGCATAGGACAGGGCCCAGTTGCCCAGGTTGCCGAGCAAAGCGGCAACCCCTATGCCGGCCACGACCTTGCCGCCTTTCACCAAAAGCTCACGCCGCGAGGAGCCCGCCTCAGGCGCAGCATCCGTACCCGGCTCAGCCGGGTTGTTCTCGTCGGGTTTGTTCGTTGCCATGATCGGACTCCTTTCACTCACAAGTAAGTGTTGTGTCAGCTCGACCGAAAGAACACGTCGCTATAAAACTTCTCTCAACCACCCCACTGTTTTAATACTGTAGTTGCAACGCCAGATTGAAAGAATCTTGATGCGGACCTCCCGCAATGGCGCCGCGTGTCGTAGGCCCACCAGCAGGGGCCAGACTGCCAGTCCGCCAGAATGCCGAGATGCGGGCATTGTGACCGCTAATGACGTAGTTCGTGCCAAATTCAAATTCATCGAGTGCGCTGGTGCCCTAGGTCTGTGAGGCAATCTCCCTAGGCAAGACGGGCGAGGTAAGAAGACTGAAGGTTAGGGCGAGGCTGAAGGCTGAAGTGTTCGGAATTTCGAACTCCGACCTTCAGCCTTCAGCCTTCGAGTCACGCCTATCGCACTTACTCCGATGCCAGAAGTCCATGGACAAGGGCATACTTTGTCAGCTCCGCCGTCGTGTGAAGATCGAGCAGCCCCATGATCTGCGATTTATGAAACTCGACGGTCTTTGGTGAAAGAGTAAGGATCGACGCAATCTCTTTGACTGTCTTCCCTTCAGCGACGAGCTGCAAGACTTCTCGCTGGCGCGCAGTCAAGGACTTGTCCCTCAACACCGCCGGCATCCTCCCTGTAATAGCCGACTGCACCAGACCTTTGGCGACCAAGGGAGTCACATAGCATTGTCCGGTCATGACTGATTGGATAGCTTGGAGCAATTCTGACCCGGCGGATCGTTTGAGCAGATAGCCGGAGGCGCCAGCCTTGAACGCTTCATTCACATAGGCTTGATCGGCGTGCATCGTCACGAAGATCAGCTTGGTGCGAGGCAATATTTTTTTCAACCTCCTCGCGGCATCGATCCCATTGAGCTCCGGCATCGAGATATCGAGAGTGGCAATGTCCGGTTGAAGTTCCTGGGCCATTCGAAGCAACGTACGGCCATCCTCCGCCACGCCGACGATCTCACATTCATCTTCCAAGAGCTTCCGGAACCCGTCCAATACCAGCGTATGGTCGTCGCCCAACAGAACTCGAGGCTTACTCATATCGCCCCCTCTGGAACGAGCACTACCACTTGCACCTTCGTTCCCTTCCCCACTGCGGACACGACATGCAAGTTCCCCTGAACCAACGCGACTCGCTCTTTCATGCCGAGCAGCCCCAGCCCATGCGATCCGTTCCTCGGTTGGTCCGAATCGAACCCCACTCCATTATCTGTAATCGTCATCACCAGCTCAGTGTGATTTCCGGTCAGTTCCACATCGACGCGAGTGGCCTCTGCATGGCGAACCACGTTGTTGAGACTTTCTTGCGTGACGCGATAGAGACAGCTCGCGATCTCCTGAGGGACGGTTGGAGGCATATTCCTGTGTCCAAAGCTCCCTTGGATATGGCTTCGAGCGGTGACGTCTTCCACCAACCGTTGCAACGCGATCGGAAGGCCGAGGTCATCGAGAATGGAGGGGTGAAGCTGATAGGCCAAGTGCCGCACCACATCGGACAACTCCACAACCCGATCTTGTATCTCTTGGACGGCCCGGCCCACGTGATCTGTTGGGGAATCAAGCCTGCGTCCCACCGCTTCAATATCCATGGCAAGAAGCGCGAGCCGTTGATTGATGTCATCGTGCAAATCGCGTGAAATTCGGCGACGCTCATCTTCCTGTACACGCAACAACTCGAATGCCAACTTCTGCAAGTCTTGCCTGCTGCGCTCAAGCGATACCTGAGTCTGTATCCGCTCGGACACTTCCGCAACCAGTGACTCGTTCACGGTGGCCAATTCCTCTGTTCTCGCCTGCACACGCCTATCCAACGCCTCATTGAGCCGTTGCAGCTCCTCTTCGTGCGCGCGGCTCTGCTGCTCCGTCAGCCTCCGCGCCGAGATATCCCGCACGAACGCGCTGAACGTGTAGACGCTTCCTTGCCCCAAGGATGGGGAAATGGCCAACTCTATCGGAATCTCTCGCCCATCGCGATGCATGCCTGTGATTTCGACCCTGGTGTTCAGGATCGGTCCTACGCCGGTCGCGAGGAAGCGACGTAATCCCTGCTCATGGGCTTCCTGATGCTGCGCAGGGATAATCGTCGCGGAGAGGGGCCGCCCGATGGCCTCTTGCCTGGGCCAGCCGAATATCTGTTCCGCTTGAACGTTCCAGTCGGTGATCGTGCCGACGGCATCCATCCCGATAAAGCCATCGAGCGCCATTTCGACAATGTTCCGCGTGTGCGCCTCGCTCTTACGCAACGACGCTTCAGCATCCCTGGCAAGCGCACGCTCCTGCTGCGCCCGCCGATATTCCTTCTTCACGCGGGTCACGGTCCATACTAGGAGACCAAACGCCGGAACCACCACGGCGCCGCCAGCCAGGCCAAGATTCCAGAGGACTTCTCGAATCGGCGCCAGCACATCGCGCCGATCCATGCGCATGAGCACCGTCCAGTGCAGACTCTCAACACTGCCATCATGGCTCAGTGTTCTGGCATAGCCGGTAATGACCGGCACATGGCGACGCTTGTGCTCTTCCTCGACGTAGCCGAACAGAGACTGTTCGCTCAACAGCACCGACGGAAGGCGAAGTTGTTTGAGATTGACGTTGCCTTTGTGGTCGAGATCGGAGTCGATAAAAGCAATCCCCTTCTCGGTCAGAAACTGGTATTCCAAGGCGCCCCAAAATCCTTCCCGCTGCCGAAACGCCAGAAGGGTCCTCGTCATGACGTCTTCAAGTCCTGGAATCCCCACCCTTGTCGTCACCACCCCCTGGAATTCCCCGCGTGGGCCGGTGATGGGAGCTGTCACGGCTATGGCGTCAGGACCACCCATCACTGCGAATGGCTCTACGTCCCCCATATGAACCCCTTGCCCTTTGCGCACGGCTTGAAACCAAGACTCGGAGCTGTAGTCGCGTCCCACCGTGTCCGGGTCTGTGGCGACGACAATCTTTCCTCGCTCGTCTGTCGCGCCAATCCATAAATAGTCCGGGTACGCGGCCCTCACCCCTGCGATATAGGCCGACTGAAATTCCTGATTGTTCGATTGCACGCTGAACGTCTTCGCCATCATCAGCACATCGCCGTGCCGTTCAACGAGGAATCGATCCAGCTTGTCCGAGACTTCAGCGGCTGTTTGAGCGAGGGTTTCGCCTGCTGTCGCCACCATGCGGGTTTCGACATAACGGAACGCCAGTGTGCCGATGGTCAACATGACAACCGTCAGCACGCCGATAAGGACCGGCAGCCAGGAATAGGGGCGAGGAGCCGTGGCTTCAGGCATGGTCATATTCCTTTTCGCTCATTGCGCCATCACATCAGGCATAACGAGACGATTCACTGACCAACATCCATGACACGCCTCGATACACAGAGCAGGAATATTCAAATCCATGCCCGTGAACGATGTTCGTGCCTTGCGCTCGGAGTACCGCGAAGAGCTTTGCTGTGGCAGGGGGAAAGGCCCTTCCGGTCATCCGTCTGTGCCGACAGGACGCCATTGTCCTTTTCTTATATTCCGGCTGAATCGATGGACGTCGTTGTCCATCGACTCGACCTGTGCAATTGAGGGGTGTATCTTCGGAGTCTCCTGCTCTCCTGTCAAGTGGTCGCTGTTCGGTTGTAGATAGCACATCATCTGTCCGGTTTAGGGTGGTCCCTCTAGGAGGGCCACTATGACGCGGGCACGGGTACTACAGGAGGTGAGACAGATGCGGTTCGAGGAGCTCTATGAGCGGCGGCAGCAACGGATCTTGACGATGGCGGAGGCTGGCGAGATGCTGGGCGTAACCGAGCGGACCTTTCACCGCTGGAGTGGGCGCTATCATACGGAGGGGGCCGAGGGGTTGCAGGATCGACGGATCGGCCGGCTCTCGGGTCGCGCGGTGCCGGTCGACGAGGCGTTGCGTATGGTGACGTGGTATGAGACCCGGTACACCGGCTGGACCGTGAAGCATTTCCATGAGCGCTGGCAGACCGAGCATGGCGGGAGGCGGTCGTATAGCTGGGCCAAGAAGACGTTACAGGCCGCGGGACATGTGGTCCGGGCGCCCCGACGAGGGGCCCATCACAAGAAGCGACCTCGCAAACCCTTGCCGGGCATGATGCTGCACCTAGACGGCTCGACCCATGAGTGGGTGCCCGGCTGTCAGTGGGATTTGATCGTGACGCTGGATGATGCGACCAGCGAGCTCTATTCCGCTTTCTTCGTCGAAGAAGAAGGGACCCTGAGTAGCCTGCGCGGTCTGCGGGAGGTCATCGGGACGAAGGGGCTATTTAGTTCGCTCTATACGGATCGGGGCTCCCACTACTGGCACACCGACGAGGCTGGAGGGAAAGTAGACAAGACCCGGCTGACGCAGGTGCATCGCGCCTTGCAGCAGTTGGGGGTGACGCTGATTCCGGCCTATTCACCGGAAGCACGAGGCCGGTCGGAGCGCGCCTTCCGGACCCTACAGGACCGGCTGTCCAAAGAGCTGGCCCTGGGGGATCACCGAGATGGCGGCGGCCAACCGGTACCTGACCGAGCGGTTCCTCCCCCAGCATAACAAGCGGTTTATGGTGCGGGCGACCGAACCGGGCACCGCCTTTATCCCATTGGTCGGCCCGCACCTCGCCGAGATCCTCTGTGTGCAAGAGGAGCGGGTCGTGGCCAAGGACAACACCGTGCGGTATCAGGGCCTGAGCCTGCAGATTCCGCAGGATCCGCATCGGTTCCATTATGTGCAGGTCACGGTGCGGGTCCACGCCTATCCGGACGGGACCTTGGCCGTGTTCCATGGCCCCCGGTGTTTAGCCCGCTACCACGCGGAGGGCCAGCTGATCGAGACCGGACAGGCCCACCCAGGCCCGACCCACAGTCGAACGTTCCGCCGATCGTTCATCCTAGGCCAACGGTACGCGACAGAATTTCGGCGCACGGCTGAAAGACTCGAAGAGAAGAACCGGACAAGTTAACTTGCTATCTACAGTGGTCGCTGTTCGGTCACTCTCGTGGAGGGATGCCGGTGTCCTCGCCCAATCAGTTATGCTAGACTACCCATCGGCATACATTGTACGAGTCGGCTATGTCTCATTATCCACGGTTCGCGTATCTCCTCTTTGCCGGAATGACTCTGGTCTTGTCTGCCTGCGCGACGGGACCTGATCTAGACCTCACGCTCCATGAGTCCGATCGCGGAACGGTGTACGTGGAACGGATTCCCGATCGGTCTTTTCAAGCCGCCCACCCCGTTACAGTATCGGCAGAGACGATGGCTCGTGTCCTTCGTGGTATCGTCGTCCAAGATGGCCGAGGGATCGTGGGGAAGCCGGCCGTCGGCAAACCGGAGGCCGTTCGAGCATTTGGGGACGACGATGTTGAATACCTGGCTCCGCTCCTGGCCGAAGGGCTCACCAGAGCCGCATCGGACCAACAGGTCGGCTTTCGTGTCGTCAAAATCGGCGCACCGACCCAATTGCAATTCGCCGGAGCGGTCTTTTGTGTATCCGATGTCCGTTCCCCCGGTGTCTGTGAGTCAGAACAGTCAGAGGCAAAAACATCCATTGAAGCGACGGGTGGTTCGCTCTATGCCTACAATCGATCGCTGTATCTAACCTTGACCGAGTATCGCCACCGGACCGATCGAACCGAATCGACAAGCATGGCTCATCGGCAACCTTTCAATCTATCCGGATTGTCCAACCGCACGGTGCACTTCATCCCGGAATCCGCAAAACGGCCGGATACCTATCGAACCGCGCGCACAACGGACGCCACTCTCATGATCGACTACAGCCTACTTGCCACTATGCCTGCTGCATTGGATCTGCGACCGACGTCTGCTCAATCGCCGATGCCTACGAAGGGAGCTCCCACTCAACGAGATGCCGATGTGGACGAGCTTCGGAAGGAGATGCAAGAGATCAAGAAGAAGCTTGCCGACCAAGAAGAGGAGCGGATACGTTCCACCTCCTCAACCGCTCCAAAGCCTGCACCTCGATCGACTCCTTAGCTCGCGGCTCTCAATCTTCCCTGGCAGACCGAATCTATTCCCTGTGAAAACCTCTTCATCGATCAGCTTCTGTCGAGCGCATCAGAGAGTCTTTGGCGAAGAAGGATTGCCTGGTGACTTCAGCGGGTGACACAGGCTTATCGGCTGATAGCCTGTGTCGATTATGCTAGACTGCGGGGCGATCCACCTTTCAAGGCCTACGATGTCTCATCGTCCACGACTCGCTCTTGCCCTACTGACTGGAATTACCTGGGCCTTGTCTGCTTGCGCGACAGGACCTGAGTTGGACCTCAGAATACATGAGTCAGACCGCGGAGCGGTGTACGTGGAACGAATTCCCGATCGTTCGTTCCAAGCCACTCACCCCATCACGGTATCGGTAGATACGATGGCCCGGGTTCTTCGCGGCGTGGCCGCCAAGGAGAACCGAGGGCTATTCGGAAACTTGATCATTGGACGGCCGGAAGCCGTTCCGGTATTTAGGGACGAGGATGTTGGGTTCCTGGCGCCGCTCCTCGTTGAAGGACTCGCTAGGGCTGCATCGGACCAGCAGGTAGGATTTCGCGTCGTTCAACCGGAGGTGACGGAATCGACACGAGGCTCACTCTATGCTTCACGACAGTCCCTGTACCTGACTGTACCCTGGCTCATCTCACTCTCCAGGAATGGAGCCGACGAGCCAACGCTACCACCCACCGTTATCTTTACCCCTGAGTCGGCAAAACGGCCGGACAGTTATCGTGACGCGTGCTCGACCGAAATGACACTGGTCATCGACTATGGCCTACTCGCGTCACTCTCCGCCGATTCAGAGGCGCCATCACCAGTTCACGTCCTCACCGGTGAACCAGCGGCTCTGACTGGACGAACCACCGCTCCGGCGCCGACAACGGAGACACTGCAAACGCCTACTCAGCCTAGCGAGCGTGAATGGAATGACATGAGAAAAGAGCTGCGCGATCTCAAACGGCAGTTAGCCGGGCAGGAAGCTGAACGAACGCCGCAGAAGCACAATGGATCTTCCAAGCAGACCCAGCCGGTGACTCCTTAAGACCTGCCCCGGGGATAGGCGACGCTCTTCTTCTGTTATCCCCGATGTTTCTCAGCCCGCTGGTCGAGCTCTCCGGCCAAGAGCACGGCCTCGGCTATTTCACGCATCGATTTCCTGAAATCCATGCTCTGCCGCTGGATAAGCTTGAAGGCCTCTTCTTCGGTTAATTTCTTCGAGCGCATGAGATAGCCTTTGGCCCGCTCCATGAGCTTCCGAACGGCCAGGGCCTCCTGCATCTCGTGAGACTTCTCGATCAAAGTCGTGTGCTCAATGGCAATGGCGGCCTGATTGGCGATCGCCTGAAGCAACTTGACCTCTTCGCTGGTGAAGACGTGCGGAGCGGATGTGTAACTATTGATCACGCCCAGCGCTTTATCCCGCACCATCATCGGAACCGACAGCAAGGAGCACAGCCCTTCCTTCTTGGCCATCTCCGGATACATATAGTCTCGCTCTGTGGACACATCGAGCACGATGATCGGCCGGCGTTCTTTCACGGCGCGGCCGATGATACTCTGCCCAACCTTCAGGTTCGGCTTGCGGCGATATTGTTCGCTGAGGCTTTGTGTCGAGGCGATTCGCAGCTCCCCGCTGGCTTCGTCCAAAAGCATGATCGAGCAGATCTTGGAGTTCATCATTTGCGCAGTCATGGTCACCAACAGCTCAAGCACATCTTTGATCAACCGGTTGGACGCCACCGTTTCCGAAACTTGCGACAGCGTTTCCACCTGTAAGGCTTTGCGTTGCATTTGATCGTAGAGCCGCGCATTTTCGATCGCCCCTCCGACTTGATTGGCGATGGTCGAGAGCAGCGCAATCTCATCGGGCTGATAGCGTTTGGGACGCTTATGTTGGACATTGATCACACCGACCACTTCTTTTTTAGCCATAATCGGAACAGACACAAAGGCTTGATAGCGGTCTTCAGGAAGGTTGTGAAAGAACTTGAACCTCGGATCGTCGTTCGCATTACTCGGAATGATCACGCGCGTCCGCTCCTGAGCGACCCACCCGGTGATGCCTTCTCCTAAGCCGATCGTAATGCGGCCAATCAGTTTCGGATGAGGGTTTTTCGACGCCCGAAGAATCAGTTCATCTTGGCTGTCCGACAAGAGATAGAGAAGGCAGGCATCCGCCTTCGTAACCTCGACGACGACGTCGACGATATGTTTGAGAATCGCTTCGAGATCCAGCTGGTTGCTGATCGACGCAGAAATCCGATGGAGCACATCGACTTCGCGTGTTTTTTCGCGCAGTGCCTGCTGGAGGTGAGCCACAGATAGCGTACGTTTGGTCGTCATAGAGCGTTACTTTCCTGCGCGAGCCTTGCGGCGGACAGGATGCTTGGGTGCTCCTCGCCCGCTCGACGATCGATTCCCGTGCCCTCGCTTAGTCTGGAGCCACGCCGCACAGACTTCCTTCTCGATCGGCTGCATGACCACTTTTCCAATCCGCACTGGCCAGACCCCGATAACCTGCCCACCGGTGACCTTTTTGTCATGTTGCATCGCGCCCCAGAGGGACGTAAAGGATGCATGTGACATTTGGTCGCACAACCCGGCACGCTGGACTAAACTTTTGATCCGCTCGACAACATCTCGCCCGCAAAGCCCCATGTGACAAGCCAAATCCGCCTCTTGGACCAACCCAATCCCTACCGCTTCTCCATGGATCAGCCCACGATAACCCGAAAGGGACTCTAATGCATGCCCAATTGTGTGGCCGTAATTGAGAATGCGCCGGCGGTCCGACTCTCGCTCATCCGTAACAACCACCTGCGCTTTGATCTCACAAGATCGTTTGATCGCGCGGATCACCGGCTCTTCATCGAGTTTCAATAGCGCAGGAATTTTCTGCTCCAGAAAGCCGAAAAACTCCTCATCGGCGATCACGCCGTATTTGATTACTTCGGCGAGGCCAGCAATCCACTCGCGGCGTGGAAGAGTACGCAACGTGAGCGGATCGATCAATACCGCGCGCGGTTGGTGAAAGGCTCCGATGAGATTTTTGCCTAATCGATGATCGACACCGGTCTTACCCCCGACACTCGAATCGACCTGCGCCACCAGGGTCGTCGGCACTTGCACAAACGGGATTCCTCGTTGATAGACTGCGGCTGCAAAGCCGGCGATATCACCAACCACTCCGCCACCCAAGGCCAACAAGAAAGACTGACGTTCGAACTTCTGTCTCGCCAAGGCATCAAGGATCTTGGCCATTGTGCTGAGCGTCTTTGCCCGCTCCCCCGGCGGCAAAATAATCGGTGTCGGGTCGTATCCTGCCTTGCAAAGTGAACGGAGAACAACCTGAAGATAGCGTCTTGCCACATGCCGATCTGTCACCACCCCGATTTTCGGAGAAGTAGTGAGTGCTCGAAGCCTCTCGCCCACCGTAGCAAGTAACCCAGGATGCAGGACGATGTCGTAACTTCGCTCTTCCAAGGTTACGGGAACAATCTGTTCTGCCACACCAACCATGGTTACCGATAGCCTCTATTGGCCGACCATATCAGGCGCCCATTCGACTCTGTTTGATTTGAGCACTAGATACACGAACGACTTCGCCTATGGCAATGCTGAATTGCGAAAGGAATCATCGGGAGGGGATGGTACCACAATGACTGGAAAACTAGAAGGTTTTAGGCAAGGCTCGAAATCAATAGATCGTATTTTATAGCCTCAGACGCACCTGTTTTAGATTTACTGGAGATCGCCGGTCGCTGGTTAATATCACAGCCAGATTTTGTTGGAAATGCACGGAAGACTGGAGGGAGGGGATGCATTGGGGCAGTCGTGGCAACGCATCAACGGTGAACACTCACCACGCGAGAGTTCCTCATCAGTGAAGAATTCAAATGACCGTTTTTGCCAGGCTGAAAAAACGATATGCGATCACTAACTATCCATTTTTTTTGCGGCGCACACATATCTGGCGCTTTATGCACCATGTTCCGTGACCCACGAAAATTTTTTCAACACGTTACTAGCTGGTCTTGACAATAGAAGGCGTTAAGAAGATGAGCAGCTCTTGTTTTGACACAGCCTCAGTTTTCGTTTTGAAAAGCCATCCCAGAACAGGTACACGAGAGAGGTAGGGAATACCGGCTACACTGTTGTTCTGCGAGTCGATAAAAACCCCGCCAATCACCATGGTCTCGCCATCGCGGATATTGACCTGGGTAGTGGCTTCACGGCGATCGATACTGGGACCAGCCGGATTGCTTCGTGCGCCGACTGCATTTCTTGTTGCGCGAACCTTCATCATGATGAGCTTACCGACTTCCTTGGGGTCTCTTGAGGTAATCTGAGGTGTCACAGTCAGTTCCAAGTTGGCATCCACAAAGGTCGTCTGAGTTCCTTGGAGGGAGGTTGTCTGGAACGGAATCGACTCCCCTTGTGAGATTTTGGCCTCTCGCTTGTCCAAAGTCGTAACCTTCGGTGAGGCGATGACTTTACTCAAACCGAGCAACTCACCTGCCGACAACCGTACATCCAACAGCGCTCCATCTGTTCTCCCAATCGTGAAGCCAGCACCAGGAGTTGCCACCAACCCTCCGACCGTGGCAGGAAGATTGACCAGAAAATTCGATGTTTGAGCCCCAAATGTTCCAGTATTACCCGTCCTGAAGTTCGCCACAGCATTAGACCCGAGCTGGTTCACATTCTGGATACCCCATTGAACCCCCAATGAACGAGAATAGGTCGTATCGGCTTGCACAATCCTGGCTTCGATTTGAACTTGCGGCACTTCGAGATCGAGCCCATCGACCAACTGTTTCATTATCCCAATCTTACTTTCTGTATCTCGGACGATTAAGGCATTGGTCCCCAAACTGAATTGCATCAACCCTCTCGGACTCAAATACTGCCGCAGCGAAGTCATGAGTTCCTGTGCTTGGAGGTTTCTAACGTAGAACACCCGATCAACCAGTTCCTCTGCTTTCACCTTAGCATCCTTCGCTTGCGCTTCTTCAGTCTCCTGTTTAGCGATGTTCGCCAGCGAATCGATCCACAAAATATTGCCCTGTCTGATCTTGCCCAGCCCGTTCATCTTCAAAATCATATCGAGGGCTTGATCCCAGGGCACACTCACAAGCTTCATCGTGACCTTGCTCTTGACCCCTTCACCGACGACCATGTTAAAGCCGCTTACTTCAGCAATGAGGCGCAGCACGTTACTGATGTCGGCCTGCTGGAAGTCGAGCGATATGCGTCGGCCAACATAACGCGTTTCCCCAACGACCAGATCTTCCTTCGGCAAGCTTTTCTCGCCATTATCAGGCTCGGAGGTCATCTGAACAGGCTGCACGTGAAAGTTCGTCGAAGACCGATGAACCGCTGCCATGGCCCGCCTGGCTCCCCGAGAGGTGGTATCGGCCTGGACCGGCAACATAATAGAATTCTCCGGCTGTATAATTTTGACCGCCTCGCCACGGTGCGAATCTGTATCTACGCCTACCTCCGCACCTGTGCCTTTTCGAAGCGTCACGGTAAGATTTGCGCCCTGCGGTTCGACAGAGTAGGTCGCCGATCCTGCCACATCCAATACTACCCGCACTCTATCGGCATGATAACCCAGACGCACTTGCTTCAACATCTGGTGATTGACCGCGATGACCGGCTCGTGTAGGGCAGAAACCACGCCGGGAATGTCGATCATGAGACGCCGTTCATCAAGGCGTGTCACCTCGTGAGCCAGTCTGCCATCACCTGAGATGACGACACGGATATCGTCCATGCCTCGCTGAACATCTACGCGAGTCACGGTCTGCGCCTGCTTTTCCTTCAAGATCGCGGGCGAGCCAATGTCGATCATGGGAATGTCGGTTGATGCCCCTACCAGCGGTATGGCCATTGGGACCGTGAGCGCTCCCACCGCAGAGAGCATGCGAACGAATGCTGTGGTTGTCGGGGTCAGCTTAGGTATCATTCTGCGCCCTCTTTCGGGTGAAGGAGCTTGACATATTCCCGCTCCTGTTTGCTTCCGTACACATCTGTAAACCGCTCTTGCACCACAATACCTTTCTCCGTCACGGCACTTACCACGCCATTGTTGGGGCCGACTCGCGTACCTCGACGCACCGTATAGCCATTTCCATCAGGAGTCTGAACCATGGCCGTATAGCCATAGGCCCCCCAAATCACAGCAATCAGGTTCATCTCCGTGAGCCCGACCCGCTGGAGCGGAGGCAACGTGGGATCGATTGGTCCAAGTCCCAACTGTTGTAACACCGGCGCAAACGGATCGCGCCGCCCTGAAGGATCATAGGAATGTGCACTCATCGGCTCCAACGTTGGATTGGGTGGAACCGATTGAGAAATCCCATCGACGGCAGTCTCGGCTGACGTTGAAGACGATGCGTGCCTCGGCACGTCGTTGAGAGAAGGCGCTTTTAAGGAATCCTGCCGCATTGGGCTAATTTGTCCCAGATGAGAACTGAGACTTGGCTCAGCAAAGGCCTGATTACCTATGGCAAGTAGTCCCACACACCCAATCAGAATTATGCCTGTTATCTTCATGGTCAACCGCCAGTTCTCACAGATGACATTCACGGGTCACGACCTTGAACGGGCCCAAGCGTTTGCGCCTCATTTCTTCTGAGAAGTCGCAGGAGCTGCCGCAACCAACTTAGTCTCCTCCGGCGCCGCATAGGCAATAAGGTCAAACACGGTCTGCGTGACAACCCGCCCTTTCTCAAATTTTGGAGCCCCCATCTTGAGGCCTGACACCGTCACAATCCGAGGCATTGCATTGATTCGATCGAAAAACAGGGCAGCAGTATGGTAGCCGCCGGAGACCTCTACGTTCACTGGCATACGCACAAAGAGTTTCGATGGGTCTTCGCTTTTGGGACTTGGTTTCCACAGCTTAATGTCGAGTCCGAGGCGAATCCCCAAGTCAGACACCTGTTTGAGCAACATGACGGCTTCCTCTTCAGGCGGGAGCCGTTCTTGTTTTTTTGCAAGTTCAATCTCAAGCTGCTTATGAGCAGCAATGAGTTCATCAAGGTGTTTCACTTTAATGGTCAACGTTTGGATTTCACTATCGAGCGTGCCGATCGATCCCTGGAGCGCGACAATCTCCGCAGACTTTGGCTCGGCTATGTAATAGTAGAAGCCCACGATAATGCCCGCAAGAACCATAAGAAGCAGCCCTACCTTCTGAACCAATGGGATCGATCGCAATATGTCGAGATTTATCGCTGGCAGCTTCATTAATCCTTACCCTTTGAGACGGAACCCGAGTTTAAACTGATAGATATTCAGTTGACTCTCCACCGCAGCTCGACTTTCTTGAAGATTGATATTCGAGAAATAGTCTGTGCGGCGTAAGTTATTCACAAATTCCACCACATCATCGTTGGTTGCCGCACGCCCCTCAAGATCGATCTCGTTCCCTGTGACTGCGACTCTCACAAGCCACACCTTTAGCGGCTCCAAACTATTGCTGACATGATCGAGCACCTTGACTGGGCCAACACGTGACTTTTCCAGTTCATCGATAATACGATTCTTGTCTTCCAACACTTTTTTCCGGATTTCGAAGTCGGACACCTGCTTCACTTGTTCCTTCAACTGCGCAACCTGTTTCTCTTTGTCAAGTTTTTCAGCCTGCCGCACATTGATCTCATCATCGAGCGAGGACGAATACCACCAGCACCCCGCCAGAGTAATAAACAAGACTCCCACACCCAGTAGTGCCTGCGCCCTGACATCATATTGAGGCTTCGCCTTATGCCCCTTAGGCCCAGGCAATAGATTAATACGAATCATCGATCCCCTACCGATCTCAGAGCCAATCCAACCCCTACAGCAGCCAGCGGCGCCAATTCTGCCAAGGTGTTCTGATCGAGATCGGTCCCTGAGGTATCGATCTCCCCGAACGGATTAGCCAACTCGACATTCGCCTGCATGCGGTCTTTCAGTTGCACCACTAAGCCCTTGATTTGAGAGCCTCCTCCGCACAAAAGCACCTGCTGAACGTCTGCATCCGACATGGTTGACTTGAAATAATCGATGGTCCGTGCAATTTCTGATGCCACCTCGGCATTGACACTGTCGACGACCGTGGCCACCGAGGCCTGATTGCTTCCTGCAGATCGTTCACCTTTTTTCGTTTCCTCTGCTTCTTCATAGGAGAGGCCCATTTCTCGCTGAATGGCTTCCGTATAGCGATTCCCCCCGATAGGAATATCACGCGTAAAGAGCGAGGTGCCGCCTCGAACGATATTGATGTTCATGACACTGGCGCCGATATTGACAAGCGCAGTCGTATCTTCCTGTGAAACGGGATAGTTGATTGCATGCATGTTCTCGATGGCAAAGGCATCCACATCCATGACGATCGGAGATAGCCCCGCCCCCTTGACGAGCTCAGTCAATTCATTAATTTTATCTTTCTTCGCCGCAACCAAAATGATCGACATCTCTCCCTGGGCATCGCCCCCAGCCTCGGAAGAGGGCAATACGCTGAAGTCGATGTTCACCTCATTAATATCGAATGGAATGTACTGCTCTGCCGCCAGTCTCACCTGCCCCTCCAACTCCTCATCAGGCATTGGCGGCAAACTGATCTTTTTAATGATAACCGCATGGCCAGAAATTGAGACGGCAACTTGCTTCACTCTGATCTTCGTTTCTTCGAATAATTCTTTGATCGCCGACACCACACGCCCCTCATCCATGACCGTCCCATCGACGATGACTTCTGGCTCGAGCGGTTTAAAGCCGAACTTCTGAAGGACGTATCGCCCTCGGTTTTCCTTCAACTGAACGAGCTTGATTCCGCTCGACCCAATATCCAACCCGACGAGCTGTCGTTTCGGGGTGAACATCGAGAACAAATCCGTTTCGGCGAGACTTTTGAATGAACTCAACATATGTGCCTCTGACTGTACATGACTATCCCTGCAAGACAAGTCTTTGTGTGAATTTTGCGCAGACTGTTATTTATCAGCATGTCCGCACGTCGCTAAACTCCCACACAAAGAATGTCTGGCCAAACCAAGCGGACTACTCTCCCGTATCCTGCCTGCCTGCCCCTTGCCATATTCCTTTGTGTACGAAAAACTGTTCGGGCTTGAATCACGTCGTAAATGTCCAAATGGTATGTCTTTATTGAGGATTCGCTTCATGCACATGCTAAGTATAGTTCATGCGCTCCACCTGTCAAGGAAATCGCTTTTCGCGCACATACATATGAGTAGAACGCGCGGGGTAGGCGGTGGGAAGAACTGCCTGTGGTATCTGTAAATTATTGCCTACTGAGATCGCGATGAGCGACGGCAACCTGGTATCCAAGCACTGAAAAGCTTTCTTGGAGTCTGCTGGCAATCGCTACAGATCGATGACGCCCGCCGGTGCAGCCCAGCCCAACATTCACATAGCTGCGGTGCTCTCGCTCAAAGAGAGGAATAAGGAATTTAAAGAGACCTTCCAGCTGCCCAATAAACGCGATCGCGTCTGGATCGCTCAGCACATACGTCCGCACCCGTGGATCTTCGCCGGTCAATTGTTTGAGGTCAGGAACAAAGAATGGATTCCGCAAGAATCGGACATCAAACAGGAGGTCAATGTCGTACGGCACGCCGAACTTGAAACCGAATGTCACCAACGAAATGGTGAGCCGGCGAGGCGTGCCCTCCTGCCTAAATCGCCGAGCCAACAGCTCTCGCAACTCATGCACGGTTAAATCGGAGGTGTCAATAATGCGGTCGGCATGGCGCCGCAAATGGGCCAGACGTTCCTTTTCGAGCCGCACTCCCTCCAGGACTGGGAGATGCGGAAGGAGTGGATGAGGTCTCCGAGACTCCGAGAATCGGCGAACCAATACCTCTTCACGCGCCTCAAAGAATATTAACTCGACTGCATGCCCGAGCACTTTCACTCGCTCAAGAATCCCGACGAGATCGGAAAAAAACACACGCTCCCTGACATCAATGCCGAGGGCGACATTCTTAATCTCGCCCCCCTGCTGATGGCACAACTCGACAAAGGTCGGCAATAGAGCCGGCGGCAAATTATCGATGCAGAAATAGCCTACATCTTCAAAGCATTTGAGCGCCTGAGATTTACCTGAGCCCGAAAGACCGCTGATGACAATCAAATTGAGCGCAGCCATACCTGTCACCTTCTTACGGGTCGATTAGGACAACTCGATCACGGTCGACACGCTGTAGGATTTGCAATTTTCCCGATGACAGCGAGGTGAACACCACCAGTGACCCTGGCAGAGAATCTAATCGGCGCTTCGCATCCTCCAGAGTCAGGGTAGCTCGGGCTGGGCGGATGCATTCTATCTCTTCATCTTTTTTTTCAAGAGCCGGACGCAGAACCTTACGAACCAGTCTCTTCGCCGGTTCCTTATGATTTGTACGACGCTCCTTGTGTTTTCGAATTTGAGTCTCCAGACGGTCCACAAGTTGGTCGATCGTCGCGTACATTTCCTGCGTCAACGCTTTTGCCTGAATCCGTTTCCCTTGCATTGTGCACACGACCTCTGCGCGATGCTGAAGCTTGCTCACACCCAGAATCACCGCCAGATGACTCAACTTTACTTCATACCGCACAAGTCGCTCAAATCGACTTTCAATGTGATGCCTGAGCGCCGGCGTGATAACGAGATGTCGCCCAGTGATTTTCATCGGCATTCATCCTTTCAAGCTGAATACGCTCGCGCCCATAGCCATACGTTTACATCTGTTGATTCTGACCGCTCATCATACCAGCGATACGGCACTGGCTCCGAGGTCGCCGCGAGGGAATCTAGGCAGGGAAACTCTAGAAGGCTGCGAGAATACCGTCGTAGCATGGTGAAAATGTAACGACCTGCACATCCAGCACGCGCACAGTGTGTGCGATTCTCTGATCTGCCCGGTTGATCAACGGCAATCACACAGACCAGGTGATTGTCGCAGGGCACCGGCGTCTTGCACGCCCTGCTAAAAAAAGCGTTTCCGCTGAGTCGCGGAAGGAATATTCTCTTCCGCCCGATATTTGGCCACAGTCCTACGCGCGATGACAACCTGCTGGGTGAGAAGTCGAGCGGCGATCTCTTCATCTTTAAGCGGATGACTCGCATCTTCCTCCGCCACCATTTTTCTGATCATCTCCCTCACCGTCACAGACGACATCATATCGGAAGGTTGATCCGCTCGCTGCAGACCGGCGTTGAAAAAGAATTTCAACTCCAGCATTCCTTGCGGGCAATACATATACTTGTTCGCCGTTACACGACTAATGGTCGACTCGTGCATCCCGATATCCTCGGCGACCTGCTTGAGCACCAACGGCTTCAGATGCTGCACGCCTTTCTCGAAGAACTGTTCCTGAAATTTCACGATACTCGACACCACTTTGACAATCGTCTTATTCCGCTGCTCAATGCTACGAATCACCCACTGGGCTGCCCGCAATTTTTCATCCAGATAGGCTTTCGTCTCCACCGATCCGTTGTCTCCAGCCCCCATCAATTGTTTATAGTAGGGGCTGATCCTCATACGAGGCAACCCATCGTCGTTCAGCAACACCACCCATTCCCCTTCATTCTTGACGACAAACACGTCTGGGACGATCACATAGTTCTGGGTATTCGAAAATGGTCGCCCCGGCTTCGGCTCGAGCACTTCGATCACCTTCGTCGCCTGGAACACCTCGTCAACCGTGACATCTAAGGCTTTCGCGATCCTCGCATACTGTTTTTTCTCCAGATCTTTGAGATGGTGCTGAACGATGCCTTCAACGATCGACCCCTTCAGAGCCCCTGGCCGAGCCCCTAATGACCCCATCGGACTCTTCCCCAAATGCCCGATTTGTAGGAGCAGGCACTCCACAAGATCTCGAGCCGCAACACCAGTTGGATCAAAACTCTGAATGTCCCTCAGAACTGATTCCGCCTCTGCCTCAGAGAAGTCAGTCCCTCCCACCATCTCGGCAAGAGACATGCGTAGATACCCATCATCGTCAAGGTTGCCGATGATCAATCGCCCGATTTCCTTTTCACGATTGGACAACCCTGAAAACGACAGCTGCCAGAGAAGATGATCTTCTAAGGACGTGGCTTTCGCCATGGTTTGCTCATATGATGGAAACTCATCCTGCGAGGATGAACGAGACTCGGAACCGCCTATCCGACGATCGCTCCCAAAATATTCCTCCCAACCGGCCGCTGAAGCTTCATCAGGCGTATCGCGCTCTTCCGGAGTCGATTCCTCCGCATTCGATGGCTCACTATCCGCCGATGCTGCGGCATCTTCCGATTTTTCTTCTGGACTTCCAGCCTCGCTATCCTCTACCTCTGCAGGGAGGTCCTCTAAGAGCGGATTCTCCATCAAATGTTGCGTGAGGCTTTGTTGAAGCTCAAGTCGCGATAGCTGCAGCAATTTAATTGCCTGCTGCAATTGGGGAGTCATGATCAACTTTTGACTCAGTCGAAGATCCAGCCTGAGCTTCATACGCACACACCTTTACACGTCATAGCTTGAACCGTTCGCCCAGGTATACCGCTCGGGCCGTTTCACTTTTGACGATAAATTCTGGGGACCCAGCTTCAAGGATCAACCCTTCGTTGATGATATAGGCTCGATCCGTAATAGACAGCGTCTCTTGAACATTGTGATCGGTAATCAAAATACCGATCTCCTTTTCCTTCAATCTGGTAATAATGTGCTGGATGTCGGCGACGGCAATTGGATCGATCCCGGCAAAAGGTTCGTCGAGCAACATGAACGATGGGTTCGTGGCGAGCGCTCTCGTAATTTCCAGCCGCCGGCGTTCGCCACCCGACAACGCATAGGCCATGCTCGTTCGAATATGGCTGAGATCCAATTCCTTGAGAAGAATATCGACCCGGTCACGCCGCTCTGACCGAGAATAGTCCAGCATTTCGAGAATTGCCAGAATATTATCTTCAACCGACAGCCGCCGAAACACAGACGACTCTTGAGGAAGATACCCAATCCCCTTCCGTGCGCGCCGGTACATCGGCAGATCCGTAATCACCTCTTCCCTGAGAGAGATTGCCCCTCCATCAGGCTGACACAAGCCGACAATCATATCGAAAATAGTGGTCTTCCCAGCCCCATTGGGTCCCAACAAGCCTACGACTTCACCCGCGCGAACTTCGATTGATACGCCTTTGACGACCTTGCGCGCGCGAAAACTTTTCACCAATCCCGTCGCACGTAGGACATCACCTACTGCCCTGACCTCTGGTGGACCAGTCGGTGGTGCGTCACCCTGAACGGCCTCGATCATTTGACTGCCCCTCCGTCAGGCTCGATCCGTACATGCGAGCCGCCCTCCACCACACTTCGATCCTCCGCCAAGAACATCGTAATTTGTTTCCCACTGACTCTGGTTCCCTTGTCCCAGGCCACCGGATCACCGGTCAGAACGATTTTATCTCCGTCATGATAGTAGATCGCCTTGTCGCATGTGGCATTCCCCGATTCCTTTTCGATCTTTACTCGCCCGGTTGCCTCAATCTTGTTGATAGATCGACTCGCCACAGCCGGCATCGCATCAGGTCCTTTTGAAGGCGCGGAACCCTTGACGGGCTCAGACCCTTTCTGATTATCGTTCGCGAGTGGTTCTTGCGCGCGAAACAGCACAACCATGCGATCGGAGTAGACAACCAACGACCCCCGAGTCAGGACAACCCCCCCCTCAAAGATCGCCTGGCTATCTTGATTTCTTACAGTCATCTTCTTGGCTGTAATGGTTGTGTTGACCGCTTGCTCAGCGCCGCCCTTAGGGATAGCGGCGGCGGCCGATTCGCTCAAAGAAGCCATCCCTAGCGGGAATAGATTAAGAAGCAGGAGCCAAATCCACATGTACATCCTCAAGTACTTCAAATTCTTCTCGGTCCAAATGCCCTAATAACCCACGCCCCGTCACCTCCAACCCATGCCCAACAATACGGACAGGATCTTGCGTGCGCATCTCCCTCGTCTGATCGGTCCATGCCAGATGGTTCGTATAAATGACGTACCCGCTCTCAGTGCGAATCACGAGCGGTTCCGAGCGATTCGCAAGCATAAAATTCTTCGTCTCCGTATCCAATGTCCCCTCATCTCCTGTCACTGTCAATTCCTTTCCCCGCTGGCCAAACAGCGTGACCGCAACGACTTGAAGCATCGCCCGCTTGTCTCGTTCAAAGAGCCGAGCCTCTTGTGCCTGCACCTGCCATTGAACCGTATCACCCTTTGTTTGAGTGAACGTAAACTTGGAAATCGTCGCGTCAGCCGCATCCATAGATCCAGATGCCGCAGGTTTCGGGGCGGAAACCATTGTGGAATTGGTCACGAGCAGGTAGATGAGAAAGCAGGCCAGCACTGCACTGAGCGTCAGCAAACCTCTTCGTACCCAGCGTTGCCACACGTTGTCCCTGCTCCATTTGTCACGCAAGAAGAAACCTGGCACGATGTTAGCATGCACTCAATATCAAGTAAACTTATGCTGGAACCATGACAGATCCTGCTCGGCAGGGATGAAGCCAATCGCCCCGCTCTTCCGAGCGGGGCATTAAGGCAGATTTTCGTGAACGAAAATTGGAGAATTGCCGAAACGTTAACGCGACGATGCGCGCCAAGGTATCTCGCGAATAGCAGCTCTAGCTGGCAGAGGGGCTCGCGGGAGCGGATGCAGCAGGCGTCTGCTTCTTCGAGGAGACGGTCTCCGGCCTGGTGACAAGTTCAATCGCACAGGCGGTTTCGGTTTGCTTCCCACACCGGAGCGACGGCCTTTTCTCGTCCGCGCATTCGTCTTGGTCCGTTGGCCTCTGACCGGCAACCCTTTCCGATGGCGCAGACCACGATATGTGCCACTGTCGATCAATCGCTTGACATTCATCGAGAAGGTTTTCCTCAGGTCGCCCTCGACTTGATGGCCCTCCTGGATAATTTCTCGAATCTTGACGATGTGCTCTTCGCTCAAGTCCTTGACGCGAATCGCTCCGTCAATGCCTGCCTTGCTCAGTATAGAGAGTGCGGATGCCCGCCCAATCCCAAAAACATAGGTCAGGCCGATATCTACCCGCTTCTCCCTCGGCAAATCAACCCCGGAAATACGAGCCATAATTCCTCTCCTTACTTCCCTTCAATCTTCAGTCTGAGGATGACTTCTTCAGACTCTATTGCGCGCGTTCAACGAGGGTCTTCTGAGACCGCGCGTTGCGCGAGCAGGAGTCTGATGAGGTCATTCTCAGACATCCCTACCCTTGGCGCTGCTTATGGCGCGGATTCTCACAAAGAATTCGCACCACGCCCTTGCGTCGAACCACTTTACACTTGGCACAGATTGGCTTGACGGATGATCGCACTTTCATGTCCAGTCCACGCTCCTACTTAAACCGATAGGTAATCCGTCCACGAGTCAGATCGTACGGCGACAATTCTACGGTCACCTTATCGCCGGGAAGAATACGAATAAAGTGCATGCGCATTTTTCCTGAAATATGTGCAAGAATCTTATGGCCATTATCCAACGAGACACGAAACATCGCATTTGGTAATGTTTCGTTCACGGTGCCTTGAATTTCGATGACATCTTCTTTCGGCACTAACCTCTACCCCTTCTTCCCAATCGGCATGCTCACGGCTTCACCCACTCAGAGTTGACTGAGGACACGAGCTGGCCCGCTCGGCTCAATCGTAATCGTATGCTCAAAATGCGCCGAGAGACTCCCGTCTACCGTCACTGCCGTCCATCGATCACCAAGAATCTTAACGGCTGCGCCACCCATATTGACCATCGGTTCGATCGCAAGAACCATCCCGGCCTGCAATCGAGGTCCCTGCCCAGACTTCCCATAATTCGGCACCTGCGGTTCTTCATGTAACTGCCGTCCGATCCCATGGCCGACGAACTCCGTCACAACCGAGTACCCCGCAGACTCTACATGCTGCTGAATCGCATGCGAAATATCCGATAATCGGCGGCCCACCACTGCCTGTTCGACTCCAAGGTACATCGCTTCTTCGGTCACTTGAACCAACCGGGCAATCCGTTCGGTTATCTGTCCAACCGCAACTGTAACCGCTGAATCTCCATAAAATCCATCGACGATGGCCCCGAGATCAAGCCCGATGATATCCCCATCCTTCAACACTCGCTTCGAGGGAATCCCGTGGACGACCTGCTCATTCACCGACGCGCACAGTGTCTTTGGGTAATTTCGATACCCTTTAAATGCCGGCTTCGCACCGCGGGAGCGAATCTCTTCTTCAGCGATACGATCCAGTTCATCGGTTGTGATGCCTGGCCGAACTGTCTTCCGCAAAATCTCTAGCGTCTCTGCCACTACTCTCGACGCCTGAGCCATCACCGCAATCTCTTCCGGCGTCTTGAGGATGATCATATCGCCTGGTACGTTGCTAGCTCCTGGGAGAGATGCCGAAAGACGACATCCACCGCGCCTGATGCATCCATCGGAAACAACAATTTCCGCTCGTCATAGTAGTGGACAAGCGGGGCTGTTTGCTCGTCATAGACTTTCAACCGCATCTCGATCGCCTCGCGGCGGTCATCGCTTCGCTGCACGAGCGGTTCACCGCATCGATCACACGCCCCGTCCACCTTAGGCTGCGCAAAGTCAACATGGAATGTCGCTTGACACTTCGGGCAACTTCTTCGCCCGCTCAGCCGCCTCACAACATCTTCGCGCGGAACCTGAAAATTCACCACACGGTCCAGCGCGACCCCTTTAGACTTCAACACCGTTCCTAATGCTTCCGCCTGCGGAACAGTTCGAGGAAATCCATCCAGCACAAACCCGTTGGCGCAACTGGAATCAGATAACTTTTCCTGCACCAGTCCGATCACCACGGAATCGGGCACCAAATTCCCCTGATCCATATAACTCTTCGCCTCGAGACCCAACGGCGTCCGGTTTCGAACCGCCTCGCGGAGAAGATCGCCTGTTGAAATCTTGGCCACCAGGAACTGCGCCACAATACGGTCGGCCTGAGTTCCTTTCCCTACTCCCGGTGCGCCGAGAAACACCACGCGCATAGATACCCCGTCACCCGCTCCGTCCACGAAGCGGGGCCATGCCCTTGCCCAGAAACCCTTCGTAGTTCCGCATGAGCATATGGGATTCAATCTGTTGGGCTGTATCGAGACCGACGCCGATCACAATCAGTAGCGATGTGCCGCCGAAATAGAAAGGCACACCCAGTTTATAGATCAATAATTCAGGGATTACACAGACGATCGCGAGAT
>SWDN01000015.1:70573-80009 GCA_005116775.1 Nitrospira sp.
CTCAAACACCGGGGATGACCTCGACTCTCCCTCCAGCTGCTTGAATCTTCGCCTCAGCGGACTTGCTGAACTTGTGCGCTTGCACCACAATCGCTTTCGTGAGATCCCCGTTTCCAAGAATCTTGATCGGCAACGACTTGCGCTTGACCAAACCGGCATCGACCAGCACTTGGGGAGTGATGGTGCCGGACACAATCATGTCGCCTAAACTTTTCAAGTTGACGATCGAGTACTCTTTGCGGAACACGTTTGTAAAACCATGCTTCGGCACACGACGGATCAGAGACATCTGGCCGCCTTCGAACCCACCGGCCTGCCGACTTCGGCCTCCCGATCTGGCCAACAGCCCCTTGTGCCCCTTCCCCGATGTTTTCCCATGACCGGAGCCTGGACCGCGGCCGATACGCTTCCGTCGTTTTCTGGATCCTTTCGCAGGACCGAGTTCATGTAAGTTCATTGTGGCTGCACTTCCAATAGATATCCAACTTTGGCGATCATCCCTCGAACTTGCGACGTATTGGGCCGAGTCACCGTCTGCCTAATCTTCCTTAAACCAAGTCCACTTAACACAAGCCGATGTTTTTGCGGGGTGCCGATAGGACTTCGCCGCAGGGTGATCACGAATCCCTTTGAGGCAGCCGTGGCAGTCTTCACGGTAGGCATTAGACGCTCACCCTATTCTGCGCATCACCCACTGAGCTGCGGCGCATTTTGAGAACGTCTTCAGCATTCCGGAGTTGGCAAAGTCCGTTGAGCGTCGCGCGAACCGTATTAAATGGATTCCCACGGCCCAGCGTCTTCGCGATGACGTTATGCACTCCTGCCACTTCGACCACTGCTCTAACCGCGCCCCCAGCAATAATTCCTGCGCCCTTCTTAGCCGGCTTCAAGAGAACATGTTCAGCTCCAAACAGCCCATGGACCTCATGCGCAATTGTCCCGGACGTGAGAGAAACATGCACCAGGTTTTTCTTGGCCTGCTCAACTGCCTTTGAAATTGCCACAGGCACTTCAGCGGCTTTGCCCTTCCCGATGCCGACCCACCCCTGCCCATCTCCCACGACAACCAATGCGCAAAAGTTGAACCGCTTTCCGCCTTTTACGACTTTCGCAACACGGTTGATAAAGACAACCTTGTCCTTGAGGCTTAGTTCATCTGGATTAACTCGCACCTAGCATTTCTCCTCTTTGTTCCCCTCGCTATGACTACACAGAGAAGCGAGGCACGACCTAAAAATTCAGACCGCCTTCACGTGAGGCTTCGGCCAATGCTTTGACACGACCATGATACATCCGACCTCCTCGATCGAACACCACAGCCTGCACCTTAGCGACCTTCGCCCGCTCCGCCAGCAACTTTCCAACAGCCTTTGCGCCTTCGATACTCCCAGTCGACTTCAGCGACGTGCGCAGCGACTTATCCAGAGACGATGCAGCTGCCAATGTGGCGCCCTTGAGATCATCAACGATCTGCGCATAGATATGAGAGCGGCTGCGAAATACATTGAGACGTGGACGCTCAGCGGTTCCAAATACTCGGTTTCTCACCCGCTGTTTTCGTCTGGTGAGCTGACTTGTTTTATCTGCCGTACTCATAAGATCACCCTACTTCCCTGTCTTCCCGGCTTTCTTACGCAAGACTTCCCCGACATAGCGAACACCTTTTTGCTTGTAGACATCAGGCGGCTTGATGGCGCGCAAGTTTGCTGCAACCTGACCCACTAAACGCTTGTCAGCCCCTTTGACGTTGATCAAGGTTTGCTTGTCCACCTTCACATCGATGCCAGCGGGAATCGGGTAGACGACCGGGTTAATATAGCCCAAATTAAAACTCATGGTTCGACCTTGCACTGCGACCTTGTATCCGACACCGGTAATTTCCAAGTTACGCTCGTAACCCTTCGTCACGCCCTGAACAATATTACTCAACTCTGCGCGGGTGAGCCCATGCATGGCGCGAACTTGACGATCCTCACTCGACCGACTCACCACAAGCTGTTTATCAGTAATCGAAACAGCAAGGCCCGTGGATAACGACCAGTCGATTTTCCCAAGAGGGCCTTTCACAGATACGATAGGCCCGGCAACTTTGACATCCACTCCTGCAGGAATCTGGACTGGCTTCTTTCCTATGCGTGACATCGATGCCTCATTCCTCTCGCACTTCGCTGCAATGACAATCTGGTCGCTCCACTCACTACCACACCGAGCACAGCACCTCTCCTCCCAGTCCAGCGCGGCGAGAGTCCTGATCCGTCATCAACCCCTTTGAGGTGGAGAGAATCGCCATTCCAATTCCGTTTTTGACTCGTGGAATGTCTTTAATGCCCACATACACACGGCGACCAGGCTTACTCACTCGCTGCATGCCGGTAACGATGGGTTGCCCTTCAGCCACATACCGCAACTGTACTTTCAGCACAGGATGCCCATCTGCGATGTCTGCCTGAACGCTCTGAATATATCCTTCATTCTGGAGAATTCTGAGAATCTCGCGCTTGAGACGTGACGCAGGAACGCTCACAACATCGTGACGTCGTCGAAATCCGTTTTGCAATCGCACCAAAAGATCACTAATGGGATCTGTAACCATACCAACCCTTTCGCCTACATTCGTCGTGATAGCCCGACAGCCATCACCGGCCCATTGAGGAAGAACGCGGATCCTCTACCAACTCGACTTCCGAACCCCTGGGATCTCTCCCTTCAGGCTCAGCAACCGAAAGCAAATTCTACACATGCGAAACCGGCGCAAAAACCCTCGGACACGACCGCAGATCTCACACCGGTGATAGTCTCTGACCGGAAACTTCGCTTTGACAGCCGATTTATTTCTGAGTGCTAATCTCGACACCTGCAACTCCTTCGCTTGACATTACGTCCGGAATGGCATTCCCAAATGCTTCAACAGAGCCCGGCCCTCATCATTCGTCCGGGCGGTCGTGACGATCGTGATATCCATTCCATGAATGGATGCGACCTCATCGTACTTAATCTCCGGGAAGATCAGCTGTTCTTTGAGCCCAAGCGTGTAATTGCCTCGGCCATCGAACGACTTTGGAGAGACACCTCGGAAATCCCGAATCCGTGGCAACGACAGTGTCACAAGGCGATCAAAGAACTCCCACATTCTTCGACTGCGCAACGTGACCTTCGTGCCGATCGGCATTCCTTGGCGCAACTTGAAGGAGGCAATCGCCTTCTTCGCCTTTGTAATGAGCGGCTTCTGGCCCGTAATGATGCCTAACTCCCCTGCGGCGCTCTCCAGTAGCTTCACGTTTTGAATGGCTTCGCCCATTCCAACATTCAACACGATCCGATCAAGCTTCGGAACCTGCATGATATTCTTGTAGCCGAACTCTTTCATGAGCGCGGGCACGACCTTTTGTAAGTAGGTCTCACGCATCCGTGGATTGAACTTGGACTCTTCGCTGCCCTCGTCCTTCGCCTGCGGCGCAGACGCCCCCTCCTTCTTCTTGGGTGGTCGTCGCTCCGGAGTCTTACCGCCTTGGACACAGATACATGACATTTGAGACTGCAAACGGCGCTTCGCGTTCAAGAATGCCGCCTTGTTTAACTTTCTGATTCGGCTTGGTATGGCGCTTGATCATATTCAATTTTTCAACCACAACCTTGCCTGCGCCGGGATCGACCGACAGCACTTTCCCGGACTTGCCACGATCACGACCTGCGATCACGACTACCACATCGCCCTTACGAATCCGCACCTTCTGTAACCCCTGCTTATTCATCCCGCGGTCTCCACCCTCGCTACAGCACTTCCGGAGCAAGAGAAATAATCTTCATGAATTTCTTCCACCGCAACTCACGCGCAATCGGCCCGAAGATACGAGTGCCGACCGGATCGCCGTCTTTGTTAATCAATACACAGGCATTCCGATCGAACTTAATATAGGAACCATCCTCTCGACGCACTTCCTTCGTCGTTCTCACAATCACGGCGCGGCTCACATCGCCCTTCTTGACCGTTGCGGCAGGAATGGCTTCCTTGACCGCCACGACGACAACGTCTCCGAGGGAGGCATACCGACGCCTGGTTCCACCAAGCACATGAAAACACATGGCCTGTTTGGCGCCAGAATTATCTGCCACGTCCATGTATGTGTAGCTTTGAATCATAGTCCTGCTGTTTCCTCTACCCTTTGGACAACTATGGCCTACTCAGCTCGTCCTTTTTCCACCACTTCGACAACCCGCATATGCTTATCTTTACTGATCGGCCTCGTCTCGACCATACGTACACGGTCGCCGATCTTGCACGCGTTATCCTCATCGTGAGCCTTGAACTTCGTCACCCGCCGCAGAACCTTGCGGTAGAGCGGATGAACGACGGACCGCTCAATCTCAACGACAACGGTCTTATTCATCTTATTGCTGACCACGCGCCCTACCCACTCGCGCCGCTTGTTCACTGACTCTCCCATCCTCAAATCCCTTTCGCCGCGGTAGATTTGTCGCCGGCCAGCGCGAGCTCGCGCTGAATCGTTTTCACCCTGGCAATGATGCGTTTCGTCTTCCGCAGCTGCATTGGGTTTTCCAATCGCCCCGTTCCCATCTGAAAACGAAGATTGAAGAGTTCCTGCGTAAACTGCTTCGCCTTCTCCGCCAGCTCAGGCTCCGTGAGTTGCCGTAAGTCCTTTAGGTCCATGAATCGACTCCTACCCTTGCATTCCGCTCAATCGATACTAAAACTCGCCGCGAATAACGCACTTCGTGGCGATGGGCAATTTATGCGACGCTAATCGGAAGGCCTCTTTCGCAACATCCGGCGTCACACCATCCATCTCATACAGAATGCGGCCTGGCTTGACCACAGCAACCCAATATTCCGGATTGCCTTTCCCCTTACCCATTCGAGTTTCAGCCGGCTTCTTGGTAATCGGCTTGTCGGGGAAAATTCTCGTCCAGACCTGTCCACCGCGCTTCACGCAGCGAGTGATCGCAATGCGCGCCGCCTCGATCTGTCGGCTGGTAATCCACCCTGGCTCAAGCGCTTTGAGCCCAAACTCTCCGAGGGTAATCTGGCTACCACGATAGGCCTTGCCCGTCATGCGCCCCTTCATCATTTTACGGAACTTAACTTTCTTTGGTGCTAACACAAGATCCTCTCGACTTATCCAATTCTGCGGTCAAATACCGACTCTTTGGTAAGGGGCTGCATCGGAAGCACTTCCCCCTTATAGATCCATGTCTTGATCCCGATCTGTCCCATCGTCGTGTGCGCTTCGGCAAATCCATAGTCAATGTCCGCACGGAGCGTATGGAGAGGCACGCGGCCTTCGCGGTACCACTCTGAGCGCGCGATTTCCGCTCCACCAAGACGGCCCCCGACCATAATCTTGATGCCCTGAGCTCCAAGACGAAGCGCAGACTGCACACTTCTCTTCATGGCCCGCCGGAATGCCACACGTTTTTCCAACTGCGTGGCGACGTTTTCAGACACCAATTGAGCATCCAGTTCAGGCTTCTTAATTTCCTTCACTGTAATATAGACCTGACCAGAATAACTCTTCTCCAGTTCCGCCTTGAGTTTATCGACTTCAGCCCCCTTACGACCGATGATGATGCCCGGTCGCGCGGTGTGAATAATGACACGCGTCTGGTCTCCAGATCGTTCGATTTCAACCTTGGCGACACCGGCATGAAAGAGACGCTGCTTGACCATCTTGCGAATCTTGATGTCTTGATGGAGCAGCTTCGCATAGTCCTTGCTGGCGTACCATCGAGAACTCCAGGCGACGTTATATCCTAGCCGATACCCTATCGGATGTGTCTTATGCCCCATAACTTCTTGCGCCTCGCTCAGACTGGAAATAAATTCGTTGCGTTACCCGCCTATACCTTCTTCTTTTCCTTCACACTTGCAGCCGATACAGCGACCGTAATATGGCTCATCCGTTTTTGAATCGCATTCGCTCGCCCCTGCGATCGAGATCGAAAACGCTTCAATGTCGGTCCACAATCGACGAATGCCTTCGACACCACCATCGAATCACTGTCGCCCATCTCTTTTTGCTCCGCATTGGCCACAGCGGACCGCAAAATCTTTTCAACCACCTTTGACGCCTGGCGTGGCAAATTCTTGAGCATGGCCAAGGCCATGGGAACTTGCTGACCACGAATCAAATCGACCACTGGGCGAGCCTTCCTCGGAGAAACCCGTACGAACCGTAGAACTGCTTGTGCTTCAGCCATAACCGTCCTATCCAATCGAGTGTATCGAGACCACAACCAATTCGCCTACTTAAGGGCGACCGACTTTTCTGTCCTCGCGTGCCCATGCCCCTTAAAAAACCTAGTCGGAGCAAACTCTCCAAGCTTGTGCCCAACCATGTTTTCCGTTACGAAGACAGGAATGAATTTCTTTCCGTTATGAACCGCGAACGTATGTCCGATCATATCTGGAATGACCGTGGACCGCCGCGACCACGTCTTAATGATCTTTCGATCCTTATTTTGATTCATCCGCTCTACCTTCTGAAGCAGATGATCGTCGACGAATGCACCCTTACTGACTGACCTCGGCATTGCGTACTCCTACTTGCGGCGGGAAATAATAAATTTATCCGTCGCCTTGTTATTCCGAGTCTTGTAACCCTTGGTTGGAAGACCCCATGGAGAAACTGGATGAGGATTGCCTTGTCCAGATTTTCCTTCCCCACCACCATGCGGGTGATCGACTGGATTCATCACGACACCGCGCACATTCGGGCGCCGGCCCATCCATCGAACCCGACCGGCCTTCCCCACATTAATATTCTCGTGATCCGTATTCCCAACCTGACCGACGGTGGCCATGCAGGCTGAAAGGATTCTTCGCATTTCACCGGACCTGAGTCGCACCTGCACATACTCGCCATCGCGTCCCATCACCTGAGCAGCGCCTCCCGCACTCCGAATCAGCTGCCCGCCTTTCCCAGGCTTCAACTCCACATTATGAATGGTGGTTCCCAGCGGCATACTGGACAGCGGTAACGCATTCCCAATACGAACTTCCGAGCCGATACCGGACTGCACCACTGCCCCGACGGCTAAGCCAACAGGAGCCAGAATGTATCGCTTTTCACCATCCTTATAATGCACCAAGGCAATTCTGGCAGACCGATTGGGATCGTATTCGAGCGCAGCTACGGTCCCTGGAATCCCAGTTTTATCACGACGAAAATCGATTTTCCGGTAGAGCCGTTTATGTCCACCCCCACGGAAACGTACGGTTGTTCGCCCATCGTTGTTTCTGGCGCCTGTACTGCGACGGAATGATGTAAGCGCTTTCTCGGGCCTCTTCTTCGACAGCTCTTCGGTCGTCACCGCAGTCATTCCACGGCGTCCCGGCGTCCTCGGCTTGTAAACTTTGATTCCCATACTGCAGATGTCCTTCCAGCACACCGAGCTCAGCCCGGCGCAATATCCTGCTATGCGCTCTCGTACAGCTCCAACTTTTCACCTTCCTTGAGCTTGACGAAGGCCTTTTTCCAGTCCGATCGCTTTCCAGAGAACCGCCCCAAGCGCTTCACCTTTCCGCGAACATTCATCACATTCACTCGCTCAACCTTCACCTTCAACAACGTTTCGACCGCTTGCTTAATCTGAACGCGATTCGCAGTCGGGTGAACGAGAAAACCTACCGTGTTATTGCCTTCCCTCATTGCCGTAATCTTTTCCGTCAACAACGGCTGCATGAGTATGCTATGGAGATCCATCTTCATGACCAAACCTCTTTTACCCGAGGTAATTCGCGCTCAAGAATCAAAATCAATTCAGCTCGAACAATATCGTAGACGTTCAATCCCTCAGGTCCCACTACACAGACATTGGGGAGATTGGCTGCCGCTTGGACCAATCCTGCATGCCCGGCACCAGCCACGATCAATGCATAGGCTTCCGCGCCAAGACTCGTCAGCGCTTGAGCCAATAGCTTCGTCTTCGGCTGATCCAATGACAGATTCGATACAATCATGACCTGCCCGTCTGCCAACTTCGCCGACAACGCGCTTTGCAGCGCTGCACGATACTTCTTTTTCGGCATACTGTAGGAATAATCGCGCGGCTTCGGTCCAAACACAGATCCGCCATGACGCCATACAGGAGAGCGAACCGACCCTGCCCGAGCCCTTCCAGTATGCTTCTGCTTCCAGGGCTTTTTCCCGGACCCTGCCACTTCTCCTCGGCGCAATGTCGATGCCGTCCCCTGACGCTCACAAGCACGTTGCATCACCACCGCTTCATGGACCAAAGATGAGTGCGGCTTACAGCCGAATACTTCTTCAGGAAGATCGACAGACCCGACTTTCTGTCTCTTTAAATCGACAACGTCAACCGTGGGCATGCCCTACCCCTTCTTCGACTTTCTTACCATGATCAGCCCATTGGCTGCGCCAGGGATCGACCCTCGCACAAACAGCAAGTTCTCATCAGGCCTTGATTCAACAACCTTCAATCGCTGAGCCGTAATCCGTCTATCCCCCATGTGTCCAGGCAATGTCTTCCCTTTCCACACGCGGGAAGGATATGAGCTCGCACCCATGGAGCCAGGATGGCGATGGAACATTGATCCATGAGACTCAGGACCTCCGGCATAGTGATGCCGCTTCACGACCCCCTGAAATCCCTTCCCCTTCGAAATACCAATGACATCCACCCAGTCACCCTTTTTGAAAATATCGACCTTGATGGACTGTCCCACCGCCACCTCACCGACCTTTTGAAACTCCCTGAGTACACGGGTGGCGGGCGCTTCCGTCTTTTTCAAATGCCCCAACTCAGCCTTAGACAACTTACGCTCTTTCACTTCGCCAAAAGACAGCTGGACGGATTCATATCCATCACGCTCTTTTGTCTTGATCGTCACCACGCGGCAAGGACCAGCTTCAATGACGGTCACAGGCGTAAACTTCGCCTCGTCGAATATCTGCGTCATCCCCAATTTTTTACCCAACAACCCGTTCGTCATACGTCACATTCCTCGTCGATCGACTTCACTTAGAGATCAATCAGAGCTTGATTTCAACATCCACGCCTGCGGCCAAATTCAACTTCATCAATGAATCCATCGTTTCAGGGGTAGCATCCATGATGTCCATCAAACGCTTGTGCGTCCTGATTTCAAACTGTTCGCGAGCCTTCTTATCTGCATGTGTCGCACTCTGCACTGTAAACTTCTCGATGCGTGTAGGAAGCGGAATCGGTCCGACAATCTTCGCTCCACTCCTGCGGACGGTCTCAACGATTTCCGCCACCGACTGGTCCAATACGCGGTAGTCAAAGCCCCGCAACCGAATTCTGATTCTTTGTTCAACCTTAACCATTCATTCCTCTATTCATCGGGCCTATGTTTTACGCCAGAATTTCGGTGACGACACCGGAGCCGACCGTCTTGCCGCCCTCGCGCACCGCGAAGCGCAGCCCTTGATCCATC
>SWDN01000015.1:80109-92367 GCA_005116775.1 Nitrospira sp.
TCTTCACATAGTCGGCGTGCCCGGGGCAGTCGACGTGCGCGTAGTGGCGGTTCGCGGTCTGGTACTCGACGTGCGCGGTCGCGATCGTGATGCCGCGCGCCTTCTCTTCCGGCGCCTTGTCGATCTGGTCATAGGCCGTGTATTTCGCCTTCCCCGTCTCGGCCAATACCTTCGTGATCGCCGCCGTCAGTGACGTCTTGCCGTGGTCCACATGCCCGATCGTCCCGATATTCACGTGCGGCTTCCGCCGCTCATATTTCGCCTTCGCCATGAACTCGCTCCCTTCCGTCTTCGCTCAAAAATCGATTCGATTATTCACCACGATACTTAGCAATGATGGCTTCAGAAATTTGCCGGGGGACTGGATCATATCGGTCGAACTCCATGCTGTAGGTAGCACGGCCTTGCGTTCGAGACCGAAGATCGGTCGCATATCCGAACATTTCACTGAGTGGAACCGACGCATCGATGACCTGCGCAGCCGCCCGCCCCTTCATGCCTTGGATTTTCCCACGACGACCGTTCAAATTACCGATCACATCGCCCATGAAATCCTGAGGAACAACGACTTCCACCTTCATGATCGGCTCAAGCAACACAGGGTCGGCTTTCTTGCAGGCATCAACGAATGCCATCGACCCGGCGATTTTAAATGCCATTTCATTGGAGTCGACGTCATGAAACGATCCATCGATCACCATCACTCGAACATCGCGAAGCGGGTATCCCGCAATGACTCCGGAATCGAGCCGTTCCTTCACACCTTTTTCGATCGCCGGGATAAACTCTCTTGGAATCGAGCCGCCGACGGTCTTATTGATGAACTCCAAACCCTTGCCTGATTCGGCAGGCTCCACAGTCAACACGACATGTCCGTATTGGCCACGACCGCCAGTCTGCTTAATATATTTCGCCTCTGCTTCAGCCTTCTTACGAATCGTTTCCCGGAACGCCACCTCCGGCTTTCCAACATTGGCTTCCACCTTGAATTCACGCAGCATGCGATCGACGATGATTTCCAGATGCAGCTCGCCCATTCCCGCGATAATGGTCTGAGCAGTCTCTTCATCCGTCTTGACCCGGAACGAGGGATCTTCCTGCGCCAACTTCTGAAGGGCAAACCCCATCTTCTCTTGATCTTGCTTGGTTTTCGGCTCAATGGCCATGGCGATGACTGGCTCGGGGAATTTCATCACCTCGAGCAACACCGGCTGCTTTTCATCCGCCAGCGTATCTCCGGTCGTCGCCCCCTTGAGCCCGACAGCCGCAACGATATCACCCGCATAAGCCACATCGATATCTTCCCGCTTATTCGCATGCATCTTCAGGAGGCGTCCGACCCGATCCCTTGTCCCCTTCGTCACGTTCGAGACAGATGTTCCGGTCTTCAATGTGCCTGAATATACCCGCAGAAATGTGAGCTGCCCCGCAAAAGGATCCGTCATAATTTTGAAGGCTAAGGCCGCGAACGGCTCATCATCTGACGGTCGTCGCTTCACTTCCTGCTCAGTATTCGGGTCTATCCCAATCACCGATTCGACGTCGAGTGGAGAGGGAAGAAACTCCACAACTCCGTCCAGCAACTGCTGCACACCCTTGTTCTTAAAAGCCGAGCCACACAGAATAGGCGTCATCTTCATCGAGAGCACACCGGCTCGAATAGCTCGCCGGATCTCCGCTTCCGTCAACGGCTGACCATTGAGATACTTGTCCATCGTCTGTTCGTCAAACTCGGCGACCGCGTCCAACATTTTCTGGCGATATTCCTTAGCTTGATCGAGTAGGTCGGCAGGAATATCCCTCACGACATATTTGGCACCAAGCGTCTCGTCGTCGTACACGTAGGCCTTCATCGTCACAAGATCGATCGACCCTTTATATTCAGACTCTCGGCCGATAGGAATCTGGATCGGAACTGGGTTCGCCCCCAATCGATCGATCATCGTCTGGACGCTGGTATAAAAATCAGCCCCGATTCGGTCCATCTTGTTCATGAACGCGATTCTCGGCACACTATACTTATCCGCCTGCCGCCACACAGTCTCAGATTGCGGCTCAACGCCTTGCACCGAGTCGAACACCGCCACAGCTCCGTCGAGCACTCGAAGCGACCGTTCGACTTCAATCGTAAAATCGACATGTCCAGGAGTATCGATGATATTGATACGATGATCTCGCCAGAAACAGGTTGTTGCGGCAGCCGTAATCGTGATGCCGCGCTCCTGCTCCTGCTCCATCCAGTCCATCGTCGCCGCGCCTTCGTGAACCTCACCCATTTTGTGTGAGATCCCGGTGTAGAAGAGGATGCGCTCAGTTGTCGTCGTCTTACCGGCATCAATGTGAGCCATAATGCCGATATTCCGAGTCTGCTCTAATGGTGATTGGCGTGCCACGTACTTCCCCTAAAAAATAGATGCCGCAACCATGGCCGGAAACGCTGCGATGAACGAGAGCCCGCCTGAACGGATCGCAGCACGGCCCAGCTGCAGCACAGAATGACGCTACCAGCGATAGTGAGCGAAGGCCTTATTGGCTTCCGCCATCCGATGCACGTCTTCCCGCTTCTTAACCGCCGCCCCCGTATTGTTCGATGCGTCCAGCAACTCAGCCGCGAGCTTCTCCCGCATGCTCTTACCACCTCGAGTCCGCGAATACTCCGCCAACCATCGAAGCGCCAATGACATCCGGCGGGCTGGACGAATTTCTACCGGCACCTGATACGAGGCTCCTCCCACTCGACGGGACTTGACCTCAACGACCGGCTTCACATTGTCGAGCGCTGCCCGAAACACCTTAAGCGGATCGTTGCCGGTCTTCTCCTGAATGACATCGAACGCTCCGTAGCAAATACGCTCGGCCGTGCTCTTTTTCCCGCCCGACATCAGAATATTCAAAAATTTCCCGACAAGTTTATCCCGATACCGCACATCAGGAAGAGGATCGCGGTGGTCTAAAAATCTAGTCCTTGGCATGTGTCATTCACTCTCTCGTTACCACTCGCTCTTCTATCGGCTGAATAATTTCTCCACCCTCGACCAATGCACTGACAATGATGCCATCGGTAGTACCGCAGTCGATTTCATTGATAATCACATCCTGTGCAATATCGACCAAGCGGCGGGTGAGATAACCGGAGTTTGCCGTCTTCAACGCCGTGTCAGCCAACCCTTTGCGGGCACCGTGCGTCGAAATGAAATACTGCAACACCGTCAATCCTTCACGGAAATTGGCGGTAATCGGAGTCTCAATGATTTCACCTGACGGCTTCGCCATCAACCCTCGCATACCACCCAACTGGCGGATCTGTTGTGAGCTTCCTCGAGCACCGGAATCCGCCATCATGAAGATCGGGTTGAAGGCCTCGGCCTTGTTCGGATCGCCACCCGCGCCCAATTCTCTCATCATTTCATTCGCAATCTGCTCAGTGACATGCGCCCAGATGTCGATCACCTTGTTATAGCGCTCACCGTTGGTGATCAACCCCTCGGCATACTGCCGTTCGATCTCCGTGACTTCATGCTGCGCCTTCCCCAGCAAGTCTTGCTTCTTGGTCGGAATATGCATGTTGTCGATACAGATCGAGATGCCCGCACGGGTGGCATATTCAAAGCCTGTGTCCTTGACTTTATCGAGGAATGTAACGGTCTCTCGGTGACCACACTGGCGATACACCGTATCGATGAGCTTGGTCATTTCCTTCTTAGTCATCAGCTTATTCGCGTTGGCAAACGGCAACCCCGGAGGAAGCACATCCGACAGGATGACTCGCCCAACAGTGGTCTGAACCAGGCTTCCCTCGATCCGTACCTTGATCCGCGCATGCACGTCCAACTCTCTCGAGTCGTATGCGATGCGCACTTCCTCCGGCGAGCCGAATACTTTACCCTCTCCCTTGCATCCTGCCCGTTCCTTGGTCAGCCAATAACAGCCGAGGACCATGTCCTGCGACGGCACCGCAATCGGCTTACCATTGGCAGGCGAGAGAATATTATTGATCGACATCAGGAGCACACGAGCCTCGACCTGCGCTTCGATTGACAGCGGAACGTGGACCGCCATCTGATCGCCGTCGAAGTCAGCGTTAAACGCGGCGCAGACCAGCGGATGCAGCCGGATCGCTTTGCCTTCGACCAACACGGGATCGAATGCCTGGATACCGAGACGGTGCAGCGTCGGCGCACGGTTCAGCAGAACGGGATGTTCGCGAATCACCTCATCGAGCACATCCCAAACTTCAGGCCGTTCCTTTTCAACCAAGCGCTTTGCGCTCTTGATCGTGGTCGCGGCGCCTCGCTCCTCGAGTTTGTGGAAAATAAACGGCTTGAACAGTTCGAGCGCCATCTTCTTCGGCAATCCGCATTGATGCAGGCGAAGCTCTGGCCCTACGACGATGACGGTTCGGCCTGAATAGTCGACACGTTTACCAAGCAGGTTTTGACGGAACCGCCCTTGCTTCCCCTTCAACATGTCGCTCAAGGATTTGAGCGGCCGTTTGTTAGGTCCGCGAATCGCGCGACCGCGACGGCCGTTATCGAAGAGCGCATCGACTGCTTCCTGCAACATCCTCATTTCATTCCGGATAATCACGCCAGGCGCTTTCAATTCGATCAGCCGCTTCAGACGATTGTTCCGATTGATGACGCGGCGGTACAAATCGTTCAAATCCGACGTCGCAAAACGTCCGCCGTCCAGCGGCACGAGCGGACGCAACTCCGGCGGTAGTACCGGGATCACATCCATAATCATCCACTCAGGCATGTTTCCCGATTTACGGAACGCCTCGATCACTTTCAGCTGCTTGGCGTATTTCTTCTTCAGCGCCGCGGAGGCCGATGTCTTTGCCTTGGCCTTGATCTCATCCCATTTAGCGTTGATGTCGATCTTCCGGAGCAGCTCTCGAATTGCATCGGCGCCGATGCCGACTTTGTAGGAACCAGGACTGTATGCGGATTGGAGTTCGCGAAGCTTTTCTTCCGAGACCAGCTCTTTCTCCGTTAAGTCTGTCGATCCTGGATCGACACAGACATAGCTTTCGAAGTAGAGAATACGTTCCAGCCCTTTGAGGCTCATGTCGAGCAAGGTTCCAATTCGGCTCGGCACGCCTTTGAGGAACCATATGTGCGCGACCGGGGCCGCAAGTTCGATATGGCCCATTCGCTCTCGGCGAACTTTTGACTGAATGACCTCGACACCGCACTTGTCGCAGACAATGCCGCGGTGCTTCATGCGCTTGTACTTACCGCAGTTGCACTCCCAATCCTTGATCGGGCCGAAAATCTTCGCGCAAAACAGTCCGTCTTTTTCCGGCTTAAACGACCGGTAATTGATGGTCTCCGGCTTCTTCACTTCGCCATAGGACCATGACCGGATTTTTTCCGGCGACGCGATCCGGATACGCATCGAATCGAACGACACCGCATCGCGCGGTTTCTCAAATAATGTGTAGACGCCTTCCAAGGTAGTGACCTCCTCTGATACCGACCCTTCTGGCCGGCACACAAATGGGTTAGTCTTGCGACTTGACCAGTTCGACGTCGAGACCCAAACTTTGCAGCTCTTTGACCAAGACGTTAAACGACTCGGGCAATCCAGGCTCCAGGAACGGCTCACCCTTGACAATCGCTTCGTACATTCGCGATCGACCCGGTACGTCGTCTGATTTCACCGTCAAGAACTCTTGCAGCGTGGACGCAGCTCCATAGGCCTGCAATGCCCACACTTCCATTTCCCCCAACCGTTGGCCGCCGAATTGAGCCTTGCCTCCGAGTGGCTGTTGCGTGACAAGCGAATAGGGCCCGATCGACCGTGCGTGGATCTTGTCATCGACCAAGTGGTGAAGCTTTAAGACATACATGTAGCCCACTGTAACGGGGCTGCCGAACATCTCACCGGTTCGGCCGTCCATCAATGTCGCTTGTCCGCTGGTCGGCAAGCCCGCCTTCTTCAACAGTTCCTTGATCTCTGTTTCGGAGGCCCCATCGAACACCGGGCTCGCCACCTTGATTCCCAAGGCCTTGGCAGCCCAACCCAAGTGAGTTTCGAGAATTTGACCGACATTCATACGCGACGGCACACCGAGCGGATTCAGTACGATTTCCACCGGTGTCCCATCCGGCAAACAGGGCATGTCTTCCTCGGGCAACACCCGAGAAACCACGCCTTTGTTTCCATGCCGACCGGCCATCTTGTCGCCGACCTGAATCTTGCGCTTCATCGACACATAAACCTTGACAAGCTTGATGACGCCAGGAGGAAGCTCATCGCCCCGCTTCAGACGCCCAACCTTCTCGTCGTACAAGGTCTGCAAGATCTCAATCTGTTCCTTTGCCCGCCGCTCGACGTCTTCCAGCTCTTTCTGCTCATCGGGGTCGCTGAGAATGATGTAGCGGACGGTTTCGTCCGGCAACCGCTTGAGAATCTCTGCCGTCAGCTTGCCTTTCTTTTTCAGAATGACATCGCCGCTCTCAGGGTCCATCAAGTCACGACCGACCACTTTCCCCAGCAGCAACTTCCTGATCTTTTTGGTTTTCTCTTCGTCGATGATACGAAGCTCTTCGTGATGATCGCGCTGAAGCTTCATCGCATCGTCACTTTCGATACTCTTGGAACGTTCGTCCTTATCAAGCCCCTTGCGCGAGAAGATTTTCACATCTACGACGATGCCTTCGACTCCAGGCGGCACCGTGAGCGATGTATCTTTTACGTCGCCCGCTTTTTCACCGAAGATGGCCCGCAACAACTTTTCTTCCGGTGTGAGCTGCGTCTCGCCTTTCGGCGTCACCTTCCCGACCAGAATATTTCCAGGCTTCACCTCGGCTCCGATACGGATGATCCCGCTCTCATCGAGATCGCGAAGCGCCTCTTCTCCGACATTCGGGATGTCGCGCGTGATGTCCTCTTTACCCAACTTGGTGTCGCGAGCCTCCACCTCGAATTCCTCAATGTGAATCGAGGTGAATGCATCCTCACGCACCAACTTTTCGCTCAACAGAATGGCGTCTTCGAAGTTGTATCCGCCCCAGGGCATGAAGGCGACAAGGATGTTTTTACCTAAAGCGAGTTCCCCGTGGTCGATAGCGGGACCATCGGCCAAAACCTGCCCCACTTTCACCGGCTGCCCAAGGCGCACGACCGGCGTCTGCGTGATGGTCGTGCTCTGATTCGAACGCTGAAACTTGATGAGATCGTACACATCCAAACCGGCATCGTTCCTTTTCCGGCCTTCCTTCGCGTCTGCGCGCACCACAATCCTCGTAGCATCCACACTCTCCACCACACCGGCGCGCTTGGCCTGTACGACGTAGCCTGAGTCGCGCGCAACTACCGTTTCCATTCCCGTACCGACCAAGGGAGCCTCCGACTTCAACAACGGCACCGCCTGGCGCTGCATGTTGGAGCCCATCAGGGCTCGGTTGGCATCGTCATGCTCTAAAAACGGCACTAAGGCTGTCGCCACACTCACGACCTGCTTCGGCGACACATCCATATATTCGATCTTGTCCGAGGTAGCCGTCACGAAATCTCCGGCCGCCCGCGCCGAGATGGCTTCCGACACCAGACGACCGGAGCCATCCAGTTTCGAGTTGGCCTGGGCAATGATGTACTTATCCCCTTCGATCGCGGAAAGAAACTCGATTTCGTCTGTGACACGCCCTTTCACCACTTTGCGATACGGCGCTTCAATAAACCCAAACTTATTGATACGCGCATAGGTTGCCAACGACGTGATCAAGCCGATGTTCGGGCCTTCCGGCGTTTCGATCGGACAAATACGGCTATAGTGCGACGGGTGGACGTCGCGAACTTCAAACCCTGCTCGCTCTCTGGTCAACCCGCCGGGGCCGAGCGCGGAAAGCCGCCGCTTGTGTGTAATTTCTGCGAGCGGATTCGTTTGGTCCATGAATTGAGACAATTGGCTGCTGCTGAAGAATTCTTTCACTGCGGCGACCACAGGCTTCGCATTGATCAAGTCGTGCGGCAACACCGTTTCCATATCCAACAGATTCATCCGCTCCTTGATGCTGCGCTCCATGCGGACCAGCCCAAGCCGGAATTGGTTCTCCAGCAACTCGCCGACCGAACGGACACGACGATTGCCCAAGTGGTCGATATCGTCGATTTCGCCTTTCCCCAGTTTCAAATTCACGAGATAGCGGATCACTTCGACCATGTCTTGCGCCGTCAACGTCCGCTGCTCCAAAGGTAAGTCGAGCCCCAGTTTCTTGTTCAGCTTCAGACGCCCGACCGGTGAAAGGTCGTACCGCTTGGAGTTCGTGAACAGATTGTCGAAGAGCGCTCGCGCCGTGTCGACAGAAGGCGTTTCTCCAGGCCGCAAGCGGCGATAGATCTCGACCATCGCCTCCTCTTTCGAAATGGTCTTATCCATCTCCAGCGTATCCAGGATCACCGGCGTCGATGTGACGGTATCGAAGTAGATCGCCTTGAATTCTTCGATGTCGCTTTCGAGCAGCGCCTCAATCATCTCAGCCGTGAGCCGCTGGTTTTTCTCGGCGATCTTGTTTTTCTTCGAATCCACCAGTTCGGTCAGAACCGCGCGACCGATCAACTCGCTCGGCGCAAGTGGAATTTCCTTCACACCCGCTGCCTTGAGCTTCGCAATGAGGCCCTTCGTCAGCTTGGCGCCTTCTCGAACCAATGGCTCCTTGCCGCCCTTTTCCAGCACTTCCGCCGAACAGCGCAGACCCTGATGAATCTCAGGGTCGAGCTTCCGCAGCATCTTGCCGTTGACGACCCGGATTTCCTCGACCGGGTAATACATTTTGAGGAGGTCGTCTCCCGAAAATCCGAATGCCTTCAACAGAATCGTCGTCGGCATTTTCCGTCGACGATCGATGCGCACATAGAGAATGTCACGGGCATCGAACTCGAAATCCAACCACGATCCGCGATAGGGAATAATCCTGGCCGAATACAGCACCTTGCCGCTGGAGTGTGTCCGGCCCTTATCGTGCGTAAAGGACGCGCCGGGAGACCGATGCAACTGGCTGACCACGACACGCTCCGTGCCATTGACGATGAAGGTTCCCCGCTCCGTCATGAGAGGCAGCTCGCCGACGTAGACTTCCTGCTCTCGGACATCGAGCACCTTTTTCTTGGAACCCTTATCTTCCTTATCGAACACAACCAAACGCACCCGAAGCTTCAGCGGAACGGCAAAGGTCATCCCCTGCTCTAGGCATTCCCGCTCATCGTACTTGGGCGTGCCCAGGGTATAACTCGTAAACTCCAACACGGCCGTATTGTTGTAATCCGGAATAGGAAACACGCTCGCAAGCGCCGCTTGGAGCCCATGATCTTTGCGGCGCTCCGGTTCGACCTCCCGCTGGAGAAATTCTTCATAAGAGCGCTTCTGAATCTCGATAAGATCGGGAATCTCAATGCTGCTATGAATGCGCGAGTAATCTTTCCGTTCGATAAACTCTTGCAGAGTCGTTTCGGACATTCGCCGGTCCTCCACTGCTAATGGTCAAACTTGGGCACCCGCACATAGCGGGCGCCCACAGATACGAGAGACGACCAAATCGAAGCTACTTGACCTCGACCTTCGCGCCGCTTTCTTCCAGCTTCTTCTTCATGGTGTCGCACTCTTCCTTGGTGACACCGGTCTTCACTGGCTTCGGCGCGCCTTCGACGAGATCCTTCGCCTCCTTCAAACCGAGGCTGGTGAGTTCGCGAACGACCTTAATGACCTGGATCTTCTTATCCGCCGGAGCAGACACAAGCACGACGTCGAACGCTGTCTTCTCTTCGGCTGGCGCGGCGGCGGCTCCACCTGCAGCGGGAGCGGCGGCGGCAACCGGCGCGGCGGCCGTGACGCCGAATCGGGTCTCCAACCCCTTCACCAGTTCTGCCAAGTCGAGCACACTCATGGTCTCGATGGCCTTGATTAACTCTTCCTGTGATAATTTTGTCGTCGTCGTTGACATATCCCCATCTCCTTTTCGTTTATCCCCAATGGCTGCAATGACTCTCACAAATTTCGACAAGACTGCGCTGAGCGTATACACCAAACCGCGCGCCGGTCCCTGCATGGCCGACAGCAACATCGCGATGAGCACTTCTTTCTTTGGCAACTTTGCCACAGCCGCCAATTCGGCCGGCTGCACGACCTTGCCCTCCAACACACCGATGGTGATCTTGATCTTCTGGTCGCGCTTCTCCGCCTGAATAAAGTCGCGCAGGATCTTGGTCGGGAGCACAGGATCGTCATAGCCGATCACCAATCCCGTCGGTCCCGCGAGATAGGTCTTGACCCCGGACAGGATCGTACCTTCCGACGCGCGGGCAGCCAGCGTATTCTTGACGACTCTGTATTCAGCTTTGGCCCCTCGCAATTGTTTGCGAAGTTCCGTGATCTGGTTGACGGAAAGTCCGGCACTTTCAGTGACAATGGCCAGTCGTGCACGGCCAAATGTCTCCGTCAATTCCGCGACCGCCGTCGCTTTCTCGTCCTTATTCATAATCGAACCCTTCCCCTTCCACTCGACAACGCTTCGACTAACTCCATTCCTTGGCCAATGCAATGGCGTCGAGCTTCACGCCAGGCCCCATCGTGCTCGAAAGAGTCACACTCATGAGATAGCGTCCCTTGCACGACGCAGGCTTCGCCTTGATTACCGCTTCAAGGACTGCTGCGGCATTGTCATAGAGCTGCTCAGGTTGAAACGACACTTTTCCCACAGGCACTTGGACGATCCCGGCCTTTTCAACCTTGTACTCGACACGGCCTTTCCGAATTTCCGACACGGCCTTCCCGACTTCGAACGTGACGGTCCCAGTCTTCGGATTGGGCATAAGACCGCGAGGCCCCAGAGCCTTTCCCAACTTTCCAACAGACGCCATGAGGTCCGGCGTCGAAATGGCGCAATCGAAGTCCAGCCATCCGCCCTTGATCTTCTCCATCAAATCATCCGACCCGACATAATCGGCGCCGGCCTGTCGCGCCTCTTGCTCCTTCTCTCCCTTGGCGAAGACCAACACGCGAATCTTCTTCCCTGTGCCATGCGGCAGCGAGGTTGTGCGTTGAACTGCTTGCAAAACTCCATGATGTTGACGCCGTGCTGACCCAGCGACGGCCCGACCGGGGGAGCAGGGTTCGCTTTCCCAGCTGGAATCTGCAACTTAATCTGTGCCGATACTTCCTTGGCCATGTCCTACACTCCTACGCGCGTTCGACCATTTCGGAGGTTAAATCCGCTCCACTTGCAAAAACCCAAGCTCCACCGGAGTGGAGCGCCCAAAAATACTCACCAGGACTTTCAGGCGGTGGTGATCTTGATCCACCTCGTCCACCACACCATTGAATCCGAGAAACGGCCCATCGATGATCCGCACATTGTCCGTCTTGATGAATTTTACCTGTTCGCGCGGCCCAGCGGCTCCAACATCGACCTGCTTCAAGAGCGACTCAACTTCATCCGTCGACAGGGGTGTCGGCTGTGCGCCGGCGCCGACAAACCCCGTCACCTTAGGCGTCTCCTTGATCATCTGCAAGGTTTCATCGATGACGGGAGATTCCAATTCCACGATCACATACCCTGGGAAAAACTTCCGTCGAGATGTTCGGCGCTTGCCGTCCTTGATCTCAATCACATCCTCCGTCGGCACGAGTACCTGCCCCAGCTTTTCGACCAATCCCATTTGATTGGCCCGCTCTAGCAAGCTGGCCTTCACTCGCCCCTCGAAGCCTGCGTAGGTATGAATGACGTACCAATTCTTTGCCATGCCCTACCCTCGAATCAATGGTTGACTACGTGTCATGCAGCAACGCGTACATCCCGATACCCGGCTCATATAATTTTACCCACTAGCCATACGAGCACCTGGTCGACAAACGACAGGTACAGAGACATGATAATGCAAAACACAATGACCACTGTCGTGGACCCGATCGTTTCGGCTCGAGTCGGGAACGACACTTTCTTCAATTCTCCTTGCACATCACTGAAGAACTCTCGAATTGAGTCTATAGATTTTCTAAACATGCATTCCCCACCTTCATTCTCAGAGAAAGAGGACAGGCTCTTCTCCTCACTGCTCTCTATCTACTGGCCTAGTTGCAACCTATCATCGTATTGATCCTGACCCTTCCACTACCCTCGCTTGGCAGGGGCACTAGGATTTGAACCTAGACTCTCGGTTTTGGAGACCGATGTGCTAGCCATTGACACCATGCCCCTACTCCAGACGTGAAACGTGAGGGGTGAGGCGTCAGCCTATCGGTAAGTCCCCTCACCC
>SWDN01000016.1:0-8475 GCA_005116775.1 Nitrospira sp.
CCCCTTCCTCTCCCTACTTTTTTTGAAGTTGTTTTCCCTATTGAAATTTTCCGATTCGGAATCCTAGAATACCGCCCCCACCAGGAGGGCATTCACATGAACCTCACTCTAAGATTCGTGCTGACCCTTGTTGGATGCGCACTGCTGCCCCTGTCAATCTCCAGTTGTGGAAGCGGAGGCAGTGATGGAGGCGGGACAACACCCTCGGTTGCAACACCAGCCCAAACGATTGTTTCGGGAACGGTTCAAGCGCCTGGTGGAGTGGTTGCCCTTTTCAAGAAGAACGGTCTTGGAGATTTGTTCGTCTCAGAAGCCTATGCGGCCCTAACGGGCCTTAATAACGTTCCCAATACTATCGTTCAGCTTGCCAGACTCAACGCCAATGCCACAAACTTCACAGTAATCACAACAACAACTACATCAGGAGGGCGCTATTCGTTCAACCTCACCTCATTAGGCCTGCAACCTTCGCATGATTTGATCGTGCGCGTCGAAGGCGCTAGCGGGACGCAGATGCGTGCTTTCGTTGCCGGAAGCGTTGCTGATATCAGCCCAGTTTCAGAAGCCGCGTATCAGCTCGTAATCCAGTCTCTCAGCAACAGTAGGCCGGTAAGTAATCTGACACTTCAGGAAGTCTCTGACATAACCGGCGCAGTTGGGTTAATTGCTGCACTGCAGAATATCGGGAACGCGACGTCGGTTGACCAGGCGGTCGGGCTCGTTAAGACAGCGGTGGGTGCGAATGCACAAGTAACAGGATTTATTTCGGCTGCAGCAACAACGGGACAAACCACTCAGGGAACTGGTGATGTAGGTAATTTCTTTCCCTTCGAGCAGGGTAACATTTGGCGATATAACGGCACCAGGGCAGTTTCAGGTCCACCCATAGGGTATGAAAATACCGTCCTCGTGTCAGGACAAGGGCCTGCTCCTACTCACGGAGTGGAGAGCACGATCTTCTCCGAGACGAATGATGAAGGAGAAGGCAGGGCGGGAAAAAGCTATGTCGTAAAGAGCCCTTCTGGCATTACGTCATACGGTGGTGATGATCCCAATGATGACATCTCGCGTCAACTGGCACCGTTCCAGGCAGTCCATTTTCCACTGACCATAGGGGCTACAACGCTTCTAGCAGAACGAAGCGGTCTTGATTGGGGGGATGATGAAGACGGCGACGGCCACAACGAAACGTTTAGCGGAACGCTCACTCAAACGGTGCTAGCAACGGAAAGCGTGACAGTACCAGCCGGGACATTTCCTAGCGTTTTGAAGATCGAGCAAAAGACCGTTTTCATTGTAACTTTCACAACAGGAGGGAACGCCACGCTTATTCAGACCAATACTGCGTGGCATGCCCCAGGAATAGGAGAAGTCAAAGGGCTTCTGCAAGCACAAGTTGAAGGCGGACCCGTCGTCGCATCGCTTACAACAGAGCTCCTGTCTTATATAGTAAATGGGCAGGGAGGCGGGTTCAGAATTCAGGTGACACCGACATCGGCTTCTACGACACTTGGAGGAACGCAGCAGTTAATTGCGACAGCATTCGATCAAACGAATAGATTAATACCTGACTTCACGTTTATGTGGTCCTCCAGCAATGAGAGTGTGGTGAGCGTAGACACGACTGGACTGGTGACTGGCCGAGTCTTAGGGCAGGCTTCGGTGCAGGCTACTGCGGGCTCGATCATGAGCAATCCAGTTCCTATTACCGTGCAAGACATTCGATTGATCAATTTGGAAACAAGCGATCTCGTCTATGATAATTCTCGTCGGCGAATTTATGCGTCGGTTCCTAGCCGAGCGACCAACAATCCTGATCGGATCCTTGTCATCGATCCACAGAATGCTACGGTTACACAAACCATCTTTGTCGGCGACGACCCTGAAACACTTGCCATATCAGACAACAATCAATATCTTTACGTTGCAGTCACTGCCTCTGCGGCCTCAGTTCGCCGGATAAACTTATCGACCGGTCAAGTTGATCTATCGTTTTCCGTCGGCACCAATATAGTGACAGGGCAACTTCGTGTAGATGATATGAAAGTCATCCCTGGTTCTCCTCAGTCACTCGTCGTTGCTCGGAGGTATACAGGGATCAGTCCTAGACATGCCGGCACTGCTGTCTTCGATAATGGGGTAATGCGTACGGATACAGGCCCTTTCGGAGAATCAACAAATCTAATAGAGTTCGGTGCCACACCGACGCGACTATATGGTGCAGATCGGGAATCGTCCGGAAACAATCTATCGATATTGAATATTGGGGCATCAGGGATCAGTCTTGTTGGTGTAGGGTGCTGCTCTTTCGATGGTCAGTTTGATGCTGGGCTTATATATTCTAAGAATGGTCAGATCATTGATCCTGAAATCAAGCAGATCGTGGGCGAATTACCTGGCCTTTCCCCCCTTAACCACAGGAACGACGATCTTATCGTGACAGATTCTTCAAGAGGGCGTATTTATCACCTCAAGGCACTCGACGCAGGGATGCGCCTGCAAGCTTTTGATCGTACGTCCTTACTACAGGTTGGATCGGCCGACCTGTTTCCACCGCTGATAACATTATTATCTCCTACTACGGACTTGATTCTTTGGGGATCAGATGGATTAGCCTTTAGGGACGGCGCGAAGTTAGTGCTGCTTCGAACATCAATTCTTCACTAACCTCATGCTTGAACTCCTCACCTATGATTTCATGCAACGTTCCCTCCTCGCGGCGGCGATGGTGGGTGGGCTCTGTTCCGTCATTGGCGTATTCGTCGTCCTGCGAGGGCTGGCGTTTGTCGGGGCAGGCACGTCGCATGCCGCTTTTGCCGGCGTGGCGTTGGGCTACCTGATGGGCTGGCCGCCGCTGGGGTTGGCGATTCTCTTCGGTCTTGCCACCGTGTGGATCACGGGCTGGGTCGAAGAAAAAGGCCGAATGAAGCTGGACGTCTCGATCGGCATTCTCTACACCACCACGATGGCGCTGGCCATTCTCTTTATCGGCCTGATGAAAAGTTACAATGCGGAAGTATACGGCTATTTATTCGGCAGCGTCCTGTCCGTCACGAATGAAGAGCTCAGCATCATTGGTGTGTTGAGCATCCTGGTGCTCGGTCTCATTGTCTTATTTTCGAAAGAGCTCTACTTTATCGCCTTCGATCAAGAGATGGCTGAGGCTTCCGGCGTCCCGGCGCGAGGGATGTTTTTCCTATTATTGACACTGGTTGCGCTCACAGTGGTGGTCTCCTTGAAAACTGTCGGCGCCATTCTCGTATTTGCCATGATATTGATTCCTGCTTCAACTGCGTATCAACTCACCTCTAGCCTGATGACACTCACTTTGTACTCCATCATTATCGGTGTGACTACGGCAATTTTTGGAGTCGTGATCTCCGCTACATGGGATGTGCCATCTGGGCCCGCCATCGTCCTTCTCGCCACAGCCGTCTTTTTCATTTCGGTGCTGCTCTCTCCCAAAAGAATGAAACGTGCCTCGCACGCTCACGTGCACTAGAAATTTCATTTCAACCCGACTGTAGGGCGATGGATACGCGACTGTGTCATTCACGAGTCAGTAGCCACCCTTCAAGATATCGAATGGGCACTAGCAATAGCGTGGATTGATACAGAAGTTGCCGGATCGTGAGATCATTCCAGAAGAGGAACTCGTCATGAGTCTATAAATACTGAGGCATAGGACTTGCGGTGGGGGGTGCCGTCATTGCGAGAATGTCTCTCAAATGCATCAGAGGAGGAAATTCATGCGATTTGTATCGTTAAGGGCTTACGCGATTGGGTTCATGCTGGTGAGTGCTGTTTCGATCTTGTCCCTTGTCTCCCCGGTGTCAGCAGAAGATGGCACACACAGTTCCGGCGGCATTGAAGCAGGGAAATGGGTTCTCGGTATGCGCGCAGGATTTACTCCCTTGACCCAAACGTTGACGGCCAATAGCTCAACCGATGTGGGCTCCTTGGTCAATTTCCAAGCGTTGTATAGCCTCAACAAGTGGCTCTTGGTCGGCATGATGCTGGAATGGGAGCGCCATGGAGTGAGTGTGGAACGGCCGTCAATCGATCTTGGACATCAAGACACAGTCTCTGTGCTCCCGACCGTTGAAGTCCGTCCGATCAAATTTGGCCCGGTCGTTCCTTACGCGAATATGAGCTTTGGAGTGAACGTCAACAGCTTTGGTGAAAACACCGGAAACACTATTTCGCCCAGCAACACCTTCGCCTGGCGGCTCGGTTGGGGTGCCGATTACATGCTTACCAAACAGTTTGCCCTCAACGCGGAAATGGCCTACAAGCGCAACGATGGTCATGCCACGGTAAACGGCTTACGGGACGACGACTGGAACGCCTCATCTTTCGGTTTTCTTCTCGGCGCAAAGATGTTTTTTTAGCCGACACGATACCCTCCTTTCCCGCAAGGCAGGATGTCTGTACTCACAGACATCCTGCTTTGCTTCTACGAGAACGGCTTAAGGCAACGATGACAGTTTCAGGCTCTTGGAAGCCTGATCGCGCTATTGCCTGGCAAGTCATGAGCAATGGAGAACACGGTCGAAGGGTGAACCTATCTAGGATGAACGACGTTGCTTGCTGCGGCTCCAGACCATTCCGGTCTGTTCCTTTGAGCTAAAGCCAAGCTTTTCATAAAAGCCCGGCATGCGAGTACAGAGCCAGAAGAGTTCGATTTTCTTGAGGCGGGGGTGGTTCAGGATGCGCTGGACGATATCGGAGCCGATACCCTGCCCCTGGTAAGCCTTATCGACGATGACATCCCAGATGGTCGCGCGGTAGACATAGTCCGTTAGTACCCGGCCAAATCCGACCAGCGAATCCCCATCCCACGCCGTGACGGCCACATCGGTGTGGCGAAGCATCTCGCGTGCATCCTCAAGCGTTCGTCCTTTGGCCCAAGGCGCTTGCTGATACAGGCGAACGAGCTTGACTGGGTCGAGGTCCTTCTTTTCAGAGAAGGTGATGGCGGGCTTGAGGGTTGGGGTCATCTTGTACTAGATTATCTCCCAGTGACAACAGCCAGGATCACGCGGAGTGTACGAGGAACATCATGGCAACGCAAGTACGAACCTGTCCGAAGTGTGCACAGCTGATGTGGTTGAAAGAAGACCAGTATGAACAGCTGGATGAGGAAACCATCCGTGGGAAGTGTCCTCAATGCGGATCAACCGTTCGTTTCAAGCTCGTCTCGCAGGGAGACACGGCCGCCGGTCCGAAGATGGGCCACTGAGCATTGTAAGGATTTCTGAGTCCTGAGCTGAGGCCGGAATCAGCACCCAGCACTTTCGACTCAGAACGCTATTCACATTCCCCGTCCAGCGCCGTCCAGTTCTGGCTTGTTGCCTGGTAGAATTTTATTCAGCGTGGATCGATATTCGCCCGTGCGCTTCTCATCGATCCTCCCGATTTCGATTTCTTTATCTTGCTGCATCCGTTCCAGATGATCGAGCACTGAGAGGAGCGGATGGACAGAGCTGAGCAATCGGCCGACTTCGAAGGCTTCCAGCGATTCCACAAATAATTCGTTCACACCTCTATAGGGAGTCCCGGCGCTCTGGCTTCGGAACCTGGAGACGATCTCTTCATATTCCTCGATCGCCTCAAACGCGGGCTTTACGCCAGTCGGCACTGCCGAGAGGTGAACAATCGGCGGCAATTTGGCCGCGTAGGTCTTTAGCTGAGCCACCAACCCGCCCATCGCGTCCAACACATCGGCAGTCTGCATGAGTTTACCGTTCACGATGGCGCTGCTTACGCCGAGCTGATGGATTTATCAAGATTGTCCGACGCCTCGAGTCGGCGTGAGATTGCCAAGGCCCTGAATCACCAGTTCCATATCGGCCGGAAAAGCTTTTGTGTATTCATGAAATTCGCCAGTGGAGGGGTGGCGAAAGCCCAAGGTCCTCGCATGCAACATCACGCGAGGCACTTCGACCGTTTCGACCGCGCAGACTTTCTTCCCACCATAGGTCTGATCTCCAAGAATCGGATGACCCAGCGACGTCAGATGGACGCGCAGCTGGTGCGTACGGCCTGTGCGTGGGTACAACAGCACATGGGCGGCCAGTTTGCCGAAACGATGATCGACCTTGTATTCCGTCACGGACTCCTTCGGTCGCGCCGTGTGGGCAGAGAACTTTTTTCGTTCCTTCTTGTCACGGCCAATCGCCAGTTCGATCAACCCATGTCCTTTTTTCGGCACACCTGAGATCAAAGCCTCGTACACCCGCGTGATCGTGTGCTGTTTGAATTGAGCCGAAAGTGCACGATGGGCTTCGTCAGTTTTGGCAATCACCATCACGCCGGAAGTATCCTTGTCCAGCCGATGGACCAGCCCTGGCCGTTCTTTGCCACCAATCGTCGACACCGTACCGCCGGAGGTCTGAAAATGATAGAGGAGTGCGTTGACGAGCGTGCCGGCCCAATGTCCCGGCGCAGGGTGGACCACCAAGCCGGCTGGTTTATTGAGAAGCAACAACGCATCGTCCTCGTAGAGAATCTCCAGCGGAATCGACTCGCCTTTGAGCTCGAGTGGCTCCGCTTTCGGAATGTCAAAAGCGATCGTGTCGCCGGGTTTGATCTTTTGACTGGGCTTAACAACCTGACCGTTGATGCGTACACGACCTTGCCCAATCAGCCGCTGCAAGGCCGACCGTGATAATTTTGGCTCACGGTTCACGAGAAAAACATCCAACCGCTTTGGCTGTTCCCCGGCCGTCACGACAAATTCGGTTACCATAGACGAATCACCTTACCAACTAGATCGGGCCACGCTACTGCACAAGCGGCTCAATTGCAATCGAGTTCCGGGCTGGTTTTTCGTTTATGCCTCACTTGCATACGCTCGGCCTATCAAAATCGATGTTGTCTTTTGCGGTGATAATCCACGTTATTCTGCATGCAGAAATCGGTGCATTGCTTGCGCAATCTCAAAAAAGACGCTACTGAATATACGTACAACGGACATGTCTCATTTGTGCCGAATCTAAGGTCTTTGTTGGGGAAACTATTCGCGCTACGAGATGGCGGAGTCGAAGAGAGGCAACATGCTGAGCGATCACAATGAGGACGACACCATGAATCGACGTAAGAGAGTCCACACCGCAGCAATGATGGGAGTGTTGTGTCTTGCCACCCTGACGACAGGCGCCTGTGTCTCCCAGAGCACCTATGAGACAGCCGCTGCAGATCTCGATGCGACAAAATCTGAGCTTCAAAACGCCAGAGCGGAAACGCAGACGCTTGCCCAACAAGTCACTGACCTCCAACAGCGCAAGAGCGACCTCTCGAAGCAAATGGTCGTGGCCTCAACGACGCTCGATCAAGCCACGAAAGAGATGAAGGCTGAACGCGCGGCATCGCAAAAACGATTGGGCAACCTCACTCGCACGGTCAAGCACTTGATTACCGAACAGAAGAGCTTGCGAGACGAGTTCAAACGTGCAACCAAGCAACGAGCTTCTCTGCAGTCAGCTGTTGACAACTATGCATCACAACTGGGCCCGGTAGATGAGCTCACTGCATCATCAACTCCTCCGTCGGCTATGACAGCTAATCAACCGGTTAATTCAGCCCTTGTTCCCTTGGCACAAGCTCAGGTTCAGAACGAGGCTGCTCCCAAGCCGGCTGTGACGACGACGGCAGCACCAGTTGGTCAGCCCGCAATTATTCCAAAGCCGCAGCCAGCCGGCAATCAGCCTACAGAACCAGTCGAAGAGGATTGGTTGACATTCTTCAAGAACTGGATTTCATCATTCTGGGCATCGGTGGCCTTCTTCTAACGAGGAACCTATCGATACAGACCGTCCTACTGTGCCGAGCAATCCTGGATTATCTGCATCGTTCTGAATCTGAACACCCTCACCGTACTTTGGTGAATAGCCCAGGGTCTTCATGGCTTGAGGCTCCGCCCCTTGCCTTGCCTCTTGGCGTGCGCCAAGGGTAGGCATGGCACAGTGAAGATGTGGAACATTGAGAAAGTTAGGCGTGGCCAGTCTTACGGGCGCGGTCGGCAATCTTTTTTCGCAGGCGGGCTTTCTCGAGACTGATTTCAGCTTCTTTGACCTCTGAGGGCAGTCCGCCGGCCTTGAGGCGCTGCTCAGCCTTTTCAACGGCGGCTTGGGCGCGGCCCACATCGATATCTTCGGCCTTTTCGGCGATTTCGGCCATGATCGTGACTTTAGTTGGCGTGACTTCTGCAAATCCCCAGAGAACTGCCATGTGGTTGGTGAGATCCCCGACACGATAACGCAGTTCACCGATGCGCAACGTAGATAGGAAATGACAGTGTCCCGGCAACACACCGAATTCACCCTCTGAGCCTGGGGCAATAACCTCGTCCACCTGCTGGCTCAAGAGCAGCTTCTCCGGCGTCACCACTTCTAATAAGAACGTTCCTGCCATTCGTTCCTCGTGAAACGTGAAAGGTTAGAGGTGAAAGGTACAACCGATGAAGCGTGTGTT
>SWDN01000016.1:8575-48711 GCA_005116775.1 Nitrospira sp.
GACACAGGGATTGGGTGTGGTGCCGTCGAGATATCCGGTCACGAAGTCGTCAATCACGCCGGCGCGAAAGGTTTTTCTGGTGTCGATCACTTCATGCGGGATTTTCAATGTCTGCGCGACATATCGGGCAATACCGACCTTGCAACACCCGCGCTCTTCCCACCGCTTGGATACCGCTACTGTTTCGTCTTCGTGTTCCCAGACCTGGAGTGTGACGCCATAGACCTCATAACCCTGGCGAACCAAGAGCGCTGCGGCGACGGAACTATCCACTCCGCCACTCATTCCTAGTAAAACCGTAGGGCGAGACATACAGTCGCTATTGTACTGGGGAGGAGGGTAAAAGAGCTAGTGGACCGCTACTACTCCTGGCAGCTAATGTGCTGACGCAACAAGGTTGGGGGATCCGTTGATCGTAAGTGTGCGTTCACCGCTCCAGTAATGAGCGCCCATGTCGCACATGCCATGGAAACGAGAGCCTTCCTCAATCGCAATGACCGGGGTCCGAATATCGCCGACAAGAACACCGGGCTTCAGAATGTGAACTTTTTCGATAGCTGTGATGGTTCCGTTGATCTTGCCGCTATTCATGAGTATTCCCGCTGATACGATACCCTCGATCACGGCGTGCTCTCCGACAATTAATGTTCCTGTCGTATGGATCTCTCCTTCGACATGGCCGTCAACACGGACGGTGCCGTCAAAGCTCACGATGCCTTTGAAGTCTGAGCCTTTCCCCAGGAGAGTGATATTCTCGCTGCTTTGCTCGACGTGCTGGCTCCGCTCTTTCGTTGCCCACATAATCGCCTCCCCAGACTCTTCCCGCGCAGATCATGTGCGGGATAAATACCTAAATATTAATATTTCCCCCTAACCGTTTGCTCGTTTCATGCCAGGGGGCACAATCATTCCAACGGGATGTAAAGAGGTGTCCCGAGAGATATCGCGCACGCCGTGAGCCATTTCAAGCGCACCGTTGAACAGCACCCCGTCCTCCATTGAAAGGACCGGCGTCTTGACGCTTCCATTCATCACGGCAGGGGCTCTGAGCTTGATGCATTCTTTTGCAACCACTTCCCCGGTAATCTTGCCGTTAGATATGATCGTTCCCGCAGTAATTTTTGCCTGAATGATGGCGTCTTCGCCGATGAGCAGCATGCCGTCAGTATGAATTTCTCCGTCGAGATATCCATCGATTCTGACCGTCCCACTATAGGAGATAATACCCTTGAACTCAACGCCCTTTCCCACAAAGGCGCTAATGTCATCGGCCCCTTCGGTCGTTGAGATCACGGCTGTTGTCATCACGGTATCGCCTTCCTGTTCGACTGAGCCCGTCTCTTCTTTTTTTTCCTGCCCCCACATGCCCGAGCCTCCCTGAGCGGTAGCCGTCCTATTTTCATTCCATCGCAGTTGTAATGCTGTTATGGAAAATATTCGATCAGAAGGAGTACAGTCTCGAATACGTATAAGCAACAAGTGTGCCTCTTGCCATCATAAATCTTTCTATGCAGAATGCTGGTACAGACTAGTTCAGAAGTGTCTCGATAATTCCTTCGAGTTCCGGAGGAGAAAAATAGTGAATGACAATTTTTCCACCGCGCTTCCCTTTTTGAATCAGCACTTTTGTGCCCAATCGTTTTTGCAGCCGTTCCTCAACATCAGACCAAGGCGTCCGGCTTAATTCCTTTGCTACTCGCCTCTTCCCCGTCAGCAAGGATCCGATGAGTTTTTCCGTTTCCCTCACTGATAATACTTTTGAGACTACAAGTTGTGCAACTCTCAGCTGTTCGATCTGACCAGTAAGACCGAGGATCACTTTGGCATGTCCCAAGGAGAGCTGATTCGATTCGATCAGTTGTTGGATCTCTGACGGGAGCTGTATTAGACGGATGATATTGGCGATCGATGATCGCTCACAGCCTACTCGTCGCGCAATTATGTCCTGCGTGAGTCCAAATTCGTTCATCATCCTGTGGTACGCTCTAGCCATTTCCATAGGATTGAGATCTGCCCGCTGAAGATTTTCTACCAGTGCCAGGACGACTGATTCTTCATCTCCGCAATTTCGAATGACGGACTGAATTGTTTCCAATCCTGCTTCTTTCGCTGCGCGCCAACGCCTCTCACCAGATATTAATTCGTATATTCCGTCACCCTTTCGGCGTACTAAAATTGGTTGCAGCAATCCACTTTGCTTTAATGAGGCCGTGAGCTCTTCAAGCTCTTGGGGGGAAAACGTCTGTCTAGGCTGATATCGATTCGGCACGATCGCATCGACTCGCAGATGCTGAACCTCTGGCAATTCAGGCATTGATACGGGCTTGATAGCAGGTAGCAATGCGTCGAGTCCTCTACCGAGCGCTTTTTTCTCCATGACTTATAAACTCCTTGGCTAAGGACAAATAGGCCTGAGATCCTGCCGATGCGACGTTATATAACATGGCCGGGCGTCCATAGCTCGGGGCCTCGGCGAGTGTCACATTACGAGGGATTACCGTGCTGTAGACAATATCTTTAAAATATTCTCTAACTTGCTCAACAACTTGACGAGCCAACGTATTCCTCGCATCGAACATTGTCAAGACAATCCCCTCCAGCTTGAGGTCTGCATTGAAGGACTGACGAAGTCGATCGATATTTCCAACCAGTCGGCTTAGCCCTTCCATTGCATAATATTCACATTGAACCGGGACCAATACACTCTGTGCCGCGACAAGTGCATTTACAGTCAGAATTCCCAAAGTAGGAGGGCAATCGATAAATATAATATCGAACAGCTGACTCACATCTCGTAAGAAATGTTGAAGCAGTTTTTCACGCTCTTCAACATTCACCAATTCTATTTCTGCGCCTGACAAGTCAGCATTTGCCGGCAAAAGTGACAGACCGTTCACTTCTGTGACATATGAGATGAGTGAGGTAGCGCATAAATTGTTCTGCATGAAGCTCATCGACTCTTAGTCCGATTTCCCCTGCAGAGCTAATCATGAATTCGCGCAATTTTTGTTCGTGTTCCACGTGGAACAATTACGCGAATCAGTCGATCAGGTCAAGACATTCTGGGATGGATAGAAGAAGTTTAGGCCATGACTTATCTAGAATAAGCCAAAGTGGATATTATTTCTGTCAGACCCTCCTCTCGATTTTTCGAGCGCGACCAGGAGAAGTGAAATGGCTGCTGGTGTGACCCCTGAAATCCTCGAAGCCTGACCGATAGAAGCAGGGCGGACCATTTTTAGTTTCTCCCGAACCTCGCGTGAAAAACCTGGAGTCCCGTCGTAATTGAATGCCATAGGGATTGGTCTCATCTCGAGTTTTTTGAAACGATCGATCTGTTGAAGTTGGCGTTTTATATAACCTGAATATTTGATTTGAAGCTCTACTTCATCTGTAGTTTCAATATCTTGTAACATGTCAGCCCCAAGCGCCTCTAACAAAGTTGTATAACTAGTACCTTGGCGACGTAAAAGTTGAGCTGCGGTGCAGGGCCCGGATACCTCATTAATTTGGACCATAGCGAGTCGTTCACGAACAGACTTGGTGAGTTTTGGTCGAAGCTCTTCCAGTCGAATGAGTTCAGATTCAATTGCCTGTTGTTTTCGTTGAAACTTGGCATAGACCTCGTCTCCGACTAGCCCAATCTTCCACCCTATATCGGTGAGCCTCAGATCGGCATTTCCGTGACGTAATAGTAGGCGATATTCTGCTCGTGACGTAAACATTCGATAAGGCTCACGTGCGTCTTTTGTAATGAGATCGTCGATCAGTACACCAATATAGGCTTGGGATCTGTCGAGTATTAATGGCAACTCGCCTCGAATCTTTAGAACAGCATTGATCCCAGCCATGAGACCCTGAGCCGCTGCTTCCTCATACCCTGAAGTACCATTAATCTGTCCAGCATGGTAGAGCCCATCCAGTAACTTTGTCTCCAGAGTCTGGTGCAATTGCCTCGGGGGAAAGTAGTCATACTCGATCGCGTATCCTGGCTTAAGCATCGTGGCTTGTTCTAGGCCAGGAATCGTTTTGAGCATCGCGGCTTGTACATCGACCGGTAGGCTGGTGGAAATCCCATTGGGATAAAACTCACGGCTGTCCAATCCTTCAGGCTCGATAAAGATTTGATGACGCTCTTTGTCGGCAAAACGCACGACTTTATCTTCGATCGATGGACAATACCTAGGCCCCGTCGATTCAATGATGCCACTGTAAAGAGGAGATCGGTCCAGGTTGTCCTGGATCAACGCGTGTGTCGCGCGATTGGTATGGGTCAAATGACAGGGAAGCTGCCGATTCTCAATCCGACTGGTCCGATACGAAAACGGCGGCGGGGGATCGTCCCCCGGTTGTGGCGCCATGACTGAAAAATCGATGGTCGTTCCGTCCAAGCGAGGAGGTGTACCGGTTTTGAGACGGCCCACTTCGAACCCCAGGTCTCGCATACAATCGGATAAATGCTCGGCGGACGCCTCACCGGCTCGTCCTGCAGGAAAATGGTTCAGGCCGATGTGGATAAGTCCCTTAAGGAATGTACCTGATGTCAGAATAACGGCCTTCGCCTGAATGTGGTCGCCTCGATCCGTCACTACGCCTGCCACCGAGCCGTTGTGTGTCAGCAAGCGATCGACCGTCCCTTCGCCGATCGTCAGTCCTGTCTGCAGAGTCAGCGTTCTCCGCATGGCATCTCGGTACAGCTTCTTGTCGCATTGGACTCGAAGGGCTCGCACCGCAGGGCCTTTGCTCGTGTTGATGAAACGGAACTGGATGCCGGCGAGGTCGGTATTTCTTGCCATCTCCCCGCCCAGCGCATCGATTTCCTTGACCAGATGACCTTTGGCAATGCCCCCGATCGCCGGGTTGCACGACATCTGTGCAATGCGGTCGCGATCCATCGTCAGCAGCAAGGTTCGCGCGCCCATGCGCGCTGCGGCCAAGGCGGCCTCACAGCCGGCATGCCCTCCGCCCACTACAATCACGTCGATTGCCTGATCCACACTCAAGCCTTTCTATTTTCCAATACAGAACTCTGAAAAAATCCGACCGAGAATCTCGTCCGTTGTAATGACGCCAGTAATTTCTCCAAGCGCATCGGCGGCGGCGCGCACATCGATCGAAACGAGCTCTCCAGCCATTCCTGCCTGTACCGACTCAAGGGCTTGGCCCAATGACTCAGCCGCTCGACACAACGCATCACGGTGCCGTACGTTCGTGACCGTGATGCTCTCTGCTGCCTCAAAGCCTCCTGACAACAGCTGAGCGCGAAGAGCCGACTTCACCCGCTCAATCCCTATCCCTGTTTTTGCAGAAATACTGTATGAAGCATGGCCCACGAGCGCGGCATCTGTCTCCACGGTAACGGCAAGATCTGCCTTATTCAGCAGCACCAAATGCTTGCGATCCTTGAGTGCTCTCAGAAGCTCGATATCATCGTTTGAGAGAGGCGCGCTCCCATCGACGACTAACAGTAAGAGGTCCGCCTCATCCTGTGCGAGACGGGTTCGTTTGATCCCTTCTTGCTCGACAACATCATCTGTTTCCCGCACTCCTGCCGTATCCATCAAACGAATCGTCAGCCCACCGAGATCTATAGATTCTTCGATCACATCCCTCGTCGTCCCAGGAGTGGCCGTGACAATCGCTCGTTCTTCCCTCAGAAGACGATTTAACAAACTGGATTTCCCGACATTTGGGCGGCCAATGATGACCACGTGGGCCCCTTCACGTAGAATTCGCCCTTCCTGTGCGGTCGCTTCGAGCTTCCTGACCACAGCGCAGGCTTCTCGCACAATCCGTGTCAGTTCATCGCGCTGAAGAAAGGAAATATCTTCGTCCACAAAGTCGATCCCTGCCTCCACATGAGCCAACACCATCAGGAGAGAGGTCCGAGCCTGTTCGACCTCGCGAGCAAGATCGCCTCGTAGGTGACGTTGAGCGACAAGCAATCCGGCTGATGATGTAGCCCTGATCGTATCGAGCACCGCTTCAGCCTGAGAAAGGTCTAGTCGTCCGTTGAGAAACGCCCGCTTCGTAAATTCCCCTGGCTCTGCCATTCGCGCGCCGAACTCAACGCAGGTCTTGCACACCATTCCAAGTACCAGCGCTCCGCCATGCGACTGAATCTCTACGACATCCTCTGCCGTAAACGAGCGTGGTGCCTTCATGTAGACGACGAGGGCTTCGTCGAGCAGGGACGATGCAGGCAGCCCAGAATGACCATTCTCGCCATTGTCCTGCTTGTCCGATGCAGGAATCACAAGATCGGCCAGATGGAGTGTATGTGAAGAGATAGATGAAAGAGGACGCTCAGACCGCAATCGAACAATTCTGGACGCGACGACGAGAGCCTGTGGCCCGCTCAGGCGAACGATCCCAATGCCGCCCTCACCAATTGGCGTGGCGATAGCACAGATCGTGTCTTCCAATGCTCCATACATGACGCCTCTTCCACGCGCAAGACACAGATACAAGTCTGTATCGGCTCAATAGCGAGACAAAGAGTCAAGCGAGGCTGGCGCAATAGGCCTCTCAACCGTCTCGTCTTTCTCGATGACCTGTCCGCGGCAGTTCCCATGACCAGCAAGGTTGCACGCACGGCTGGAGGGGTGCAGAACTGAGAGGAGCCTATGCGCTCGTGCTACCACTCTGCTGGGTCCCTGCCGCGACGAGTGCCTTATCCTGTAAGAAAAAACGATCCGTGACCAATTGCTGAGTGATGGTCAGGGCATTGTTCGTCAGCCAATACAGCACAAGTCCTGCAGGAAAGTTGATGAAAAGGAATGTTAAGCCGATCGGGAGAACCAACATAATCTTCGCCTGCATTGGATCCATCGTGGTAGGCGTGATCTTCTGTTGAATAAACATCGAGACTCCCATAAGTACCGGCAGGACATAGAACGGATCCTGCAGCGATAAATCAGTCACCCAGAGCATAAAAGGGGCCTGGCGCAAATCAATCGTCATGTAGAGGACATTGAACAGGGATATGAAAACCGGCATCTGCAAGAACATCGGGAGAAAGCCGCCCAGCGGATTGACTTTCTGCTCCCGATACAGCTTCATGAGCTCTTTGTTCAGACGGTCGCGATCGCCCTTGTATTTTTCCTGGACTTCTTTGATCTTGGGTTGAATCACCCGCATCATTTTCATCGACTTGTAGCTCTTGTATTGCAACGGCACGAATAAGAGCTTGATCATACACGTCAACAAGACGATGGTGACCCCGTAGTTCCCGACGTATTCATGGATGAACCGAAGCACATAAAAGATCGGTTTGGCGACCGATTTCACAATGGTCCAACTGCCGTAGATAAACCATCCGAAATCGATCATGTCTTCTAGCCCTACATTCATGGCGCGGAGCGTATCGTACTCCTTGGGGCCTGCATAGAGTTGAAGCGCAACCGATGATGCCCCGCCCGACGCGGCCATTCTTACACCCGCCGACACGATTTTTGGGTCTTCTGTCTTGGCGAGAGCGGCGGCGCCCGCTTTCGGCATCAACACCGAAAGAAAATATTTATCCTGCAGAGCGACCCACTGTACCGCCCCTTTTCGTTCAAGTTCCTTCTCCGGCGTCTCCTTTTCTACTTTGTCGTCAACCCGCGAGGCTGATCCAATCAGACCGATGAACCCATCGCTCCATTCCACGATACCGAAATTCGCGCCGAGCCCGATATCATAGGATTCGGTGATTCCCTCAATGGAAAATGACACATCCACCATGTAACTATCGTGATGAAACGTCAGCCGTTTCTCCACGCCGAGATGGGTCGCCGGATCGTGGAACTGCATCGTGACATGCCCGACAGGATGAGCGGCATCGAGACTCGTAAAGTCTTTCTCGATGTTATAGAGGCCTTCGCGAATTGTCTTGTCGACGTCGGCATCCGTGACGGTCACAGAGAGGGGTCCCTTGAACTTTCCCCCTTGATAGACGAGTTGTACCGGCTTCACCTTAGGAGGTGACGAATGGTATTGCTTCAGCTCCCAACTTCGAATAACCCCACCACGATTCGATAGCTCGACTCGAACGAGATTCGTCTCAACCGTCACCGTCTGTTCCAGTGCCGGCCGAGACGTACCCGATGCAGGAACGCCAGACTTTGTGTCCGATAGAGCTGGGACGGTTGACCCGCCATCTTTTCCTGTCGCGGGAGTGCCCGTTGGGTCTCCTTCAGCAGAGGAGGGGGCCTGGACAGAGCCGTCTTGAGGCGGCGGCGGCTCAGGAAGCCAGCCCATCTGCCTCATAAATAAGTCAAACCCTAGGATGACGGCTAACGACAGGACCAGAAAAACGATAACGCGTTTATCCATAATGACCGCTACCTTAATGCAAACAATGTGTTTCTACAGCTTCACAGTATCCATTCTACTCAGAAGAAACAGGTCACTTTCACAGACGGAATATGAGGGGGTTGCCTACTCTCAGGGTCCCCCACCGACCGACTGCAACCCTCGAAAGCTCAGGGTAGGCAGTTTCAGAAAAGCGGGTTGGACTTTGAATGGGCGAGATCCAAGCGGGTTACCTGTCAGCAAGCCAAATACCACAGGCGCACGCTAGTTCTCCTGCATACGAAGTAACCGTTGGCGTTGAAGCGCCGATAACCACACCTCTTTCAAGACGGTAAAGGGTTGAGCGATTGAATCTCGTTTAGGGAACACGACCAAGGCGTGTCCAGCAATCAATTGACCGCGTAACTGACGAGTGAGTTCGCGAAACAGGCGCTTTGCGCGATTTCGGCTGACGGCGCCCCCGAATCTCTTTCCAACTACGATACCAACCCGACTCCCATTCATGTCCATCCGGCAAATCACGACATTAAATAGAGCAGTCGAGATACGATGGCCATGCTTCTTGGCATATTCAATGTCACGGCTATTTTTCAGGAACAGGTCTCTGCTACCTCCACCACGAGGCATCGCAATTATACTGGGATAAGAGCCAGCTTGCACAGGACTTCCTCTTCGAGCCTGGACCTCCAGACTCGGCTATGACCACTCACTGTCATCCTGTGAAGGGAGCTACCTAGTCTGGGGCATATACCGGAGGGCAAAGACTCCTTCGCGCAGCCCTAGTCAGCGTCGGTCTATCTATACTGTTAAGCGAACTCGCCCCTTGGCGCGCCGACGAGCCAAAACTCTCCGGCCATTCTTCGTGCTCATCCGTTTACGAAATCCATGTTCCCGTTTTTTCTTGAGGTTCGATGGTTGCTGAGATGTAAACGACATATGTCCACTCCTTGACGTAGATATACACAGATGATGACGGAGCATTATAGGGGTGGGCAGATACCCTGTCAAACTTGATGGTTCCTGTTGATCGATCAATTTGCACCAGGGTCTCTGCCGGTAGAGCGTATGATTATAGGAGAAAGGCGTCACATTGACAGATCGGATTCCCATCTCGTTCCGCCCGTCTCGCAGTTGAGGCTATGAATGGACCTGATCCCTCAAACAGGCGGACCATCCAACTTCACGTCAAGCTGCGGGCTCTTCAATCTGGGACGATCTATCTATTGCTGCTCATCCATCGATCACATATTCCTACATAATGAGGCGGTTTAGTCATAGGGGGGCGAGATTGTCTCAGGACTTTGTAAACTGCTTGCCCTGCTAGACCTCTATCCTATTGTAATCATGCTGTTTTCAATTGTACTTGCAGCGATGCTTGCGGCATTGCCCTTGCGTTTTAACCGCTGAGATTCTCTAACTGTTGGGGAGAGGCAGGAGGCCCCCGATGGCACTCGCTCAGCTTCCAGCAATCTTGACCGAATCGTGAGACCACTGCCCGTGATGTCATCGTCTCCCAGCGCGGCGGGTCATCATTTCAGGTGTACAAGATCAGAAAAGGAAAACACTCTGCGTCCAGGGAGAAGTACGGTAGATTTGAAATATATGTTCTGTCATTGGCCACGACTAACATGCGTATTCTTGGGATGGGGAGCAGTGGCGCTAGCCGGCTCCGTCTCCGGCTGTGTAGAGGCCGTGCCTCAAGACGTAGTCCATGCGATTGAAGATATCGATCGAGACCTGATGGAATTACGGGCAGCCGAGCTCTCTCCCCACGAGTATGCCCACTTTTCACAGCAGTGGGCGGTTCTCAAAACTCAAGCCCAGGCAGACGAGGATGTTATACGCTGGACTTGGGAGCCGAACAATTTGGAAGTAGCCCTTCGCCGGTTGCAAGAAGAAGGGGCTCGCACAGCCGCTCGTCTCACGACGGAACGTGAATCGATCCGCCGCTCAGCAGAAGAAAAGATCGCACAGGTTGAGAATCGACTCCAGACGATGTCTCTGCGAGTCAGTGTCGTCGACAATCGTTTTCAATCGAGACAGAAACCCGAAGAAATCGAACTGCTTATACAGCAAGCCCATGCGCATTATGAACAGGGACAGTACGATCGATCTCTCGACGCATCAGAACGCGCTGCCCAGAGTCTGGCAACAGAATAAGCAGTACTGTGCAGTAAATTGGGGCGATATGCCGATCAGAATCGAATCAGCTGGTGGTAACAGATAGCAAGGAGACGATCACCTGGTCCCATATTCACCGAGCCCCGGCAATGGTCATCAACAAGGCGAATCGACGGGTAACTTTCTACAGAAACGGGCAAGAATATTATCCTATCCCGTACGGCTTTGGCTCAACGGTATTCGCGAGAAGCGATAGAACGATCTTGAGGCAAGTGCGATTCTGAGTCAGAACCGAGGCGTCAATCCCCCTCCTACTCTACCGTCTCGAACGTCCGCCATTGTATCCGCCGAACTACAAGGCCCTCGATGAGACCTCATGTTTGTGTTTCTCTTGTCCGATATCTACAATATATGAAGGGTTGCCATGACGATTGAGATTGATCGATCATTTTCCACGGACCTGCAAACTCTGGTTGTAGCCGGGAGAGCGCGGCTCGACGCATCCCATGCGGTCGAGCGGCTGTGGGCCCTCGACCACCGACTCTGGAAGGACAATCCCACCGACATCACCAACCGCCTCGGTTGGCTGGCCATCGTCGAGTACATGAAAGATCGAGCCGGAGAGTTACAGAGCTTCGCCACTTCAGCGAAAAAACGCGGCATCCAGGACGTGGTCCTGCTCGGGATGGGTGGCAGTAGTTTGGGGCCGGAAGTCTTTCGCACGACATTTGGATCATCACGCGGCTTCCCACGAGTATGGGTTCTCGACTCCACTGTTCCAGGCTGGGTTCAACAGGTCACGCAGGCGATCGACCCGGCTCGAAGCCTCTTCATCCTCGCGAGCAAATCCGGCGGAACCATCGAGGTCATGTCCCTCTTTTCCCATTTTTGGGAATATGTTCACCGGACGCCTGGCCACCAAGGCGGGTCACAGTTCGTTGCCATCACCGATCCCGGCACCGGGTTGGAAAAACTGGCAGCAGAGCATCAATTCTGGCGCATTTTTACCAATCCGCCGGATATCGGTGGACGGTACTCAGTCCTTTCCTATTTTGGATTAGTTCCTGCTGCTCTGATGGGAGTCGATGTTGCGCGACTGCTCACCCGTGCTGCAACCATGTCCAAGGCCTGTCGAATCCAATCCTCGCTTGAACAGAATCCCGGCGCCGACCTTGGCGCAACCATGGCCTCGCTGGCGCAAGCAGGGCGCGACAAAATGACCCTGATCGCCTCGCCACAAATTGCCGCATTTGGCTTGTGGGTGGAACAGCTTCTCGCGGAAAGCACGGGTAAGGAAGGAACCGGCCTCATTCCTGTGGCGCATGAACCGATCGTAGCACCGGCTGCGTATGGTTCAGACCGGCTCTTTATTTATCTGAGGTTGAAGGGGGATCAGAATAGACCGCTCGACTTACAGGTCGCCAAGCTTGCGCGACAAGGTCATCCAGTCCTGACGCTCAGCCTCAAAGATCGGTACGATGTCGCGGGAGAGTTTTTCCGGTGGGAGGTCGCTACGGCTCTGGCAGGGCACCTTCTTGGAATTCACCCATTCGATCAACCGAACGTTCAGGAAAGCAAAAACAATACTGCCCGCGTACTGGAAACTCTTCAGTCAACCGGTCGACTGCCGAAGCAGGCTACCTCGACAGCGGTCCAAGCCGCATCACAACTCAAACAACAGTGTCGTCCTGGCGCCTATGTCGCAATCTTGGCCTATACGACGCCATCGTCTAAGGTGGAACAGGGGATTCGCATGCTGCGAAAAGCGCTCGTGTCGCATCACCACGTGACCACGACCGCCGGCTATGGCCCGCGCTATCTCCATTCGACAGGTCAACTCCACAAAGGAGGGCCAAAGAGTGGAATATTTTTACAGCTTGTCGATCGGATGACTCCCGATCTTGGCATTCCGGGAAAACCGTTCACCTTTCGCACCCTCGCGCAGGCCCAAGCTGCCGGCGATATCCAGGCGCTGCAAGCGCATGAACAACAGGCCATCGTCTTGCCTCTGGGGAAGAACCCCATTGCGACGATTCAGGCTCTGACAAAATCCCTATCCCCACGCACGCCGGCTCGGCGACCAGCCAAGAGCAGACGTACCCGCAAGAAGTAGGATGCCCGCCGTCCCCGACATCCGCATCCATCGCGACAGCCATGCAGAAGCAGAGGCAGCGGCTGTATTTGTCCTGGATGTGGCTCGAGAAGCCGTTCGCGCGAACGGCCGATTTCTTATGGCCCTCTCTGGGGGTACGACTCCGGAAATCCTCTACAGGGCTCTGGCCTCTCCATCCTTCGCCGATCGCTTCGATTGGTCCCAAGCGACATTTTTTTTCAGCGATGAACGTTGCGTCCCTCCCTCTGATCCTCGAAGCAACTATGCCGTGGCCGAGAAGACCCTATTCACTCCTCTGAACATCAGGCCCTCGCAAGTCTATCGTATGGCCGGAGAGTCCAGTGACGCGCAGGCGGCAGCCTCTGAGTACGAACAGCAGTTGCGTCTCACGACGAAGACCCCACCACCGGCTCGACCCTCCCTCGACCTCATTCTCTTAGGGTTGGGCGAAGACGGACATACGGCTTCTCTATTTCCTGGGGCATCGATGTTACTGGACCACCAGCGTCTGATTGCGGCAACGCAATCTCCGAAAGATCCGCCCAACAGATTGACCATGACCCTAGCTGCGATCAACAAGGCGAGTGTGATACTGTTTCTTGTCGCGGGGAGCAGCAAAGCAGGAGTCGTGAGAGCCATCCTCGATCCAAAGACTGAATCGGAACGACAGCTTCCGGCATCGTTGGTCAAGCCAGAGGGAGGCCGGCTCATCTGGTTCCTCGATCGAGCGGCAGCAGGCGAGCTTCCGATACCGTCGCAGTGAGTGAGAACATGGGGGAGCGATGATCGTTGCCGGAGATATCGGGGGCACAAAAACGCATCTGGCCCTGTTCGACTGGAAGAAGGATCGTGTCGATCCTATTCGTTCTGAGTCATTTCACAGCGCCGATTACACCTCGCTCGAAGATATGCTCACGGAATTCCTCGTCCCACCGAAGCCTCCAATATCTTTAGACGAATTCGGGACAGAGAAGGGAGAAGCTGTTGAGCCGGAACCTGAGCCGTCTGCAGAACAATCTCCGAAGATCGACGCGGCCTGTTTCGGGGTTGCCGGCCCTGTCATACAAAACCGTTGCCAGGCGACCAACCTTCCCTGGGTGATTGATGGCGCAACTTTGGCGAAGCAGTTCGACATACCGCGCGTGAAGCTGCTCAACGATCTTGAAGCGATGGCCTACGGGATTCTCTTGCTCCGGCCGGACGAAGTCGAAATCCTCAACGCCGGAACTCCGCCGGCGTATAACCAGGCACTCGCCCTGATCGCGGCGGGAACTGGACTAGGCGAATCCATCCTCTTCTGGAACGGCTCACACTATCAGCCTATGCCGTCGGAAGGGGGGCATTCGGACTTCGCGCCGAACAACGATAACGAAATTGAATTGCTGCGCCATCTGCGCAGTCACTATCTGCATGTGAGCTACGAACGTGTATTGTCCGGTCCCGGCCTGCATGCCATCTACGACTATGTTCGTGACAGCAAGAAGAATGAGCCGACGTGGCTGTCGGAACAAATTAAAGCAGGAGATCCTGCTGCGGTGATTGCAGAAGCGGGACTCAAAGGACAGGCAGACATTGCCAAGCAAACACTCGATCTGTTCGCCTCCATCTATGGAGCCGAAGCCGGCAATCTTGCTCTGAAGGGTATGACACTCAACGGTGTGTATGTGGGAGGCGGCATCGCGCCGAAGCTGCTGGCCAAACTGAAAGACGGAACATTTATGAAGGCCTTCACCAATAAAGGCCGCTACAAACGCTTGATGAGCTCGATTCCGGTCAAAGTCGTCCTAAATCAGAAGACAGCGTTACTCGGCGCCGCATCTGTCGCCGCGACCCTCTCTCTTTCTCCCGCATCATGATGAGCAATCAAGACGTCGATAGTCTCAAGAAAGCCGCAGCTCTGAAAGCCGTCGAGTTCGTACGCGATGGAATGGTCGTTGGACTTGGGACTGGTTCAACGGCCAAGCATATGGTCATTGCGTTGGGAGAAAAAGTCCGCGCGGGCATGAGACTTCGCGGAGTGCCTACCTCAAAGGAAACAGCCGCGCTCGCCCGGCAACAAGGGATTGTCCTCATCGATACCGATCATGCCTGGGTAATTGATATCGCAATCGATGGGGCAGATCAGGTCGATCCAGACTTCAATCTCATCAAGGGTGGCGGCGGGGCGCTCCTGAAAGAAAAGATTGTCGCAGCCTCGGCGAAGCAGTTCATCGTCTTGGTCGACCACACAAAACGAGTTCCGGTATTGGGGGGATCGTTCCCGCTCCCGATCGAAGTGATCCCCTTCGGCTGGGGAAGCACAGCCAGAGAAATCGAGACCCTCACGCAGAGTCGTGTGGTGCTGAGAGAACGGAATGGATCACCATTCAACACGGAAGCAGGCAACGTGATTCTGGATGTTCATATTCCACGGATCGACCGACCGCGAGAACTCGAGATCGCCTTGAACTTGATTCCCGGAGTCGTCGAAACCGGCCTTTTTGTCGGACGAACAGACCTGCTCATCGTCGGCGCTGCAAACGGAGTCGAGACGTACCCTGCGACGAGGACATGACCGAAGGGATCAGCCGGCGACAGATCCTCCAGGCCATCAGTCGACATGCTCGATTTCTCCTCACCATTCCATTTGCGTCATTTCTCAACTCATGCTTCAGCAGTCCCTTCGTGCAAGCGGCTACTACAAGATCGAAAGGTGAGGATATGAATCAGAACGCGATTCCAGACACGGTCGATCCATACAGGCTTCCGAGACATGTCGTCCCGACTCGCTACGATCTGCGATTAGAGCCAGACCTAACGACCGCGCGTTTTGCCGGTCAGGAAACGATCACGCTTACCATCCATCAGCCGACCTCTCACATCGTCCTCAATGCCATAGAACTCGACATCGCTTCGGCTCAAATCGAAGGGGACACTGGCCCAATGAGACAGGCCTCCCTGATGTTGAATGCAGAACTTCAACGGTGTCATCTCCAATTCACTACGACACTCTCGCCCGGTACATGGAAGCTGACCATCGCGTTTTCTGGCGCACTCAACGACAAACTCCGCGGGTTCTACCGGAGTACCTATAAAGACGAGCAGGGCATGACTCATCATTTGGCGGCGACACAGTTCGAAGCCACCGATGCCCGCCGGGCATTCCCCTGCTGGGATGAACCGGACTTCAAAGCCGTCTTTGCGACGACACTAGTCATCGACCCTGTGTTCACCGCGGTCTCCAACACCATGATTTCATCTGAAGCGCGTGAAGGCGGAAAGAAGATCGTCCGATTTGCCGATACGATGAAGATGTCTACGTACCTGGTCGCATTCATCGTAGGCCGGATCGAGCCGACTGAACCGGTGATGGTCGGCAACACCGCGCTACGCCTCTGGACCATACCAGGCAAACAACATCTGACCAAATTCGGCCAGGACATTGCGGCAGCGTCACTCTCATTTTTTGAGCGTTACTATGGAATCCCCTACCCGGGCGACAAACTGGACCTGCTCGCCATTCCTGACTTTGCTTCCGGCGCCATGGAAAATCTCGGCGCCATTACCTACCGTGAAACAGCCTTGCTGGTCGATCGGCACAGTGCGACGCACGGAGAACTAGAGCGGGTGGCCGATGTGGTCGCGCACGAAAACGCCCACATGTGGTTCGGCGATCTGGTGACCATGTCCTGGTGGAACGGGCTCTGGCTGAACGAAGCCTTCGCCACCTTTATGGAAATAGTGGCCGTCGATGCCTGGAAGCCGGACTGGAAACGCTGGGATAGTTTCGGTATGGCGCGCGCTGCGGCTTTTTCAGTCGACGGATTGCGGAACACGAGGCCGATAGAATTTCCTGTGCAGGCCCCCAAAGACGCCGAAGCGATGTTCGATGTACTGACCTATGAAAAAGGCGCGTCGGTACTTCGGATGCTGGAGCAGCATATCGGACCGACGGTCTTCCGAGACGGGGTCCGCGACTATTTGCACACACATGCCTATGGGAATGCCGATACGAACGATCTCTGGGTATCGCTGGGGAAGATAGCCAAACAGCCGGTGCCTGAGCTTATGGAGGGATGGATTTTTCAACCGGGGTTCCCACTCGTGACCGCGACGGTCGGTCCGTCATCCGAGCTCACCATCAGCCAACAACGGTTCCGTTACCTGCGTGACGAGCAGTCGGGCCCATCAGAAGACCAGCAGTGGCACATCCCGCTTCACATGCGCATTACCGCGAACGGCAAGACCAGCACCACACGGATATTATTGAAAGAGAAGAAAACAACGATCCCGCTTCCCCCCGATTGGGAATCGATACTGATCAACGAGGGAAGCCACGGTTTCTATCGGGTGCGCTATGCGCCAGACTTGCTCGATCGACTCCTGAGCGACGGCATCGATCGCCTCGGCGTCACCGAACGGTTCAGCATCGTCAGCGACGCCTGGGCCACCACCGTTGCCGGCCATATGTCCATCACGAACTATTTGGGTCTTACTGCCCGCTTCACGGCGGAGCGGGACAAGAATGTCTGGGCTATATTGATCGACTCTTTCTCATTTCTGAATCGAATCGTCACCGGTGAGGATCGTTCGGCGCTCGAAGCATTCGTGCGCAGCCGGCTCGGTCCGGCCGTTGCAGATTTGGGTTGGACACCGAGAAGCGGCGAGAGTGAGCTGACAGGACAACTGCGAGGCGAGCTGATCGGCGCGCAGGGTAAACTCGGCAACGACCCGATTATCCAACGGCGCGCCGCAGAACTGTATGAGGCATACTGCAACGACGCAGCGGCCGTTGATCCCAATGTCGTTCCTGCGCTCGTTTCAATCCTCGCGCATACGGGCGACGCCACGAGATACAAGGAATTTGATGAACGGTTCCGTTCGGCTTCCACGCCGCAAGAGGAACGGCGCTATCTCTTTTCGCTCGCCTCGTTTCAACCGAAAGCCTTACTCGGACACACGCTCGCCCGCACCATCAACGGAGAAATTCGCACGCAAGACGCGCCATTTCTGGTCAGCGCGATCCTGGGCAACGTGTACGGTAGAGAATCCGCCTGGGCCTTCGTAAAAACGAACTGGGAGAAGATGGACCGCTTGTTCCCCAAACAAGGACTGCGCCGCATGTGCGGCGGGATCTCCAGCCTCGCCACACCAGAACTTGAGCGAGACGTGCGGGACTTTTTCATGACGCGCAAGATCGACCTCGGGGGAAAGACACTCGATCAGTATTTGGAACAGTTGCGAATTGCGGTAAACATGAGGGAACGGGACGGAATCGTGCTGCGGCAGTACCTCCAGGCTTTCCATACATGATCGTGAAAGGAGAGACAGAGCAGGGAGAAGCCTGCACGGCTATGGCCTATTCGCCTCAGACCCTCCTCCGGGGGGCTTGTCGTCTCGCCGGAGAGGTCGCTACACTACCCTCTGTATTGATCAGGCTGCCGTTGTCGTTCAGCGGCAATTCATGGGAGTGATGTCCGACCATGCATACACAAAACTGTCCAAAGTGTGGGACTGCGAAAACGAAATTGGCACCACGAAGAGGCATGACCGATCACTTGCTCGGTGTCTTGACCATTTATCCAGTCCGATGCCAGCTCTGTGCGCATCGCTTTACTACCTTCCTCGGCAAACTCAAGACTAATCCACGCCGTAACTATGACCGTGTTTCGGTCCGGTATCCGGCGCAGGTCCGTCCCATCCATGATCCCAGTCAACGCATCGTCGTCGAAGGAACACTGTCTGATTTGTCTCTCCGAGGATGCCGTGTGCGCACGAGCCAGCGCATTCCGATGGGATGCAAAGTGATGCTGGAGTTTCATCCTGCCGAGTACGATGACCCCATCATGGTTGACGGCGCCATTGTGCGCTCCCGCTGCGCCGAGGGGATTGGGCTTCGCTTTTCCAGTTTCCTCCGATCGGAAGAACGCCGCCTCCGCAGTCTCCTCGACTTGCGCCTTCCCGATCACGCAATCTGAATATAGAGTCTCTTCCCTCTCAGCACCAAGCCCGCTGTCTTCCACTGCGCGCGTCAATGATCCTTCCAAGCTAGCCCACTGCTTCTATCATGAAATGGCATCCGTGTTGATCCCACTGCGGCCGTCGAGCGAGCACATTCTGATTGTGTGCGCTCCGGGAACAAGGGATCGGCACGGGTGTCATTTCACACCCTCACTCGTGCCGGAGTACGGCCAGTGGCCGTTGACCGAGAATCCGGTAGGTGCTCGCAAAGCCCACGATCAGTGTCAGCAACATTGTAAGAAGGAGCCCGACGCCGAGCACCTGTGGGTGTATGGTCCAGGGAAGGTCGAATACAAATCGCACCAGAACCCAAGCCAGAACACTCCCGAGAGTCAATCCAATCAATCCTGCAACGGCGCCCAAGAGGACATATTCCATGGCAAAGGCTCGCACAATCAGGCTGCGGGTCGCGCCAAGCGCTTTCAGAATCACCGATTCATACAGCCGCCGGTAGCGTGTCGCTGCGAGAGCCGCTGCCATGACCAGTCCGCCGGCCACAACACAAAAGAGCGCCACGGCTCTGATGGCCAGCGAAAGACGATCGAGCACACGCGCAAATCCATCGAGCACGTCGCCGATATGGATCGCGCTGATGTTTGGAAATGACGCGACGATTGCCTGTTGCAACGGCACTTCTTGCTCTGGCGAAACATGCACCGTGGCCACATAGGTAAAGGGTGTTCCGGTAATCGCGCCGGGAGAAAAGATCATGTAGAAGTTCGTCGAGAAATTCCCCCACTCGACTTTGCGAATACTGCTCACTTCTGCCGACACCGTGGTCCCCTGAATATCAAACTCTATGGTCGAGCCGATCGTGAGGCCCAAATGCATGGCCGCATCTTCTTCCACTGAAACTTGTGGAGTCGCGAAGACTTGCCCAGGCTTCCACCATTCTCCTTTGATCACCTGATTATCTTTCGGAAGCCGGTCAAGAAAGGTCAGGACATATTCCCTGGTGAAATACCATTGCTTCCCACGCGACTCTTTGCCCTCCGCGCGCTTGTCGTCCTTCTCCCCTTCCTCTTCGACCTTGATGATGTGTCCATTGATTGCATGGAGCCGCGAGCGCACCAGCGGCGTGAGTTCTGGGCGCGCATGGCCGGTCTGCCGATCGACCAACGACACAAACTCCTTCGCTTGATCGGGCTGGATGTCGATAAAGAAAAACGTCGGGGCATCTGCCGGACGATTCTCCTGTATTTGGTGGAGCAACGCCTGTTCCACCAGCGACACCGTCACAATTGCCATCACACCGATGCCGATGGCGACCATGATTCCAGTCGCTTGGCTTCCAGGCCGCACGACATTTCCCAAGGCATAGCGCAGGCTCAGGATGCGAGGCATCGGTATCCAAGCCAGTGCTTGTACGAACACTCGCGCACAGACAAAGAGGACGGTGATGGCGAGCGATAAGGCGCCGAGAAAGAGGAAGCCGATCGACCAGGAACCTGCCTGCCAGACCGAGAGAGCGCAGAGTCCGAGAATGATCCCTCCCGCCGTGCCGACATTCCAGAGATCTGTCAGCCCCCATTTCACCCACCATCGTGATCGAGGAGCACCTTGCCAGATCGTCGCCTGTTCCGCATCGCGCCTGAAAATCGCGCCAGGATGAACCTCTCGAATCTTCAGCAGGGGCCAGAGGGTAAACAGCAAGGTCGATAAGAGTCCCAGCGCCGCCCCTTTCAGCAAAGGGCCAACTGAGGCCCACGACAATTCCAGCGACACGCCCAACTGATCAAGAATGTCGGAGGCGAACAGCGCAGCCATGAGAGGGGGTAGTCCTCGTTGGAGCGCAATGCCTAGCAAGATTCCAGCGAGGCTTCCGATAGACCCCAGGAAGATCGCTTGCACCACATAGGCTGAAACGACCGTGGCCGAATCAGCGCCGACGGCTTTTAAGATCGCAATGGTCCGTAGCTTGTCACGCAGGAATGCATGGATTGAAGTTCCGACCCCCAGTCCACCGATGAACAGCGCAGTCAGGCCGATCAATCCGAGATAGCGGGAGAGCTGATCGAGGAATTGCCTCAATTGCGACTGGGAGGTGCGATAGGTGGATACGCGCGCCGAGTCTGCCTCCAGCCGATTGCGCAGCTCTGAAAGGAGCGGATCCAGCTGCATATCGGGAGGCGTCCTCACCAGATATCGTTCTCGTACCCGGCTTCCAGGCTTGACCAGCTCTGCTGCGACTAATCCTTCCTGCGTAATCATCACCCGTGGGCCCAAGGTAAAAGCATTGGCCATTCGGTCCGGCTCGGTTCGCACGAGGCCGGTGATCAGAAATACTGCGCGGCCAATCTTCAGTCGATCCCCGACCGAAAGGCCCATCCGAATCAACAGCGACTCCTGCACCACCGCGCCCAAACAAGAAAGCCCGCCGCAGCGGCTCTTATCCGGGTGGAGCAAGACATTGAGCGATTGCGTCGAGTCGAGTTTGATCGTTCCATATAATGGATAGGCCGACTCAACCGCCTTGAGTTCAATGATTTGTGTGGATTGAGTCGAAGGGGGGCCGGGAGTCGCGCGCGCAGCCATCGCGACCAGCTCGCTCACATGGGTGAATGCGATGTCTCGTTCATTCAGTGAGTGCAGCACCGCCTGTCCTTGGAGGCTCAGGGGGCGAGTCAACCGAATTTCAAGATCGCCGCCCAGTAGCCCACGCGCTTCTTTGGTGACCGCCTGCTCCATATTTGCGCCGAACAGCGACACTCCGACCAAGGCTCCGACGCCGATTGCGATACAGGCGAAGAAGTAGAGAAAGTGCCGCCAGGCTCCCCTGGTTTCACGCCAGGCCATTTTCAGGATGAAGTGAATCACCGGGGTGACTCTGCGGTTCGGGAGTCTGAGTCAGTGAGGGTGTCGGACTCGATGCGGCCGTCGCGCAAGGCAATCACGCGCTCCATTGAAGAGGCCATGGTTCGATCATGGGTCACAAGGACCAAGGTGGTGCCGTAATCACGATGGAGAGCATGGAGGAGCTCCATGATATGCTGCCCCGTGGTCGAATCCAGATTGCCGGTCGGTTCATCGGCTAATAGAATCGGCGGGTGACAGGCGAAGGCTCTGGCCACTGCCACCCGCTGCTGCTCGCCTCCAGACAGTTGGACAGGATAGTGATGCAATCGTTCTCCCAATCCGACGGTCTGCAAGAGTTCCGTCGCGCGCTCCTGGGCCATGTTTATTCCTGCCAACTCCAGCGGCACCGAGACATTTTCCAGAGCGGTGAGAGTGGGAATGAGATGGAAGGATTGAAAAATGTAGCCGATGTGATCGCGTCGAAATCGTGCCAAGGCACTCTCGCGCATCGTCGAGATCTCCACCCCGTTCAATATAATGGAGCCTGAGGTCGGTCGATCCAGTCCGGCGATGAGGCCGAGCAAGGTAGACTTCCCGCTTCCGGAGGGGCCGACGATAGCCACGCGCTGCTTGTCGGGAATCTCGATCGTGACGTCGTCGAGGATCGTGACCTGATGGCCTCCACCGGCCAAGCACATCGTTAAATGAGAAAGAGAGATCATCGTGTCCTTCCGGTTCCCGCAATGCGAACCATGAGAAGGGTATATTATACTGGATGACGATGCGCCGCCCACGGATTCTCACAAAACTATTTTCTTGTCTCTGCCCCTTCTTGATCATCCTCTGCGGGTCTGACCATGGCGATGCGACCGCCGCATCACCATCATTGGCAAATCCTCCGCGCGAGAGCACAAAATCAGGGCTTCTCTCTGCCGAACGTCCGAGCATCGTGGCCTTTGGCAATAGCCTGACGGCCGGCTTAGGTGTGCGGCCGGATGAATCCTATCCCGCGCGATTGCAACGGACATTGGATGCAGCCGGCTATGTCTATCGGGTTGTGAACGCGGGAGTGAGCGGTGATACGACGGCCGGCGGAGCCAGAAGAGTCTCGTGGATTCTGAAGAACAAGCCGACAATCGTCATCCTGGAGCTCGGCGGTAACGATGGCCTTCGCGGTCTCAGCCTCAGCGAGACCAAGTCAAACCTCGACCGGATCATTCAACAGCTTCAACAGGCCTCGGTCACCGTCGTGTTAGCCGGGATGAAACTCCCTCCGAACTATGGACAGGACTATACCGACGGGTTTGAGTCACTGTTCCATGCCCTCGCGAAGCAGTATCACCTGACACTGATTCCATTTTTTCTCGATGGGGTGGCGGGCTCGTCCTCGCTCAATCAAGCCGACGGCATTCATCCGACAGGCGAGGGCTATCGCATCATCGTCGAGAAGATCTTCCCGACGCTTGAGCCGTTGCTGGAGCGAACACGGTGAGCGTGAATCATGGAGAGGGGAGACGGGCAGGGAACCTCCCTGCCCCGTCGTATCTTTGCCGGTCCCCAGACATGTTCGTGACCATGCCTTGAGTCTGCAACCTACTTCTTCTTGCCTTTCGGCTTCTGCGCGGCTTGCTCGGCATGTGCCAGCGATTCCTCTGCGTGCTTGAGCGATTCCTTGGCATGCTCGAGCGCTTCCTTCGCGTGGGCATCGGTGCTTCCTTTTATCGCTTCTTCCAGATGCGTGATGGCTTCTTTCTCGTGCGCGATGCCTTCCTTGGCATGCTTGATCGTTTCCGTGACATGAGCGTTTTCTCCCGCGAAAACGGCACTCGAGGCGCCTCCTGCGATAAGACCGCAGATTGCGACTGCCATAACGACGGCTTTCATTCGGCTCATAACTCCTCCTCTGTGTGATGGTGAATGTGTAACCCGGACAGGATCATACATCAGCGGCAGACTTTTGGTAACTCTCATTTTTCATGACGACTCTGAATTTTTCTCCCCGAAGGGCCGAGGACTCGGAGGGAGGCTAGCTCCGAGTCCTCGGGCAGATCCGGAAGCAGGGGGGCAACTACCGGACCCGTTTTCTGCGGCTTGCTACTTTCTTCCTTTCATGGTCCGTGACCCGCACGGGAGGCACTATGCTTGGCGAACCACTCTGAGTCTCTCGGTGATCGACAGGAGCCCCCTCGATAAGCCCGTTCACTGAGGCCTGAAATACTCGCACGCTACCTCGACCGATCTTGGTGGCGCGCAAACGGCCCTCCTCGATCCATCGGTAGATCGTCCATTTGCTGACCTTCAACAACTTGGCCGTTTCTTGGACGCGGAGTAATACTGGCTCCATGGCTCACCCATCCTGCAGGCATAAAAAGGAAGAGTTACTTCATTACCTGCCCAGTGCAATACCAGCCGTCGCCTTTGACTCCATTCACTGCTACGACCAGTCGGTCCGCCTTAACCTTTTCTCCGTCAATCGTCACCACGGCATGGCCCTTCATACTCTTGAGATCTACAGCCTTTACCCCGGGCAATTTTGCCAAGGACGCTTCCACATCCCCCAGATAGGTCTCGCAAAACTTTCCTCCCAGCATCAACATGACTTGTTGTTCGCCCGCAAAGACCGGTGTCGCCATGGCACAGGCGAATCCAATCAGACAGCAACACTTGATGATCGTATTCATGGCCGCACCTCCTGTTGACTCGTTACACGTTCACCCTCGCCACGGTCCACCCGCGCGATGCAATTCCAGCCTGCCGCCAGTGCGCGGTGGACCCCGTCGGCAAACTGTTCTGGCGTCTCGCTACCGGGTCGATACTGGACCAGCACCGTGCCGTGATCGTTCACAAACTCCACCTGTCGAACAGTCTTGAATCCACGGAGCGCTCTCTCAACATCCTCGCGATGGTATTCACACATGCGACCGAAAATCTGCACAATGACCTCGCTCGCATCCAGGTTCGACTCCACGGAGCCGGTCTTTGGGATCTCGGACGCGAACGACGCTGTTCCAGTCATCAACCACCCGGCCAATACGAGATACAACAGACATCTCATTGCGACAGTCCTTTCAAAACCACCCCCATAAAATGACCGAGGCGGAGGCTCACAGGAGGAAACACCTGCGCCCCGGATCAGTCCGAGCGAGGAGGCAGCATGCTGCAATAGAGAGGACGAGATATATTCCTGCTACAGCTATGGCTACAGCAGCTCGTGTATTTCCCATCTCGATGCCCCGTCCGATCGTGATGCTCGCACTCATGTGTGAAGATGTACTCGGTTTCATGAAGTCCGTCTACCGACGGATGCCACTCGCTGCAACAGAAAGGATGAACGGATTGAGGTCGGTCTATCTGACCGCCAGGGCGCTGCGGAGATGCCGAACCGATCTCTCTCTTTGGAGCGCTCGATCCCGGCGTTGCCGGGGAACCGGTCTCAATCGAGGCCGTCGGCTGCCGGGAGTCGACGCCGCGATAGATCGTGAGGCGCTTGAAGTGTGAGCGACGCTGGGGCGCAGAAGAGGGAGCGCGTTGACAGCCATCGGCAATGCCTCCTGCAGAGACACGGCAGGGGAGGCTCCTTTCAATTTGAAACCGACGCCCTTGATCGTCGTGAGCCGGCAGAGATGGTTGGGGTCTTGTTGGAGCAATTGTCGAAGCGCATGGACGTGGACATCCAAGGTATGATCCCCGATCGCAAAGTTCGGTCCCCACACGAGATCGATCAATTCGCCACGGCTGAAAACCTTCGAAGGCGCCCGCATGAATGCCTCAAGCAGCGCAAAAGGTTTGGCAGAAAGTTCAATACGCCGTTGTCCGACTTTCACTTCACGGATATCGGCGTCCAATTCGACCGCTCCGATTCGATACAGCCCGCGACGAGAGGTTTCGTGTCCGGCTCGCCGGAGATATGCACCCACTTTCGCCATGAGGAGACGATGGCCATCACGGGTGTCATATGTACCATCCATGCCTCGCTCCAGATCGGTTAAGCAATTCTCCTCGGTGTAGAGACTGCCGGGAGGAACTAAGGCAATCATAGGAACATGTCGAAGCATCGAATCCGTTCGCAGCACATCCCAGTCACCGACACGATGGTCTACCAAGACGAGTGAGAGCGATGAATGATGAGCCATCGTCAAGAGATCGTTCACCGAAGAGACGACACGGCTAGGATAGCCGACTCGACATAACTGCCCTTCAACGTCCTTGGCAAATGCGATATCCGTGGACAGAACCAGGATGAGACGCGAGTGCGTAGAGGGAATCTGATTCGGTTGAGATTCGTCCCCGCGAGCGAGCTTTTTAACAGACGATCTTCCCTGAAGGGCGATCCCTAAAATGCCGACCAGGGTCGGCAGGAAAAGAAGCACAGAGGAAGGTAAAGAGGAGAGCGGCATCACCGGTGCGCCGCTCTGCGGCAAGGCCGTCCCCGAAGGCGCCTCTGTCATGGCCGGAATGGAAAAATCCTGTGAGAGATCGAATCTGAATCGGCTTGAGCCTCGGTCGATTATTCGATGTGGGAATTCGGCAACCGTGAGAGTGAATTCATAGAAAATACCGGCGAGGTCATAGGTTTCACCGAGCGAACTACTGGACAGCGAGAAGGTGGTTTCTCCCTTCGCGGATGTATCTCCACGGTCAACTGCGAGGATGAGCGCAGCCTCCGAAGGACTTGCCGTCATCCCGAAAACGATCAGCATCCACACAAAGAATCCACTGGCGATCGGTAGTAGAATACGATTTGACAGGTGAGAGGCTTTGTTGCTTTTCATCGGGTCACCCAGGGTGTGCGCTGTCCGGCGTCACTCAGCGGGATCTGAGCCGATACCGGACTCACTGTGCTCATCCGTCGTCTGGCCATCGCGGCCAAACCGATCAAACCGGTGCCGAACAAATAGACAGCTGCCGGAACCGGCACGGCTGAGACGGTCAGTGAGGTCAGGTTGCCGATAATCGTGTGGTCACCATCGCTGCTCGCGAAGACCAGCCTGAATTGTCCGTCTCGATTCGCCAGGTTGTTGTAAAGACTGAATGGGGATAGAGCAGGCGGTGTTTCAGGCAGCGCATCGGTGGAAAAAACACTGCCGTTCGGTTTCAACAAATTGATGAAAAAGGCTACGGCATTGTGTTCGATGCCATCCAAGATCGGGCCATTCGGCACCAGATTCCGCACGCTGGCCGACAACACATAGGACTGGTTGACAGCTGTGCTGTCGGCGTTGACCGCGATCGAATTCTGAGCCGGTCGGCCGGAGCTCCCGCTGAGATCGAGGCCGAATTGATAGGCATCCCCGGTAATGGGCTTTGTTACTGAAAAAGACAGGCTCTGAATCGTTTCATCATATTGGCCGATAGTTCCGGAACCATTCGAGTCGGCAGTCTCCCCATTGAACGTGAACGATCCGGAGATTCTGCTGGCAGGGTAGGAAGCGATAGGAACAGTGAAAATTCCGCCGAGCGAATGGGGATCAGCGGCCACGAAAGTGCCGGTGAAGTCAAACGTGACAGAATGAGCAACAGCAGTCGCAGGCCCTGTCAATGCGACGAGGCCGAGAAAGACGAAACCGAACAATCCTGCAACGCCAACAGCCAGTCCCTGTTTCATGATACGAGTCTTTCCACTCCTTGCCGTTCAGCTGTGCGCAGATCGGCGAATCCCGCGGTCCTAGTTACCAGGGAAAGCATGCCAAGCATGCTTTCCCTGTGATTCAGAGAGACGTTTAGGCCGCTGTCCTCATTTTGCGACGAGCCAAGCCGACCAAGCCGACTAACCCGCTGCCGAAGAGCCACACTGCGGCAGGGACTGGGACTGGTGCGGTCGATCCCCATAACGCGACCTGGTAGGTCGACCCCGACTGGCCGGCGCCTTGTGGATGAAGATGATAGTCTCGCGGCAATCCGAGATCAGCTAGGAACACCGAAAAATGGTTCGCACTCGGGGCCACGACCTCCGTGTCACCGTTGTTTTCAAAGATGGGGACGCCGAAAAGCTGGATGCTATTCACCGTAGATGTCATGTTGAAATGTGTCCACGAACCGAGATCGAAATTGATAGTATCGAGAAATAAACCACTGTCCGCCGGATTGACGTTTAAGATGACCGGATTGGATGCAGTCCCCAGGTCGCCCGGATTGGAACCAAATATGCCTGCGTCAAGCGTGACGGCCTGGGCATTCGCGCTCAGAGCGAGCACGCCGGCTGCGACCAACCCGACGAAAACTTTCTTGAACTTCATATGTGCGTTCATGGTGAGTTCCTCTCATGGTTCTGGATGATGGATTTGTCTTTATGTTGCGGTCTGGTGAATCCACTCAACTCCACTGAGTCGTGTGCTGTGCCGAATGCCTCCGCATGAAACGGCCACCTCCTAATTCTCTCCCCCATATGAGAAAACGGCTGTTGGTCCTCTTGCCTCGTGCGATGTGGATCACGCTCTCCACGAATATGGTTGTAGTGTTTACCAGAGCCTCTTCGAGACCTGCTACTGCCCCATGCACCAGATGCTACAGATGTGATGAAAAGTACGGTCTAGGCTGAGAAATCAGACGTTCACGCCGTGGCTGAGAAGAAACTGTTGCATCTGTAGCATCCTGAGCAAACGTGAGTAGACGATGGCATCTATTGCGCGTATAGATCCGCGTCTACTGCTGGAGGGCTCAGCACAGTCAGCGCCACTGGTGAATTGCCGGAATCATCGCGGACCAGTCGTTAGTCGTACGAAAGGGCGTGTGTTAAACGATTGAGACCTGCGGCCCAGTATTTCTCGTTGCAGGTGTTGCATTGGGAGCGTTGATCGGTAGAAACGTTCGTCGATGCCGAGATAAACGTAAGTTTCATTGCCCCGTAACAGTTTTACCAACGGAGGGTATTATGAATCGTTGGCTTGTTCGGTCGGCCGCCGCGCTATTGGGCGTGGCTGGCCTGTTCCTATCGGTTGGGCAGTCGTCCGCCCACGTCGTGTTTGGCAATTCGCTGTTTTCGGATGCGAGCATTGTCGATCCGATTACAGGCGTTGCCGGAGTAGGTTCCACATTTTCTAATCAGAATCGAACGGTGCGCAGCAATGCCGGATGGGTGGCGGGGTTGGACGCAACTACCGGAGGTGATTCGCACAATGCGAGGTTCATGTATTTCAATCTGGCTGGGGCCGCGACCATCGATTTCACGATCAACGCCACGGCGAATTCGAATGGCGCGAGCCTGCTGAACCCCGGCTACTCGCTCTTTTCGGGCGCTGTGCCAAACGTCTCCCATGACGGCGGTTACTATCCCGGCAAAACTACCTTTGCCAGTTGGTCGCCGTTCGCAGCAGAGAATGCAGACATTCTCGCCCAGCCCGACAATGGAGGAATAGGTGAGAGGTGGGGTGATTTTCGGGCGAATGCGGACGTCACCATGAGGGCCGACGACAGTGGCGGGAACCCCATCGTCAGCACAATGACCTATACCGGTCTCTTCGGCGCCAATAGCAACGCCAACAGCATCAGCGGGCAGTATACACTCGGCCCTGGCCTTTATACCCTGGTGGTCGGGGGCGTCAACTCGACAGACCTGGCAGTGCTGTTATCGCATGCCATCGCCACGAACGGCGATTACACCACACCATCGGGAGCATTGACCGGATACAACAATGCGCGGCTCGCACGGAATTTCAATATTCAGTTCAATGTCGCCCCCGTGCCACTGCCCGCGGCAGTCTGGCTGTTCGGAAGCGGGGTAGCCGGCATCATTGCGTTTGCGCGACGACGAAAGTCCGTCTAAGTTCGAGAACGGGCTCTTCCGTAAGACGGGGGCTGGCGGGTTCGATCCCGTCAGCCCCCGTCTTCTTTTATCGATCGTTGTGAGAGAGGGGCATGAACCAGATCGATCGGAACAGCGCATCGTCCCTGCAGCTCATGGGCAACTCGTGTGGTATCTGACCGTCACGATCACCACCACCGCCATCATGATTTTGAGTTGTTCAGCACGAGAATCATCGGCCAGTTTTATGGCGTCAGCCTGTAGGTGTCACCTTTCATCACAGCGACTTTGATCGCATTGGCCTGGGATGCTTTCTTGGCGAGTATGTCGTCGATCCGTTGTTCCGTTTTTTGTCATTCGTGAAGCGTAGGACGGAAAGAGTGTGACTATATCTTTGCTTGCGAGACGCGAGTGATGTATCGGCGGTTGTAGCGGCAGCAGTCATGAACCATGTGGACGAGGGAGAATGACCAGTCCAAAGCTCAGCAAAAACCCACTCGGAGGAATCTCTGCGATTCCTCCGAGCGCAAACAACTGTGCTTAGCCTTTAGCCATCATCTTGCGACGAGCCAGGCCGACTAAGCCGATGAGGCCGGTCCCGAACAGATACACGGCGGCCGGCACTGGGACAGGCGACATTTCTCCGTTCACCGCCATGGAGATGTGCATATTGCGCGTCCCGCGCAGTTTGAAATAGGGATCGGTAGAGGCAGGGTCGGCGGGGTTGCTGGGGTTGCCGAAGAACGTTCCGTTGCAGGAAGTGGAGACTCCCGTACATCCTTGCGGTGTGCCCTGCTGCACTTCGGTAAAGAGGGAAGCCAGGTCGGTCTGGCTGGTGCCGCCGATGACCAGCGAGTAAATACCAGGTCCCAAGGTACCGGTCCAGGTGACGCTGTTGTCGAGAACATCGCCGTTGTGGCCGTCCCCGACGGAAAAGCCTGTATAGATTGCGGTAGCCACTTCGCCATTGTTGTTACCCATGGTGAAGTTGGCGTCGGCCTGGTATACGCCCCAATTGGCGCCACCGAAATCGACAGCGCCGCCGCCCTCGGGGATAATTTCATCCATGGCGTCGAAGAAGGGCGACCACGTGGCAAAGGCGGGAACGTTTTGCAGATGGCCCCCATCAGCATTACCGACTGTGGTCCCGACCATGGCGGGGGTTTGCAAGGCGGTGATCTGGGCCGGGGTCAGTCCATTGAGGTCGCCCACGCCATCGTGGGATCCTGCGGGCACCATGCCGGTGAACAAGGAAAATCCCGGATTCAGCGTCGAAGGAGTCAGACCAAGGCCGGCGACGAAAGCGTTGGGCATTCCGGTCACCGTGATGCTGACGTTGGACGACTCGGTAAGACTAAAAAACCGAAAGCGGTTGTTATGGGTGTCGGCCAGCGTATCGACCGTCGCGGTCCGATTGACGCCGTTGTTGCTCATGCCGGAGATCCAGCCCGCGTTGCTGGACACGGTGGGATTGAACCCGTTGCTCCCCGTGACACCCCAAGTATTGGTGCCCTGGTCGTAGAGGGAACTGCCGTAACCGACGTGCGCGGAGGCCGTACCGGCAGCCAGCGTGAGGGCCATGGCGGAGAGGCATCCCAGTATGAAGGATTTACTCATCATATATACACTTCCTTTCGTACGGTCTATTATTGTTTGTTGATGTGAGCAAAGTGTGCATTGACCAATCGTAGAGCCGTCGCTGTTGTCCGGCCTAGCGCTTTCCAAAGTGAACAGGCCGCTCAGCGTACTGCGCGCAGCGTTCCTCCTTTCCCCTGGCTCTGAAGTCATTACTCTGCTTCACTTCGCCACCTCTTACCAAAGTCGGAACTCGTCCTCTACAGCCAGGTGCACCATGTGCAACAGATGAGACAAAATCGTCCGAAATTGACAAGTGCTCAGCCGGCCGCTCCGCCTATTCGGACCTGATTCATGCTAAATGTAGGAGCGTTGGTAAGGCTCTCCATGGCACCCCGCCAAGTTCCGCAGGGAACAGCCCTAAATCCAAACCGTCCGGAGGAATGCCCGTGCTCTATCTGACTGTCACGATCACCGGCGCCGCCGTCATGATTCTGGAGTTGCTCGGCACGCGAATCATCAGCCCGTTTTATGGCGTCAGCCTGTACGTCTGGTCGTCGCTGATTGCCGTCACCTTGATTGCCTTAGCCTTGGGCTACTTTCTTGGTGGAGTGCTCGCCGATCGATTTCCGGCAGTCCGTCTTGCCCACATCATTATGTCCTCTGCCCTCACAACCGTGATCATTCCCTTTCTTACGGGGCCGATTCTCCGCGCGACCGATGTGCTCGGCCTTCGTGCCGGCGCATTCGCGAGCGCACTCTTGCTCTTCACGCTGCCGCTGACGGCGCTGGCGATGGTCGGCCCCTATGTGATCAAGCGCGCGACGCGTGATTTGAGCGGCGTGGGCACGGCCTCCGGCACTGTCTATGCCGTCAGCACTGTCGGCAGTGTGGTCGGCACGTTGCTGCTGGGGTTTTTCCTGCTCCCGCAATTCGGAACGAGGGCGATTGTCTTCTCACTCAGTCTGATCTTAACCGGCCTTGCCATGGTTATCGCCTTAAGTGAAAGGCGGAGTGGCACAGGACTTCGATCTATCTGGATTCTGATGACTGTCGGCTTCTGTGTGGGCGCCGGCGCGATAACCGGCTATGCCGTTCAGTCGAAATCGGTTGAAGGATTCACCGTGCAATCGGAGGCGGAGAGTCTCTACGGGTGGGTGCGGGTCATCGACGATGAGCGGCGGGGATTCCGCCTGCTGTTGTCTGATGCGTCGGTGATCAGCGCGGTCGATCTGAAGGAAAATCGAAGCCGCTTAAGCTATCAAGAAATCATGGGCCTGCTCCCCACGATTCACGGTGATGCCGAGCGGGCATTATTGATCGGGCTGGGCGGCGGGCATGTCGCGAAGGATCTGAAGGCCCAGGGCGTGACGACCGACACCATCGAGATCGATCCGGCGGTCGCCGATGCTGCCAGGCGATTTTTTCACTTCGAACCGACGGGCCTGTTTCTCGTCGGCGACGCCCGTTATGAGATCAAGCAATTGACGACACCCTACGACCTGATCATCCACGATTGCTTTACCGGTGGAGCTGAACCGACGCATCTCTTGAGCCAAGAAATGCTCGCGTCCCTTCGATCGCTGCTGGCCGATCGGGGCATTCTCGCCCTCAACTATGTGGGATTTACGACCGGAGCGGGATCGGACGCGGTACGAGCCATTCACCACACGCTCATAAGTCTGTTTCCTCAGGTGCGAGTGTTTGTCACCAGCAAAGAGGAGTTCACCGATTTTGTCTTCCTGGCCTCGGCGGAGTCTATTCACCTAGATACTCTCGGTGAGGATCGCCACATTCGTTGGCTCCTGGACCATGAACACATGATGGACAGCACCGAGAGTTTTACAATCACCGACGACTACAATCCTATGGAGAGCCGTCAAGTCCGCAAGGCGGAAACCTACCGGAAACATTTTCTCGATCGCATTGCCTTCGAGCTGCTGCTGCGCTAGGTTTCTCTGCGCCGCCCTGTCTTCTCCTGGCGTTCACTCATCAAGATTGCAGGGGCCTGTTCTTGGTCCAACCACACACAGCCGCATCATATCTCGACAACCCTCTTTTACGGCTCATCTTATCTACGGTAGAGTGAACGGCAATCGATGAAATCTTCAATACGACTCGCCACAATCTTATGCCTGCTGCTGTGTATCGGCGTAATCGGCGCAACTTCGCTCGCTTGGGCGGAACTGCAGCCTAATCAGGTCGTGATTCTCGCCAATGCGAAGAGTTCTGAGGGTCTGTCTGTGGCTGCGCACTACGCCGCGCAGCGCGGTGTTCCGGTCAATCACATTGTGAGGCTCGATCTTCCCATTCGAGACAATCTCACCCGCCAGGAATACGAGGAGTCCGTCGTCGTTCCGTTGCGAAGGGCGCTCGAATCCAAGCAACTCGCTTCGACCGTTAGAGTCATCGTGACGACATACGGAGTGCCGCTGCGCGTCGAGGCCCCGCGTCTTTCAATAGATGAGCAACGCTGGTTGGCAGAGGCTCAGAGCCTGGTCAAGACCAGCCGCGCTAGATTGGAACAACTCCAACAGAGGTTCGAACAGATGGCACCTGGATCACCGAGCGCAGAAAGTTCGCAACCGACTACGAAGCAGGAGATTCTTGAAATGGCCCGGACTATGGCGCTCGTGCCGCAGGTCGATCAGGCTTGGCGCGCAGCCGTGCAGCACATCCGGCAACTTCCTCAGCCGGAATCGGAGAGAGCCCTGCAAGAAATGCTACGCCTCACTCAGCAATATGGCGGATGGGGCATTCTCCTCCAGAAAGAGACGGGGACCGGTAGGCCCGGCACCTTCACCGACACCTCGACGATGGCTGCCCGGAGGAAACTTCTCGAACAGACCGGTCCCTACTGGACGGGACTTGGCCGCGAGCCGATTCGGTCTCAACGGCAACTCATCTACCGCTGGACGGAACAGCTATTCGGTGTACGCGGGGTGCTTGAACTGGCGAGTAACGAGGTGGACCTGCTCACCTCTACCCATGCAGATGGTAGCCTCGACAGTGAACTCAGTTTCTTGTGGTGGGACCGGGATCTCTACCCGGTCGCCTGGCGCTGGGGAAACCCATTATTTGAGGACTCGGCTGCGATCCCGGACGATCTGCCCACCCTCATGGTGAGCCGGTTGGACGCTCCGACAGCCGAATTGGCGAAGGGGCTTGTCGATCAGGCGCTGCAGGCCGAGCGATCAGGATTGCACGGCACCCTGTATTTCGACGCGCGTGGATTGAAAGCCAAAGACGCGACCGACACCTATGGGGTCTACGATCAAAGTTTGCGGGATGCCGCTGAGGTGGTGAAACAACAGTCCGATTACCGGGTCGTGCTGGATGATGCTGAAGCGACATTGAGCAAACCGGGAGCAGCCCCGGACGTTGCGCTCTATATCGGGTGGTACAGGCTGCGATCCTATGAAGATGCCTTTACCTTCAAACCAGGCGCGATCGGCTATCACATGGCGTCGGCTGAGGCGATCACGGTGCACGATCGTGGCGAACGGGGGTGGTGCAAGAATGCGTTGGAGCGCGGGATCACAGCCACGCTCGGCTCGGTGGGAGAGCCCTATCTGGATGCGTTTCCGGAGCCGGCGCGCTTTACGACGTTGCTGCTGACGGGGAAGTATTCGCTCGCCGAGGTCTATTATTTGACGAGCCGCTACGTGAGCTGGCGGATGGTGTTGTTCGGCGATCCGCTCTACAACCCGATGAAGGGACGATCACGCCCGACAGCGGACTCTGCTGGTTCTTTGCCGGCCCCTCCCTCAGAGCGACCACTCGGCGAACCTCCAGCCAGACTCACGCAGAAGCATCAGGCGCAACGGGACCAGATGGCCAGGCTGGTGAAACTCCTGCTCAATGCGGAAAGCGGCAGCCCAAAACCAGCCCGATAATCAGGGGTTCAGCCTTCAGCCTATCCACCTGAGTCATTACCAGATCGGCGTCGCCTGGTTATCGTTGGCTGCGAGGCCGACGTAGTACACCGTGACCTGTTTGGGATTCTTCCCCGCGGGGATCGTTGCGGTGATCGCATTTGTCGATGCATCGATCAGGGAAACCGTGCCGTTGACACCCGGTGTGGCGTTCGTCACCACAATACCCTTTGCCGATCCGGCACCTTGCGGACCGGTGGCCCAAAGATCCATTCCATGAGTCTCCGCTGCCGGCAAATCGACTTCGTCGATGAAAGTCGGAGTGGCGGGGAATGTCGATGGATCGAAGACCAGTAGTTTATCTTTTTTCAGGCCGTGGGCTTGTACAAAAAAAGCCAAATCGCTGATCGTATTCGATTGCAACACATACAGCCGTCTTCCATCCGGCGTGAACTGAAAGAAAGCCGGTCTGATGTGATCCAACTCAGGAATCGAAAACGGCGTGACGGACAGAGTCGCTGCCGTTAGATCGACGACACCGAGCTTTCCAATGACTTTCGATGGATCGGAGATCACGTCCTCACCGACCAAGAACAGAGACTGCCCGTTCGGTGTGATGCCGACTGAATGAAAGACGGTCTGACTCGGCGGTACGGGAGCGATATCCACTGTCCTAGTTATCGCAAGCACCGACGGATCGATTTCCACCACCGTGCCGTAACCTGACAGATAGCAGTAGATCTTTCCTGTGGCCTGAGACCAGAACATCTCGGCTGGGGCGGAATGGTTCGGCGTCGTAGTTGTCCCGTCGCAGGCCGAATGCCCCAACGATGTTTCCTTTGCGCTGTCGCACAAGTCGAGCTTTTGGAAGAACTCGCTCCATGCGACGTTTCCACCTGCTGTTGAGACAGGAAGCAGCACACTAATAAGTCCCGTGGTCTTGCTGGAGACAAATGCCAACTCTTGTGCGGTAACCGGCGGCCTGGCAAATGCGATGAGGTGCTCCCCTTTCCCGGAGAGACACACTATCGAGGTGACACGTGGCCTTTCTCCACCCGCGGAGAGATGGGAATTATGAAGGATCGAGACCGATCCGCCCTGAGAACAGTTGGCTACCGTGTCAATGCCGGTGGTCGCATTGCCATCGTTCATGGTCCAGAGCACTTCCTTGTCGACCGGATCCCGGTAGATGCGCGTCGGACGCTCGCCGATTTTCACCAGCGGATTAGCAGGATTCGCGTCCAAAAAACTCTCTAGAATCGGTGCCAGGCCCCCGATAGGATCGATCGCAGCCACCTTGTTGGTGGCCGTGTTCGTCACAAAGATCCATTCACCCAGGGAGAACGTCACCCCTCCGATCGCATCGCTCTGCACCGGGCCAAGCGACAGCGTACCGATCACAGGGGAATGCTTCCCATCGAGTCTGAGCGTGGTAAGCGTCGTGTCATCCTGGTTGACGACCAATGCCATCGGGGTCGAGAGAGGCGAATTCGTTTCCGGGCCGCTATCGCCGCCGCCGCCGCAGGCTGCGAGGAGCATGAGAGTCGACCACAGTGCGTGGCGACGGATCGAACGCATGCCTCGGAGATGCGTGCTGACTGACATGGCGGAGTATCTTGTGGTGCTCATTGGAACCTCCGTATTAAAACAGCGGCGGCGTTGCGAAGGACTTCGTCATGCCGAAGACGTAACCGACTCCTTGGTGTAGATTGCCATTAAAGTCGCGGTAGAGGGGAAGCTGCGCGATGGCATAGAGCTGACCGTAATCGAACACATTGACGACGACGCCCGTTGAAAAAGCCAAGAACGTACTGTTCGTTGTGGGAATCGGCCGACCGACGACGTTCCCGTCGAGCAACACCTGGCGATTGAACGGCGTACCTTGAAATTCAAATAGCACTATATACCGATTCTCTTATTTACCGTCGTTGCCTTGATCTTCGGCGTCTTCTCGCTGTTCGTTGGCAGGCTCATTCGACCGAATCGTCCCTACCGAGCCAAACTGACTCCCTATGAAAGCGGAAGCCCGTTGTTTTCCGACGCACGCATCCAGTTTCCGATGCGCTACTACATCATCGCGATGCTGTTCGTTATTTTCGATATCGAGGTTATTTATATGATCCCCTGGGCTCTCCGGTTTCAGTCGCTCGGCCTCCTGGGCCTCATCGAGATGATGGTGTTTATCGTCATCCTCTTGGCCGGGTTCTGGTATGCCTGGAAGAAGGGGGCGCTCGAATGGGATTGAGCAGGGGATTGTCAGGATGCCCTTCGTGCTCGCGGAACGCGCGGCCTCAGAAGGCCCTCGTTCGACGCGCGCAATGAAGTGCATCCCGACAATCCCCTGCTGGTACTGGTAATGGTGGAGTAGAACAGATGAGTTTTCTGGAGAGACAGTTTGAGGCGAATATTCTGACGACCAATTTGGACGCGGTTGTGAATTGGTCCCGGAAGTCGGCCTTGTGGCCGATGACATTCGGCCTCGCATGCTGCGCGATTGAAATGATTGCGACAGTATCGTCGCGGTACGACCTGGATCGTTTCGGCGCCGGCGTCTTTCGAGCTTCGCCACGGCAGGCCGATCTGATGATCATTGCCGGCACGGTGACGCGCAAGATGGCGCCGGTGATCCGCCGCATCTACGACCAGATGCCGGAACCGCGCTATGTCATTTCCATGGGCTCCTGCGCCACATCGGGCAATCACTACAATAGTTATGCGGTGGTCCAGGGAGTCGATCAGATTATTCCGGTCGATGTTTATGTGCCGGGCTGTCCGCCCCGTCCGGAAGCGTTGCTCGATGGATTGCTGAAGTTGCAGGAGAAGATTCAACGGGAAAAGGTGTTCGTAAGATAACTCGCGAGACGTGCGAGAGAAGCGGGACATGCGCGACTCGTAAACCGCGTCTGACTCGCAAAGAAGAACGATGAAAGCGTTGCTCGACAGCCTCAAGACGAAATTCACGGATGCGATACTTGCGACTCGTGTCGATGCCGCACGCGCCGAGACGACTGTCTCTGTGGCTTCCACGCGATTGCTGGAGATCGCGCGTTATTTGCGCGATGCGCCGGAGGGGACCTTCGACCATCTCACCGATATCTGTTCGGTCGACTACCCTGAAGATCAGCTGCGATTTGAAGTCGTCTATCACCTGCACTCGCTCCCCCTTCGACAACGGCTTCGCCTCAAGGCACGCATCGCGGAGGACAACCCGACGATTGCGTCGGTCACAGGCATTTGGAAGGGCGCTGAGTTCTTGGAACGCGAAGTGTACGACATGATGGGGATTCATTTTTCCGGCCACCCCGACCTCCGGCGCATTTTGATGCCTGAGGATTATGACGAGGGGTACCCGTTGAGAAAAGATTTTCCGACTGAAGGACGTGGCTGGCGCAGCAAATTCGAGTTTATTCCAAGACTCGACGAGGCCTCGGTCGATGTCATCGAGAGCGAATTCACGGACTCGGAGAAAAGCGTCTTTCGCGCTGAGCCCGACGCGCCTAGTTCCCAACGGAAAGAGGAATTGCTGCTGAACATGGGGCCGCAACATCCGAGCACCCATGGCGTGTTGCGTGTCGTGCTCATGCTGGACGGCGAACGGATTGTGAAGGCGACACCGGACCTCGGCTATCTGCATCGCGGCGTCGAAAAACTGTCCGAGGGTCTGACCTACATGCAGATCATCCCGCACACGGATCGGCTCGACTATGTCTGCGCGATGGCCAACAACTACGCCTATGTGCGCGCCGTGGAAAAGCTCCTCGAAATTCAGGCGCCGATCCGGGCGGAATATATCCGGACCATTGTGGCTGAGATGCAACGCATCATCGGGCATCTCTTCTGGCTCGGCACTCAGGCGCTCGATATCGGCGCGATGACCGTGTTCTTCTGGACCTTCCGGGAGCGTGAAACACTGTTGGATATGTTCGAAAAGCTCTGCGGGGCTCGATTGACGCTGAATTACTATCGCATCGGCGGTGTCGATAGCGATTTCACTCCCGATCTGGTCCAACGGATGAAGGAATTCCTCGATATTTTCCCCGAGAAGGTTGCGGAATACGACGCTCTCATCGCATCGAACCGTATTTGGCTCGGCCGCACGAAGAACATCGCCCTGCTCTCAGCCGAAGACGCCATCAGTTTCGGCTGCACGGGACCGGTCTTGCGAGGATCGGGCGTGGCTTACGATATCCGCAAGGTTGAGCCCTACGGGGTGTACGACAAAGTCGATTGGGACGTGCCGATCGGCAAAAACGGGGACACCTACGACCGCTATTGGATCCGCATGGAAGAAATGCGGCAGAGCGCCAGAATCATCGCGCAATGTCTCGATCAGCTTCCGGCTGGGCCGATCATGGCCGAATCGGCGCAATATATCCCGCCGCCCAAGGAACTAGTCATGCGGGATATGGAAAGCTTGATCCATCATTTCATCATTTACACCCAGGGCATCAAGCCACCGAAGACCGAAACCTACTGTGCGACCGAGGCCCCGAAAGGCGAGTTAGGGTTTTTTATCGTCAGTGACGGCAGTCCTCGCCCTTACCGGTTGAAGATTCGCGCGCCGTCGTTCGTGCACATGGGCGCCTTTGACCATATGGCGCGGGGCTATTTGATCTCGGACGTGATCACGATTTTTGGGACGTATGATGTCGTCATGGGAGAATGCGATAGGTGAGGCGTAGGAGCCAGTTGTCCGCAGTGCTCGCGGAACGCGCGCCTCGGAAGGGTGGGATTGGGAGTCACCAGACCATCCTTCTTGCTCGCAGAACGCGCACGATAAAGCGGTGCTCGTCCGATGCGCGCAGGGAAGGACAGTCTGGTGACTCCCTTGGGTGAGAAAAAGAGGCGATACGTAAGAAGAGAGCAACAGACTCTGGTTGGGCGCGCGCAGTAGGCCCCATCACCTCGTTGCCTCACCGTTGAGGAAATGAAATGTTGAAAGAGAAGCACGCAACGGAAATTGAGGAAATCATAAGTCGCTATCCGGTGAGGCGCTCGGCGTTGATTCCTTTGCTCTATCTGGCGCAGAGGGAAGAGGGTTTCGTGTCCGAGGCGGCGATGAAGGAGATCGCGGGGCTCTTACGGTTGACCCCGCCACAGGTCTATGAGACGGCAACGTTTTATACGATGCTCAATCTCAAGCCTGTGGGAAAATTTCATCTCCAAGTCTGTAAGTCCTTGATGTGCGGGCTGGCAGGGTCGGATACGGTGATTGGGTGGGTCAAGACGAAACTCGGAATCGGACCAGGTGAGATGACGACCGACAAGCTTTTTTCTCTGAGCGCGGTCGAATGCCTCGCCGCCTGTGGGACCGCGCCGATGATGCAGGTCAACGAGGACTATTACGAACGGCTCACAGAAGAAACATTCGACCGAATTCTGGCCGATCTCAAAAAAGATGGAACCTGTTCGCTCAAAACCGGTCCTTTTATGTGGCCGGAACCGGCGAATGCCGTGAAAGGTGAGACGTAAAACGTGAAACGTATCGGAGTGCGGTGCTCTTACAACCTCTCACTTTTCACATTTTACGGTTCACGCTGAAATTATGGCCAAGCACGAACTCATATTGCTCAAGAACATGATGCAGCCCGGCTATACCGGCAGCCTGCAAGACTACGAG
>SWDN01000016.1:48811-77686 GCA_005116775.1 Nitrospira sp.
TTATTGGAGTCGCTCGAAGGCAAGCGCGGCCTGCCGCGTATCAAGCCTCCTTTTCCGGCGACACACGGTCTCTACAACAAGCCGACCGTCGTGAACAACATCGAGACGCTGGCCAACCTTCCGTATATTGTCGGTCGAGGCCCTGAATGGTTCGCGTCGATCGGTTCTCCACCGAAGAGCACCGGCACCAGAGTGTTCTGTGTGAGCGGCCATGTGAAACAACCGGGGAACTACGAAGTGCCGATGGGAGTCACCTTCCGAGAATTAATCTACGAGCATGCGGGAGGGATGCGTTCTGACAAACCGCTCAAGGCGTTTATTCCAGGGGGGGCGTCGGCGCCGTTCCTCACCCCGAGCCACCTCGATGTCAAACTCGACTTCGAGTCCGTTGCCGCTGCCGGATCTATGCTCGGCTCCGGTGGGGTGACGGTGATGGAAGAAGGCACGGATATGGTGTGGGCCGCGCTCCGCCTCATGGAGTTTTTCTATCATGAGTCCTGCGGTAAGTGCAGCCCCTGCCGCGAGGGAAGCTCTTGGTTGGTACAAACCATGCGCCGAATCGTTGCAAAGCGCGGACAGATGCAGGATCTTGAAACCTTGGTCGATCTATGCAAAAACATCGAAGGTCGAACGGTCTGCGCGTTCGGCGATGCGTCAGTGGCGCCGATTATGAGCACGCTCAAACATTGGCGCCCTGAATACGTCACCCTGATTCAGGAAGCAGAGTCTGCGAACCTGATTAAGTTGGAGCCGGCAGGGGTGAGACATTGAAGACGTGTAACGAATAACGACGAATATGGACAATATAACAGCAGAACACGTTCGCTTGACCATCGACGGGATTTCCATCTCGGTACCGAAGGGCACCCTGGTGATCGAAGCCGCTCGCCGAGTCGGCGTGATGATTCCGCACTTCTGCTACCATCCGAAGCTGAAGCCGGATGCGAACTGTCGGATGTGCCTGGTCGAAGTCGAAAGAATGCCGAAGCTCCAAACTTCGTGCAGCACCGTGGCGACCGAAGGCATGACCGTTCGAACCGCCACAACGGTCGTGCACAACGCCCACAAGTCGGTGCTCGAATTCATTTTGGCCAATCATCCGTTGGATTGTCCGGTCTGCGATCAAGGCGGGAAATGCGATCTCCAGGACTTTTCCCATCAATACACCGCGACCAGCCGGTTTGCGGAGACCAAGCGCATTTTCCAGAAAGAGTATTTCAGCCCCCTGATCGAAACGCAGATGAATCGGTGCGTGCAATGTTTGCGCTGCGTCCGCTATTGCGACGAGGTCATGGACGTCAAAGCTCTCGCCCCAATTGGACGAGGCACCATGACCGAGATCAAGTCTTTCGGCGCCCATCCCTTGGACTGTGAGTTCTGCGGAGGCTGCGTGCAGATCTGCCCGGTCGGGGCCATCACCAGCCGGCTCTCCATGTATGAATATCGTCCCTGGATGCTCAAACGAGCCGATACCGTCTGCATGTTTTGCGGGGATGGCTGTCAGATCACGGTCCAAACCAAGGACCAGGAGTTGATCGAGGTGAACAGTGCCCAGGGCGCCGGTCGGAACAGCGGGGATCTTTGCGCGCGAGGATTTTTTGGATTTCGCGCGGCGAGCCATCCCGATCGACTGACCCATCCGTTGATCAGACGAAACGGTGCGCTTGTGGAAGCCACGTGGGAAGAGGCGCTGGAGTTCGTCGCCGAACACACCAAACGGCTCAAGTTGTCGCATGGCCCACAGGCCTTCGGCGGACTGATTTCCGGCCGCTGTACCAACGAAGAACTCTATCTGTTCCAAAAGTTCATGCGTCTCACGATCGGGACCAACAATCTCGACAGCAGCGCGCGGTACGGCCATATCAATGGAGTGCAGGCCATGCGCTCGGTGCAAGGCACGCATCGCTGGACCGTCACGTTCGAGGACATTGTGCAAGCGGACGTGCTTCTCTTAATCGGCACCAATATCACCGAAGCCAATCCGATTACCGGACTGAAAGTCAAAGAAGCCGTCAAGAAACACGAGGCGACATTGTTGACGATTGAGGCGATCCAGCCCGCGATCGGCACCATCAGCAACATTTCTAATCTGTCGAAGCAACATGTCTGTGTGGCGCCGTCCCAGTTCGGCGCAGCTGTTCTAGGTTTGCTGAAGGCCGTGGTCGAGGGCAACCACATCGACAGTACGCTCCGCCAGCAGGCACCCGACTATGTCTCGGCTGTCTCGCAAGCAATCCAACAACTGGATTGGGAAGACCTGGCTGTGAGCACTGGAGTCTCAAGCGAATCGTTCGTTCAGATGGCCGCTTCCCTGGCCGGAGGGCGTCGTGTCGTCGCGCTTGCGGGCCAGACTCTGCTGCGCAGCCAAGGCGCGTACGGGGTCTGTCTCAATCTCCTGGATCTGCTTCTCTTGACCGGGAAGCTCACTGCTCAAGGCTGCGGCTTTGCTCCTTTGGCGGAAGAGAATAACGATCAAGGAGCGGTTGAAATGGGCGCAGTCTCCGCATTACTGCCTGGCGTCCTCGACCTGACCGATCGCGATGCGCGCGACCAGATAACTCGTGCCTGGAAAGAGGATCTCCCCGTGGCGACTGGGGCGACACTCATCGAAATGATCGGCCTTGCGCAAACTGGAATCATCAAGGGTCTCTTCATCGTCGGCGAGAATCCTGTCGGGAGTCTTCCTCCTCAGACGGGAGTCAAAGAGGCGCTGAGCAAACTCGATCTCCTTGTATGCCAAGAACTATTTCTCACGGAAACGGCTGCGCTCGCCCATGTGGTGCTGCCGGCTGCTTCTGCTATGGAAAAAGCTGGAACCTTTACCAATACCGAGGGCCATGTCCAGGCCGTTCGGCCCGCGATCGATCCGGTGGGGGACAGCCGCCCGGATTGGGAGATTCTGTCGGCATTCTCAGTCTTCCTCGGCGCGCCGCTGGAATACGGCGATGCCAAGGAGATTCTGAAAGAGATTCGAGCCGTGATTCCTGGCTACGGATCGCTCGGTCCCTCGCCGATTCCTCCCGCAGTGGATCCTGCTGCCGTCGACCGATACATGAATGAGGGATATCGCCGGGACCTTGCGACTCGGTATACTCTGCCCGCTCGAGACGTGCGTCAGGATGGAACGGTTCAGCTGGGGCTGACCCAGAGTCTGTTCCATTCGGGGAAACTATCGACCTATTCGACGGGACTGCTGCAAATCGAGCCGAGCGGGCTTTTGCAGATGAATCCCGTGGATGCTGCCCGACTCGGTCTCGATGCGGGGGATCGGGTCCGTCTCTCAAACGGCCAAGGCAAGTTCACAACGACGGTGAAAGTCTTGGATCGTGTGCCCGAGGGCTTGGCGTGGCTCCCCGATCATTTCGCCCAGGACGCGCTACGACTCTTTGACTGTGTCGTCGATCCGGACACGAAAGTTCCGTCCTATCGGACAGCGTCCGTGTCGGTGGTGAAAACGGCATGAACGGACGGGAGCCCATGGAATATTTCACTTGTTATCCGGGAGTGTTGTCGTGACGGAGTTAAGCTTGCGGCTTGCGGTTTCGTTCGCCCAGATATTGGCAGAGATGAGTATCGTGATGATCACGGTCGCGACGCTGACCTATTTTGAGCGGAAGGTACTTGGCTGGATGCAGGATCGCATGGGTCCGATGGAAGTCGGCCCCTATGGATTGCTCCAGCCGGTCGCCGACGGCATCAAATTGTTCTTCAAGGAGGACATCGTGCCGGCTGGCGCGAACAAGGCGATGTTCGCCTTGGCGCCGATGCTGACCATGGTTGTCTCCATGATCGGGTTCGCCGTCATCCCCTTCGGCCCGAACATCACCTTGGATATCTTCGGGATGACGATCAAACCCTTCGTCGTGGCCGACATCAATATCGGGATTCTGTACATCTTGGCGATTGCATCGATCGGCGCCTACGGCATTATTCTGGGAGGGTGGGCCTCCAACAGTAAATATTCACTGCTTGGAGGTCTGCGCGCTGCCGCCCAGGTCATCAGCTACGAGTTGAACGTAGGCTTGGCCATTGTCGGGGTGTTGATGTTGGCAGGAACCATGAGCATGGTAGAAATCACCGAAGCCCAGGCAGGGGGCTTCTGGCATTGGTTTATCTGGGGAGGACGCCCCGACGGATTCTTCCCGATCCATACTCAAATCTTTGCCTTTGTCGTCTTTGTCATTTCCGCCGTGGCCGAGACCAATCGCATCCCGTTCGATCTGCCAGAGGCGGAAAGCGAACTCGTGGCCGGATTTTTTACGGAGTATAGCGGCATGCGGTTCGCCTTTTTCGTCAGCGCGGAATATGCCAACATGATGCTTGTGTCCTGTGTCGCCTCTGCGTTGTTCTTGGGCGGCTGGAATGCCCCCTATCCCGGCACGATCTTCGAGTATGTCGGCCTCGAACAGTTGGCCTGGATCGAGCACATCGTCTGGTTTGCGGCAAAAGTCTATTTCTTCCTTTTCATGTTTATCTGGATACGCGCGACGTTGCCTCGACTACGCTACGATCAATTGATGCGGTTCGGATGGAAGGTCATGTTGCCGATCGCGCTGGCCAACATCATCGTCACGTCCTTCACCCTGTATTTCTTTCCGAGGTGAACAACATAGCTGTCAGCTTGGATTCGAATCTTGCTGAAACTGACTGCTGAAAGCTGACGGCTGAAGGCTTGGTAAATATGACGTTCACGGCTTGGCTCAAGACCATCACGTTCTACGACATCTTCGTCGGGATGAAGGTGACGATGAAACACATGGTGCATTACCGGCCTGTCACTCTGCAGTACCCGCATGAAAAGCGGACGCTGCCGGATAATTACCGCGGGATGTTGGCTCTATTGCGGTACGACGATGGGACGGAAAAATGTGTCGGCTGCGACCTCTGTGAAGCGGCCTGTCCCTCACGGGTGATTCGCGTGGTCAGCGCGGAGGTCCCCGGTGAGCCGACGAAGCGGTATTCGAAAGAGTATTACATGGATATGACCCGCTGCTTGTTTTGCGGGCTCTGTGTCGATGCCTGTCCGGTGGATGCCCTCGGCATGACACGAGAATTCGAATGGTCTGTGTACGACAAGCGGCAACTGCATCTCAATAAGGAACAACTGCTCGCCATCGGCGACCGGTCGTTCCCGGTTCGAGAGAAACAGTTGGAGCTCCAGCATCCGAATGTGGCGTTCTTCAACGTCGCGTTCAAGCACCTGCCGCAAAAACCCGGCTGAATTGCCCGCGCCTCAGGACTCGACGGGCTCGCGGTCCGGAGCCATGTCAAGATGCGCGCCACGGTCTGTGGGGCTGGCAGACTGTAGCGGCCTAGAGGAAGACGTGTCATGGAACTGGCGTTCTTTATCTATTTTGCGGCTGTAATCGCCGCGACGTCGGTGATGGTGGTTGCGGTGCGCAATCCCATATACAGTGCGATTGCGCTGCTGATCATGTTTTTTCATGTCGCGGGGCTCTACGTCACGCTTCACGCGGAGTTTCTCGCGGCCGTTCAAGTCATCGTGTATGCCGGCGCCATCTTGGTCCTCTACCTCTTCGTTGTGATGCTGCTGAACCTGCGGCAGGACGACCGGTACCATCGGCAATGGCCTATGGCGGCTGCGGTGGGGGCGACGCTAGTCATCGAAGCCGTCATTCTCACGGTGATGAAGGGCTGGACGACCCCTGTTGTGGCAGCCGGCACAGAGACGACGGTCGAAGGAACCAGCAATGCCGGGGCGATCGGCGACGTCCTCTATTCCACCTATTTGTTTCCCTTCGAGGTGGCGTCCTTGATCCTACTCGTGGCCATGATCGGTGCGATTCTGCTTGCCAAAAAAGACATCGTGGAAGTGAACAGTGAGGGGTGATCAGTGATGCGAAGACGATGTGACATATCGAAGAGCGTACCCATCACCCATCACCCATCACTCATCACGAGGGTTTCATGACGGTCCCGTTGTCCTACTATCTCGTGCTGAGCGGCATCGTCTTCCTGACCGGAGTCGTCGGCGTCCTTCTTCGTCGGAACATCATCATTATCTTGCTATCGGTCGAGCTGATGTTGAATGCGACGAATATCAATTTCGTGGCCTTTTCTCGGTATTTCCACGATGTCGCAGGGCAAGTGTTCGTGTTCTTTGCGCTCACGGTCGCTGCGGCGGAAGTCGCCGTCGGATTGGCCATCATCATTGCTCTCTATCGAGCCAAGTCCACAATCAATATCGACGAGCTTCAATTGTTGAAATGGTAGGTCTGAACATCATGTTGAATGATGAATGTGCCGTGTTCAATGCGCGGACTGTATTGTGGGCGGTTCACTCAGTACTCAGTACTCAGTACTCAGCGCTATTTCGATGACCTACGAATTCATTCCACTCCTTCCACTGGCTGCGTTCCTGATCCTTGGGCTGTTTGGCCATTGGATCAAGGACAACGCTCATCTTGTCGCAGTTCCCGCGGTCCTCGTGTCGTGGGCGCTTTCGCTCTTGGTCTTCTTCGATGTGGCGGACGGGCATCAAACGAGCTTCCCCCTCTACACCTGGCTGACCTCGGGCACGCTCGATATTCACGTCGGTTTCTCCATCGACCGGCTCACCGCCGTCATGCTTCTACTCATCACGACCGTGAGTTCGCTCGTCCACATCTATACCATCGGGTACATGCGCGGAGATCCCGGCTATGCCCGCTTCTTCAGCTACATCGCCCTCTTTACCTTCTCCATGCTGATGTTGGTGATGGCGGATAACCTCCTGCAACTGTTCGTGTTCTGGGAGGCGGTCGGCCTGTGCTCCTATTTGCTCATCGGCCACTGGTACGAGAAGCCAGCTGCCTGCGCCGCGGCCACAAAGGCCTTCATCGTCAACCGCGTCGGCGATTTCGGTTTCATACTCGGACTCCTGTTGGTCTGGTACAGCTTCGGATCGCTCGACTATCAGGAAATTTTCCCCCGCGCGCACGAGTCCGCCGGCGACCTCATCAATGTCCTCGGTCCGTTCGGAGGAACGTGGGACGTTTCTGTCCTCACACTCATCTGCATTTTATTGTTCACCGGCGCAATCGGTAAATCGGCACAGGTGCCGCTCCACGTCTGGTTGCCGGACGCGATGGAAGGCCCCACTCCCATTTCGGCGCTCATTCATGCGGCGACGATGGTGACGGCAGGTGTGTTCATGGTCGCGCGATTGGCGCCGCTCTATAACCTGTCTCCTACTGCCATGACCGTTGTAGCTATTACCGGCGCGATCACGATGGTCGTTGGAGCGACCATCGCCTTGACCCAAACCGATATCAAGCGTGTCGTCGCCTACTCGACCGTCAGCCAGCTCGGTTACATGGTCATGGCATGTGGTCTTGGCGCCTATGCATCCGGCATGTACCATCTGCTGACCCACGGCGCGTTTAAAGCCCTGCTCTTTCTCGGGTGCGGGTCTGTGATCATCGCACTGCATCACGAGCAGGACATGCGACGCATGGGCGGCTTGAAGAACAAATTGCCGGTCACGTATTGGACATTCGTCGTCGGCTCGCTCGCGCTTGCAGGATTCCCTCTGACGTCCGGGTTCTTCAGCAAGGACGATCTGCTGATTTCGGCTTGGTCGTCCGGCTCCCTCGGTCAGATTCTCACGGTTCTTGGCCTTGTGACGGCATTGATGACGGCGTTCTACAGCTTTCGGCTGGTCTTCGTCACGTTTTGGGGGCCTTCGCATGTCGATCCTCACCACGCAGACCACATCCATGAGCCGTCGAAAGCGATGACCATCCCGCTGATAGTCCTGGCCGTGCTCAGCATCGCCACGGGCTATCTAGGTATTCCGGAGTTTCTTGGTCCGATGTTCGAAACCGGCGTAGGCGGCGCAGCGCACGAGGGAGGAGCCGCCATCGGCATCATGGCAGTGGCAACGGCCATGGGATTACTCGGTATCGCCGGCGCCTATTACGCCTATGTGGTCAATCCGGCGCTGCCGGATCGATTCGCTCGACAGTGGCAGTCCTTGTATCGAGCCTCGCTGAATAAATGGTATGTGGACGAGGCCTACGATCGCACCATCGTCCGCCCGACTTTTTTTGCCGCAACCGAACTGTGGAAGCGGGTGGATGTCAACGTGGTCGACGGCGCGGTGAACGGCGTAGCCAGGGCAATCGCTTGGGCAGGTTGGCTCTTGAGGCTCATGCAAAGCGGGCAAGTGCAACATTATGCGCTCGGCATGGCGTTGGGTGTTGTGGTCCTTGTGACGATGTACTTATTCCTGTAAGGAGCGTCAATGGTCAACGGTCACTGGTCAGCGGGAACATCCGGACAGCTGTTCTCCTGCCATTGCCCCTTGCCAATTGACTATTGACCGATGAACAGTTCCTTCCCCTGGCTCTCACTTCTTCTCGTGCTGCCACTTGCGGGCGCAGTTGCGACGTTTTTCGTGACCGAATCGGCTGCTCGATGGGTGGCGCTAGCCACAACCTTGGCCGATCTGTTCGTGGCGCTCCCGCTCTGGTGGCTGTTCGATCCGGAGGCCAGTCAGATGCAGTTCACCGAACATGTGGCCTGGATCACGACGCCTCCCATTTCCTACAGTCTGGGTCTCGACGGAATCAGCCTCCCGCTGGTCTTAATGACCGCCGGCATTATGCCCCTCTGCGTCTTGGCATCCTGGAATGCGATCACCACCAGTATCCGGGGTTTCATGGCCGTGTTGCTGGTGATGGAAACCGCCATGGTGGGGGTATTCGTGGCGTTGGATTTCATCCTGTTTTATGTGTTTTGGGAAGCCATGCTGATTCCGATGTACCTGCTCATTGGCGTCTGGGGAGGACCTAATCGGCTCTATGCGGCCATCAAGTTCTTTCTCTATACGCTCGCAGGAAGCGTCTTGTTGTTGGTGGCCATTCTCGTCCTGTACTTCTATGGAGGGCACACATTCGACATTCTTGCGCTAAGCCAGGGCACGTACCCTGCTTCGCTGCAAATATGGCTCTTTTTGGCATTCTTCGCCGCTTTTGCGGTGAAGGTTCCAATGTTTCCGTTTCACACGTGGCTCCCGGACGCCCACGTCGAGGCTCCGACAGCCGGCAGTGTCATCCTCGCCAGCATCCTTCTCAAAATGGGCACCTATGGATTTCTGCGATTTAGTTTGCCCATGTTGCCGGACGCCAGCCGAGACTTCACACCTCTGATGGTCATCCTCTCCATCATCGCGATCATTTATGGCGCCTATATGGCGCTGGCCCAGGTCGATCTCAAGAAACTGATCGCCTACTCGAGCGTGAGCCACATGGGGTTCGTCACCCTTGGCCTGTTTGTCTTGAACCAACAGGGCATCGAAGGAGCCGTCCTCCAAATGGTCAACCATGGCATTACGACCGGCGGGCTGTTCCTCTGCGTCGGTATCATCTATGAGCGCACCCACAGCCGGTTAATCGCCGATAACGTCGGACTGGCTGCGCCGATGCCGCAGTATGCCACTCTGTTGGTGATTTTCGCTTTGTCCTCGCTCGGTCTTCCAGGCACGAATAGTTTTGTCGGGGAGTTCCTCGTGCTCGTTGGCACGTTCCTCTGGAGCAAGATGGCGACCGCTTGTGCGTCGTTGGGCATCATACTCGCTGCCACCTATATCCTCTGGATGATCCAGCGAGTGGTCTTTGGAGTCCCATCCCCGCACCATCTCCCGGCACTCAAGGATCTGAATCACCGGGAACTCGCCACGCTGGTGCCGCTGGTCCTGTTAGTATTTTTGATCGGGCTCTTTCCGAATCCGTTCGTGAGTCGGATGCACCAGAGCGTGACCAATACGATTGCGTCCATGTCTCGCGCGAAAGTTGCGCCGACCGCCCCTCCCTCTGCCGAAGGGACAGCACCGATGCTGGCGGACAGCGGAGAGCAACTGAAGACTCAAGGCCCATGGCGATGAGTCAGTACGGCGCCGACCTCTTAGCCCTGCTTCCCGAACTCATCGTCGTTGTGACCGCCTGTCTCGTCATCTCGTTGGACCCGCTCACTCCCGCCTCGAGACGAGATTTCTTGGCCTGGCTGAGTGTGGGCGGCCTCGCCCTCTCACTTGGGATCACTGGCTGGCAGATCAGCTCACTGAACATTCGGGTGTCGGCCTTTAGCGACCTGGTCGTGGTCGATGCCTATGCCAGATTTTGGAAAGTCCTCCTCTACGGCGTGGCCATCCTCACTATTTTGATGTCATTGCCTTATCTGAAAGCAGAGCGCATACACCACGGCGAGTATTACGGGTTTATCCTCCTTGCCCTCTCCGGCATGATGGTCATGGTTTCCGGCGTCGACTTGCTCACGATTTATCTCGGCACGGAGCTCATGTCCCTCTCGCTCTATGTGATGACCGGGCTTAACCGATCCAAGCCGCGTTCGCTGGAGCCGATGTCTATCAGGGCGCGCCGACATCCGTGACGGCCTTCATGGCGGTCGCCGCAAAAGCCGCTAGCTTCGCCGCATTCATGCGCGTTTTCGTCGAGGGGCTCGGTGGGCTGAAGGCGGATTGGTCGTTCTTGTTTCTGCTCATCTCCGTGGTCACTCTTGTGCTCGGTAACGTTGTCGCCATCGTGCAGACCAACATTAAACGGATGCTGGCGTACTCGAGTATCGCCCACGCCGGCTACGCCTTGATCGGGTTTGTGGCGGCAGGCCGTGGGGTCGGTCTGTCTGGTGCAACCCCCGGCCTCGCGAGCATCATGATCTATCTCACGCTCTATTCGTTTATGACGCTCGGCGCGTTCGCCGTCATCGGCATGTTGAGAAAAGGTGGGATCGAGGGAGAAGAAATCGACGATTTCACGGGACTCGCCAAGCGCCAGCCGCTCGCGGCTTTTCTCATGCTGATCTTTATGGCCTCGCTGGCCGGCATTCCGCCGACCGCGGGCTTCATCGGAAAATTCTATGTGTTCATGGCGGCAGTCGAAGCAGGGCTGGCCTGGCTCGCCGCCATTGCTCTGATCTTTGCCGTCGTATCGGCATATTACTACATGCGAGTGGTGATGGTGATGTATATGCGAGAGCCCGATCCCTCGTCTGTCGCGCCGCCACGGCTCGTCGCTTCGCCGGCCCTCTCTTTTGTGTTGGCCTGCGCCGTCGCGGGCGTGATTCTGTTCGGCCTCTTTCCCAACCCGCTCACCAGCTTTGCACTCCAATCCGTCCTGACCCTGAAGTAATCCTTCGCCTGACGTACGTGCACAAGCGAACGACTCGTGTTACGTTGGTGATAAGCCCTTTACCCAGCGCGCCGTATGCAGATTTTTCGTTTTCTCCGAGATCTTGTCCGATCGTTTCTGCGCCATGGGTGCGCCAGTCTGGCGGCCTCTCTTGCCTTTTTCTCTCTGCTGTCTCTCTTTCCGCTCGTCTTCCTCTTGCTCTACGGCTTGAGCTTCATGGTGAGTCAGGATGTGATCGGGGAACAGGTTCTTCTCAGCTTTCTCAAGGGCTTCCTCCCCTCGCTGGGAGAGCATGTTGTCGAGGAATTGCACCGGGTGAGCGCCTTAGAAACCGTCCGATGGATTGTGTTTCTGACGTTTGCCTGGTTCGGCACGCTGGTGTTCTATGAACTCGACTATGCGTTGAACGTGGTCTTCGAGAGCACCTGGCGCCGCCATCCCCTCATCTCAACCGGAATCGCTGTCGCATTGCTTGCTGTGACCGGATTCGTGCTCCTGCTCTCCTACGGCGCAACTCAAATCGTCAACTTCTTAACAGCATACGCGCCAAGACTCTGGGGGATCGATCTCTTGGCCTTGGCCGCCCATGATCTATTTCTCACCTATACGCTTCCCTTCGCGCTGGCTTTCCTCACGGTCACAGGACTCTATCGGTTGGTTCCACGGCGGCGCCCTCAATGGCGTGAGGCGATGATCGGGGCGCTGACGTTTAGTCTGCTCTGGATTGCGGCCAAACTCTTATTCGTGACCTATAGCACCTATGCAACCGTGTATGCTCACCTCTACGGGTCCCTCCTGGAAGTCATTTTGCTCCTCTTATGGGTCTACTACTCCGCGGCTCTCCTGCTTTTCGGCGCCGGGGTCGCGCATCGCCTCCAACAGGCGCAGGTCATCTCAGTCGCAGCCACGAAAACTTCTCAGTCAGACCAATCCTTGCCGAATAGTCCGACAACGTAAAAAGACCGTTGGATGGTTCGTTTGGTTTGTCTCGTTTGTTTGGTTGAACAAAACTAACCAAATAAACCAAACCAACAAAATGAACTAATTTAGCCTGTCGGCTTCTGGGCTTTTGCTGGCGGTGATATCCCTTCATGGCTAGAATGGCTACCGGTACTATACTGGCACAATAAGGGAAGTTCTCATGTTTGAAGATCTCGGCAAAGACCTGCTCATGCTCGGCGGCACGGTGGCCGGCTTTATTGCGGCCATGTTGAGCATCATGGAGAAGTTGCTGGATATCAAGAATCGCTTCAAGCCGAAGAAGGGATCTAAGGCCCCCTCTCCGACCGAACGCTCGGCTCCTGACTCGCCTTCTACGGCCAGTTCTTTCGCGTCGAAGCCACTCCGAGGGGCCTCCTATCTCCTCCTGTATGAAACCAGTGTCATCGTCGCAGCGGGATTATTGCTCAACTATGTTGGGCTGACGTTGAGCCGCCATCTGGAGAGCATCCTGTATCTCGACATGACAGGAACAGCGTTGGTTGCGTTTCTCCTGGGTCCCTGGTGGGGAGCCATCGTGGCCTTGATATCCAGTTCCATTGTGAACTGGCTGTTGTTTCCGGAAAGCGGCGGAGATGTGGTGATTTTCCCCTGGTCGCTGGTCAACATTGCCGGTGCGTTGTATTGGGGCTGGATGGCCAGGCAAATAGGCTTTCAAAAATATCTCCGCACTGGACGAAATGCCGCTCTGTCGCATGGTTGGTTCCTCTATGTCTTTGGCGTCGGCGGCGCCATCGTCATGAGTATGCCCGGCATCTTCATCCAATCGGCGTTGCATGAACAAACAACGTTTGCCTTAAACCCAGATGTGGCCGAGTCGGTGAGCCAGCGTGTGCTCAAATGGGAACAGCTGGCCCAGCTCTACCTTGAATCGTTGTTGGGAATACACTGGGGAGAAAGTCTGAGTTGGTGGATCGTGAATTGGTTCCAGAATTGGGTCCGCTATATTCCTGACAAAACCATGAGCGCAGCCATTGCCCTCGTGGTCCTCAAGTACGGATATCCGCTTTTCGAGCGGGAACTGATTCATGGCGGACCGGAGGGAGAGCGCCCGAAGGATGAGCGTGTCTTGCCGCTGGTGTTAGGGCTGCTCTATGCTCCCGTCTGCGCCACCTTGATCAGCAGTGACATCTACGGAGGGCCGGCCTACTGGCCCCTGTGGGCATCGCCGTGGCTATTCATTCTGGGTGGATATTGCTACCTTCGCTATTGGGGTATAAGCGAAGAAGCCGTGAAGGCAGCCAGGCTGCAACGAGCCGATCGCTATGCCCGCGCGCTCAAACTCATCGGGAAGGAAGCCTCCCATGAGTTCTGCAAGCGATTGACCTTTGTGACCCTGATTGCCAGTCTGTTGTTCGCGCTCTGCCTCCCCATCCTCTTATCGGATTTTTACCGCGCCACCTTCAAGTTCTTCTGCGTCGTATACGGATTCTTGCTCGTGGTTCACCTCGTGCGTATTTCAATCGCCCAGAACATTTCGATCTCTCGGGCCGACAACTGATCCTTTCATGTTTCACGCATTGTGCAACTGTACGTACTGCGCAATGGCCGATCGAGTGATGAGCCCTACGATCTCTCCGTTTTCCATCGCCACGAGGCAATCCACCCCGCTCTGAGCCATGAGGTCCATCGCCTGCATGATGGACCGATCCGGCGGGATACAGAAGTCCGTCGATGTCGGTTTCATAATCTCGCGAAGGCGGCGCCACGGCCAGAGTGTGGTGGGAAGAGCATGCACGTCTCGAACGGTGACCACACCGAGAACCTGACCTTCCTCGCACACGGGGAACTCCCCGTAGCCCTGCGCGATGAAGTAGTGATCGACGGCATCTTGCACCGTCATATCCGGCGGCAGAGTCACGACGCGTTGGACCATGACCTCACGAACCGTTACCGACGTCAACAACATCCTCGGGGCGACCTGCCGTTTGCTCGCCAGCGCCGCAGAAAAAAGGAATGCGCCGATGAAGATCAGCCAGACTCCGTTCGTCGCGATAGACTGTCCCAGAAAGTCGGCCCAGGCTCCTACGATCAAGACCGCACCGATCAACCCAAGCGCAATACCGAATCCTATTCCCATCAGGGCGGCCTGACTGGTCGCCCGAGTGAAATCCTTGTTTCTGGCCCATAGGCCTGCCCGTAAGACTCGACCACCGTCCAATGGGAACCCCGGAATCAGATTGAAGAGTCCGAGTTGCACATTCACCATGCCGAGCAACCTCCCTAGGACGATGAGTCCTTGTGCCTGAGGCTGCGCGAACAATGCCTCCACCACCATGGTTCCGCCGAGACAGACAGCTCCCAGAATCAAGCTCACGACCGGCCCTGCCATTGCGATCAAAAACTCAGCTCGCGGACTGGGGGGTTCCTTCCCCATGTGCGCCATGCCTCCGAAAATGAACAGGGTAATCTGCTTGATCGGGATCTTGTAACGCAGTGCCACATAGGAATGTCCCAGTTCGTGCAGAAGGACGGACAGGAACAACAAAATGGCGGCAACGCTGCCCATTCCCCAATAGCGTGGGGCCGGGAGATCAGGCAACGTGTCGGGCAAATAGCCCGTTGCCAGTGACCAGGTCACAAAGAAGAACACCACAAACCAGGAGGCATGCACATGAATCGGGATGCCGAGCGCCCGACCGATTTTCCAATTGGGCAACGCCATGCGATCACCGTAACAGTGCGCGAATTCGAGCGTCAACGGCAGGCTGCTGAAAAAGTCCGCCAGCGGTGTTCTCGCATCGTTCAGATCCTCAACGTACCCCAGAGGGTACGCCCCCGGTCTTCACTCGCTGCGGCCTTGCTGGACGGCCATTTTGAGCAGCCTGCGGGATCGGGTATACTGGGCACCATGCGACGACGCCATTATTCATGGATACTATGCCTAGCTCTCACGATGCTGCTTGTCCCAGCGATGCCTTCCTTCACGCAAGCCCAAGTGATCAAGTCTGGCCCACTTTCCTGCCCCGGAGTTGCGTTGACGTTCGATCTCTGCCCGGTGCGGAACGGCACGGGCTACGATCAGGCACTGATCGACTATTTGATTGAGCAGAAGATTCCTGCGACCTTTTTCATGTCTGGAAAATGGATCGCAAAACACGATCGGCAAGTGAAGGCTCTCCTGCAGGTTCCATTCTTTGAAGTCGGCACCCACGGCGAAGTCCACGCTCATATGCCGTTCCAATCGGCAGAGGAGCAGAAACAGGAAATGCTTGGGCCGGTCCGTCTGCTCGGAGCCAAATACAGTCACCGCGCGACCCTGTTTCGTCCTCCCTACGGGGAGTTTAACGATGAGACTGTCGACGTAGCCCGCGCCCTCGGACTCCAGTTTATTCTTTGGAATGTCGTGTCCGGTGATCCTGACCCCACGCTCACGGCGAGCCAAATTGAGGGTCGGCTGAAGCGGTTTGTCAGGAAGGGTAGCGTCATCGTGATGCATGCCAACGGGAAGGGGCAACACACGCACGAAGTCGTGCAAGACCTCCATCAACATCTTTTGCCTGAGCGGCGTCTCACTCCCATGACCGTCAGCGAACTCTTATCCTGTGGCCAGACAGCACCATGACCGATCCAATTGTGAGGCCTATGACGTCGGACGATCGAGCGGCCGTCATTGAGTTGCTCGTCGACGCCGATCCGTGGAAACGGCTGGGCTACGGAGCCGGAGATTGGGATCACTATTTCACGCCGCTTCCCCAGGGGCGTGACAGTTATGTCGTGGACCATAACGGGAAAGTCGCCGGCATTGCAGTCGTTCGTCAGAAGTTCCTGCTCGGCGACTATCTTGAATTGCTTGGAGTGGCGGATTGGGCAAGAGGCAAGGGGCTGGGGAAACGGTTGCTCACCCGCGTTGAATCGGCGGCTTTTTCAAGGGAGAAAAACTTGTTCGCCTGCGTATCGGACTTCAACGACCAGGCCCGTCATTTTTACGAGAAGCAGGGCTACCAGGAAGTCGGTCCTCTGCCGAATCTCCTGATCCCAGGCAGCGCAGAAATCCTGCTGCGCAAGACTCGCGGGCCAGTGAGAGAGAAAACAGCATAGCAATCAGCCATCAGCTTTCAGCTATCAGGCCTTAACCTCCGGAGGCTGACAGCTGACTGCTTATAATCAGCACCATGAAAATCACCAAACTACTTCACACTCGCATGCGGGTCAGCGACATGGAACAGACGATCACTTTCTACACCGGCGTCCTCGGGCTTGAGGTGCTGGAACGGAAGACATCGCCGCGCGGCTCTCAGCTGGCCTTTTTGAAGGTTCCCAACAGTGAGGAGCTGATCGAGCTGACCTGTTTTCCTCCGAGCGGACCAGTGATAGTGCAGGAAGATCTCGTCCATCTTGCCTTTCAGGTGGAAAGTCTTGACGAGACTGTCGCCTCGCTCAACGCGAAGGGTGTCAAGGTCACGGACGGGCCCATCACAACCTCATCCGGCAGCCGCTTCATTTTCATCGATGCCCCAGACGGATACGAAGTCGAACTGATAGAGCGCCCAGCTGCTATCACGATCGTCTGAACCGCTCATCACGTTCCTCTTTCGTTCCCCGCACCGTTCATGCTAGGTATCTCTTTCTGTTTTCCTCTCGATTCAAGGAGCTGGATATGAAGAACGGATTCTTCCGTGGGCATGGACTGGGCAATGACTATGTGGTGATGGACCCAAAGGAACTGACATTTAAGCTGACTCCTTCCAACATTAAAGCCATCTGCGATCGCAACTGGGGTCTTGGCAGTGACGGGATTCTCTCGCTCGTCCCGTCGAAGAAAGCCGATTTCGGCCTGAGAATTTTCAATCCTGACGGCAGCGAAGCGGAAAAGTCGGGCAACGGCCTGCGCATCTTTGCCCGCTATCTTCACGCCACCGGCAAAACGAAAAAAAAGCACTTCACTGTCGAGACCAAAGGCGGACTGGTCACCATTGTGCTGCATGTAGACAGGCATGGGGACGCGAGTTTGGTCACTGTCGAAATGGGCCGGGCCACGTTCCAGCCTGCTGCGCTCCCCTGTACCCTCACAGCTCGCGAACTCATCGAACAACCTATCGACGCAGCCGGCCAGTTGCTGACCTTTACCGGTGTGAGCGTAGGCAACCCCCACTGTGTCGTCTTCAAGCCGGCAGAACAAGCTTGGTCACGAGAGGATCTTTTGAAATTAGGCCCCGCATTAGAGAACCATGCGTTGTTCCCAAAGCGAACGAACGTGCAACTGGCTGTGCCGACCGGTCCGAAAGAACTCTTCATCCTGATCTGGGAGCGCGGGGCCGGCGAAACCCAAGCTTCCGGGTCCTCCTCCTGCGCCGCCGCGAGCGCCGCCGTCCGGCTCGGACTGGTGAAAAGCCCTGTGACGGTGAAGATGCCGGGGGGACAGCTCAATATCGAAGTTACTGCAGACTTCAGCCTCACGATGAAGGGACCGGTCGCCGAGGTCGCGCGTGGGAGCCTCAGCCCCTCTTTCGTGCGCGGCTTGCGTTGAGCAGACTGGCAACGACCAGCTTCCCGTTCCTGCCCTCAGGTTGCTCGATCACGTTCCGAACCGTAGAATGATCGAAGTGATCACGGTAGCTTGATCGGGTGAGCGTTATGCCACGTTCTATTGACCTCCAATCCAAACTCGACCATCTCCCCGACCAGCCAGGCGTCTATTTGTTCAGGGATGAGCAGGGCGAATTGCTTTACGTCGGGAAGGCTGCAGTCCTGTCCAGTCGGGTTCGATCCTACTTTCAAAAAGGGGGCGATCACTCTCCGAAAACCACTGTGTTGGTCGGTCACATCGCAGATCTTGAAACGATCGTCACTCGCTCGGAACTCGAAGCCCTCATCCTTGAAAGCAACCTGATCAAGCAGCATCGGCCACGGTTCAACGTCGTCTTGCGGGATGACAAGCAGTACCCCTACCTTCGCCTGCCGATCAAGGAGGACTTCCCACGGCTCTCTGTCGTCCGTCGGGTGCAACGGGATGGCGCACTCTACTATGGCCCCTACACGCCGGCAGGCGCGCTGCGGGATACGTTGAAAGTCATCAAAAAAGTATTCCCGTTGGCTACCTGCACCATCGAGATCGACGGTAAGGCCGAGCGGGCTTGCATTGAATTCGAGATCAAGCGGTGCATGGCGCCCTGTACCGGCAATCAATCGAAAGAAGACTACCGCCGCATCGTCGCGCAGGTCCGTCAGTTCCTCGAAGGGCGCGACCATGAATTGCTGGACGACTTGCGCGGCCAGATGGAGGGGGCAGCGGAACGCGAAGACTTCGAGGAGGCGGCACGCTTGCGCGACCGGCTCTTCAATATCGAACGCACTCTTGAGAAGCAACGCATCACCCAAACGACGACGACTGACCAAGACGTGATCGGTCTGGCGCGGCAAGGCACGGCAGTCGACCTCCAGATCCTTTTCGTGCGTGGCGGACTCTTGATTGGGCGCAAAGATTTCTTTTGGCCTCACTCAGCCGACGCCGGCGACGAAGAACTCGTTCGATCCGCCATCGAGCAGTTCTACAACAAAGATGGTCAGCCGCCCAAAGAGCTGCTCATCCCTACCGACCTCGACGATGTGAAGGTGATCGAAGAGTGGCTTTCGGGCAAGCGTGGGAACGCCGTTCGCGTCGTGGCGCCTGAGCGGGGCGTGAAGCACCAATTGCTCCTCTTGGCGGAAGAGAACGCTGGCGCCGCTGTCGCGAATCATCTGCGAGACGAAGAAGTCGGACGGCAGGCGGTTGAAGAACTCAAGCGGCTCGTGCGACTGGATGTCGCGCCCCGGCGCATCGAAGGGTTCGACATTTCGAACACCATGGGCAACCAGTCCGTCGCGTCCATGGTTGTCTGGGAAGACGGGCAGATGAAGAAAGCCGATTATCGCCGCTTCAAGATTCAAACCGTGACCGGTGCCAACGATTTCGCCAGCATGCAGGAAGTTGTGACGCGCCGTTACGGAGAGAGCGAGCATCTCGCGCGCCCGGATCTCATCCTCATCGACGGAGGATTAGGCCAGCTTGCCGCCGCCATGGAAGGGCTGAAACAGGTCGGCCATCGAGACCTGGCCATTATCGGATTGGCCAAAGCGCGCGGTGAGAAGGAGGAGCGGATATTTCTGCCCGGTCGCAAAAACCCCATCGTGCTTCGCGCGAATTCGCCGGCCACCCATCTCGTGCAACGAATTCGCGACGAGGCCCATCGGTTTGCCATCACCTTCCACCGCAAGCTGCGCGGTAAAGCCTTGATGGCGTCGCCACTCGATGGCGTAAGCAGCATCGGTAAAATCACACGCGCTCGCCTGCTCAAGCAATATGGCAGCCTGGCGAATATCGCTGCCGCCACGGAAGAGGAGTTGACGGCATCCGGCCTCGACGCCAACACTGTCGTGGAGATGCGGAAAGCCCTCGCGAACACGATTCCGACTCGCAACTGAACTCGCTTATTCTTGCAGTATGGCGAGAGGCGCGGCAGAAGCTAGTAGCGGCTGAGAAGTGGAACGTTTTAGCATCCTGCTAGAAGATGAATTTGAAGCTGAAGGTTCCCAGATGGACAAAGGCATGGTATGCCCCATTAACAGTGGAGTTGAGATTACCGGTAACCGTCCGCGGCTCATAAAACCATTCCTGAAACGCCACATCCATCCCGATCGCTTTCGGCCAGAGTGCGGAGGCTCCTCCGCAAGGCACCATTCCCAAAAACCGGCCCGGGCCCTTGCACAAGAATCCGGCCCCCAAGGACAGCGTGTTGGAAGATAACGATACGATCGCCGGGTTGAACGTCATATCGGGAACGGGATTCTCGGTATGTGTGTACCCCGATCGGACAGCCACATCCCAATGAGGCAACCACTCGGGATGGAGCCATTTGTATTCAGTGCCGATCGCCACAACTGGCACCGTCTTCCATTGTTGCGGTTGCGGGACCACTCCGCCGGAGGAGAGGTGGATGTCGAGATTTCGATTCGATTTCCACTCGACATACTCCACATCGACTTCCAACTTCCATTCCCGCTCGCTCGTACGAACCGGCCAAATTGCGATGCCCCCAGTAAATATCTGCGGCAGCACGAGACTAGTAGACGCATCAGCCACCTTCGCCCCATTGACCAAAAATGACCCACTTAGCGGCACCACTGCTTGGGTGCGATAGACTAGTCCAACGGAGGCGATCGGTTTGCCATCGCTGTTTCTCAGTGGCGTATAGAGCAGGCTGAGGTTTGCGCCCGCCCCTGTTCCGTTGCCGTTGAATTCGACGGATGCACCAGCAAGCGCCCCGGAACCCACTTGCCTCTGTTCCGCATGCCCCTGCCCAAGAAAGCCTGCGAAGGTATAAATGTCTGCGCCCACCCCGATGGCCAATTGATCGTTCAGCTTATAGGCCAGGGTCGGCTTGATATCGATGAGCGGAAGCGCTGCAGAGGTGACGGCGGTATTGAAGGGGCCATCCAGCGGATAGCGAATATTCAAACCGAATGGCGAAGTCAGACCGAGTCCGACCGTTACCTTCGACAGACTATCCCATCCGAGAGCTCCTAGGTTTGCACTCACGTAGGAATGGCTAGGCGGGGGAAGCGCGACACTGCCTCCAAAGTCCCCTCGACTATCTATCCCGGTCTGGCTATTGAACTTGACGGACCCCCCAAGCAGGGCTGTTCCAGTAATAACCTGGACTCCATCCACCTGACTCAGTCCGGCCGGATTGTAGTGAATGGCCGAAGCATCATCGGCCTGTGCGGCAAAGGCATTCCCCTGCCCAGCAGCAACCGCCCCTTGTGGCTGGAACCGAAGCGCCTGCGCATGTCCAAGCGACGGACATAGTAATGAGATTAGTCCTAGAGCGAAGAGGAATCTGCGGTTCCGCATACTATAATTCTTACAGAGCGCCGTCCGTGAGCTGTCAGATTCAAGCTTATGTGCTATCAGGAGTATGGAGACAATTAGAAGGCTCTTAAGGATATAACCGATTGCGAGAGATCTCACTAGGGCCAAAATACCTTCTCGCAAATCTACCAAGTATTATGGTAGCGTTGATTCGGACTATTCTATCGGGAACCATCTATGGCACATGTTCAGGGAAAGCGCCCCTTCCCCAAGCACATATTTGCTCAGCTAAGCAAAACCGAGTGCGAAGGTTTTATCGAGGTTCTGCACTTTGCTGTGCAATCAGAAAGTCCCGAAGATGTCAAAGATGTGCTCGCACGGTTTCAAGCTCTGTTTCCTTTTACCCGAGTGATTGGTGGACTTGCAAAACTCAGTCGCACTGGCGCGTTTGAGGGCTTTACCAACGTACTCAATGTCAGTTATCCGGAAGAATGGCTTCGCCTCTATTGGCAGAAGGGGTACTTTGACGTCGACCCAGGAAGACAGCATCATGCCTCTCCACTTTCTGGACTACGAAGCGTAGACAAGAACTCTCCCCAGACACCGCACCAGCACAGCCTTAGCAAGCACCCACAGCATTTCCCATCTGAAATATTCGAGGATCTGACCAAACGTGAAATCCAAAATGTCGTCGAGATTCTGCATTATACGGCAGAAGCAACGACAGGGGATGATGTCTATCGGATCTTGCAGCTTGTTCGGAGAACCGTGGCCTGCCCACAGGCGATCGGCGGGGTGGCACAGCTCGCTCCCTCCGGCGGCTTTAAGGAGTTCAACAGCGTGCTGAATATCGGCTATTCCAACGATTGGCTGTACAACTACGGCAAAAAAGGATATGCCAGCGTCGACCCTGTGTTACAGTCGCTCTTGTCTTCCTTCAAAACACAGGTGTGGAAACAGACATACCGCAATTCGCGTTCTCCAAAACAACTTGAGTTTGTTGAGGAGGCCCGCTCAGTGGGACTGACGAATGGAGTTACCACAGGAATGCTTGCGCGTGATCAAGGCTTCGCGACATTCTTTTCGTTTGCCGGAGGCGATGCAGCTGACACCCGGCGGTATATAGGATTGCTGGAATATCTGCTTCCCTCCATTCACCGAGTTCTCATTGCAAATATCCAGACACCGTTGTCCAATCGCGCGAAAGGCCTTTCGCATCGAGAAATGGCGGTGTTGCTATGGATGAAAGAAGGAAAAACCAACTGGGAAATCTCCAAAATTGTAGGGATCACTGAACGGACCGTGCGTTTTCACATTGAAGGTATCTTCATGAAGCTTGAGGTCAGCTCTCGCACCCAAGCAGTAGCCATGGCCATGGAGCATGGCCTGTTAGCCGCCGAGTAAATTCTTCGTCATGGTACGCACAGACACGCTTCGATCAGGCTGCGACTAATCTTCTCCCTCTCTCGACTAAAGACTGCTGATCTTGCCGACGAGTCTGGGCCAAGGCCAATTCGGCAAACTGCTCTCTGGGATCTCTCGCGAGGAATCCACTTTTCTCAAACGATGAGAACCCATCCACTGCGTTCATCCACTGAAAGAAAGAGGGCTGTTTCTGCGGGCACGTCTCGTGAAAATTCTTCCAGTCCAGCACCGCGGCAATTGAGAGTGTTCCAGCCGGTGGAAGCGACACGGCCGGGCTAATAGCTTCACAAGAAAACCCCATTCCCCTGAGGACTCGCAGGAATCGTTTTTCGACGACCATGTATAAATACCGGACTTCATTCTGCATGGACCATTGATAGACGCCCTTGAAGAGAACCTGCATGAGGCGGATGGACAGCCCCTTATCCGTCAACGTAGGATCGAGCGCGAGCCTCGTAATCTCGACGGTGTCACGCTCTTTTCTAATTTCATAGTCCGGAAGCAAGCACGGCTTGAATTCACTTTCGATCATGAATGGGTAAGGGGGACTTACCATCCGAAAGACGCCTCTAAGGCTCTGCTCCTCGTCAAATAGTCCAACCGATGTGGCAAATGCGTCGTACGAATCAACTTCAAGCTTGTCATCGCTTTTGGCAACCCATTGAAGCCGATCGGCAAACACCTGATGGCGAAGATGATATGAGGCTCTGAGATCGTGATCATCTGATAGTGTTTTTACGAGTAACCTGTCTTCTCGGAACTCGACCGGCCTGATCTCCTCTACTATCTGCATAGGCACCTCCTTGGTTTTCGACGAGGTCAACTCACTTTGATGCAGAAGGAATGCATCAAATGATGGCATTTCGTCACCTGGCGGATTCGCCAGGTGACGGAGAAGCGCCAGTCGCGCATAGTGTGTTGTCGAACAGAAGAACCCGTGCGAGAGAGGATTCCAAAGGCGTTCTTCTTTGTGTGGATATTGAAAGGATGTTCAGAAGATGAAAGATCGGCGAGGGCTTGAGCTTCTCGACGGGTTTCAGCAATCACCAAGAAAGCCGGCGGATCGGTATCCTTTTCTTGCGGAAGGAATTCCCATCTACGCAGCCGAAGCTCCTCCTTACTCGCTGCGTGAACAGGTGGGGAGCAATCTTGCCGAGGCCCTCACAGCATCCGAACAACGACTGAGCGCGTTGCTTCAAGATCGCAGTCGCATTGGCCGTGAATTACACGACTCTGTGCTGCAAGCGCTCTATGCGATCAGGATGAGCCTTGAGCGACCCTCTCGATCACGCCGAGCGGGGCTACATTCTCACGACGAGGTTACCGTCAGGCTCCATACCCTCATCCAAGACATTCGAAACATGATTCTCCGTGTGGAGTCCGACTGTGTGGACCCGTTCAACCTGGCTTCTGAGTTACAGGTCCTTGCCCAGACTGTGAAGCGGGTGAGTGATATCCAAATTTGTGTGGAAGTCGATCAGGCCGCAGAGGAGATTCTGACCGGCGAAGAAGCGCGAGAGCTTGTCACGATCACCAGGGAGGCCTTGAGCAATTGTGTCTGTCACGCCCGCGCCACACGGATTGTGATCGCGCTTCAACGTCACGGCTCACGAGTACAATTGCGTATTCGAGACAATGGGCTGGGATTCGATATTAACCGAGGACTGGCGAAGGGGATTGGATTCGCGTGCATGGAAGATCGGGTTCAGAAGATCGGTGGCCGCTTAGAGGTCCAATCTACAGTAGGTCGAGGCACCTCCATCATCGCGCACGTCTATCTTGAACCGATGCTCACGACGATATGACACAGCCGGTTGAGGAGTAAACAGGATCAACATGATAAAGGCACCGGAATTTTCACAGTCGGCTCCTCATCCAGAGTCCGTTGCTCCAGATACCAATGTAGAAGAGGAGTTTCAGTCAGCCTATGTTCGACCAGGCAACGAGGCTCGCCAAGTGCAGAAAGCTGTAGAGGAAGAACGATGCAGAATTGCACGGGAACTCCACGATGAGTTCGGGCAGGGCTTGACCGGTTTGAAATTCGATCTAGCCTGGCTCGGCAGGAGACTCGCTCAGCCGCTGACTCCAACCGGAGGCGCGGAACTCCTGAACAAGGTCCAGGCGATGTCGGGGTCAATCGATACGCTCTTGGGGTCTGTCCGTGCGACGGCAGAGGCACTGCGCCCTGCGATGCTGGACGATCTCGGATTGTTTTCCGCGCTGGAATCTCTCGCCAGGACGTTTCAGGATCGCACGGGCGTGTGGTGTGCGATAGACGTGACTCCTGAACTGACATCTATCGTACTGCCCTCCGAATCGTCTACAGCGTTGTTTCGAATCGCCCAGGAATTGCTGACGAATGTCATGCGTCATGCCTCCGCCTCGCAGGTGCAGATGCGACTGCGCCAGGATGCCGTCAGGGTGACGTTGGAAGTGACTGACAACGGAAAAGGTATCAGCAGCGAAAGGATGGATGCGCCTCATTCCTTTGGGCTTCGTGGAATGCGGGAGCGGGCTGCTCTCCTAGGCGGGCATTTTTATATTGTTGGAGCTCCCGGTGTTGGAACCACGGCCATCGTCTCTATCCCAGCCAAGGAGCCGCTTGACGTATGATTGCGACACAGTCTGTAAAGATTCTCGTCATCGACGATCATGAGATCGTGCGCAAGGGCGTGAAGCAGATCCTTGAAGAGAATTTTCTGTATGTCGAAGTCGGAGAAGCCGAGACCAGCCAGAAGGCGATAGCGGCGGTACAGCAGGAGCCGTGGGACCTGGCGATTGTAGATATCAGCCTTCCCGATCGGAATGGGATAGGTCTGTTGTGCGAGTTGCGCAGCAGAGCACCCAGGCTTCCGCTGATGGTCTTGAGCCTGCATTCCGAGGAGCAATACGCGGTTCGCGCCTTTCGAGCGGGGGCTAAGGCCTATCTCACGAAACACACCGCGCCACAAGAGTTGGCCAAAGCCATCAAACAAGTTTTGGCCGGCCGCATGTACGTTACCCCTTCCATCGGAGAACATATCGCCACCAGCCTCAGCGTGAATCCCGATCGCCCTGGCCAACGCACATTATCTGAGCGAGAACTCGCGGTCCTTGTCTTGATCGCTCGAGGCCGGTCCGTCAAGCAGATTGCAGAGTCCCTCACGCTCAGCACGAAAACCGTGAATACCTATCGAGCTCGTCTTCAGGACAAGCTGCAACTGAAGACCACGGCGGAGCTGACCCGTTACGCTCTCGACCATCGGTTGGTTGAATAGCGACGACGATGACTCACTCGATCATGTGAGCCCTGGGGTACCGAGAAAATAAGGGAGGTGCCTAGAACCCTTCGCCCATGTGTGACGATCGATGTGTGGTCGGATTCCCTCTCCCATTGAGCAGCCTCGACACCGCGCAGGGTGTGAGGAGTTCTATTTTCCGGTGGAACTACAGTATGACCATCATCCTGGCAGACGCAGATGCCCATTTTCGCGACAGACTCAAGAAGCGCCTTGAGAGGATTGTCGGCGTGCATGTGGTGGGAGAGTCGTCGCATTTTGAAGAAACGACCGCCATGATTTTGAATCGGAAACCCGATATCGTGATCCTGAATTCATCGCTTCAAGATGGACGAGGCATCGAGGTCCTCCGGCACATCAAGCGATTCATGGTCCCGCCGACCATCATCGTCGTCGAGGACTATCCTCTGCAGGACGATGAAACGGCCTCCTCCTTCGCCGGGGCCGATTTCATGTTTGAGAAGGCCACGGACGATCAGAAGGTCATCGACACCGTTCGCCTTCTACATGTATCGCACAGCCGGACCGACGCCACGGGCTCTCCCATCGCCCTACTTGATCGTTGAGCATTGTGCCTCTGCGGCTGTCATGTCTTCGCCGATGTCCCCGTATGGTCGCACAAATTGACAGTTCCCCCCCTTGCCGACTAGGATAGCCCCCCGTGAGTCATTCCGACCCTTCAGAATCTGCCGCAGCGAAGCACGCTCCCATCAATCCCGTCGAGCACGCGTTTGAAACCGTCGTGTTCGCCAGTCGGTGGATTCAAGCCCCACTGTATGGCGGCCTCATTGTGGCCGAGTTGCTGTACGCGTATAAATTTCTCATCGAATTGTGGGAGATGATCTGGCACATCAACCAACAACAGGAAACCGTCTTCATGTTGGGTGTTCTGGGGTTGATCGACGTCACGATGGTGGCGAACTTGCTCACCATGGTGATCATCGGCGGCTACGCCACCTTCGTGAGCAAATTGGATTTAGAGGGACATCCCGATCGACCGGACTGGCTGACTCATATCGACCCGGGCACCATCAAAATTAAACTCGCCGCCTCACTGATCGGCATCTCCAGCATCCATCTCCTGAAATCGTTCGTCAACATTGCGAATGAGGATCTTGAGCAAATCAAGTGGAAGATCTTTATCCACTTGACCTTCATCGGATCGGCCATCCTCCTCGCATGGACCGATAAAATCATGCAGAAAGATCGCAAGCACTGATACTCGTGCCTCTCATTGGCAGACAGCGACCAATAGTTCCCGGTTTATCAACAACGATCATGAGGAGGCGATGATGATGCGATTGCCACATCTTCTGTGTGCCCTATCGGTCATTCTCCTCGTGCAAGCAGGCTGCGGCTCCTCGGTCCTGCAACTACGCGACCAACCGGACTTCCTGCATGGAACGTTTCGTCAGAAATTAGCCGATAAAAAAGATCTCGCGGCGAAGTTTCTCGCTTGCACCAGGCAGGCTCACGACGAACCCCCGAACGAGCGTCGTGATATCGGCGCCACGCCAGGATCTCTGTTCCTGCAACTGCCGGATGGACAAGCAGCAAGTGTCAGTCCCTTGGCAGGCGTGATCGACACGATTCGCCGACGGCACCCAGACAAGACCGTCTCCCTCTCCATCCTGACGGACGTCCTCAATGACATGGCCCACGACGGAACCTCGCGCATAGATCTCGACAAACTCAAACAGGTCATCAATGTAGCCAGACAATGGCATGGGCATCTCGGTCTGGATGAGGATCAACTCGAACAGGATTCCTCTCGCTTCGCTCGGATGCTGCTGGCGTACAACAAAGCCTATTTTGGCGATTTCAGTTTCACGGCAAGATCGGATTATTCAGGAGCCGGCATCCGCGGGGTGGTGAAAGTCGCTTCGAAGGGATTCGTCGATCGAAGCGGCCACGCCTTGCTGTTTCCGGGGATCTCGCCTGAAATTGAGGCGAGCCCTGCCAGTTCAGTTCGCACCTCGACCGCCACTGTCGACTCTCAACATGTCAGTGCCGATCTGACGCGCATTTTCCTGGAAGCCTTCTTCGATGCGGCCTATCGAGTGCCGGCCGTGCATGGTGCGACGGCATTGCGAGTGGGACCGGACTCCCAGGCGTCGGCCTACCCAGAGTTCGATGCCAATCGTCCCATGATTTCACTGGAGGCCTTGGCCCGAGTGACCCGTGACGCCTTGCGCGCAGAAGCCGCTGTGACTTCGCTCGCGGGGAAAGCGGTGCGCGGTGGAAGTGTCTTCAGTACCCAGAACGAGACGCTCGCTGCCACTCTTGAAACAGCCGCAGGGGTGATCGCAAAGAAACTCGTCGAGCACGAAGGGTTCTGCTATTACCAGGTGACTGAGGGGAAGTCAGCCGCAGGCTGAAGGTGGGAAAGACCGCTCCTAGGACCAGGCTGGTATCGTTGCGCCGTTTGAGTCGCGCCAGTGAGGCGTCCAGGCGAGGGCGACGAGTTTCACGGCGATGTTGGCTTTGGTGGGTTTGAGAGAGACGGTTTCGAGTTTCTCGTTGAGGGGATCGGTCGCGGCAGCGAGGGTATCGGTCTCCTCCTTGAATTGCGCTTCGAGGTCGGCCAATTGTTGCTGCAACGCTGAGACATTCTCTTCGGCTTGGCCCACGTCCTTCGATTCCTTGATCGCGCGCCCGGCGCCGCGAATCGCCGTGGTCGCTCGGCCGATGTTCGTCGCACTGACCGTCTTCCGCCCAAGGAACGCCCCCAGAATCGAGGCGCCGACCGAAATCGCCGCTTGCATTTGACTCGAACGAGACTCCGCTTGCTGCCGTTCGACCATTTGCCCTGCACGCCTGATCCGATCTTGAATGGCAGCAATCTTCGGTGCGTACTTTTGACGCAGACTGTCTGATTGTTTGTCCCTGACTTCACGACCGGATTGTTGCAACCGCACGCGGAAATCCCGCTCGGATTCGCCAGGACTTGAGACTTCTTTCGTGCTGGGGCTCTTGAAGAGATCGACTTTCTGATTTCGGAACAAGCAACCGGCAAAGTCTTTGTTCCAAGTCTCATAGCTTTTTGCTTTGCTTGCTGCGCTGGGAACTGGGCCGAACTGTGCACCGTCTGAGGGCGATGACTCCAGATCAGCGAGGGCCAAGCCCGCTTCCATGGCATGATCCCAGTCCACCGCCACTGCACCGTCTGAGATCGGCGCAAGCACGATCACATCTTGAGTCACATCGACGCCGGCCTTGCTGTCCGATACGC
>SWDN01000016.1:77786-83612 GCA_005116775.1 Nitrospira sp.
CCAGCACGCGAGCCTTGTCTCGTTCGGTTTGTAGCCGCCCGATAAACCAGGTGCCGGTATTCGCCAAGCCTTTGTAGTCCAAATCGACAGGGTTCTGGGTCGCCAACACGACACCCAGACCGAACGCGCGGGCCTGCTTCAGCAACGTGAGCAAGGGTTGCTTCGACGGTGGATTGGCCACTGGCGGGAAATAGCCGAAGATTTCGTCCATATAGAGGATGGCGCGGAGGCTGGTCGTACCGGACTGCGCCCGTACCCAGCCGAGCGTTTGACTCAGCAGCAAGGTGACAAAAAACATCCGCTCGGCATCGTTGAGATGCGCGATCGAGAAAATGGCAAGCCGCGGCTTGCCTCCTGGCGAATGGAGCATCTGGCCGACATCGAGCGCTTCCCCTTCCAACCAGGCAGAAAATCCCGGCGCAGCTAATAAGTTATTTAACTGCATGGCGAGGGCAAAACGTTCCTTCGAAGGGTAGAACGAATCCAGATTCAACACGCCGATCTTAGTAACCGGCGGCGTCTGGATCTGCTGGATCAATGTGGCCAGATCCAGATCCTGTCCGGCTCTCCATGTGTGGTCGAGAATCGTTGACAAGAGAATGTGTTCGCGACTCTTGATCGGATCGGCTTCGACGCCGACGAGACCTAACAGACTCGTCACCGTCGTGCCTATCCGCTCGCGCAGCATCTCAGTATCGTCCAGAATCTCCTGCGACGGCGCCGCAAAAGACTTGAGGATAGACACGGGAATGCCTGCGTTGCTGCCAGGCGTATAGACCACCACATCCGCCGCATCGCGGAGCTTTTGAATCCGCTCGCCGCTTTGGCCCCATTCCCCCAAGCCTTTCTTCCACATCTCGGCTTGCTGGGTCGCATAGTCCGCTGGCGAGAGCCCCTTCTTGCGGGCATCGTCTTCATTGATCCACGGTGCAAAGTCTTCCCCGCGCAGTTGCGGAAAGTTCAGCATCAGGTTGGCAAGATCCCCCTTGGGATCGATGATGATGGCGGGAATTCCGTCGATCGCCGCTTCTTCGAGCAATCCGATGCAGAGGCCGGTCTTCCCGCTTCCTGTCATCCCGACGCAAACGGCATGGGTGACCAGATCTTTCGAGTCATACAACAGCCAGCCAGGCTTGGATTGCTTGGCCGTCAAGTCGTAGGGTCGGCCGAGATAGAACACACCGAGCTTTTCAAAATCTTCTGCCGAACCGCCAACAGTTGGCGGCATCGCGGCCGTTGCTGGTCCGTTAAGTTTCGACGAGTCTTTTTTCTTCGTTGCCATAACTCACCATTCCTTAAAGAAGTGGAACACAGCTCACGTCAGGGTAATCACTTCCTGGATAATTTTCAATTGGGCAGCGATGGATGTGTGGCTGAGGCTACAGGCTCACGACTTATGTCATGACATTCCTGAACCTAAAGTCATACCCGACGCGCCGCTTTCTTGGGCGTTCTTCGTGCCACATTGTTAGCCGGAAAAATAAGATTTGTTAGCCGTGCGATATCTGCTTTCAGCTTCTTGATTACGAAAAGAAATGACCCTGGCTCAAAGCCAACCGAACCACGCCATGGTTGTCCCTTCAGGTTTCTAGGATAGCGATGGCGCTGGTCCAAAGGATTCTTCTTTTCGCTCTCTTTGATATAGACTTTCACATCCTCTACGATTTCGGGATCGAAAATCTCGCCGAGGTCGACTTTCTCTCTGCTGATGAATGGTACATGGAACTTGTATTTCCTACCTCGATACAAATTGTAATATCGGTTACTGAGAACTTGAATGTCGTGGTTTATGAGCTTTTCCTCTGGGTTTCGTTCAAGAATCGTACCCTTCAAGAACAATTCAATGGCGTGAAACGTAAGGTACAGCACGACAGAGCCACGTGCGTAATTGGATTTCCTGGGAGATCGTTTCAAGACTGTGCACAGGCGTGAAGCAGAATCGAGATATGCGTCCGAGAATGAAAGGAATTGCCGTGGAACGCTGAAGGAGGCGAGATCAGATTCGGTAACCAGCCGCCAAGTCATTAGACCTCTTCGTTGTAGCAAATTCGGCACCTGTTGAATGCGAGGCACTGACAGACGATTCTCATTCGCCCACCTCTTCAACATCTACAGGAGTCGGGGTCGCTGGGTCTGGGCATCGCGGGGAGTTTGCATACAAAGCTGTGACTTTGACCATCTTGCCATCTTGAGCCCTCCTCAAGCGTGTTCCTATTGTTACGTTTGAGGGTCCACATAGTGAGCCTTGCGGGGCACTGACAGACTTGTTAGCCTCTTTCTCACGCCATCTATCAAGTTCATACCCATCATGCAATGTATAACCATGGGCTCTCATACATGAGTGGTAAAGCTGCTGGTTTATCTGTGTTCCTCCGCCACTATTCATGGGCAAGGACATTACACTATTGCCCAAAGGCATATGGATATACCCAGTTGCGCTGGAAGACCTAGAGGATGCTTCTTGCTGGCACTTGTAGTTATCGCCGTTTATATCGCCCCTCCCGTACCAAACCATGGATTGCGCCTTTGCCTCGTCCATCCAAATCCATTCGCTGGCACATCCCATGAAAATTGTTAGAGCACAATTTACTGTCCGAACGGTGACCTTAGTGGCTACAACCGCTATATTATCGTCATCGTGAATAATGAGACTGCTACATCCAGTGAGTAATAAAACGCAGATAACTAATACAGTGATTGAACGCAATGAAGTGAGAAGAAATCGTGCCATGGAATGTTTCCCCAAGAGATCGTCAGGACTGTGGGATTGTGCTCCCGTTTGTGGGAGAGTTCAAATGAAACTTGGAGCGGTTTCTCGGCACATTGTGGAGGACATGGGTAGGTCGCTACGGATGATTGCGAGGAATATCGGCGTGTCTGCTGCAAGAGTGGCGCTGGGGTTGCCGTGAAGGGTGGGATGGATGGATAGGAAGGGAGTCGCCATATCATTCCATCCTCCCAGCGGAATGGCCGAGTTATTCTTCACTGTGCGTGTCCAACGAGGGCCTCCTGATTTCTCAGGCCTTCTTCGGAGGGAGTGGCCAAGGCTGCCCTTTACTGCGCGCATCGAACGAGCACCGTTTCATCGTGCGCGTTCTGCGAGCAAGAAGGGCACCTGGCCGCTCCCTCTCAACCCTTCTGAGGCCGCGCATTGCGCGAGCACGAAGGATACTCTGCTGTCCCGCCTACACCCCTGGTTCCGTCAGCATCTGTCCCGTATACGACGGCTTCGACAAGCCGATTGAGCATATAGTCCGCCATTCGCCTGTCGCCGTGCCCGGTTCAGTGTGTGGATGGGGTCGTCGCGCCGATGCCGGTCTCCGACCTTACCTGTTGGGCCAGAAAACCTCCGCGGTCTTTTGCCGCCTGGCTGCTTCGGTCAAGGATCGAGAACAGCCAAATGCCCACGACTCCGATCGTCATCGAGAACAACGCCGGCGAGGTGTACGGGAACAGTGCGCTGCCTTTCGGATAGCCCAAGGTGGCTTCCCACACGGAGGGTGATAGGATCGTGAGCAGCACCGATGAAATCAGCCCGAGAAAACCGCCAATGACAGCGCCGCGGGTCGTGCAGTCTTTCCACAACACTGACATGAACAACACCGGGAAGTTGGCCGATGCCGCGATCGCGAACGCCATCGAAGAACTCCACGGCATCGTCCACCGTCATGTTCAACACGTCGGCGATGCTCTTTCCCTTGTGATGAATCTCCATCGTCTCGCGGTTGTACCGTTGACCCTTGCAGACCTCACAGGTCACATAGACATCCGGCAGGAAATGCATTTCGATCTTGATCAACCCATCGCCCTGGCAGGCCTCACAGCGGCCGCCCTTCACGTTGAAGCTGTAGCGGCCTGGCTTATACCCTCTGACACGTGATTCGGGCAGATTGGAGTAGAGGTCACGGATGAAACCGAACAGACCCGTATAGGTTGCCGGATTCGAGCGCGGAGTCCGTCCGATCGGGGCTTGGTCGATGTCGATCACTTTATCCAGCGCATCAACGCCCAGCAGTTCCTTGCAGCCATCGATCTTCGGTTTTTTCTGATAGAGCAGTTGGGAGAGGGAATGGAACAGCACCTCAAGCACCAGCGTGCTCTTTCCGGACCCGGACACACCGGTCACACAGGTGAGCAGGCCGAGCGGAATCTTGGCGGTCATCCCCTTCAGATTGTGTTTCGTGGCCCCCACGATGGACAGAAGCCCCTTGGCCTTGCGCTGGCGGCGAGGCAGGCTGACCATTTGTGTGCCGCGAAGATACTGGCCCGTCAGCGAGTCGAGATTCCCCATGACGTCGGTCGGCGTGCCCTGGGCAATGACTTGGCCGCCGTGCGTCCCGGCTCCCGGCCCCATATCCAGTAGATGGTCCGCTGCCATCATGGTTTCTGCATCGTGCTCGACCACCACGACTGTGTTGCCAAGGTCGCGCAGACGAAGCAAGGTCTGGAGCAGGCGCCGATTATCCCGCTGATGAAGGCCGATCGATGGCTCATCGAGTATGTAGAGAACGCCGACAAGGCCGGAGCCGATTTGCGTGGCGAGCCTGATGCGCTGGCCTTCTCCACCGGACAAGGTGGCGGCAGCGCGATCCAGCGTCAGGTAATCCAGGCCGACGTTGACGAGAAACCCGAGACGCTCGCGAATTTCTTTCAAAATGCGATGGGCGATCAGCAGTTCACGCTCGGTGAATTTCAACGAACCGAAGAAGTCGGCGGCAGCTCGTACGGAGAGATGCGTGACCTCCGCGATCGACTGTTTGGCCAACTTGACGGACAGGCTTTCAGGCCGCAACCGCGCACCCCCGCAGACCTCGCAGGGTTCCAGCAACGTGAAGTCTTCATCGTCAGAAGAATCGGGTGACATGGCGTAGCCGATGCCGTCGCAGGCCGGGCAGGCCCCATGCGGGCTGTTAAACGAAAAGACGCGCGGTGTAATTTCAGGATAGCTGACCCCGCAGCGGATGCAAGCAAGCTTCTCGCTATAGAGCGACACCTTCCCGCCGTCCATCAGCACTCCGACCAGCCCACCGGCGAGTTTCAGCGAGGTCTCCACTGAATCGGCCAACCGCCGCGTCAGTGCCTCGCTTGGTTTCATCACCAGCCGATCGACGACGATTTCGATCGTGTGCTTCTTCTGTTTATCGAGCGCGATATCCTCGCCTAAGTCCACTAGCTGACCATCGACCCTGGCCCGGACGTAGCCGGCACGGCGCATGTCGAGCAATTCTTTTCGGTACTCCCCCTTCCTGCCCCGGACAATCGGCGCCAAGAGCTGGAACTTGCTTCCTTCGGGCAGCAGGCCGATGGCATCGACCATCTGCTGCACGGTCTGCGCGGTGATTTCATCACCGCACTGAAAGCAGGAGGGGCGTCCGACCCGGGCAAAGAGGAGACGGAGATAGTCGTAAATCTCTGTGACGGTACCGACCGTGGACCGGGGATTGTGGCTGGTGCTTTTTTGCTCGATGGAAATGGCGGGCGAGAGCCCTTCGATCGAATCGACGTCGGGCTTGCCCATCTGTTCGAGAAACTGACGGGCGTAGGCAGAGAGCGACTCGACGTATCGCCGTTGTCCTTCGGCATAGATCGTGTCGAAGGCCAGCGACGACTTGCCCGATCCACTCAAGCCGGTAATGACGACGAGCTTGTCCCTCGGGATCGTGACATCGATGTTCTTGAGGTTGTGCTCCCGCGCCCCTTTAATAACGATCGAGTTCTGCATCAGGGGCGGGATTATAGCATGAGGACTTCGCTATCTTGACAAACCCGGAAGCCGGGTGCTACCACGCTACGATGGTACATGTGGATACACCACCTGCTCAGAAG
>SWDN01000016.1:83712-98320 GCA_005116775.1 Nitrospira sp.
GAATTACTGGAGGCAACTGGACTGGTGGCGGGTAAAGTGACCACAGCAGATTGGACTGCCGAAACCTTACCCTCATGGCTCGATTCGATCTGGCAGGGAATGGTCCGTCCAGCAGGGATTGTTCGGTTTGGCGTGATCGGGGTGATTAAATCATTGCGAGAAGTGCCTACGTTCCTGTTAATGCATCTGGCATTTGGGGCGGGGCTGTGTCGCTTTGGCATGTTTCGGGCAGTGCATGGCAATGTCCCTACGAGTGAGATGTTGTCTACGCAGACGGGTGACAGGCTTGTACGATCATGAGTGCCATTGATGTTCTCGCTCCCCACAATGCCGACTATGATGTCGGCATTGTCGGCTGTGGCATTGTAGGGTTGGTGCTAGCTTAACGAACCAGCCAGACTTTGACGCCGACGAGTATCAGAAAACTCCTCTATAACCCGGCGCCGTTGAACTCGTTTATTGCCAAGGCTTGCTCATGGCCTGGGAACGAAAAGATGGTAGCAGGGACCCATGGAAGTGGACGGGATCGCTGTCTCAAACCCCAAAAGAGTCAGATGGCTATGCCGATCAGAACTTGATCCGAGGCATTGAGGGGAACTCTGGACGCGATGCCCTCTTGTCCCTGGAGGAAATCCTCCGTTCCCGACAATCCATTCGCTCCGCAAAAGATTCGAGCGAGAAATCCGTCGCGACCCCGGCATCCTAACGTCGTCCCACTGTCTCCACCAACACCTTGCATTCGAATTCAGGCCGGTGCTATCATCCTCGTTCTTTGAGACGTGGAAAACCCGTCAACCATTTGGAAATTTTGACAATTACTCTTCTTCGCCCTGGCCTGGAGGGCATCCTGAGGAGACACCTCGATGTATAAGACAATCTATGTCCCGGTCGATAACTCCGATCATTCTAATACGGCTGTCGATGTCGGAGTCCATTTCGCCAAAGCCTTCGGCTCCAAAATCGTGGGTAGCCACGTCTATGCGGCCAAAATGCATGACAAGCGATTCAAGCAGATGGAAGCGGGCTTGCCCGAAGAGTACCACGATGAAAAAGAGCTCGACCGCCAGCGCCAAATCCACGATTCACTGATTACCCGAGGTCTTCAGATCATTACCGACTCCTATCTCGACTACGTCGATAAGAAATGCGCCGAAAATAACCTGCCGATCGAGCGTCGCTCGCTTGAGGGCCGGAATTGGAAGGTGTTGGCCGAAGACATCAATACCAATGCCTACGATTTGGTGATCATGGGGGCCTTGGGCGTCGGTGCCGTGAAGGACAGTGTGATCGGCAGCAATACCGAGCGCGTGCTTCGTCGCGTGCGGAATTCGGACATGCTGATCATCAAGCAAATCCAACCGATGACCGGCGGAAGAATCGTGGTTGCCGTGGACGGCAGCCCCTATTCCTTCGGCGGACTCATGACCGGCCTGGCGCTGGGCAAAGCTTTCAATATGCCGGTCGAGGCGATCTCTGCCTTCGATCCCTATTTCCACTATGCCGCCTTTCACAGTATTTCCGGTGTCCTCAACGAGGAAGCCGGCAAGGTGTTCCGATTCAAAGAGCAGGAAAAACTCCACGAGGAAATTATCGACAGCGGCCTCGCGAAGATCTACCAGTCGCACCTCGATATCTGCCGCGAGATCGCTCAGGCCGAACAAACCGATGTCAAGACGACCCTATTGGACGGTAAGGCGTTCGAAAAGATCATTCAGTACGTGCGAAAAGATATCCCGGCATTACTGATCGTCGGACGGATCGGCGTACACAGCGACGAGGATATGGACATCGGCAGCAATACGGAAAATCTCTTGCGATCCGCCCCCTGTAATATCCTGGTGTCGAACCGGAAGTATGTGCCACCGATCGATACATTGGCGGAATACACGATCGCCTGGACTGAAGAAGCCCTCCGCCGGATGGAAAAGATCCCCGTATTTGCCAGAGGCGTTGCCAAGACCGCGATTCACCGCTACGCCATCGAGAAGGGTCACACCATCATCAGTAACACCGTCGTCGACGCAGCGGTGGGACACCTTCTGCCCAAGGGCGCGATGGATGCGATGCGTGCGCTGGGTGGCAGCCTGGATGCTGCCGGCATCGACCGCGACAAGATGCAGGCCGACGAATCTGTGATGAAGGATCTCATGGGCTCCACGCTCAGCGGGATGATGACCGAGGTTGTGGAAGAGAAGCCAAAAGTCAGTGCCGATACTCAAGCCTATCTAGATCGGATGACTCAGAATTATTTCGTGTGCGATGGCTGCGGCTACATCGGCAAGGGCGAGACGCCTGTGAAGTGCCCGGTTTGTGCCGCAGGAGGCGATCGCTTCAAACTGGTCGACAAGAAGCTTTTCGAAGCGGCGGCCCATGTGGAAGGGGTCCTCGAAACAGATCTGGCCTACGACGATGTTCCTATGCAGTGGACCAAAGATGCCAAAGATGGAATCCGTGCAGTCCCAGCCGGCTTTCAGCGCCGGCGCGCCAAGGCCAAAATCGAGAAGACCGCTCGCAAGCTCGGCATGACCACGATCACGCTGGAATATGCTGCGCCCATGATTCAGGAAGCAGCCTCAGAGGACTACACACCCATCTTTGCGAACAAGGGAACCGGAGCCTCGACCGAAGCCCAGGCTACCGTGGCCGCTGCGGCGAACGACGCCAATGGCGCAACCGTCTCACACGAGAACGGTCAGGGAAACGGGGCCAGCCATGCGGTGGAGCCGGCCTCTGCTTCTTCCTACACCTGGATGCCGGAGGCTCAATCACGACTCGAACGGGCTCCTGAAGGGTTTATGCGTGACTGTACGCGTGCTCTCATCGAGAAACATGCCGATAAGATCGGTGTCACCGTCATTACGGCCGAAGTGGCTCACGAGGGCATCGAACAGGCTAAGGACTATATGGCGGAAGCCATGAAGACCGGCAATCTCAAGGACATGATCGCCAACCTGACCGGCAAAACGAAATCATAAGTGCTGAGTCTTGAGTGCTGAGTTGTTCCCGGAGCCATACACTTCGTTTCAACTACACAACTCAGAACTCATAACCGGAGCATTCCTGCGTGGGTAAATCTCTTCCAATTTTCAATGCCTCGTCTCTTGCTGGCGCATTCGGAAGCATCCAGCAACAGGTCTCGCAGTTCTTTACTCCGCCATCCACGGCTTCTGCGCCGCACGACGGCCGAACGGTCGATGACTTCAAACCCTATCTCATCGCGCTGAACCTCACGAAGCGCTGCAATCTCAAGTGCGACCATTGTTATCTCGATGCGACGACGAAATCCGCCGGCGGGGATGATGAACTCTCGACCGAAGAGTGCTACAAGCTCATCGATCAGATTGCCGAGGTCAAAATCGTTTTCGTGGCGTGCCTGGCGCATGGGAAGCCGCGCTCGCCGGAATCGAGGCCTGCAAGCGGAACGGGCTGGCCTTCCAAGTGCACTTCAGCGCGCAGCCCATGAATTATCAGGAACTGCCTGAAGTGATCGAGTGGGCGCACCAGCTTGGCGCCAAGGTACTCAATGTGTTCTTCATGGTTTGCACCGGCCGCGGTGAGGAACTGACCGACATCACCCCGGCCCAGTACGAAGAAGTGCTCGGCTACCTGGTCAATTGTCAGGATAATTACAAGGGCATGCTCGTTAGGGCTCGATGCGCGCCGCATTTCAAACGGCTGGCCTACGAAAAAGATCCGAACTCGCCGATCACCAAAGCGACAGGCTATATGGGAGGCGGCTGCCTTGCCGGTACGAACTATGCGCGCGTGACCCCTAACGGTGAGTTGACCCCTTGCCCCTACATGCCGTTGTCTGCGGGGAATATCCGGGAGACCAGCTTTGTCGATCTGTGGGAACAGTCCGATGTGTTCAATTCCTTCCGCTATCCGCACCTGAAAGGTAAATGCGGCGATTGTGAATACACGGACATCTGCGGCGGCTGCCGCGCGCGCCCCTACGTCGACCACGGCGACTGGCTGGATGAAGATCAATGGTGTCTCTACACCCCGAAAGGCGGTGAGAAGATCAAGGTCGCATTTAATACGCCGGAGGAGAATAGTGTGGCGTGGGATGCAGACTCGGAGACACGACTCAACCGGATTCCGTATTTCTTACGCGCGATGGTAAAAAAAGGCGTTGAGAAGCACGCGCGCGAACAGCATATCCCTCTGATTACCATTGAGCTCATGGAAGAACTCCGCAAGAAACGCTTCGGCAACGATGCCCCGGTCTTCAATTTCGACGTAAAAGATAAGGACTGAAGAGTCGGAGATAGGCATCCCTGTACGGACCGTGAACGCTCAACCCCCTCGTTCCCACACCGACCTATGGACGCGCTTCAAAGTCTCTTCACCGATTTCAATACACTGATCCCGATCCTCAATCACTGGGTCCACTTGTCAGCGGCGGTTGTGTGGGTCGGTGGAATTGCATTCCTCATAATGGCCGTCACTCCCGGCCTGAAGAAGGCAGTGGCGAAGGAGCAGATCAAGCCGATCACCGATGCGTTCTATCAGCATTACAAGAAAGTCGCGGGTATTTTGCTCGTGATCCTGCTGTTTACCGGCGGTATCAATTTCCACTATGTCAATCAACTCATTACCGCGCAAACCGGCAGCGGGATTCAGCACCACCCGAAATATCTGATGGTGTTTTTCGTGAAGCTGTTTCTCGTCCTCTTTCTGCTCACGCTCTTTCTGTACACGGTGATTTTCAAGTCCGATGATGTCGAAGAAGACGGAGATGAGACCTACGAAGCAATCCCATTCCAGCGAACCGCGCTCTGGATCGGTCTCTTCATCCTACTCTGTGCTGCTGCGATGAAACATCTTCACCAATAATTCACGTTCCATCGTTGACTCTCCCGTCGTATTCACCTACCCACACAGTCCCAGCGTGTATCTCTTAAGATAAGCGCGTCGCGAGTAAGATACTCATCGGTCTTGCAGCCGCACATTTTCAGATCCCTCGCTAAGCCACGTTTACTCAACAGCTTATCGTATTAATCTCGGAATATTTTTACTGAGAATTCTCTGGTACAGAGGTTGCTGTACCACTGTAGTCCGTAGAGCACTCGGTATCAGAGTGAATAGGCAATATTTAGATGTTGGATGATTCTTGGCGAAGCGAAACGCCGGTGGGCTCCCACCCAAGAGGTTTTGCCTCTCATGCAGGTGGACTACCTCTGGATCGTGCCCATCCGGAGCCCTCCCACCGCCATACGCTTCCGCCATCGGGGCCGCGTCTGCCATATACAGCGGCGCGGCCCTCCAAGCTGAAAGGGTAGCTAGGGCCTAAGGCCAGCCCAGAGTCCGAGAGACTGCTGCATTTCAATACAATGGAGAGAGGGTACAATGTCGCTTACTAATCAGGCTGTTCCAAGTAATCAGACCAAGAAAGATCGACACGAGGTGCCCAATCCATCTTCCAGGCCGTGTGAGATGGGACAGCGACAGCCTCGAATGGTTCGGCTAACAGTGAGTCTCCCAGCAGATCTGGTCGATCGTCTGCGTGATGCGGTGTATTGGAGTCCCAACCTAACGCTCGCCTGGTTGATCGCACAGTCTCTACGGGCCTCTTTGGCGGACCTAGAAAAATCACGTCAAGGTCCTTTTCCAAAACGAATGATGAGCCTCCGAGTCGGACGACCTCGATTGGTCGGTCAGACGATGAGCCTTTCCTCCTATGCTCGGTTCACCGGTAAAGGGGCAGCCTACTCTCCTATAGAGGGCGCTCAAGCGATTCCTGCCCCACGTTCATCCATTGAGTGAAGGCCCAGAGTGGAGAGCGTTTCTCTTGAAAGTGACAAAACCGTTATGGCGGCTAGCAGTAGAGATTGGGCATGTACTCGGTCAGTATATGCTAGGGCCTGGAATGGATGGAGCGACGGAAGTCGCCAAGGCTCGATGGCGGAATCAACCCTTGAGTTTCCCGCACCCACATCCTTCCCTTCCCTCACGCAGGAGGAGCAGCGGGAGGGATGAACGAGCATAAAGGATGTGGGCTATAACTTCTTGAAGAATGAATCATAGACACCGTAGGCGAGAATCAGTCCAATCAATGTGTAATAGATGCTGGAGATTCCACTGTAATCAGGCGGTCCCTCACCTTTCGGTTCATTCGCGAGAACGTAGGATGCACTAGCCATCAGGATCGTCGCTGTCACCGTGGCAATTCGTACACAAATCCTATTCATGACTCAATCCTCCCTCCCTCTGGTCAAATGGATGCAGCAAGGCCAATATCATACTGAAGTTTCCAGACTGGACGCAATAGCATTCAAGGTAGGAATGGGACTCGGAAGGGAAGGTCGAGCGAGGCTGGGTTAGGAGTTGGCGGAGGGCTTGGCGAGCGTTTTCAATGTAGTTGAGACCTCTCTGAAAGACTGAGCGAGCTTATCGAGTTGCGACCCTTTTGACATCACCTCGCCGGCAACAGACTTGAGCTGGCTTCCATAACCCCCAACCTCGGAGGCAACCTCGGATACCTTGATGAGTATCTCTTTGCACGCATTGAGTTCTTGCTGCAGTTGTTGAGCACTGGCTTGAGTGGTCTTGATCTCTTCCAGTGAGGCTTGCAGCTGTTGCGTCAATCGGCCGACGTACGCTTCCCGATCTCGCATGTCGGACTCTAGGTTGGCGCGTAGTTCTTCACTCTCGCGACGACGCTCATCCAGATTGCGAAAATGTTGGATGCACGGACCCAGATCTCCGCTGACTTTAGGAGAGTCGGGCAATGGGTGTCCGCGTTCCAATGCCTTGAGCGCTGGTTGCACCCATTCGATAAATGCCATGACCTCTCCCAGCTTCAGGTCGGTCGTTGGGGCAGGGTTTGGCGCAGGGGCGCTGTCCCGATTCGGAGGGGCCTGTGTCGGCTGTTGGGTTGGGGACGGTTTCGTCTTTTTCTGCTGACCGTTTCTTGGCTGCGCCCAACGATGATACTCCAACAAGACTGCGATGCAATGACGACACATTGGCTCTTCTGGCAGCGCGCAGCTGCACTTTGAGATGAGATGCCCCTCTTTGAGTCGGATCGTCTGTTCATAAAGGCCGGAATTTCCGATGACAGCGGATGAGATTTGAGCATCATCCGCCTCAACGATACGGACGCGATTTTCAGAGAGGTACTGATTGCCGATGTGAAACGCGTTACGGTCGACTACGGCCTGGATCATCGGAGGATCCAGGAGGCTGAGTCGCTCGGCGGTACAGGGGATTTTGTTTCGCATACGCTGTGTGCTCAATCGTGATGACTCCACCTGATGTTGTTCGTAGTCTGAAACAGACCGGGGAAACTGTCAAGGGCTGACCCGTTTTCGGTGATGTCACGTGAGCTCTTTGGCGAGCCATGCAGCTCATGCCATTGAATCTCTACTGTCCGTACAGGTGTTTCCGAGCTAGCATCTTACTGCGTTCTCAACATCGGCGGGGCAATCCCTTTGCACCGACTGGTGTCAGCCACAGATAGTCCGCAGCCTTCTCGCGAATCATGTCTTGTAATTCCTCGATGCGCCCACTATCGAAAGAGGTCATATAGATACTGACCTGACGGACCTGATCGGCCAGGCGTCGGGCAACTCGCTTGGGAACCGGAAGGTTATACTGAATGTGGCCAGCTCCGGTATAACTCACCAGAGGCCCAGCCATCGTATCGTTCAACGAACGAATCCGGTTGAGACGATTGACGAGTGTCTTGGCCATTCCCTCATCGCGAAACATGGAGGCGTCGAGCATCGTCTGATAGCGGCTGTCGTCTCCTTTTCCATGACAGGCCTGGAGTTGTTGAAGAATACGCAATCGATAGATCGGATCATCGACGATCACTTCATCCTTCATGCCCCACTCCGTCATCATGGGGTCAGATTCTGCTTGCGCCAAGCCGTTCTTCGCGACGATCCGCACCAATGATTTTGGAGGATTCATCGCATCCATAGTCCAATGGTGTTCTTTTGCCAGGCGAACCAGCGGTTCGTAATCTTCGAACGGGCCACCCCAGTTCTGCCGCCACCGGACGTTCTCCAAAAATTCCTGGCGGTTCATCTCTACTCCAGACACATACTGATCCAGTGTTGCTTGGCCGTCCCAGCCGAACATTTCCAAGGCCAAGGCCGGCGTACGCCCCTCTGACTTCAGCCCGCGCAGCAGCGTCAGCGCCGCATCGATATGAAACCGATTGTGATGTTCCTCTCCCAGGTAAATGATGTCCTGCTGGAGTAGCAGCGGTGTCCATTGGTCGAGAGAGATTGGCTGCCCTGTTGCCGTATCAATGACTTGCCATTCCTTGAATAGTCCATGATGCCCGTTCTGTGAAGAAATCGAAGATCCGCCGCCTCCGCCCATACAGGCGACGGTGAGCCACAATGTTCCGACAACCAATAGGCCTTTGAATGCGGCCAAGATGGCTCGTACGGAAAATAGTATCGGTGTCTTGCACATGGCCTTGTACCTAACACAGGACTCTCTGGGCGAGCAAGCCTGAAACCTTGACGCGTACGAACCTGGTCGCTATGCTGACATATAGTCAGCAGCCGACATCGGCCGGTCTACGATCAGGACTCCACACCAACCGACTTATGAATTCTCCCGCACAGATTCTTGCAGACTTTCGTTCACAGGTCACACAGCTCTTGCAAGAGCGTGACACGGAATGGGAGGCGTCACGCAAGCTTGTTGAAGCGAGGCAACTGGCTACAACATTAAAACGGTTGATTGAGGAAGCCCATCGTATCGATCTCCCCCTGATCATCCGTGAGCGATCACCCTGGCATTGGGAAATGCAGAAGCTTCACGAGTTCAGGATCTCCCAGGCCCCCGACTCAAGGAATTGACAGGGCTGCCCCCGACAAAAGCTGTGCGGGCGCTCTGCGTGTGGTTCGGTGTCGTGGAAGGCCCGGCGTCGCAGTGGCCGGTGTCGACTCTCCGGAGCGAAGGGATTGAGACATGTGTCGAGTCCCAATCCAATCCCTTTGACCTACTGCTCGAAGCAGACGTGGCCTCCGTGCTCGATTTGGGATGCGGGGATCTCTCGTTCGCCACGGAACTTGTCGAGCAATATGTGGCTCCCCTGCACCAACGGCAGCGCGAGTTGATTCTTCACAGTCTCGATCGGCTTCAGCCAGGTTCAAAGCTGGGTGGCCCACTCCATCCGGAACGCGAGCGACTCAACGGTCTGCGATCTCGGACCGGTCTCTCATTTCAATTTTACGGAAACCAGGATATGTTCGACCTGGGCCGCCTCGATCAGGCCGGGAAACTGGCGCTTCGTTATACAATCACGACCTGCTGGGCGCCCGCGACCCCCACGTTTGCCTACGAACCGACCAGACTGTCCGATCAGATTATCAATCAGGATCTCCATCGGACCAAAGGCACATTCCAGCAAACCCACTATTCGGGAGAACCAGCACTGGAAGTCCAGCACGAAGGCCGGGCGCTCCTATTTCCGCCATGGAAATTTGATATTCGAGGTCCTCTCGTCCTGCTCGATCTGCTGGCGCGGCGAGGGCTCCTTTGTGTTCTCGGTGCCGTCGACACTCAAGTCTTTTGGGAGATTCTGGCGCAGCTGCTCGAAGATTCCCGTTTTCGACCGAACAATCAGCCATTTACATCGGAGAGTCTCCCAGCGGTGTTCGGCGAAATTTTCGACCGACTCTCGCGAGCCGAAGTCGGCGAAACTATCAAGTTGTCCGACTACAGCCCATTGCGCAAAGAGATTCCATGTGTACTCCCTCTTCTCCAGGCGCAGAGCCCCTTCTATCGTTTCCGCTCGATTCAGATTCGCCGTGGAGCTACATTCCCGGGAGTGCCCTCCAGTAGCACCGCCAGACGATTTCCTGACATGGCTGAAGAGCATCCTCCATGGATGCTGATCCTCGTGCCAGAATAACCCATCAGCGAAAAGCCTTCCACATCGCCTTTCCCCAGCTGGTCGATGCAAGAACTCATGTGAAAATTGACCATCCACTGACCCTTTGTTAGACTTCGATCGTGTCAGATCATCCTGCATTCCCGAAATACCAGGAATACTAATCCCAACATGAACCCCTCTCATGCCATCCGGTCGATCCAGGACAATATTGCGCTAGTTATCAAGGGGAAGGCCCACGTCATCGAAATGTCGGTGGTCTGCCTTTTGGCCCGCGGCCATCTTCTGCTCGAAGATGTTCCTGGTGTCGGTAAAACCACACTGGCACATAGCTTGGCCCGATCGCTGGACTGTTCGTTCAAGCGCATTCAGTTTACCAGCGATCTCTTGCCTTCTGACATTGTTGGCGTTTCCATGTTTAATCGGCAAAAACAAGGGTTTGAGTTTATGCCGGGTCCGATTTTCGCCAACGTCGTGCTGGCGGACGAGATCAATCGCACTACGCCGAAAACCCAGAGCAGTCTCCTGGAGGCGATGAGCGAAGCCCAGATTTCCGTCGATAATCAAACCCATCCGCTTGCGCACCCCTTTATGGTCATCGCGACTCAGAACCCTGTGGAATATCATGGAACGTTCCCCCTGCCGGAATCCCAGCTCGACCGATTTTTGATGCGTCTCCGTATTGGATATCCCACACTTGAGGAGGAGCGAAAGGTGCTCGACCGTCCCTATTCGTTGCATCCTGCTGAAGCGCTGGAAGCGGTGCTGTCCGTCCAGGAAGTATTGGCATTGCAGGCCTGCGTGGATCAGGTCCACATAGAAGAGAGTCTGCTTGAATATCTACTTGCGATCGTGCAAGCCACTCGTCAGAGCGAGCTCTTATCTCTGGGGGTCAGCACACGCGGAGCGCTGGCACTGAGCAAAGCGGCTAAGGCATTGGCGGTTGTCCGTGGACGCGATTATTGCCTCCCAGACGATATCAAAGAGCTGGCGCCGATTGTGTTGTCTCACCGCGTTATGCTGAATCGGACCCATGGCATGCGTACACAGAGCTTCGAACAAGCGGAGCGCATGGTCCTCGACATTATCGAAACCGTTCCTGTCCCTGTCTAGCTGAATATGGACAGCTTCTTGCGGATCGAGAGTTGCCCGACGGTTCTCTCGCGTGGCGTAAGAGCACGCCTTTCGGCAGGATACTCAAAAAGTCCGTCTAGCAAGACTTCGGTTAGTAACGGATCTGGCGAAAGACTTCAGCATTCTGCCGGACGTCAACTGGATGAAAAATCCGTATGAAGCGCCCCTCGCTCAACCTTCGTGGCTTCCCAGTATTCTCTTTCGTCCGGAGAATGGCTCGATGGCGATCGATTCGTCTTACGCCTGAAGGGACGAGATTTCTACTCTTTACATTCGGGATCGGGCTTGCCGCCATCAATACCGGCAATAACCTGTTCTACCTCCTTCTCGCGATGATGCTCAGCTTCATTGTGATCTCAGGGTTGCTTTCGGAGCATTGTCTGCGGAGATTGGAATTTCATCGACATGTACCAGATCTCATCATGGCAAACGAACCGACCGCCCTCACGCTTTCAGTCGCCAACCGGAACCGGCACTTGCCCAGCTTTTCCCTGCGTCTATTCGATGTCGTCGAAGGCCAAGATGTCGACCGAGGTCTTGTCATTCGCCTCCTGCCTCCTCAGAGCTCCGTGCTGTTGTCTTATCCACTACTCGTCACAAAACGGGGGTGGATTCAGTTCGAAGGTATTCGGGCGCAGACACTATTTCCTTTTGGGTTGTTTATGAAGAAGGGACTCTATTCCACGGCAGCGCAGTTGCTCGTCAGCCCTCCTATCAAACCGCTTACCGTACGGTTTATGGATGAATTGGTCAGTGAAGGGCAGGGAGAGTCTCTCTCTCGACGAGGGCATGGATCTCAGCTGTACAACCTTCGCCCGTATCAGCCAGGCGACGATTCGCGATCTATCCATTGGATGACCACCGCCCGCACGTCTCACCTGATTGTGAGAGAAACCGAAGCGGAGGACCAACGACGTATCACAATCGTCCTCTCGACTGTGGCCCCCAAAGAACGCGACCTCCTATTCGAGCGCAGCGTGACGTTCGTCGCGTCACTGCTCTGGCAATTGACAGAGCGGACCTACCCCGTTCGACTTCTCGTGGGGACGGAAGATTCAGGACTCGGGACCGGATCTGCGCATCTCTTGGCGATGTTGCGTCTGCTGGCGTTATGCGAACGGCAAACGCCTGAAACCAGCGGAGTGGCCAATCATGGCGAGCCCTTCTCACACGCCGACAATGGTGAGCGAGGCTATACGGTCGCCGTCGTGCCCTGGTCGGACCAGGCCGTATCCGCAAACATAGTGCAAGCTGACCGGGTGCTCCACGCTACGCAACTCGAAGAACTGACCCATGCCTTTTGAACAGGCCTTTGCCCTCGGTTCCGTCCTCCTCGCTACCACGGCGTTCAGCGGGCTCGTACTGGCGCAGAGCGTTCCGCTCTGGCTTGCCCTCCCTACAGCGATCATTCTCGTCATCTCGTCGCTGCTCGCGGGAGGGGTCCGCTTTGTTCGACGGGCGATGGCGCAGGTGACACTGTCTCCAACCCTATGGAATGTCCTCTTGATCGGCGCCTTTGTCATATTGCTGATCGATCTCGTCGTGATATCACGAGACCTGCTCCAGGCCGGCATCCACTTTTTGATCGTGCTGTTAGGCATTAAGTTACTCACCCTTCAACAACGGCGCGACTATCGGCATCTCTACGCGATTAGTCTTATGGCCATTTTGGCCTCAGCGGCGCTCACGACCGATGCGTGGTTTGTCCCGATCTTTCTGTTATACCTGCTCGCAGCTGTTTGGACATTGTTGCTGTATCACTTGACTCAAGAGGGTAGCGAATCTCCTTCCTTCGACTCATCTGCGAGCGCAGCAGTCGGCCATGCAATTTTTCCGAGCCACATCACTCATCGGTTCTTTTGGTTGACGAACGGAACCGCCGCCCTAACAATTGTCCTGACACTCACGATTTTTTTTCTTATCCCTCGCATCGGCGCAGGCATGCTTCAGAAGACGAGCGGAGAGGCCCTGCGGACGACAGGGTTTTCCGATCGGGTCGACTTGGGGACAATCGGGTCGGTCAAACAGGACCCTCAGGTTGTCATGCGCGTTGAATTGCCGGATCGGCTCCCCGGTGAAGTTGATCGTTTATACCTGAGAGGCCTCGCCTACGATCAGTATAATGGGCAATCATGGAGTCACAGCGGAACTCGGCGTCGTTCGTTGCAGATAGATGCTGACGGAACCTTCCTCGCTCGTCCAACCGGCAACCGGCGCTCAGACGATCCGGCAGGAACGATCCACCAAGACATACTACTGGAAACGCTCGATACCACAGTCCTATTTGCGACCCCATTCGCTGAGCTCGTGGCAGGCGAGTTTCTCTCCCTACAGGCTGATGCGATGAGTGGGCTGCACTTGTCATCTCCTCCCTCTTCCCGCGTTCGCTACTCCGTCACGTCTCACGTCCCACGACTGGTTGCAGATGAACGAACGGCGTCGGCCCTGGCATACCCCGACTCAATCCGTTCCCAGTATCTTCATGTTCCAGCAGGATCAGAGCACGTGGCAGACTTAGCACATCGCGTCAGTGAACAGGCGTTCACTCCGTTCGGAAAAACGGCGGCAATCCAGCAGCATCTCTTAGAGAATTATCAGTACAGCCTTGAGGCTAGCACAGCCACGCTTCGTCATCCGCTCGATGAATTCCTTTTTTCGAGAAAAACAGGATACTGCGAACATTACGCGACTGCGATGGTCGTGATGCTCAGGACTGTCGGCATTCCCGCTCGATTAGTGACAGGGTTCCTAGCCACGGAATGGAACGAGTATGGAGGCTATTTCACCGTGCGCCAGCGGGACGCCCATGCGTGGGTCGAGGTCTACTTTCCTCGCTCAGGCTGGATCACCATGGATCCCACTCCCACTGTCGACACAGCCGCTGCAACCAATCGCTGGGAGTCCATTCATCAATTTGGAGAATCCCTTCGGCTGCAGTGGGATCGTCTGTTCATCCGCTATAGTGCGAAGGAACAGCTGGCGGCGATACATGAAGTGCAAGAGGGCGGCGATGCGTTATGGAAAAGAGCGATTCACTGGGTGTCGTTATTGATTGCCCCAGTGAGCCAAGCGTTCGGTCGGCTGATGCACGTGGCTCGAACATTTCAGCCAGATATGCTGGGATTTGCCACAGGGGCAATCGTAGTCTGTTTCGCCCTGCTCCTTCTCACACTGCGGGACAGGATAAGTCTTTGGGTTACCGCCCATCTTCCGTCAACCAGCCGGCAGCTTGTGATCGCCCAGCTCTACACTCGCATGGTTCGCATGGTGGAAAGACGGGGAGTGAGCAAGCCCCCATCTTCGACAGCCAATGAATTTGTCAAACTAGTTGAGGAGGGCTGGAAGGAAGCCGTTCCCATGGTGGCGAAGATTACGGCCTACTACCATCAGGGACGTTTTAGTCGAACCCCTCTCACGCCGGACGAACTTGCGCATGCAGCCGAACAGGTAGGAAGGCTGCAATCCTTGATGAAAAAGCATTTTGTCCGGATTACCGCGTGACGATCTTCATCGGGATATTTGGGAGGGGGAGGCCATCATGAGAAAAAGATCGAATTCTGGAGCGGGAAACGGGATTTGAACCCGCGACCCTCGCCTTGGCAAGGCGATGCT
>SWDN01000016.1:98420-107290 GCA_005116775.1 Nitrospira sp.
CTGGAGCGGGAAACGGGATTTGAACCCGCGACCCTCGCCTTGGCAAGGCGATGCTCTACCACTGAGCTATTCCCGCTCGTTCACAGCCATTCAGCGGGGGGATTCTACTGATGCAGTAGCGAAACTGTCAAGCAATCTGGTGGGCCGTATGCACCATCGTAATTGTTGTCGATACATTTGTTACATCAGTTACAACATCTCAATGCTGCTACCAAAAGGTAACACATCGATGTATCCAACAAGTTGTTGACTTCTTGAATATTTATTTAGTAAAAGCATGGAATAAATTATCAGCGATACGGTAAGTAATCATTTGTCCGTGATCAAGCTTGTTGTCATGGACCGACGCCGTTCTATTTAGCCATTATTATTCAATTGCTTAGCTCTGCCATATAAACGGAACAGACCTGTGGGGTTATGGTGTGCATATTGCGTTAGTACATGACGTTATGTTCGGTGAGGGCTGCGCCAACTAAATGACTCGGTCACGATTAATTTGGCTAATGGCATGTTCGGTTCTTTAGGAAGCAGGGGCCGATTCTCTCAAACGTAAGAACAGTTAATTTTTATTCGGCATTCAGTGAAGTCTGGTGGGCTTAATTGAAGCTCTCAACTGGAGGAGGTGGGACCCATGTTTTTGTCACGTAGGCAATTCTTAAAAGTCACGGCAGGGACGGTTGCAGCAGTGGCCGTAGCAGACAACGTCCTGGCCCTGACGGCGCTTCAGCCGGTCATCGAAGTTGGTAATCCGCTCGGCGACTACCCGGATCGGTCCTGGGAGCGGGTCTATCACGACCAGTATCGCTACGATTCCTCCTTTACCTGGGTCTGCTCCCCGAACGATACCCATGCCTGCCGTGTCCGGGCCTTCGTCCGCAACGGCGTCGTGATGCGGGTTGAGCAGAATTATGACCACCAGACCTATGAAGATCTCTACGGTAATCGTGGGACGTTCGCCCATAACCCGCGCATGTGTTTGAAGGGCTTCACCTTCCACCGTCGCGTCTATGGCCCCTATCGACTGAAGGGCCCCTTGATGCGTAAGGGCTGGAAGGAATGGATGGATGCCGGGTCACCGGAACTGACGTCGGAGACGAAGCGCAAGTATAAGTTCGACAGCCGATTCCTGGACGACATGTTGCGCGTGTCGTGGGACACGGCCTTTACTTATGCCGCCAAGGCCATGATCATCATTGCCACACGCTACAGCGGAGAAGCCGGAGCCCGTCGGCTTCGCGAACAGGGGTATGCGCCGGAAATGATTGAGATGATGAAGGGAGCCGGCACCCGCACATTCAAGCATCGAGCCGGGATGCCGGTGCTCGGGATCATCGGCAAGATGGGTAATACCCGGATGAACGGAGGAGTCAACGCGCTGTTGGATACGTGGATCAGGAAAGTCAGTCCAGAACAGGCCCAGGGAGGGCGGTACTGGTCGAACTATACCTGGCATGGCGACCAAAATCCTTCACATCCCTGGTGGTGCGGAGCACAGGGGTCTGATATCGACCTCTCCGATATGCGGTTTTCGAAGCTGAACACCAGCTGGGGCAAGAACTTTGTCGAGAACAAGATGCCGGAAGCCCACTGGAAGCTGGAATGTATCGAGCGAGGCGCCCGGGTGGTGGTCATTACGCCGGAGTATAATCCCACGGCCTATCGGGCCGACTACTGGATGCCGCTGCGGCCGGCGTCGGACGGGGCGATTTTCCTGGGCGCCATGAAGATCATCGTCGACGAGAACATGCACGATACGGATTTCCTGAAGGGCTATACCGATTCACCCATCCTCGTGCGGACTGATACGTTGCAGTTCCTGGATCCGCGCGATGTGGTAGCCGACTACAAGTTCCCGGATTTCTCCAAGAGCTATTCAGGCCGAGTGCAATCCCTCAAGCCGGCGCAGGTGGAGCGGTTAGGGGGCATGATGGTGTGGGATTTGAATAAGAAGCAGGCCGTTCCGCTCCATCGGGAGCAGGTCGGTTGGCATTACCAGAACAGTGGCATTGATGCCGCGTTGACGGGAACCTACCGGGTGAAGCTGCTCAATGGGCGCGAAATCGATGCGATGCCGGTCTGGCAGATGTATTTGGTGCATTTTCAGGATTACGATCTGGACACCGTCCATCAGATTTGCCGGACGCCCAAGGATCTGTTAGTGCGCTGGGCTCGGGATTCAGGCTCAATCAAGCCCGCCGCGATCCATAACGGAGAAGGAACGAATCACTATTTCCATATGACTATCAATTCCCGCGGCGCTGCGATGGTGCTGATCGTGACCGGCAACGTCGGGAAGTTCGGCACCGGGCAACATACCTGGGCCGGCAATTATAAAGCAGGATGTTGGACGGCGACGCCCTGGTCCGGGGCGGGACTGGCCGTACACACGGGTGAAGATCCCTTCAACATCACCTTGGATCCGAACGCGCATGGCAAGGAAATCAAGACCGCCTCGTATTACTACGGCGAAGAAGTCGGCTACTGGAACCATGGCGACACCGCTCTGATCGTCAGTACGCCGAAGTATGGGCGCAAGGTGTTTACCGGCAAGACCCATATGCCGACACCGAGCAAGTTCCGCTGGGTGGTCAACGTGAACGTGGTCAATAACGCCAAGCACCACTACGACATGGTGCGCAATGTGGACCCGAACATCGAGACCCTGATCACGCAGGACATTGAGATGACGTCGGACGTGAACCATAACGATATCGCCTTCGCGGCTAATACATGGATGGAGTTCACCTATCCGGAAATGACGATCACAGTATCCAATCCTTGGGTGCAGATTTGGAAGGGCGGCATCCGTCCACTGTATGACACCCGTAACGACCTCGATACCTTTGCTGGAGTCGCGTCGAAGTTGTCGGACATGACCGGTGATAAACGGATGCGCGACTACTTCAAGTTCGTCTACGAGAACCGGGTGGACGTGTATGCGCAGCGGATGCTCGATGCCTCGAGCACCTTCTATGGCTACAGCGCCGACGTGATGCTGAAGTCGGAGAAGGGCTGGATGGTCATGGTGCGAACGTACCCGCGCACGCCGTTCTGGGAAGAGACGAACGAGTCGAAGCCTATGTGGACCCGGACCGGCCGGTACGAGAATTACCGGACCGAACCAGAGGCGATCGAATACGGCGAAAACTTTATTTCGCACCGCGAAGGGACGGAAGCGACCCCCTATCTGCCGAACGCCATCATGACCAGCAACCCGTACGTGCGACCGGACGACTACGGCATTCCGATCACGGCGCAGCACCATGACGACAAGACGGTGCGGAATATCAAGTTGCCGTGGCAGGAGATCAAGCGGCATGCGAATCCCCTGTGGGAAAAGGGCTATCAGTTCTACTGTGTGACGCCGAAGACCCGCCATCGGGTGCACAGCCAATGGTCCGTGAACGACTGGGTGCAGATCTACGAGTCGAACTTCGGCGATCCGTACCGGATGGACAAACGGACACCGGGCGTGGGCGAGCATCAGTTGCACATCAACCCGCAGGCGGCGAAAGATCGCGGCATCAACGACGGCGACTACGTGTATGTGGACGGCAACCCGGTGGACCGGCCCTATCGCGGCTGGAAGCCGTCGGATCCGTACTACAAGGTGGCGCGGTTGATGATCCGGGCCAAGTACAATCCCGCCTACCCGTACCACGTGACGATGGCGAAGCATGCGCCCTATGTGGCCACACCGAAGTCCGTCAAAGGCCATGAGACCAGGCCGGACGGACGGGCCATTGCGGTGGACACCGGCTATCAGTCCAACTTCCGGTACGGGGCCCAGCAGTCGTTTACTCGGAACTGGCTGATGCCGATGCACCAGACCGATAGTTTGCCGGGCAAGCACGCCATCGCCTGGAAGTTTAAATGGGGCTATCAGGTCGACCACCATGCAATTAATACAGTTCCGAAGGAGTGTCTGATCCGGATCACCAAGGCCGAAGACGGCGGGATCGGAGCACGAGGTCCATGGGAGCCTGTGCGTACAGGATTCACACCGGGTCAAGAGAATGAGTTCATGATCAAGTGGCTCAAAGGCGAACACATCAAGATCAAAGTCTAAGGACGTTAATCGTGACACGTGAATCGAATGCAATGATTGGCGTTTAACGAATAACGATTAACGAGGAGGAAACAATATGCCTGAAGTGTATAACTGGCAGCTGGGACGGAAGATGCTGTATCCCTACGAGGAGCGGCATCCGAAGTGGCAGTTTGCCTTTGTGTTCAACATTAATCGGTGTCTCGCCTGTCAGACCTGCTCCATGGCGGACAAGTCGACCTGGCTCTTCTCGAAGGGGCAGGAGTACATGTGGTGGAATAACGTGGAGACCAAGCCCTACGGTGGCTACCCCCAGTTTTACGATGTGAAAATCACCCAGCTCATCGAGCAGGTGAATCCGGGCGGCCAGGTGTGGAACGTGCGCGTAGGCCGCAAGCACCACGCCCCCTATGGGGTGTTCGAAGGCATGACCATTTTCGACGCGGGGGCCAAAGTGGGCCAGGCGGCCATCGGCTACATTCCTACGGACCAGGAATGGCGATTCGTGAACATCTATGAAGATACGGCGACCTCCATGCGCGCCCTCGTGGAAGGCATCGACAAGACCGGCTTCTCGCGGGATGAACCCTGGAAGATGACGGGCAGCAGTCTGCCGGAGCACGAAACCTTCTTCTTCTATCTCCAGCGGATCTGCAACCACTGCACCTATCCAGGCTGCTTGGCGGCCTGCCCACGGAAGGCGATCTACAAGCGACCAGAAGACGGGATTGTCTTGATCGACCAGAACCGTTGTCGAGGCTACAAGAAGTGCGTCGAGCAGTGCCCCTACAAGAAGCCGATGTATCGGGGCACGACACGCGTGAGTGAGAAGTGCATCGCCTGTTATCCACGCATCGAAGGCAAAGACCCCTTGACCGGGGGCGAGCCGATGGAAACGCGTTGCATGGCCGCCTGCGTGGGCAAGATCCGGATGCAGAGCTTGATGCGGATCGGGGAGGACGGTCTGTGGGCGGAAGACCGATGGCATCCCCTCTACTACGCGATTCGCGTGGAGCAGGTGGCCTTACCCCTCTATCCGCAGTGGGGGACGGAGCCCAACGGGTTCTATATCCCCCCGCGGCATAGTCCGCGCGGCTATGCGCGCCAGATGTTCGGTCCGGGGGTCGATAACGCGATTGAGAAGTATCTCGTGCCCAGCCGAGAGTTGCTCGCGGTCCTGCAGCTCTGGCGCGCGAGCCAACAGATCGTCTTCCGTTACGATGTCATTCCTGGTCCCAAGGTGTTCGAGACCCAGATCCACGGGAAACGGTTCGAGATGTACAACGATACCGTCCTGGGCTTCAACAAGTCGGGAAAGGAAGTGGCGCGTATTCAGGTTGAAGAGCCAATCTACATTCGGCCAGCCGAACGTGTGACCTGGTTGTAAATAGTAGTCAGGCGTCGAATTAGAGAAGGGGCGGAGTTCCATCTGGGATTCCGCCCCTTCTGTTTGCCCCAGCCTCATGAGTCTCATCAGTCTTTAGGCTCAGAACATGGATGCTCCTTCTGTGCACTTGACGTGTTTCAGGGGGTCCAGTAGAGTTGCTGCATATGGGAAATCTGTATCACAAGCTGGGATATCGTCCGCGTGACCTCTAGTCAGCAGCCATCGTTGCCATTTGCCGCTCAAGCCATACCGTTCGACGAGTTTCTAGCATCAGGAAAACTCCCGGACGGCTACCTCTCAAGCGAGTACCTTGCTCAGCAATTTGTCGAGCGGCTTGTGCATTATGTTCTCAGTGTGCCAGCCGGCAGTTACACGATGGCTCAATTGGGCCAGCTTCTGGAACAGATAAATCCTCGCGTCCAGATACTTTTTTTCAAACGGTTGAAAGAAACCAGCCCAGAGAGCCTCAAGGATTTTGCTCCGCTTTATTATGGCTTCATGAACGAGTTCCACTCTCTTCTGTTTACATAGTTCAAAAACATTTTCCTTGTCACCTCGTCATTCTCGTGTATAATCTGAACGTTGAACACCTGTGTAAAGGAGCGACATGAATCCAACACTACAGCGGGCAGTAACCAGTTTTTATAATCTCATTTACGAGGCTCAAACATTTGCGACCACGATGTCACGGATTGACACGGCAGAGCAGGAGCATTACGCAGGGCGAATTGAAGGGTTAAATTGGGTACTCGATCGCTGCCAAGAGCTGGAAGACATGGATGCGAATTTGACTCCCTCCTCGCTCCAGCGAGTGCTCACAGAAGTGAAATCCGATCTCGACCATGAGCTGTCGGTCCAACGGAGAGAAAAGGGCCGTCGTGCGGACGGACGAGAAGAAGCTCTGAACTTCGTTGCAGACTATCTGTCTAGCCTCATCACAGCCACAGACATTGAGTCAGCCAAGACGCCGGCGATATAACCCTCCCATTCTCCAAGAGGCTTTTCGTGCCGACGTACTGTCATCTCTTGTAAGGTATGGCATAGGTAGTAGAGTTGTTTCATGTCAGGCCATCGGCAAAGAACGAATAGCCCAACCTGGTTGACTGGCCTGTCCCCCCGGACAGCCAGACCGCCAAGGCCGGATGCCTCAAGCCGACCGGACCAATTCAGATCGTTAAATGCGTCACTCCTCTATTGTCCTTCCTGTAAGGTAGCGACTCCCACGCGGGAACGACTGCTACTGGTGCTCCCCACAGGAAATCTGTACGAATATCTCTGCCAGCACTGTGGGACATCGACCGGATCGAAGACCGATAATATATAGGCCTCACGAGCCTGCTGTTGCCTTTTAAGGACAATCAGGCAAAACGAGTCGTACCATGACGTCACGTTGGAACGAAATGTTTGGATTGGGATATGTGAATGACAGGCTTGAGAAAGAAAAGGATGTCGGCTTCACTGCTAGATTATTCCTTCCAGGGGAATGCCTTCTTCGATGAGCATAACGGGAATATCTTCTCGGATAGGGTACAGTATCTTCCGGTCGCCTCTGATCAATCCTCCGTCGAGCGGCTCCGTGACAGGCTTATTCGCCCTATTTTTTAATTGCCCACGGCCCACAGCCTCGTTCAACTTAGCAATGAGCGTCTCATCGGCCAACTTGACATCCTGTTTCGTGTCGGGGCAGCAAAGAATAGCAAGTAGATCTTTGTCAATATTCACCGGACGTCTTGATTCCGTACGTTCTGCCATAATGCCTCCCATGTGGACCGAACCGACACCATACGAGTAGAATAGATCAGTAAGATTGATGAGATCAAGCCCTGGACGCGAGCCGATTCCAATTAACAGTTTTTGCTTGACGGCAACCTTGCTGTGATCGCATCGACGGAAACCAAGGCGATGTCGCAAACCGTATGGAAATACGCACTGGCCGGATTGTTCGTCCTCGTGCCGGCTTGGGTCACCTTCTTAATTCTCTCCGCACTATTTCGTACGCTTAGCGATTTAACGCACGACCTCCCGTGGAATATTGGAGATCGACTCGGGCCTGGTCTTAGCCTTGCCCTGTTTCTGCTCCTTGTGGTGATAGTCGGCGCCATCGCGACCCACGTCGTCGGGCGTCGCATCATCATACAGGGAGAACGGTGGATCGAACGCATCCCGTTGGTCCGTAGTGTCTATATTACCCTCAAGGGGATGACGGATCTTCTGAATTTCCGTTCTCGTTTCGGGCGCAGCACGGTGGTGGCATTTCCGTTTCCTCGAGACGGTCTCTGGGGGATCGGGTTTGTCATGGGTGACGCACCATCGGAACTGCAAGTCGCGCCATCCACAAGTTTGCGGATGGTCTTTGTGCCCACGGCCATCCACCCGTTCACGGGCTTCCTCGCGTTTGTCCCTCAACCACAGCTGCATCCGATCAATCTGCTACCCGAAGAGGCCATCAAGATGGAGTGTACCGCCGGTCTATACAAACCAAAAACTGGATGGTTGCGAAGTCCAAGGACGATGGTCTGATCTTCCATGCCAGTCTATGACCGATTGAATGTCCGGCTTGCCAGGATAGAGGATGCGGCAACCATCGCGTCATTCAGCGCGGCCATGGCTCTTGAAACGGAAGGTCGCCACCTCGACCGCGACCGCCTGCATGACGGGACAATTGCTCTCCTGAATTCTCCCGATCGTGGATTTTTCATGGTCGCCGAACTGGAGCAGGCCGACGATCGTCAGCTGGTAGGGCAGCTCATGATTACTTTTGAATGGAGCGATTGGCGGAACGGCGCATTTTGGTGGATTCAGAGTGTGTACGTCGCCCCTGCTTGGCGTAGACAGAGCGTCTTTCGCCGAATGCATCAGACCGTGATGGCTACCACCAAGACAAACCCGAATGTCTGTGGGATCCGTCTGTACGTCGAAGAGAACAACAGCGTCGCGCAAGCAGTGTACCGTAAAGTGGGGCTCACTCCATCCCCCTATGCCATATTTGAAACCGATTTTGTTCTGGTACGCCACAATGGTTTAATGGATTGTCCAACCGAAGCTTAGCAAAAGGAGTCATCATGTTATTCTTCAAGCCGCTGGCGGGCATTGTCATTGTCTTGACCTTGGCCCTGCTTCAGGGCTGCGTGGTGACCAGAGGAACCGTCGGCGAGCCTATTCAAGAAGACGCCGTCTCGGCTATCAAGAAAGGCAAAACGACCATGGCAGAAGTTGTCTCTTCGATCGGTGCGCCAGATCGGATTGTCAGAGGCAACGATCGGGAGATCTTTCACTACTACTACTATGACGGAAAATCGCCGGCGATGATGCTCATATTGCTGAACTTCATCCGAATGGATGTCAAAAGCGACAATCTTTATGTATTTTTCAACAGAGATGGGATTGCTGAAGAAGTGGTCTACGGCAAACGCACCGACCGAACACGATTTAGAC
>SWDN01000016.1:107390-153022 GCA_005116775.1 Nitrospira sp.
TTAATATGATGTTTGACGATTGTGCCATCCATCGGCACTCGATGTGAGGAGTCAGCAAGCTTAATGCCGTATCTCTATGGCCATGCCTTTTGTGATATATCAATCTGTTATGAATGTTATCAGGACCTACCGGGCTAGCGTGACTGTAATTTTTCTGTGGCGAAATTGCTGATGGAAGCTAAACCGCCTCAGTACTGGATGGCGTACCCTGGTTGAGGCGGACAACAGAGGTCAGAGGAAATCCATCCCCAGGGTGAGATGGCAGCACGACAATGAAGAAAACCGTTCTACGACCTTCACAAGATGCCCTATCTCGCCAACGGCTCAGTGATCACATTAAGCCAGGAGTCCGTATCCTCTTTGTCGGTATCAATCCCGGCCTTCGCTCAGCTGCTATAGGACATCACTTCGCCGGACACTCGAACCGTTTCTGGAAGCTCTTGTTTGAATCAAGGCTTGTGCCAGAGCCACTCACACACCAACACGATTGGCGTCTTCCGGATTGGGGGCTTGGCCTAACCAACATCATCCAGCGGCCCAGTAGCGGGATCGATGTGCTTAAGCCACGAGAATACGAAGCTGGAAGGAAGAGACTCATCGCCACAGTGAAGCGCTATCACCCTGACACAGTCGCGCTGCTCGGTGTCACGATTTATCGAATGGTATTCCCAGAGTACCGAGTCGGACGAATCAGTCTTGGGTTACAGGACGAGACCTTGGCGGGTCGGCCTGTGTTCGTCTTGCCAAATCCAAGCGGTCGGAATGCCCATTATTCATATCAAACGATGGTCACGGCGTTTTGTACATTGCGCAAGGTGGCAAACAAGCCTTTTTGAGGTGCGACGAAGAAACCGATCGCGGGAGGGCGAGCGAATTTGCCGTAGCAAACTTCTCACGAGCCATGATATACACGCCATCTCGAATTGGGAGATGGATTGCTTCATCTCCAGGTTCCCCTTCAACGGTAGGGAAGATGAAGTATCCATTCCTCGTTCTGTTCGGCTGTGTGATCCTGGCAAGCCCCACCGTCCTCCTGGCACAACAATCGCCCCAGCTATTGATTCATGGGGCAATGAAAGAGTGCTACGAAGGTCGTGTCGCTCAAGACCGGACTAGCCGCATCGGCCATTTTGAAAGGGGCCAGGCGCTGGGGGAGCGAGCCGTGGCTCTGGACGATCGATCTGCCGATGCCCACTTCGCGCTATTTTGTAATTTGGGCGAATTAATGAGGGTCGACGGGGAGTTGAACATCACGTCGATGATGGGATTCCGCCGCATGACGAAAGAGCTCGACCGAACATTGGAGCTTGCACCCGATCACCTTGACGCATTGTCGGCGAAGGGGACGTTCCTTCTCAGGCTTCCCTTCCTGCTTGGAGGCGACAAAGAAAAGGGCGAGAAGCTCCTTCGGTATGTGCTTCTGAAATCGCCACAGTCCGTCAATGCCAGACTGAGTCTGGCCAAGAGCTATTGTGCCGATGGCCGCCACGGTGACGCCCTTTCACTCGCCTCCGAAGCGCTGGATCTTGCTCAAGCCCAAAAGCTGGATGATTTTGCTCCTGAAGCGGCAAAAGTATTGGCTCAGCTCAAAGCCAACGCCGCAAAAGCCAATTAGCCCATCCATTTGCCATCCTGGCGTCAGGTAGTAAATCGTGCTATCTTCAGCGCCCAGAACGAAGAGATGCCTCGTTGCACGTGACACATCGTTCGTAGCGCATCTCTTTCAGAACGAAGCCGGCGTTTCACGCATCTTTACCACTTAGTCAGAGGCACACTATGTTACTTGAGAGTAAAAAGGGGCTCATCATCGGCGTGGCGAACAAGCATAGTATCGCCTGGGCCATTGCCCAATCGGCAGCCGGCCAAGGCGCGCAGCTCTTCTTCAACTACCAAAACGAGCGACTGCGGGAGAATGTCGAAGAACTGGTCGCTACCATGTCCGGCGCGAAAGCTTTTCCCTGCGATGTGGGGAGCGATACCGAGATTGCCTCGCTGATGCAGCAGGTCCAGAAAGAGTTCGGGAGGCTGGATTTTCTTGTCCATTCTGTCGCATTTGCCCCGCGCGAGGAGCTCACCGGCCAGTTTGTCAACACAACACGCCAGGGGTTTGCGACAGCGCTTGACGTGAGCGCCTATTCCCTTGTGGCTGTGACAAGAGCCGCTGTGCCATTGATGTCCGAAGGGGGCTCCGTCGTGACGCTGACCTACCTCGGAGCAGAACGAGTCGTACCTCATTACAACGTCATGGGAGTCGCCAAAGCCGCGCTCGAAGCCAGCGTCCGTTATTTGGCTCACGACCTCGGCCCCAAGAACATCCGAGTGAATGCCATCTCCGCTGGCCCGATTAAGACGCTCGCCGCCCGTGGCGTCTCCGGCATCAGCAAGATGGTGGATCACCACCGGGAGTTCGCGCCTCTCCGCCGCGCCACGGAACAAGGCGAAGTGGGCGACACGGCGTTATTCTTGGTCAGTCCGCTAGGACGGGGAATTACCGGAGAAGTGATTTACGTCGATGGCGGGTACCACATCTTAGGGTCGCTGGCGTCCGTGGAATAACGTGAAACGCATTCGTGAAGCGCCGGTGAAGTCCTACTCGATACGAACGGAGTGTCACGCGCAATAGTTACTCCAGCGTCCGTCTGAGTGTTTTCAATTTCCCACGTTTGGTCTTACTCTCCAACCGCCGTTGCTTCGAACCCTTCGTCGGCTTCGTGGCTCTGCGCTTCTTACGCGGGATGGCCACGCTCTGAATGAGTTCGCTCAGCCGAGTGAGAGCATCCTCTCGATTCTGCTCCTGGCTTCGGTGCTGCTGAGCTTTGATGGTGATCACGCCCCCCTCTGAGATGCGGTGATCTCTCAGCTTCAGCAACTCCTCTTTATAGAACGGCGGCAGCGACGAGGCGGCAATATCGAACTGCAAATGAATCGCGGACGAGACTTTGTTCACATTCTGCCCACCAGCACCCTGCGACCGCATCGCATGAATGTCGATTTCTGAGTCAGGGATCGTGACGTGTGATGAGATGTGGAGCATCGAGATTCTCTTACAGACCTATTTCCTTTTCTCTTACATGATCCCAAGGTAGCTTCATGTCCGAAGCCATGCACTTCGATCGCAGTGTCGCCAGCGCTATCTTGCGCTAGACCACATCGGTCGGTATTTCACGAGAGATCTTTAGAGACGTGCTCTATAGCCGCAAGCGCAGAAAGTGCTGTGCCTCGATTACAGCTTTCCGCTAGTCTCACTACCTTGCCTGGATGAATTAAATTCCTGAATTCCTTGGCAATGCGACACTGCGCTGCTGTGTTGTCCTTGATGATTTCTAGGTGATGCGAGACTTCAATCAGTTGTGAGAGGTTCCAAAAATTCCGGTTTGTTGGAGGTAATTTGGTGAAGTGCCCTGAGGCGAACAGTGTCTTAACTGCAGTGTCCACCTGTCCAGGATTTTGGGCCTCCCGATCATCGAGAGTCCACAAAAGGAGCGCTTCAACTACCGAGCCGGACACAACCGTGCAGCCCTTCCAATCAGCTGCCCCAAATGACCGATTCGCAGCACCGATATCGAGCCGTAAACCGTCTCGTAGCTGGCGATCAGGGATGAAAGCAAGTTCTATTGTATGAGGCAAAACGACACTGTCAGGAAGATTGGCTAAGTGCTTCCGAAGAAAGGTGAGTGGGTTTATGCCTCCGCGTCCAGGCAGCTTCTGCAGGATTCGGTTGCTGTCACCAGTACTCCAAGCATCGATGGTAAAACGAAGTGACTCTATCGACTCCCCAAATTCTGCGAGTGCTTCTCCCTTCAGGGTGACGATCTCTGAAGGCAAGCCTTCAAGCAGACGAAGCAAATACGCTGCAGCTGGAGCATCGCCGCTACTTAGCTTGAAATTTTCGTCCTTCTTGGCCTGCGGAAACCTCGAATCAAGGTACTCGACAACTTCACTGGGGACCGACATGTTCTAGAATCTCCAAATTGATTACAGAACTTCCGCTCAACGTATAAGCCTCTTGCGGGACACATACAGCCTGAGCACTCAGGTGAGAGCAAGTCTACTCGGATGTTCAATACTTGCGCAATATTGGCCCTGTGCCACTGACCCAGATGGGTCACTACTCTCTATTCTATACAGCTACTAGTCCCTAGTTTTGTCGTCTTGCCAGTTGACGGGCACAAGGAGCTAATTGCCTACATTGGTGGAGGATCGGGAAGCCGCCGAAACCCTCATGGAAAAGGAAGCAGAAACTGACCGAGTCCGCGAGGGAATTTCCGAATGTTTCTACCTGGTAGAGTTCTGATGGGTCGTTCTGGGAGGCACGGAGGAGGTCAGTCTAGAGATGCTTATATCGGTGAATTAGAGTCTGTTGGCAGTCTAGGAGCATGGCCTATAGTTAGGCGTAACGATAACTGAAGTCGAGTGGAAGTTTAGGAAAGTTCCGGCAGGCGATCGATGATGCGCAGGCGCACTTCGTGGCCTACCTGCATTTGTACCATTTTGGTCGTCAGGCTTTCACGGACCCGATGGACATCCTCCATCTTAAATTGAATCTGCCCGCCACATCGCTCCACGAGGTGAAAGAGCAGTAAGCTCGTGATGTGCTGCAATTCCTCGTCACTCGTGTGTGCGCTCATATTCAAGATATTGGACATGGGAGAGGCTCCAGTTTGCTCGTCGGGCCAGCCCCATTTATGCCGAATCCCTTGTGCTTTCACAATGCCCCAAAGGGAGGGGGAGCCCTGGTGTTGCAGAGAAGGCAACTCCCTCACCTACTATATTGGGTCACGTGTGATTTCTGTGGCAATACAATAACTTGGTGATGACAGGCTGGTTGAACGCAACGGACTTTGGCAGCGCTTCAAGGTAGGACGTATAAGAAGTCAGGACTTCGAGTCCTGATACTCTTCGTGCCAGGCCATCTGGATTGTTTCGAGGATTTTCTCGTTCGATTTTTTTGGATCGTCCTTGAAGTCTGGGAGTGCCACGATCCAGGTGTGCATGTCGGTGAATCGAACCGTGAGCGGGTCTGTCTCCGGATGTTCTTCGACTAAACGGATCGCAATATCCTCTGCATCCTGCCATTTCAGATCCATACCCACTCCTCATGTTCTCGCTGATGTTTGATTGCGGTATCGGTACGGGATCGTCGCTATGTGACCTCAGAGACCTTTTTCCCTTGCAGCCCCTTCGTGAGTGAATCGTTCAGGAGCGCGACGGTCAGAGGCTTTGCAGCCTGTTCGAGATCCGCCATGCGCGCGCGAATGGCGCGCGCATCCGCACCGTCTTTGGCAGTGGACAGCGCTGCCAGCGCGGCACGAGTGGCGGCAATGTTGTCTGATGCGATGAGATGGCCTCCCTCCAGGAGGGATTTCTCCGTCGTTGTAATCAATGCACCAGCATCTAGCCGCGCTTCGATCAACTTGCGAGCGGAAATGTCATCCGAGGCGAACTTGAATGAGTCCTCGATCATTTTCTCTACTTCGCTGTCCGACAAACCGTAGGAAGGCTTGACCTCGATAGACTGGCTTTGCCCCGTCCGCATGTCCTTCGCCAGGACGTTCAGAATGCCGTTTGCGTCGATCAAGAACGTGACTTCGATACGTGGCACACCGGCGGGCAAGGGCGGCACCTTGAGCCTGAATCGCGCCAGGCTTCGATTGTCTTTTGCCAACTCGCGCTCACCTTGAAGAATGTGAATGTCCACGCCAGTCTGGCCGTCCACGTAGGTTGTGAACATCTCTTTCGCGCCGGCCGGAATGGTCGTGTTTCGTCGGATGACGCTGCTCATCACGCCGCCCATGGTCTCGATGCCGAGGGAGAGGGGCGTCACGTCGAGGAGCAACAGGTCGGTCGTCCCGCCGCTGAGAATGCCGAACCGGAGGAGAGGGCAATATCCTTCATCCCCATCAGCAACGACTCGCCTTCCACATAGGCAAAGGAGATATTGAGGTTGCCGGGGAGTCGGTTGGTCGGATGGCCGTTCAGATAACTTTCTTCGAGGGCTTTCATGATGCTGGCCTCCAGACGATCGCGCATCGCAATCAACCGCGCAGTGTCTTTTGCCATCTCCTGCTCGCAGAGTTCGCAGGCTTTGCCGAATCCGACGATTAAGGGTACCGGGAGCGTTCCGGAACGCATGCCGCGTTCATGCCCACCGCCGTCCATTTGAGCCGCAATGCGCACGCGAGGGTTCTTCTTTCTTACATAGAGCGCTCCAACTCCTTTGGGGCCGTACATCTTATGGCTCGTAAAGGACATGAGATCGATACCCATATCTTGCACATCGACAGGGATCTTGCCGACACCTTGCGTCGCATCGCAGTGGAAGAGGATGCCTTTCTCCTTGGCGATCTTGCCAATCTCCTTGACGGGGTTGATCGTGCCGATTTCATTGTTCGCCAGCATGACGGAAATGAGGACTGTTTTTTCCGTGATGGCGTTCCGCACATCTTCGGGATTCACCATCCCGAATTTATCGACAGGGAGATAGGTGACTGCCGCTTTGCCTTTTCCCTCTAACGATTTGGCCGTGTCGAGCACGGCGCGGTGTTCGGTAGACGAGGTAATAATGTGGTCGCCCTTCTCCTTGTACATTTCCAGCACGCCCTTGATCGCAAGATTGTCCGATTCGGTGGCGCCGCTTGTGAAGACGATCTCCTTCGGATCTGCTTTGATCAGCTTTGCGATCTGTTTTCTCGCGTTCTCGACGGCTTCTTCCGCTGCCCACCCGAAGGCATGGTTGCGGCTGGCCGCATTTCCAAATTTCTCCACGAAATACGGGAGCATGGCTTCCAATACGCGTGGATCCATCGGCGTCGTTGAGTGGTTGTCCAGGAAAATCGGTAGTTTCATCGTTCAACTCCTTGTGCCGCAGGGGACTGAATGGTAATGAGAGGCATGCCGCCCATCATGTCTTGTAGGGTCATGTTATTGAGCAATTGAGCAATGCTGTCCTGAACTTTTAACAGCGGTGTGCGGATATGGCAATTGTCCCGCTGCATGCAGAGCTCTCCGTCCTTCTCATGCGAGCAATCGGTGATACCTAAGGGGCCTTCGATGCTTTCGAGAATTTGCGCGATGGTAATTTGGTGCGGGCGTCGGGCCAATACGTATCCGCCCTTGGGGCCATTGTGGCTTTCGATCAGCGCGTTCTTCGCAAGAGTCTGGAGCACCTTGGCCAGCAGTTCGAGGGGGATGTTATATTCTTCCGCAATCTCTTTTGTATTTACCACGCGCCCCGGCGTTATATCGCCGAACTGGACAGCAGCGATGTGCTGAAGGGCCATGAGGGCATAATCTGCTTTTTTTGAAATCTTCAACATTGCTATTGCCGATCTTCATGGTCGGAGACTATAATGATCTCCGATCAATATGGTCGGATTAACAATAGCACGCAGATTTCTAGACTGTCAACACTATGAAGCAAGATTGAGTCGGGTAAGAAAGGAACGGCATTATGGGCGGAACTAACCCCTATATTGAAAAAACTGATTACGAGCTTCCTCAAGTCGCCTATACCATCACCTTTATCGCTCCTGGCGGTGTGGTAACGAAGGTTGAGGTCGATCCAACCAAGATTCCTTATGGCCCAACGGGGCTTCCGGGGAGTCTTTTGGATGTAGCGATGAGCAATGGGGTTGCGTTGGAACATGTCTGTGGAGGTGTCTGCGCCTGTTCGACCTGTCACGTCATTGTGAAGCAGGGGCTTGAGAGTTGCAACGAAGGCACAGACGATGAATTCGATCAGCTGGAAGAGGCTCCGATCACCACACTGCAGTCACGACTCGGTTGCCAATGTGTGCCGAACGGCACGAAAGATATTGTAGTTGAGATTCCGGCGGTCAATAAGAATCTCGTCAAGGAAGGCCATTAACCCGCCTATTAATCGTAGGTCTCTATTTTTACTTCCTTCCGGTCATACCCCGCCTCGACAAAATACGCTCGCACCGGCCGAACGAAACCTCTTGTCCCGCAGACCATCGGTATCACTTTAGGCGCATGATCGATCAATGGGCGGAGCATCGAGAGTGTGAGATCGACGCCCTGTTGCTCTCCTCCGGCGGCGACTAGTGGAAGATAGCGAAACCCCGGATGGGTTACTGCCAGCATGAGTAGTTCCTGATGGAAGAGCAGTTCATCCTCAGCAGGGGCAACGGCCATGAGGAGAATGGCCGCCGTCTGTCTCTGTGCATACAGATGCTTCAACATGCAGCGGACTGGGACAAGGCCGGTGTAACGGGCGATGAGGATCAATTCTCGGTCAAGTGGAGCTGGAAGCGTGAAGTTCCCATAGGGGCCTGAGAGCTGTGTGGTGTCCCCAGGTTTGAGGGTATAGAGATAGTTGGAGCCACCGCCACCTGGTACGCGATCGAAGATCAAGGTCAACTCGCCTGACGCGGTGCTCGGCGCGGCCATTGAATAGGCCCGGTTGAGCGGTGGTGTGGCGCCGACCGGCAGCTTGAGTGAAACCCATTGCCCTGGCTGAAACGCGATTTTCTGAACGGTGGGAAGGAGCACCAGTTGGCGAGTGTGATGAGTGAGATCGTTTACCGAGAGTACCGTCGCAGGTTGGATGAATTCGGCCATATGATTTCCTTCTTCCTCATAGCAGAAGCTACGACAAGATGGAAGCGCTTCGATTTCTGTACAAGGTTTTCCCCTGCGTGTTATAGATACCGAGCTTTTTGTATCACATCAGTGAGCATGTAATGACTCAGGTACGAGTACGATTCGCGCCCAGCCCGACTGGATTTCTTCATATTGGAGGGGTCCGCACGGCGCTATTCAATTGGCTCTTCGCCCGTCAGCAGAAGGGTGTCTTCATTCTTCGTATCGAGGATACGGATCAGAGTCGATCGACGGACGAATCGATCCAAGCGATTATCGAGGGCATGAAGTGGGTGGGTCTCGATTGGGATGAGGGGCCATTCCGTCAGACTGAGCGGATCGATCTCTATCGCAGTTATGCGATGAAACTGCTGGAAAAAGGTGCGGCCTATTGGTGTGTCTGCAAAGCAGAAGAGCTCGACGCGAGGCGTAAGGAGGCCGAGGCCAAGGGATTGCCGCAGAAATACGATGGTCGCTGCCGAGACCGGGGCCTCACGAATCAGGCAGGCGATGCAGCGCTGCGCTTCAAGGCTCCGCAAGAGGGAGAGACGGTGGTCGATGATCTGATTAAGGGAAAGATCATCTTCGACAATAGCGTACTGGATGATCTGATCATTCTCAGATCCAACGGGTATCCAACGTACAATTTTTCCGTCGTGGTCGATGATGCCTTGATGAACATTACGCATGTCGTACGGGGCGATGATCATCTCACCAACACGCCACGACAAATTCCTATTTTTGAGGCACTCGGTTTCCCGGTGCCGCATTTTGGCCACCTGCCGATGATTCTTGGGTCGGACAAAGCCCGACTCTCCAAGCGACACGGGGCCACCTCGATTATGGCCTACAAAGACATGGGGTATCTCCCGGAGGCAATGGTCAACTATCTGGTCCGACTCGGCTGGTCACACGGCGATCAAGAATTGTTTGTCCGGCAGGAGCTGATCGAAAAATTCGCCTGGAAGAACGTACAGACCTCCGCCGCTGTCTTCAACCCTGAAAAGCTGCTGTGGCTCAATGCCGAATACATCAAGACTAGCCATCCCGATCAGGTGGCACAGGCGCTCGTGCCGCTGTTAAGGGAGGCGGGCTTACAAGATGAAGTTTCAGCCATGCCGGCTGATCGGCTCGCACAGCTGGTTGTGCTGGTCAAAGAGCGGGCTAAAACGCTGGTGGAAATGGTCGATTGGGTCAGGCCGTATCTGGGACAATCGGTCTCGTTTGACGAGGAGGCGGTAAAGAAGTTTCTTACCCCAGCCCTGGCGCCGACTCTGAGCAAGCTGCTTGCACGGTTTGAGTCCCTTCCGATGTTTTCCAAGCAAGAATGGGAAGCGACCTTCAAGACATTCGTTGAAGAAGAGGGAATGAAGATAGGTCAGCTTGCCCAGCCTGTTCGCGTGGCCCTGACCGGTCGCACTGCGAGCCCTGGCCTCTTCGACGTCATGGAGGTGTTGGGGCGAGACCGAACATTGTTTCGGCTCCGCCAGGGAATCGAGCGAGCCTCAGTGTAATTGGCGGACTGTCGCTAGTAAACCCGCGTCGATCTTGACGGAATCACACGCCGTATATTACTGTGATCTCCGGTTGGGGGATCGTCTAGCGGTAGGACGTCAGTCTCTGGATCTGACTACCTAGGTTCGATTCCTAGTCCCCCAGCCAATTATTTTTCCCGCCCGTACTTTCAGAACTATGTCTCTGTTTCGTGTTATGTGCTGGGCTCCGATCGAGGCCCGTCAGCCATCATCGAAGCCTCCCAGCAAGTCGAGCTATACGACGAAACACTTCGGTGTGAGCCTTATCGAGAGTGGGGCGGGGTGGCCACCATCCGCTCGCTCGATCTGGATGGCAAAGTCGATGCGCAAGCGGTGGATGCTATCGACGCGTTCGTTGCTCCTCACGTCGGTACCGGACGGTTTGTCGTCACTTTGACCGGGGAGCATACCGGCGCGCTTGGCGCCATCCGAGCCCATGCCCGACACTATCCTAATCTGTGCGTGGTGCAAATCGATGCACATGGCGACTTGCGGAAGGCCTATCAAGGAAATCCGTATAGCCATGCCAGCGTGATGGCTCGCGTAGTCGATGGCGGGTTGCCGCTAGTACAAGTCGGCATTCGATCCATTTCTCCTGAGGAGATCGATTGCATTAAGAGTACTGATCGAATTGCCACGTTCTTTGCCGCCGAGATTCTTGATCCTTCAGGCCCTTACGAAGGCAAAGCCTCACGCTGGGTTCCCGATGTCGTGAAGGCCTGTCGCGGACCGGTGTATCTGACGTTCGATTGTGACGGACTGGATGCCTCGTTGGTTCCCGCACTCGGCACGCCAGAGCCTGGCGGGTTGGGGTGGTACGATACGCTGAGTCTCATCTCAGCCTTAGCTAAAGGGCCAGGCATCCTTGGGATGGACATCAGTGAGATCGCCCCCATCGAAGGGTTCGTCGCACCACAGTTTTGTATCGCCCGGTTGATCTACCGTATGTTAGGGCGGATCAAGGCGGGCCGTCGCGTCCACTAACAGGATGCTGAAAAAGCCCGCCAGCGGCGTTCCCGCATCGTTCAGGGGCTCAACGTACCGAAGCGTACGCCTCGCCTCTTCGCTCGCTGCGGCCTTGCTGGGTATTGACTTTGGTACCAGCCTGTAAGATTCCAACGATGTATTGCGTATAAACTGAGCTTTTCCGCAACCTGCTAAAACAGCTAGTCATCTTGTGACCGACCAGCTTCGCATCAATAAATTCTTCACACAGCACGGCATCTGTTCTCGACGAGAGGCCGATCGCCTGATCGAGTCCGGCCGTGTGACTATCAATCAGCGGGTGGCCTGCTTGGGAGATCAAGTCGGCCCTCATGATGTCATTGCGCGAGATGGTCAGGTGATTCCTTGGGGAACGGCTTCGCTCTATATCAAGTATTACAAGCCGATAGGTGTGACGACGACCAGTGAATCGCATGTGCCTCGGAATATTATTGCGGAGATCGGCCATCCAGAAAGGATCTTTCCGATCGGTCGGCTCGACAAGGATTCCTCCGGCCTCATCCTTCTCACGAACGACGGGGACATCGTGAACGAGATTTTGCGAACCGAGCATGGGCATGAACGGGAATATGAGGTGTCAGTCGATCATCCGTTTGATCAATCGTTCATGGACCGCCTGGCTCAAGGAGTCGTCATTCTCGATCGCCAGACCAAACCCTGCCGCATTGAACGACTCGGTCCGGCTCGGTTCCGCATCATCCTGACCGAGGGCCGGAATCGACAAATCAGGCGCATGTGCCAAGTTTTGGGGTATCGGGTGCTCACGCTGCATCGTGTCAGGATCATGCACATTATGCTCGATGGCTTGGTTTCAGGAGAGTGGAAGACGCTTACTGGAGAGGAATGCACGAAGCTCTTTCACGCTGTCGGGCGAGGCAGTAGTCCGGGCCAGCATAATTCATGAGCGCTTCTGTTGTAATCGTGGATTCATTGCTGCGGTGAGCGTTCGGCTGGCAGGTTAGCCGACGGATACCTCGATTGACAAACACACCATTGGAACTCACACTAGCTTGCGCATCGCTCACGGAGAACAATACCAGTATGGTCATGACCTGGTGGAGCCCTCAAATCAATGCCTTGCTCGGCAGTCTCGTTGTAGCGGCGGGCGCGTGGCTGGCGTGGGACTCGTTCTCACCATGGGAAGTTTTTCTGGTTGCAGGAGGAGTCGCAGGATTTCTCATCTGGCAGGGGCGCACGGTTGGGCTGGTCTGGGCCTGGGCCACCCTCTTGCTTGGGTTGGAGAGTCTTGCTTGGCCCATTGTCACAATGGTTCAGATCCGCTCGATCACAGCGGAGCCGACCGACGAGCAAATGGGGACGATGCTCTCAGCGGTTTTGATGGGACTCTTCTCGGCGGTCTTCTGGATCACGTTTTCCTATGGATTCTTCAAGCGAGCCAGTCGGCCCAGCGCTGTTTCATCGAGTGAGGAAACAGAGAATCATCTACCTGCATCACAATCAGAACGTCCCCATACGAAAAAGTAGCATCTACCACATCTCGATTGGATCGACGTCGACATCGAACTTGATAGCTCGGCGTTGATACGCTCGCTCCATGTCCTTGACTGTGATCCGGACAGCATCGAGTCCCGTTTCCCGTTCGGATGATTTGACAAGGATTTGCCACCGATACCGTCCCCGGAGTTTCGGTACCGGAGAGGGGACAGGCCCCAGAACAGTGAGATGATCGGGTCTCCCAATCGATGGAATAGTCGAGAGGGCCGTTGCTACGGCCTTCTGTCCAACCACGGCTGGTGGAGTGCAGTTGGTGAGCCGATCCACCCAGACCTTAGCCGCGTCGTGAACCGCTTTCTCGTCCGTCCCAGATACAAGGAGGGCGATCAAATGGACCATGGGCGGATAGCCCAATGCAGTCCGATGGGATCGCTCCTCTGATGAGAAGATGGATTCGTCATTTTCAACCACAGCCCGAATTGCATGGTGAGATGACAGATACGTCTGCACGATAACCTGGCCGCCGGCCTCTGCCGGATCGGCGAGACCGACCGCGTCAAGGAGCGTGTGATAGGTACGTTCGGCGGATCGGAAATCCGGCACGCTGAGTCCTGCGTCCGCCTGCACAATCCCAACGAGGCCCATCGTCGGGAGAGGGCCACGGCGGAGCAGCAATTGTGTCCCAACGATGATATCCCACTTCCCTTGTGCGACTCTCTGCCAGAGGGCCGTGGCCTGCGCCGGCCGTCGCACGGTATCTCCATCGAGCCGAATCACTGTTGCGTGAGAAAACAATCGCTTCGCATCCTCTTCCACCCGCTCTGTGCCCTCTCCAATCAGCTGCATGCGAGGGCCTGAACAGGAGACGCAGGTCTCGGGGAGGGGGCTAGCATTCCCGCAGTAGGAACAGAGCAGACGACCTGCCTGCCGAGAGTACATCAGTGCCACACGACAGGTAGGACAGCGGGGAACCTGACCGCAGTCACGACAGACGAGGGCTCCCGCATAACCCTTCCGATTGAGAAACAGCAGGACGCCAGCCCGACGACTGATCGCTTGCCCGATGGCCTGAACGAGCGGCTGGCTCAATACCGTGCCACGACTATGGTCTCGTAAATCAACGACCTGTATGTTTGCTCGCGCACGAGATGGTAGTGGGTGATGGACAACGATTCCTCGTTGCTCCACTGCATCTTTGGTTTCAAGGGAGGGATGGGCAGAACTCAAAACCAGCACTGCCTGCTCATCCCGCGCCCGCAGCCAGGCCACGTCCCGTGCATGATAGCGTGGCTCCTGTGGTTCTTTGAGCGCGGCATCTTCTTCTCCCTCGATCCACATCATCCCGATTGCAGTCAATGGGAGAAAAATGGCGGACCGAGTCCCCACGACCACGCGAACGATCTGCCGATGAATCTGATCCCAGATTTCGGCTTTCAGCTGATCTGAAAGACCGCTGTGGAAGTAGACCGGAGAGATGCTTGTCTCTTCATTGCGGATCAAGCCGGCAATCCATTGAGCCCGTTCTGCTTCGCCAACGATGATGAGGACCGTCTGTCCACGGTCGAGCATGAGGTGAATGGCCTGCTGCAACAGCCTCAACCGATCGGTCCAGGAAGCCTGCACAAGGATCCGAGTGGGTCCTTGACCTCTCAGCGCATTGAATAGTGGCTCCGACCAAGACAGTGAGGGGTCAGGAATGCGCGGTGCGGTGACGTCGAAACCGCCCTGGTTCGCTTGCCTGGTTGGCTGGGTGAGAAGCACCGCCGAAGTAGATGGTAGGTTCTGGACCTCCACCACCCACCCGCGAACCTTGAGATCGTCTAACAATTCGTCCAGACCAGGACTGCGGGACGACCGTCGAAGTCCCGAAGTGTTTTTACCAATACGTGTGAGAAGCGCCCGTGCTTTCATCGAGCAGGATTTTCGAGCCTCAAGCGCAGCTCTTCCTTGTTCCGTCAGTTCGTAGCGACTGACCAGCGTTCGAGGTTTGGGCGCAGGAGGCAGCACCAACCTGAGACATTGTCCCCATGGCGCGACATATTGCTCGGCCACCTGTCGTGAGAGCTGAAACAAGTTTTCAGGTATATCTGTTGCGGTTCCTTCCGGGAGTAATGAGCAAATCTCCTTGAGGCGTGCTCGATCAAGGCCTTGAGGAAGAACATGGGAGAGGGCGATCACAGCCCCTTGGAGGACTGACCGTCCGAAGGGTACGAGCACGCGATGTCCAATCCGCAGCGTAGGACTGAGCGACAAGGGCACAGTGTAGGTGAAGGGGCCTGCCAGATGCCGTGGGACAATGACATCTGCGAATAAGGCCTCTGGCTCTCTGCGAGGAGGGGCTGCCTGAGTCGAAATCATGCGGCATTGTAGCAGCACAGGAAAAGGGGGAACAATGAGAGAGAATGAACGATAGGGCTTTGAAGGGAATCAGGGAGAGTCGACGATGCCTCGTCAACTCTCCCCACGATACTTGAATGAGTTTACTGTAGAGGGGCAGCTGGAGTAGCAGGTTTTTGATCAGCCCGAGCTTTCGACAGGTCCCAGTTTGTCTGGTAGATCGACTTCAGCGAAGGGCCGATTTCCATGTTATCGGCATGACCTTCGACTCGAATCAATCGATCGTCGGCAGCATTCTTGAGATGTACAATCAGTTCGTCCAGTACCTGATAGCCGTCTGAGGTGATCGTGGCTTCTCCTGATTCGAACCGAAGCTGTTTCATCAAGTCACTCAGACTGATTCGGGTGTCACCGGTGACATTCTTGACCTGGAATTTGCTCGGAGGAGGAGCAGCAGCGGGGGAGACATCCTGCGCAGGAGCGCCACCCAGCGACTGCAGTGGCGATTGAGAAATCGGCATCGCTTCTGGAGTATGACCCTTCACCTTGAAGCGGTCACCTTTGAGGATACGGGAGATCGACTTTGTGATCAGTGCCGTGGCAGTTTGGTCTTCCAGGGACAGGACCCTCAATTCGCCTACGACTTGTTGAGGAAGATTTCTTCCGGACCGAACGATCTCCATTCGGTCTCCCGGTCTGATCCCGTCTTTCCGTCCCCGGTCCAGATAGACGACATTCCTTTGTGCGACCATGTTCATGGTGCCCATGTTGGACTGGAATTCCACAATCCGTCCCTCTACATTGTCTGCGGAAGTTTCGCCAACCGTGGCTTCCTCATTAGTCGGAAACACGAATTTCATTACCGGGTCACCTGGTGATATCGCTTCATAAGCCCGCACGACCTGAACGGTGGTGAGATCCTTATCAACTTGAGTGACCTCGACCACAGCCAGTCGATTGACCAGGTACCCCATGTATTGACCGGTGGTCGGATGGAACACTTTGTGCGGTCGTTTGTAGATCGTGTAATGATCTCCGAGTGCAACATCATTGGGGGTTTTTAGGCGGAGGTATAAGGAGTCCTTGGCTCCCGATATCATGTGATCCCCGGTGGTTTGGTTGTCACCGGTGACCACGTTCACATACCCATCTTGTGGCGTCGATTGCTGGATGGAGCCGGACGAATAGGTCAGTGCGGCTTCTCCGAATCGGATTGAATTGAGGTCGTCGATTGCCCAGGCTAGTGGAAGGAGTGGTGCAGCCAAAGTCCAGGCCATAAGAGGGAAGACATATTTCATTGCATAGTTAGACATGGTGGTTGTCCTTCGTAAAAGGCAAGTGGTACTGTCAGAACCATAGCAAATCGTCCTGCATTGTCAAGAATATTGAGGCCTTGTCCGTTTGATCCTCCAAATCACGGGATGCTATGGTGTCTCCGGGAATAATTTTTCAAGGAGAAGAAGCATCATGGTACCTGGTCAGCCTCCGACCCGCGATGCTCAACGCCAAGGTCGTCCTCGAATCGAGACCCAGATTCACAGACGCAAGAAAGCCAAGGCCTTTTCGGCGCTGGAGCCTGAATGGGATCAAATCGACCACGTATCATCCTCCCACCTGCGTATGCCGTCAGACCGCATGTCAACCACTCTGCCAAACAAAACGAAAAACTCCTCTATAGAAAAGTAAAAACCTAGTCATGCCAGGCATGTGTCTAGGACTTTCGGGTCGATTCCCCAGGTCTTTTGAACGCTTGCATCTCTGTAATTCAGAGTCTAAAATTCCACACTCCATATATTTCTCAAGGTGTTGAGAAGGTTATCCCTATGAGTGGGTCTGAGTTACTTCTTGAGTATCTGACCAGATACTTTCCGATTCTATTTTTTGTTGTCATTGCTCTGACGTTTGGCCTGTGGTCGCTGGTCGTCAGTTATCTGGTCCATCCGAAATATCCGGAATCGGAGAAGCTCTCGACCTATGAATGTGGGGCGGAGCCGTTCTCGGATGCTCGGATGCCCTTCCCAGTTCGGTATTACATATTCGCGATGTTGTTCGTTATTTTCGATATCGAAGTCATCTTTCTGTATCCCTGGGCAGTCGTCTTCACCAAGATCGAGTTGATTGGGTTGATTGAGATGTTGATCTTCATCGGATTGTTTTTGGTGGCCTATGTCTATGCGTGGCGGAAGGGAGCCCTGGAATGGGACTGATCCAAATTGGCCGTCATGACAAGGACGGCACGTCCGATGTCATCATTACGACAATAGAGAAAGCAGTGAATTGGGGCCGCAAGGGGTCACTCTGGCCGATGACATTTGGGTTAGCCTGTTGTGCGATTGAAATGATTGCTGCTGTCTCGTCACGGTACGATATGGACCGCTATGGCGCCGGTGTCTTTCGAGCCTCCCCACGCCAGTCCGATCTGATGATCGTGGCAGGAACCGTGTGCCGACGGATGGCCCCGGTCATTCGAAAACTATACGATCAGATGCCTGAGCCGAAATATGTCATTGCCATGGGATCTTGCGCAACGTCTGGGAATATCTACGATAGTTATAGCGTCGTCCAGGGCGTTGATCGCTTTGTTCCGGTCGATATTTATGTGCCTGGTTGCCCTCCGACTCCGGAAGCGCTCTTCGACGGCATCCTGAAATTGCAAGAACGAATCATGCTGAAACCCGTGTTTCTGAAGCAGCCGGATCAGGTGAAACCCGGCCTTAAAGTATAGGTCTCGATCGATGTCTTTGCAGCAACTGGCCAACCGAATTCAAGAAAACTATTCCACCGGCTTCGTCAAAGCCGTTGAATGGCGCGGCGATCTTACGGTGACGGTGACGAGGGATCGACTCCATGGAATCGCGCAATTTCTTCATGACGAGCCCTCCATGGACTTCGACTACATCGTGCATGTGAGTTCAGTCGACTGGCCGGACGACGAGGAGCGATTTGAAGTGGTCTATGAGTTCTATTCGATCAGGAAGCGCCATCGCATCAGGCTGAAGACGAGGGTGCCGGAGTCGGATTGCATTGTGGATTCTCTGACGGATATTTGGAAAGGCGCTGACTTTATGGAGCGCGAAGTCTATGACATGATGGGAATCCGCTTCCGGCACCATCCCGATCTCCGCCGGATTCTTATGCCGGACGATTATACCGAAGGATATCCGTTGCGAAAAGATTTTCCGCTCCGTGGCAAGGGCTGGCGCGACACGTTCGAGTTCCTGGACGAAACGGCTCGGTAGGACAGACGATGGCTTTTGAAGATCAACGAACAACTGTTTACAAGATCGATCCAGACCATCCGGAGAGCGAGACTCTTCCGACCCTGCGCACAGAGGAGCTCCTGCTCAATATGGGCCCGCAGCATCCCGCGACCCATGGGGTATTGAAAGTGATTCTCGAATTGGAAGGGGAACGCCTCGTCAAATCTACCCCGGTGCTGGGATATCTGCACCGTGGAGTGGAGAAGCTCGCAGAGGATGGCACCTATCACCAATTTATTCCCCATACCGACCGGCTCGACTATGTCTGTGCCATGTATAACAATTTCGCCTACTGTCGGGCAGTTGAAAAACTGATGAATATTACCGTGCCGGATCGTGCCGAGTATCTTCGGACGATCGTCGCAGAAGTCCAGCGGATCGTCGGCCATCAGTTTTGGCTCGGCACCCAGGCGCTCGATATCGGCGCGATGACCGTCTTTTTTTATTGTTTCCGTGATCGGGAAATTCTGATGGATTGGTTCGACGAGCTCTGCGGAGCGCGCCTCACCACCAGTTGGTATCGCATTGGTGGTGTCGAACGGGATTTCACTCCCTCGCTGCTTGAGAAGCTGAAACAGTTCTTGGACTATTTCCCGCCGAAAATCGATGAGTACATCGTCTTTTTGGAGACGAACCGGATTTGGCTCGGGAGAACCAAGGGCGTCGCGATCATCTCGGCAGAAGACGCCGTCAGTTTCGGCCTCAGTGGGCCCACGCTCCGAGGCTCCGGTGTCGACTACGATCTCCGCAAAGACCAGCCCTACTCGGCCTATCCGAAATGCGAATTCAGTGTGCCGATCGGCAAGAACGGCGACACCTATGATCGGTACTGGATCCGTATTCAGGAATTGTATGAGAGCGTGAAGATCATCCGGCAATGCCTGGAGCAGATGCAGGATGGTCCCATTATGGCCGATGTGCCCAGCGTCACGTTGCCGCCGAAGGAACGAGTCTTTACGAATCTGGAAGCCATGATCCAGCAATTCAAGCTCTTCTCGCAGGGCTTCGACGCCCCTCCTGGAGAGATCTATTGCGGGACCGAAGCGCACAAGGGAGAGTTGGGATTCTACATTGTCAGTACCGGCGGTGGGAAACCGTACCGCTTGAAAATTCGCGCCCCATCCTTCATTCACATGGGAGCATTCGACCATATGTCCAGAGGCTACATGATTTCCGATGCGGTGACGATCTTCGGGACCTATGACATTGTGATGGGAGAGTGCGACCGATGAAAAGTGCTGAGTGCTTGGAAATGAGTGCTGAGCATAAGAATGCAGAGCGCCCCTTGAGAACTCAGCACTCAGGACTCAGCACTGGGAAAAAACTATGGGACTAAAGCCGGCAACCAATCCTGACGTGGAAGCAGCGACGATCGAACTGTCGATCGATGGGAAGTCTGTGACGGCTAAGAGCGGGGTTTCGCTCTACGACGTGATATCGAGCACGGGTAAGATCATCCCGGCCATGTGCTACCACTACACCTTCGATCCCTTCGGTTCCTGCGGCATGTGTTTGGTTATGCAGGAAGGGAAGAAAGCCCCCGTCCGTTCCTGCACCGCCAAAGCCGCGGCCGGCATGATCATCAAAACCGACGGCGACGAACTCTTCCTGGCCAGGAAGAAAGCCGTGGAAAAACATCTCTCGGTCCATCCGCTCGACTGCCCGGTCTGCGACGCAGACGGCCACTGTGAACTGCAAGACATGGCCTTCCAGCATGGGGTCACGAACCTGGCCAGCGCGAAGCAGAAGCTCATTCCAGAAGATACGCGCAGCCCGGTGCTCGATTTCAATATGAACCGTTGCATCGCCTGCGCGGAGTGCATCAATGTCTGTAAGGACGTGTTGATGATCGATGCACTCCAGTTCATGAAGAAGGGCGGGTTCAATCAAGTGGTGCCAAAGGGAGATTTGGCATTGTCCTGCGAGTTCTGTGGAGATTGCCTTGCGGTTTGCCCGGTCGGCGCCATTACGAACAAGTTCTCCAAGTATTTGTATAAACCGTGGCAGATGAAGAAAACTACGACGACCTGCAACTATTGTGGAGATGGTTGCCAGATGTACCTTGAGACCAAGGACGTTGAAGTCGTCCGCGTGACCTCGCCTCTATCCTGGAAGAACAAATGGGGCGACCGATCCGAAACGGCCAAGGGGCACGGCGGGCTCTGTGTGCGGGGGCGTTTTGGATTCGAGTACATCGACAGCGGCGCACGCCTCAAGCAACCGCTCCTTCGTAAGGGCAATCAGCTCGTCGAAGCTTCCTGGCTCGAAACGATGCACCAGGTCGCGGATCGGTTCTCCGAAATCAGACGGAAGAACGGACCCGACGCAATAGCTGGCCTGATCACCGCCCGTTGCACCAACGAAGAGCTGTATCTCTTCCAGAAACTCATGCGCGTCGGGTTCGGGACCAACCATCTCGACAGCAGCGCGCGCTACGGCCATCTCAACTTCGTCCAGGCTTCCCAGCATGCCTTGGGGGTTGGACGGAGCCTGAACGACTGGGAAGATCTGACAAAAGCCAAGGCCATCGTACTCATCGGCTCCAATATTACGGAAACCAATCCGCTCACTGCCGTGCGCATTAAAGAAGCGATTCGTGTCAATAACGCGCAAGTGGTGGTCATCGATTCCGCTATTACGAACATCGCCAAGCTGGCGTCCCATCCTGTCCTGATCAAACCGGGAACAGAAGGGCTTGTCATAGACGGGCTCGTGAAGGCTACCTTGGATCTGGATTTGATCGACGAGGACAGCGCTAAGAAGCATCCGAAAGCTTTCGAAGCCCTGAAGGCTGCCGTGGCCCACGTCTCGTTGGAGCAGGTGGCGGCTCAAACCGGCATGTCGGTTGAATTCTTGAAAGATACGGCAGCGATCTTCGCGGAAGCACCTCGTTCCATCATCCTCTGCGCTGAAGGCATAGTCCGCCGATCCGATGGGTATCAGAACGTCTTAAAACTGATCGACCTCGCCTGGATCACCGGCAAGTTGGGTCAACCAGGCTGCGGGGTGAGTACTGTCACGGAAGAGCCGAACGAGCAGGGCGCGGTCGATATGGGTGCCGCGCCAGAATTCTTGCCTGGTCAAGTCTCGTTCAATGATCAGACGGCGCGCGACCGTTTTGCCAAGGCTTGGGACGTCACGCTCCCGGCGGCTGGTTCCGGGGCGAATCTTGTCGAGATCCTCAAGCGTTGCAGGAGTGGCGAGATCCGCGCCCTCTATGTCATTGGAGAAAACCCGCTTGCCACGTTACCTGCGTCGATGGAAGTTCGTGCTGCGCTCGATCGTCTGGAATTACTCGTCGTCCAGGACCCGTTTCTGACGGACACGGCGCGGATGGCTCATGCCGTATTGCCCGCTTGTACCTCTGCGGAAAAGGACGGCACCTTCACCAATCTTGAGGGTCGAGTGCTGCGTGTCCGCGAGGCCCTCGACCCAATCGGGGAAAGCTTGCCGGACTGGCATATTATGACGGCATTGGCCAACGCACTGGACTGTCAGTGGCAATACGAATCCTCGAACGACATTCAAGCAGAGATCATGAAGCTGCTGCCCGGGTACTACAATCTTGGCCAGCCGCGCAAAGTTGTGCCGACGGTTGACCGCTATCTCGCGAACGGCTATGTCACCGATGTGGCAGCGCGCTATCGAGTTTCTGCCCCATCTGACTCCAAGAGCGAGCGGCCTTTCTCATTGCTGATGGGACAGGTGTTGTATCATTCCGGCAAACTGTCCACCGAAGCATCAGGTCTTATCACGATTGCCCCCAATACTGGGCGGCTTAGAATGAACCCTCAAGACATGGAGCGTGTCGCCGTGAGTGAGGGGGCGACGGTGCGCCTCACATCAGACCGAGGCTCGATGCTATTGGCGGTGCAGCCCGATCAATCCATCGCCCCGCAGACCTGTTTTTTCCCGGAGCATTTCAATGAGCCGCCGGTGAAGGACTTGATGTCGGTCCAGGTCGATCAGACGACGGGAGTGCCCACATTTAAGCAGACCCGCGTGACCATCGAGAAGGCATAAGAGGGAGCAAGAATCGCACATGCGTGTTGCCGCACTGACAAAGCAAATCCTCCAGGCCGCATTATTCTATGAGATCTGGGACGCCATGAAGGTGACGTTCAAGCACATGTTCCACAAACCTATCACGTTCCAGTATCCACGGGAGCAGCGAACCCTTCCCGACACGCATCGGGGAGCGCTCGCGCTATTACGCTACGACGATCATCAGGAGCGCTGTGTCGGTTGTGATCTCTGCGAAGCGGCCTGCCCGTCCCGCTGCATTAAGGTCGTTAGCTCGGAAGATGCGGATCGTCCGCTGCAGCGGTTTGCCAGCGAGTTTTATATCGACATTACCAAGTGCGTCTTTTGCGGCTACTGCGTCGAAGCCTGTCCCGTCAACGCCTTGGCGATGACGAAGATGTACGAGTTTTCGACCCACGACAAACGCACATTGATGTTCGATAAGAAGCGGTTGTACGAAATCGGCGAGCGCCATCTCGATGATGCAAAAAAATACTTGTACGCGCATAATCAGGAAAAAAACGTTGAGGAAAGCCGGGAGTATCGGTATTACTTCCCGCAATCGGTACAGAAACCGACCCAATCACCACCCAAGCATCTGAGCTAAGCCATCGATGGTCTCGATCTTTTTCGCCTATTTCGCATTGGCCAGTATTGCTGCGGGTGTCTTAACCGTTGCCTTGAGGCATCCGGTGCATTGCGGCTTGGCGCTCTTGGCCCTGCTGGTTCATGTCTCAGGACTCTTCATTCTCCTCAATGCTGAGTTTCTTTGGGCTGTACAGATCATTGTCTACGCCGGCGCCATCCTCGTTCTCTATCTCTTCGTCTTAATGCTCATGAATTTGAAGACCGATGATCGGTATCTCCACTCCTCGTATCTTTACTTTTTGGTCCCAGCAGCGATTGGATCGTTATTCGTGCTGGCGCTCTTGGTCCGTTCACCCTTTGGAGGCGCGAAGGGTGATGCGACAACTGCGGCGATACTTCAGGATGGCGATACCCATGCGGTAGGAATCAAGATGTTCAGCGAATATCTCTTGCAGTTCGAAATTGTCGGGATATTCCTGCTGGGCGCTGTGATCGGGGCGATCGTATTGGCAAAAACGCCTAAACCGCCTAGTCGAGAACGTAAGGCATAAGGGGTTAGGCGTGAAGAGGCGAGTGGCAGCGGAAAAGACAAAGGTTCGTGCGTCTCACATCTCACGTCCCAGGCTTCACGATCAACTATGATTCCTCTCAGCGCATATGTCGCCGTCAGCGCCGTGCTCTTTATCACGGGCCTGCTCGGTGTCTTGATTAGACGAAATTTCATCATCGTACTGATGTCGGTCGAGATTATGTTAAACGCGGCGAATATTAACCTTATTGCCTTTTCCCACTATCTGGAATCTATGGCAGGCCAACTGGTGGCGCTCTTTGTCATCGCCATTGCCGCCGGGGAAGCGGCGATCGGACTCGCGATTATTATCGTGGTATTCCGTGGGAAAATCTCCACGAACGTGGACGAGATGAATTTCTTAAAGTGGTAACGTGACCGATCTACTCATCAAGCTCATACCATCGGCCTCGTGCAAACGGACATCAAGCGCGTCTTGGCCTATTCGACGGTGAGCCAGCTCGGGTATATGTTTCTCGGGTGCGGGATCGGAGCCTATACAGCAGCTATTTTCCATCTCATGACCCACGCCTTCTTCAAGGCCCTCTTGTTCCTCACCGCCGGATCGGTGATCCATGCGCTCTCGGGCGAGCAAGACATTCGGAAGATGGGCGGTCTCAGCAAAAAAATCCCTTGGACCTACCGGCTGTTTCTGGTCGGCACAGTGGCCATTGCCGGCATTCCGCCCCTGGCAGGCTTCTGGAGCAAAGATGAAATCCTGGCCCATGCGTTCACGCATCACCACTATCTGCTCTACGGCATGGCTGCCCTCGGCGCGCTCTTGACCTCCTTCTACATGTTCCGTCTGATGTATCTGACCTTTTATGGCGCGTCTCGCATGGACCATCATACGGAGGAGCATGTCCATGAGTCTCCCATGGTGATGGTCGGTCCGCTTATGGCCTTAGGCGTGCTGTCTATTCTCGGAGGGTTCGTGGGATTTCCTCCTGATCAGGGCTGGCTCCATCAATTTCTTGCGCCGGTCGCAGGCCTGGGAGGGGAGCATGACGTGAGCACCGGACTCGTGCTCATGCTCATGATGGTTGCCACGGGTATTGCGTTGCTGGGCTGGGGGCTTGCGCACTACTTTTACAGCGTGAATCTCTCGGCGCCGGATCGCCTGGCAGCACAGTTTCAAGCCGGGTACAGAATCTTGCTCAACAAGTATTACGTTGATGAGCTTTATGACCTGTTATGGGTGGAGCCGACCAAGAAATTGGGGCGCCTGCTCGACTGGTTCGACCGTATCGTGATTGATGGCCTCGTGCACGGAGTCGCAAAGTTGGCCGACTTGGCTGCTGCTGGTTCAACGTGGGCAGAAAAATACGTGATCTACGGGGGCCTGAATGTGATCGGATATGGCAACCATCTCGCCGCCCGTCAGTGGCGACAACTGCAGAGCGGGATGGTGCATCATTATGCCGCCGTCATTGTGGCAGGGATTTTCCTGCTGGCACTCATTGTTCAGCTCATCATGCAACTGTAACGCGCTGAGATGTTAGAAGAACTGGCGTCAACATTTCCGATTCTCACCTGTATTCTATTCCTCCCTGTCATCGGGGGGGTTGTTCTATGGCTGTTTGATGATGAGGACATGGTCCGGACCTCTGCCTTGACGATTGCCCTTTTGGAGTTGGCCCTCTGTATCTTCGTGCTCTTACGATTCATTCCTGAATCGGCCGCCATGCAGTTTTCGGAACATGTGCCGTGGATGCCCGCCCTCGGTGTCAGCTATCACCTTGCGGTCGATGGGATCAGTGTTCTTTTCGTAGGACTCACGGCTTTCCTCACAGTCCTCATCATCATCTATTCCTGGGATACCGTCCGCCATCAAGTGAAACTCTACATGATGGCGTTGCTCGCCCTCGAGACCACCACGATGGGGGTGTTCCTCTCCATCGACCTGATTCTCTTTTTTGTGTTCTGGGAACTGATGCTGATCCCCAGTTATTTTCTTATCAAACTCTGGGGTGGAGGAGCAGAGCGGCATTATGCCGCGCTGAAATTCGTGCTCTACACCTTGCTCGGCAGCGTGTTCATGTTGGTGGGCATCGCCCTCTTGGACATCAATTATCACCAGTGGGCAACGCTGCGTCATATAGAGCCGACCTATTCGTTCGACTTGTTGGCGCTACTCTCCGTGCCGATCCCACTCACCCAACAGATCCTTATTTTCTGGCTGTTCTTCCTTGGCTTCGCATTCAAGGCGCCGGTGTTTCCTTTCCACACCTGGCTTCCAGACGCGCTCCTCGAAGGCCCGATCGGCATGGCGGTGGTGCTGGCTGGGCTGAAGCTTGGGACATTCGGCTTCATCCGGTTCAGCATTCCGTTGCTTCCAGATGCGTCGAAAAGCCAAACCGTCGTCGCAATCGTCATGGCGCTAGGGTTGGCAGCGATTCTCTATGGGGCCATTATGGCGTTGGTCCAGCAAGATTTTCGCCGGCTCCTTGCCTTCAGCAGCATCAGTCACCTCGGGTTCGTCGTGATCGGCCTGTTCGCTCTCAACTTCCAGGGGCTTCAAGGCAGCCTGCTTACCATGATCAATTTGGGATTCAGCACGGCAGGCTTGTTCTTTATTGCAGGCTTTCTCTATACAAGACAGCAGAGCACCCAGTTGGGCTCGTTCGGCGGTATGGCCAAACAGACTCCCTTGCTCGCAAGCTTTTTCTTGTTCATTGGGTTAGCCTCGATCGGCCTGCCAGGCACCAACGGCTTCGTCGGTGAGTTCCTCATCCTCTTGGGAACCTTCAAGGCCAATTGGCTCTATGGTGGGATCGCGGTGACTGGCGTCATCTTCGGCGCGGCCTATTTTCTCTGGTACTACGAACGATCGATGTTGGGCCCGCTCGGCAAGGCGGTCAAGGACTCCATCAGCGATCTGCGTCCCCGCGAAATATTTATCGCGGCGTCGTTGTCGGCAATGATCCTGTGGATCGGCCTCTATCCCGCCCCTTTCTTAAGAATAATGAACGGGTCGGTGCAAGCATTGGTGGATCGACTGGAACGGGGGACTGTGGCATCGATCGAGCCTAAACAGACGGCAAGGGTGGATTAGCCTGCATGGGTGACTACGCATTACTCTACATTCTTTTTGCTCCCTTCGTGGGAGCGATTGCGCTGATCTTCGTCTCCAATCGGCAGGCGATGCTTGTGCGGGGGATTGCGGCTGGGTCGGCCCTTGTGTCCATGCTCGCGTCGCTCTACCTGTTCTTCGCCTACGACCACGTGAAGGGCGGCTTCCAATTCGTCCAGCGATTCGAATGGTCCCGCCAGCTAGGTATCTCGTTCCATCTTGGAGTGGATGGCATCGGTACGCCGTTGGTGCTGGCATCGGGTATTTTGTTGTTCGCGGGCATTTTTGTCTCCTGGCATATCAAGGATCGGACGAAAGAATTCTATATCTGGCTGCTCATCTTGGCCGCAGCCACCATCGGCGTCTTCATGTCGCTCGATCTGTTCTTCCTCTTTTTCTTCTACGAAATGTCCGTGATTCCCATGTACCTCTTACTGGGCATGTGGGGAAGCCATACGAAAAAATACAATGAGATGACGGATCCCGAAGGTCTCAAATTGCGGGATTCGGTCGGGTTCATTCTCAACTTTGGATCCAACAGCAAAGAATACGCCGCAATGAAGCTGGTGCTCTTCCTGTCGGCCTTTGCCGTGGCGGCATTGATGGGGATCTTGCTGATCTACAAGTACGCGGGGCTCAATACTTTCGATATTCTGGTCCTGCGTGAACAGGCGCAGTTGATGAACATCCCGGTCTTGGGCACGACGCTCGACAAGATCATTTGGATCCTGATTTTCTTCGGCTTTGCCTCGATTGCGCCGCTGTGGCCGCTGCACTCTTGGTCTCCTGTCGGCCATGCAGCTGCGCCGGCTGCCACGAGCATGTTGCACGCAGGCGTACTAATGAAGCTCGGCCATTTTTCCATTATCCGGGTCGCCTTTGAGATCCTGCCGGAGACTACCAGAGAACTCATGCCCATTGCTGCAGTGCTCTGCATGTTCAGTATCGTGTACGGCGGGTTCGTCGCGTATTATGCCAAAGACACCAAGTACGTGATTGGGTATTCCAGTTCGAGTCATATGGGGTATGTCTTCTTAGGTATGGCCGCCCTGGATTACATCAGCTTGACCGGCGCGGTGATGTATATGTTCGCCCATGCCATGGCTACCGGTATGCTCTTCGCCATGGCCGGGTGGGTGTACGATCAGACACATACCCGCGATATCCCCTCGCTCGGCGGGCTCTCGAATCGCATGCCGTTCATCTCCGGCTGTTTCGTGGTGGCGTGTATGGCTTCAATCGGCGTGCCTGGCACCGTGAACTTCATTGCCGAAGTCATGATCATCGTCGGGAGTTGGAACAAGTATCCACTCCAAGTCATCGTCGCCGTGGTCGGCATCGTCTTGACCCTGGCGTACCTGTTCAAGATGATGCGCGGGCTCTTTTATGGACCGATGGATCAGAAGTACAGCCACGCGCACGACGCCGTCTCCGCGGCTGATCGTCTTCCGCTCTTGATCATGATTACCGTCAGCGTCGGGTTCTTTTTCTTTCCCATGCACCTCTACAACGTGGTGCGGTCTGGCGTCGATCCCTTGATTGCAAAGATCACCCGAGTCGTGCCGGTCGCATCGCAAGAACGTGAAACGTTAGATGAGAAACGTGATGCGAGGGCCGATTCATCCCCCCAGAGCTTGGCAGCGCTCCCTGGTCATGTTTCACCCCCCGCGCCTTATGCCTCACGGAGCGATCAATGACCTTTGTGCTCCCGATGTCTTTTCCCGACCTCCTGCTGTTGCTACCGGAGATCCTGCTCACGTCTTGGCTTTGTCTAATCTTGATCGTTGATTTTTCCTTTCCTCGGCTACGCAATGAACAATTGGCGTATTTCAGCATTGCAGGGCTTGTTGCCACCCTCGGTTGCCTGGCCTGGCTCGACTATACCGGCGTTACCGGGACACTTTTCGCAAATATGTTCGCGCTCGACCGGATGGCTCTCTTTTTCAAAATGTTCATCGTCGGGTCGACGATTCTCGTCATTTTGTCGTCCATCGACTACATTCATCGCTTCAAGTTTTTCCGGGGAGAGTATTACTTCCTGGTCGTGATGTCGGCCCTCGGCATGATGTTCATGGCCTCCGCGAACGACCTGCTAACGGTCTTCGTCGCGCTGGAATTTTCCACCCTTGGGCTCTATGTGCTCGTGGCGTATCTCCGCGAGGACATAGGCTCGAATGAAGCAGGCATTAAATTTTTTATCCTCGGTATCTTTGCTGCCTCCCTTCTCGCGTATGGCATCAGCTTGGTCTACGGAGAGACCGGCAAACTGGTGTTTTCCGATATGACGTCATTACAAGCGACACCTGGATTGGCCATCGGCTTCCTGCTGATTTTCGCTGCATTAGGATTCAAAATCGGAGCGGTGCCCTTCCACTCCTGGATTCCGGACACCTATCATGGCTCGCCCACACCGGTGACGGCGTTCCTCTCGATCGCACCGAAAGGAGCGGCCTTTGCCATCCTTCTGAGAATGTTCCTGGTCTCCTTGGCGACTTTCAGGCCGATCTGGACGCTCTTGCTCGTTGCCGTTTCGATCTTGTCCATGACCTACGGCAACATCGTGGCCATCGCTCAAAAGAACATGAAACGGCTCTTGGCCTATTCCGGTATTGCCCAGATCGGCAACGTGCTGATCGGCCTTGCGACCGGCACAAAGATGGGCAGTGACGCGATGCTGTTCTACCTCCTGACCTACCTGTTCGCCAACCTCGGCGCGTTTGCCATTGTCATCGCCGTCAGCGAAGCCATCGGCAGTGATGAAATCGATGATTACAGCGGCCTGGGACGGCGGTCCCCATTTCTCGCTTTTTCGATGCTGATTTTTCTCCTGTCGCTGGCTGGGGTGCCCCCACTTGCCGGCTTCATCGGCAAACTGTACATCTTTATCGCGGCTATCAAAGAAGGGCTGTATTTGCTCATCGCCGTCGGACTCATCAACGTCGTTATTTCGATGTACTACTACCTCATCGTCGTCAAGAAGATGTATGTGAGCGAGCCACGAGAGCGGTCGCCGCTTCGAGTATCAGGCCCGATCAAAGTGGTGGTGTACATCTGTCTCGCCGGCACCCTCGCGATTGGCGTCTACCCGCAGCCTGTTACCGACTGGGTCGTCTCGGCCATTTTAGTATTTTCAAATGTCGCGGATCCCACCGCATCCCTCCCGGTTGCCCCTCCAGTCATTCCCTTTGGCGGCTAAGGCCACTGGCGATGGATTTCAGGCAGGCCGCGCTCTCTACTAAAATATTTCTTGCAGGGTCATTCGGAGGAGGGTAGAGTTTCTACGACAGTGGTTCATATCCCCCACGCCCCCACGTTTGAACCATGGAATCCGTTACGCAGGAACGCCCGTCTACACCACCGTCTATTCAATCGGAACCGGTTCCAGCTAGTCATCCGGTTCTGCCACCCAAGGCTCGCTCGCTTATAGAGCGGTTTACACATTGGTCGATTGAGCGGCGCGTTCTTGCGGTGTTTGGGCTGGTCTTTGCCTGCATTGTGGTCATCAGCGCCATCTCGTACCGCAATACCACAGTCCTCATCGAGAATAGTCGGCTCGATACGAAAAGCCACGAGTTGCTGCAACTCCTCGGTTCAGTCAGAGAAGCCCTCGGTACCGCGGAAAGTGGTCATCGGCGCTATCTCGTCACGGGCGACGAGTCCTACCTCACATCCTATCGGACCGTTGTTGAACGTATGCCAGAATATCTTCGATATCTCAGAGGTATGACGAACGAGAGAGCTGAACAGCTGAATCGCGTGGAGTTACTCGAGCGGCTCATCGCCAGACAGTTGGGAGCGGAGGCAGACGCCATTGCTCAGCGTGAAAAACTTGGCTATGAAGGTGTCCGCCATCTCGCGCTCTCCGGAGCCGCCAAGAACGAGCTTGAGGGAATCCATGGGCTGATGACGGAGTTGGACTCGGCTGAACAACGAGCGATTCTTGCTCGCGTGACTCAGTCCGCCGGGAGCACGAACAGCACCATCGTCTTGCTCGGTCTCGGCGCTTTATTACAGCTGGTCCTTTTGGGGTCTGTCTATTTCCTGATTCATCACGATGTCACCGAGCGGCGCCGTGTGGCGGCAGAGTTGCATAGCCGTGGCGAGTTGCTCGAAGCCTCTAATAAAGAACTCGAAGCATTCAGCTATTCCGTGTCGCATGACCTGCGCGCCCCACTCCGGCATATCGATGGGTATGCGGCATTATTGTCCAAGGCCGCCGGCGCATCGCTCAACGACAAAGCCAGCCGCTATCTGCAGACAATCTCAGGCTCTGCAAAGCAGATGGGGCAACTGATCGACGATCTGCTCGTCTTTTCCCGTATGGGCCGACAGGACATGCTCCGCACCACCGTCAATTTGGACCAGCTTGTCAAAACCGTCCTTCACGATTTACGTCTTGACTTGCAAGGGCGGACAATCTCCTGGACAATGCATCCACTGCCTGGCGTCTCAGGAGATCCGGCCATGTTGCGCCAAGTGTTCGTGAATTTGATCTCCAATGCGCTGAAATTTACAGCGACAAGGCCAGAGGCCAAGATCGAGATCGGCGTCGTCAGACAAAGCTCCGTTGAAGTCGAGGTGTTCGTCCGTGATAATGGGGTAGGATTCGATATGCAGTATGTGGACAAACTCTTCGGTGTTTTTCAACGCCTCCACCGGAACGATGAGTTTGAAGGCACCGGCATCGGCCTCGCCAATGTCCGGAGAATCATCCATCGGCACGGAGGACGGACCTGGGCCGAAGGCGCATTGAACCAAGGGGCCACCTTCTATTTTTCACTCCCACTCGCGAGGTCGCTCAAATGACTACCGTGAAACCCATCCTGCTTGCTGAAGATAACCCGCGTGACGCCGAGCTTGCACTGGCTGCGATGGAAGAGCATCACATCGCCGACAAGGTGGTCGTCTGTCACGACGGAGCCGAAGTCCTCGACTACCTCTATTGCCGCGGTGTTTTTGCATCCAGACAGCAGGGGAATCCGGTCGTCGTATTCCTGGATCTGAAGATGCCAAAAGTCGATGGGCTTGAGGTCTTGAAAACCATTAAGAGCGACGCAAACCTGAGGCCGATTCCCGTTGTGATGCTCACCTCTTCGCGGGAGGAGCGCGACTTGGCCCAAAGCTATGCGTTGGGCGCCAATGCCTACGTGGTGAAACCGGTGGAGTTTCATCAGTTCATCACGGCGGTGAAAGAACTTGGTGTGTTCTGGGGCGTGATCAATGAGCCGCCGCCAGAATGTTCTGACCCGATCGAGTAGTTCACGTATAAAGGACCTGTGAAAACTCCGCTTCGCCTACTCCACCTCGAAGACGATCCAGTCGACGGGGAACTCATTCTGACCACCCTGATCGAGGGGGGAGTTCCCTGCCAGTCGCAACGCGTCGACACACGTCAGGCATTTGTCACAGCCCTCAAGGAATGCCGGATGGACGTCATTCTGGCGGACTATTCAATCCCGGGCTTTGACGGCATGACGGCACTTACCTTGGCGCGTCAACATTGCCCTGACGTGCCCTTTCTCTTCGTCTCGGCCACCATCGGAGAGGAGCTGGCGATCGAGACCATGCTTCAAGGTGCCACGGACTATGTGCTCAAGCAACGGCTTGGGAGGTTGGGTCCATCGGTTCAACGCGCGCTGCGTGAGCTCGACGACCGCGCCGAGCGGAAACGGGTCGAAGAGGCGCTTCGACAAAGCGAGAAACAGTTTCGGCAGTCTCAGAAGATGGAAGCGGTCGGCCGCTTAGCCGGAGGGATTGCGCATGACTTCAATAATCTCCTGACCGTCATCATGGGTTACAGTCAAGTTCTCTTGACGGAACTCGGCGCGCAACATCCTCTTCGTGGAAAAATCGAGGAAACATTGAAGGCCGGCGAGCGAGCCGCGACGCTGGTCCGACAACTGCTCACGTTCAGCAGAAAACAGTCGATGGACCCGAAAATTCTGTCGCTCAATACCGCCGTGACAAGTCTAGAAAGCTTGCTGCGCCGCCTCATCGGGGAGGACGTCAAGCTCGTGAGTAAACTCGATCCGGCGAACGGTCGGCTGCGCGCCGACCAAGCTCAACTTGAACAGGTCCTGGTCAATCTCGTGGTCAATGCCCGTGACGCGATGCCGAAGGGTGGGACGCTCACGATCGAAACGACTCAGGTCGAACTGATCCGCAGTCCGGTCTACTACCTCACCCCATTGCCTCCAGGTTCTTATGTCCGGTTGGCCGTTAGCGATACCGGCTGTGGCATGGATCGCAAGACTCAATCCCATATCTTTGAGCCCTTCTTTACCACGAAGGAGGAGGGGGTAGGCAGCGGTCTCGGCCTCTCCACAGTATTCGGGATTGTGACACAATGCGGTGGTGCGATCGATGTGACCAGTCGGGTAGGCCATGGCACTCGGTTCGACCTCTACTTTCCGAGAGTCGAGTCCGATGTCGCTGCCACCGTGCCAGTCCGGTTATCAGGGCAGCCGCAGAGAGGCACAGAAACGATTCTTTTGGTAGAAGATGAATCGAGCGTACGGACGCTTGTGCGGGATGAACTTCGGAAGCTGGGCTATCGAGTCATAGAGGCCAAGAATGGAATCGAGGCCTGTCTATTGGCGACACAACAAGCGGGCTCGTTTCAGCTTCTCTTGACCGATATCGTGATGCCAGGTATGGCTGGACAGGAACTGGCGCAGCATCTCTCCGTGATCAATCCAGATCTACGAACGTTGTTCATCTCAGGATATATGGATGACCTCGGTATCATGGCCGGACAAGAGGAGGGCTCGACGAGTTTCTTGCAAAAGCCCTTCACTCCTGAAGTGCTGGCTGGCGCAGTCCGGAAGTTGCTCGATGCCAATCTGTCATCGGACAGAGTCGGTACTTCTCAATCGGCGCCTTCAAAAACCCTGCGTTGACCATGCGAGGCCCATATCGAATCCGGCCTCTTGACTCCTCGAACAACCTGAGGCTCCGAATCGGCTCTCCCTCCCTTCTACTCAAAGACGCTATGGTACAGAGCAACAGCGTTCTCCGGCCTCTCACGTATACCCCTATCGCCAGGTTTCTTTTTGGTATCATCCTCGTGATGTCCGGTGGACTTTCGACCGCGACGGCTCAGACTCTCACGGGAGATCAACTCGGCAATGGGTTGTCCATTTCGGTCTGGAGTCCCCACGCTCAGTGCCCAGGCGTCGCGCCGTTGGTCGCCGTGGAAATCGATCCTGATCGCTACCGGTTTACCGTGCACTACTACCGGCAAGAGGGCGTTTCAGAGCCGCTCGATATTCGCCAATGGCAAGAACGAACGGGCCACGACTTGGTCTTCAATGCCGGACTCTTCCGTGAGAATTACGCGTATCTCGGCCTGCTCTATGGAAACGGACGTTCGTTGGGAAGCAAGCGGCATGCGACGTGGCAGGGATTGTTTGCGGCAGAGCCGGCGGCGGATCGTTCACCACGAGCGAGAGTGTTGGACTTGACCTTCGACACCTTTGACGAAGAGCGCGTACCCTATCGAGAAGTCGCACAATCGCTTATGCTCCTTGATAGGACCGGAAAGGTGCGTGTGCGGCAGACCGGGAAACGCGCATATCAGACTCTCGTTGCGGAACAGAGTAACGGGCATCTTCTCCTCCTCAAGACCACGGAGGTCGTGTCACTCTATACCCTTGGAGAATGTCTGCGGGACGCCTTTCCCTCGCTCCAGCAGGTCATGGCCATGGACGGGGGATCTTCTTCCGACATTGCCGTGAGCCCTTCGCTTCGACAAGCCACGTCCAAGATGGCCGGTACACACGGTTGGATTCCCTTGTTAGAAGACAGCCTCGCAACCCACATCGGGCTTCCAGCCGTGATCGGGGTGAGTCCTCGTCCGGAACAAACGGGGGTCAAGGCTATAAGCAAATAAGGTGTCGAGAGAGGCGAATTAATTGCGCCCTGATTCAACCGGATAGCCTGCCGCAAGCCAGGCATTCATGCTGCCTGTGACATTATAGACATGACGATAGCCCAGGTCGGCCAGTGTTTCTGCGGCGATATTGCTGCGATGGCCGGACTGGCAATAGACCACGAGATGGTCTTCCAGCTGGGCTCCAATTTCACGATGCCGAGCGTGAATTTCCTTGAAGTCAATGTTCAGATCGGTTCCCGGAATGAATCCTCTCGCATGCTCTTCTGCCGATCGGACATCGACCAAGATGAAACCTTTCTGTGGCATCGAAGGCGCCTTGGTCAATCCGGCACGCAATTGCTGGACCGTAAGCAAGTAGGAATGATGGGCTGATACACCGTCGATCGAGATCGCAGAGAGCAGCAACAAACCGACGATAGCGACAACGATACGCAGGGTCATGGTTGACCTCCTCCAATCGAAATGACTCTCACGGGTATCATAAAAGCCGCATGAAGATCTGGTCAACCCTCGCTGCCCTCTTCGCACTCGCCTTAGTGGGCTGCGGCGAGGGAGCAAAACTTCTTCAGGAGAATGAAGAAGGTGGAGTGGTCGTGTACCCATTCCAGGGGGAGCAGGGACCGATGCTCTCTTCGTTTCGCACAGACGCCCTTGCCCTGATGAAGGAAAAATGCGGCGGGTCCTATACCATCGTGCGTGAGGGGGAAACGAAGGGACGGGCTCGCACGGTTAGCCCGATAGAAGGTGCGCAGGAGATCATACAGGAGCGCCGATGGGGCATCCAGTTTCAGTGTCGGTGATGTGGGTCAGCCTCCAAATCCTGCCGGCCGTTTAGAAAGACCATTCAGCATCGTTGCCGATAACCGTAAACTGTGAAACGTATTTGTGAAGGCATCGCAATCGTTCTGCGACGAGAGTCGAATGGCGCTTCGTAACGACAGGCGAAGCGGGCAGTCCGAGCTAGGACCGAGTCGGGTGAGCACGGGTTAAGTCGTCGATTGTCAGGAGGCTGATCAGCGACACTCCTTCCTGTTCGACGCGCGCGCGCCCATCTTGTTCTTTCCGATCCACGATCACGAGCGCCTGACTCACCACAAGGCCGGCTTGGCGAGCCGCTGCGACCGCTTTGAGCAAGGACCCTCCGCTCGTTAACACATCGTCGACGATCAACGCGTGATCGCCCGGCTTCGTGACTCCTTCGATTAATTTCCCCAGTCCATGGTCCTTGGCTTGCTTTCGCACCACGAAGGTTCTCCACTCCCGGCGTGGAGTTGCTCCGTAGCCGTAGTCCGAGATGGTCGTTGCAATAGAGATTGCTCCGATCTCGAGCCCCCCAATGCAATCGATCGTCACGCCAGCCAATGCATCATGCGCGAGGCGTCCCACGAATCGGCGAGACTCAGGATACGCCATGAGTGAACGACAATCGACGTAGAAAGGACTGGTCTGACCAGAGGCCAATGTGAACCCTTTAGTCGGGTCCCACTTGAACGACTGTGTATCATGAAATGCGCGTGCGAGGCTGTCTCGTATGGTCATGATGGATTGTCCACAGGATCGGCGAAATGATGTATTCTTCGCTCTGGGGCTACTACGTAGAAAAACAGATATTTCATTGACCTTATTCTCCCTTTCACGCTACGGTCACATGGGCCTATCAGCGCTAACTTTTGCTTGATAGAACCCTACTAACAAGACCCATACATGGCTGGCGGGCATGTCGTGGCCGGTCGTCTTGGTGGTTCTGTTTTTTCGACGTCTGGAGGAGGCTGGCCCTCAATTGAGTCTGTCTTCGTACGGGGCTCCGACGAAGGGTTCGGATGGATCGCACAGCCGGAGAAGCTCCCCACGAGACTCATGAACAAGATCCATTTCAACACGCCTGCAACCTCACGGTGAAATGTGAATACGTTTCACGATCGAGATATCTTGGCATAGCGTGATGACAAAGTGAAGCGACAACCAATGGCCCCATTGCCATATTCTGAACATCGACGAACCGGCTGGAGGTTGATTCTCTTCCTCAGTGTCTACCTGTTCAGTTTTTCGTCGCTCACCCTTGCCGACTCGACGGACTCCTTAGGTAGCTTGCTCGTGAAGGGGTTTTCCTTCACCGGCAACACGGTCATATCGCAAGGCGAACTCGAAGTGCTCACCCAGCATTACATCGGCCGCTCATTGGCGCTGTCCGATCTGGAAGAGGTCGCGGCGAGCGTCGCAACGCTGTATCATCAGAAAGGGTACACGCTCGCAACCACCTATGTCCCGCAGCAACAGATCCGGTTCGGTGTGGTCGCTATCGCCATCCTTGAGGGCAGGGTTGGAGAGATTTCCGTCTCCGGCAATCGACATTATTCGACTGAATTCATTCGTGGCAGCTTTGCGCAAGCGATGGAGGACAACGTCGTCAGGAACGTCGCGCTCGAACGCGCGCTGCTTCTGCTCAACGACTATCCTGATCTGAAAGTGTCTGCCCTGCTTGAGCCAGGCGCCTCGACCGGCTCGACGAATGTGCGTGTGAACGCCGAGGACAAATTACCGATTCACGCCACGCTGGACTTCAACAACTACGGGTCCAACACCATATCGCGGTACCGATTCGGCGCAGGCATCGAAGTCGGCAATGTGTTGTTCAATGGCGCCACACTGAATCTTCATGGAATCATGGGCGATCATCCTGATCAGTTGCTCTTCCAAACCGGGGCCTATGCGGTTCCCATTGGAGTGCATGGAAGCAAGCTGGTCCTTTCAGGGTCCAATGGACGGTTTGACGTCGGGGCCGAGCTGGCCTCGTTACAGATCAACGGCACGATCAAAACATACGATATCTCGGTGACTCACCCTTTCATCAAGACGCGATTTCAGACGCTGACGGCTGAAACGGGGTTCGCGTCGAAAGACAATCGGATTTTTACCTTGGGCAGTCTTACTGGTGACGACGGAATCCGCATGGCCAAGGTCGGTGTGAATTATGATCGGCTCGACCTATCCGGACGAACCTACTTCTCCCTCTATGGTTTCCAGGGGCTCGGCGAGATGTTGGGCGGCATGAGTGATAACTCGCCACAGGCTACAAGACGGGGGGCAGACAATCGTTTTACCAAAGTGACACTCAATGCCGGACGCATTCAGAGTCTTGGCCACGACGTGCTGCTGGTCGTCAGAGCCAACGGACAGGCCACGACAGGGCCGGTCGTGGTCATTGAGCAAATGCTCTTGGGCGGACCGGATTCAGTGCGCGGCTATCAGCTCGGCGAGCGGTTCGTCGATGAAGGCTATACCGTTTCTGCCGAAACGCGCATCCCGTTCTTTCCGTCGGTATTTGGTCCGACGCAAGCGGCAGTCTTTATCGACTATGGTGCCGGGCGAATACGCAATCCCCAGCCTGGGGAACAGTCCTCAAGCAGCCTGACCGGCACCGGTGTCGGCATGCAGACGGAGTTGCCCTATTTTTCTACCAGGCTGCGATTCGATGTCGGTTTTCCCATCGGTCCCAAGCCGATCGGAGGCACCATTGCCGGAGACCATTCTCCGACCTTCTACATGCAAGCCATCGCCCGGTTCTGAGCGATGCACGGATCATCCTTTCTGGCCACAGAGCGGCAATGATTGTTACAATGCCTCATTGTAAACCGTTAATGTAACGGTATTTTCTCGGTTTAGGTGAGAGTACCCCTTCCGAGGGACTTCGTTTGTATAATGACTTTTCATTCGAGAACGGCGATCTTCTCCTATAGAAGGAAGCACGTGAAACGATGACCAATCGAACGTCTCAGCGGATTGCGGTCGGGAGCCGGTGGCGTGGATTTTCACGTTCGCAGCGAATGTTCTGTGCCTTCTTGGCCTCATTGCAGCTTCTTCTGCCGAGCGTGGTTGTGGCTCTCCCAACCGATGGCATCGTGGTTGGCGGCCATGCAGAGATTCAACAGATCAGTCCGACCCAACTGACTATCCAGCAGACCACTGATAGGGCCATTCTCAATTGGCAGAGTTTTTCTATTGGCGCGAACGAAACAGTCCGGTTCGATCAGCCCTCCATCAATTCGATTGCGCTGAATCGCGTGACGGGAGTTGACCCGTCGGTCATCCTGGGAAGTCTTCAAGCCAACGGCCGCATCTTTCTCCTGAACCCTAACGGCATCCTGTTCGGAGTCGGCGCGCAGATCAACGTCGGCGGGCTGCTCGCCACCACGTTGCAAATCCGTGACGATGACTTCATGGCCGGTCGGTTCCTCTTCGCGCAAGACCCGCTCAAGGGTCTCAAGTCTGTGGTGAATCAAGGCACGATCCATGCGTCAGACCATGGCTTCGTAGTGCTCGTGGCTCCGGGAGTGTCGAACGAGGGAATGATTGTCGCGAACCTGGGCAAAGTCGTATTGGGGTCTGGCCAGGCGCTTACGGTCGATCTCATGGGCGACGGCCTTATCAAATACGCGCTCAGCGGCAAGGTGCTCGATCACGTGATGGGCGTCGATGGTAAGCCCCTCAGTTCAGCGGTCAGTAATACAGGCACGATCCAAGCCGATGGCGGACACGTCATTCTGCAGGCTAAGGCATCAGGGGATATTTTCTCATCGGTTGTGAACCAAAGCGGAGTCATCAGAGCCCGCAGTCTCGAGAATCAAGGAGGAGTCGTTCAGCTTCTCGGAGGAGATGAGACACTTGTCGCAGCCACGGAGGCCGGCGCCATGCGCCCGGCCGGTGACGTAAGTGGCGCCGTCGTCAATACCGATAGGATCGATGTGGCAGCCGGAGAGCCGAATGCAGCGCGGGGGTCCGTGACGATGGTAGGGGCGCGAGTCGGACAGTTCGGTTCAATCATGGCCACAGGAGCGGAAGGTGCGAACGGCGGAGAGGTGGTTATCGCTTCGACGACACGCACGCTACTGGCAAGCGGCAGCACCATCGACGTCAGCGGCAGCGGCCATTCGTCCGGAGGCCAACTGCGTGTCTGGTCGGATCAAGATACATTTTTTGATGCTGGAGCGGCCATCCTTGCCCGAGGCGGCGAATTGGGGGGCAAAGGTGGTTTCGTCGAACTTTCCGGCAAGGAAAACTTGGGCTACGCGGGGAGCGTCAACGCGCTGGCGCCATTCGGCTCAGCGGGCACTCTGCTCTTAGACCCCCGCAACATTACCATCGCCGCGGCCGGAGCTGCCTATAACCCCGGCGTCAATAATCTCTTCGGGAACACACCAGCCGTTGACGTGACGATTTCCGCCGGCAGTATCAATGCTGCGGCAGCCAACGTTGTCCTCCAGGCCAATAACGACATCACGGTCGGCAGCGCCATCAACATGGCAAACGCCGGAGTCGGCATTGCGATGCAAGCCGGGCGTGACATCAATGTCAATGCAGCCATCACAACCAACAACGGGAATATCTCGCTGACCGCGAATGACTCCTCAGCCATCGCGGCAAACCGCCTGGCCGGAACCGGCGACATCGTGTTCGGTGTGGCGGGTGCCAATCTGAGTGCCGGAACCGGGAACATCGATCTCACGATTGACTCTTCGGCTGCTGCACCGTTCAACCCGGGAAGCATCACCACAGTTCGCAATCTGACCACCACCACCGGAAACATCACCCTGAACTCGCGCAACACCGTGTCCCTTTCTGGCGCAGTCAATGCCGGCTCCGGAACCGTGAGCATCAATGCCAACAGCGACGGCGCATTGGCTCAGGGCTTCACCATGAACGCCGGGAGTTCGATCGCCACAACGAACATAGGCGTCAACGCGGTCTCCATCAATGTGAACGGCGCCGCAGGGGGAACGGGGGCTGTGTCCCTGCGTAACATCACGACGGGCGCCGGTGGCACCCTCGCGATCGCAACCAACGTCGGCGGTAACCTGACTGGTGGTGCGATCTCACAAGTCGCGGGCACGACGCTCAACGTCGGCACCGCAGCTTTGTCGACCGGCAGCGCTTCGGCGGACATCACCTTGAGCCAGGCGACCAACAATTTTGGAACGGTGTCGGTAAGCCGTGCGAGAAACGTGACCCTGCGCGACGCCAATGCGCTGGCGCTCGGACCGTCCACCATTTTTGGGAACATGGCCGTCACGGCTGGCGACAGCGTGACGCAGACCGGTGCCTTATCGAGCACGGGCGGCGCTTCTACTTTGACCGTCACGACGCTGAACAATGCCGGCGCGCTGATCACGCTGACGAATCCAAACAACAACTTCGCGAACATCAACTTGAACGCCCGCAACGCGGCCAACACGGCAAACACAGCGGGAGCCATCGCCTATCGCGATCTCAACGGCGTCAACGCCGCGCAGATCCGGACGGCCAGCACGGTCGACCTGACCGCTGGAGGCGCGATCACAGACTCGGGTACGTTGGTTGGGTCGACTCTCACCGCTAGGACGCTCAATAATGCGGGGGCCGCCATCACGCTGGATACGGCTACCAATGACTTCGCCACGATCAACCTCCAATCCCGCAATGCGGCAGACACGGCAGATGCCAACGGCGCGATCGCGTATCGCGATACCAACGGGTTCGACGTTGCGGCTGCACGCACGCTCAATACGGTAACCTTGACGGGGGGGGGGCGATCACCGATTCCGGCACGCTCACCGGTTCCACTCTGACGGCGACAACCCTCAATAACTCAGGCGCGGGGATCACTCTGAATACACTGACCAATAACTTCACGAACGTCAGTTTGAATGCCCGCAACGCGGCCAATACGGCGAACACCCCTGGCGCAATCACCTATGCAGACGCGAATGGGTTAAATCTCAACCTGGCCCGCACGGCCGGAACGTTACGACTCACAACCGGCGGAGCCCTCACCCAGACCGGCACGATCACCGCCACAGGGGTGCGGATCGACAGCGCCGGCCCGGTCACGCTCAATAACGCAGGCAATGCCATCACGACGTTCGCTGCCAACGTCACAGGAGCAGGGAATTCCTTGAGCTTCAATGAATCCAACGGCCTCACGATCGGAAGCGTGCTCGGTCTGAACGGCGTGACGACGAGCAACGGGGCTATCACGGTCACGTCTGCGACCGGTGGATTGACAGTTGCCAACAATGTGAACGCCGGCACGGGGTCTGTGACTCTCAATGCCAATGGTGCCAACCAGACGCTGACGACGAACGCCGGCACAAACGTGAACGGCTCGGGCGGCGTGGCTCTGGTGGGTGACAACATGACCCTGAACGGCACGGTCACGGCTGCCGGACAGACGGTGACGTTGCGTCAATTCTCCAATGGAAGACTGATCAATCTAGGGACGAAAGTGGCGGGACAGCTCGGCCTCACCGACGCAGAACTCGACCGAGTGACCGCGACGACGCTTAAGATCGGAAACAACGCCAGCGGCAACATCTCCAACACCGCCGCTATTTCTCCAGCGAACGCCTCTACCTTGTCCCTTGAGACAGCGGGGACCATCACGCAGACCGCAACGGGGAGCCTCACGGTGTCCACGTTAATCGCCAAGACCCGTATCAACCTGGGCGGCGCCATTACCTTGGGGAATGCGACGAACGAGGTGGCGACGATTGACCTCCGAGCCCGCAACGCAGCGGACACGGCCGACGCGAACGGCGCCATCACGTATCGGGATGCGAGCGGGTTCGACGTGGCGGCGGTGCAGACGGCGGGCACGCTGAACCTCACCGCTGGCGGAACCATCACGGACAGCGGGGCTCTCCTGGTCGGCGGAACAACGACTCTAACGGCTGGGACGAATAACATCACCGTCGACACGACTTCCAACAATTTCAACACGGTCGTGGTCGCGAGCGGAAATAACGTGACGCTGGTCGATGCTGATGCCCTCAGCCTGGGAACCTCGACCGTCTCCGGCACGTTGAACGTCACCACAGCTGGCGCGATTACCCAGATCGGCGCAGTGGCGGTCACGGGAGTGACTACGCTTGTCGCCGGTGTCAATGACATCACGCTGACGAACGGCGGGAACAACTTTACGTCGGTCGGCATCACCAGCGGCAACAACGTCTCGCTGACCGATGGGAATGCGCTGACGCTGAACGCGTCCAACGTGTCCGGTACCTTCTCGGCCAATGCAGGAGATGTGACGGTCGGCGGGGCGGTGGCATCCACCGGCGGTGCCGTGAGCGTAACCGCCAACAACTCCGTGACGCAGTCGGCCAATATCAGCGCAGTCGGGGCGAACAACGTCACAGTGACAGCGACAACTGGCTCAATCACGATGGCCCCCGCCGTCACGACTACCAGCGGGACCGGCGCCATCAACTATACAGCCGGGATAAATGTTACGTTGGGGTCGTTGACGACAGGAGGTGCGGTGAACGTTCTCGCCAACGGAGGCTCTGTCCTGAGCGCTGTTGGGTCCGGCACGAACGTGACGGCTGGTGCGAACTCAACATTGCAAGCCTTCAATGGGGTCGTCGGCACCCAAGCAGCGCCGCTAACGGTCAGCGTCAATCCAGGCACCTTAAGCATTCGCGCGACCACAGCGGTCGCAGGGATTTCGGCCTTTCTTACCGGCGCTGTATTGCCAAGCAATGCACTCACTCAGTTGAACGTGCCGCCGGGGCTCGTCTGCTTCAACGGCTGTCCTGTTCCTCCGGTTACTAATCCTGTTGGTGGACTCTCCGGATTGATTCCCTCTTTCAGTCTCAGTTCAGCTATCCCCTGGTACATTCGTCAGCCATCCGATCCTCCGTTGATCAGCGTCGTATCGACGTATCTTCCAGAGACGGTCGTTGCAGAAGCAAAACTCGATGTGAAGTCGGATGATCGGAGTGTCGCTCGTGGGATTCCGCCGTGTTATCCGGAATGGGCCTGTAAGCCTGGCGCCAGTGTCCTGACCGCGCCGGCTGACGGAGAAGACCCGGAATTGCCTACCGCGAAGTAGTGGAGACAGGTGGAACGGTCAGACGTTTTTAGGAGAAACGCTTCACCTGTTCCGCCAACGTGTTTGCGACAAGCTTCAGATCGAACGGCCAGGCATAACGGGGTGCAACGTTGGAATGCAGCGGTCGCAGTGCTCGAAGAAGCGAGGAGGTAGACTGCACTTCGTGTGGGCCGTTCGCCCTTGCACATGGATCTCGGCGAAGTGAAGTCAACCCTGTCAGGGCGTTCAGACTAGCCTCTCGTTCAGGGCTTGTAGTCCTTGTGCTCGGAGGGTTTCCCCCCATGCGAGAACTGATGCGTGAACGCGATCACCTGCCAGATCTGCTCTTCCGAGAGGTATGACTTCCAGGCCTTCATGCTTGTCTTTGGAACCCCTTCCGCCACTCGCCAGAACCAGTAGCTGTCCGAGAAACGGCTGGTGTTTTTTGGGTCACGAAGCCCTCGGCGAGCTGTGGCACGAAGGTCGATTGAGTATTGCCGTCGAACATTATGTGACCAAGATCATCCAACAGAAGTTGTTTTCGGTCATGAATCAACTTCCAGTGAATGAGTTCGGTCCACGAATTCTGATCGCCTGCCCGGAAGGAGAGACTCATGAGATCGGCGCCCAAGCTGTCGCCTACATCGCAGCGACCAGAGGCTGCCATGTGTATTACCTCGGCCCTAACCTTCCCAGTTCGGACCTCGTAATCTTTTGCGAGACAATCAAGCCCGACCTCGTATTGCTCTCTCTCACCGAGGTAAGACCCGAGGCCTTGGCACTTCAGCAACTCAAGGAGCTTGAGCTATTGGCCACCCGCTGGCCTGTGGCTGTCGGCGGCCAGGGGGCCCGCGCCATTGGCGATCGCCTGCGTGATGCCAAGATCGAACTTCTTGATGATCTCACCGCACTCCACAACCGCCTGACGATTCTTCTTTCCACCCACACGCACGCCGCTCGTTCTTGAACAAGAAACAGCCGCGCAGACCCATAGTACGTGCCGCTCATCAGCGAAGGGTGCAGCTGTTAGGGGAATGTTACTACGTCTATCGGAATGTCTGGGCAAGAGGCGCAAGACCGAGGAGTCTATCCGATGCTCCGTAGGTATTTTGGAGCTAACGCATCTTCGAGGGTGTGATTGAGCGTGTGATATATTCGTTACTCACTTGCCTTTCGGTTTCCACTCTCGCGCCAGTTTTTGCGCCTCGGAGATCTGGTCAGGGTCCATCTTCTTGGCGAGTGCATCTCGAAGCCTGGCCCCGGCCTCCTCGCCTTTCGTCGCTCCGAGGCTGTACCACATGTAAGCCTTCACATAGTCTTGTTGCACACCGTCCCCATGCTCATACATCTGGCCAAGTTTTCGTTGCGCTAAATCATGACCTTTATTGGCGGAGAGACGTAAATAGTACATGGCCATCTTATAGTCTTGCTGGCCACCCCGCGCATACAGCAACAGAATTCCGAAGTTGACTTGGGCTTCCGTGTGTCCTTGGATGGCGGATTTTTCATACCACTTCCGCGCTTTGGCATCGTCCTTTTCGACGCCTTTTCCGTTGGCATAGAGGAGGCCGAGTTGATACTGCGCGATGGCCTGTCCCTGCTCAGCCAGCGGTTGCCACTCACCCAAGGCTGTGGCGTAATCGCCGCGCTGATAGGCATCCATGCCCATTTTGAAATCCGCCCACGCGGGTGCGGTGAGACAGACAATCGACAGAACGAGGGCGATTGATCGTAGAAGCGACATGGTTCTCCGTGTGGCGGCCTCGTGACTCATTTGCTTTTCGGCTTCCACTCCCGCGCCCGCTTTTTTGCTTCGGCAATCTGGGCAGGGGTCATCTGCCGACTGAGATCATCGCGGTATGCAGGCGCGTGCATATTGCCATTTTCTGCTGCCAAGCTGTACCACATGTAGGCCTCGACTGCGTCCATAGGCACGCCCTGGCCGAAGGAGGACTGGAGGCCGAGATAGAGTTGTGCCTTTGCATCCCCCTGAGCAGCCGCTTTCTCATACCACTGGCGGGCTTTCGTGTAATCCCGCGGGACGCCGTCTCCGTTTTCATACAACAAACCGAAGGAGAACTGCGCACGTGCGTCTCCTTGCTCAGCCAGTGGTTGCCACTCCCGCAAGGCCGTTTTGAAGTCTCCACGGTTATAGGCGTCCATGCCGGCTTGAAAGTCCGCCCATGCCGGCATGGCGAGACAGACGACCGACAGCACAAGAACGACAGGGAATCGGATCGATATGCGCTGATCGTCACTCATAAGCATCGTGACAAGTGAAATGTAAAACGAGGGTCAGCCTTAAGAAGGAGGCAGTGTAATACAATGCAACGATGCATTGCACGGGAACGCAATCATACATGAAGGGTATGGGAGCCTCGTGTGGTGCCGAAGGCGGGATTTGAACCCGCACACCCTTGCGGGCGCTAGACCCTGAATCTAGTGCGT
>SWDN01000016.1:153122-156113 GCA_005116775.1 Nitrospira sp.
GTCTCCGGCGTCCTCGGCCACTGGCGAATTCGTGTATCCAATTCCTGTTCCTCAGCAGACATCGGCATGCCCGCCGTCCGCCGCTGTCCTTCCAACCGTTTCAGTTTCGTAACCAATTCCTGCGGACAACCCTTGGGAATGCCCCCATGACCAACCAGAATCACTCCTCGTACAACCGTTGCCATCAGCGCGCTCCTTTCCTCAGACGTGAAGATTTACACATGATTGCGTAGCATCAGTTCCTTCGGGTGTGGATTGAGATAGACTTGCTCGCGAATATAGCTCACATCGAAGATCTGAACATAGTGCTTGATGAGTGTCAGCGGAACAATGAGGGGCATGAGTCTGTGATGATAATCGCGTATCACGTCCGCCAGCTCGGCTTTTTCATGAACGCCGAGCCGTTTCTTGAAATGCCCGATGATGTGTTGGAGCACATTCACGTGCTTGCGCACCGTCGCCTTCACAGCCAGCGTGTTCATGAACAGTTCCCCATACCGGTCGGCGAGTTCCTTCAATCGGTACTGCTTTGCCTGGCCGATCAGCCGTCCGAGCATCTCGCATTGCTGCGGGTGATGGGCCATCAACAGATACTTATGGACCGTGTGGAATTGGACCAGGGTTTGTCTCGTGACTCCGCCCTGAACGAGATCCTGCCAGCGTTGGTAACAGAAAACCCGCTCGATGAAGTTCTCCCTGAGCGTCGGATCGCAGAGACGTCCTTCTTCCTCGACAGGAACCAGCGGGAACTGCTTCATAAAAGCTTGCGCAAACAGTCCGATCCCCTTCCTGCTCGGTACTCCATGCTCATTGTAGAGACGAACTCGCTCGATGCCACAGCTCGGTGAACTTTTTTTAAACACATACCCGGATAAGTCCAATTTCTTCAGCTCCTCAATCCGATTCACGGCCATCGTCTTCAGTGCGCGCGTGTGATCGATCTTGCTCTCGATGGTGACAAGTCGGGGGTTCTGAGGATCGCCGACTAGCCGCATCGGCTCGCGAGGAGTGCCCAGCCCAGCCTCAACCTCAGGACAGACAGGAATCCATTCCACATAACGGCCCAGCACCTCTGTCAGAAAGTTGTCCCGATTGTGGCTTCCATCGTATCGGACTTCTTCACCGAGGAGACACCGGCTAATACCGAGATGGAGCGGAGCGGTCGTCATGTTGTCCCTTTTTGTGTGTCAAAGAGCCTATCCGACATTCTTCTATCCCTTTGTCATGATCGTCCGCAAGGCCGGTTCCAACGTCGGATAGTGAAATCCGTATCCTCCGGAGAGTGCCTTCGACGGAGTGACCCGTTGGCCCGTGGTCATAAGTGTCCCCAGTTCGCCCAATGCTGCCTGTAGTGCGAAGCCAGGCACGGGAAGCCAAGATGGCCGGTGGAGTACTTGCCCGAGGACCTCGCAGAACCGGTTCATTGTCACTGCTTCTGGCGCCACGGCATTGACAGGACCTGACACGTTCGGATTTGTGAGAAGCCACTGGATCAATCCGATGTGATCGCGCCGATGGATCCAGGACACCCACTGAGTCCCAGGCATGATAGGGCCCCCTGCGAAGAATCGGAACGGCAACAGCATCTTCGGCAAGGCGCCGCCGTCTTGTTCGAGCACCATTCCGGTCCGCAACATCACGACCCGCACACCCATTTCCACCGCCCGAAGCGCTTCTGCTTCCCACGCGAGACAGAGATCGGCCAGAAAGCCTTGGCCGCGTACGGCACCCTCGTCCAGCACACGATCATCGCTGGCCCCGTAGTAGCCGATACCGGACGCGCTGATCAGCGTCCGCGGTTTCGAGGAGCGGCGCGATATGGCTTCTACCAGCAGACGAGTGGAAAGGACTCGGCTTTCTATCAAGAGCTGCTTGCGGGCATCGGTCCAGCGTCCATCGGCAATCGGCGCACCGGCGAGATGAATGACAGCATCGGCGTTTTCGAGACAATGCTCCCAGGTTCCTCCCTTTCGGCCATTCCACTCGATGGCCGTAATGGTCGGATCACAGGACCGTTGCGTTTCAATTCTTCTCGTGAGGAGTGTGACCCGATGCCCCTCCTGACAGAGAGCGGTGCATAAGGGGCGACCAATAAACCCTGTTCCGCCGGTCACAACAATCTGCATAGTCTCTTCTCGCTAGCGGAGTTTCCGTGCGTGGCCGATATGTGGTTAATCGGTGGCCTGTCGGTCATTTTATCTGGCGGCTCTGATCTTGACCATCCGCCGTACCTTGATCGAACCGCTGGGCATATTTTCTCTGTTTCGCGCCGTGCAACAGATCCGGAGTCGGGTCCAATCGATTTCGAAGAATGACCGGGTCGACGACCTCGCCACAGCTAGTGCAACGCATTCCTGTGATGCCGATTCGGCCTGTATCGTCTTCCAGGTCCATGTAATACTCCGTAATCATCAGCCCTCCGCAACGTGGGCAGCTGTTTTTGCCAGCTTGCGAAACGGCGCGTGGAGGATTGTCTGGTCTCCCATTCGATTCCACTGGGCGACTCACTTTGTGGCTGATCGTTTGAACGCGTCGATCATCTCCAGGACAAGTTGAGTTGCGCTGTTATGTTCCTACAATGACTACACGACCGTTGGCATTCGTCTGCTTCATGTGTCAACCCTCTGATCACAGGCCGGAGTATCCGGCTCTTTACGAACGGAGGACCGTCCACCAATTCCTCAGCCACGTCGAGCGGATGAGCTTGTACCCAAGCCAGGTCGTGAACAACAGGCCCAGCAGCGGGACGGCCACGGTTTGCACTAACTTCTGATAATCGGTCATGTGGACTCGCAAGAGATACTGCGGGCGCTTCATCAAATTCTGCTTCTCCGTCGCAATGGTGACCGCGTAGAGGCCTTCATCTAACTTGACTTCCCCGCGCAGAATTCCGTCCGGATGCGTACTCGGGCGAATATCGGCCACCAGCTGATCGGCTGTGTCCTTACTCCCGTTTCCCTTTATGATCCGCATTCCCACCGGCTCATTGCG
>SWDN01000016.1:156213-173075 GCA_005116775.1 Nitrospira sp.
CCCAGTATCCTCTTTCCCTTTCCAACAGAAGGAGTTAGGGGCATGAAGGTCATTCTACAAGAAACGATGGATGGTGTGGGACATCTCGGAGATCTCATTGATGTGAGGGATGGATACGCTCGGAATTTTCTGCTTCCACGCAAGAAAGCAGTCTTGGCAGATAGTCGGAGCATCAAGGAGTTTGAGCATATTAAGCGTGTGGCCGGCGAACGGGCGAAGAAGGAAAAACTGGAAATCGAGACCCATGCCAAGAGCCTCTCGGCCGTGTCTATCACGGTGCAGGCCCAGGTTGGCAAGGATGACAAGATGTTCGGATCTGTGACGACCAAAGACATTGCAGAAAAATTGGCGGAGCAGGGTTTTACGGTGGATCGGCGCAAGATCCAGCTGGACCATCCAATCAAGGAGCTCGGCACTGTCACCGTGCCGATTAAGCTTCCACGGGATGTGACTGCCACTGTGGTCATCCATGTCGTTAAGAAACAGGAAGTCGAAACGGCTTCTGCTGAAGCCTAAACAGGAACGAGCTGTCATGCATGACCCGATCGGTTCATTCGATGCACTTAAAGCCACAGATCCGGATGTCTATGCCGCGATCGTCGCCGAGGAAGAACGGCAGCGTGAGAAGCTGCTGCTGATCGCTTCGGAGAATTTCGCGAGTCCTGCCGTCCTGGCTGCTCAGGGCTCGATCATGACCAATAAGTACGCTGAAGGGTATCCAGGAAAGAGATACTACGGTGGCTGTCAGCATGTGGATATCGTGGAGGATCTGGCCATCCAGCGTTGTAAACAGATTTTTGGCGCGGAGCACGTGAACGTGCAGCCGCACTCGGGATCGCAAGCCAATATGGCGGCCTACCTGTCCGTGCTGAAACCCGGCGACACGATTCTGGGCATGGATCTCGCCCAAGGGGGCCATCTTACTCACGGCAGCAAGGTCAACTTTTCAGGGATCCTGTTCCGCGTGTTCTCCTACGGCGTAGAGCGTGACACCGAAACGATTAACTATGATGCGGTGCAGAAGGTCGCGGAATTGAACATAAGGAGATTATTAATCTTGTCACCGACGCTGACCACCAGGCAGAGCAACGGATCATCAACGTCATCCACGAGGCGTTCCCAACCCATCGTGTTCTTGCCGAGGAACGTGGACTGACCGAGCAATCTCCATCTCGTTACAAATGGGTGATTGATCCGCTTGATGGCACGACCAACTTCGCCCATGGGTTCCCCGCCTATTGCGTGTCCATCGGAGTGGAATGTGACGGACGAGGCATTATCGGGGTGGTCTACGACCCGACTCGAGACGAACTCTTCACCGCGCAAATCGGTCATGGGGCGTATCTCAACGGAGCTCCCATTTCTGTGTCCACGACGGACCATCTCGACCATGCACTCCTCGTAACGGGATTCGCCTACGACATTCGCGAAACCGTGAACAATAACTTGAATCACTTCGCGCGATTCGCCCTAAAGGTACAAGGGTTGCGGCGAACTGGAACGGCAGCTCTGGATCTGTGCTATGTCGCAGCCGGCCGGTTCGACGGATTTTGGGAAGTGGCATTGAATCCATGGGACATGGCAGCGGGAGTTGTCATTCTCCGCGAAGCCGGTGGCAACGTGACGAACCTCACAGGGGCTCCTCACTCGATATACGAGCGAGAGTTGGTGGCCAGTAACGGGCCGATCCACCATGCCATGCTCGACCTGCTCCAACAAGACATACGCCTCACGTAAGAATTCCGTTCCGCTTCGCTCCGCCAGGCTAGTCGGCTCGCTGAATAGTTGAAACCACCTCCAGATGCGTCCATCGCAGATATACAGATAGAACGAGGATGAAGTATGATCTTCTGCGACACGAGCGGAAGGAGATAGGCTGTATGGCACATTCAACGCCTCCATCGAGAGACTCCAATGGAAATCCACCTCAAGCTGCAGGGGCTAAATCACAGGCCAAGGATGTGGAACTCCTTCGGGTACTTGTCAGCAGAAAAGGAACACACGTCGATGCCCAATGGGCGATTCATCCCCAACTAAAACAGGATCTCCTGCCGCAGGAATGGCAAGAAGTCACCGACCTTATGGCCAAGGTGACCGACATCGTCGGTACGCGGTTTTCGCAGGTGCTCGCACAGGCTGATTCTGAACCTCCCAGCAACGCATAATGAACCGCAATCGCTGCTTTAGCATTCGACATTGAACATTCATAATTTGGAGTCGCTTATGGACACCTATTATCATCCCCACGATCTGAGCAAGTTCGCCGAGATGGGTAAGGGCAACAAGGATCTTTGGGAGAAGTTCATGGCCTACTACAGCGCCGTCTTTGCTGAAGGCGCGTTGACGGAACGAGAGAAGGCCCTCATTGCTCTTGCCGTCGCCCATGCAGTTCAATGTCCCTACTGCATCGATGCCTACACACAAGCCTCTCTTGAAAAAGGATCTAACATCGAAGAAATGACGGAAGCCGTCCACGTCGCTTGTGCCATCCGAGGCGGCGCTTCGCTCGCGCACGGCGTCCAGATGCGCAACGTCGCCGACAAACTATCGATGTGATGAGCCGGTGACTCGTTCAGCTAGAGGTAGGGGTTTTCGGGAAGGGCAAGAGTGAAATATTTGTCGCGCTCTTTGTAGAGAATTCGTGCAGCCGTCAACGCAGCGAGCGCCTGATCAATCTCTACAGCACTGGTTTCGTTTCTGCTAGATCGTTGTGCCAGCAGTGTGCGGATTTGGTCTGCACTCTTGGCTGCTTCGTTGCAGACCTCGATAATTCCCGCCGCAGGCCAATCGTAGCGCTTTCGCAACGGTGATTTCGGGTTCCGACCATCGTACACTGTGACGTAGTCCATCGCCTTCGAGTAATACAGAAACGGCCGATCGCTCGAACCGACCAGTCTCTGCCACTCTTGCACGAGGTTGACTAATTCCTGGTAGACCTGCCGGTCCACGTTCCAATTGTCCAGCTCATACTCGAAGTCATACGCGATCTTGTTCACGTCCACCTGCCTGGCATCGTAAACATACTCGTATGCCGTCCAAGGACCGGTGATGCGGACACCATATTCGTGCGGCTTGGTGTAGTAGGGACTGAATCGTTGCAGCCAAAACTTTCCCGTCCCCTCCGGTGGGTGCAGATGGAACAATGACGGAATCAGGTCGATCTGGTGCCGGTAATCCTCGTTCGTTTCTCCGGGGAACCCGAGCAGAATATTCCAGGACACCGCGATACGATAATAGGCGCTCCACTTGAGGCAGATAATATTCTGCATCGGCGTCACGCCTTTATCCATCGACTGCAATTGATTGAGACTCAAGCTCTCTAAGCCCGGTTGCATGCATTTCACGCCCCCGGCGGCGAGCATTCGAATCTGACTCTTCTGAAGATTACTTTTGGTTTCAATGAACACGTCGAGGTCGCAATGATCTGCCGCAAACCGACCAAAAAGGTTCTCGATATATTTCATGTCGATGATGTTGTCCACCAATCGAAATCGAGTCGTGTCGTAGCGGCTAGAAAGATACGCCATCTCTCGTGCCGCCTGCTCGGACGATTTGGCCCGAAACTTCATGCTTTGCGCGTTCAATCCGCAAAACGTACAGTGATGTTTTTCCCCCCACCAGCAGCCCCGCGATCCTTCGTAGAGTAGAATTCGATCGAGCCCCTGCGCCGCTTCGCCCAACTCGGCCAGCAGATGATAGTAGTCATCATAGTCGGGCGGGCCGGTCTTCGCGAAATCCGAGAAAAGCGAGTGATTCGGAGTAAGCGAGATCGCTGTTCCTTCTCGATAGGTCACACCGCTGGGAATGGTTGCTCCGTTTTCTGCGAGGATGTAGCCAACTAATTCCGGGAATACCTCTTCCCCTTCCCCCACCACCACATGATCGATGAAGGGGAAAGCTCGAAAGTATTCCAGCCCCATCTCGCCGTCGTAGTTCGCTCCGCCGAAGACGATTGTCACGTCGGGATAGAGATCCTTGATGAGCTTCGCCATCGTCAGACTCGCGACGTTTTGATCGAACGTGGAAGTGAAGCCGACAATCTTGTACTGCCCCCAGTCGATGGCGGTCAGAGCCCATGTCAAAAACTGTGGAGCTGTTCCTGTCGCCATGTCTTCAAAGAATGAGGTCGGATGCCCACTCTCCTTGGCGACTTGCTCGAACACCGGCTTAAACAGGCGGGGGTACTCAGCGCGTTTCGGATTGTCTCGAAACAGAAGATAGGAAAAAATCCACTCGCCGAACAGCGCCCGCTTCTCGCAGATCGATTCATAGAGCGGCACGCCGATTTTGTGGGCGAAACGGACGTTCAAATGATGGCAGTCGACGGGAGTGCCCTTCGACTTGAGCAGCGCAGAGAGTGTGCCCAGTTGGATCGAAGGATACTTTGAGTGGCTGAACGGCATATTGACGAGCGCCACCTCGGCTTTGTCACTCATCTGCTGCCTCGTAGACTCATGACAATGACTCGTTGCTAGCCGGCCGTCGCACGAAACGGTTCAAACTCGCGATCGGCTTTGGCGGCCATGTAAAAGTCGCTTTCCGTCAGGCCATTGATCTTGTGCGTCCAAATTTCGACTTTGCACTTACCCCAGGCTAGATAGAGGTCGGGGTGGTGGCCTTCCGCTTCCGCCACAGCACCCAGCTTATTCACATAGGCCAAGGCCTTGGCGAAATCATTGAATGTATACAAGCGCTCCAGATGTCCGGCCTGATTCAGCGACCATCCGCGTCCCAATTCTTTCAGCAGAGCCTGAGCACGATCCGCCGGGACCGGCGGTACACCCCCTCGGCAGGGGATACATGTGTTGTCGGCAAGACTCATGGCGGCCTCCTTTTGGATGAGAATCAACGTCGCGTGGCGATTGTATCTCGGACAGGTATTCTAAAGGGGCCTTGAGAGGAAGGGCAAGGCGGGAAATCGGATGATGGAGTGGCTATTCAGTTTCATCAACTGCGCCGCCTGAGCGGGCTACGTCTTCCATCTTGATCTTCTCGGGGTTGAATTTGGCTGTGGAGGTTGCCATACGATCGAAAGCGTCATCGAACGACAGGGGAGCGGCATCCTTCGGTCGAAACCGGATCGGATTTACCCGTGCGACCACGAAGTTCTTGAGGTATGGACTCGTCAGACCTTTCGCTTTCAGCGCTTCAACCAGCTTGACGATCCGATCGTCCAGTTCCAGCAGGATCTTCGCTCGTTCCCGCCGCAGCTCAATCGCCGCGCGCATCGGTTTCTTCAAAAATTCATCGACCCGTCGCAACACCGGATGGTAGGCTCCGCCGCTGAATCTCGGTCGATCTTCATAACATAGACCCAGCGTAATGAAGGCAGGCTCTTCGAACTCCAGGGCATAGGTCTCTTCCGTCGCATCGTCGAGCCGAGCCAGTTCCTTGTACATGCGGATGACTTCAAGGGATTTCTCGCGCAGATTGTGCGCCTTCTCGGTGTTCATCGCGAGAATCTGGTAGGCCGCAGCAGTTTCCGGCACCACGATCGCCACGATGCTCTTCGCTCCCAGCGTCTTCATCGCCGAGAGCCGATGGTTGCCGTTGGGGGTCCAGTACTTCGCGGTTTGTTCACTCGTCGGCGCACGCACCACAATAATCGGATCGAGAAACCGTCCAATCTTGCCGATCACGAGTTCGAGCTTGCGCACATGCGTGTCGGAGAGGTTGCGTTGAAACGGGGTTGGCTCAACGAGTGCAATCGGCAAAGCCGCCAACGCCACCCAGCGTCCGCCATAGGGTTCCCGATAGATCGCGAGGACCTTTCCGCTGTCACCTTCGATCGCTCGATGCACTTCGGCGATATCGTTCGGGGGTGCTGCGGCTTGGAGCTCAGTTGCGGTTAAACCAGCGGACACAAGAACGGGCTGACGACGTCGTCGCATGAGGCCGGCGGCACGAGGGGCTTTGGGTCGCTTCTCGGACATCGCTCAGTATGGTAGGGAAGGAGCGAGGGAAAAGAAAGCCCCCAATTTTTATCCTTCCTTTTTACGTTTTGTGCTTTTTGAAAGTGACATGAAACAACACGGGCGACCATGCACTAGGTGGGAGGTCGCCCGTTTGTGGCGCTTAGGACGCCAAGTTAACTATGTGATTGTCTCGGCCCAGCTAACACTGAGGCCCGCGCGATATCAAAAGCATTGGCAACTAATCGGGGGAAACGACATCATCCCAGGCGCTTGTGTTCCTCGCGCCAGCGTCAAGTTCTCCATCACGTGTCAAGCTAAAGTCCTGTTGGTCATCGGTGCCGTTACGGCACAGCCAGTGGAGAACCGGCTAGCACGACCGATCAGTAGCCCGCCCTCGAATCGGCGGGCCTGAGTGGCCAGGTGGAGTCAGGTCATCCATCGCTACCCTCCTCTCTTGGAAAGTTGGCGGGGGAACCCGTTAACAGTCGCGCACCCTGTCCAGTCCCCCTGATCGAGTGAATGAATGGGCCGTAGATTTCTCTTACGCCCATTAGAAAAGTGTGTCAATGGGCATAAAATGTACCCACCGTGAGCACTAGGTATCATCGAAACGGCTGTTGAGAGAATAACCGAAATGGATGGAACGGGAGAGTTCGATGCATTTAAAGCACGGTCGTCTTCACAGTACTGCTGCTCCACTTCGTGATCCCCATCAAGCCGTTCCTTCTGCTCATTATTGCAAGTTTTCAAAAAAGCAGGCAGAGTCCACTGGCTAATAGGCTCCCCTAACTGCTTCTTGCACTTTAGTACCGCTCAAGGCATAGTACGGCGCAGGCACACACTGGTGGAGGGGGATACGATGGGACGACGACTGGCCGCCGAAGCGCTGGGCACATTCTTTTTGGTGTTTGCCGGATGCGGGAGCGCGCTCCTGAGCGCTGGGATTCCGCAGCTCGGCATTGGGGTGATCGGGATCGCGTTCGCCTTCGGGGTGGCCGTGGTCACCATGGTGTACGCCTTCGGCCATATCTCGGGCTGCCATATCAACCCCGCAGTCACCATTGGTCTTCTGCTCAGCAAGCGGTTCCCTGCACACGAGGTCCCTGGCTACATTGCCGCCCAAGTAATTGGAGGGATTTTGGGGGCTGGGGTGCTCTACCTCATCGCTACGGGGCGGGCTGGGTTTGTTCCAGCTGGTTTCGCTTCGAACGGCTACGGGGACCATTCTCCGGCGGGCTATTCACTCCTGGCTGGCTTCTGTGCCGAAACAATCTTTGCTTTTTTCTTCCTTCTGATCATTCTGGGCACCACAGACAGCCGCGCACCGCAAGGTTTTGCGCCCTTGACCATTGGTTTGGCTGTGGCTCTGATCAACTGGGCCGGGATTCCAGTCACCAATCTGTCCCTCAACCCCGCGCGTAGCACCGCTACGGCCGTATTTGCCGACGGCTGGGCGCTGCAACAACTCTGGCTCTTTTGGGTGGCGCCAATCCTGGGGGGAGCCATTGCCGGAATCGTCTATCCGTTCCTTGCCGGATCCCCCGCTCCGAACCCGAAACGCTAGGGATGGTTAGGGTGAGGGGGCGCATCTTGCGCGCAACGAAAGCCGACGTGGGGATCATGTTCGGTGGGATCGCTCTTGGTGCGAAAAGAGGCGCGCAATCGATAGGGGCTATTGATATATGAGCCGCCCCGTTGCCCCTTCGTGGTGCCCTCGACTGGGCCGCGGGGATTGATCGTTAACTGAGTTGTATAGATGGCTTCGTCGTACCAGTCGGCCACCCATTCGTAGAGATTGCCGGCGAGATCGTGGGCCCCATAAGGGCTACGTCCCAGGTCGCGATTACCGATCGGCGCAACAGTCTCGGCTCCTTCCTTCAACCCAAAAACTGCGTGCGCTGGCGTCGGTGACTCATTCCCCCATGGATAGACTCGGCCCTCAGGTCCTCGCGCGGCCTTTTCCCATTCCGCTTCGGTCGGCAAGCGTTTCCCCGCCCACAGGCAATAACCTGTCGCCTCTAGCCAGTTCACCCAGCGCACCGGGTGGTCTGCGTGGATCACCGGCGTGTCCTTATCCGCAAATCCCCACGGTGGTTCGCTTTGAATCGCATCGACAAATTTTGCAAACCGTCCGTTCGTCACCTCGAACATGTCCAGATAAAAACTGTCTAGGAAGACGCGATGGACCGGCCCCTCGTCGTCATCGCCATCATCGCTTCCCATCGTGAACTCCCCAGCGGGCACCAGTACCATGGGCGCTCCATCCTTACCGGTGAGCGTGGCTGGAAGTTTTGGAAGGGTTGTGATTTTCGGGACTGAGTTTCCATTTGCATGGGGGCGCGTCTTGTTTGCGGGAGGTGATTCTGGCTTGGTCGGGGTTGGCTCTGGTTTAGCTGGCGGGCCTCAGGTGGAGGAACGTCGCAGTTAATTAAGCTGCGAGTGCCAGTTCTTGATTGGCAGTTACATTTTCCCGGAGGATTTACGAGACCCCGAGAGCTCGACATGCACCGCTGACTTCAGTATCCCCGTCGAAACCGGTCGCCCCCTTTCTTGGTAAACGTGATTCGTGAAGCGAAGGTTATGATCTGGTCTTGCGAGATACGTTTCACGCTTCACAAGCGATGTGCTTATAGATGCTCATGATACCGCATGGGTCAAGAGGATACCAGCACCGAGCACATATAATTGCAGATTGACAATAGCCCGACAGTATGGAAACTTCATTAAATGAGTCGTAAGCAAAAAAGGTCCGCCATAGGAGACTCGCTTGTCCTTCCTAAGGAATTTGACTTCCAGGCTGAGGGGGCCAGAGCCAGTGTAAAGCTGATCAAGTCTAACTATATAGCCCGTTCAGAAGCCCGACGCCTATTGGCGAATCTGGAGAACTTCAGAGAGATCGTTCTCGACTTTCGCGATGTCCAATCCGTGGGACAAGGGTTTGCCGACGAGGTGTTCCGCGTGTTTGCCCACCACAACCCCGATATTGTCATCCGCTCAGAGAACACCAGCCCCCCCGTCACAGCCATGATCCGGCATGTAGGCCAAGCGGTCGATGGCTCTACCCCGAATACACGGCAGTGATCGCGTGCGTGAGCTGGGGTTATTGTGAGGTGGCCCGGATTTGACAAACACCGTTAAACGGGGACAAGCATGCTTTGGTATTGTCTGCGAAAGCGGAGCGTGAAGGACGCAGTCATGCCATTCTGCGGCGGAGGGCGCGGACGGTCGCTTGGGCGGTGGGAAACGGACCTTTGACGCGACCGCGCTTGACCTCGTTGAGCGCCACCGCCAATTCACGATCAATCATACGCTTCGAGGCCAAGGCAATCGTTCTCTCTTCGATCTTCGGCTTTGCCATCAGTTCCCCGCCATAAGCTCTTCCTGCTTTTCTCGAGTTGCTCATGCGTACCGCACAGGTCAAGGGGATGCCGAGGAAGGGTTAGAATTGATAGGTCAGGCAAAGCTACATGAACTTGCGGCGTTTGAAGGCTTTGATATCTTCTGCCGTCAGTTCGAACCATTCACCATTACCACGCTTGGCCTCGAAACGTTTGTGCCAATAGGCCTCAATCCCTCTCGGATCGTCGGTCTTGATCACGTGAATGGTATTGGCCTTTTCTGGGAGCTGAATCGCTAATTCATATTGCCTTCTCCCAACCGCGTTCGTCATCCCGATCTTATAGTGACGACCAGACTTGATCAGGTACACGAAGTGGTGACCGCGGAAAACTTGCCGAGTTCCTCGAAACTTGCCGGCGCCAGCTGACGACAGGTATCGCAGTTGATGCAGGTCGCGTCGACAAAAAAGTTTCCGGCGACATTGGAGTCGAGTCGTTTGTTCTTATCGGCCATGGCTCAACCATACATGATGCTCAAAAAGGCCCCGGTTCTCACCCGCCCAGCCCCGGCTCGCCGAGACGCGCCGTTCCGCAGGCAAGGCCGTAGCGAGCGAAGAGGCGAGGAGGTACGGACCACACTTCGTGTAACCGTTCGCCCTTGCAATGCGTCTTGGCGAACGGATAAGCCCCTTCAGTATTTCGAATATCCGAGGTGTGCCCCTCAACGTTGAGCCTCTGAGTGATGTGAGAACGCCGCTGGCGGTCTTTTTCAACATCATGATTCCTTCGCACGATCCGCTGCCCGCCAAAGATACCAGGCTGCAGCGGTTCGATAGGGTTTCCAACGTTCCCCGTGTCGCAGCACTTCTCTTGGCTTCGGCATCGAACGCTTGCCATAGGCGATGCGGAATCCGTTGCGCACACCGAAGTCGTCGACCGGCAGAACGTCCGGTCGCCCCAGTTGGAAAATCAGCAACATTTCAACCGTCCAACGGCCAACACCACGGACTGCAATGAGGCGCTCGATGATCGCCTCGTCGTCGAGCTTCCGAACGATGGCGCCGGTCGGCACGGTACCGTCGAGCGTCTTGGCAGCCAAATCACGGAGCGCTGTCACCTTGGCTTGAGAAAATCCTGCCCCACGGATCGCCTGCTCGTCCATTGCAAGGAGATCGGCTGGCGCAGGGAATCGCTTTGTCGGAAATAATGCCACGAAGCGGCGCAAAATACTCTCAGCCGCCTTGTCGTGCAGCTGTTGATGGGCAATCGCTCGTGCCAGCGATTCAAACGGCGACCGCTTCAATCGGGGAGTCAAGGTGAAGGGACCTACCTCACGGATCAACCGGCGCATGACCGGATCGGTCTTGGCAAGATGCTTGATTTCCGGTGCCGCTCGATGTATCTGAACACTCACGCGCCGACCCCGACTATTGTCCCTGGTTCAGAATGGCATCGGCCTCGATCTCGACCAACATGTCTGGATCGATCAGCCGTTTCACCTCCACCATCGTCGTTGCAGGCCTGATCGTCCCGAACACTTCGCCATGCGCTCGGCCAACATCCTGCCATTGATCGATGTTCGTTAGATACATGCGCGTTCGGACCACATCGGCAAGTGAAGCGCCGGCTTGCTTGAGCGCCACCTCAATCGTCTTGAGCGACTGAATCGTCTGGGCATAGGGATCTCCCTTGCCGACAAGACCTGTCGCCGACATAGCCGTTGAGCCGGAGACGGAAATCGAGGAACCGACTCGTACCGCTCGCGAGTATCCGAGCTTACCCTCCCAAGGACCACCAGTAGAAATATTCTGCCGCTCCATCCGTTGCCTCCTACATGACAATGCCGCCACCGGCATGAATATTTTGTCCCGTCAACCACCGCGCTTCCTCGCTGACGACAAACGCCACCACGTCGGCAATGTCTTTAGGGAGGCCGAGCCGCTTCAACGGCGACAGCTGTATGCCGATTTGGCGAAATTGGTCCGTCATCATGCCCGTTTCAGTAAACCCTGGCGAGACCGTGTTGACGGTAATGCCTCGCGGGGCGAGTTCCTGCGCCAATCCCTTCGTGTACTGCTCCAGCGCCCCTTTGCTGCCAAGATAAGCCGTGGCTCCAGGAAAACTCAAATGGGTTCCATCGGTGGAAATGTTGACGATGCGGCCGCCCTCTTTGAGAACGTTGGCCGCTTCCTGCATCGCAAAGTAGGGACCTTTGGCATTCAAGGCGATGATCTGATCGAAATCAGCCTCGGTCGTGTCGAGAAGCGCCTTGGGCATAAACCGCCCGGCATTGTTGACGAGAATGTCGAGCCGGCCAAATTGCTTCACCGTCTCAAATACCAGTCGCCGTGCTTCAGATACATGGCTCATATCTGCTTGTACCGCACCTGCTTTGCCTCCTTTGGCCTGAATGCCCGTCACGACTTGTTGCGCTTTGTCGGCACTCGTTCCGAAATTCACCACCACAATCGCTCCATCTTCGGCCAACCGTTCTGCAATCGCTCGCCCGATCCCGCTGGAGGCCCCGGTCACGATCGCAACTTTACCGCTGAGTGTCTTCATCTTCTTTCCTATGCCTTCCCTTCCATGCAACGGATATCCACTTCGCCCCGCCATCCAATTGAATCGATTCTACCGTTGAGATACGACGCATTGCACTCTCTACGGGAGAAGAGACGATGGTTGTCCCCACCTTGCCGAATACACGAATTCTGTTACTGACTTACGGACTCTTGGCTGAACCTCCCGAGCCCGCAGGCGGTCCGACAATTGGGCAGGATCGCCTGGATAACCGATTGCGATCATCGCCACCGGCTCATAGCCCTCCGGGATCTGACAATCCGCTCGCGCCTGATCGATTCGAAAGCCTGCCATCAGATGGGCCACAAGCCCGAGCGCCGTGGCCTGGATGACGAGATTTTCTGTCGCCATGCCCGTATCATGGAGCGCGTGGCGATTCACCGATCCATCTTCAAACTGCAACATTGCCACAGACAGCAGCAGCACCGGGGCACGAGAGGCCCATTGTTGATTGCCTTCAACCAGACAGTTGAGTAACCGGTCATACTCAGACTTGTTCTCTTTCACGGCAACCAGGAATCCCCACGGCTGCCCGTTATTCGATGAGGGCGCCCACCGTGCTGCTTCGAAGAGACTCCGCAGCTTCTCCGGCTCGATAGGCCGATCGTCGAACGCGCGTGGACTCCAACGCCGACGCAACAGGTCATGAATCTGGTACTGGCTGTCGGCCGGTTTTTCCATGGCTTCACGATCCTTTGCTATTACCCTTTGTCCTGTCCATCTCAGGAGACCAGCCACCGCCAAGGGCCTTGTAGAGTTGTACGACCGAGACGAGATGGAGTCGATGGGTAGCGGCAAGTGCCAATTCCGCCTCAAACAGGCTCCGCTGCGCAATGAGGACATCCAAATAGTTTGCCAAGCCGCCTTTGTATCGCAGATTGGCAAGATGCAAGGCCGACCGCAAGGCTTTGACTTGTCTTTCCTGAGCGGCTGCCTGCTCACGAGTCGTGCTGACCCCCACCAATGCGTCTTCAACCTCCCTGAACGCGACGAGAACCGTTTGTTCGTACTGAGCCACCGCCTGTTTGGCTTGGGCTTCTACGGCTTGTTGTTGAAACCCTAGTGTTTGGGCGTTCAACAAGGGGCCAGTCAGTACCGGAGCGAGGACTCCGAAATTGGTTTCCGGCGACACAAAATTCGATAGAGTTGGACTTGCTACACCGAGGAATCCCGTGAGCGACAGTTTGGGAAACCGTTCGGCCTTCGCTGCTCCGATCCTGGCTGTGGCTGCAACCAATTGTTGCTCCGCCGCCACAACATCTGGACGACGTTGGAGCAGTTCTGACGGAAGACCGGCAGGCACCACAGGCGGCATGATTTGTTCGGTCAGCAATCGCCCTCTGGCAATTTGACCGGGATTCCTCCCCATCAGCACGCTGAGTTCGTTTTCTTTCTGAATCATATGACGCTTCAGCTCCGCAATACGAGCAGCGGCACTCTCCCGCTCCGCTTCAAATTGATCGACATCCAGTTTATTGATCAATCCCTGCCGGAGCCGTGCATGACCGATTCTCACCGACTCCTCCCATGCTGACAATGTGCGTGCAGCGATCTCCAATTGCAGGTCGAATTGCCGGAGATCGAAATAGGCCTGCGCCACGCCGCCCACGATTTGCAGCGTGATCGCCCGTCTGTTCTCCTCCTGAGCCAAGAGTTCCGCCAGGCTCGCCTCATTCGCCCTGCGGATGCGCCCCCAGATATCCAGCTCCCAGGACAGGGATCCTTGCCCGTAGTAGTTAAAAGGACTAGCAAATCCTGGAAACCGCACGCCGCCCAGGCGAGCAGCGGGAATATTGCCCGTTGCGCTGAGTTGAGGGGCAAAGTCCATTCGAGCCGTGTACAGGCGCGCCTGGAATTCGTCTATATTTGCCACCGATCGTTTAAGGTCTTTGTTCTCATCGAGCGCGATCCGGATCAGCCGCTGGAGTTCTTCGTCCTGGTAGAGTTCCCACCACGGCATATTCGCCAGCGAAGGCAGATCTTTCGGTTCCTCAGCCATGCGAAAGGAGTCTGAGGTAGGAATGTCGGGACGAGAATAATCGGGCCCCATCGCACACGCGAGCAGGAGCAACGAAAAGACTGCGAGGACAAGGCTGCGCATGTCACTTTTCTCCTTCTATCCCTAACGGCATTGCAGCTGTCCCAGGGAGGGAAGCCGCTTGGCTAGCACCAGCCGTCTCAGTTTCCAGACCAGCAGAAAACCAAGCAGGCTGAACGTGAATCTCTGGGCTCCATTCTGTGTCATGATGTTTGACATCCGTCGTCCTTCGACAATCATCCGGTCACTTTCCACGTTCACCTCTTCGAGCCACATGCGCAATCTCATTCACGATACAACTTGTCAGACATCCGGAAGCGACGAGCCTGGCTCCCTGCTGGTGGATTTTCTTCAGCAGATCTTTTCCATCTGAATCAACCTAGGTGACGGCTGAGAGGTCTAGAGTCAGAGGGTGGTTCGTCATCGTGCCGAGCAGAGAGTCCCAACACCGTTCAAGCTCCTGCACCCAAAGTCCCGCGAGACGTCCCTCAAGTCTGAGAGTTGTCGATTCTGCATGAATGAGAGTCGTTATTTTCAGCATGGATTCTCTCCCTCACGCGGATGGAATGGCAAGGAGCATTCCAGCCGTCAAGAGCGAATTCATCCTCACAACACATTGTTATTTGCTGAACTGCTTCTAGACCCGTGTCATGGACATGCCTAACTGGCGATGATGTTCTGCTGCTATCCCGGCACTCGCCGAACCATCGGCAGGAGATGAAAGAGTGGTTCAGCGAGTGAGCTGCCAGGACTTCTTCCTACACACAAGCCGACATCGTTAAGGCGTTCACCAGCCGCCATTCACCCAACTGATGCGGTCTGCTCGAGCGACCGACCGTTTGCTTCCGTCAGCAGCTCGTTGCGCTCAGGATCCTCATACGAAGGGCTTGGCTGGTGCCGCGCCGCGATCAGCGAGTAGAAGACCGGCACGACAAAGAGCGTGAAGACCGTGCCCACGGTCATGCCGGTGACCAGCACCATGCCGATGCTGTTGCGGGCAGCGGCTCCCGGCCCCGAAGCCAGCACCAGAGGGAGATGCCCGAAGACGGTGGCCGCCGAGGTCATGCGCACGGAACGGCGCTCGAATGGTCTTGCGGGCAATGATCGCCTTGGTGCGCGCGATCTGCGCCAACGCGATATCGAGGTCTGCCCGCGCGCGATCCACTTCCTCCTGAGTCGTGGCACGGTCATGACTCAAATTCATTCTGCGGGCGAGCACCGTTCGCGTAAGGGCAGCTTGCGCTTCCTGCGCTTTCAGTTCAGCTTCCTCGACGGACACATCGAGCCCGACGAGCACCATGCCCGTATCGACGATTTGCCCGGGCGTGAGACTGACATAACGGACAGTGCCGGGGAGCTCGTTACGCAAGGTAATCGAGCGCAATGCCAAAATAGTTCCGATGGACGTGGCCGTGTGGCGGTGCACAATTTCCTTCGCGAAAGCAACGGTCACCGACTCCATCGGCTCCGGTTGGTTTGCGGACGCTGCCACGGCTGCCTGTATGGCCGTATACTTCCAGGCCGCCAGGCCTACGCCCACTGAGACGACCGCGACGAGTAGTAGAAAAGATCCGATCCAACTCCGGCGATTCATACGCGAAGCCCTCCCGAACGCTTCCTCGGCGCACTCTTAGCCTTGGATGAACGGCGATTCTGTGTCGCGTGGGCAAGCATGTCCTCCAGCGCGCGGCGCACTCGAACGACACGGTCTTGTTCGAGTGGAACAATTCCCAACACCCAGTCGAGCCAGAGTCCATCGATCGCAGCGGCAACCGCTTCGGCGACACCAGACGGCAAGCCGTCCTTGGCGATGCGCAGATGGAGGTCGGCGTAGACCGCGCGCATGGGCTGGATCAGCGCGGGGTTCTGAGCAAGTGCCGCAAATACCGCGGAGGAACTGCGGCGCAGTTCCTCCGTCCAGCACTTGGCGTCAGAAAGGCAGTGGTCCAAGAGCGCGCGCGCCATACGCCCCGGTCCTTCCGGTGTGCGCTCGTAGGCTTCGGTGTAGCACGATCGCCAGCCTTCGGCGGTGCGGATGACCAGCGCTTCGACGAGTCGATCCTTCGACGGGAAGTGATGCAGCAGGCCGCCCTTGCTCATGCGCGCCTCGGCGGCGACGGCATCAAGCGTCAGATTTGCGATGCCCTGACGGGCAACCACAGTTTCGGTGGCGTCGAGAAGCGTGTCTTGTAGCTTTGAGGTTGTCTGTTTCATAAGTCAAGCATACCGTCCGGTCGGTCTGGTGTCAACCGTCCGGTCGGTCTGTTTATGACCTCCGGCATGTGCGGTCGATTTATTCGATGGACTGAGCGCCACTTTCATACCCCAGCCGGCCACTGTCTCCGTTCCACTTCAGTCTCTATGCGCGCGTTGCGGAACCGGCGCCGGTCGTCCGGTCGAGCGCAGTGGCGACACGGCATATCAAATCGGATGTGGCTGCGCCTGTCTCCCTTGCACCATAATGCGGACCGCTTCGATGGCTCCGCCACACTTCGCGCAAATCCAGGCCGTGATCACGGGGAGGGAGAACAAAGGGGCCGGGAATCATTCAGAATGCCCTCGTTTCTTTTCCTAGACATCTCACGGTATGTTACACGGACAGAAAATTGGAACTCCGCATTTTATGCGGATCAGCTTTAGTGAGAGTTGGACCGGTTAGCGACTCGGCTTGGTCGTACCCCCACCTCAACCACAGATCAAAGGATATCCTCCATGAACAAAACCATTCTGATCACCGGCGCGACCGGAAATATTTCATCGGGCATCATTGCCCAACTCAAGGGCTCCGAACATCGCCTCCTGGCACTGGTGCGTAACCCGGAAAAGGCTGAAGAGCTCACGCGACAGGGTGTTGAGCTTCGAGTCGGCGATCTGGAGAAACCATGGACGCTCGGTTCTGCCTTCGCAGGTATGGACATCGTGTGGATCCTGGCGCCACCAGGACCTCGTGCACCCGAGCAGTGCTCGAACGCACTCTGGGCGGCGAGGCGG
>SWDN01000016.1:173175-191683 GCA_005116775.1 Nitrospira sp.
ATACTACAGATGGGAGTCGACGAGTGGACGGCGAACTTGCTAAGCGATTATTCCGCCGCCTACAGCGCGAACTGGGGGGATTTGGTCACTGATGACTTTCAGCGTGTAACGGGCAAGGCACCTCGAAGCATTGCACAGTTCTGCAGGGATTTCGCTGGCGCTTTTTGGAAGTGACCCGTAGACATGGATCTGTCTATTGATAGATAACTTTCTTCCCAAGCTCGCACAGGACTCAGGTGCATATGAACGAATACGCTAATGACATGAGCCCCTATCGCGCAGCTGGAGAACTTGCAGGGATCACGCGTCTCGTCGATGCATTCTACGCAAACATGGATACATTTCCGGAAGCCCGTGTCATTAGGAAGATGCATCCTGAGGATTTATCTGGATCGAGGAAAAAGCTCACGTACTTTCTGTGCGGAGTGCTAGGCGGCCCTCGGCTGTATATCGAGCATTACGGCGGAATCAACCTCCCTGATTTTCATCGACAATTCCCGATTGGACCTGGCGAGCGCGACGCGTGGATGCTCTGTATGCAACCTGCCATTGCCGCTCAGCCCTATGAGGCATCGTTTAAGGAATACTTATTGGCTCGATTGTGGATTCCAGCGGAAAGAATCAGGATGGTCAACGAAATGGGAATCTGACTTTTCTACGCAAGCCACACTCCGCAAGTGTCAATTCTGAAAATCCCCCTTTCTGCTCCCCCTTCGGCAACCGTCAGTCGCCGCTTGAAATAGGCGAACTGGCCGATGTGTGAGAAAGACTCCATTTTGTGGAAAAACTCGGTCAGCCATCGAATAATACCGTTCATTGGAACGATCGCATGAATCAATAACGATCAAGGCGGTTCCAACCCTAACCCCTGTAGCTGCGCTACGTCATTAGTCCATGAACGGAGTCGAGCGATGCAGTTCATGCGGCTGGCTGAAGTACCAATAGGTCCGCATGACCGCGTATTTCGCTATTCCCCCCTTCGAGCGCTCTTAGTCGCCTTCTCCATAATATGCGCAAGCGGTGGGCTGGTCTTGGTTGGGTGGATCCAGCAGGCTGGCCTGGCTTACTACGTGGCCGGGGTTCTGCTTCTTGGTTTGGCGGTGATGAGCAAGTTCGTCCTTGCACGGTTTCACCCTTCCAATTGGCTTGTGAGACTAAGCGACCAAGGAATGTTCCTCCAATTTCGTTCCTACCTGAATCATCATTTTCCGGCACATGATCTCACCGTCGTTTTCATCCCCTACATTGAGATTCGTTCTGTCAGGTTGGTGCAGGAGCGTAGCGCCATCCCTTACCGAGATCTGGATCGGCCACTCGCAGAAAGATCCTATGCTCAGCGTCGGCGTGTAGTGGAGCTTGAACTGACCGGCGACTTGGCACCCCTGACGCAAGCCCTGTCGGGCGAATCCACAATACGCCCTTCGCATGTCACGCTCTATAAGCACTATCCGGTGCGGATGATGTCTCCTCCTTTCGTACAGGTGGAATGGGGCGTTGTTCCAAATCCCAATGTGCTCGTAGACGTTCTGCGCCGATATACGAATATCGCGTCACCCATTGAAGTGTCGCACGACTACGAAAACCTTGAAGGCCTTAGTCGCGAGGAACAAGAAGCGCGCCTATTATCCTTGGTTGAGGCAGGAAAAACCCTCGACGCTGTCTACGTTGCGAGGAAGCTCTATTCGTACGATCTTATTCAGGCGCGCGCATTTATCGAAGGTCTTCACAGCAGCCGCTAATGATGAAACTGATCGTTCCCATTGCCTTCCTCTTCATAGCCCTGGCTGCGTGTGTGACCGTTTCGTTCGTGAGCGCACTGAAGCCGACTAGCACTGGTGTGTTCGTTGGTTTTGCTGTGTGGCTCATCTTCCCCTATGCAGTCATGAGTGCGGCACTGATATTCTTCCAACGCAAGGGAGCCGCATCTTTTCATTGGCATGTTGCCGCAGCCATCGTATCCATTGGCGGTATTCTTTTTCTGGCCAATGCCATCTTCTGGCATCCAGATGCCCAGGGGGCTATTGCGGTGCTCATGACTCCGATACTCCAGGGCGGTGCACTGGCCCTTATCTTACCTGCTGCTTGGTGGATGTCTCGAAATTCGCGCGCATAACAATTCCTCTGCAACGCATCAGTCCACCACAACCGTCGCGAAGACCGAGTTTGCGCTGGAACCAGTAGACATTGGTTTGGCATTTTCAGTAAATTTGGCGGCGACGGGCTGGCAGCCGGCGGCGCCTGATCAGCTCCGGTTAATTCCTATTTATACATAACAAAAGGGAGAGCGAGCGATGAGCACAAAAACACTCTATGAACGTCTTGGAGGCTATGACGCAATCGTTGCAGTGTCCGGGGACCTGTTGCCACGCCTCATGTCGGATTCGCGGCTAAAACGCTTCTGGGACAATCGCGGACAGGACGGTATCGCCCGCGAAAAGCAACTTCTGATCGATTTTCTCTGCGCGAATTCCGGCGGTCCCATGTACTACACCGGGCGAGATATGAAGGTGTCTCATAAAGGGATGAAGATCAGCGAAGCCGACTGGACGGCATTTTTAGGCCACGCCAATGCGACCCTCGATGCATTTAAAGTTCCTCCGACTGAGCGTAGTGAAGTGGTCGCCTTCGTGCTGTCTTTGAAAAAGGATATTGTTGAGGCGTAAGTGCAAGGCAAGGGGCGTGAGTTTCACGCCCCTTGCGGAAAAATTGTACACTTCGATAGCCTGTACGTCTCAGACAAGACCAGTGCATTCACGCAGGATGCTCAAAATGGCCGTCCAGCGCGGCCGCAGCGAGCGAAGACCGGAGGCGTACCCTCAGGGATACGTTGAGGATCTAAGCGATGCGAGAACAAAGCTGGCGGACTTTTTCAGCATCCTGTTAGAGCGTCTCGTGTGTGCCGTCGCAATACGGCGGTGTCTTGGTCTGCTTGCACATGCACAAGGCCACTTCTTTTGTTTCATCTACGGTAAACTCGATCGGCTCGATCCCGGTTCCTTGATGGGACCCGTCACAGAACGGTTGATCCCTCGACCGCCCACAGAGACACCAATAGTAGGTTCCCTGTTCCAACGTCAGCACTTCTGGCTGCTTGGCTGCAATGCGCGGTTTCTCCATGAATAGTCCTCCTTGTGTGAGCTACAAATGTAACGGCTTGATGGGCGACACGACGGCCGCCGGATTATTTTTCCACACTGACTCGTCTGCGTCTACATAGAGTTCCACTTCGTTTCCGTCAGGATCGCGCAGATAGAGGCTTTGGCTGACAGTATGATCGCTCATGCCGTCGATCTGAACCCCGGCCTGCTCCAACTCTTTTTTGACTGAACGAAGTTCGTCGAGACTGTCTCCCACCTTAACCCCAATGTGATAGAGCCCGCGTCGCCTCCCAGACGGTGGTCCTGGCGCGTCACCCACCTGGATCAAAAGCAACTCGTGATGGGTACGACCGGATGTCAACGCCGCCGCCGCCCCATTAAAAATTCTGCCTACCTCCTGAAATCCCAACAGGTCACGATAAAAAGCCAACGACTGCTCCAGATCCTTGACGTAGAAGACAACGTGTCCGAGGTACTGTGCTTTCACTTGAGTCACTCCTTGTTGGTCGACGGCTGCAAGAGCAACGCTCTGACTGCCGCATGCGCCAACACCACATCAGGTCCCCGTTGCAGCGCGTCGTGATATTGTCTGCCGAACCCCTCTCCTTCTTCCGACGGAGTCAGAAGTGTCCGGATCGATGCGATACTGGTGGCTCTATCCGGACCGCCTGGCGATTCTCCTTTTTCTCCGAGTTCATCGAGCGTGACCATCAATTGAGCGCTCCAGCCCCTCGAATGGGCGATGAACGGGAATTGAGGGAACTGACAACCGACCTCGGCGAAAAATGTCATGAGCTGCCCAGCCACACCTTGGACGTTGTCTTGCCCGCCCATAATGATAAATGCCGCGACCTTGTTCTTGAGCAAATGTTTGTTCGCGATGGTCTCTTGATTTTGGATACAGTTCAGCCGTTCGACCATCTTGTAGTACAAGCTACTGGCATTGCCCCAGCGGATCGGGGTTGAAATCAGAATCACATCGGCCCAATGCACAATCGCTTCGTACACGCGATCAAGCTGATCGGTGGGGTCCATTTGTGTGATCGAGCAGGGCCAGGTACAGGCCTGAGCCGCCTTGGAATAGAAACCTTCACAGGAGCGAAAGTTCAACTCGCGGAGCTTAATACATTGTGTCTCAAGTTTCAGCGCGCTTCGGGCATGCTCGATCGCCACGTCCAGCATCGCGTCGGAGGTACTGTACCGTGGATGCTCCGTCGTCATCGCCGTCGTCGAGATTCCCACCACTCGGATTGGACCTGCCTGACGCAACACTGGCCGCGCGAGAGGATGAGGCTTGTGCGACTGCTTCTTCCGTTTCGTGGCCGACGATAGATCGATATAGAGCCGGCCGTTCTCGATCTTGGTCGCATAGCTCGGAACCTGATCCTGTTCGTACCCCGATTCTCCTTGACCGGTCTTATGATGAAACTTCCAGTAGTGCCAGGGACAGACGACATAGTCGCCGTCGAGGGTACCTTCACCCAACGGGCCACCGACATGGTTGCAGACCCCTGAAATCGCGGCGAATGTACCATCCTTATACGTCAGTGCGATCGTCATCTTTCCTGAAGAGACTTCTTGCAAGGGCTTCTTCTTCAGGTCTTCGACACTTCCGACGTCTATCCATTGTGTATCCGGCATGAGAGGCTCCCTCGACGATTAGCAGGATGCTGAAAAAGTCCGCCAGCAGCGTTCTCGCATCGTTCAGACCCTCAACGTACCCCAGAGGGTACGCCTCGGCCCTTCACTCGCTGCGGCCTTGCTGGACGGGCTTTTTGAGCATCCTGCGAAAGTGTTGTTCTCGTGTACCACATGTGCAAACCAACGAAGTGATGCACGGCAAAACTGTCCGCCATCACTCTCCGCACCTTACTTCCTCGCACCCGTGTCGTAATAAAACCGTTCATGCACGATCTTGCCATTCTTCCATCTGGCCACGACGACCTGTTCCATATGCACCGGCTGTCCATTCGTCGCAATAAAGTCCAGGCTGCATTCGTAAAACGTCACGTTGTCATCCACCGCCGAGGCCGTCACGTTGAACCCTTTCCACTCCTTGACGCCGCTCAAGAACTGCTTTTCTCGCTCGACGTTGGCGGCCTGACCGATAGTGGGAGGATTGGCATTATCCTGCATCACTGTGTCCTTGTCGTAGAACTCACTCATGGCCTCAACGATCTTGCCTTGACGGATGTAGCCGAATAGATCGTTCAGTCGCTGTTGAAGATTGGTTGTGCTCATGACCGCCTCTCCTTTCGAGGTGTGTTGGTGAATGAAATCCCAACTTTCTGCACTTCCTGATAGGGAAGAAGCCAGACGAGTGATTCGTCGCTGAGATCGCCGACCTGAATACGATTGCCCCAGGGGTCGCGGAAGTCGCAACGGAAGTTGGGCTGCATTGTGAGTTTGTATTTCTTGGTGAGCTTCTTCCGCACTTCCTTGATCTGTTGCGCGTCCCGGACCATCAAGCCGAAATGCTTCACGCGATCCGGTTGCAGCTTGTCCACTTCAAAAATCGCCATGAATTGATGCTCCCCCAGCTTGCACCAGGCCGCTCCTTCGCCGCCACGGAGCATCTTTAAGCCGAACACATCGGAGTAGAACTTTACTGCTTTCTTGGCGTCGGTGACCTCAATGACGATATGGTTACATCCGTAGACTTGGACTGCCATTATGTCTCCTCCTTACTCTCCATGACTGTTTCCTTAGCCTGCTGAATGGCAGACACAATAATATCGGGAGGCTGGGCACCGGAAATCGAGATACTCCCGTTGAAAACAAAATAAGGAACCCCTCGAATGCCCAACAGACGACCCACTGCTTCTTCGGCCTTGACCTCAACCACGCCTTTGTCGCTGGCCAGAAACTCTTCTGTTTCTGTTTGATCCAGTCCAGCTTCGACAGAGACATGTGCGAGGATCTTCAGATCACCGATGTCCTCGCCGTTCAGAAAATACGCACGAAAGAGCGCCTCCACCACTTCGTCCTGTTTCCCCTGCTGTGCTGCATACCAGACCAGCCGATGAGCCGCAAAGGTGTTCGGCGTCCACTGAATCTTCTCGAAGGCAAAAGGAATCCGTTCCTCTGCGCCGGCAGTGAGCAGTTGCTCTTTCATCTGCCCAAAGGCCTCCAAGCTCCCAAACTTGGCTTTGATATAAGCGGTCCGATCCATTCCATCCAGCGGCATGGTCGGATTCAATTGGAACGGACGCCACGTCACGTGCATATCGAGGCCGACCGACGTCAAAGCCCGCTCAAGCCGTCGCTTCCCGACGTAACACCAGGGGCACACGACATCGGAATAGATCTCGATCGTGAGTCTGCGATCCGTCATGCCAAATGTCCCATCTTTCCTGCTTGATAGTCCTGAGCCGCTTGCATCAACTCTGCACGGGTATTCATAACGAACGGACCATTGCGGGCGATCGGTTCTTCGATCGGTTCCCCAGCCATGACCAAGAGGCGGCTGTCTTCCTGCGCATCGACAGTCACCTGCGAGCCGTTCCTTGTGCACTCCGGCTGCTTGCGATCCACTGACGGAGACACGGCCCTGCAGGACAAAGAACGAGGCGTTATGTCCCTCGGGAAACGCGAACGATGTCCGATTTCCAGCCTTCAGCCGCACATCATAGAGTTCAACCGGAGTGAACGTGCGCGCCGGCCCCTTGTGTCCTTGGAAGGATCCCGCAATCACTCGCACCATGCCGCCTCCATCGAGAGCAATTGCCGGGATGTCGGCATCGAGAATCGTCTGGTACCCCGGCGCGGTCATTTTTGAGGCGCGCGGCAAATTCACCCACAATTGAATCGCGTGGAGCGTGCCTCCATTTTTTGCAAATGCCTTCTCGTGTAACTCTTCATGCACGACACCGGATGCCGCAGTCATCCATTGAACATCGCCTGAGCCGATCACTCCGGCATTCCCGGCTGAATCACGATGAGCCACCACCCCTTCATACACAATCGTCACCGTTTCAAACCCACGATGCGGATGTTCTCCCACGCCACGGGGATGGTCCGTCGGCTCGAAGTACTGCGGCCCAGCATAGTCCAGCATGAGAAACGGGCTGACTTCGCGATCGAGGTCGTTGCTGGGAAAGAGATTCCGCACGGGAAACCCGTCGCCGACCATGTGTCGCGAGCCTGGCTGATACAGGCCGATCAATCCCTTCATCGTGCTCGTTTCCGTCGCCATGACGCCCCTCCTTTCTTACACCATTTCTCACACCATTCTTCGCAATGCTTCGGCCAATGTAATTGTGCCTCGCACAAGCGAAGCAGGGTGCTCGTACCCAATCGCCCCTGTGGAAAATGACCTGTACATTTCTTCAAACAGTTTCGCCGCTTCATCCGAAAAGCCAAACGATTTGAATGTAGGAATCACTGCGTTCAACGGCGCATGCTGAGCCGTGACAGGTTTTCCGAGAATCTGACCGAGGGCAGCGGCAACCTGATTCGGACTATATTCTTCCGGCCCGGCGAGTTCCACTATCCGGTTGCCCTTTCCACCGACCATCAATTGCTCCGCTCCGATACGGCCGATATCTGTGGTCGAGATCATGGGAACCATGGCCTGAGGCACAATGAACGTCGGCAAGATGCCTTGTCCCTTGGCTGCGCCGAGAACCGGAGCCCAGTTGTCCATGAAATAGCAGGGGCGGAGAATTGTCAGGTTCTTCGCCGCTGCTCCAAGTGCCTGCTCGCCGTAGCGAGCGGCTCGAATTGGCCCCGTTCCTTCGGCGATGTGTCCACCGATTGAGGACAAAAATACGACATGCGAAATGCCGCTCTTCTTCACGGCTTCTGCCGCGCGATCCATCCGTGCTCGTTGATCGGTCAACCACGCCGGCCAGCCACGCCGCCGCGCCATAGTTCGGCGGCACCAAGAGATAAACACCCTTGGCCCCTTCAAAGACTGTGACCAACGAGGACACATCGTCGAGCGAGGCAACAACAATCTCCGCGCCCTTCGCCTTCAATGCCATACCTTTATCCGCCGATCGCACGACGATCCGCACCGGTTGTTTTCGGCTCAGCAAGGTCTCTACAACGGCCGATCCCGTATTCCCCGTGGCGCCAATGACAACGTACATGGTGAAACCTCCATTTGTGTTGCGACACAGCCCTGTCATCGAACAGCAGGTACAGAGCATTATAGTTCTAGTTAGTACTAAGTCAAGTGTGAAATTTGCCCCGCTGTTGAAACAGCTCGAGGCTTTCGACGTTTTCAGTTTGCATGGCTGACAAGAACAGGCTCTGCTCAATGCGCAGACGGTCAATCCGTACTTTACTGGTTGAAACAACGCCGGACTTCCAAGCCGCTTCGCATGGCTATGGTAGGCTAGGATGACTGGTTCTTGCTGCGAGGCCATTATTCCAATGGATGGGAATAAACAAACAATGCCTCTTCTCGCAGCACGATTGTGTTTCTACGCAGTCTCCTTTATTGGCATGATCGGCGTGTTGATGATCGGAAGCCCTCCTTTGAGCCTCGCAATCGACCCTCTTCCTCGCTCTCCGCGAGTAGGGTCGTTGCGAATTCCTCTTCTCTCGTACAACCTGGTTCCCATCTCGAAGCTGTTCTCAGATCCCACCAGCTACCACCTGCGAGAAATCAGGATAGCCGGTACTATCCGAACCGTTCAGACTGAGGTGCTCACGCGGGGCTGTGGAGTGCCCTACGAGCTGACGATCATTTCATTGGAGGACGACAGCGGGCTAGTGGAGGTCCTTGATAAGGGAGCCTGTGGCAGAAACAGGAGCCCGGTGCGAGCGCCGATGCTTGCCCCTGGCGACCGCGTCGATCTCTTAGTCCATGTCGCTGGAGGAACGGGACGACTCGACGGTTCGTTGGAAGTCTTCGCGCTCTGGATCGAGCGGACCCAAGATTAGCCGGCCCACGTCAAAGTACTGCGGGTCTATCTCAATTCTGATACTCTCATAGCCCATCGCTGTCCTTCACTGCGCGCATCGAGCGAGCACATTCTGATCGTGGGCGCGACAGATCATTTCACCACTCTTGCAGCGAGGCAGCCTAGGATTACCCAACTGCGCCCGTCGAGCGAGGCTCTTCCGAGGGCGCGCGCTCCGGGAGCACGGGGTGATCCTGGGCTGTCTCGCTGCTCACTTTCTATCTTTCATCGCCCGTTCCACTTCTCGACCGGCTTCGCGCTTCTTGATGGATTCACGGCGGTCGTGCTGTTTCTTGCCCTTGGCCAATCCGAGCTCAACCTTGGCAAGACCTCGCTTGGAGAAATAGATGCGGAGCGGGATGAGTGTAAGCCCCTGTTGTTGCGTCTTGCCGAGGAGCTTATTGATTTCCTTTCGGTGAAGAAGCAGTTTCCGCGTGCGGAGGGGCTCGTGGTTCATGATGTTGCCGTGACTGTAGGGGCTGATGTGGCAGTGGTGGAGAAAGACCTCGTTGCCCTTCACGCTGGCGTAACTATCCTGTAGGTTCACGCGCCCATCTCGCAGAGACTTGACCTCCGTGCCTTGGAGCATGATGCCCGCCTCAAACTTATCCTCAATGAAATAGTCGTGGTAGGCTTTTCGGTTCGTGACGACGGCTTTTTCGAAACTGTCTTTTTCTTTCCCCATCAGACGTCAGGCTTTCATATCAGTATGGACGTTCACAACGTTCAATTGCGCACGAAGGCGACCATCGTTCCACGAACTCAGAGAGGCAAGCCATGGTGATTGCACGGCGCGTTTTGCTATGATGCCGCCATGCGCGGAGTCGGTTCAGTCGATTCTCTCTTGGACCCCTTCCACGTACACTTCCACATCCTCGACGGCGATATCGGCCAGGTGCTCGTTCAATGCCATCTCATCTTTGAGATACCGTTCCGTCTTGCCCTTCTTCACTTTGAACAGCGGCGGCTGTGCAATATAGATGTAGCCTCGATCGAGCAGTTCCGGCATCTGCCGGAAGAAGAAGGTGAGAAGGAGCGTCCGGATGTGGCTTCCGTCGACATCGGCGTCCGTCATGAGAATGATTTTATGGTACCGGGCCTTGCTGATGTCGAACGAGTCTTTGTCAGGCTTTTCGCTCTCTTCACGTTTGCGACCGATGCCGGTGCCGAGGGCCATGATCAACGTTCGGATCTCGTCACTGGAGAGCATTTTGTCGAAACGCGCCTTCTCGACGTTGAGAATCTTGCCCTTGAGCGGCAAAATCGCCTGAAACCTGCGGTCGCGTCCCTGCTTGGCGGAACCGCCGGCCGAATCGCCCTCGACGATGTAGAGCTCGCTCAAAGCCGGGTCTTTCTCGGCACAGTCGGCAAGCTTACCGGGCAGCGAGCCTCCGTCGAGCGCGCTCTTGCGTCGGATGAGTTCTTTCGCTTTTCGCGCCGCTTCACGGGCACGCGCCGCGTCGATCGCTTTCCCAATGACCTTTCTGGCCACCGGCGGATTCTCTTCGAAATAGGCTCCGAGCGCCTCGTTGACTGCGGACTCGACGATGCCCTTTACCTCGCTATTGCCCAGCTTGGCTTTCGTCTGTCCTTCGAACTGAGGATTACGGACCTTGACGCTGACGACAGCGGTGAGTCCTTCACGGACATCGTCTCCGGTCAGCGACTCGGTATCTTTCTTGAGCAGGTCGTTGGCGTTCGCGTAGCTGTTAATCGTGCGGGTCAGCGCAGCCTTGAAACCCACCAAGTGCGTGCCGCCCTCTTTCGTGTTGATGTTGTTCGCGAAGGAAAACAGATTCTCGGCATAACTGTCGTTGTACTGAAGCGCGACCTCCAGCACCATCTCCTGCTTTTCAACCTGCACGTAAATCGGCTTGTGCAGCGGAGTCTTGGCCTCGTTCAAATGTTCGACGAACGAGACAATCCCTCCCTTATATTTGAATACTTGCTCTTTGACCGGCTCTTTCCGCTCATCCTTTAATGTGATCTCGAGTCCTTTGTTCAAAAAAGCGAGTTCGCGCAGACGCTGCGCCAGTACGTCGAAACTGAAGTCGAGCGTTTCGAAAATCTGCCCGTCGGACTTGAACGTGACCATCGTGCCGCGGCGCTTGGTTTTCCCTGTCACTTTGAGCGGGGCGGTCGCCTTGCCTCGTTCATAGCGTTGCTCGAACACCTGGCCGTCCTGCCAAATCTCCAGCTCGAGCCATTCGGAGAGGGCGTTGACCACCGAGATCCCGACGCCATGGAGCCCGCCGGATACGGTATAGGCGCCCTGTTCGAACTTGCCGCCTGCGTGCAAGACCGTCAGCGCGACCTCGGCTGCGGACTTCTTTTGCGTGGAGTGCATCCCGGTAGGAATGCCACGGCCGTTATCCACGACCGTGACGCTGCCGTCTATGTGAATCGTTGCCTCAATCGTTTCACCGAACCCCGCCATATGTTCATCGACACTGTTGTCGACGACTTCATAGACAAGGTGATGGAGGCCGTCCACTCCGGTGCTGCCGATATACATGGCCGGACGCTTCCGCACGGCGTCCAAACCTTCTAACACTTTTATTTGATCCGCACCGTAACTGTCGGATTTCGGTGACGTCTCTGAATCGTTACTGGCCATCAGTCTCCCATTTCAATACGGCTATCGACCCTCTGCTCTCAGCCTGCACGACCTGCTTGGCGGCTGACCACTGCCGGACCCGGTTAAATCTTGATTGGCATGACCACGCACTTGAACCCGGGACTGTCCGACTCCTGGATCAAGCAGGGACTCAGCGGATTATCCATTTGCAGTGAGATCGTTTCTCCGTCCATCACGCCGAGGACATCCAGCAAATAGCGAGCGTTGAACCCTGTAATCAACGCTTCCCCCTCGTACCGTGCCGGAAGCTCTTCGGTCGCTTCTCCCAAATCGGGATTACTCGAGAATAGCGTCATCTGTCCGGTGGCGAACGAGACCTTGACTGCGCTTGCTTTATCGCGGGATAACACGGAGACGCGCCGTAGGGCGCTTTCAAGCTCGCCGCGGTTCACCCCGATTTTCCCCCCACTCTCTTTTTCCTTCGGAATCACTTGCTGATAATTGGGGTAGTTCCCTTCCATGAGCCGCGAGGTCAGCAGCAGCCCGCTCTTCCTGAAAATCATGAGATTTTTGGTAAACCCGATCAAGGGTTCACTGTCGCCGCCTTCTTCCAGGAGACGTTGCATCTCATGCGCCGCCTTCTTCGGAATGATGGCTTTGATCTCTTGCGGAGCGCCTTTGGCTCCGGCTTTTCCGACCTCCTGCTCGGCAACCGCCAACCGGTGTCCATCGGTGCCGACCAGCCGCAAAATCGTTTTCTTCTCCGATGTGATGAGGGTCACCAGCAGACCGTTGAGGATATAGCGCGCGTCATTGTCTCCTGCGGCAAAGAGGGTCTTCCGGATCAGCTCAAGGAATCCGGCCCCTGCGAGGGGAATCAGCCCTTCCCGTTCGATCGTAGGCAACGCGGGATAATCGGTGCTGGGGAGACCGACGATCTTAAACTGGCTCTTGCCGGCGTGAATCGTCGTCCAGTTGTTCTCGCCGGATGCGATTTCGATTTCACCAATCGCCAGTTCCTTGATGATTTCGTACAGCTTCCGCGCCGAGACCGTGATCCCTCCGGGCTTCTCCACGGTTGCCTTGTAGTGCCCGCGCATGCCGATTTCAAGGTCAGTGGCGACGATTTCCACCCCCTCCTGCTTCGCCTCAATCAAGATGTTCGACAGGATCGGCATCGTGTTGCGCTTCTCGACAACACCTTGGACCCGCTGGAGACCGGTCAAGAGTTCCTCTCGCCCCATACGTAATTTCATGATCTCATCCCCTTCGCGCAGCCCCTCAGGCTCGCAGGATTTGTTCCTTCAAGCTGTCCAATGTGGCGCTCAACACACTGTCGTTGTCTTTCGCTTTGATGACCTGCTTGCAGGCATGGATAATCGTCGTGTGGTCCTTGCCTCCGAACTGCCGGCCAATTTCAGGGTACGAGGAATCCGTGAGCTCCCGACAGAGATACATGGCAATCTGTCGTGGATGCACGAGCGTCTTGCTCCGGCGACGCGATTTCAAGTCGGCGATCTTCACGTGGAAACGCGCGCCGACTGTTTCCTGAATGTCATCCATCGACACGATCTTTTTCTTGGTGCCGATCAGATCTCGGAGCACGTTCTTCGCCATCTCCAGCGTAATGGTTTGTCCCGTGAGTGAGGCATAGGCGCCGAGGCGCACCAATGAGCCTTCGAGCTCGCGGATATTGCTCTTCAGCGTTGTGGCGAGAAACTGGATGACATCTTCCGGCAACGTGACGCCCTCGTCCTCGGATTTTTTCCGCAAGATAGCAATCCGTGTTTCAACATCAGGCGGCTGGAGATCCGCGATCAGTCCCCATTCAAACCGTGACCTCAATCGTTCTTCGATATCGGGCATGTCTTTCGGAAAGCGATCGCTCGAGAGGACGAGTTGTTTATGCGCTTCATAGATGGCATTGAACGTGTGGAAGAATTCCTCCTGCGTGCGTTCCTTGCCCGCCAAAAATTGAATGTCGTCGATCATCAACATGTCGATATGACGGTACCGCTTCCGCAGATCCATCATTTTGTCGTATCGAATGGAGTTGATGACCTCGTTCGTAAACTGCTCGGTCGTCAAGTAGGCAATCCGGAGATCGGTCCGCTCTGCCACATAATTTCCAATGGCATTCAAGAGGTGCGTCTTCCCCAAGCCGGTCTCCCCATAGATAAAGAGCGGGTTATAGGCTTTCGCCGGCTGTTCGGCGACCGCCATACAGGCGGCATGGGCAAATTGGTTTCCCGCGCCGAATATAGAGCGTTGGACTCATACAGAACGGTCTCTCAAAAAATCAAACTTCGCTCAGCTGATCGCACGAACTGTCTAATTTCGTCTGTTGTTCGAGTCGTCACAGAAAAATCATCAGACCACAGATCCATCGATGTCCCTGCTTCAACAATAAAGGGAACGTCTAATTGCTTAAAAGAGGGAAGGTACTTTTCAAGAATATCCGCATCGATAATCTCTTCTGTGTCTTCCACTAAGAGTGCGGAAGCAGGTCCAAGGAGTATGACGGTCGTCTCATGGTCCCCGGCACAGAGCCCCAGCGCGATACGAAGCGCCTCAACGGGACGCGCTGTGATACGTGGATCTTCTGAAATCACCACCGCGATGTGCTTCGACATAGAGAACCGGGCGCAGTGATAATAGTGTGTTATGTAAACGCAAGAAAACGATCGCAGCCATCGATAATTCCTGACAACACAACGAGCCCAGACAACGAAACCCTCGAATCCACAGTGACTGTCGGAACGCCATGCTGTTGACATCCATAGGCACAGACGGACATCTTTGCTCCGGCATCCATCAAACGAAGATACCGTTGATCCACAACAGTCTTTACCCCTTCATCGATGAGATAGAGATAGACGTCGACTCCTCTGCGCAGCGCAGCCTGAGTCAGCTGAATAACTGTCTCAACGCTGGGGTGAGAAGGGGCTGTGGATAACAGGATGCCTAGCCTGCGAGACGCCATGGTTTTAAATAAAAGACGTCAATACAATCAATCTCTTATGAAATAAATTCTGCGCGAGCCTACGAGCTTTTCAACGCAAAGTCAACACCAAAAAAACGAAATTTTTATACCGAGGTCGTGCGAGCCTTGAGGAGGTGGGAGAGACCGGCAAGAGGGAGTTCCTCTTGAGCCTTTGACGCAAGATTGCGCAGAATAATAGAGCCGCGAGTTGCCTCATCATCGCCTAAGAGAATAGCGTATCGACACGCTGATCGATCGGCTTGGCGAAGGTGGGCCTTGAGAGTCGTGGCGCGATAGTCGCATTGAGCTGAAAGTCCGATCCTGCGGAGTTCATCGAGCAGTACAAGGCCGAGCTGAGTCCCCTTCTCTCCGAAGGCAGCGACATAGTAAAGACATTCATTGTTAGAGGACGACGATGTCTCCGGGAGCATCAGCGACACACGCTCAAGCCCGACGGCGAATCCCACAGCTGGAACAGAAGGACCGCCGAGCGCCTCGACCAAACCGTCGTAGCGTCCACCGGCCCCCACCGCGTTTTGAGCGCCTAAATGAGTCGAGGTAATCTCGAAACTCGTCAAACAGTAGTAGTCGAGCCCCCGAACGAGCCGAGGATTAAGCCGATAGGGAATTCCAATGGCCGTGAGACCCGCGAGCACCTGATCGAAGTGTACGCGGGCTTCAGGAGAGAGATGGTCGGTCAGCCTAGGTGCTGACTCAGTCGCTACCCGACAGTCCGGCACCTTGCAATCCAGCGCCCGCAAGGGATTCGTGTCCATCCTGCGCCGACAGTTTGCGCAGAGGTGTGATTCCTGCAGTTTGAGGAACGCCAGGAGTATGGGCTTATAGGCAGCGCGGTCGCCCGAGCTTCCGAGGCTATTGATCTCCAGTGTTAGGCCTGGAAGAGTCAGGTCCGACAACAGCCGCCACAGGAGCGCAATGACCTCGATATCTGCGCGAGGGTCCGATGTGCCGAACGATTCGGCTCCGAATTGATGGAACTGCCGCAGGCGCCCCGCCTGCGGCCGCTCATGGCGGAACATGGGGCCGAGATAGAAATGTTTCTGCGGGAGCGGATCGGCCGCCCGGTTGTGCTCGATGAAGGCGCGGACCGTGCCGGCCGTGCCTTCGGGGCGCAGGGTCAACGAGGTTCCATCACGGTCGGGAAAGGTATACATCTCCTTCTCGACGATGTCTGTCGTGGCGCCGATACTCCGGGCGAAGAGCGCGGTGAGTTCGAAGATGGGGATGCGGATCTCTTGATACCCATAACAGAGCGCCCAGCGTCTCGCCGCATCTTCGATCAATCGCCACCGAGGGGTCTCCTCCGGAAGGATATCTTTGACGCCTTTGATGCCCTTGATGATGTCCATGGTATTTGAATTCAGCGACACCGAGAAAGATTCGGGACTATAGCGACGGGGTACCGGCAAGTCAACGCAGGCCTAGCAGGATGCTGGTTACGAACGTGCATGGCGAGACACGCCGTGGCTTCTTGCGCCGACTGGCGCGTGGGCGTATAGTTCGCGGCCTATCGTTGTTTGAGGATATTTCATGAGCATAGACCAACCGACTCGCCGTGTCATCGCGCTGGCACCGATGCCGCCGGAGAAATCCGCCTATGCGTTAGCCCGCTACAGCCGCTCGCCGGACTCGATCGAGGACAGCCTCCGGTGGGTGCACGGACATTCTGCCGAAAAGTTCTGGGATCAGTTCTACTTCGACTACGGCCATGCTTCGATCGCCGATCTCGGCCACGTCATTATCTGTTTCGAAGATATCTCCGAACTCGCGGCCATTCGACTTGAAGACGAGCCCTTGTGGGACGGCCAGGCGAAATCGAGCCGGTATCAGAACTTTGCCTCCGGAGGGTGGTTTGTGCCGGACTCCATTCGAGGGTCTGAGACAGAAGGCACCTACCACGGCATTCTCCGCAGCCTCGCCGAGATCTATCGGCTCTTGCATCAACCCCTGACCCAATTTCTTTCGGAGCGTGAGCCGCGCCCCGAGTCGATGAAGCCGGCCGATTACCAGCGGACGATTGCCGCCCGCGCGTTCGATGTCACGCGATATCTCTTGCCCCTCGCGGCTAAGACGAACGTCGGGCAGGTCGTCAGCATCAGGACGTTGGAGAAACAAATCACCAGGATGCTGTCGTCGCAGCTCCCGGAATTGAGGTCGATCGGGGACGAACTCAAAGACGCCTGCCAACGGTCACCCGTGAATATCTGGGGCGAACTAAGCGGTCAGCCTGGCGCACAGGAGCCTCTCGCGCCGACGCTCGCTCGCCATGCCAAGCCGAACGACTATCAAGTGTCGGTCTACCAGGATCTCGCCAGATACGCGAAGGACGCGCTCCGGGGATCTGGATTGGATCAGCCGGCGTCCTGGGGCCGGCAGGAGCCAGTGGACCTCATCGAGCCTCACGATCCACTGGACGAAATCGTGACCACCTTGCTCTACCGTGTCTCGCACGCGCCCTATCGGAGTCTCCTCGCCGTCGTCCGCGAGTGGACGGAGAAACAGAAACAGGAAGCGATCGATGTGGCGATGAGCACACGCGGGCCCTACGACGAGCTCATTAAAGAATTCCGCAGCGGCTACGCCTTCACCTTCGACGTGCTGATGGACATCGGAGGCTGGCGCGACATGCACCGGCACCGGCGTTGTCAGCAGATCCAACAGAATTTTACGACACTGCATGGCTACGAGGTTCCACCGCCGCTGGTGCAGGCGGGATTGGATCAAGAGTACAGACATGCGATGGACGCGGTTCGTATGGACATCGAAGCGCTCAAGAAAACCAGCGCGGAAGGATCGCTCTACGCGACGCCGTTCGGATTCAAGGTGCGGTGCCTCTTCAAGATGGACTATGCCGAGGCCGAATATATCGCCAAGCTCCGCTCCGGCGTCAAAGGCCATTGGTCGTACCGGACCATCGCCTGGCTGATGAAACAGAAATTGACGGCGCGCTATCCCGCACTCGGGGATCGCATCCAGGCCACCTCGCCGGACATCGAAGACACTCTCACCAGATAAGTCACCGCGGCTCCGATGACCGACCACCAAGCCCAATGTGAAGCGAGGCTGTTAGAGGGCCAATGGGATCTGACTCAGCAGGCAGCACGAGCCTGGGCTCGCCATCCTGCCACAGGCGCAGATCAAGATCCTCGACCCCATTTTGCTTTGAACGTGATCCACCTGCTCCGCGGGGAGTTCGCCGAAGCCTGGAAGACTCATCCGAATTGCCTGCAGGAACCAAACGACATTGCTCAGGTCAAAGAGTGGGTAGAAGGAATCGTCGCACGACAACCGGCGCAGGCCAACGCCCATCTCATGATGGGATTGTTCCTGGCCCAATCAGGCCAATCTGAACAGTCGATCGCGTCCTACAAACAATCGATCACACTCGCGCCAGAGTCCGCCTACCCCCATTATTTTCTCGCACAGATTCATGAGCGGGCCAACCATCTCGAAATGGCCATCAAGGAATATCGCGAAGCGGTTCGCCTCGCTCCTTCCTCTGTGCCAGCGCGGACCAACCTGGGCGTCGCCTATCAAGAGCAAGGCCGCTTAGAGATGGCGATTCCGCAATATCGCGAAGTGATCAAACTGACGCCGAACGACGCAACCGCTCACGCGAACCTCGCCTGTGCCCTTGCCGAGCAGGGAAAATTCGAGCCGGCCCTACAGTCGTACAAGGAAGCGTTGCGCTTGAACCCCAAGGACGCAGCCGTGCATTTCGCTCTGGGAGATTTCTATGAAACGAGGGGTCGTCTGGACCTGGCGCAAAAAGAATATGACGCAGCTCTCGTCGCCGATCCGAACTTCGGCCCGGCCCATTCCGCGATCGGTTGGTTGGAGCTGGCCAAGCAGCACATGCAGGCCGCCTACGAAGCCTTCAATCGAGCCCTCAAGTCCAACGATCAAGACCCTCGGG
>SWDN01000017.1:0-19068 GCA_005116775.1 Nitrospira sp.
CCCCTGCCCCAGAAAGCTCGGCCTCATAAACACCGCCGCCAAAGAATACCGCCACCGTCAGAACATGACCTGGTGGGTCAGGCCTTTAGCCAACAAAAGCAACTGGCGCTCAGGGCCACCACGATCAAGCGAACGAATAAGAAATAAGATTGTCTCAGAGATTAGCTTCTGCATCGGAAAGATGCATCCGCATAACCATTGTTCTCGCTAATGGCTTTTCTCGGCGGAGAAGAAAATACTTCGATATATCCCATACGTTCCAATACCGCGCCATGACAAGATTTTCTTTATTAGCCCTTGTAGCTTGCGCCACCAATTCACTGACTCCCAATCGATAAAAAACCGTTCAGATACCTCGTGAATGGAAAATTGCGTTGCGAGCTTGGCGGATAACCGCTCGACATCAAAGCTATTCTTGTGTCCCCAGCGGTGAAATTGCAACCCACAATCGGGGCAAACAACAAGTGACTCCGTCAAGTTTTCGCGGGCAGGAACAGTGCCGATAAACAAACCGCCCGCCCGTAGAACCCTATGAACCTCATTCAGCGTTGCTTCTAAGACTGCGTCATCAAGATGCTCTAATACTTCCGACATAACTACCGCATCAAAGTGTGCATCTGCGAAAGGTATCGCCTGACTGTAACCAGCTCGCGCCTTATCTCCCATACCAAGCGACTGTCGCAACCGATCAATTGATCTCTCACTCGGGTCCAGGGAGCAGATATCCACTCCCTTGATCACCGCCAATGACTCCAGGACTCCATTCCCAACACCGATATTCAATACGCGTGTTGCCGGGGACAGACGGCGCACCAGAAACTCCAGGCGCCCGCGACTCTGAGAGAATGAATCGAGCCCTTCATTCTGGAAGTGTTCCCAGATTTTCTCCTGCCCCACACCAGACGATTTCATTTATTCATCCAATCACGCCCTTGCCATCTTTTGCCGATCAAGCGCCATGCACCAGTCCAGAAGTCTCAACAAGTTACTTTCCCACTCATAATCCCTCCAATAACGATCGAATCCCCCTTGTGCAATGCGAATACGCTCTTCATCATTATTCAGATAATGTTCGATCAGTTCGATAGCATGGTCGGGCGTGTCATAATAAATCGCCTCCCGACCAGGATCAAAAATCTTGGCATGTCCATCGGCTCCCGCCTTGTCGCAGATCATCATCATGCCGTGTGCAGGTGTTTCATACATACGCACATTGCCCGTTTCAAAAGGCTGGTCGGAGACGTGCATGTTGAACCCGATTTTTGCCCGCCAGTAGAGTTGAGTGCGTTGTTCAGACGTCAAGCCCGTTACCCTATGCGGATAGATCGGCTTGCCAAAAAACCCTCGGATATAGCCGATATATCCCTTGAGCGGCCAGCGGCCATGAACGCGCAGGCGCGAGCCGAAGTGACGCTTCAATCCGATAAGCCGGTCCACCTTGGATGCGCTGGGATTGCCCACATAGACAAGCTCAATATCACGTTCACGGAAGAACGCCTCGTCTGTCTTTTCAGGTCGCTGGTAGGGAAACGGAACCAGTGGCCACCACGTCGCGGGCTTGCCACCCCAACGATTGATTGCCTCATCGAATGGCAGGTTGTCTATATAACCGGGGGAAATGAAGAAAGCACCGTCGAATGCCCACAAATGCGGAATACCGCGCATATACGTTGACAGCGGGTCATCGATGAAGCCGAGCACCTTGATCGGTTTCTTGAGTTCGCGCACAAACACTTCAGGGTGAATAAAGTTGTATGTACTCATGACGATGAGGTCATAATTTCGGAAGCGATCTATGAAGTCGCCAATCATGCGCATGTAATGTGGGTTGCGTTCGCGGTAAAGGCGATCAATCCCAGCGGCACCTGCAGTGAGTGCGCGCCGTTGATCCCAGCCATTCAAACCCCAGATAATCAGGTCAGTAACAGGCCAGCGCGATCCATTCGGGAAATAGACTAAGGGGTCGAAAGTTTCGATTTGGTAACTATGGAAATTTTCCATTGGCGGGAAGTTAAATAAGCAGACTTTCTTCATTGGGACAATTTAACTAGCGTTATGCGCGCGGTGAAAAATGAAGTGGCCGCGAGTAAAGCCGTGACCAAGGTTGCAGCCCAGGCAATGCCTGGAATTCCATAGCGGGCACTGAATTCATAAGCCAAAATTGCCTGCAACAGCACGGCTAACCCCGTGTAGGTGCTCATCAGCCAGTTGAGTTTAAGCGCGACCAGCACCTTTATCCCCAGCATTGCTACCAGTGCGAAGGGAATTTGCGCAAAGTAGGCGACCTGAATCGGTGTTACTCGGGTGGTTGCTGCAGCATCAAAAGCGTCCCGTTGGTATAGCAGTGCAACGATGTCAGACGAAAACAAGCTGAGTGGAAATATCAGGAGCACACCCCCAAACATGAGCCAGACCACGAGTTTGTTCAGGCTGTGTAAACAATAATCCAACTCACCTTGCCCAAGTTGCTTTGCAAAGTATGGCAGCGCAGTGATGCCTATCGCAGTCACAATGATGCCCTGTAAAGCAGAGGGCAATTTGTAGCCATACGCCAAGGCTGCGTTAGAACCTTCGCCCATCGCGGCAGCGATAGCCTGCTCGATTACGGGACTAGCCGTGAGCATGATCGTACCTGGCAGAAGTGCCAAGCTGGACGTTATGATTGGATTCATACCCTTGATACCCAGTCGATGCGGAAAAGCGATTTGACCATGTCGATAAAGGGCGACCAACAGCAAAAGGCTCTCTATTGCACTGCCGATTACGAGCGAAATGACCAAGATTTTCCAGTCACCAGCCGCTCTCCAAACGAGCAGCGTCAAAACAATCACGATAGGTGTTGCGGTGGGGAGTAACCCATTTAAAAGATAACGCGCTTTCGCCTGCAAAACACCATACCCGAGAAGATTGAACCCAGTTAGAAAGTAGTATGGGATAAGCCAGTACAATGCCGTTTCCAGGGCCTGTCGTTTTTCGGCAGAAAACCCTGAAGCAAGCCATGGAAGCGCATAAGGTAGCGCCCATAGCCAGACCGGCAGCAAAACTGCCAAGCAGGCTAGTGTCAGAAGACTGGTCGCCACAAGCCGTTTTCCCTCTTCGTTTGGCGTAAGGTTTGCGCCCGCAAGGTGGGTGATAAATGCGTTTTGCACCGCATTGAGCAGAATGCTTAACGGAACACCAATCAGAACGAATGCGACAAGATAAATGTCGAGCGCACCGGAAAGACCGAATATGGAAGCCACGACCACTTCCTTGATGAACGCCATACCTTTCGCAATCAGCGAAGTCGTGGCAGCCACTAGCGCCGTGTGCCCCATTTTTCGTAATGGCGAGCATGCGACGTACGAATTCCATCGCGAGATGACGCTGGCAATTGGCATGGATGGGAATCAGGAGTAATTCAGCTTGATTTGTCGCACTCAACATTCAGGCTGATGAGTGTACCGTGTTCTTTATCCATATGAGGAATATAGGCCTGGGAATAATCGTCCGTGTCCGCATGCTCAGTCTTACGCCAATCATAACGCCTAACATCAATGAAGCCAGCCTGTTCCAGTGAATGAGATAGACTGGTGAAATCAAAAACGTTGTAGTGAATATTATAGAGATAGTCCTGCCGTCCAAACAAGGCACCAATTATCAGATCAAGCCGATTTTCGCGCTGGTACACTTCACATAGCTTTGGAAAATCAGGTACGGACACCCGCAACGTACCGCCTGGCTTTAAAACGCGCAGCCACTCGCGGAGCACTCGATCAACATCCCGTCGTTTGAAGTGTTCCAGCACATGACAATTGTAAATCAGGTCAACGCTGTCAGTTTGGATGAAGGACAGGTTGTCAATTGTTGAAACGTGTTCTACATGTGGGTAATCGACAGCATCAATGTGAACGAAACCTGGGATGAAGCGTTTGCCACAGCCTAAATGTAATTTCATTTATGTGCTCTCAAAATGATGATGTTTGCCACGATCTGACAGAAGTCGGCTGACCGCAGACAGATCCTCTCACGAAGACCCCTTCTCCAGCACGACGAGAATGCGAAAAGCCAGGTATCGACTCATGATGTCTAAGACACGTTCAAAGGCTAGGACGGGACGAACCATCCACATCGGCACAAACGACGTATGTTCGAAGCCCCCGCTGAGTGGATAGGCGAAGAAGGCTAGGCGGTGATGCCGGAGTTTCTTCAAGCTTGGGTACATCTCCTGAAAGCGGCGGCTCGATCGCTCGAACAGAATCGTCGAGATGGCTTGGTTTGCGTCGAATGGTTTTCGCCCAGACTGCGTGGGGCTCAGCGTGAGAGGATCGTGGCCGAAATCTACCAGTTCAGGGTGCAAGAACCGGTAAATGGGCCAGGAGCTGAACGAAATGTACGGATCCATGATGATGACGCGTCCTCCAGGCCGGAGGACGCGGATGGCTTCATCAAAAAAATACCGCACGTTCTCAAGATGGTGAAGGGCGTCGAACAACACGATGTTCGCAAGACTGTTCTTGGCAAATGGGAGCTGTTGGGCGTCCACGACCACATCTAACCACGGCAGCTTGACGATATCGGTACAGACCACGGACGGCGCAAATTCTTTCAGATTCCCTGTCCCGCCACCGACTTCGAGTGTCTGCCCCGGCTGAAGCCATCCAGCAATCTCCTGATACCATTCCCTATAGAGCAACCGAAGGACGGGTTTCTTCTGCCACACAAGCTGGTGCCGCAGAAGGATCTCATTCGACATCACACGGCCTTCAGCCGGAAGAAACCGAACAGGGTCATCTTCAAGAGGAGCCAGCCGTGGGTGAAGCGATGAATATTGGTCGTCCCATATGTTCGCTCTTGGTAGCGAATGGGCACTTCGAGAATCTTGAGGTTGAGCTTGGACGCACCGAACAGGAGATCGAAGTCTCCGAAGGGATCGAACTCGCCGAAGTACGACCGGTTGGCAGCAATGCGTTCGTAGTCTCTTCGGAACAATACCTTGGTTCCGCAAAGCGTGTCTTTGATCCGCTCACCGAGCAGCCAAGAAAACGCCATGCTGAAAAACTTATTCCCCAATAGATTCAGATAGCGCATGGCTTCGTGTTCCATCGGGTAGACCAACCGGCTCCCGTTGATAAATTCTCCCTTACCGCTTGCAATCGCCTCGTAAAACTTTGGGAGGTCTTCGGGCGGCACGGTGAGATCCGCGTCGAGAATCATGAGGATGTCCCCCGTGGCATGCGCAAAACCTTTTCGCACGGCGTCACCTTTGCCCGTACCATCTTGCACAAGCAACGAGATATCCTTTTCCGGATATTGCGCGATCACCCGCCGAATCTCATCGGGAGTGCCGTCTGTCGAATGGCCATCGACGAAAATGATCTCTTGGTGGCGGCCAAAGGATGGGAGGCGCGTGATCGCCGCCTCGATATTTCCCTTCTCATTGCGGCATGGAATCACGACACTCACTGTCTGCACGTCATCCGCAGGCGCGGTGCGCATCCTGGCTACCACATAGTGAGAGAGGCACAGACGATTCAGCCCTGGAAGGTGCGCCACTAGCCGATTCACAATGGTTGAAAGGAATGGGATGCCCATGGGTATCAACAAGCGCCATTCCGCTTTGACGACTTCATAATCGGCCAACCGGATAAGGTTCCTGATATCTGCGGGCGAAAGCCAGCTTTGCTCGTTTTGCGGCATTTTGAGACCCACACGCTCCAATAGACTTAACACAGGCTCCCACAAGAAGTTGTAGTGGGCGATGACGATACGGGTCGTCGGTGTGCAGCAATGACGGAGTTGCTTCAATGTCGCTTCGACGTCGAGCACATGCCCGACGACATCGACAAGCAAGATGACCTCGAACGTCTCATCGAGTGTGAGCGCTTCTCCATCTCCAACCAGAAACTCCAATTCTGGATGGCGCTGGGACGCTTCCTTGACCATGGCCTCGCTCAGATCGATACCGACTCCTCTCCGTGGCTTGAGCGCCGCCAGCTGATCACCCAACCCACATCCAATTTCTAAGATACTCAATCCCTCCGGCACCAAAAATCTCAAATACCGACGCTGATCGTCATAATAATAGGACGCTCTGCGCTGCCAAGATTCTCGCTCCGATGCCAACCGGTCGAATCGGTCCCGAATCGCCTGTTTCTTGAGCATGGCTTTCTGAGAGAAGGACGGCGACTGCGAACGCTGCGGTGGCAGAGCCTTGCGCTGGTCAATTTGGTCTGTGTGGTCTGTCTGGTTCATCTGGTCTAGCGAATCTGTCCGGTTTGTCTAGTTCAACCAAAAACACACAATAGAGCAAACAAAATCTATCTTATCCCCTGCGATGGCCCTCACACCAACGTCACCTGCTCACCACTCACAGGTCTCGACGAGTTGTCATCGGGCTGATCTGGGGGCAATGACCTTGGCGAATTTACCGAAATCGCTCGCGTGAGATGCTTGTCTTGCGCTCGCATATGTACCTCAGTGACCCAGAACAGGGATTGCGCCGTAATAACATCGCTCCGCTATCGCTTCCCACGAAGAGTGCTGACCTTTTGGAGATAGCCGCGAACTGTTTAATGGTTGTGCGGCCTGCAACGATGATGGGTTTACTCTTCGCCGTCTGTCGAATCTGTTGGGCGAGATCGACATCTTGATTGCTGCCTCCGATCAGCACCTGGCAATCATACTGGGAGGTAAGACGATCAGCCAGCTCCGCGTACCGATCTGAAGGCCAAGCTTTAAACCAGTACCGGGCGCCGGGCTGTAGAATCACCATCGACTGCGATTGCCGAACGCCAAGTTGGTCGAGCAGTTCATCCGCGCTTTTCTCCTCTCCCGGTGTCAGCCAGAGTTGCGGGTCCTTTGAGCCGGCCTGAATACCCAGGGGCTTGAGGACTTCTAGATCCCGTTCGATCCTGTGTCGGGCACCCGGCACAGACGGAACGGTCTGCGTGTAGTAGCGCCCGCGCCATCGCTGCTCGTCGTTGAATCCAATGCGAACCGGCGCACCGCTGATCCAACTCAGAAATGCAGACCGGTCTCCATCCGTCAAATCGATCACCGTGTCGAACCCTCGACGACGCAGCCCGGCGATGAACTGCCCCTGCGCCAACAGAGATCCTTTGTCGAGGGCTATGACTTCGTCCAGATCTTGGTTCCCAAACAATACGTCTTCAGTCCCACGGTTCACCATCATCGTGATTCGGACATCCGGACAGGCAGCCTTAATCGAACGGATAGTCGGAGTCGCCAACAAGACGTCACCGATGTAGCGGAGTTTGATTATCAGGATGTTTTGCGTCATAAAAGTCGTCGAAAGGCTTTCAAGTCATACAGTCAAAAATCTCGCTCATTCTGAGACGTTCGACTTTCTGGCTGTGGTCTAACCGCACAACTCTTGATATAGGGCGACGGTCTTCGCCGCAACCTGCTCCCAGGAAAACTGCTTGGCACGATCAAGTCCCTTGACTTTCAAGGCAGCTCGAAGCGGCTCATCTTCAAGCGCACGAACCATCGCCTCGCCGAGCGCTCGCGCGTCTTGAGGATCTGCCAACACCGCCGCATCGCCTGCCACTTCTGCCAATGCGGTCGAATTTGACGTGAGCACCGGCGCCCCACAAGCCATCGCTTCCAACACGGGCATCCCGAACCCCTCGTACAGCGAAGGGAACACGAACAGATCGGTATAGGAATACAACAACTGCAAATCGCTCGTGGACAATCGGCCTGTACAGAGTACTTTTTCTGATAAGCTCCGCCTTCGAGCCGTCTCTTCGTAGTTCCCAAATGGATGGATGGGCGAGCCGACAAGGACCAACATTCTCGACCCCAGCTTCTTCCTCACTTTTTCAGCCGCTTCAAGAAATACCTGGTGATTCTTGCGCGGGTCTGCCCCGCCGATAAATAACACGTACCGCTCGAGCTTGAGACCGATCCGCGTCCGCAACTCTGCCATCGCCTGATCATCCAGACGTGGCACGAAATCCCCCGACACTCCGTTGGGAATCACCTTAATGTGTTCACGCTTCAGGCCATACAGTTCCACCAATTCTCTAGCCGAAAACTCGGACACCGTGATGGTTTTCCTCGCTCGCAGTGCAGTCTGCCTCGTCTTGAACGATGAGGGCCATTGGCCCAGCATCTTCTTTGAGTACTCCGGATGCCGATCCAGCCAGAGATCGTGAATGGTCACGACCCCGCCATAGCGCCCGATTGTTTGCATTTTGAAGTTGGTGCCATGATAGAGATCTAATAGATCGGATGAGCCTCGCTTCCCCATACCCCATTTGTTCGAGTTCACCCACTGGAGCTTCTGAACTCCAGGCCACACCTTCACAGAATCAGGTTGGTCTGCGCCTGGCCTCGCATAAGCCACAAAGTCGATTCCTCCCTGTTGTGCCAACATCGTACGGAGCAGATGGTAGCTGTGCCATCCCACCCCGCCCATATCCCCCACCATCGGATTGGCGTCTATACCAATTCTCATCCTCTCCCCTTCTCAGGATGCTGAAAAAGTCCGCCAGCTTCGTTCTGGTACGCCTCTGGTTTCGATTCGCCTGCGGCCTTGCTGGACGAACTTTTTGAGCATCCTGCACGCCGCTTTCATATTGCCCTAACCATGGAAGCCAGTGAGATTCTGACGCGCTACAGATTTTTTTCGTAGCTTTCTACGCGCCCAATACTTCTTTATACAGCTGTTCCATATGCCTGACCGACGCATCAAGACTGAATCGCTCCTGTGCGCGCGCCTTCCCGTTACGACCCATCTGCTCTCGCCGGTCTCGGTCTTCTAAGAGTGACACGACGGCGACAGCCAATGATTCGGCATCTCCCGGAGGTACAAGCAGGCCGGTTTCTCCCTGTGCCACGACTTCGGGAAGGCCCCCTGTCGTGGTGGCAACCACAGCCTTTCCCATCGCCATCGCTTCAACCACCGCGATCCCAAACCCTTCCATGAGTGCCGGATGCACATAGAGATCAAGCGCGGCCAAGAACGGCTGAACTGGGTCCTGAAAACCGACAATGTGCACGCGATCGGCAATCTGCAGTTCCTGAGCGAGCCGCTTCAATCCATCGGCATAGCCCTGATCGTCGCTGCCCACAATCATATAATGCGCCGTGGGCACCGCATGAACAATAGCCGGAAGCGCCCGAAGCATGACCTCATAGCCTTTTCGTGGAAAGAGATTGGCGACCGTGCCCAATAAGACGGCCCCGTTCGGAATCCCGATCATCTCACGAATCGGCTGGCCTTCGTGAGTGAGTTGTCTCTCGGAAAGGTCGATGCCACTGTAGAGGGTCCGGACATTTTTTGCCGATACCCCGCCGGCGATCAGCGACTGTTCAATCTGCCGAGAGATTGCAATGACAGCCTCTACTCGATCAAGCTCATAACGCCGCACCTTTACCGACTCGATTTCCTGTCTCACATGGGCCACAATCGGCACGGGATTGGACGCACGACTCGCGACCGCGGACACAGTATGAGGTACCCACCAGATGTCGTTTACATGAATCATGGCAGGAGCGAGTTGATTGATAAGAGCACCCAGATGCCGTATTGCTGAGTTGCGCTGAAAAACCGCGAGGGGCTTTCTCCAGGGAGGAAGGCTCAGTGCGTGAGTGGATACCGCGATCGCGTGGAGCTGCTCTCGAAACGGGCCAGTCCCTGGGCAGACGACTTGCGGCTCCCATGTATGACGATCGATTGTCTTCAGCAGTGCGATCAGATCGCGTTCCGCCCCGCCGATCGCTTCAATCCCATGCACGTACAGAATTCGCGTGCTCACTACCTGGCGTCCGTGTGAGAGGTCGCCTGCCTAGTTGCATCCCACAGCTTGGCATATTTCACAAAGGTATACATGCTGGCAAAGACGCAGACAATGAGTCCTCGCACTCCATCGCGATATCCCTGCTTCAATAAATAGGTTTTCACCAAGACCACCAGGGGACGGAAAACCAAGTCAGTCCAACCAACCGACTGAACCCTCTTGGCCTTTTCTTGTGCCGCCAGTGTGGTATAGAGTCCGAACTTCTTGAAGTGGTCTTGAATGCGCCGCTCCGTGTAATGATCGAGGTGTCCGACCAATGTCCCAACCTCTCCATCGACGATGAGATTTTCATGCACGGCGACATCGTTGTACTGAGCGATCCCACGCCGAAACAGACGCACTTGATAATCAGGATAGACACCGCCCCCTCGGACCCACGCTCCGTAGAAGAAGTTCCGCCTGGGAATTCGATAGGCTACGGGATCGCCAGATCTCCACTCTGCAAGGCAGGTCTTCACTTCTCCACACAGTTCCTCGGTCACTCGTTCGTCGGCATCGAGGATCAGAATCCAGTCGGACGAGGCCTGTGCCATGCCGAAATTCTTCTGGAGCCCGAAGCCGGGCCAGGGACGTACAGAGACCTTCGCTCCGCAGGCACGAGCCAACTCAACCGTCTTGTCACAACTATCCGCATCCACCACGATCAACTCATTGGCCCACTGTGCCGACTTCAAACAGTCCTGGATATTGACTTCTTCATTCTTCGTGATGACAACACACGACATTGTCGGCCTGCGAGCTAACTCAACCACAAGTCAGGTCTCCCACAACAGACATCCCCCAACTACATGCATCTACCCACGAAACCCCCTACGGGCGACTTCCCGGTAGAAGTTCCAGTTAAGCCACCGGTTCCGTCGTGATGCCCAGCGCTTCGCCGTCCCAAGGCGTGCCCGCATGACGAGGGGATGCGATCCACCGAACTCCTTCAACATGGCATAATCCTCAAACTGAAAGCTGTCGTGCGCAAGCTGCTTGGCCTCTTCCGCAGGAATATGGCCTTCTCCATGATAGACCGTCACTTGCTCCCGCTTTTTCTCCAACATCGTTTTGGGGTCCTTTACCCACCCATAGTGAAAGACTCGCCCGTTCGATGGAGCAATCCATTCCTTCGGTCCGCTCTGAAGATACTGCTGCGTCGCCTTCAGATGAAATCCAACGGCATCGCCGCAGGACTCGACTTCACCGTTATTCCGAATGATCCGTACAGCTTTGTGATAAAACCAGGGATTCGTCGACCAATAATCCGCGATAAAATGCAGATACCGGAATAGAAGCCCTTTTACTTCAAGATTGCCGAGATGCCGGCGCATCGCCTCCTGGATGGCAGGTAAATCGTCTTCATGCACAACCTCGTCGGCTTGAATGTAGAACGCCCAATCGCCGGTACAGTGTGCCAATGCGATGTTGGTCTGTTGGGCGTAGATCAGTCCGTCTTTTCTCAGGCTCTCATCCCATACCGACTCCACGATTTTGATCTTTGGGTCGCCGATCGAGCGCATCAACTCGAGCGTGCCGTCGTCACACCGCCCGACGTTCACGATAAACTCATCGACCACCGGCAAAACGGAACGGATCGACTCCAGGACCGGATAGTCGTACTTCACCACGTTCCGCACGAATGTAAATCCGCTGACCTTCATTAGGCAATCACATAGATGGAAAGTTTAGACATGCACGACCTTTGTTTGGTCTGTCTGGTCTATCGGGTCCGTTTGGTCTATCTGGTTGAGCATCCTACTATACATGGACTACTCTCAACGGCGATGGATGTCCGGCGACCTGCATGACCTGTTGCGCCACTGTCTCCACCGTCAGCCTGTCGAGACAATCCCAATAGGGACAGGCTTCGTACACACATTTTTCGCAAGTCGGCACATCGGGACGCAGAACGACTCCCTTGCCGAGTGGCTGCCACCGTGTCGGAAGATTGTTGCGCCGCGGATCGAACAGGCTGACATTCGGAACCCCACAGGCTGCGGCGATATGGGCCGGGCCTGTGGCTCCAGAGACCACCGCGTGACTCGCCGCAATCACAGCCATCAACTCTCGCACCGATAACTGCCCCATCAGATTGACGACCGAGGTAGGAAGCGGCTCGTGACCGTTCCTGCACTGGTTGAACATGTCTGCTTCAGCCTGGCTTCCGGTCAATACCACTCCCGCGCCTTGCCGATGCAACGCACGCGCGAGTGAATGATAGTGCTCAACACGCCAGCGCCTGGCTGCAAACCCGCCTGGATGGAGCACGACCCTTGGTGTTGGCATGCCGCGCAATCGCTCTTGTCCTCGCACTCGTTCTTCATCGGTCAACACCAGGCTCGGTGGAGAGGCGATGCCAGGCTCCAATCCAAGCCCCGCAAGCATGCCGACGTTATAGGCAGTTTCATGTTTGGAAAAATCTTTTCGATGTTCATACACGCGACGGTTTGCCAATACGCTATACCAGCGGTAGCCGGTCGCCACGCGAATCGGAACTCGCGCTCGAAACGCGGCCCACATCAAATGCTTGAACGGTTTCAGAAACACTACAGCATCGACGGCTCGGCGAAACAATGCCGCCAGCTCGCGCGAGGATTCTCGGCCTGTGATGGTCCAGACCTCGTCAAGATCCGGATGGTGAGCCAGGACCGGAGCGGCATACTCGCTGGAGAGGAAGGTGATCCGTGCGTCCGGCAAGAGCCGACGCAAGGCGGAGGCAACCGGCAAACACAGTATTTCATCGCCGATCCCGTCAGGTCTGACTAAGAGAACGTTCATCGGGGAACCATTCGCTGAGTCCGTTGTGCTCGAACCGCCGACAATACTTGTTGTGGCGACACCAATCTCAAACATTCCAGCGGCAGAGTATTATGGCAGGTCCGACTGAAACAGGGACTACAAGGTACCTTCCCCGTTAAGACATCATGGCCCACTCCATAGGGACCGGTCCGCACTGCACTTGTCGGCCCGAACAGGGCGACCACCGGCGTCCCAATCGCCGCCGCAATGTGCATGGGACCTGAATCGTTCGTAATCAGCAGCGACGCCTTGCTCAGAAGCGCCGGCAGCAACCCCACGGTCGTGGCTCCGGCCAGATCGATGATAGGAGTCTTCATCATCCCGCTCACTGCGGCAACCTCCGCTCGTTCGTACGACTTCATCAGCCAACTCAAATGCTCGAAGCTTTGTATGATCTCGCATGGTTAATTCTTGAAGCCTGAGGCCGAAGGCTAATAGGCTGACGGCTGAAGGTTCGAGCCGTCGATCTTCAGAATCTTTACCTTCTGAACCTTCAGCCTATTTACCTTCAGCCTATCTACCTGAGCCGCGTCTTCGCGTCCTCCAAGATCCAGTCCACCGCCTCAGACATCGACTTGGCCATAGTATCCGGCATGGCCTGCTTAGTCTTGAGTGTCTCCAACGCCTGTGCATCCGCCGGCGCTGCAGTAAGGAGAATAGCCTTGGCGCCTACCCTGTTCGCCAGTTGGATGTCGCGCGCGTGATCACCGATCAAATAGGAATGACGGAGATCCAGTTGCAACTCAGACACAGCCCGTTCCACCATTCCGACGTTCGGTTTGCGACAGCGGCAGCCATCGTCAGGATGATGCGGACAGAAATAAATCGCGTCGAGCGCCGCGCCCTCCTGTTCCAGGAGACCCTCCAACCTGGCGTGGATCGCTTCCAAATCTATTAGCGTCAACATTCCACGGCCGACACCGGATTGGTTAGTCACAACCACCAGTTTTGCCCCGGCCTGTTTCAATCTCGCCAGAGCCGGCCCGACCCCTGCCAGCAACTTCAGATCGGCAGCCACTTTCAAATACCCTGGATCATAGTTCAGCGTTCCATCTCGGTCCAGAAACACAGTGACTCCCTCAAGAATGTTCGTTTGGTTCGTTTGATTTGTCTCGTTTGTTTGGTTGATTTGGTCCCTACCAAATAGACCAGATGAACCAGACAAACCGCGCACCTGTTTAACTGCCGCCTCATGCACTTGATCCACCGTCACCCGCGTCATGCACCGATGGTCGATGGGACATTCGCGCAGCAGGCAGGGAGCGCAATCGACCGGCTGACGCACAATGGCATGGGCGCTCCCAAATGGTGAGGTGGTGCGCCAATCGGTCGGTCCGAAGATCGCGACGACTGGAACCTGAAAGGCGGAAGCGATATGCATGGGACCTGTATCGTTCGTGAGAAGCACGGCGCACCGCTTCACTGACGCCATCAGTTCCCGAATCGTCGTCGCCCCGGACAAGACCAGGGATCGAGACGACAGATGCGCAGCTATCTCCTGGCCCAAACGCTCTTCCCCCTTCGCGCCAAAAATGACCACGCTGACTTCTTGTTCGCGAGACTCGCGGATCGTGCGGCAGAGCCGTTCCGTTACCTCGGCAAACCGCTCGGGCAACCAGCGTTTGGCTCCGCCATAGGTTGAACCGGGGTTGATGCCGACGACCACATCCGTCTCGGCCAATCCGCCCTTCGCAAATCGCCCTGCCATCGCCTGTTCTTCCTCGGGAAAAACGACGAGTTCCGGTGCGGATGGATCGCCTGTGAGGCCGAGCGGCTTTAACAGATCCCAATAATAACGGACTTGATGGACAAGCCTATGGCGGTCCGGCACAGCGACCGGATCGGACAACAGCAGGCTTCGTCCGTCCGTCGCATACCCATAGCGCCGAGGCACTCCGGCCAGGAACGTCAAGAAGGCCGCCTCGAACGCATTCTGAAACAGCACCGCCAAATCGAAGCCTTGCTGCCGCAGCTGCCCCGCCAACGCCCACTTACCCGAAAGCCCCGCATGCCTCCCATTGGTGTCATAGGTCAGGATATTCGTCACTGCAGGGTGGCCGGCAAATACCTCGGCCACGGCAGGCTTAACTAACAGCGTTATCTGAGCCTGTGAAAATCGTGTCCGCAGTCCACGAAGCGCAGGCTCACACATGACTGCGTCGCCAAGCCAATTGGGTCCACGCACAAGAATTTTTTTAATGGCTTCCCTCTCCACACGCCTCCAAACACTTCAGTCTTCAGTCTTCAGCCTATCTCCCATCCCAAACACCAACCCCCACAATCGATCTTCCCCCTCTATCACATGCGTGGCCAGTCGGACTGCCCACCAGTTATCGGTGGGTTGGAGAAGCCCGGCCAACTTACAGGCATCTTTCTCCGTTGTCACGATCAACTCAGCCTGAAGTTCAGCCGCTCTCGCGCTCACTCGTTCGATATCTTGGCTCGTATAGGCATGATGATCGACATACACCACTTCGTCGAGAACCGTGATCCCTATGTGCTCAACGAGTGTGCGAAACGATCCGGCATGGCCCACGCCGCTACACAGCAGCGCGGTTTTTCCCTTGGAGCAGGAAAGCGTCTGGACCGCACCTGTCATCACCGACACGAGAGACTCCGGACGAAAGACTGCCTGCATCGGCGCCGGCATCCACCCGACTGAGGCTTGCAGCTTGCGGCAGACTTCTGTCACATGAGCGGGCACGTCCGCTCTCGTGACCATGACTGCGGTCGCGCGAGCCGCTGACCGCAGCGGCTCCCTGAGACGACCGGCCGGCGCCAACGCCTTGATTCCCTCCACATCCGTGGCATCGATCAGCAAGAGATTCACATCGCGGTACAGCCCCAGGTGTTGAAATCCATCGTCGAGTATGAAGCAATCGATTGGAAACTGCTCCAAGACCCAGTCACCGAGCTCATAGCGATCGGCGCCGACCGCGACAATCGCTTTGGGACAGCGTTGCGCGATCAAGAAGGGCTCATCGCCTGCGTCGTTCGGGCCGACCAAGAGACGTTCGCCATTCGACACCAACAGATACCGGGCCGTACTTGTCCGTCGATAGCCTCGACTGAGAATCGCCACCCGCCTGCCCTGCGCAAGGAGCCTGTCGGCAAGCAGAATGACGACCGGAGTTTTTCCCGTCCCACCCAGCGTGAGATTCCCGACACTCAGCACGGGAACCGGCAGTCTATGCCGGTCGAACCAATTCCAGCTGTACAGGAGCGCGCGCAGCCGCGCACCCACCCACACGGGGATTGCGGCCCACAAGAGCCACCACCTGACCTTTGTTCCAGGATTTAACACGCTTCGTTCCTAGTCAGGGGTTTAGGCTGAAGATCATGAGGCTGAAGGCTCTTAGCCTTCAGCCTCATGATCTGAGTAATATATTATCGTCCAGCCACGAGGGGGAGCGACCGATCAGCGAGAGAAGATCCGCTTATGCCTTGCCGTGGCGTCAGGAGCCTATCGATCGCCTCCAGCGTCCGCTGCAAGGCACCCTGATTCTGTTCGACCACCTGACGAGCCGACCGGCCCATCCGCTCTCGTTCCTCGCGATCGGAAAAGAGGGTCACCACTTGTTGCGTGAGTTCCTCAGCCTGAAAAACTCGACGACCCCCTTCCGCCTGAAGCAAGAGATCTGCAATCTCCGCGCAGTGATCGGTATAGCGCCCGAACAATACCGGCTTCGCCCACTGAGCCGGCTCCAGCAAATTATGCCCACCGACTGGAACCAGTGTGCCTCCAACGAACGCCACCACCGCTTCACGATAGATCGCAGCCAATTCACCTCTGGAATCGAGCACGACCACACGGGGACCGGCAGCGTGCAACACCCCAGCCTGCCCGATGGTACTACGTCGCTGGGCGGCGAGTCCTTGCGCCCGAATCATCGCCTCCACCGATTCCGCTCGTTCAATGTGTCGAGGAGCCAACAGCAAGACCGCTGAGGGACAGTGTGCTACGAGCGCCCGATAACACTCCACGAGGATTTCCTCCTCGCCAGGATGGGTGCTGCCTGCCACAAACAACTGTTCCGTATCCTGAAGCCCAAGATGGACCCTCGTCATGTCACTCTCTGCAACAGACGGTATCGGCTGATCAAATTTGATATTACCTGTTCGCCTGACTCTCGTGGCCTCTGCTCCCAGGGCAACGATACGATCGACGTCCCGATCCGATTGCATCAGGCAAAGACTGAGTGTCTGCAACATCGTCCGATAAAACGATCGCACGGGCGCCCACTGTTGCCGCGCGAAAGACCTGCTTGAAAGCCGACCATTCACAAGAGCGGTGGGTACGCGATGCCGACGCAGCTGCCACAGGAGGTTCGGCCAGAGTTCAGTCTCGACAAACAGATAGAGCGTCGGTTGCAATCGCTCAATAAATCGGGAGACGACCCAGGGGAAATCGAGCGGCGCATAACAGTGCTCTGCCACGCCAGCCAACCGTTGCTCCACCGCTTCCCGCCCAGTCTCAGTCACCGTCGAGACCACCAGGCGGTACGCAGGATGACGGCTATGCAGCTCCTTGACGAGCGGTGTGACCGCCACCACTTCACCTAGAGAAACGGCGTGAATCCAGATAACTGGTTGATTTGGTTTGTTTGGTTGGTCTGGTTTATTTTGTTTATTTTGTTCTGAAAAACCAAACAAACGAAACAAACCAAACGAACCCTCTTCTAACCCCAGTCGCTGGGGTAACCCGGGACGGCACCGCGGCTTGGCCAGCAGGATCGCCACAATCAGCGGCGACAGTGCCAACAACAGAATGTTATAGAAGAGACGCCACATAATGAGCTGTCAGCCATCAGTCATCAGCTGTCAGCACAGTCTTCTTTCAGAGCTGAATGCTGAAAGCTGACAACTGATGGCTAGGCCCTCACGGCTTCATCCGCCTGATCCGTGAGCTGATTCAAAACCTTCTCAAGCTCCCGGCATGCCGCTTCCATTGCCGGTTCATCGGCATCTCGCAGAACCCAGATGGGGGAACCCCACAGTTTACGAATCGGGGTATAGGCCATGAACATCGCCGTCAGAAATGAGAAAAACTCTCCCGGCGTCATCGAGCCGTTGATCACGAGGAAACCGCCATACCAAATGATCGCCGCAACCCCGATCACACCGATCACTTCCATGTGCGATGATCCGATCGAAGACACCTGAATCGCCTTCATCGTCGTACTGAGAAATGAACGATTGCTCTGTTGAAATCGCGCCATCTCCGACTCTTCACGTCCATAGGCCTTCACCATGCGAATGCCGGATAATGATTCTTGCAGTGTGGATGCCATATCCCCCATGCGTTCTTGGCCACTGGCTGCTAACGCCCGCAGCCGCTTCCCCATCCGCACCATCGTGAATACGGCTAAAGGAATCACGATCATTGAGAGACCGCCCAGCCGCCAATTCTGATAAAAGATCACGCCCATCATGGCCAAGAATGTGAGTCCCTGCTGAAAAATATCTTTGAGCACGCCCGCCACCGCATTGGCCATCAATGTGACGTCGCTCACCACTCGGGCCACCAGTCGCCCTGAGGTATTCGCATCGTGATAGGAAACAGGCAGCCGAATGAGTTTCCCGAATAGCTGCTGCCGAATGTCGGTGATCACCTGATTCCCGACATAATTCATGAGATAGTTTTGCCCGTAGTTGAACACGCTCTTGAGCACCGCCACGGTGAAAAGCGCGAGTGGGAGGACAAGCAGGAGGCTTTCGTTCTTGTTGATAAAAATCTCGTCGAGCACTGGCTTGACGAGCCAGGCATAGGCGCCGGAAAAGGCCGCCACCATCCCAGAGCAGGCGAAGGCCGCACCCAACCGAACCCGATAGGGCTTCAGATAACGGACCAATCGAATTAAACGATCTAGCGTCGACATTCTGCCAATACCACTTGCGCCGCTCGATGCGATGCGCCTGGTTCTCCCAAAGATTCACGAACCTGTCGCAGCTCTTTTTTCATCCCATTATACGCCGACGGATCGCGCAAGAGGTGCAGGACTTCCTGGCATAACCGCTCGGCCGTCGCCTCATCCTGAATCAATTCCGGTACGACTGATCGGCCGGCCACCAAATTCACGAGTCCGATCCATTTCACATTGATCAGCCAACGCGCCAATCGATAGGTCAACGGCGACGTCTTATACAGCAACACCATGGGTGTCCCCACCACCGCCGCCTGCAAGGTTGCGGTCCCCGACGCAATAAACAACACATCGGACAGGGCCATCACCTCACTGGCTCGATCATGCGCCACTCGAACCGGCACAGGACTATTCTGCAGCAGTGCCTGAATCAGATTATCGTCGATTGAGGAGGCCTGCGCCAGGATAAATTGCGTTCCTGGTTCAGCCGCGACCAATTGAGCCGCCGCCTTGAGAAGCACCGGCAGAAGCATTTCGACTTCGCTCCTTCGACTTCCCGGCAACAATCCAATAACGCGGGCCGACTCATCGAAGCCGAACTCCTTCCGAAGCAT
>SWDN01000017.1:19168-24380 GCA_005116775.1 Nitrospira sp.
CAGGGGATGGCCGACGAACGTGCAACGAACCCCTGCCCGGCGATAGAGTTCCGGCTCGAAGGGGAGAATCACGACGACATGATCGACCCGACGCTGAATCCACTTCATACGCCCAGGCCGCCAGGCCCATACTTGCGGAGCGATGTAGTAGAGCACGCGCCGACCGGCGGCTTTGGCGACTCGCGCGAAATGAAAATTCAATCCCGGATTGTCGATCAAGACCACAAGATCCCAGGCCTCCGCCTTCAGCACCCTCCGGATGGCGCGCACACGCTGAAATATAGCTTGGATCGCAGACAGCCCAATCAGCCCCATGACATCCAACTGTGGGACACCCGGCACAAGGCTGACACCAGCGGCGCGCATCCCCGATCCACCGATGCCGACCAGCTGGGCGGTCGGATCGAGCGTCATAATCGCTTTGGCTAAATGCGCACCGTGAAGATCACCCGAGGCTTCGCCTGTGACGATCAGAATCTTCATGGCTCCGGGGAAGGAGTATGGCGCGCTGCAAAGGCCGCAATAGCCTGTAAGACTTGATGCGCCACGTCCACGGCCGCCGCGCCATCTTCGCCCGACACCAATGGCCTTGCGCCAGTGCCGGCTGCATGAAGAAACGATTCAAGTTGAAGCTTCAACGGTTCTTCATCTCCACCCTGCAGTTGCTGAACCTCGACGGTAGGCCGCTCCCCGTCCGTACTATTGCGTCGGCAAATCATCCCTTGCCTGGTCTGGAAATCGATCGACAGATAATTGTCTCGCTGGAACAGACGCAGCCGGCGCATCTTATTCGTCGACACACGGCTGGAGGTCAGGTTGGCCACGCAGCCGCTCTGGAACTGAATGCGGGCGTTGGCAATATCGACCGAGGAAGACATGACCGCCACTCCCGCGGCGCGCACCTCTTCGACAGGACCAGGATTGAACGAGAGCACGAGGTCCAGATCGTGAATCATCAAATCCAGCACCACGTCCACATCCGTCCCCCGTTCGCTAAAACTGCTGAGACGATGACATTCGATGAACACAGGCTGTCCGATATGAGGACGCATCAGCGCCATCACCGGATTAAACCGTTCGCTATGCCCCACTTGTAAACAACAACCCTGGTGTTTGGCGAGCCGCACCAACTCCTGCGCTTCTCCGAGCATGACGGCAATCGGCTTTTCGACGAGGACATGTTTACCTGCGTCGAGACAGGCTTTCGCAACAGCATAGTGGCCTGACGTGGGCACCGCCACACTGACAACATCGACGTGCGGCAACAATTCATCAGCCGTACGAAAAACGCGCGCGCCATGCCGGCCTGCAACCGTCTGCGCTCGCTCGACTGATTGATCCACCACGCCGATGAGCTGCGCCCCTGGCAGAGAAGCATAGAGGCGCGCATGGTGCTGACCGAGGTGTCCGACACCGATAACTCCTGCCCTCAATGGTGTCATGTTCCGCTCGGTTCGAGCTTCGTGATCCCGACTATAGCGATACGGGACGCCCGGGCCTTCTCCAACACAATCTCACGATCCAATAACACCGTGCGTCCAGCTTCGATTGCCAATACAGAAGCCTTGACCGATGCCATCACCTCGATCGTCCGAGGTCCCACGGCCGGGAGATCGAACCGCAAATCCTGTTGCGGCTTCGACCGCTTGACCACCACCGCGCCATCCTTCGCCAAATCGCCACCGCGCTTGATGGCTCCGTCGGTGCCTTCGACCGCTTCGACGGCCACAACCACACGATCTTTGATCACGACACACTGGCCGATATCGAGGCGACCAATGTCATGCGCCACTTCCCATCCGTAGCGGATGTCTTCCCACTCTTTCTCCGACGGAGCCCGCGCAGTCAACGTCCCTTCCTCTGCAAGGATCCCCTCAAGGCCGAAGGTCGATTCACAGATAGCAATCCCTTCTCCCTCAAGCTCCTTCGCAAGTTCGCGCAGGATATCGTCGTCTTTCCTGAGCGCCAATCGTGTTGCCAATGCCAAGGTGCGAAAATCCGGGCGCAGCGTGGTAAAGACATGGGTCTTCTTGATCCCACCTAACATCACAGCCTGGTGAACCTTGTCTTCCTTGAACGCTTTGATCAGCTTGTTGAGCTGGCCGATCTTGATCCAATGGATACGGTCCACATGGCCGGCCAACTCCGGTTCCGTCTCGCCTTCATGCGCCACAGCCGACACGTGGTAGCCGAGCTTCCTGGCATTATCCGCAAAGATAATCGGGAACCGGCCATTGCCGGCAATCAGCCCGATCCGCTCGCCATTTGTGACGTGAGGTCGTGTGGCCACGGCGCCTACTCCTCATCCTCATGATCGTTGACGACCGACCGACAGATGCCGCGCTTCGTCCCCTCCAGAAAACCCACAACCGTCATGACATCCGGCTGATCGCCAAACTCAGCCTTGGCAAGCCTGGCCGCTTCGGCAGTCCGATGGCCTGACCGAAAGAGCATATCGTAGGCACGTTTCAACACCGCGACCCGATCGCTCGAAAATCCATGCCGTCGCAAGCCGACGGAGTTCAATCCATACATCCGCGCGCGATACCCGCCTGCCGCCCGCATAAAAGGCGGAAGGTCCTGCCCCAACGCGCAGCACCCACCGACCATCGCATAGGCGCCGATGCGGACATACTGATGGATTCCACTCAGCCCTCCAATAATGGCATGGTCTCCGATCGTAATATGGCCGGCTAAACTTGCCGCGTTGGCCATGATGAGATGGCTGCCCAGACGACAATCGTGCGCCACATGCACATAGGCCATCAGAAAATTTTTACTCCCGATGGACGTGACCCCCCCGCCCTGCATCGTCGCACGGTTGACGGTGACGTATTCCCTGAGAATATTATCGTCGCCGATCACCACCTTGGTTGGCTCGCCCTTATAACCGAGATGTTGAGGCGGTCCGCCGATCGAGACAAACGGATGTACCTCGTTTCGCTCGCCGATCTCCGTCCATCCATCGACCGTCACATGAGACAACAGTCTGGTGCCTGTTCCGATCGTGACATGCTCACCGATCACACAGAACGGCCCGATCTCCACATCATTGGCAAGAATCGCCTTGGGATGAACAATCGCTGCTGAATGAATCTGCACGCACACCTCCTGTGATGAGTGATCAGTAATGGGTGATAGGTTCCGTTGACCGTTACCCTGTCAAAACTTGTCACGCATCACATATCACTCTTCACGGCTTTTTCTTCAGTCACCATCGCGGTCACTTCGGCTTCACACACAAGGTCCTCATCGACAAACGCCCTGCCTTGCATCTTCCAAAACGGAGGCCGCTTCCTGACCACATCGATCTCGAACCGCAAGCGATCGCCTGGCACGACCGGTTTTCTGAACTTCGCGCCATCGACGCCGGTGAGATAGACCACCGGATGAGCCGAATTCCCCAGTGATTTAAACGCCAGAATCGCTCCAACTTGCGACATGGCTTCGAGAATCAATACCCCCGGCATAACCGGGCGTCCAGGAAAATGCCCTTGAAAGAACGGTTCATTGACCGTCACGTTCTTGATTCCTACGATCCGCCGATCAGGAACCAACTCCTGAATGCGATCGACCAGGAGAAAGGGATACCGATGCGGCAAGAGAGACTGAATTTCAGCTTGTTCCATCACAGACATCGTCTAGACCTCCTACTTCGAAGCTTCAGCCGCTAGAAAGCAATATATACTCCGCAATCGATCTTTCAGACGGCCTCTCCGGCGACCTCCGCCATATCTGTGAAAACAGCCATGTCGGAGCGGAGCTGGACCTTGGTGCGATTCCATTGTCGCCGGCCTGCCGAGCCTATGCAGCCGCTCGGAAACTCGACCCAGTGGATCTTGCGCTGACCGGAGGCGAGGATTACGAGCTGCTTTTTACCGTATCGCCACGACAGCGCCGGCGACTCGAACAGTCAGCCATTGAGCATGGATTTTCCTTAACCTGCATCGGGACAATTCGCGACTATCGTTTCGGAATGCAGGCCCTGACCCCTCACGGCACACGTCATCGATTGGCGATGACCAGTTACGAGCATTTCACGTAGCCGGTTGTATCCATACTATCCATGGCTAAGATCCCTTCATTTCGCGCACTGTTGAAACAAGTTCTGCATCTCCAGGAATCGCCGCAACGAACGGCGCTGGCCTTCGCCATCGGCGTCTTCATCGGATTTTGTCCGCTCTATGGATTGCACACCGTTTTGGTGTTCATCTGCTCCTGGGCTCTGAGGCTCAATCTGCTCGCGCTCATGGCAGGCGCCTTTCTCAATAATCCATGGACCGTGGTCCCGATCCTCGGCGCGACCTACTGGGTCGGCGCGATCCTGCTCGGACGATCGGACAGTCCCTCCTTCGACTGGCAGGACTTAAGCTTCAGCGCGATCTACGAGCAGGTCATGCCCTACGCCGTGCCTTTTTTCCTTGGCGGGTTTGCCTTGAGCATTCTCTGCTCGGTACTCGCCTATCCACTCGCCTACTATTTCGTGGCCAAATATCGGGAATCTCATCCACTCGCGACAACAGAGCCATTGCCGCCCCCTCAAGATATACGCTAGAATCATTTCTCGCCATGTCTCAATCAGGCCATCACTCCCCTGCTCCCTATGATGGGTCGGCGCTGATCGCCGATCCGATCCATCAATATGTCTCCTTCACCGTGCCCTTCTCGACTGCGGACCAACAGGAACGGACTGAAAAAGACCTGATCGATTCTCCCTGGGTCCAGCGGCTCCGGTACATCTATCAACTCCAAAGCGCCAGATGGGTGTATCCCTCGGCAGAACACACCCGCTTCGTCCACTCGCTCGGCACCATGCATGTGGCGGGACGCTTTGCGCGGCATCTCTATCCGTTTCTCAAAAAGTCCGTCAAAGACATTCCATCGGCCAACTATGTCGAAGAATTTCTCCGTGTCACGGCGCTTGTGCACGACATCGGCCACGGCCCCTTCTGTCACTTCTTCGACGACAACTTCTTACATGCCTTCGGCGCCAGTCACGAAAAACTTGGACAGATCATCATCCGCGACCATCTCGGCCCCATCATCCGCAAGATCCGGCGCAGCCCTTCCGGCCCCTTTGCTAAAGGCGAGGAACTCAATCCCGATCAAATCGCGCATGTGATTCTCAAGGAAAAAACCAAAGACAATTCCCGTATGCCGCGATGGCTCAATATGCTCCAGCCCGTTATCTCCGGCAGCTACACCGCGGACA
>SWDN01000017.1:24480-37410 GCA_005116775.1 Nitrospira sp.
GTACTGTCCTGGCACAAATACCGCTGGACGGACAGAACCAAGCCGAGGTCCTGAAGCTTATGGGCGAACTGCCGCCTGAGACAATGAAGAACGTTGAAGCCCTGGGAAAGATTCTGCAACAGGATTTGAAGGAGGGCAAGTTGACCCAAACACGAATCCAGGAGGAACTGAAGTCCGGCACGTTCGAACAGACGTTGAGAGGCCTCAATCCCGAAGCCGGCCCACTGCTCGACGACATCGGTCAGGAAATGAAGAACCATCCTAACGTCGAAAACCTACCGAATTTGCTGAATGGAATGGCGGGGAGCGGCAGATAGGGCCTGCCGGCCCAGTCGTGAAAAGTCAAATTATTCTCACTAGCGCGGATCTTTCTAAGCCATTCGGCAGCTATCTCTCCACTGTACGTCCATAGATAGAATGATGCCGTCAGCGGTTGAGTTCTGACACACCTATCTCTTCGGCTATTCTTTGACCGGAACAGCTTGTGGGGTTGGCGTGGTTTCAGGAGCGGGAATCGTCGCAGTTGTAGGAGGCGTGACACTATTCTTGAATGGTAGGTCGAGCAGCGAATAGGGATTCACACGAGCGCCGTTGAGCTTGACACCCCAATGGAGATGCGGGCCTGTGGCTCGGCCGGTCGCCCCCACCTTGCCGATGATTTGCCCCGCTGTGACCAAGTCTCCGTCTTTGACCAAGACTTCAGACAGGTGAAAATACATCGTATAAAACCCAAGACCGTGATCGACGAAGACGCCCTTGCCGGAGAAAATATGATCGACGGTGATGCGGACAATCCCATCGTTCGTCGCCGCAACATCGGCTCCCAGCGGCGCGCCGATATCCTCTCCATTGTGCGGATTGCGCGGCTGGCCGTTCATGATTCGTACGCTGCCGAAGATGCCGGTGCGTTTGCCGTTCACCGGTTCCATGAAATTACTGTGCCATAACTTCAGCCGTGAGTTCTCTGCGAGGGCCTGTTTGACTTGCTCCTGCTCGGCTTTCCACCGTGCCGCGCCCTTCTCGTCCAAATCGACCTTTTCTTTCGGCAACGTCAGATGCTCGACGGCAAACTTCTCTTTGGCCACCAGAACATTGAAGCTCAACTGCTTCGCCTGTTCGCCCTGCTTCACTTCGACGGCAAGCTCATAGGTCCCCGGTTCGTCCTGCATGTCGATCCCGAGCAACCCGACAAAGCCGGCCGGCTCTCCAGGCCTGAACTCTCTGAAAAATGGAATGGTCCGTTTCAAAAATGTCCCCTTCACCTCCGTCGCCTGCTCTTCACCCTTCACTTTAATCACCAGCACTTGTCCCTGCTTGCCGCTGTATTGCCCATCGAAGCCCTTTGGAGTTGGAGCCGTGTTGGAAAACAACTCAACGGGAAAGACGCTGGACAGCAACAAGACCGCCGTGATCAGCGTTCGGTCCAGCCGTGAAATCCGTGAACGTGTCTGTTTGAGCGCCGTCATTATCATCGGTAGAAGCGTAGCCCCCCAACCTGCGAGAGCAATTCATCCACGCGCCGGTTCACGGCGCTGAAGGGGTCCATACAGAGAATCGTTTCTTCCCAATAGCCATTCAATTTCAGATACGTCCAGTCTACTGTGTAGGACCGATTTTTCGCGCGGGCAAACCGGATGAAATCGCCGCGCACCTTTGCTCTCGTAGTCTGTGGCGGAGTCGACATGGCCCGTTGCACCGCTTCTTCCTCCACCACCCGTTCGATCAGACCCCGTGACTCCATCAGATAGTACAACCCTCGCGTCCGTTTGACGTCATGAAATTGGAGATCGAGCAGAAACACTCGCGGATCGTCCCAACCACACCCCTTCTTGTCGATATAGGATTGGATCAGATGGCGCTTGGTCACCCAATCGATCTCGCGCACGAGCTGCATCGGATCTTCTTCCAGCTTATCCAACACCATGGCCCATCGTTGCCAGATGTCGTCGAGGATGGGATCGTGCTCCTGTTGAGCCAGGTACGTCTGCGCTCGGTCCAGATAGACCCGCTGCACTTCGATCGCCGTCATCTGACGGCCATCGTCCAGCTTGATCTTACGCTTCAACGTCGGATCGCGCGACACCTCTCGAATGGCTTTGACCGGGTCCTCGAACTCCATCCCTTGGACTGCATATCCTTCTTCGATCATGGACAGCACTAATGTCGCCGTGCCGACTTTCAAATAGGTCACGAACTCCGACATATTGGAGTCCCCGACGATGATATGAAGCCGCCGGTAGCGTTCCGCATCGGAGTGCGGCTCGTCCCTGGTATTGATGATGCTGCGCGAGGAGGTCGTCGAGGACGAGGTCTTCTCGTGAATGTGTTGAGCCCGTTGCGAAATGAAGTACTGAGGTTTGCCTGATACTTTCAGCACCTTCCCCGCACCGCTATAGACCTGCCGCGTGACGAAGAAGGGAATGAGTTGCTCCGTGACTTTCCAGAAATCGACATCGCGGCGCATCAGAAAATTTTCATGACATCCGTACGTATTGCCGAGTGAGTCCGTATTGTTCTTGAAAATGTAGATTTCTCCAGACAGACCTTCTTCCCGCAATCGTTCTTCAGCCGCCGGCAGGCAGGCCTCAAGCAGTCGCTCGCCGGCTTTATCATGGATGACGAGATCGAGGATATTGTCGCACTCGGGGGTGGAATACTCAGGATGACAGCCGGTGTCTTGGTAAAATCGAGCGCCGTTGACCAGGAAGGCGTTGGAGGGCCAACTGTTCGGAATGAGACCTTCAAAAATATACCCCAGCACCTTCTCCATAGGGAGATAGACTCGTCCGTTCGGAGAGAAAATGAGACCGTACTCATTCTCCAAACCGAAGATCCGTCTTCTGAGGGGACTGGGTTGCAGCATGCTGGTATGAGCAGAATACCAGCCGGCCCAGCCTTCTTCAACAGAAGGACACGATCCGCTTGACTGGTTTGTTTGGTTGATTTGGTTTCTCTGGTTGGTTTCGTTCAACAAAAAAACCAAACAAACCAAATAAACAAGTTAGGTTGCGAGGAGCTGTTTGGTATCGGTGGGCGTCAGCCGACGGAACCTTCTGCCGTCGCGGGCGCGATCCAGGACCGCCACCTCTAAACTCTCCAGCGAGAGCTTCTGGTTCCCGATTTGCTCAAGTGCTGAGATACAGAGGGTGAGAGCAGCCTGAAGTTCAGGGGGTTGTGTCAGGCCTTTCTCCTTGAGCACGGCCTGTACGGCCTCGGACTTGCCTCCGATGACCGCAAAGGTACGTTCGTCGATGATACTGCCGTCAAATGAAATACGATACATCTCATTGGGCTGGCCGTTGTGTCCGACCTGCACCACCAGGATTTCCACCTCCAGCGGCTTCAGCTCTTGGCTGAAAATGGTGCCAAGGCTTTGCGAGTAGCCGTTCGCGAGAGAGCGGGCTGTCACATCTTCCCGGCTGTACATGAACCCTTTGAGATCCGCGTGCCTGATCCCGGCTTTCCTGAGATTTTCAAACTCGCTGTATTTGCCGGCCCCCGCGAAGGCGATGCTGTCATAGATCTCGGAGACTTTATACAGCGACGCGCTGGGGTTTTCCGCGACGAGCAATATCCCGTTCACATATTCGATGGCAATGATGGAGCGGCCCTTGGCGATGCCTTTTTTGGCATACTCCGCCTTGTCCTGCATCATCTGCTCGGGCGAGACGTAATAGGGCATCGACATGCTTAGTTCTCCTTGGAGCGGCGGGTCGCAATCAACCCGTCATAGATGCCGCGGATCTGCTGTTCGGAGACATCGGTAATACCAGTGGCGTTGACGATCTTCGCGGTGGGGTAAATGCCCCTCACGAGATCGGGCCCGCCGGTACCAACATCGTCGTCGGCCGCATTGTACAGAGCCAGCAGGGCCAACTTCAGCGCGTCCGGCTCAGCCAGACCTTTGAGGAAATGCTCCCGCATCGTATTGCGCGCATCTTTCCCTCCCGACCCGATGGCATGGTAATCCGACTCTTCGTATCGGCCCCCGGCGAGATCGTACTTGAAGATGCGGCCTTCTGCGCGCTTCAGGTCATAGCCGACATAGAGCGGCATGACAACCAGTCCTTGGAATACCATCGGCAGATTGGCCTTGACCATCTGCCCAAGCTTGTTGGCCTTCCCCTCACAAGACAGTTGCACGCCTTCTAACTTTTCATAATGCTCCAACTCGACTTGGAACAACTTGGCCATTTCAATGCAGGGGCCAGCGGCACCGGCGATCGCCATCGCGGAATACTCGTCGATCTTGAAGACTTTCTCGATCCGGCGCTCGGCGATTTGAAATCCTTCCGTCGCTCGACGATCTCCGGCAATCACCACGCCCTGTTGATACTTGATTGCCAGCACCGTGGTGGCATGGGGCACGCTCATCGTGCCAGCCCCTCGCATCGGCTCGGCCGAAGCCTGCGCCTGCAGGAATCCGCTACGACCGGTCGGAGTCAGCGCGGGATGGTGCTGGGTCAAAAAGTCGAAGAAACTCGGGTCGTCGTAGTTGGGGAGAAATGGCAATTTCATAATGTCAATCGCAAATGGAAGATTGTTGTCAGGCCTTGAGCTTCTCCAGCAATGCGTCGACGGTCTCGACCTGATCGAGGAGATCGCTCGTTAATGAAGCTGTGCCTCGAAGCGGGTCCATCAAGGGCACCCTCTTGACCTGGTTGTTGCCGACATCGAAGAGCACCGAGGTCCAGCTGACCCCATACAGCGACTTCGCAAACTTGCTGACACATCGTCCACGAAAATAGGCGCGTGTCCCAGGAGGCGGGGTGAACTCCGCTCGCGCAATCTCCACGTCCTGCACGATTCGCTCAATCAGATGGCTGCGTTCAAGCGTAAAGTAGAGGCCTTTGTCGGAACGGACATCGTGATACTGCAGGTCCATCAGCCGTATGCGAGGGTCGTCCCACCCACAGCCTTTTCGCTCCATATAGGATTCCATCATCTGGCGCTTCGCCACCCAGTCCAACTCACGCGCCAAGAGCCGAGGATCTTGTTCCAACTTATCCAGCACGTCTTCCCAGCGGACGAGAATATCTTTCGTGACTTGGGAAAGATCATGGCAGGCATAGTATCCCATGGCGGCCTTCAAATAGGCTCGTTGAATCGCCACGGCCGTCGTCGAACGCCCCCCCGCCAATTTGAGCGACTCCCTCATGCCCAAGTCGCGCGACACTTGCTTGATGCTTCGGACCGGATCGTCCAATTCGAACTGCGGAAGATCTGCCCCGGCGTCGATGAGATCCAGAACAATGGCCAACGTGCCGACCTTGAGGTAGGTCGATAGTTCGGCCATATTGGCGTCTCCGACTATCACATGCAAACGCCGATACTTGCCATACTCCGCATGCGGCTCATCGCGTGAATTCACGATGGGGCGCCGGACCATCGTATTGAGATCGACAAGGCACTCGAAAAAATCCGCGCGCTGCGAGATCTGATACTCCGTCGGGCTGGTCTGATTCTCTGCGCCGACCTTGCCTGCCCCTGCAAAAATGGGCCGCGTCACAAAGAACGGCGCCAACACTTTCACGATGCGCTCGAAGGGAACTGCGCGCGACATGAGATAGCTTTCGTGATACCCGTAGCTGTTCCCCTTGCCGTCCGAGTTGTTCTTATACAGCACGCAATGATCCCGCCCGGTCGCGCGCGCCATCTGTTCGAGACACTGCGCGAGGATGCGCTCGCCGGCTCGTTCGAACGCGACGATTTCTCGCGGGTTGGTGCACTCAGGCGTGGAGTATTCCGGATGGGCGCCATCGACGTAGAGACGCCCCCCATTGGCCAGCACCTTATTCAGCTGACGATTGTACTCAGGATTGGGCCGCTCCCGCTCCCCTTCGACCTCGAAGCCACGCGCATCGAGCAACGGGTTCTCATTTTCATAGTCCCAGATAGCCAACGGAGCCGACAGGCCTGGATAGTGCCCAATAACGGCGATGGAGTTAGAGACAGGGTCTGCAGCGGCAGGATCGCGTGACGCGATGCCAAATTCCGTTTCTGTTCCGAGGACGCGGGGAGTCGGCGGCGAGGTAGGTTCCTGCATAGCTATGACATTTTAGAGATAGTGCCCGGTCGTCACCGTTTCGATCTGACGCGAGTCGCTCGGGCTGCCGCTGATCGTCCGAAGATGCACGATCTTTTCGCCTTTTTTCCCTGAGATCTTCGCCCAATCGTCAGGATTGGTCGTATTGGGCAGGTCTTCGTGCTCCTTGAACTCTTCCCGAATAGCGCGGATCAAATCCTCGGACCGAAGACCACGACCTTCCTTCGCGATTGCTCGCTTAACAGCAAACTTCTTTGCGCGCGACACGATACCTTCGATCAGGGCGCCGCTCGCGAAGTCTTTGAAATAGAGTATTTCCTTTTCGCCGTTCGCGTAGGTGACCTCGATGAATTTATTCTCCTCCGAGGAGGCATACATCGCTTCAACCGTCAGATCGGTCATCTGCTCGACTAAGGCCTTGGCGTCTCCACTATGGCGTTTTAAATCCTCTTCGGCAAACGGCAAGTCGATGCTCAGATACTTCGAAAAAATATCCTTGGCCGTACCCTCAGGGGTACGTTGAGGATTTCGATGAGCTGAGAACGAAGCTGGCGGACGTTTTCAGCATCCTGATTAGAGCATGCCTTCGATGGGGCTACTGGCGGTCGCGTACGACTTTCTTGGAATTCGTCCGGCCTTGTAGGCAAGCCGCCCCGCCTGCACCGCATATTTCATCGCCTCGGCCATGGCGATGGGATCTTGAGCGCCGGCAATGGCCGTGTTCATCAACACCGCGTCCGCCCCCAATTCCATCGCCAAGGCGGCATCGGATGCAGTCCCGACACCGGCATCGACGATGATCGGCACCTTGATCATCTCCATGATGATTTTCAAGTTATAGGGATTGCGGATACCGAGTCCCGATCCAATCGGCGCCGCCAAGGGCATGACGGCGGGGCATCCGATGTCCACAAGCTTCTGAGCCACAATCGGATCGTCATTCGTATAGGGCAGGACGATAAAGCCTTCTTTGACGAGAATCCTTGCCGCTTCAAGTAATCCGACCGTATCGGGAAAGAGCGTCCTCTCATCGCCGAGTACTTCCAGCTTAATCAAATCGGATACGCCGGCGGCTCTGGCCAAGCGGGCATAGCGCACAGCATCTTCCACGTTGTAACAGCCGGCCGTGTTGGGAAGAATGGTGTACTTCTTCGGATCGAGATAATCGAGCAAATTTTCTTTGGACCGATCGGTGATGTTGACACGCCGCACCGCCACCGTCACGACGTCGGCTCCCGACGCCTCAATGGCTTTCTTGGTTTCGGCAAAATCTTTATATTTCCCGGTCCCCACGAACAGCCGGGACGTAAACTCACGACCGGCAATGATCAACCGATCATTCTGCATGGACGACACCCCTTCCCCTACCGTGAACGTTCGCCGGCGCACCGCCGCCGATAAAACTCATAACTTCCACTCGATCTCCTTGCTTCAGACTTCGGTGATCAAAATCCTTGCGATCCAAAATCTCCAAATTCAGCTCCACCGCCACACGTTCAGTCTTGATGGCAAGTTCACGCAACAAGTCCCCCACGGTCGCACCAGCCTGACAACCCCGCTGCTCGCCGTTCACCTGAATTTGAATTGCATCCGCCATCATCACGTATCCTAGGGGAGCAGAAATCCCAAAGTCAATGAAGCTGGGCCTGCGTGCCCCTTGCCCCCATACCCCTGATCGAGTCAAAATATGGTTGCCACAACTTATGATAACCAGTCCGCAACATAATCAACAAATCGCCGCCGTCTTTCGGTCGATTGCGGAACGGTTAGCCGCCCAACGGGCGAACCCCTATCGAATCAGAGCCTATCGGAAGGCAGCGGATACTATCGAGGCCTTGGAGGAAGACATTGTAGATGTCGCCTCACGGCATGCATTGGAAGATCTTGATGGGATCGGACGGGATCTGGCGGACAAAATTGAAGAGTTTCTGAGAACCGGATCGATCCAAACCTATGAAGCCTTGAGGACGCCTCTCCCGGAAACAGTGAAGGCCTGGACTCAGCTCCCGGGACTCTCCGAATCGCTCGTGGCATACCTCTATACCCGTCTGGGCATTACCACATTGTCTGATCTGGAGCAGTTGGTGAGATCGCACCTGCTACGCACAGTACCGGGGTTCTCAGGATCGGAAGAGCGGCTGCTGGAGGCTATTACCACCTTACAGCAGCCGCTCCCCGTTAGGAAGTCCGAGGAAGCTCCTTGAAGATCTTCCAAGTCTTCAACATCTCAACCGCCTTTTGAAGTTGCACATCCTGTTCAAGCGAGGGATCGGTTGGGGCATCGGTTGCGGGAGGCTGCGCCGTGGCGCCGTCTTTCGGAATACCCTCTTCATGTCCCTTGCCATTCAAAGCCGGTTGATCTTTCCCCGGCACGGCGGGCTTGGTCTGCTTCGGCTCCCCTTCCTTTTCTCCCGGCTTTGCCTCACCGGCCTTGGCGATGGTGACCGGTGGCTGCGCCTTCACCACGATATCGGGAGTAATACCGGTCGATTGGATTGAGCGCCCTTTCGGAGTGTAATACTTCGCTGTCGTGAGGCGGAGCCCTGACCCGTCCCCCAGTGGGAGAATCGTTTGCACCGATCCTTTGCCGAACGAAGTTGTGCCGACGATCACGGCCCGCCCGTAGTCTTGCAAAGCGCCGGCTACGATTTCCGATGCGCTGGCCGATCCTTCATTGATCAGAATTCTTCGAACCCATGGGGCTCCTCCTTTGAGAATATGTGTTGTCTTGGACTCGAGAACAAAGTGAGGAAGGAGTGGGCCGAAGATGCAAACACCATGGCGGCTCAAAACTGGCTTCCGATCAAATTCCCGGGAAAAACCAAAACAACAACGGTCTAAGGCCTTGTCTCTCTCTGTGTATCACCACCAGGCCTCTCGCGGTGACCCACGAGCCGTACTCTACTCCTTGGCCACCTCAAATGCAAGCAAAGGGGCAATCAAAGGGTATCCATCCGTTTGTCTAATAGGCGGCAGGAGCAGAAAGTGGGCGATGCGAAAAAAGCGGGATGGCGTGCAAGCTATCGAAATCCAGCGCTGTGTGTCCCCGAACCAGGAGCCCGACTCGCCCCACCGCCAGCGACTGATCTTCAACGGTCACGGCAAGCTGTCCGTCAAAGAAGGTTTCGATAAAATCCTTGCTGATGATGGTATTCCGCTGGATTCGCAGCATGTGCCAGGGGGCCGCCTTAGGCGTGATCGATGCTCGCCCGAGTCGCGTCTCCGTCCCATCCACCACTCGAATTACTTCAAACGTCTTCGTCGCAAGATTCACCACCGCCGCATAGAAATGTGTGGCATCCTTGACCCCAAACACCACGCCACCCACTCCCGTCGCCGCGTCGATGGGAAATCGCATCCTGACCGACAGATCCGGGTATTCATACTGAAACTCATCAGCAACGATCAGCCGGTAACAACTCACGGCCTGACATGCTGAATTCACTACCAGAATGTTGGACGCCGATGGCGCATCGCGGTCCGCCTTAATCCTCCAGTCCGCATCCGGTCCCTCGCCGAACCCTAACGCCGAGAATCCGGCAGGAACCTCACCGGATTTCTGCTGGTCGAAAGTCCATCGGTTAAACAAGTTCCCTTGAGCCTGACTTTTTAAGTTTGCTTCTTTTTCTGTTTGGCTCTCTGCCTGAATCGCGTGGACCAGCCCAATACAGCCGCTCCATTCACCTGCAATCATAGCCGACACAAGCACAACAAAGACCCTGCTGGTATATCTAGGCTTCACGTGCATGCCAACTTCACTCGCATTAATCCTCTCAATTTCCTGTTATAGATGTGAGAGAAATCGCTCCCTCTCTTAAGCAGAAAATGCATGAACACCTCAGTCTACAGAAGATGCAAAGGAAGGTTATGCAACGGCTGGAAGGGCTGGGCTGCGGCGACCGATGACTGCCGTGATCAAGCTCGACGGGAATCGCCTAGTCTCCTCTTGCCGGCACCTGTGGCCGCAGCTGTTCCAGAAACAAAAGGGGTGACGCGGCTTACTCCTCCCCCTTCTCTTTCTTCTCCTCCTTCAAGCTGGAACCGATCACGAGCGGCCATGATCGCCTGTCGACGCTTCCATCTCCCCCAAGCCCACCATCGCAGGCGATCCGGAAATGTGACGCCAGGTGTTGGATTGCTTCCACCGGGGGCATGTTGAAAATCGTAGCCCTTGTGCCGCGCGCGATTCTCGAAGAATCTCCGGTAGAGGTGATCGTACAATCCCTTGTTTGAGTCGCCTGCGCCCACGACATTCTCCTTACAAGAGCAAGTCCAGCTGATGGCTGTCCGTCACCGGAGGCGAACAGGTCTGATGTTGACAGACATAGGCCGTCGGCTGCCCGTCCACACTCACTTTCCCTACAGCAAGCGCCACTTCAGATTCCCCGGCTCGTCGAGTGGGCTCAACGACCATCACTGAACGATTCGGCAGATAGCGTTGATGGACCACTGAGAGAAACGATTCGGCCATCGTATTACCACGAGCCCCGACGATCACGATTTCTTGCGGCGTTGTCAGATACCAATCCAGCGCGCAGAGCATGGCCGATGAGCCATAGGCATTCTGCCCCATCGCCTTCCTGAACGCCCGGAACAGCTCTGCAGCCCGGTCATGGTACCGCTGCTCTCTGGTGAACGAGAACAGCCGCAACAAGACCGTCGCGACAGTGGCATTACCGGATGGAGTCGCACTATCGGCGCCGGATTTCATGCGATGGAGAAGTTGTTCATGATCTCGGCTGGTATAGAAACACCCTCCGTCAGACTCGTCCCAATATCGCTCCAGCAATTGGTCCGTCACCTCGCGGGCTTGATTCAGATACCATTGATGCGACGTCGCCTCGAATGCATCCAATAATGCAGCGGCAAGACAGGCCGCATCGTCCAAGTAACCATTCAAACGCCCTTTCCCCGCCCTGACTGCGCGATAGACTCGGCCGTTTTCGACTGCATAGTCCAGCAGGAATGTGAGCGCCCGTTCCGCAGCCGCCAGATACGAGGGAGCCCCGAATGCGAGATAGGCATCAAAATAGGCAGACACCATCATCGCATTCCAACTCGTGAGCACATTGTCATCCCGTTGCGGCTTCATCCGTTGCTCACGCGCGGCAAGCAGCTTCCTCCTGGCAGGCCGCAACACAGACTCGATCTTCGCTTGCGCTTCATGCTCAAGCTGAACGCCACCAAGCCGATTCAGCACGTTCTTGCCCTCAAAATTTCCGTTCTCCGTCACCCCGTAGAACCGACAGAACGTGTCAGCCGTTTCAGCTCCCAGAACCGCGATAATCTCTTTCGGCTCCCAGACGAAGTAACTTCCCTCATGCCCCTCGCTGTCGGCATCCTGCGCAGCAAAGAATGCGCCGTCCGGATGCGTCAGCTCACGACGAACGAACTCCAAGGTTTCTTCGACAACTTCACGCAATCGATTTTCTTTGGTCAGACGCCATCCATCGAGATAGATCCGTACCAGCTGCGCATTGTCGTAGAGCATCTTCTCAAAATGCGGAATCAACCACTGGCCATCCACCGAGTAGCGGTGGAATCCACCGCCGAGATGATCGTAGACTCCTCCCGCCGCCATGGTTCTTAGCTGTAAGAGGACCTGCTCTTGATGCGAGGCATCTTTCGTTCGCGCTGTTTGACGCAGCAGCAGATTGAGAGGAGGGACCGTCGGAAACTTTGGCCCCTCACCGAACCCGCCATGAACCGGATCGAAAAACTGCCCTAAGTTCTGCGCCGCCTCATCGAGCAACCGATCCGTCAAGGGATCGTCCGACGGCTGGGGCGTTCCGACTCGCAGCAATCCTGCTCTCACCTTCTCCACATTCTTGCGGACATCGTCTCGGTGATTCCGATAGGCCTCGACGACCCCGCGCAAGACCTCGGGAAAGCCCGGCAGATTGTAGCGCGGTGCCGGCGGGAAGTACGTTCCTCCGTAGAATGGTTCTTGATCAGGCGTCAGGAACATCGTCAGGGGCCACCCTCCGCCCCGTCCCAGGAACACCTGTGCCGCCTTTTGGTAGATATCGTCTAGGTCCGGTCGCTCCTCACGATCGACCTTCACGTTGATGAATTCTCGGTTCATGAGCCCGGCAATCTCGACATTTTCAAAAGATTCATGCGCCATCACATGGCACCAGTGGCAGGCCGAGTAGCCGATCGACAACAGAATCGGCTTGTCCTCTGCTTTCGCCCGAGCCAAGGCTTCCTCGCCCCAGGGATACCACTCCACTGGATTCTCCGCATGCTGCAACAGATAGGGGCTGGCTTCTGAGGTCAGCCGATTCCGAAAACAATTCGCTTGTGCGGTTGAATCTGTCATCGCGTACTCATCCTCGTAATTCGTCATACTACATTGGCCTGCAACCGCTCTGCAACGGACCTGTGGCCTATGTTATAGTTTCTCCTCATCTCGAAAGGCTCACGGCATGATCGGCTCAACGCGCTGCGGCTCTCCCTCCTTTGTTCTGGTCATTCTTCTGGGAATTATCCTCGCTCTGCTCCCCATAGGAACCCAAGTCTTCGCCCAATCGGAGGAAGACCAGCGCGCATGGTTTGGTGCACTCGCTAGCCTGTCGAGCGAACGCATGCTCGCCGACGTGCGCACGTTAAGCAGCCCAGCTTTCAACGGACGGCTAACCGGATCCGCCGATGACCTGCGATCCGCACAATGGGTTGCACAGGAATTGACGTTGGCAGGGGTACAACTACCCCTCATTGACAACAAGGGAATCGCCTTCCCCTCTCCCGGGGCCAGCAAGGAAGAGCCCGTTGGCATCATGGCCTCGATGGTCTCGGGCCGGGTCATGTCGGCGGGGTCGAAGCGCACCGCGACCCGGTGGTCGCGGGCGAGCCGCTCGCGCAGGGCCTCGATGTCGTCCGCG
>SWDN01000017.1:37510-50394 GCA_005116775.1 Nitrospira sp.
TCAATCCGGAAATTCTGCACACAGTAGCTCGATACGTCCTTGCTCTCACCTGGCAACTGGCCAACGCCCCGTAGCCGTATTATGAGGGGGGGGGCCTACAGGATACTGAAACAGACCGTTCCGCAATGCCGCAGCGAGTGAAGGGCCGAAACGTACCCTCTGGGGCGCACGGTGCAACGAATAAGGAGCACCAAGTTTGTGCGCGCCGCCGAGTGGTGAGGCGACCGGGTCCCCGTTGAGGATCTGAACGATGCGAGAACGATGCTGACGGGCTTTCCCAGCATCCTGTTTTAGGGAATGTCGTCGAGAATAGTCGACTGAATCGCCGGCAACGGCGCAGTTTGACGGGGAGGGCCTGGAAGCACGGTTGCTGAGCCGGCCTGGTTGGCACCCTGGATGAGTCCAATCGAAAGTTGAGGCCCAAGCGTAGTCACAGCCCCGCTCCATGCCTGGCCGGTCGTAGGGTTTCGAAAGCTGAAGGACTGGGAATTATTCCCAGGATTGTAGAGAAAGCCTTGTGTCCCTTGATTGTCGATATACAGACTCCCTATGCCAGGTCCTCTGAACAGTGGCGCAACCCCTCCATCGAATGAACGAACGCTGGAGATCGATTGCCCCCAGGCCTGCGAGGTCAGTACCACGAACATCAGCAGGAGCAGGGCGGGCACGGCAATTACAGCAGAAACATTCGTTTCTCGACGATGCGATCTCAGAACATGCGGATCTCGGAACTCTATTGTAGTTAGGCCATGACAGCTACGCATGGAAGCATTATAGTATCGATCGATATTCCTTGTCGATCAAAGGAGGGGGCATGAAACAGAGGATCGGAGCAACGAGGTGGTGGCACATATGCGGCTATACCGTCGGCATAGGTCTGATCCTGTCGCCCGGACTCAGTTGGGGCTCGGAGATCGGCGCGGCTCCGCCGACGGAACGCCGAGAGACCATCTCCCTCGCCGACGCGGCGCTGAAAGCGCTGAAGCACAACTTGGATATCAATATCAGCCGCCATACGAAGGAGAGTCGTCTGGCCGATATCACTGTTGAACAAGCCAAGTTCGACCCGACTCTGAGCGTCAACGGTCAATTCAACCGAATCGTAAACCCCCTTAACCGGCCGGTATTCGGCGGAACCGGCGGTGCCCTGACCGGGATTACCACCTTCGATCAACGCACCCAATCCGTCACATTGGATGCCACGACAAACCTGCTCACCGGCGGCAATGTCGATCTGAACTATAGCCCCTCTCGAACGAGTGTGAACCAAAATTTGGCCGGCGGGTTCCTATTCAACCCTGCCTATACAGGCGGTCTCGCGCTCACGCTCACGCAACCGCTCCTCCGCAACGCAGGAATTGATATCGCCAAAACGTTCATCCGCGTGGCGCAAAATAATGCCGCCGTGGAAGAACATGTGTTTCGCGATCGCGTCCTCACCGTCCTCGCCACGGTCGAACAGACCTATTGGGAAGTCGTCTTTGCCAACGAGAACCTGAAAGTGGCTGAAGCCGCCCTGAAAGCGGCACAGGAACTCCTGGCCACCAACCGCGCGAAAGCGAAGGCCGGCATCATGTCGATCGTCGATGTCTTGCAAGCTGAAGCTGCTGTCGCGTCGCGAGTCGAGCAGGTGCTGGTTGCGGATAAAACCATTCGAGACCAGGAAGATCAACTGCGCCGATTGCTCAATCCTACCGAAGAAGACCTGCGTCAAGACATGCGCCTCACCCCGCTCGACCAACCGATCGTGACCCTCGAGCCCATCAGCCTTCAGGAAGCCATCGACGTTGCCATCGAGCAGCGGCCGGAAATTGTCCAGGCGAAGAAGAACATGGAGACAAGCGACATCAACACCAAGTTCGCCAAAAATCAGATTCTCCCGACCCTCTCGTTCCAAGGAACGATGGGAATGGCTGGGCTAGGGAGTGATTACAGCAATTCGGTGAACAGCAATTTCAGTGGCGACTTCTATAATTATGGGGCTGGCCTCGTCCTAAGCTACCCGCTCGGCAACCGCTCAGCTTGGAGCACCTATAGCAAACGGCAGCTGGAGGAGAAGAACGCCGAAGCGTCGCTCATGAGTGTGCGGCAGCAGATCATCGTGGGTGTGCGCGAAGCGGTCCGGCGCGTTCAGACGGATTTCAAGCGGATCGAAACCACTCGATCAGCCAGAATCATGGCAGAGAAGCAGTTGCAGGCCGAGCAAGAGCGATTGAAAGTGGGGCTCAGCACGACACGCTTTGTGCTCGACTTCCAGCGAGATCTCGCGACAGCCCAAGGGAACGAGTTGCGCGCCACGGTCGACTACAACAAATCTCTCTCCAACCTCTCAAGGCACAAAGCCACCACACTCGAGCGCTATAACCTTCAACTGAACTGACGGTTCTCATGACCTCGTCTGAGCCCGGTCTGCGCGAGACACCGACTCAGGCCAAAGAATGGGGAACGGCCCTTGTGCTGCTCCCCATCATCACAACCGTAACCTTCTACGCCCTTCCCTCTTCGCTCCAAGAACAGCCGCTCGTTCAATTCGCGCCACAGATCGTCGCCTACCTCACGCTCGTCTTGTGGGCCGGGCGCAACCGCAACTTCGTGACTCGACTTGGATTGGTAAAAGAGCATATCGGGGCCGGCCTCCGATGGGGACTCCTGACCGGCCTGGCGCTCGGCTGCCTGAATACCGTGGTCATTCTTTTTATGTATCCGCATTTAGGCTATGACATCGAATTTCTCAAAACCACTCTGCACGGCAGACTCCCTCTCTTGGTCATGGTCCCTTGGTTCATCTGTGGCATCGCCTTCTTCGTGGAACTGAATTTTCGCGGCTTTCTTCTCGGAAGACTGGCCATACTTGAATCAGACCTCTGGGGGTCCGGCTTCGCCCGAAGATTTTCGCCTCTCGCCCTCATCGCCAGTTCGCTGATATTTGCATTCGATCCGTTCATGGTGAATACTTTTCAACACCTCCACTGGATCGCCGTCTGGGATGGGTTGATCTGGGGAAGCATCTACTTGCGCGCGAGGAATCTCTACATCACCATCGTCGCGCACGCGATCGAAGTCATCACAATGTACAGCGCGGTGAGATTCGCGTTGACGTCGTAGGAGGAGCTCGATTGTCTCTATTAAGGAGTATTGAGAATGGGTGAATTCGGCAAGTACGTGCTCTATTTCCTTCTGGGTGGGACGATTGTCAGTCTCTCCACCTACCTCGGGTCTCAAGGCAAATCGTTCCTCGCCGCCTTTGCCAGCACCTTTCCCGCCATTACCGGCGCCACGTTCATCCTCATCTATCTGAATGGGGGCAACGACGCGATCGTCAGCTACGCAAAGAACTTGTTGTGGTTCGTTCCGCCCTGGATCGTATACGTCGTCACCATGATCCTAGGCATTCCTCGAATTGGGTTCTGGCCGGCGATGGTCGGCTCACTCGTGCTGTATCTGGGCTGTGTGGGGTTGGTAAAGAAGGTGTTAGGTTAGATCTTTTGTGGCGCTCACATAGCTGTCGCTTGACCAAATGCTCAGGCCGCTCCACTGAAATGGAGCCGATTCATTTCGCCAAGGACCGACACGATGTGATCGAGGGCTGCGGTGACAGAGCGGCTTGCTGCTTGGGATGGGCCATCAGCTCCCGCCCAAATGTTGGGAGGGTTGTCGATCTCTCGCACGTTCTGACAGAACCGGACGATTGTCTTTTTCCAGTGGATGGCCTCCGATCCCTCATCGAGAAAATCGACGCGATCCTGCGAGAAGGGCTGGTCGAACTGTGCCGCCCGCTGTTGCCACATGTGTTCCATCGCCCGCTGCCGCTCTGGACTGAACTCCAGCCCGCTGGCCCGTTCGTTGAGCGCCGCAAACAGTCCTCCGACGATGTGGTCGGCCTCCGATTCTGGAAACACACCGACACAGGCTTGCATGAGCAGATATTTGTGAAAGAGAAACACCTCTGCCCTGATACGTGCATCGTTCGCGGAAGGATCGTAGGCTCTGGCCAGCTCACGGAGTTCGTCACCCGACGCCCCTTCAAGACAGGAACCCAACAAGCGGGCCAATTGGCGACCGAGCCCGAGATACTCTGCCGGAGGCAGGCGCTGCATAATCCTATTGTGGCTCCACAACCACGGCCGTACCGCTGGCGCTGACCATCAACATGCTGGCGTTGGCGCCGATCGTCTCATAGTCGATATCGATGCCGACAATGGCATTGGCGCCGAGATTCTTGGCCTGCTCCTGCATTTCTTCAAGCGCAATATTCTTCGCCTTCTGGAGTTCCTTTTCATAGCCTGCCGAGCGCCCTCCGACGATATCCCGGATCGACGCGAAAAAATCCCGAAAGATATTCGCACCAAGGATGGCATCCCCGGAAACCAATCCCAAATACTTAACCGCTTTCTTTCCGTCGAGACTCGGTGTGGTCGATAGAATCATACGCCCCTCCCGTTGGACGCCCCATCTTCTCACCATTGAAATAAATCGCCAAGCCTTTCACTAAATCCCCCGATCCCGAGAAAACTCATCGACATCCATCCTTCCAGTGGGAACATCGGACAGTCGGAGTAGATATTCGTGAATCGTCCGCGCTACGATCATACATTTATGTCGCTTGGAGCCTATCCCTTGGAACCGACCCCTCTACCTCAGAATCAGTCCACAGACCTCATCGTCGAGGGAGCGCGGCAGAATAATCTCAAAAACATCTCGCTCCGCATCCCACACAATCAGGTGACAGCCATCACCGGCGTCTCAGGGTCGGGGAAATCCTCTCTCGCGTTCGACACCCTGTTTGCCGAAGGCCAATGGCGCTATGTGGAATCGCTCTCCACCTATGCCCGCATGTTTCTCGACAAGGTCAATCGGCCCGATGTCGATCGGCTGATCAACGTCCGCCCCGCCATTGCCATCGAGCAGAAGAACCCCATCCGCACCGCCCGCTCGACGGTCGGAACCACGACCGAGATTGCCGACCTCTTGCGACTCCTCTTCGCGAAAGTGGGCCATCCGGTCTGCCCAGATTGCGCTATCGATGCGCGCAGCTTTTACCCTGGCAGCGTCGCCGACGACCTCCTGAAGCATTGTTCCGATACGCGAGCGATGATCCTGTTCCCTGTCACAGCACCGGCACCGAAACAGGACCAGGCCTTTCTCCAATCGCTGTTACTGCACGGGTTCACCAGAGTAAAATGTGGCGAGGAGATCCTCGATCTCCATGAGGCTCACACCCTTCCCAAGACCAGACCGGACCATCTTCATGTGATCCTCGATCGGCTAGTGATCCGGGAAGACAATCGATCCCGCCTCGTCGAAGCGATCGAAACCGCATTTCGCGAGGGCGATGGCCTGTGCCGCGTGGAGGTCATCGACCAGGGCCTCCGAACCTACAGCACGAACTTTCGCTGCCAACAATGTGGCAGAACATTCGAACCGATTCGTCCGGTCCTCTTTTCCTTCAACCATCCACTCGGCGCCTGTCCGGAGTGCAAAGGGTTCGGCAATATTCTCCGTTACGATCCCGGCCTCGTCATTCCCGACCACAACAAGTCGCTGGCTCAAGGCGCGATTGAGCCCTGGAGCAAACCCAGCGCCGATTGGTGGCAGAAACAAATGTTGCTCTCCATGAAACGGCGCGGAGTCGATCTCGCCCTCCCCTATAAAGACCTGCCCAAGCCTATCCAGCAGATGCTCTGGCAGGGAGAAGGCAAGATGGAGGGCGTACAACAATTCTTCGAATATTTGGAAGGGAAGCGCTACAAGTTGCATGTGCGCGTGATGCTCAGCCGCTACCGGACACCGATCCCCTGCCCAATCTGTACAGGGTCACGTCTCCGACCGGATGCTCGCTATGTGAAAATCGCAGGCAGAGATATTCATGAACTGTCCGATCTCACCATCGAACAGGCCGCCGCCTGGGTTACAGGCCTCACCCTCTCTCCCTATGAAGAGCAGATCGCCCGCGACATTCTCCGGCAACTGACGGCCAAACTCGGCTTTCTTCTCCGCGTGGGCCTCGGCTATCTGACGCTCTCCCGCCAGACCCGCACGCTTTCGGGAGGAGAGGCCCAACGCGCAGCCTTAGCGAATCAACTCGGCGCCCGCCTGGTCGGGACGCTCTACGTCCTCGACGAACCAACCATTGGTCTCCATCCGCGCGACACCGCGACGCTCGCGGGCATTCTGCGAGAGCTGTCAGTCCAGGGCAATACCGTGGTCGTCGTTGAACACGACCGCCAGATGATGCAGACAGCCGACTATCTTGTCGAGCTGGGCCCTTTGTCGGGCGAGAAGGGAGGCGAGGTGATCTGTGCCGCGCCTCAACAGGAATTCATGGCAGACCGGCGGTCGATCACGGCGCGCTACCTGCGCGGCGAAGACGAAATCGCCACGCCCAAGTCCCGGCGAAGAGGAAACGGGAAATTTCTGGTTGTAGCAGGCGCGTCCGAACACAATCTCAAAGATCTGATTGTCCGTGTTCCGCTCGGCATGTTGGTCTGTATCACCGGTGTCTCGGGATCCGGCAAGAGCACATTAGTTGAAGACACGCTCTACCGAGCCGTCGCCCGCGCCTTTCGTATCGAGTCGCTACCAATGGGCAAGTTTCGCGCGATTAAGGGAATCGAACATCTCACCGGTATCAAGCTCATCGATCAGGAGCCGATCGGCCGTACGCCGCGATCCAACCCAATCACCTACCTGAAAGCATTCGATGAGGTTCGCTCTCTCTTCGCCTCTGAGCGCGATGCGCTACGGATCGGGCTCACACCAGGCCATTTCTCCTTCAATACCACCGGGGGGCGGTGCGACCGCTGCGAAGGAAGCGGCGTCGAAAAGCTGGAAATGTATTTCTTCGAAGATATCTACGCCACGTGCGAGGCCTGCGACGGAAAACGATTCAAACCGGATGTCCTCTCCATTCGCTATCGCGGGAAAACGATCCATGATGTGTTGCAAATGACGGCTGAAGAAGCGTTGGGATTTTTCAGCGGCTCACCCAAACTCACCGAAAAGCTCCATCTCCTCTCGACCATCGGGCTTGGCTATCTCCGCCTCGGCCAATCCGCGACGACCCTCTCAGGCGGCGAGGCTCAACGGTTAAAGATCGCAGCCGAACTTAAGGACACATCGGCAAAAAACGTGCTCTACATCATGGACGAACCGACCACCGGGCTACACGTCGAGGACATCAAAAAACTCCTGGCCATGCTGCAGAAGCTGGTGAACAGCGGCAATACCGTAGTGGTGGTGGAACACAACCTCGACGTGATCAAAAGCGCAGATTGGATCATCGACCTAGGCCCGGAAGGCGGAGCAGCAGGCGGACACATCGTGGCAGAAGGCCGACCGGAACAGGTGGCGAAGGTGGCGGCTTCTCATACCGGACGATTCCTAGCAGGCGCGCTCATGCCAGCTACTGACAACGACGGTTCCTGATACCTTTGTTCACCCCCTTGGAGAAGAAAATGCAGTACCGATTTATCGAAGCGAACGGCATCTGCATGAACGTCGCGGAACAAGGGAAAGGCCCTCTTGTGCTGCTGTGCCACGGTTTCCCGGAAACGTCGTACTCATGGCGGCATCAACTCGCATCTCTAGCAGACGCTGGTTTCCACGCCGTGGCCCCTGACATGCGCGGATATGGAAAAACCGAGAGCCCCGCCGAAACCGACCAGTACACCGTCTTTCATCTGGTCGGTGACATGGTGGGCCTGCTCGATTCCCTAGAGTCGGAAACAGCAATTATCGTTGGCAACGATTGGGGTACAACGGTTGCTTGGCAAGCAGCCTTGATGCGTCCAGATCGCTTTCGAGGCGTCGTGGCTCTCGGCGTCCCGATGATGGGCCAGCCCCCAATTCCTCCAACACAGCTTTTTCCGCAGACCAACGACGCACTGCTGTATGCGCTGTATTTTCAAGTGCCGGGCACGGCCGAAGCAGAGTTCGAGCGAGACGTGCCGACGACAATGCGAAAGCTGCTTTATGGTGCATCTGGCGAAGCTGGGCCGCGTCAAGAAAATGATGGCACACCGAATCCCTTCGGAATGGTGTCTCGTCGCGACGGACTTCTCGCGCCGCTGCCAAGCCCAGCTCAGTTGCCCATCTGGTTGACAGAGACAGACTTGGATACTTTTGCAACTGCCTTCGTTGAAAGCGGCTTTCGTGGCGGGCTCAATTACTACCGGAACCTTGACCGCAACTGGAGGCTCCAGGCTTCGCTGAACGGCAAGACGGTCGATATCCCGGCGCTGTATATGGTCGGCGAACGTGACGTGGGTCTGAGCATTCCGGGCATGAGGGAGTTAATCGCCGCAATGCCTGGTCTCGTTCCAATGCTTAAAGAACCGATATTCTTGCCGGGTTGCGGGCACTGGGCGCCGCAAGAGCGACCTCAACAGGTCAGTACTGCGATTCTCGACTTTGTGCGGAGCCTCTAAAGGCAGGGCCATTCACGCGTTCCATAATGGGTATTCTGCGAACCGCTGGCGTGAAGGGTTTCAGCCTCGTTCGAAAGTTGGTTGAGACTGCGATGAGCCAATACAACCTGAGCGGAAACTGACCGAGTTCTGTCTTTTCTCTTCGTCTTTCTCAAGGGGTAGCCTGCTAAGTTCCCGACACAATCCCTTCAGCCCCTACGGCAGTCCCTTCAGCAATCAATCGGCGACGAATCCGTTCGCCACCGATGCGCCTCAGCTGTATGACCAGCAAGGGAACTATCACGGCAAGCTGAGCGCGAACCCCGCGGTTCTCTCTGGTTCATGAGTTTCTTTGGTTTGTTTGGTTCATTTGGTTTTGTGTTTCTTTGATTTTCCGATCAGACAACCCAATGAACGAGACAAACCAAATAAACCAAACAAACGAAATGAACCAGTTTGGTCTCCCCTGCGGCGTCGGGAGTCCCCAGCCAGCATTATTCATGACAGTTCGTCGCGAAATCGCCGAGCCGCGTCGCGAGAGCGGCGCGCGGAGCCAGGAGGACCAGAGGCGTACTCGTGCAGTACGGTGAGGGTCCGAGGGGCGAGCCCGCCGACCGAAGGCTCGTCGTAGTAGCGGATCGGCGATTGCAGCAGAAGTGTTCATGATTAATGCGGGCTCCAGCCCCAGCAGCCCCACGAATCCCTACGGCCGCGGCCTGCGAATTGAAGGAAAGTGATTCCGCCCCTAGGGAATAGTGGGCATTCGCGGTCGAGTCTGTTATACTCGCGATTGTAAGGAGATCGCCAGAATGAAGGAACAATTCACTGCGGTGTTCCAACAGGTACCTGAAGGGTATATTGGGTTTGTCGAGGAGTTGCCCGGCGCGAATACGCAGGGTGACACGCTTGATGAAGCTCGTACCAATCTTCAAGAAGCTGTCCAGCTGGTGTTGGAATCGAATCGCGCGCTGGCAGAAGAATCTCTTCGGAACAAGACCGTAATCCGCGAGCCTCTTGCCTCTATTTCATGAAACGGGTCGATTTGATCCGCCACCTGGAACATCATGGTGTCCAGTTTCTCCGTGAAGGCGGAAGCCACACGGTGTATGTGAACCGCACGGTCGGCAAAACCTCGACCGTTCCCCGCCATCGAGAGATCAACGACTTCCTCGCTCAGAAGATTTGCAAAGACTTAGAAGTTCCCAAGCCCTAACCCATCCCTACGGCCACGGCTTGCGAATCGAAGGACGCTGATCCATTCGCTGAAGCGCTCCACGCGATCTCATGACTGATTGACAGCTCCCCCACCGCCCGCCTTGCGGTTTGCTCAGCCCACGTCTACACTGGACTCCCCGCGAGGCCGCTATGCCCTTCCTAATTCGCCCATCCCCTGGCTTCCCAGTGCAATGCGCTCGGCAAGCTCACGGTCTGGGAGCACGAGAACGGGGCGCAAGTCGATCACCGCAAGAATATGTTCGGTGTCGTTGCAGGAACGGGCGCGGTTCACTCAAACGGAACACAGATGGCTTGATGGGTACAGCGGTCGGGATGACGGACGAGGTGATCGCGAATGACCATCATAGGCTTGACTCCTTCAAAGAGACCCTGGGAAAAGATGTCGAACATGTTTCTATCGGGGAGGCTGTCACTCACTTCCACTCCTTCACGAGTTCTTTCAAGCGATCTTTCAATTCAGGATGCTGCTCCAGATTATTGTGAATCGCTCCGAGAATCTTCTCGACCCTGGCAGACTTGAGGGCATCTTTGTCCTTCTTGACCAATCGATCATACTCCACGTAGGCCGTCTGATGCGCCGGCTCAAGGAGCGCTCGTGCTACCGCCAAGGTCTCGCCCAACTCGTATGGTTCCGACGCCATCGGTGGCAAGATGGTAAAGGTACCATCGGTGCACACCAGCACGGCGGCTCCCTGTTTCCCCTTGAGCGGGATGACGGCCTTAATGGTTTTTCCATCCAGGGCCTCCCAATTGCCAAGCAGGCCAGGAAACTGTTTCATGAAGGCCACCTTTTCCAGGTTGGCTTTCCACTTTTCTTCAACAGCCATGAGGATCCTTGTGGCGCGACGCTACGATGTGAGCGGAGGAACGGTCGTGGGAGCCGGGTGATCGGGCATGACGAGACGGGACACGACCTCGCCCTTGATGACGTGGCGCTCCATGATTTCCGTCACGTCGGCTTCGGACTTGACTTGATACCACACGCCTTCTGGATAGATCACCACGCTCGGTCCTTCCGCGCAATGATCGAGGCACCCGGCCTTATTGGCACGGACGACGTCTTTTAAGTCCAACCGCTTCGCTTCTTGCTTGAAACAAGCGTGGAGCGCTTCAGCGCCAAGCTTGGAACAGCTCCCACGAGGATCGTCAGGGCTCCGTTGATTCGTACAGACAAAGATGTGGCGTTTATAACCAGACATGATCGATCGTGGGTTAGACTGGAATGGTGATGGTATTGAGTCGTTCGAGTAAACGGTTGACCTCGCCGCTCGCGAGCAGCGGTGAAGGATTCTGCACAGCATCGAGCAGCGCGACAATTTCTCTCACACGCAACGCGGCACGCTGGAACTCATCGGATTTCGTCAGTTGAGAGGCCTGTCCGGCTGCAAGCTTGTCGATCTCGGCGGTAATGTCTCGAAAGTCTCGTTGGAGATTTTTCTGTATCGAGCAGCCTTCGCAATACCATTGAGGGCTTTGATCGGTCGAGGGAGACAATCGGTCGTAGGTTCGGCCAAAAAAGTCCTTCCCAAGCGATAACTTCATGAGTGCGGTGCCGGTGGCGCCGCAGGCATTGCAGGACCCAGCCGCGGAATCCATAGAGCCTCCCTCTGTCAATCACGATTGAATGAGCGGGCGAATCTTACACCAGGCCCGCGCGCACTGTCCACCTGATGGAGAAGCCCTCCGCGAGTCTGACCGTACATTCCCACCGCTGTTATATATAATGGGTACAGAATCTCTGGAATGGATTGCGCAAGGAGGGAGCGGCCATGGTTATCGGGGTCCCCAAAGAGATCAAGGATCATGAGTATCGTGTCAGTGTCACGCCCGATGGGGTGCGAGCCTTGAGTCAGGCCGGACACCATGTGTGGATCGAAAGATCGGCTGGAGTCGGCAGCGGATTCTCAGATGAGGACTACAAGAGTGCCGGCGCAACCATGGCAGAATCGAAAGAGCAGTTGTTTCAGCAGGCGACACTCATTGTGAAGGTCAAGGAACCGATGCTCTCCGAGTGCCGCTTCTTCCGCCCGGGTCAGACACTCTTTACCTATCTGCATTTGGCCGTGTTACCGGAGGTCACGAAAGCCCTCCTGGGTACCACGATCACGGCGATTGCCTATGAGACGATCGAGGCGAAAGACGGCACGCGGCCAATGCTCAAACCAATGAGCGAAATCGCGGGACGGATGTCGGTGCAGATCGGGGCACACTATCTGGAAAAGACGCAAGGAGGGCGCGGGCTGCTTTTGGCCGGTGTGCCCGGGGTGGAGCCGGGGAACGTCGTCGTGCTTGGGGCTGGCGTGGTGGGTAGCGAGGCGACTCGAATCGCTGTCGGGATGGGCGCTCAGGTGACGGTCATCAATCTCGACCTTGAGCGACTTCGAACGCTCGATGAGTTGTATCGTGGTCGAATCGTGACGCGCTCCTCCACGCAAGCTGCGATTGACGAGTCCGTGATGGCTGCGGATCTTGTGATCGGGGCGGTCCTCGTCCCCGGGGCTCGAGCGCCAAAATTGGTCTCGCGTGAAGTGGTGGCGCGCATGAATCCGGGAGCCGTGGTGGTGGATGTCGCGGTCGATCAAGGCGGCTGCTTCGAGACTACAAAACCCACCACCCATTCAAACCCAGTCTATGTGGTGGATGGAGTGCTCCATTATGGTGTCTCCAATATGCCGGGGATCGTTCCGCGCACCTCGACTGCCGCGTTAACGAATGCCACGCTTCCATATCTGCTGCGTCTCGCCTCGCAGGGAATTGATGAAGCTGTGCGGGCAGACGCTGGACTAGCCAAAGGAGTCAATCTGTCCGGCGGCAAGATTACCTGTCGCGAGGTGGCTGACGCCCATGGCTTGCGTTTCGACCCTCTGATGTAAGACAATCCCACCTCGCTTTGCAGTTCTGTGGATTTTGTCGGGGCGTAGCGCAGCCCGGTAGCGCGCCTGCTTTGGGAGCAGGATGTCGGAGGTTCAAATCCTCTCGCCCCGACCACGTTCAATGTTGCCGCTGCTGCTCCTTCCAATTTCACTCATCATGGTTCCCCCATTCGGCTTCACGGCAGACGCAGTGGCATAATCGCAGTCCTCTCCGTTCGCAAGAATGCACCGGATCGACATAGACTTTAGACGCTTGTTGTTTTAACCTCAGGCCACACGAGGTTCTAGATCCGCTGACTCTCTAACCGAGGAGGCGCTCATGCTCTCAATGACCAAAGTCGTCAGTGTTCTGTCTTGTGGAGTGGTGTTG
>SWDN01000017.1:50494-60821 GCA_005116775.1 Nitrospira sp.
ATATATGAATCGCGGGTTCCCCTTCTCCGATGTCATCGAAGAAGGCAATCTTGGGCTGATCAAGGCCGTCGAGAAATTCAACTATAAGCGAGGGTTCCGCTTCAGCACCTATGCCTCCTGGTGGATCCGGCAGTACATCGAACGGGCGATTATCAATCAGGGAAAACTTGTGCGGTTGCCGGTGCATGTGGTCGAGCGGCTGAACCGATATCTTGCCAAAAGCGAGCAGCTCGTTCAGGAACTCGGACGAGAACCGACGGCTTCGGAAGTGGCGGCGAAGATGAAGACCACAGACGAAACGGTGTTGGATCTCAAGCAAGTGGTCCGCACGACCTGTTCCTTGGACAGCCCGATCAACGAGGGCGGGGATACGTTTTTACGCGATGTGATCGAGGATCCTTCGTGTATTTCACCGGCGGACACCGCCGAAGGGGTGATGCGTCGAGCTGAAATGATGGAATGGGTGCGGCAGTTGTCTGAGAAGGAGCAAACTGTTATTATGGCGCGCTTCGGACTCGATGGAAGTGAGGCCAAGACGTTGGAAGAAATCGGCCGGGAGATGGGATTGACTCGCGAGCGGGTCCGGCAGATTGAAATGGCCGCCTTGGCGCATTTGCGCCGTACCATTGAGGGCAGAACGATGACACAAGCCGACTTGCTCTAATCGATGTCCGCCGTCAACTATCACTCCCTGATTCGAGAAGTCCCCGATTTTCCAAAACCCGGCATTCTTTTTTACGACATCACCACACTGCTTAAAGACGCCCGAGCCCTCTCATCGATCGCCGACGAGTTGACCGCCTACTATCGCAACCACCGGATCGCCAAAGTCATCGGCATCGAGTCACGCGGATTTATCTTCGCTGGGATGCTGGCCATCAGGCTGCAGGCCGGGTTCGTTCCGGTCCGAAAACCCGGCAAATTGCCGGCAGATAGTTTTGAAGTCAAATACAGTCTCGAATACGGCTCGAACTCTCTTGCCATCCATCGCGATGCAATCGGTATGGGAGAACGGGTGCTGATCGTGGATGACTTGTTGGCCACAGGCGGCACAGCTGCCGCAACCATATCTCTCGTTCGACAGTTGGGAGGCGAGATCGCAGGGCTCGATTTTCTTGTAGAACTCCAAGGACTTAAAGGCCGAGAGAAGCTGGCGGGTTATCCTATCCACTCGACCATTCTTTATCCCTAACGGCTCCCCATCTTTTCACGTAACCCCTTGTCAAAGATCATGGCACCGTGCTATGAATGCCCACCTTTTTCAAGCGGTTCGACGTTCATCACAGGAGTAGAACTCGTCATGGCAACAAAAACCCCCGCCAAGAAGAAGCCAGTCGCAAAGGCGAAGGTACGAGTGAAGGTCGAGAAACCAACGAGCAAACCGAAACGCGCTGCGGTTGAGGTCATCGAAAAACCCCTCAACATGGCCGTCTCTCCTTTGTCCGCCAAACCGAAAGAATCGGCAAAAGAGCGAGAGGATAGGGAGCGCCGCCGCCAAGTCCTTCATCAGATGTTGATGCGGAAGCGCCAGGAGATTATCAAAGAGATTGAAGGAAGCCTGGGCCAATCCCTCATTGAAGATAAACAACGGCGGCTTGAGTCCGCGCGCGACGTCGGCGATCAAGCCCTCATGGATCTCGATCGCGAGTTGGGCATTTCCTTGATGGAAATGCGCAATCGCCGCCGGCAAGCCATCGACGAAGCGTTGACGAGGCTCAACGAGGGCACCTACGGCATCTGCGCAGAGTGTGGCGTAGAGATCAGTGAGCGGAGATTGGAAGCGGTCCCCTTTGCCAAGCTCTGTGTCGAATGTCAGTCGAAAGAAGAACTGCTGGAGAAAATCGAGCGAGAAGAGGATCGCGACTAATCGTTCGTCTCACTCCGACGCGAGACCAGTTCTCTCCCTGCCACGCGCGGCCTCTGTCTCATCAACCATCGACTGGACACTTCTCTCGTTTGCACCCCATGACCACGCTTAGACATCTGCCCCATAAGTGGGAGCGGAGATAATGTGGCGCTGAACCATCGCGCAGTCGTCTTGGCGAGCGGAGGATTGGATTCCACCGTCACAGCAGCCATCGCCAAACAAGAAGGGTGCGAGATCTTCTTCCTCACCATCGCCTACGGACAGCGCCATGCAGTGGAAGTCGAACGGGCTCGGCAGGTCGCAGCAGCCTTAGGCGTGGCGAATCACCTGGTGATGAATCTGGACCTGCGCGCCATCGGCGGATCGGCGCTCACCGGTCCAGCGGCAGTCCCAAAAGATCGACCGAGTACCGAACGCAACCAGACCATCCCTATCACCTATGTGCCGGGACGGAATCTCATCTTTCTCTCGATTGCGGCGGCGCATGCGGAGGTCATGGGAGCATCGCTCATTTATTTTGGCGCAAATGTCCTCGACTACTCAGGCTATCCGGATTGCCGCCCTAAATTCATTCACGCCTTTGAGGCAGCAGTGAAGGAAGGCACGAAGGCCGGCATGGAAGGGAACCAGCTTCATGTCAGAGCCCCCCTCTTGATGCTGACGAAAGCAGACATCATCCGGCGAGGAGTCGAACTCCACGTTCCGTTTCATCTGACCCACAGTTGTTACGATCCGGTCGGAGATCTGGCCTGTGGACGATGCGACAGTTGCGTGATCCGGTTGGAGGGATTTGCAACGGCTGGGGTTGTGGATCCCATCGCATATGCGCTACCCTCAGGATGTTGAAACGGGCGGCCAGCGTCGTTCTCGACTCATCGAAATCCTCAACGTACCCTACCCGGGAAAAGAGCTGTTCCGACAGCTCGGGGTTGGGCGGGTGAGACAGATACGCTTCCAGTTTCGATTCGTCTGCGGCCTTGCTGACCATCCCGTTTGAACATCCTGTGGGGAAGTACAATTGAACAAGATCGGCAGTCTGATTCTATGAAAATCACAATGACAAAAAGATTTCAAATTGGAGCCTGTGTGCTGACACTTGGCCTTCTCGCGGCTTGCGATTCCTCAGAGCCCCCCAAGCCGACAGTCGCAAGCGGCCCTGTGCCGACTGAATTTCAAGTGGGCGAAACCACATTCAACGCGAACTGCTCGCGCTGTCATGGAAAGCAAGCGGCGGGAACCGACCACGGACCTCCGTTAGTGCATAAGGTCTACGAGCCGAACCATCATGGGGACCAGGCCTTCCAACGGGCCGCCGCCAACGGCGTCAATGCTCACCACTGGCAATTCGGCAACATGCCGAAGATCGACGCCGTCAAACCGGACGACGTCGATCAGATCGTGATGTATGTCAGGTGGTTGCAGCGCCAGGCAGGCATCCAATAAAGGCAGGATGCTGAAAAAGGGAGCGGGGTAGCTAGGACGATCCCCGTGCTCGCAGAACGCGCACGATAGGAATGTGCTCGTTCGATGCGCGCAGTTGGGATCATCCTAGCCACCCCTTATGGAGTGATAGTTCGCTACGGTCTTGCTGGACGAGCTTTTTGAACATCCTGCCCAATCTAGACTCCCCTCTTTCCCCTCAATAGTCTCTCGATGGGGTTCTCTTCGAGCCTTGGACTGATCGTGCGCCCGCAGAGACTGGTGAAAACCTACAATGTCCCCGTTTCCCCATCCCACGAGCGTACTTTAGCAACCCTGGATTTGCGTGCTTGATACTCTTGCACCAACCGTTTCGCTTCAGCTAGTTGCGTGGGAGTCATGTGCCGCGCGACCTCATCTCGATTGGTTGTCGCTTCGTGCTGCTGATAACCATCCTGTGCTAATGCGAGGCTCCACCACATGTACGCGCGCACATCGTCCTGCGGCACACCCTGTCCCTTGGCATACAGCTCCCCGATGTTGACCTGTGCTTTTTCGTCACCCTGGTTGGCGGCTCTCTGGAACCATTGTCCCGCTTGGACAAAATCCTGCGGTACCCCCTGCCCCAGGCGATACAGCTCCCCGAGAAAAACGGCTGCCCCCACATTCCCCTGGGCAGCGGCTTTCTCGTACCACTCTCGCGCCTTGGTATAGTCCTGCCCCACACCATGTTCATGCGCATAGAGACACCCGATGTAGAGGTTCGCACTCACGTTCCCCTGGGCTGCCGCTTTCTCGTACCACTGCCGCGCTTGTTCATGATCCTGCGGTACGCCGAGTCCATATTGATACATCCCCCCGATGCCGTTCAGCGCATCTGAGTTTCCCTGGGCTGCCGCTTTCTCATACCACTGCCGCGCCGTGGCGTAATCCTGCTGGTCGCGCGCATTGACGTGATACATCACCCCAAGGTGAAACTGCGCATCTGCGTTCCCCTGGTCGGCGGATTTTTCAAACCACTGCCGCGCTATCGTGTCATCCCGTCGCACTCCCTCCCCATGGACATACAGCATTCCCAGATTGAACTGCGCTTCCGCGTCGCCTTGTTCCGCTTTTCCTCGGAGATTGGAAAGTTGCTCCTTATTCATAATGATCCATCTTTAGTTGCTATACCCTCTTACCTATCCGGAAAACGAGTTGGACTGGATCATGCGCATTTAGGTTCGATTATTCAGCATGCGGCACACCTCGCTGTAACCTTCGCAGGGATCTGCGTTGTTGGGACGTCGGGCTGCGAAATCGATTACGGCCTGGACAAATTCGGGAGCAAATTCTAGGCTCCACCCTCCGTAACCCATCCACCAGGATTGGTCGGAGTATGATGTCGGATCCCCCGCTATTGTCCACCGGAGTGGACTTCTGCCGGGTCGGTGCGGTGGGAACAGACCCACCCCCAGCCCCGGAGTGGGGACCTCTTCGACATCCGCCCCTATGTGCGAGCCTTGTCTTTCATGGACATTGTGGATGTTGCTGACACGGACTCGCAGTGCGCCCTTCTCCACGTAGATGGCTTCTCTGCCCTCGAACCTGGCTCGCAACACTTCGCAGTTGCTCGCGTCTTTTGAGTCCATTATTTCAAATCGCTTTTTTATTGCCTTGAACTGTCAGGGAACCATCGCGGTCCCTCGGTTAGATATCGAAGAGAGAGAGACGAATCCATCCACAATTCCCAACCACGCATAACACTGCTCAGACGGCGACTGCAGAGTCCGAACCCACGCCTCGGCCACCTCCACATTTCCTGCCACCGTATGCGCCTTGGTGATCATCCTCGCCAGCGCGTCTCTAGCAAACTTCTCATTCCCATCCCTGTCTTCCTCACGGGGTATACGCTCAAAGATCTGCAGGGCCTCTGCCACCAAACCCACTGCCGCATACGCTTCGCCTACAGCCTCATAGACTATGAATCCGCCCAGTTGCGCCTTATCAACATCCTGTAGAATCTGAGTAAGAACACGCGGTGCACTGTCTCGATCGCATTGCACTTTGGCCAATGTAGAGTAAAACTGCCTCTCCAAAAGTTCGGATCGTTCCCCTCTGTCCGTGAGGGATTCAATACGAGCGAGCGTCTTCTGTGCCCCCACGCTATCGCCATATTGAGCCTGAGTGCTTGCAATCGAGAGCAGCGCGCGGGTCTTTGATTCAGGTTCATCGATCTGTGCCACGAAGGCGAGCGCTCTCGCAAGATCCCCGGCGTCTGCAAGTATCGCGATAATCCATCGCATGCCGTACCTGCGTCCTTGGTCGCTCATCTTCTCCAACGTTTTCAAAGCCCCAGAAATGTCACCGATGTGTGCTTGAACCGTGAGAATGTTGGCGTATCCGTGATCGATCTCGCTCTGACGGAAATTGAACGCGTCTGACGAAACCAGATCTAAGGCTAATTGGAGCGTCTGGTCTGCTCGCTCCCTCCTTCCTCCTGCGGCCTGAGCTTCAGCAAGATCGGTCAGCCATGTAAGCGCAAAACTGCCTGTAGGATGTTCAGCCTTCTCTTTGGCCAGTTGCTCGGCCGACGTTCGTTCCGCTAGATCGAGCGCCGCATGTAGCATAGTTTTATCAGCGATTCTCCCCTGTTCTTTGATGATCTGACAGAGCGCTGAGAAAGATGAGAGCGCATTACGGCCCAACACAAGGGTTTCTCGAATCGTGCGGAAGGCGCCAGAAACATCACCAAGGGAGGCCTGAGCCCGCGCCATCTCTATCAACAGGTCATGCTTGAGGTCATCGTCCTTCCTGGCTTGTTCACTCATCACTTCCCGATACGCACCTTCCCAATCACCGACTCGCACCTGGATCCCCACTACTTCAGCTAGCAGACAGTTCCAGTGAAAATGATACGGCTCCCTCAGTGCGCACGCACGAGCGGACTGAAGCGCTAGGCTGATTTTTGATGCATAGACAGGCGAGACAACAGGTTTGGTCATGGCTGTCGAGTTAAGAGATTATCTAACGCTACGGATACATGTCCGTACTGTCACGCATGGCCCTCCGGTCCGAAGTCTGTTACAGACTCGAATGTTAGCGTAGAGATGCACTATGCGCCATTGATATCGAGAGATACGTACACGTGCAGGAGGACGCTTCGTTGCGAGAGAAATTCTACAGGCTGCTCAAGGAGCAGATCCTCACGCGCCGGGGAATGGTCTATGGATTGTAGGGCGATTTAGGAAAGCGTTGTCACCACCCTACTCCAGCCCACTCAGACTCATTCAGGCCAAGTCTAGCCAAGAGTGAGGGGAAAAACGACTTTGGCTGGAGTAGGCTGAAATGAGTTGGAGTGAGATGGAGGTTGAGCACAAAATGAGCACTACCTACCCTCCAGAAACGATGTAAGCTTCTCCCAGATCCCGTCTCAATCGCAGAGTGTTGGTCATATCCTTGACGTGGTGGATGACCAAGAACTGGCGCCGAAAAGCCGGATGGTCGGGGCCCAGTATCGGTTGAGTCCATGGCGGTAATTTATCTGCCTCTACCATTCCATCGATCTGCTCCCAATAGTACTTTTTGCCAAGGTCATCACCTGCCAAGGCTGATACCTCTTGCCACCGCTCCTCCACAAGAATTGCTGCGCGTCGAACGAAATCCGTGCGTTCTTCTTGGATGACTTCAAACTGATTTGCACTGATGACAATGGCTTGCCCTAACACCGCACGAACACCGTCTTCCGGTAATTCTGGATGCACGTGAAGCGGAACGAGCCAATCGTCAATAAGAGTTGGATGGCCAAAGTAAAAGGCCAGAACGGCTTCTACCGCTGCCTCGACGGTGGCAAACTCGCATTCGAAGTCATCAAGGGCAGGGCCCGGCATACACAGCCAACGTCGAAAACACCAAGGCCACTCATTTGACCAATAGTCCGTGGCTATGTGTGAATCGAGGGATCTTGAAGTTAACGTAGTGAAGTCCCACCCAATGTCATCTTGGCTTCGAGAAATTCTGTTGTCCAAGGATGAGTTCCCCGCAGAGTCCACATATAAGCCTGCATCCCTCAGCCGCTGCATCGCATTACTGCGGCGGTTCAAATCATCTCGTATCACAAAACTACTCATACTAAGATCCTTTGGGAGTGTGAATCGTCCACACGAGAAGCGCTCCCATGACTCCCATGGTTGTCATAACTATTCTTCGTAGTGCCGAAGGATAGGAGTACAGTGTTGTCATGATTTCAGGTGCACGTTCTAGATACGCTTATTCAATACTGCACTTTAATGGTCAGGTTTCGAGTGAATACGAAACCCCATTTGAGAAGCGTAACGGGTGGGAGGACATTCGTCAAAAGAAACGGAGGTTTGGACGCGGAGCAAAGAGGGGTTCGGATAGGTTTTCCTTGTTGATGCAGCTCGAAGCAAAGTGTTCGAGGGGTCCAAAAGGCTTGTGAAATGCTAACTGGGTACCTTGATGATTAAAACTGAAAAGAGCGAGGGTCGAAAACAACTGTTTTTGGCACACCACTTTTTCTGGTAGGCGCCTCGCGCAAACCGATCCGTCCGGTTGCCCTACTTCCCCTTCAGCAGCAACCCCTTCTTCTCTAGGTCCTGAATCCGCTCCTCGGTCAGAAGGGTTTCGCCCTGTAACCACCTGGCTCGGTCTGGTCATTGCTCCTGTTTCGCCTTTCCCGTTCAGCCTCCACACGGTGCCACTCTGCCTCGATCATTCGGTCGAGTTCTGCTGGATTGGGTGTCAGGCATGACTATTGACTTATTGAGCCGGTCGCCTTGCGAAGAGATGGATGACTCGGCAGTCTTTCTTCTATCACCCTCAACCAAACCTTCCGTCACGAACCTCTGAAGAGTGCTCTCGGCACCCGTGAAGCTCATCGTCCGGGAAATGATTGCATCTTGAGCAATCTGAACTCCGGGATCTGATCGGGGCGAGGAATGAACGTTGTGTCTGCGATGGCCATCTCGCCACGTTCGCTTGTCGCCACGATTTTTATATCATAGGTGTCGAGTGGAATCCGGCACTGACTATCCTCTGGCCACGACGCGGCGCTGAGAGATGAATATCCATTCGGACCTTGAAAGAAACTGAACACATCGACGAACACAGCATCCATGCAGTGTGGATCTTTCGTCGGATAGACATTCACACTCGTGGCTCCGACTCGGTCATCTCTCAGCTTCAGGTGCCTGCCGATGGCAGGGAAATGCTCCGGCTTCTTCTCCAAGGACGTCAGTTTGACTTCTACGTTCCTGATGGTCGAATCGTCGCTGTTGACCAATGCGATGCGATAGATGTAGCGCGACCCGCTGGTGGGGCCTGACTGAGACTGATCGACACCTGAACTCATCTGCACCCAGGGTTCTCCTTCACGAATCAGAATGGACAAGGTTCCACTCCGCACGTTGACTCGCAGATAGAGGTGAATGGCCCATGCGCAGAAACCCACAAACGCCAGCCAATAGATCCACGCATCGATGGACTTATTCGCCAACCATAGCGGTACATCCTCCACGCCGAAATAGATGAACCAGGCTTCCACATTGGAACGGGCTTGCCGAGGGGTGACGGTCGAAAGCAACATGAGCATCCCGCACACCAAGCTTGGGATTGATTGAAGCACCCATTTCCAATACACACTCATTCCGCATCCTTTGGCATAGAAAAACGGCAGGGGCGCTACCAGTATCCCCAATAGCCCAGAATTCGTAAGAGCACGCCCCAAGAATCCTGCCAGCCTAGCCCGTCATCCGACCACCAACATCCCATTGTTTGAGTTTCGAGGATCTATTCTTTCTCTTTCATCGTCAAGCGATCAGACAGGGTGCATTCATAAGTCATTGATTGTACGTGAATATTATTTCTCATTTCGCAGGAATGTTCATGGTAAGATTTGTGCGCTGCTTTCCTCACGCTATGGGCTCTCCCCGCGCAGAGGAAGTCGGGGAGGTGATGTGGCCATCACCTCCCCATTTTTTTACCTCTCTGACCTTCTGTTTTGGTGATCTTAGCCCGCTGAGCGCCTTCTACTCCGATTACATCCGAACACACTCTCATTCCCATACCGATGAAGGTCTGGTCTAGAAATATAACCTCTACCACGTGACGTGTTTTGTATCGGGCAGTCGAGCCTGCAGGAAGTTCTGTGAGGGGATACACCGATTGATCAACTGCGTGTGAGCTGCGGCTCGGATATGAAGGAGATGGAGAAAGAGGAGAAGGTGAGGAGGCGACGTGGCCGTCGCCTCCTCATTATGCGACGACTACTTTTTCTTCTTAGCCGCCTTCTTTGCGGGCGTCTTCGCTGCTGCTTTCTTCGCTGCCATGAGAACTCCACCCCCCCTCGATGTCAAAATGTTATTCGATGTGTGTCTGGTATATCAGAGTTTGAGCAACGAGTAAAATTTTGTTTTCTAGATTTCTGCGGCAGGAACTGATTGCGAATAACAAAGACTGATAGCACGGGCAAAGAAAGTCCTGCTTCTCCTGCACTTGCTATCAGCTATACGCATAGGCTCTTTTCTTCGAACGAAATACTAGCGGCGAGTTAGGACAGTCGAAGCGCCTTCCTCACGTCCTCCATCGGGATCTCGCGCCATGCGCCGGACAGCAGATCTTCCAGTTTGAAGGGGCCGTATTGAATGCGCCTGAGCCTGGCCACTTCATGCCCCTGCGCCTTGAACAGTCTTCTGATTTCACGGTTTTTCCCCTGGATCAAGACCACTTCCAGATGTGATTCGCGTCCGGAACTCTTTTGAATCTTCACGGTGTGGCACTGGAGGCGCTCGCCACCATCGAGCACTCCGGCTGTGGCTTCTATGGCTTGGGCCACAGTGAATTCTCCTCGCACGGAGACGAGGTAGGTTCTCATCACTTTATGGGCCGGATCGGTGAGATAGCTCGACAGGATCGAATCGTTGGTGAGCAGAAGCAAACCGCTGGTCGCCTGATCGAGTCTCCCGACGGCATGCATATATCCCAGGTCCGGCGGCAGCACATCGAAGATCGTCTTACGGCCCTTTTCATCACTGTGTGTAGTGA
>SWDN01000017.1:60921-79100 GCA_005116775.1 Nitrospira sp.
GGGGTGGCTGGGATGATCCCAACTGCGTGCGTCCAACGAGGGGAGTCTGCGACCGCGCGTTGTGCGAGCAAGGGGATCGTCCCAGTACCCCTCCCCCTTTTTCAGCATCCTGCTAGGAAGGGTATGCTGGTCGCAGGAGGAACAGATAGTTTGTGGGAGCGACCGTGTAGGCGCCGACAGTCGTCCACCCTTGGGCCCACTTGAACGAGGCAACCCGATCGCCGACACTGCCATCACTGTTGATCTTGTGGATATGGACGTTATGGCCGTCGATCCCGAACCCGGAGGCCTTCAGCGCAAAGAGATACTGGGCGCCGCCCACCTCGTAGACAACGGCTGTCGTCCAACCTGGAGTCCATTTATACGACGCAATGCGATTGCCGACGCTGCCATCACTGTTGACCTTATGAATGTGGACGTTGTTGCCGTCGTTTCCGAACCCGGTTGCCTTCAGCAAAAAGAGATACGGAACACCACCCACGTTGTAGACAACGGCAGTGGTCCAGCCTGGAGTCCACTTGTAGGAGGCGACCCGACTGCCTATGCTTCCCTTCTCAGTGAGCGCGTGGATATGGACGGTATTGCCGTCACTCCCGAATCCCCCCACCTTGAGCAATAAGAGGTACGAGGCGCCACCTGCCTGATAGACGGTGGCTGTGGTCCAGCCTTGAGTCCATTTGTACGACGCCACCCGATCGCCGATGCCCCCATCGCTATTGACCTTGTGGATGTGGACATTGTGGCCGTCATCTCCGAACCCGGACGCCTTTAGCAGGAAGAGATACGGAACACCGCCCGTCTGATAGACGATGGCCGTGGTCCAGCCTTGGGTCCACTTGTACGAGGCCACTCGATCGCCGACGCTGCCGTCACGATTGATCGTGTGAATGTGAGCATTGTTGCCGTCAGTTCCGGCGCCGACCCGCTTGAGGAACAAGAAATAGGCCTGCCCTGCGAGGACATACGTCACACCCGTGGTCCAACCGTTGGTCCAATGCCGTGTGTCACGACGACGGCCTGGGGTCCCATCCGGCTGTACAACGTGGGCGTGCAGGATTCCGCGAGGCAAATTATCCAACGTCTCCAAGTCAGTATCGGTGAGGGTGCTCCCGCCCATGCCGGCAGGATTTCCCGTGTACGCTTCCGAATCTGCCTGGGACTTGAAACTGAGCGTGGGACAGATGGTGACTCGCCCATCCACTGTCCCATTCACTCCGAGCTTTTCAATGTAGACATTGTTGCCGTCGCTCCCAACCCCTTGGGCCTTCAGCAAGAAGAGATAGGGAGCGCCACCCGCCTCGAAGACAACGGCCGTCGTCCAGCCTGGAGTCCAACTGTAGGAGGCGACGCGGGCGCCCACGCTCCCGTTCTTGTTCATGGTGTGAATGTGAACATTGTTGCCGTCGCGCCCGAACCCCGATGCTTTGAGCACAAGAAGATAGGAGGCGCCGCCCGCCTTGTAGACGACGGCCGTGGTCCAGCCCTGCGTCCACTTGTTCGAGGAAGACCAATCGCCCACACTTCCGTTGTTATCGATCGCGTGGATGTGAACGTTGTTGCCGTGGCTCCCGGACCCAGACGACTTCAGCAGGAAAAGATAGGGAGTATCGCCGATCTCGTAGACCAAGGCGGTCGTCCAGCCTTCGGTCCACTTGTACGAGGCCACTCGATCGCCGAAGTCGCCATCACTGTTGAACTTGTGGATATGGACGTTGTTGCCGTCGATCCCGAACCCTGACACCTTCAGCAGAAAGAGATACGGAGCGCCGCAGGCCATATAGGCAATGGCGGTGGTCCAGCCTTCAGTCCATTTATAAGAGGCGACACGATCGCCCACGCTGCCATCGCTATTGAACCTATGAATATGGACATTGTGGCCGTCGCTTCCGAACCCCCAAGCCTTCAGCAGAAAGAGATAGGGAGCGCCGCCGGCCACATACGCAATGGCAGTGGTCCAGCCTTCGGTCCATTTATAAGAGGCGACACGATCGCCCACGCTGCCATCACTATTGAGCCTATGAATATGTACATTGTTCCCGTCGCTTCCGACCCCCCGGGCCTTCAACAGAAAGAGATAAGGTGTCTCGTCAATCTCGTACACCATGGCGGTTGTCCAGCCTGACGTCCAATAGTAGCCCTTCCGCCCAAATCCGCAGCTCCGGTAATGCATGACAGAGGAGAAGTCGTACAGTCCCTGTTCGGTTCCCTCGCTTGCGCTATATTTTTCGAACCAGTGCTGCTTTCCATCCTCAATGTTCTCCCAATGTACGTTGACGAATCGATCGCGATCGCGCCTCGAATGCTCATGCCGCATCCCAACGACATGCGCGATCTCGTGGATCACCGTATCGGACCTCTCGCAGGTGTGTTTGCTCAGATGAACATCTTGCACGCCACCCTGCCGTCCATATGCCGAGCTGCAGGCTTCGCCATGGACGAAGCGTATGTAGTCGCTTTGATCCGATCGTGTGACAAACCGGAGGTGCGTCTGCTCCTGGAGGATCTGGATCGCTCCCGTCGTCGTCGTGTCGCCTTCGATGAATCTCCGGAGGTGTTCAACGGAATGGTCGATGACATAGGGGATCTTGCGTCCAAACCACCGAAGATGTTCCCCCTTGATTGTGGAGCCCATGCGGTAGCCTCTTCCTATTCCGTGCTCTGGCGCAAGGTAGGTGTGTGGTTCTTGAGCCTACGGAGTAGAACAATCCGGTTTCCCTGATTGGTCACCCATCCTTGCTGTAAAACATGTGCCTTGGGATCGCAAGGAGGATAGACGAAACCTAATAAAAAATCGACTGGGGCAGCTGGCTACAAGGAGATGGTGAGGCAGACTCAAGGTGTCGGACGCTATCTCGGCTCAATCATTCGGAGCGATTTCCTCACGTCTTCGATCGGGACTTCGCGCCAGGCGCCGGATGGGAGATCTTCGAGTTTGAAGGGGCCGTATTGAATGCGCCTGAGTCTCATCACTTCATGCTTCAAGGATTTGAACAGCCTTCTGATTTCACGGTTCTTCCCCTGGATCAGGACCACTTCCAGATGTGATTCACGCCCGGAACTCTTCTGAATCTTCACCGTGTGGCACTGGAGGCGCTCGCCACCTTCGATTACTCCAACGACGGCCTCTGAGGCTTCCATCTCCGTGAATTCTCCTCGCACCGAGACCAGGTAGGTCCTCATCACTTTATGGGCTGGATCGGTGAGATAGCTCGACAGAACTGAATCGTTGGTAAGCAGGAGGAGCCCGCTGGTCGCCTGATCGAGTCTCCCGACAGCATGCATATAACCCAAGTCCGCGGGCAGCACATCGAAGATCGTCTTCCGACCCTTTTCATCACTGTGCGTGGTGATGACCCCTTTGGGTTTATGAAAAAGGATGAATCGTTTGGCCAATCCGTGAATCGGTTGGTCATCGACCGAGATAGAGTCTTTCGGCCACAAAACCCACGTGGCAGGATCGCGCACAACTCGGCCATTGATAAGGACTCGGCCTGCACGAATCCACTCCTGGCTCGTCCCGCGGGAGGCAATGCCAAGCTTCGACAGCAGTCGATCCACAGTTTGACGTTTTGGCATGAAGACCTCAGTCCTGACGCGGGACGAGCGGGACTGGCGAGAAAAGCGCGACATGGGCAGATCGGATTTCCACTTCGCCTCGCCCATCTCGCGAGTCTCGCTCGACTATCCCGCTAAATTAGTCCTCGCTTTTGAAGATAGTCTTTATCAATAGCAGGTGTGGGTTTGGCGGGAAGTTGTCCTCGTTCCTGCAGCAATCGTTCGACGTATTTTCCAATCAGATCCGATTCGAGATTGACTTGATCGCCGACTTGCTTGAGGCCTAAGGTGGTCACTTTCGCCGTATGCGGAATGATCGAAACGGAAAAGCCACGATCTGTTACCTGATTGATCGTCAAGCTGATGCCGTCGACCGTGACGGACCCTTTCACGATACAATGGCGCAGAATCTCCGACGGGGCCTCGATCATGAACAGGATCGCGTTCCCATCCTGCTGTCGGTTGCGAACCGTGCCGATGCCGTCCACATGGCCTGCCACGAGATGCCCGCCGAGCCGTTCGTTGAGTTTCATCGCCCGTTCCAAATTCAGCGGTGCGCCGGCAGCGAGTTGCCCGAGGGTGGTCACGGATAATGTTTCAGGGGAGACCTCCACGGAGAAATTGTGTTCGGTCTTATTTACAACGGTCAGACATGTGCCGTTCACGCTGACACTGTCCCCGACTTTGAGGTCGCTCATCACGGCTGAGGCCAAAATCGCCATCCGCGTGCCGGCGAGAGTCTTGTCGATCGAAATGATGGCGCCGAGCTCTTCGACGATACCTGTAAACATAGAGCAGCTTTCAGCTATGATTCTTTCTTGAACATTTGCCGAACCACGTAGACAAACATCACAAGCAGCACGACCACACCGATGCCGGCGAGCGTGCCAATAACAATATTCTCAGTCGCGATCGCGTTCAACATCGGCCTAGTATATAGGAGTGCGGTTATGTTCGTCTCATTGTCACCCAAAACACCGCTGCCGCGACGAGTTGCAAACCTGCGATGATGGCAAACGCGTTGGCATAGTTCAGGCGCGCGATAAGTATCCCCGCCAGGAGCGGCCCGGCAGCATGGCCAATATCTCCAATCGTCCCTTGCATGCCCATCCCAGCCCCGAGCGTTTTGAACTCAGAACTGTCTGCAACCAGCGCGGACGAGGAGGAGGAAACTACGGCTTCGCCGAATCCAAAACCCGCTGAGAGCAGCAAGAGCAGCCAGAATATCGACACCTGCGGGATACAGATAAAGGTCGCTGCGCAGATCACCAGGCCGATGACGATGAGCGGCTGGCGCCCGATGCGGTCGGATACTCGGCCCATAATCGGTTTGGACACGAGCGACGTGAGAGCCTGGACTGTAAACAGAAGCCCGACTTCTCCCGGATTCAATCCTGCCGAGATGCCATAGAGCGGAAGAAAGGCCATCAAGGCCCCGTTCGCAATCATCTTGGCCGCATCGGTCGAACTGGTAATGAGGACTTTGCGATTCTTGGCGACGACCCTGAAGCCCTTCCACATCTCCGCCAGCAACGGGGCCATCCCCTTCTCTTGAATGCGAGGCGGCGGCGGTGTGAGGTGCAAGCTGTAGAAAATGGCTATGGCAACGCAGCCAAATAGACCAGCCGTGACAAACGCAGCGGAGAATCCCGACACGTAGATCAGATATCCGCCGATGAACGGCCCAAGTAACGCGCCGGATTGTGTCGAGGCTGTGTAGGTACCGAGCGCAGCACCTCGTCGCTCTCGGTAAAGATCGGCTACGGTTGCCAATGCGCTCGGCGCAAAGATCGCGGTGGCCAGTCCGTGGAAGAAACGCAGGGCGGTCAGCGCGTCGAGGTCTGTTATCCAGGGGTACAGAAACGGCGGAAGCCCGAAGGCCACTACCCCGATCTGAAGCAGGAACCGCCGACCGTAGATGTCGGACAGCGCGCCGGACGGCAGTTTGAGAAACACACCGGTCAGCGTAGAGACCGACACGATGAGCCCAATGCGCTCAGGACTGGCCCCCAGGGATTCCGCGAACAGCGCCAACACCGGCATCCGAACCATGTTGTAGCTGATAAAGCAGAATACGCCGACGGTGCAGAGCAGCGTGAAACTGCGCGACGTCGTCATGGTTCAGTTGTCCTGACTGAGGCTCCCCCGCCAGGATACGACAGACGTCCCAGCGCCTGCCGCACAAATGTCACCTCATCGTCCGATAAGGCAGGGGGAGCCATTGCTCGCAGCAGCACACGGTCGGGGTCTTGCCGCATGAGCCGGCTCAATCGATCGACGGTTTCAACCCCTTTGCTCAACTTCCTTGTAATCGTCCCCCCGATAAACGGGCGCAGCATGGTGACCACTCCGGAAAGGAAGCGATTGTCCAACCTCGCATAGGAGACCATGGTACAGTCCACCGCTTCCGTCCCGTCGGCGTCTTTCACCGGATTCATCCTCAGAAACACGACCGCCTTGCCAGTAATGTGGGGGAGGAACCGGCCGTCGTGCGATCCTTCAAGATGGTAGATTCGAGAGGTGCGGTCTTGGTAGACAAGTTGCACAATCCCTTTGGTCCCGTCGCCGTCATCGCCCCAGAAAATCCCTGGGCCTCTCGCCTCCGATTTATATAGACCAAGTTCCAGGCGATTGATCAAGGCAGCCGCCAGCGGTGGACGATCCAGCAATTGCTGATAGAGCGATTCTGACAGGCCGGTTCGGAGAGGGCCGATCTTGTTGACCGTGGTGTAATTATCGACAATGAGGAATAATCGGCAGGCCCAATCTGGATCGACCTTTTCAATTGGGAAGGTCATCCCTGCATGTTCGGATGGTAAGGCGCAGGTCTCCGATTGGGCCGAGCGTGGATAGGTGATCGTGCTCAGCCAGATCACGAGGAGCAACGCCAACGCGCCGGAACTCCGCAGGCCCAACGATCTGGGAATCATCACGGCTGCGTTCGAACCTGGATCGCGAGATGGATCGGAAAGAGTTGCCGAGAATCTTGTCGCAGACGCGCCTGTTTCAGCAACGTCTCAAGCGACGGGGTTACGGTACCCTCGAAAGACACCTGCCCATTGGTGAGCACGACAAGCGGTTTGGAGGAATCAACGAGTTGTTCATTCAGGAAGAGGCTGTAGCGTTGGACTTTTTCGGTCCGGACTTCAATGCGATTCGGCATCACAATGGAGGCGTCCAGCCTCGCATATTCCCGTCGCTTGATTCGCTCGTCTCGTTTGCTGACCAGATCTTCAGAGAACGCGGCAATGGGATCGGTCGAGTCGATGCGCACCCACCCCAACGGTTGAAAATGACTGGCTTCACGCACCACCGTCACGCTCGTCGGCAAGGGATTGCGCCGCTGAACATTAAGCCACGCCACCAGCTCCGGCAACTCCTCTCTGGGAAAGTAATGTCCGCCCGCCATGGGATGTTCACGATCATGTTCTCGATAGACGAAGGGATAGCCCAGCCTGGTCAATTCTTCCGTGATCGTGCGGCTGAATTCGACCGGCATCTCCTGATCCTTGGCCCCATGAATGATATAGATCGGCGTGGATCGCAAGTTCGCCAGAAACGGCAACATCACTGTATCGAGGCCGCTCGCCATGGGGGCAATCCCGGCGAACAGAGGGGCATCGTGCATGCCGATCACCCAGGCGCCGATTCCGCCGTTGGACATGCCGGTGAGGAAGATCCTGTCAGGATCGATGTGGTAGCGCCGTTGCACGGAACGAATCGTGGCCAACACCAGCTCTTCCGCGCTTCTCGTAAACCATGCGCCCATCGGAGTCGTGGGACAGGCCAGAACATAGTCTTCCCCCAGTCGAGCCTGCCAACGTTCCAGGTAAGCCTCACCGGTAAATCCCGCGCCATGCAGACACACAACTAGTCCATAACTCTTCGTCGATTGATAGGTCGGAGGAACGGAGAGGGCCAGATGATAGGCGCGCCCCTGCACGTGGATTCGCTCGTCGGGAATGGTTCCGCTCGGCTGCGGGGCATAGTCCCGCTCTGTTTGGATGATTCGTATCGCCTGCTCGATCGTGGCGTTGGAGTCGGAGAGCATTGATTTGAGAATTCCCGCTGCTTCGTCTGCATCCGTGCTGTCCAAGTAGCGGAAGACCTGCATGTTCATCTCAGTAGAGGAATCCGCGGCAGCCGCGTTCAGCGCATGGCAGGCAACACCCGCAAGCATGGCGGCAAGAACGACTGAGAGCAATCTGCGCGTCACAGATCTCCTTCCAGAACCACATCGTTCCCGATGCGGCGAACCGTCGCATGATGTAATGGCAGTGCTTCAGCCAAGCGCTTCGGACTTCGACCGCCGATCACTGCCTTGGCATCCTGCCCTCCCATCAGAATCGGAGCGAGATAGAATACGGCATGATTGACCACGTTCTCGCGTAAGGCTGCGGCATTGACGGTACTACCTCCCTCGATGAGCACGGACGTGAGCCCACGCTTACCGAGCATCGTCATCAACGCTGGAAGCGAGACCTGCCCATTCCTCATCGAAAGAGACATGACCTCCACTCCGGCCTGTTCAAATGGGCGTCGGCGTGATTGGGGCGCGCGCTTCGTGGTCACGATCAATGTCTTCGCTCGATCCTGCATCGCACAGACCGCTGCCGACGGCAGCGTTCTGAGCCGGCTATCGAGCACGATACGCAACGGTTGTCGCACCGCCAGTTTGAGAGGACGATCGGACAGTCGCGCCGTCAGAGCAGGATTATCCTTGAGCACAGTGCCCACCCCCACGATCACGGCATCCACCTGACCCCGAAGCCGATGCGCGTCTCGTCGCGCTTGCGGGCCGGTAATCCATCGCGACTCTCCTCTCGCCGTGGCCACCTTTCCATCCAACGTCATCCCGGCTTTCATGATCACATAGGGACGACCAGTCCTCACCCAATGGAGGTACGCACGGTTTAATTTCACCGCCTCCTCTTGTGCCATACCCGTCGTCACTGTTATTCCGTCCCGGCGCAAAGCAGCAATGCCTCGTCCTTTGACCGATGGATTTGGATCGACCATCGCCACCACCACCTGTCGCACACCGGATCGAATCACAGCCGGCACACATGGCGGAGTTCGTTTACGGAGGTGACAACAGGGTTCGAGCGTGACGTAGAGTGTCGCGCCCTTGGCGCGCGGTCCCGCCTCGTTGAGCGCAAGAATTTCTGCGTGGGGTTGGCCTGGGCCGCGGTGGTATCCCCGGCCCACAATGCGGCCGTTCTTCACCACGAGGGCGCCGACCATGGGGTTTGGGCTGGTCTTGCCACGGCCCTTCGCTGCAAGACGAAGGGCCAGGGTCATGAAGTGACGGTGCGGGACGGTGGCGGTCACCTGGTCTTGCGCGTAACGCGCGACCGGCTGCGTGGCTGCTGAGCCGGCTTTGCCTTCGTGGTCTTCATCGTCGTCTTCTTCGCCTTCGCACGGGCTCCTGACACCCTGTGTGTGGAACGGGAGCCGGTCGACCCTGCTTCAGCCAAGGCTCCATGAGCAGCCGCAAGGCGCGCAATGGGGACACGATAGGGCGAGCAGCTCACATAGTCCAATCCGAGTTCATGACAGAACTCTACAGAACTGGGATCGCCGCCGTGCTCACCGCAGATGCCGAGCTTGATCCCGGGACGGGTCTTCCGGCCTCCGGCAATGGCCTGTTTCATCAATGCGCCTACTCCCTCTCGATCAAGCACGGCAAATGGGTCAGACTCGAGAACATTCGCGGTTCGATAGAAGTCGATGAACTTGGCGGCATCGTCACGAGAGAAGCCGAATGTCGTTTGGGTCAGGTCGTTCGTCCCAAACGAAAAGAATTCCGCCTCTGTCGCAATGCGGTCGGCTGTCACGGCAGCCCGAGGCAATTCGATCATCGTACCCACGAGATACGAGAGCTTCACGTTGTACCGCTTCATCGTCTCCTGCGCCACTTCACGGACCAGATCTTTCTGCGCCTTCATTTCCGAGACCATCCCCACCAGCGGGATCATGATCTCCGGGACGATCTTCTTCCCTTCCTTGGCCAACTCACACGCGGCTTCCATGACAGCTCGCGCCTGCATGCGGGTAATCTCGGGCATCGTAATCCCGAGCCGGCACCCGCGTAATCCGAGCATGGGGTTGAACTCATGAAGTTCCTCGACCCGGGCCAACAATCGGCGCTTTTCCTCAAGCTTGGAACCGTCACGCCCGGTCAGCTCCAACTGCGCAATCTCCACCATCAACTCTTCACGCTTCGGCAGAAATTCGTGCAACGGCGGATCGAGCAGACGAATGGTGACGGGGTAGCCGGCCATTTCGCGATACAGCCCGATGAAATCCTGTTTTTGCAGCGGCAACAGCTGATCGAGAAATTTTTCACGCTCTTCTTTCGATCGCGCCAAAATCATCTTCTGCATAATCGGAATGCGATCCTCGGCGAAAAACATATGCTCTGTCCGGCAGAGGCCGATCCCTTCCGCGCCGAAGCCACGCGCGATCTTCGCCTGATCCGGCACATCCGCATTGGCGCGGATCTTGAGTGTCCGTATCCGGTCGGCCCATGACAGAATCAACGCAAACCGCTGGTACTTGTCCGATTTCTTCGCATCCAGCTTGCCCTGGATGACTTGAATGATCTCAGATTCGACGACAGGCAAGTCTCCCTCATACACATTGCCGGTCGAACCGTTGATCGACAGATAGTCTCCCTCGCGAAACACTTTGGCGCCAATACGAACGGACTGACTGTCCAGCACCTCCACCGCATCGCAGACGGCGACACACACCTTACCCATTTGCCGGGCGACCACCGCGGCATGAGACGTCATCCCGCCCCTCGCCGTTAAAAATCCCGCCGCTGCGTTCATCCCGTGAATATCGTCCGGACTGGTTTCCTGCCTGACTAATACCACTCGGGTGCCCGCCGCTTTCATGGTCACAGCCCGATCGGGAGTGAGCGCGATCTTCCCGGCTGCCGCGCCAGGACCGGCTGGGAGCCCTTTGCCCAATGGATTCGATTTCGACTCTTCATGCATGTCGAAAATCGGATAGAGATATTGCGCCAATTGCTCAGGCCCAATTCGCTGCACCGCTTCCCGATTCGAGATCAGGCCTTCTCTGACCATATCGACGGCAATCTTCACCGCGGCAATACCGGTCCGTTTGCCGACCCTGGTCTGCAGCATGTAGAGCTTGCCTTCTTGGATCGTAAATTCCAGGTCGAGCATATCCCGGTAATGTTTTTCGAGCTTCTTGTAGGTGTGCTCCAGCTCTTTGTAGGCCTCCGGCACATTCTTCGCGAGAGCATTGACCGGAAGCGGAGTCCTGATACCCGCGACGACGTCCTCGCCTTGGGCATTCATCAAACATTCGCCGAAAAAAACCTTGTCGCCGGTAGCCGGACTACGCGTGAACGCCACCCCGGTTCCGCTGGTCTCTCCCATGTTGCCGAATACCATTGCGACCACATTGATGGCCGTGCCCCAGGAATCTGGAATCGCGTACAGACGCCGATAGGTGACGGCTCGCGCGCCGAACCAGGAAGAAAAGACGGCGTTGACAGCCAACTGGAGCTGTTCAATCGGCTCATCGGGAAACTCTTTCTTCGTCTCTTCCTTGATGAGCGCCTTGAAGCTGGAAACCAATTCCCGAAGATGCCGCGCGTCGAAATGGGTTTCGTGGGCCACCCCCAACTCATCCTTCTTATGCTTGAGGATCGCTTCAAAATGTTCACGTGGCACACCCATGACGATGCTGCCGTACATCGACACAAAGCGCCGATAGCTGTCCTGAGCAAACCGATCATTGCGCGTTTTAGCCGCCAGTCCCTCGACTGTCTTGGTCGTCAGACCGACATTCAGCACCGTGTCCATCATGCCAGGCATCGAGGCCCTGGCGCCGGATCGGACCGAGACTAGCAGCGGTCGCTCGGGATCGCCAAACCCCATGCCCATCGACCGCTCGACCCGCTTCAGCGATTTCAACGCAGCATCCCACATGCCGGGAGGATACTGTTTTCCGTTCTTGTAATATTCGACGCAGGCCTCGGTGGAAATCGTGAAACCAGGAGGAACGGAGATGCCAAGATTCGTCATTTCGGCAAGTCCGGCGCCCTTCCCGCCGAGGAGTTCTTTCATATTGGAGGTGCCTTCAGCCTTGCCGTCACCGAAGTAGTACACATATTTCTTTGCCACGCTGCCCTCTCCTTCGCTTGACTTCAGTTCAATTCAATGGACCAGTGACGCCCCGTGGCTGGTGGCGGACTCGAGACGCAACCGATACCAGCCGACCAGATACCATTTCGCCACAAGCCCCAAAGCAATGACTGCCACGACAACCAACACCAATATGAGTAACCGATAGTCGGCGTGCCCTGCCCGATCTATATAATACTGCCCGTCAGACCCTTGCCGAAACTTGGTCTCCCGTTGCAGCTGATGCGTCTTGCCGGACGGATCGGACAGATGGATCCACTCCGAGCAGAGAGGCACTGGGTCTGCCGCTCCTGTGACGGGCTGCCAGCCGAGACGGAGACAAATGTCCTGTTTGGAGTTGAAGACATCGGGGGTCGCTGCCAGTTCATCGAGGTTAATCCCGCTGACCCACAACCCGATCAGCACGATGGCGTTGCAGAGAATCATCATGGCAAGAGACACCACCCTGGCAAACCGCCGAACCAACGCCTGCCGCGACTCACTATCGCCGGCCGCTGTCGTCTCGACATCCATAGGGGGATGCTGCGCCATGATTACATATCCTGCCTAACTCCCTTGTACCACAATCTGCGAAAAGTCCGCGAATGAGTTGAAGAAGTCATCCACTTCCTTCAGCAACGACAAACGGTTGCTTCGGATGGCCGGATCCTCCGCATTCACCATAACCGCGGTGAAAAACGCATCGATGGCGGGCTTCAAACGCACCAGTGAGTCCAACGCTTGGCCATACTCCTCGGCGATCATCGCGGACTTCATCTTCTTTCGTTCTTCCTCAATAGCCTGGTACAACGCTGACTCCGTGGGATCTTTGAACCGTGCGGTGTCGACCGGCTTGCGGTCCCACTGCTCTTTCTCGACGAGCCGATGCGCCCGCTTGAAGCCGATGATCAGCGGATCGAATTCCGGCTTCGTAGTCACAGATTCAAGTGCCTTCATTTTCAGAAGAAGATCCACAAAATCCAGCGTCTTACTCTGAGCCTGCTTGAGCACTGCCTCAATGACATCGTCGCGCAAGGCATGGACGATCCTGCAATAGTGTCGAACCCGCTCAAAAATGAATTCCATTACCCGGTGCCGCCCCTCTTGCCTGAAATCTTGCCCACCCTTGAAGCCGTTGGCGATGACAAGCTCCCTCGCGGTATCAATACAGCTCCCCAAATCGATGCGAAGATTTCCCTCAAGAATAATCCTGACGATGGCCGTGGCGTTCCTGCGCAAAGCAAAGGGGTCCTCCGATCCGGTCGGCACGAGACCCACGTGAAAGAACGCCGCCACCAAATCCAGCCGGTCAGCCAACGACAGCACCTGACCTGCGATGGTCTTGGGCAACTCGCCTTCAATCGAACGCGGCAGATATTGCTCTCTGATGGCCCGGCTTACCGCCTCGGATTCACCGTTATGTTTTGCGTACTCGCCCCCCATAATACCTTGCAGTTCCGGAAACTCACCGACCACACCCGTAAGAAGATCCGCCTTGCAGAGATCCGCCGCCCTTTCGCAGGCCCGCTTCAGCTCGCCGTCCTGAGGTCGCAAACGTGAGACGATGAAGCTAGCAAGCGTCCTGACCCGTTCCTGCTTTTGCGCCATCGTGCCAAGTTTCTGATGAAAAGTCACACCGTTCAACTTCTTGGCTCGCTCCTCCAACTTGACTTTCCGGTCTTCGTCGAAGAAAAATTTCGCATCGGCCAAACGCGCCGCTAGCACTCGCTCATTGCCTTCACGAATCAATCCCATATCTTTGGCTCGATTGTTCGTGACTGCGATGAAATGTGGAACGAGCTTTCCCGTCTCTTTGTTTATCAAAGAGAAAAACCCCTGATGCTCTTTCATCGACGTGGTGAGAATTTCTTCTGGAACATCGAGATAAGCCTCTTTGAACGAGCCGATGATGGCATTGGGACATTCGGTCGTATAGACAGCCTGATCGAGCAGATCGGCATCGATGTTCAGCCGGAATCCGGCACTCTTGCAAATCGTGGCGATCTGTTCTTCAATCGTGCGACGTCGGCGCTCAGGATCTGAAACAACCCCCTGCCGTTCAAGTCCCTTCAGATAGGACTCGGAGTCTCGAACCACAATCCCTTTCGCCGCGACACCCGCGACTTCGTCTTCGCCGCCGCCGCCACCAGCCACCGGACCGGTCTGGCAAATCGCACCCCGGTGCTATTCCATTTCATTGCTTTTGGAAAAGAAAGCTTCGAGATCAGCTGCGGGAGGAATTCTTTCAGAACCACGTTGGTAGGCCGCCCCTCTTCATGCTTCACAGCAAAAAGATATTCCCCTTTCGGAATCTGGCGAACCTGTAGATCTTGGACAGAAACCCCTTGCCCTGCGGCAAATCCTGTTGCCGCTCTGGTCGGCTGGCCAGCCTGATCGAACGCTACCGCTTTGGAAGGCCCCATCGCTTCCTTGACCATAGAGGCTTGTTGAGTCGCGAGGCCCTCGACCACCAGAGCCAACCGTCGTGGAGTGCCCATCGTGCGGACAGCTTGAAATGCGAGACGTTGGTCTTTGAATAGTTGCTCAGCTGATTCCTTGAGAGCAGCCAAGGCAGGAGCGATAAACTGGTAGGGAAGTTCTTCGACGCCAACTTCGAGCAATAACTCGGCAGCGGTCATTGGAGAAGGGCGATTCCCCTTCTTCGCAAGAGGAGCAGCACGGCGAGGTTTCTGATTCTTCGTCATGAATCTTTTTGCGTTCTATGAGCGACGTGCTACAGCCTTGGAACGAATACGTGGCGTGTTCGCCTCGTCACGCCCCGTCACGCGATTGAGCAGCGGATGCCCCATCGCCGCCCGCTCTTCGATATAGCGCTCGGCGCATTGACGCGCCAGAGCACGGACCCTGGCGATATAGCCCGTACGCTCTGCCACACTGATTGCCCCACGGGCATCGAGTAAATTGAAGAGGTGCGAGGACTTGATACAAAATTCATAGGCCGGCAGTGTCAGACGTTTGTCTCGATTCGCCAACAGCCGCTTGCATTCCCCTTCAAAGGATTGAAACGTGGCCATGAGCATCGCCACATCGCCCTCTTCAAAATTATAGGTTGAGAACTGGACTTCGGTTTCGTGATGAATATCGCCATACGAGACTGAATCATTCCAGGCGAGGTCAAACACATTATTCACTTGTTGCAGGTACATCGCAATGCGCTCGGTTCCATAGGTGATTTCGACGGTAATGGGATTCAGCTCGATCCCACCGATTTCTTGGAAATAGGTGAACTGGGTGATCTCCATTCCATCGAGACGCACCTCCCAGCCCAGCCCCCAGGCACCGAGCGTGGGAGATTCCCAGTCGTCCTGAATGAACCGGATGTCGTGCTGCTTCGGGTTGATCCCTAACTGAGCCAGACTCTCTAGATACAAGGATTGAATGTTATCCGGCGCCGGTTTCAGGACGACCTGATATTGGTAGTAGTGCTGCATACGATTCGGATTCTCACCGTATCGTCCATCGGTAGGACGTCGGCATGGCTGCGGATAGGCAGCCCGCCAAGGCTCCGGGCCAAGGGACTTGAGGAATGTGGCCGGATGAAAGGTGCCCGCCCCCATCTCCAAATCATAGGGTTGATGAATGACGCAGCCTTGCTCGGCCCAGTATCGATGCAGCGTGAGAATGAGATCCTGGAAGGTCACAAACAGTCCAGTCGTTTTTAGAGAGATCTGAACTCTGACAAACTCATGGTCAAATGAGCAGAGACGCTATCAGGAAATTGCAGCGCGTGTCAAGGAATAACCCCTCTATGATCAATGAGTTGCAATACATTACTCAGCAGAATGAATCGTGCTTGAAGATTCGAATCAACAAATGGCTTCGATCATATTTTTCAGATTGATGCTTGACTGGAGCAACACAATATTCTATTGTTTCTAATCTTGATTAACTTGCTAATGATTAGAATTATTTCCTCATGAAACTCTCGAAAAAAAGCGAGTACGGACTCCGCGCACTGCTTGAGCTCACACTCGCGCATGGCACGACGACACTACAGCGCCACCAGATTGCAGCTCGTCAACATATCCCGGTTGAATTTCTCGAACAGATCCTCCTGGCGCTAAAACGAGCAGGCCTCCTCTCAAGTCGTCGAGGGGTGAAGGGCGGATACGAACTGATCAAGTCTCCAAGAGAAATTACTCTCGGCCAAGTGATTCGCATTCTAGATGGTCCCCTCGCTCCCATCGGATGCGTGAGTAAAACCGCATATCAGAAATGCGGAGATTGCCCCTATGCCCAACAAGCCCACTGCCCAGTACAGCATGTGATGGGCTCGGTGCGTGATGCCATTGCCGGTATTCTGGACCACTACACACTCGACGATTTTGCCTCAGGTCATCGCGAAGGATAAGCATGGATCTGATCGTGCTCGTGCTCATCACATTCGTGGCTGCCACCATCAACGGCGCCTTGGGATACGGCTTTTCCTCCATTACGGTTCCCGTTGCGCTGCTGTTTTATACCAATCGTATTCTGAACCCTGCGCTGGTGCTCGTGGAATTGGTCATCAATGGGTATGTTCTATTCATCAACCGTAAAAGCATCCCGACTATATGGTGGCGCGTGGCGCCCATTCTAATCGGCCTCGTCGTTGGTGTGGCAATCGGCAGCTATATTCTCTCTCTCGTTCATCCCGCATGGGTCAAGTTTGTGACCTACATCATGTTGTTGCCATTGATTCTGCTCCAGGCTGCCGGTATCAGAAAGCCCATCCAAGCTGAAAAAGCCATCGCGATACCGTTCGGAGTGGGAATTGGAACCCTATACTCCGTCACGACCATCTCAGGCCCTCCCCTTGCGGTACTTTTCAACAATCAAGGATATGCCAAACAGGATTTCCGCGCCGCGTTGGGCGTCATTCGAGTTGCAGAAGGGGTATTCACGGGAATTGCCTACTACTTTATTGGTCTCTATAGCTACGAAAGTATGGCGATCATTCCCTATATCATTCCCAGCGTCCTGCTGGGCATTCCTCTTGGAAGCTATCTTATCCGTTTGATGGACCATGAAACTTTCAGACGGATCTGCATGGCCTTCGACGCCTTGATCGTCACATTCGGACTGTCCCGGGTTCTGACCGAATTAAATCTGACCACCGCATTTACCACCTACAGCATCTTCGCAATTGTAATGATGCTCAATGCCTACTTACTGTATCGATTTTTTCGAGACAGGACCGTCCCATAAGGGAGCTCTATAGGTTCTTCACATCCACCTCCTCTAACTCAACCCTGATCGTTCCATCTTTTCTTGCCTGAACCTACCCCAGCCACTACCTGACTCTCCTATTTATTCCTATGTGCTCACAGTTGGATAAGAGGTTGGAATAGAGCGATGCTCTGCCAGCAGAGCGGGAACCTGTATGGCTTCTCCTTCAAGATCTACAAACCCGACATTTCCACACAATCTCGCCCACATAAAACCTTCCAATAAATTAAATGGTTACAGCGTAGTCCTATGGCACATGCCTTGCTCACTCCTTCAATCGTGTCGATCTTGTGCCCTGCATCGCGCAGGAAATAGACCATGGCTAAATGGGAGCAACACATGAGCGATCTGACCAAACAATACAACTTCTTACCGCGGATCAGAGTGACAGAAACTGCTCGCAAGCCATTACACCTAACCGCCATCATTACCGGCCTTCTTCTTTCGATTATGCCATTCTTTACTGGATGCGGCACCGGAGAGAACGCTAATCAATCGCCCATCCCGGGGGGACCACCCAGCAGCGCAAGCGCCACTGCGTCTCTCACTTGGGATCCGGTCACAGACCCCTCAGTCTCTGCCTATTTCGTCCATTACGGTCGGCAATCACCGGGCCAATCTGGTAGCTGCACATACGAAAACTCCATCTCCGTTGACTCCTCGTCAGCCACGGTCACAAACCTGGACCCTAATACCCTCTACTACTTTACGGTCAGCGCCTATAATGGGCTAGAAAGCGCCTGCTCAAATGAAGTATCGATCGTCACAGCTCCATCTCCGATTGGGAATGAGATTAACCCTGCAACATTTTCCTGACCGGAACGAGACAGTTGGCAGGCCAGCAGAGTAGGGGCCTGGACAGCGCCATTCTCGTCTCGATCTCCTCAGCCGGCAATCCTGCAACCGCTTGACACCTGAGGTCTTTCGTCTTGCCTTGGCGTTAAATCTGGACTAGGCTTCGCATGAAACGGTTTTTCCCCTTTGATATGGTGTGGTCGTGACCTGAAAACGATCACTGCTCAACACCGAGACAGCTCGGCAATTTTCAACTAAGCCCGTCATACTAAGGTACGTTGATGAAAATCGTCATAGGTCTACTTATTGCGGTAGCCTTGATGGTTGGAATAATCCTGGCGCTACCCTTCCTGGTTGACCTCAACAAGTATCAAGACCAATACAAGCCACTCCTCGAAGACGCGCTCAATCGCAAGGTTCAGCTGAAGGACATCCGTC
>SWDN01000017.1:79200-95573 GCA_005116775.1 Nitrospira sp.
GGCCGGTCGGGACCACCGTCACAATCTACGGCACCGGGTTCAGCGCCACACCCGCGTCGAACGTCGTGAAGTTCAACGGCACGACCACGACGGTGCTCACGGCCTCGACCACGGTCTTAACGGCGAATGTGCCGGTCGGGGCAACCACCGGTACGATCAGCGTCACCGTCGCGGGTACCACGGCGACCAGCGCGGCAATCTTCACCGTCGGCACCGGGTCCGCTCCCACTCTGGCGAGCTTCAGTCCAGCCGTGGCCGGCTATGGCGCAACGGTCACGCTCACCGGCACCAACTACGACACAACCCCAGCCAACAACCGCGTGGCGTTTGCTGCGGCGATCGGCGTCGTGAATACCGCGACCGCCACCACGCTGACCTTGCCGGTGTCCGCCAGTGCACAGACGGGCAAACTGTCCGTCTCGACCGCGCTGGGCCAGGCCACGAGCGCACAAGAACTTTTCGTCGCCCCCTCCGGTGTCATCGCAGCGGACATCCAATACACCGGTCGCATCACGGTGAATGGACCGACCGTGGCCGCGTCGATCACGACGACGTCGCCGCCGATCCGCGCCGATCTGAACTATTTCATCGTCGACGCACGATTTCTGCTGCCGTCCGGCTGATTCTTCGCTCGCAACTGTCGCAGTGCCCTGATTGTGGACAGACCCCGCCGGACAATCACATGCACCTCTGTTTCTGCCTCGTGCCCCTCACCAGCCCCTCTAGCCCGGCTTCGCCGCAAACACATCGATCCCGGCCCACACTTCGGCAGGCGTCCGGCCTTGTACATGATCGTGTGGTCGGTCGTGGTTGTACCATTGACGAACGTCGCGCAGTGCGTGGGTAAGATTCTCCTCGTCCGCGATCGAGTCTGAGTCCAGCGCCCGCTTTACCGTTCCAATGAAGCGCTCGGCCCGGCCGTTCTGCCAGGGACAACCGGGCTCGATCCGCTGCTGGCGGATGCCCAACAGCCACAGGCCGAATCTAAACACGCGCGATACCAAGACGGCCTCGTTGTCCGTGCGCAAGAACTGTGGCTGTCCATATCGCTTCACGGCCTGCACCAGTTCCTGCAGCAGCGTCCAAGAGGACTTGTCCGGCAACCGTTGCAGCCGCAGGCACGCCCGGCTCGCATGATCAAGAATCGCCAGCGCCAGATGCGGGTGCCCCTGTCGATCCGTCTTCACCAGCAGATCGCAGCCCCAGATGCGATTGCACGGAATGGGTCTCGGCACACGATGCTTCAGCTTCCGACGCGCTTCGAGAATCAGATACTGGTGCTTCCGGCAGATCTCCGCGACATAGGTCTTGCTCACCGTCATCTCCCGCCGCGATTTCCACTGCCGATTGAAGTGATGCGCGATGGTGCGACAACCCGCATCGGGCATCAGCGCTTTGAACCGAATGAGTTCGTGCTTGACCCATTTGGGTTTCGGGTGGGCAAAGATCTTGGCGCGTGGCTGGTGGTGAAGAATTCTTCGACAACGTCGCCGCGGATACAGTGTGGCCAAGAAACTCTTCAGCCAGCACCCTATCGCTCTGCAAGTCCAGCGACACCATGCCCCTAGCTGTCGCAGCCGCATCGACATGAGTAACCTCATTTTGCGGGAAGCATTATCCGAGAATCTGAGCCATCGCCTGTCGGAGGCGCGCTCGATTGAAAGAGTCTGTTGCCATAGCCTCTTGAGAATCAGCGCAGGCTCGATTGTCGTCAGCGCCGGTTTGAGCATAGAGGGCTTCAATAAACCAGCTGTATGCCAGCTCCGAACCTCCACCTCGCCGACAACCTGTTCTGGAGCCGGCTCGCTCATCATGCTCCACAACATAGCCGAGCGAGACTGGCGGGACGGGCGAGACGAGGTGGGAACCCAATCTATGCATGTCGCGCCTTTCTCACATGTCTGGAACAACAAGAGTCGCCCCTGCGAGATGCTCAAACAGGCCGTTCAGCAAGGACGCAGGCGAGTTGAAACCGGAGGCGTACCCTCTGGGGTACGTTGAGGATTTCGACGAGTCGAGAACGAAGCTGGCGGGCTGTTTCAGCATCTCGCTAATCCTTCTTGATGTAGAACAATGTCAAACCAGCCCTCAGCTTCGCTTTCGGCAGGATGGTGCGATGCATCCGAAACGTGGGAAGCTGTTCGACCGGTTCTTCCCGGCAGATGGTCAGTCCGTGTGATGCACCGAACTGACCAAGCTGGGCTGGGCCGATGACGAACGCAGAGCCTCCGATTCGAAGCATTCGACTGATCCGCTCCATGTGTTCGGCCAGGCTAGCTGGTACGGTTCCACTGCCATAGGGCACCCAGTGGTAAATCACGTCATAGGAGTGAGTCGCTTCCTGATCGGACAGCCCTTCGTCCGGCACGAATCGAATGCGCGAGAGCCAATCCCACCGCTGCAACTCGGCACAGACAGTCCAGAGTCGTTGTGCCTGCTTTTGTGCAAAGGCCGGATACCGTACCAGCACGGTATAGTCTCTCGGCCGATCGAACGTGACGCAGCTCGCCACCACGGCATCGCCATTGTCGATGAGCACATGCTGGGCTTGCGAAAGGACCGCGCCGATTTCTCGATCTTGCTCGCCGATATCCTGTATGTAATCGGCTACGAACGGTTGCGCCGAACATTCACCGATTTCAGATTCGTCATCCGGATAGAGCAACACCGCGCCGTAGGCATCGACGGGAGGGATGGGTGGAACTCCATGGACAAAGACCGACCGCCAGTCTACTGGGCTCATGGCCACCGACTCACCAGACTGTTCTAGATTCCCTTTCGGCAGAGTCACAGTCAACGTCGTCTCACGATCGCGATCCGTCAGGACGACATGCGCTCCGACAATCTCTGCATATCGATCGCAAGGGGCAACGCGCCGACCTTTCGAACTCAGATAGGACAGCCCGGAGGAGTCTGACGCCACTGTCACCTTATGCAACAGTCTACCCTGGAAGGTCAGACAAGCCCCTGCGCGCTCATCGAAATATCGAACCGGCGGCGTATCTGCCGGCAGCCACATTACTTGATGAGACCGTTCGGGATTCATGAACAGTGCGAAGGGGTCATTCCCTCCTGACACCTGCGGAGTGAAAAAACTACTGAACAAGCGAAATGCGGCCTCCGACGGATAGGGAGGAATACCCCGATAGCGCAACGGCCGTGGGGCCGAGTTCCCGTCGTTCTGATCGTCGTAGAGTCCTCGAATCAATTCAAAGACCGCAAACCCGGTTCCCGGCAACAGCGATTGAAAGAGTTCGACGACCGGCAGAAAATCGATCGAGGGCCAATGCATTGCTCCCATACAGGACATGAAGCGGCACCGTTCGAAATCGCCATCTTCGAGCACATAGAAGGCATCTTTTCGTTGACGAATCGTGGCCTTACCGGTCGGCTCAATCAAGAGATCCTGATCCCGATAGAACCATCGCACGTCCTCGATCGAAACCCGGAGCGCCTGAGCGGCCATCATCCGTAGATCGTCCGCCGTAAGCCGCTGCCAGTCTGGCTTCCTGGTCAGATTGAGGCAGGTTTCATTCACTAAACCAGCCGGCTTCAACCCGACCCACTGCCCCCAATCCAATCGTATCCGCGCACGGAGGAGAGCCACATTGCCTGTGGCATCAGTCCCCCACTCGCATTCATGCAACGGGTTTCCTGCTGGATCGGTCGCCAGAAACCGAAGACCGTCCGCGCGATAGAAGACGAGGTGCCCGGTAGCCTGGCGGGCGACTCGCCCACCCGCCTGTTCGAGATCCTGTGCGAAGGGAAGATTGGTTGAAAAGCGAAGGTGTTCGGGAGTTGTCAATGCGGCGCGCTGTGGATCGAGGGGCATCTACTCGCGGATTTGCCCGCTCCCCATGACGATAAACTTGAAGCAGGTCAATTCTTCCAGTCCCATCGGGCCTCGGGCATGGATGCGGGACGTGCTGATCCCGATTTCTGCTCCAAGCCCGAACTGATAGCCATCGTTCAACCTGGTCGAAGCGTTCACCAATACCGCACCGGCATCGACCTCGCGCAAAAATCGCATCGCTTTCGGGTAGTCTGATGTAATGTTGCGATACCCGGCGAGTTTGAGGACAACGTACACCCAAGCTGAACGGACACCGCCGGTGCAATAACAGATGACTTCTTGATCTTGCGTCAAGCCTTTGTCCGCAAGAGTTTCGCTGATCGTTTGCAGATCTTTTACCGTGGCGTCTGCATGAAGAAATCCCGTCCACGCTAGATGAATGGCAGAGGGAATATGGCCAGGTCGCGGAATCCCCGATACCTCTTTCCCAAGATACTCTTCGAGACTACGCGCATCGACGATCACGGTGTTTGGATGGGGCTGCTTCACGAGGCGCTTCAGTTCGTCTTTACCGGCGATCGCAGACGCCACCGGACTAATGGTGAAGGTTCCTGGCTTGGGTGTCACAGGCCCATGTTCGAACGGCCGTTTTTCCTGCACCCACTTCACCCACCCTCCGTCGAGAATTCGCAGACGTGTGTGTCCAAAATATTCCAACATCCAGAACATGCGGCCTTCGTCTCCCCAATTGTCGAACGGGTTGGAATAAATGACGACCTCGCTGTCCTGACTGATACCCAAGGCGCGAATCCTCTGTTCCAGGCGTCCGCTGTCGGGATCGAGCAATCCCTTCGGCACGGCATGGGGATCGCTATACTCATGCCATGTCGAATGCACCGCTCCTGGAATATGGCCGCCGAATTCGTAAGTTGCCCGCCCACGCACGTCGAGAATGACCAAGCCTGGCTGCCCCAGGTTCTTCTGGAGCGTGTCGGTATCGATCAGTAATGCGTGTGTCATGCGACTCCTTCAAAACATAGCTGACAGCGATCAGCCCTCAGCTCTGACTTTACAACTCGTCTCCTCATGCTGACGACTGACGGCTGACAGCTGATGGCTTTCCTGATCCAATACCGCTGCCAGCGCACCGGACAGCGGAAACTCGCGCTCGTACACGACGAATCGATAGGGATCGTTCCCTGTGAGCCCATATTTCGTCTGCAGCATCTCATGCTGTTTATCGGTCAAGATGTGGTACTGCACGCGCGTCTTGATTTTCAAGCCTTCTGCCTGAGCCGGAAGTTGATACGAAAATTGATATTCTCGGCTGGCCAAGGGCAATAGGCGATTATCATACAACTCGACGATAGCCGGCTGCCACATGATCCAACGGCCCATCGTCGTGGTTTGCTGATCCAGCACCTGTCCCTGCCGATCCACCACCGAAAACTCCACGGTGAAGTATCGGTCGGGATCGCCGGTCGGAATCTTATGGCCGGCTCCTGCATTGATCAACGTGAGTGTGAATCCGACTCGATCACCCGGCTTGGGCGATGTGTTGTCGGCCTTGACGTGTATGCCCACCGCACGCTTCACCATATCGGGGTCGTGCCCGCCGCGCCAGAGGTGCTTGCGTCCTCGCCTGATCGGACTATTTTCTGCGATCGGCCGATCGATTTCAGGCATGTGGCAGCTCTGGCAAATGAAACCCCTCTCCTGCATGAAGAACTTGCCTTCGTATTCCGCATACGTCCCGCAAGGCCCCACGTTATAAAACTGAGCCGGCCCGGACACGACATTGTGACACCGGTAACACACCTGCGCCGTTCTGAAATTGGGATCGAACTTGGTCGGGTGCGGCGCGGCTGAGTCGTCGAACGGCCCGTAGACGATTCCGTCACGCACATGGCAGACCGCGCAGGTTACCGACTCCTTCTGATACTCGGGATCGTACTGGGGATTGGGCTCTTGAACCGCTTTCTCTACCCGCCCTCGCGGGATCTCCTTGATCAAGGTCGGCTGCTGATTTTCCAGCGGGGTGTGGCAGTTCAAGCAGACCCACACATTCTTATCTTTTTTCCAATAGGCCTGAAAGAACGGATCTTCATAGGCATGGGCGTGGATACTCGTCTTCCATTCATCGTAGATCTCGCGATGGCATTCCCCACAAGATTCAGCTTTCAAGCTCGTCAGACCCTCCGGAATTTTTTGAAACGGAATCGCCTGGGCATAATCCGACCGCAGCCCGAAAATCACGACCGGTTTGATCTCGGTGTAATACAGATACACGAGCACACCAGCCAGGACACACCCGAGCAGAACTTTGATTTTGATAGAGGTCTTCATGCGGCCAGAAGAGCCTGAACATGGCGATCAACCGAAGCAGCTAAGGATGTTAGGTGATACCCACCTTCGAGCGAAGAAATGATGCGCCCGCCGGCGTGGCGCTTGGCAATCCCAGCCACGATGCCGGTGAGATCCGCGTAACCTTGTTCCGTCAGCCCCATGCTCGCGAGCGGATCGTCCTTATGCGCATCGAAGCCCGCTGAGACAATCACGAACTCTGGTTTGAAATCATCGGCCGCCGGCACCAACGATTTCTGGAAGATGGCGCGATACTCTTCATCACCCTCACCCGCTTCCATCGGCACGTTGATCGTGAACCCTTCCCCTGCTCCCCGTCCCCGTTCCGATTCTCGCCCCGTTCCCGGATAGTGAGGAAACTGATGCGTGCTGAAGAAGAGCACAGAGGGATCGTCTTCAAAGCTATGCTGCGTGCCGTTGCCGTGATGAACATCCCAATCGACAATCAAGATACGCTTGAGGCCATACTTCTTCTGAACATAGCGCGCAACAATCGCCACATTGTTAAAGAGACAGAAGCCCATCGCGCGCCCCGCTTCGGCATGATGCCCTGGCGGCCTCACCGCACAGAAGACATGCTCAACTTGCTTGCTCATAATTGCATCGACAGCGGCCAACGCCCCGCCTGCTGCCAGATACGCGGCAGTCAACGAACCGGGAGACATGGAGGTATCGGGGTCGAGTGAAACTCGGCCATTCGTCGGCGCGTGGGTCTTCAGCATTGCAAGATATGAGGCTGTATGGATCTGCGTAATCCACTCGTCTTCAGCCTCTCGCGGTACGATCCTAGTCAGCCGAACCATCGTACCGCTCTGTTCCAGTTGCTGCATGATGGCACGCAACCGATTGGGCGACTCAGGGTGCCCGGCCCCCATGTCATGGTCGAGATAGCGAGAATCGTAGACGAGTCCGGTGTTGCCCATAAATGCTCCAGCTTTCTTGCCCAACAGGACGCTCAAAATGGCCAGACTTCTCACCCGCCCAACCCCTGCGCGCCTAGACGCGCCTTGTCCCAGGCAAGACCGCAGCGAGTGACGCCCCGAGGCGTACCCTTGTGGTACGTTGAGGGGCGAAACGATGCGAGAACAAAGCTGGCAGACTTTTTCAGCGTCCTGCAGAAGTCAGATTAGCATGCAGGAAAGAGCATAGACAACGAGCGGTAACCGCTGCTATCGTCAATCAAATTGGAGAACTCTATGCCGAATCGACGAATTGAACCGCTCAAGAAAGTCCTGGCGATCGACCCGAACGATGAGGTGGCCTGGTTTGGTCTCGGGAAGGCCTACATGGAGGATGAGAATTTCGAAGAGGCAGCCAAGGCCCTTCAACAATGCGTCACCGTGAAGCCCACCTACTCAGCTGCCTACTATGCTTGGGCACAATCACTCTATAAGCTGGGGCGTCTTGACGAGTGCCGAACCGTCTGTGCCACCGGCATCGACGTCTCCACGAAAAACGGCGACGCGATGGTGACGAAGAATTTCGAACTCCTCAAAAGCTCGTTGCCTACTTAAGAACTGACACTTCACTGATCGGCCCCAGCGAGACGAGGTGGGGATCTAATCTGTCCAGTCGCGCCTTTCTCGCATGTCTCGCGCTTCACGTTTCACGAACGACGTTCGTTAGACCGGCTCCGCCCCTTTGTCATCGTCGTCCTCATCGGTTTTAAGGCCTAATGCTTCCGGCTGGCGTTTGGCGATTTCTTCATACACTTCATCGAGCCAGCGACTCGCGCAGCCAAGGATTTCCCTGACCAACGGTTCCGTTTGGCCCGTACGTTTGATCGTCCATTGGCAGACATATTCCAACAACACATCACGCTCGAACTGCTCCGACGATTGAGTGGCCAACAACGTCATTTCACTCAGCCCTGTCTTGAGAATCTCGGCCACTGTGTCCCGCCCATAAGACGTGCTGGCTGTGACATATTGGACTGCCCGGTTGAGTTCTTGATCGGTCATGAGGTTTCCCCTTTATACTTCGCGCATCATACCGAAAATGCCACCGCAGATGGAAGATTCTCCCGGAGCTAGTGAAAAACTCTGCGACCTCATTGGCGGGAATGGTATGATCATGGCCGGACAAGGCCAGCCTGCATGATGCATGCGGGCAAGATGAAGGAGATGCGATCTATGCCTGTGAAAACCAGCCGAAACACTTCGACCTTACGAAAACCCTCTCCCTCAAAACGACAGAAACTCGTCTATTCCGAGCACTGGGATCTCTCACATTTGGCGAAAGATCCGGTTCAGCATTTCGAAGCCCTGTTGGGAGAGATCGAATCAAAGGTGGCGCAATTTGAATCTGCGAGGGCTCAGCTTAGCCCGGCCATGGCAACTTCCATCTTCCACTCACTACTGACGCTCAGCGAAGACATCGCAGCTGCATCGTCCAAGGTCGGCGCCTATGCCTACCTCTGGTTCTCCGAAAACACGAAAGACCTCGCCGCTCGTTCGTTCAAAACCAAAGTCGAGGAACGGCTTACATCGCTCCAGAACCGACTGGTGTTTTTCGATCTCTGGTGGCAAAGCGTCGATGAGAGCAATGCGCGCCGACTCATGGCCGGAACGGGCACGCTCCGGTATCACCTCGAAACCATCCGCCGGTTTCAGCCTCACACGTTGACTGAGTCGGAAGAGAAGATCGTCAACATCAAGAACATCACAGGTCGCAGCGCCGTTCATTCGCTCTACGACGTCGTGACGAATGCCTTTACTTTCACACTTACCGTCGACGGCAAACGAAAGACCATGACGCGCGAGGAACTGACGTCCTATCTCCGCCATGCGAGCGGGCGGCTGCGTGAAGCTGCCTATCGGGAGCTGTATCGCGTCTACGCCGATCAGCACGATCTGCTGGGCGAAATCTACAAAACCTTGGTCAACGACTGGAAAGCGGAGAATCTCCAACTGCGCCGGTTCGCCTCCCCAATTGCCACCCGCAATCTAGGCAACGACATTCCCGATGCAGCCGTAGCCTCTCTCTTAAAAGTCTGTCAGAAAAACGCGGGTATCTTCCAAGACTACTTCCGCATCAAGGCTCGCCTGTGCAAGATCAAGCCGATGAGCCGCTATCACATCTATGCGCCGCATCGCACAGCACAGAAATCCTATCGCTATCACGATGCCGTCCGAATGGTGCTGGAGGCCTATCGAGGATTCTCTCCACAATTAGCTGACTTGGCGGAACGGGTGGTTCACGAACGACATATCGACGCGCGGGCGAGGCCCGGAAAAATCGGGGGCGCCTATTGTTACAGCGTTGTCCCAAACATGACCCCGTATGTGTTGCTGAACTTCACCGGCGAGGCACGCGATATCGCGACGATGGCTCACGAGCTCGGCCATGCCGTCCACGGCATGCTGGCGGCGAAACATTCCATATTTACCTTCCATTCCACCCTCCCTTTGGCAGAAACAGCATCGGTGTTCGGGGAACGAATCCTATCTGATGCCCTCATGAAGCAGGAGCAGGACAAGAAGGTGAGGCAAGGACTCCTGCTCAACCAACTGGACGACATCTACGCCACAGTCCTCCGGCAAGCTTATTTCGTTCAATTTGAAAATCAGGCCCATGAGATGATCGCTCAAGGCGCGACCGTGAAAGATCTGGCCAAGACCTATCTGGCGGAGGCGCGACAGCAGTTTGGGAAAGGCATCAAAGTCCCTGAGGAGTTTCAATGGGAATGGCTGACCATTCCACACATCTTTGCCAGCCCCTTCTATTGTTACGCCTACAGCTTCGGCAACTTATTGGTCCTCGCCCTCTACCGGATGTATCAGAAAGAAGGGGCGGCGTTCGTACCCAAATATCTCGAGCTGCTGAGTACCGGCGGATCAGAGTCACCGCAGGTGATTCTCTCCAAGGTTGGAGTCGATATGGCTTCTGAATATTTTTGGCAATCGGGGTTCGATACGATCCGCGAGATGGTCGATCAGCTGGAGCAGACGTTGTAAGCTAAGTATTCCAACCACTTAGATATTCAATCCTTCCTCATCACACCTATCTGTCCAGCCCTCTTGACAGATAGAAAGGACGGGAGTATCATTACTCAGTTGATAATGGTTATCATAATCGTTGCTGGCGAGTGTGACCTAGCTCAACGATACAGGAATGCGGCCCATGTATCTCTGCCTCTGCAAGGGAATTACTGAATCGGAAGTCCGTGAAGCAGGACAAGCCGGCATTGTCATGCCTTGCCAACTCAAAGCGAAGTTCGGACTGAAAGACCCAGGGTGCTGCGGTCGCTGCTCAAAGAATATCCAAGAGTTTGCGCAAATCGCGATGAGTGTCCATCAAACGCCTTCCCCCAACAGCGTACGAAGCTAGCTCTCCCACACACCTCTCTCCCGCACCCCACAAGACTGCGGCGACAGGATGTACTCGGAATCGAGGCTCACGATTCAGAAATGGTACGAGAGAAGAAGCCGTTTGCTGAAGTTTGTGGACAGGAACACACCTGATTAACGGGAAGTGCCTCGCTGCATCATCACCGCAACTTCAGCCACACGCCGACCCAACGCCTTGGCGTCGGCCAACTCCTGGTTGTCGATACCAGGACTCTCACCTTCCGTAGTGGCAGATGCACCGAAGGCCCCGCCCCCACTGACGACGATCATCTGATTCCCCAACATCGCGGCGAGAATCGTTAACATCGTGACTTCCTTCCCACTCGATGCCTGACCGCCAGTGGTGAAAGCTGCGCCGATCTTGTTCTTCATCTTGAAGTCAGGAAACACACCAAACTTAAACTGCCAGTTGTCGAAAAAAGTTTTCACCTCGCCCGACATGTTCGACCAATAGACCGGTGAGCCGACCACGACTGCATCGGCAGAGAACAAATCGTCCGCCGTCACCTTGCCGACTCGTTTCAAGATCGCCTCGGCGCCTGATACGCTTTTTACTCCATCGATCACCGCTTCAGCCATGCGTTCCGTATTGCCGGAGAGTGAATGGTAGGTCACAAGCACCTTCACCAGCGTAGCCTGATCGTCCGCGAATGTCTCACCTGATCCGGTGCCTAGCGCAAGAAGAAGGGTACACAGAAAGAAGGGAGCGATGAAACGAAATCGTGACGTGCAGGTGAGAGGTACAAACATCGGCTCACAGAGGGAGGGACCGGCGCACAGGACTAGCGCCGATTCAACGACGGACGATTTCTTCTTCCATCCGCTCTTCAACGGAGACTTCGGTCAATGTTCCGCGATAATCGCACTTGTGACAGCGAACCCGCCACTCCTCGATCCACTTTTCTTGCACGTACGATTGCCGGCACTTAGGGCAGACAAACACACCCTTCACGTAATGCACTTTTCGCGTCTCTTTCACAGACTCACCCTTTGTGTATGATGATCGAGGATGGCATAGGCAACCGCGCGAATGCAAGACGCACGTGACAGGAATGGGGCAGTTTCAGCCTATTGATGCTGGTCGACCCATTTTTTAGCCTTTCCAAGCGCGATCTCATTCGCCTTTTTTTCTGTATCCCTGACCTCATGCGATTCACCCTGCAGGGTTTTCATCGGCGCTCGTCCTCCCTCGGAAAGCCATGCCAACGCCTTGGGCGACCATTGGTCTCCTCCGAGATTTTGTGAGCAAGCTTTAATCTTATGATTTTTATAAGTCACCCACTCAGCCATGATCATCCCTCCTTGACATCTCATCATCTTCTGATCAGAAGGATAACAGACTTCAACAGTTCATTGTTGAAACCTCAAACCGACTCACACCCCCTCCCGCAGCCTCTGGCTTGACTCACATCATGCTGGTCGATAGGATGCCGCTGTGCAACGACGCCAACCACTTGCGCTTTTCTTTATCCTCCTCTCGTTCCCCTTCTGTGCCTTGGCGGGAAACAATCAGGTTTTGTCAGGACTGATTCCTATTACTCTCCCGGGTGGCGCCATCATACAGGCGGAATTGGCCAACACTCCCCAGAAACGTGCTGAGGGATTGATGTACCGTGAGCATTTAGCCGACGACCGCGGCATGCTCTTTACGTTCTCACAAGCAGAGGCCTGGGTGTTCTGGATGAAGAATACAAAAATTCCGCTCGACCTCATCTGGATCAATGAGAAGAAACAGATTATCCATATGGAGCAGCGCGTTCCAATCTGCACGAGAACAGACGACAGCTGCCCGCAATATAGGCCCAACGAAGGTGCGCTCTATGTCTTGGAACTCGCAGCGGGCCGAGCTGAGAGCTTGAAGTTGCAGCGAGGATCCAAACTTCAGTTCCAAGTCCCGTAGCAAGTCAAACTGGTTGATCTGGTTCATTTGGTTTGTTTTGTTCATCTGGTTAGTCTAGCGCAACCAAACAAACCAAATAGACTAAACAAACCAGAGCACTCAGCTGACTAAGAGCGTTCCTGCCAGGCCCGCATCCTCCTCGCCGTAATCACCCCGTCCACACGCTCAACGGCTTTGAGCACCTGTTCGAGATGGCGGGTGTCCGACACTTCCACGACAAAATCCAGCACAGCTTTTTGATCCTCTCGCGTCGCGATCTCGGCACGGCTGATGTTGGCGTGGCATTCCGCAATTGCGGAGGACACATTCGCCAATACCCCAGTCTTATCGACGGCGACAATGGACATTTTGACCGAGTGCGTACTGGGGGTGGCAGCATCCCACTCCACTTCCACCAGCCGTTCCTTGTCGTAGTCCAGCGCCTCAAGATTTGGGCAATCGACGGCGTGAATCGTCAGCCCGCGGCCACGAGTGATATAGCCGAGGATGCGGTCGCCGGGCACGGGATGGCAACAGCGCGACAGCTGCATCAGCAAATCCCGAGACCCTTTGACCTGTACGCCGGTGTCGTCGCTCTTCCCGCTTATCGCTTTGCGCGCGGCTGGACGTTCCTGAGCCGGCGCCTGCGCTCCGGATGACGGAGCCGTGAGTTTGCCGATGACCTGCGACGTCGCCATGTGGCCGAACCCTACTGCCGCAGCCAATTCGTCGGTGCTGTCGAATCCCAACTGACGAGCGGCGTCCAAGAGCTCCGTCGATTTAAACATTCGGGCCGGCGCCATCCCCTGACGGCGGAACTCCGACTCCAGCAAGCGACGGCCGATCTCGATACTCCGCTTCTGCTCTTCGAGCTTGATCCAGTGTTTGATCTTGGTCTTCGCGCGCGAGGTACGGACAAACTTCAACCAATCCTTGTGTGGCGATTGCGTGGGAGACGTCAGAATTTCGACCGTATCTCCGCTGGCGAGTTGGTACTTGAGCGGCACAATCTTCCCATCCACCTTGGCCCCGACACAGTGGTCCCCGACCTGGGTATGAATCGCGAAGGCAAAATCGACGGGTGTCGATCCTCTCGGCAGCTCCTTCACAATCCCTTTGGGCGTGAACACATAGACCACATCGTGAAAGAGGTCGAGTTTCACCGAGTCCATGAACTGCCGGTTGTCCGTCAGATCTTCATGCCATTCGACAAACTGATGAAGCCAGCCGAACGCCTTGCTGTCACGATCTGCAACCTGTCCCTGTTCTTTATACTTCCAATGCGCGGCGATGCCATGCTCGGCAATACGATGCATCTCCTCCGTGCGGATCTGGAATTCGACATGCTCCCCTTTCGGACCCACCACTGTCGTATGCAGCGACTGATAGAGATTGGACTTTGGAATCGCAATATAGTCTTTGAAGCGCCCGGGCACAGGCCGCCAGACTGAGTGAATCACCCCAAGCACGGCATAGCAGTTCATCTTGGTATCGGTCACGATCCGCAGCGCGGTAAGGTCGTAGACCTCTTCGAACGTAATCGACTGCTTATTCATCTTTTGGTAAATGCCGTAGAGATGTTTGGGCCGCCCGTAGACTTGTCCCGCTAATCCGTTCTCCTGCATGGCCTTCTTCACGAGCTGGCTGACTTCATCGATATACTGCTGCCGATCCTCATCCCGTTTTGCCACAAGGACACGCAATGACTCGTAGACCTCGGGCTTGAGATGCTTGAGACAGAGGTCTTCCAGCTCATTCTTGATCCACCCGATTCCAAGGCGATTCGCCAATGGCGCATAGATCTCCAGCGTTTCCTGAGCGATCTCTTCCCGCTTCGCCGCGCCGAGATGTTCTAAGGTGCGCATGTTGTGCAGCCGGTCGGCCAGCTTGATGAGGACGACTCGGATATCGTCCGCCATCGACAGCACCATCTTACGGAAGTTCTCCGCCTGTTTTTCCTCATAGCTGCGAAACGTAATCTTGCCGATCTTGGTCACACCATCGACCAGATGCACGACGTCCTTCCCGAACTCTCTTTCGAGTTCGTCAGGCGTGGCAACCGTATCTTCCAGGGTGTCGTGCAGCAACGCTGCGACGATGGCGACGACATCGGCTTTGAGCGAGGTCAGGACTCCGGCGACGGCGATGGGATGTTGAAGGTAGGGCTCTCCGGATCGGCGAAGTTGCCCTTGATGCGCTTTCGCAGAAAACTCGTGGGCCTTGCGAACGAGGCCGAGATCAGCATCGGCAGCATAACTTCTGATTCGATCCACCAGCTGGTCGAGATCTGTGACGGTTTGGTACACCATAGTGCGCTCACTACCTTACTCACGCACACTCGCTCGGACATCGCGAATACGAAGCTGAATCCGGTCACGGCCGTTCCAATGGTTCAATTCAGGCGTGAAGGCCAGGTCGACCGGGGCGCGGGACGGAATGCCACGCTCCAGCAGCGATTTCATGCCGAATCCAATACTGTCGAACGGCAGCGATGTCCCCTGCCGCACGGTCATTTTCAGATGCTTCTCGCCGACCGTGCGCGAATCCATGACTTCGAGACGAGTCACCGCAAACGTGGGCTCCGGATTACCCTCACCGAACGGATGCAGCGAGCCGATCTCCTGGATCAACTGCAGATTCACTTCGTCCAGACGCACCTCGGCATCGACATTCAATGTCGGAACCTTGCCGCCGTCGTGGGTCCACCCGGCCACCACTTCTGAGAATCTGGCGCGAAACTCGTCGATCCGAGACTCGCGAATCGTCACACCAGCAGCACTCGGATGCCCACCGAAAGCCTCCAACAGCTCCCGACAGGACGCCAACCCTTGATAGAGATCGAACCCGCCGGTCGTCCGCGCCGAACCTTTGGCGATGCCCTGCTCATCGATCGCCATCACAATCGCCGGGCGCTGAAATCTGTCGACCAAGCGCGCGGCGACGATACCGACCACCCCGAGATGCCACTGCCGGGAGGCCAATATGAGTGCTGGCGACACGTCCCGATCCTTCAACGAGGCCAGCGCCTCCGTCATAATATCCACTTCGATGCGCTGCCGCTCGCGATTCAACTGCTCAAGCCGGTCTGCTAATCGCTGAGCCTCGGCTGGGTCGTCAGTCGTCAGCAACCGCACACCCAACATGGCATCATCCAATCGCCCTGCAGCATTGATACGCGGCGCCAGCTTGTAAGCAATCGTCTCCGCCGTGCAATTCTGCGTGACCCCCGCCACCTGCTTCAGCGCTCGAACGCCGCAACGCGCACCACGCGACAGCTGAACCAGTCCTTCACGTACAAAGCTCCGATTCTCATCGTGCAAGGGAACGACATCGGCGACCGTCGCCAAGGCCACGAGATCGAGCAACGACTCCAGGGGTACCCCGGCAACTCCATAGCGGAGCTGGTAGGCCTGCGCCACTTTATAAGCTAGCGCAGCGGAACAGAGCCCGCGAAACGGATAGAGGGCGCCGACTCGATGGGGGTTGAGCACCGCCACAGCCGGTGGCATCTCCTCATCGGTCTGGTGATGGTCCGTCACCACCACATCCATACCGAGACTGGCCGCTAATGCGATTTCTTTATGCGACGTCGTGCCGCAATCGGACGTCACCAATAGCGAGATCCCCTCGTCATGCAAGCGCTGCACGGCGCCGAGGTTGAGCCCATAGCCTTCGCGGAGACGATGCGGAACATACGCTCGAACTCGTGCGCCCAAGCCTCTGAAGAACGACAGGTAGACGCTGGTCGCCGTAATCCCATCGACATCGTAGTCGCCATAAAAACAGATCGGTTCCTGAGTCGTAACGGCACGATGCAACCGTTCGACCGCCTGCTCCATATCGGGAATCAAAAACGGATCGTGCGGTGTCTGCAACGACATCCATGTCGTCGCTTCATCCGGCGTGGTCACGCCACGGGCCAAAAACAACGAGGCTGTGGCTGGAGAAATCGAGAGGGCCTGGGCTAACGAAGCCCGCTGAGTCAGAT
>SWDN01000017.1:95673-110979 GCA_005116775.1 Nitrospira sp.
GGCCTGCGGTCCCAGAATCACACCAACCACAATCGGTGAAATAACAGGAATCAATCCCGGCACCATCATCTTCTTGATCGCCGCCTGGGTCACAATATCCACGCAGGTCCCATATTCGGGCTTACCGGTCCCTTCCATAATCCCTTTGATCGTTCTGAACTGCCTGCGCACCTCTTCCACTATAAGACCGGCTGCCTCTCCCACCGCTTTCATACAGAGGGCTCCGAAAATAAATGGCAACATCCCGCCCAAGAAGAGTCCGACGAGGACAGAAGGATTGGAAAGATCGAACGTGCTCGCACCGCTCCCTTTTGCCACCTCACGCGCATATTCGGCAAAGAGCACCACCGCCGCGAGAGCCGCTGATCCGATTGCATAGCCCTTAGTGACCGCTTTTGTGGTGTTCCCAACTGCATCCAATGGATCGGTGATATCCCGCACCTCTTTGCCGAGGTGGGCCATCTCCGCAATCCCGCCGGCGTTGTCTGTGATCGGGCCGAACGCATCGATCGCCACCACGATACCAGCCATCGACAACATCGACACAGCCGCAACCGCCACACCGTATAAACCGCCAGAAGCCGCGCCACCGCAGATCCAGTAGCTCCCAAGAATCGCTGCCCCGATCACCACCACCGGCCAAGCTGTTGACTCCATCCCAACTGCCAATCCGGCAATGATGTTGGTCGCGTGGCCCGTCTCACTGGCCTTGGCAATAGCCTTCACCGGCTTATAACTCTTGGACGTGTAGTAATCGGTAATAAAGACGAGCGCCAGTGTCACAACCAAACCGATCAAGGCCGCAAGGTAGTAGCTCACCCCACTCACGCCGCCCACACCGTCCATAATCGAAGAGGTCACGGGAAAGAACGCAATGGCCGCAATACCGCCCGCCACAAACAAGCCCTTGTACAGCGCCGTCATAATCTCGCCGCCCTGGCCTACCTTCACGAAGAAAATACCGATGATCGTTGCGAAGATCGTGACGCCTCCGAGCGCGAGAGGATACAGGATCGGGGCGCTGGCTCCCTTGAATAATGTGAAGGCCAACACCATCGCCGCCACCGTCGTCACCGCATACGTCTCGAAGAGGTCCGCGGCCATACCGGCGCAATCGCCGACGTTATCGCCCACGTTATCCGCAATCACAGCTGGGTTGCGAGGATCGTCCTCCGGAATGCCTGCTTCGACTTTCCCGACGAGGTCCGCGCCGACGTCCGCCGCTTTGGTATAGATACCGCCGCCCACACGAGCAAACACCGAAATCAAACTGCCGCCGAACCCAAGACTCAGCAAGGCATGGATGGCTTTCTCCTGGCCCGCAAACTGCGAGGCCAGCGTATAGAAGATGGTGATGGCCAGCAAGCCCAAGCCGATTAACAAAAGCCCCGTTACCGCGCCGCCACGGAACGCCACGGTCAGCGCCGCGTTCATCCCATTATGGGCTGCCTGGGCCGTCCGCACGTTCGCCCGCACCGCAATGACCATACCCACGTACCCGGCCAACGACGACGCGCCGGCGCCGATCAGAAATCCTACGGCGGTCAATAAGCCGAATTTGTCGGAGAAGGCCCCTGCACCCCACAACAAGGCGAATAACACAGCGGGGTGAGAAGAAGGGATCAAGATGAAAAAAAAGGATGAAAGCACTGGCATCGGTTCTTTGCTCCCAAAACGTGCGCCCTAAGTAGGGCTTCGTTCGACGTCCGCAGTTGAACCAACAGCCGCCATTCTCTTTCAACAGAACGGAAAAGAACGTATAGATAGCCACTGCTGCTACAGTAAATTTGGCGGTTTGCGGTTCAAAAAGAGACTTGTTATAGTGCGCCGCGGAGGAGATGGTCGTGGGCGTGGCGCCGGATTATATTTTGGTGGAGGGGCAGCAGTTCAGCAAGGCGAAGCTGTCGCTGGACAACCACGTCTACAAAAACTGCGCGATCGATGATTGCGACATCTATTTCAGCGGTGGACAATACGAATTGCTCGACACCCATATTACGAATTCACGCCTCATCCTCAACCATCCGGCCAAGGGCATGTACAACGCCGTCCAGATTTTTAAGATGAAGTCGCCCGGCTCCAGCATCGTCTGCGACTAATAACCCGTGAAGCGGGTCTCGTGAAGCGTCGTTCGTATCTCGCATGACGCGAAGATTCTTCGTCTTCGACGAGATACGCTTCACGAGCGACGAACGACGCTATTTGGAGACCGCGATATTCTCCGCGTATTTGACGATTTCGATCGGCTGGAAGATTGGGTCTTGAGAGCCTTTGGAGGATTCTGCTTCAACACGCTGTAGGAATGGAGCGGGGCCTGTGATCGGCGCATAGCTGAGGGTCGCTTCGACATCGAACGTTTTGGTATCTTGCGGTGTAGGGAAGGTAAAGGTCTCGACACGCATTTCTTCCGGCTTCAAGACGGTATCCTCCAGCACCTTGACTGCTTCAAAGTCGAAGCTCGTCTTCTCGCCCCTGGCATCCTGATAGATTCGGCCATAGATACGTTTGTCGGCAAACACGGTCTTCAGATTCTTCCCTTTGATATCCAAATCCAACACGACGCTCGCCCAAGCTGGATGGGTGGTCGGCAGATTATGTGGAACGAGACTCTGCACCTTCACCGTGATCGTCGTTTTCTCACCCTCGATTTTCGTTGTGACGTCCAGCTTAGCCGCTTCTTGCCGAAGCTTGCCGATGCGGCCTGGGAAGGTATGGTTGGCGGTCTTCCGTTTTTTCTCTCCATTGGCCGACTCGCCGACTTGCTCCGGCATGTGGCACGTCTGACATTCTTTGCCGGACTTCACGGCCTTGCTCTGATCCCAGTTGCCCAGCAGATCGTTGGTCTTGCCTAAGCCGGCAGCCGAAGGAACCGACTGGTGGCAATTGAGGCAGAGATCAGACTTTTGAAATAACCCCAGCTCCATCGACTGATGCGCCCGGTTCTGAACAGAATCCTTGTAGGGACCATAGACCGTCTTGCTCTCGATGTCGTACTTCGGCTCTGGCGGCTGTTTTGTCCGATCAACCTGTTTGATCAAATGGCATTGCGCGCAGGCCACCCCATCCAGCGACGGATCTCCGGCCTTAGCTTGATTGATAAAGAGCTGGACTCGATCGGAAAATTCTCGCACGTGCGGCGCATGGCAGCGAAAGCACAGCGCTTTGTCTTTTCCTGAAGGAGATGACAAAAATGCGTCGAGTGAGGCGCGGAAGGCCGGGGAATGGATCGAACGCGCGAGTGGAGAGGTGTCCCACTCTTCAAAGACACGCTCATGACAGCGTTTGCATTTGCTGGCGGTTGGAAAGGCCTGTTCGATGACGCTCTGCGACAAACCAAGCTCTTCCGCAAACGCGCCGCGATCGAACCAGGGGACAAGACACAACGCCACCACGGCAATCGCCGCAGCAATTCTGATTTTCACAAGGAATGAATTTCGCCACATCATGCAATCCTTCAGCCTCTTCGCAGGCTGCTCAAAAAGCCTGCCAGCAAGGCCGCAGGCGAATCGAAACCGGAGGCGTACCCTCTGGGGTACGTTGAGGATTTCGATGAGTCGAGAACGCCGCTGGCGGGCTTTTTCAGCAGCCTGTTAGAGTGTTTTGGCCCGGTACGTCAAAAGCCGTGGCTGCGTATACTCGTCGAAAATCTTTTTCGCGGTTTCTCGCTCTTGGTCGGTCGCCAAGGTCTTGAGATACTTTTCTTTAAGCGCCGGATCAGGCGTCGGGATCAATGCATAGTTCAACACCGCTTCAATCGACGCAACAGTCAATCCGGCTGGAATCGCAAGAGAGAAGGGAACTTTTCTCGTATGCCCCCCCTTGATGAAGGGATCGGGAATCGAGCCCCGGAGAATCTTCTCGTAGGACAAGCCGAACTGCTTGGTCTCTTCCTTCAGCACCATCCCTTGCGCATCCTTGGCGGTCAGGATCAGATAGAACTGCTTGAGCACCGGGTCACCGTCTGGAAAACTGTGCGGGAGGCTGCCGATTCTGACCAGCGCCGTCCCCTCTACCGCCGTGGCAGACTTGGTTGCCTCAACATCCACACGAGGCATCCATTCCGCCTGGAGATTCCGATTCTTCAGGATGGTGCCAGACACGACGACGCCGCGGAACCAGTGCCGACCGATCGCGCGGGTCATGGCCCCGCGCTTTGAGGTAGAACTGCCGGTCGAGGGCTCCATATGGCAATCTTGGCACACAGCCCCCTGCAGGATCTCACCGGGCAAATCCTTCTGCATCGCATCCTTCACTTTGTCGAAATGACAGGACGCGCAATAGTTCGCGCCACGGAACAGATCGGATTGCGTCGCAGGATGGACGAGGTTTTCCTCCGGATTCGCGTAGGGCCCATAGATCATTTTGCCCGGCTCGATCTTGAATGTAGGCGGAGAATCGACGGTCTGCTCGACCTGCTTGATGAGATGGCAGGAGGCGCACCCGATGCCCTCTACTTGCGGCTTGCCGGACAGCACCTGAGCCACAATCTTGTCGGCATGTTGCGGGAACACGGTGGTTGACGGCACATGACAGGCGAGACAGCGGCGGCGCTCGTCGGCGGTTGGATCGGTCTGTAACCACACACCCAACACCGTGCGGAACACCGGCGACTCCAGCGACGTCCCGTGCAAGAGGGCCGCATCGACACGGCCAAATGTTTTTAAATCTGGCGTCTGCTCACGCGCGCCTTTCCACTCCTCATAGTGTCGGTCGTGGCATTGCTTGCAGTCTTCCGATCGGATGAAAACTTTTTCAATATCCGCTACCCAGTCGGCCTGAACCTCAGCCTTCTGCGCCATAGCTGAGCCATGAGACAGGCCGAGATCGCCGACAATAAGGGCGAGAAACAGGCCCACGGCAATTCGTTGTACGTACTGTTTCCGTCCTGCCATCCTCAATCTCGTTTGCATCCGACGAAATGGAAGTTCACTCCCCACCCGACTGGATCGCCTGGGTCAGCCGGCTCATAAGTGCCGACAGTGAAGTTACAGGCTTTCATTCCCCTTTTGATCGCTCTCCCGAAGTCGAGCATGTTTCGAATCTCTGTCTTGTCGATTTCCTTGATGATGGACCGAACCTTGATGCCGGCATTGTCGGCGCGCGAACTCCCGATCACTTCGAATACCGCCACGCCCTGCGCCCGTTCCAATTTCAATTCTTTTTTGATATCCTCGTCCACATCTCCGACGATCACGCCGAACTCCTCACCCAACCGCGCAGCGTCATCGACGGTCATCGGCTCCTGATCCTCCGCACTCACCGGGGCCGTCTGAAGCCCGGTCAGGACTCCCAGGCACAAACTGGCACACAAAAATAAGGCCCTTCCACTCCGAAGGGCCTTTGTATGCGAACTGATTGATCTGAGTCGACCATCTCTCAACGAATCCGCCTCTCATCAGAACCACTCCACAGAATGCTCAAAAAGGCCGTCCAGCAAGGCCGCAGGGAACCGTCGCTTTATCAGGGGTGGCTGGGATGATCCCAACTGCGCGCGTCCAACGAGGGCTTTCCGAAGCCGCGCGTTGCGCGAGCACGGGGATCGTCCCAGCTACCCCGCCTCCTTTTTCAGCATTCTGTTACAGTTTCGCAATTGGGTCGATGACTAGCTGAAACCACGGTGTGACGGATTTCTGCCCGTTCCGCTCTTTGTTTTCACCGTTCCAGACGGCAAACGACACCGTTTGCACTCGTCCGGGAATCAGCTTGGCTTCGTTCTCCTGTTCCTCACTCGCCAAGGGTCTGCGCATCACAACATGCCAGACTCCATCCTTCCATACGGCGTGCCCCTGAACCCGGCCCTGCTTATCTTTCGTCGTCAGCGTGCTAAAGCCTCCACCGATAAGATCTTCGACAGAAGAGACACGGCGCGGAATGACTTCAAACGTCCGCACACCCTCGCGCGCTTTCTCTGAAGCCTTGGCAGCCCGGCGGTCGATATCGCTCTGCCAATCGGCCTTCCAATGCCAGATATTGATGTAGTGATCGAGTTGGCCCATGCAGAAGAACGAAGGAGCATCGCCAAGCGGTAATCCGATCGCGACGCCGTCGCGAAAGGTTCCAGGCGTCAGACGGTCGTTCTTCGTGTTGTCCTGCCATTCAAGCAGAAACGCCATCTCCGTGCCGTTATGAAGCGATCTCACCGTCAGGGCCCGCGCGCTCGGCTCCGGCCAGACTGGCCGCGTAATGATCTGCCCGCTCAATGGAACCGTCATCGGCGAGACCTTGGCCCAGTCGCCATCCTCAGGCCCAAGCGGCAAGTCTCCCTCGATAAGATGCGTGCGAATGATCATCCCCTCGGAACTGACAAGGGGCACACCGACGCCGACTAGGACGCCGGCCACAACCAGAATGAAGAGGAAAAGAAGCAGGATCGGGCGGGAAGACACCTTGGTCATCGTACGCACTATGCAACGCCCTCGGGTGACCGGTGCGAGCCCGTCATGATGGACTCAGACTACCACACAGTCCGAGCAAGGCCAAGCCGACCGCAGACGAATCGCTACCAGAGTTTCACACGTCGAATTTTGTTTTCGCCTCGTTCGCAGATGTAGAGATACCCCTGGGAGTCCAGTGAGAGCCCGACGGGAGAATTCACGACGGCCTCGACTCCGAGGAGGCCGTCTCCATGCTTTACGGTCCCTGCCGACTCTTTTGCCACGAACCTCGCGGCGCCGCAGCCGCCCATATTCTTGTCTTCGTAGCCACTGTCTCCGTTCCCCGCCACCGTTGTAATGACTCCGGTTGCCGCATCGACCTTTCGGACCCGATGATTCATCGTGTCGGAGATGTATAGGTTGTCCTGCTGATCGGCCACCACGGCTTCCGGCGCATGGAGCATGGCTCTGACCGCCGGCTTGTCGTCGCCGTCGTAGCCGTACCGGCAGACGCCGGCCACTGTCGAAATAATACCGTTGCGGCGATCGATGCTGCGAACGCGGTTACTACCCTTGTCGACAAAAATGACGTCGCCTTTCCCGTTCACGGTGAGGCCGACAGCGTCATAGAGGCGGGCTTCAAGCGCGGGCTTGCCATCGTCGAGATACATGGACATATCCAGTCCGTCTGAACAGACCGGCATCAGCCAGCCGTGATCGTCGCTGAAATCGATCCCGATCGCGTCGCCGGAAAGCACCACTAAATTTCGCGCCACGAGCGGTTGCTCACGGGCCTCGTCCTCTGCCGTCCACGTCCCGGCAATCGTCGTCACCATGCCTGTCAGAGGGTCATACCGACGAATGCGATGCGCCTGGGTATCGGCGATGTACATGACATCCTCGGGATCGAACGCGATGGCGGCAGGCCAGGTGAGATTCGTCTCAAGAGCCGGACCGTCTCCATTGAATCCGTGCTGCCCGGTCCCCACAATCGTGGTGATAATGCCGGTCGCATGGTCTATTTTTCTGATGCGGTTGCTGCCGGAGTCGCAGATATAGAGATTGTTGCGGGAGTCGAAGGCGACGTCGAGGGGCAAATAGAGCCCGGCTTCGCCGCAGAGGCCTTCGTCGCCGCTATAACAGGTTTCGCCGATGCCGGCGAAATTATGCAGCGTGCCTTCCCGGAGATTCACCCGCCGAATACGATCGGACCCGGACTCGGCAAAGTAAAACCATGTCTCGTCCTTGTCGAGTGCGGCATGATGAGGCAGTGGAATGCCTGACTTGACCGCTCGTTTTCCGTCGCCTGTGCTCCGGGCCTTGCCATTACCAGCAAAGGTTTCGATATAGCCGACCGCAAGCTGCAGTTCGGTGTCCATATACCTGTCGCCCTATTCCGGCCGGTTAGCCGCGTGACGCTGAATGAACCGGCGCAGCCGGCTGTTCCACAGGAGCAGTCGCCTGCGCTATGGGTTGCGGAATCGCTTGCTGCGGAGCGGCTGCGCTCTGTTGCTGAGCCGCTTGAGCTTCAGCTTCAATCGCATCCGCCTCATGCACGGACTTCTTAAAGCCCTTGATCGCCTTCCCGATTCCTTCTCCCAGCTGCGGTAACTTTCCCGCGCCGAAGATGACCAGCACGATGACCAAAATCAGGATCAACTCTGTAATGCCAAGACTCCCAAACATGGTGTGTTCCTCCGTATGGTTGGGCGGTTAGGATGCGCTGCTCTCTTTCGTCCGTTTGGAAAATCGCTCTTTCAATCGCTTTCGCGCCTGCTCGGCCTGCTCAAACATCTTCGCCTTGTCGTACACACTGATTAAGTTGTAATAGGCCAGCGGCTCTTCCGGATTCTGTTCGACGGCTTCTTCCATGACCTTGATGGCGAGATCCGTCTTCTTGTGGTTCAGCGCCAACTCCATCAGCTTAAAGCTGCCCTCCAGATGCTTCGGGTCCAATTCCAGCGTGCGGATATAGCATTGAATCGCCATATCGATGGTATTGTAATCCGATACCTGGGGATTATCGAGTTCGACATAGACCCCGGCAAGATTGTACCAGGCCATGGGATCGTCCGGCGTAATTTCCACCAATCGCTCGTAATACCCCTTGGCTTCCATGAATTGCTTTTTGTCGGCATGGACCCGCCCAAGATTGAACAGCGCGAGCACATCGTGGGGAAACACGTCGAGCGCATGTTTGAACTCGGCTTCCGCTTCGTCCGTCATGGCCTTCGTCGCGTAGATCGTGCCCAAATTCGAATAGTACATCGCGAGCGACCGATTCATTTCCGCTCGGAGCCCCTCCGCCATCTCAATCGCCTTCTTGACCTCCACGAGCGCATCGTCCATCCGGCCTTTGCTGAAGTACAGTTCGCCTAATCGGCAACGGGCTTGGAAATCGTCCGGCTCAATCGCCAAGAGCTTTTCAATTTCGACGATTTCTTCGTCTGGGTTCAGCGGTTGATCGCCGGGATCGACGATGGTCTGGCTTTGTTCTGGAACAGAAGCGGTTGGTTCGTTCATACGATTCCCTGTAGATAAAGATCCGTTAAATGTGTCCGCCCGCCAATGAGTCCGGTCTGCCGACCACGGGAGCGTTCGAGGCCGGCGCAGACTCCGTCGCATCACGCCGCTGCCGATCCATGGTCAAAAGCATGGCGCCGAGCACCACCATCAGCGTGAGATTCGAATAGAGAAGCGCATACCCCGCGATAAACATCAATCCAAGGCCATACCCGGCAAGCCGCCCCATGTTGAGCAACTTAATGATCGTGTACGACCAACACAACAGACCTGTCAAGTAGAACGCAAACGGGAGAAAAAATGTGTAGCCCATGCCGAACTGAAAGATCCACCCGATGCCGTCCGCCGCCTTCCGAATGCTACTGGCCATCCCGGCATCATACCGATGGAGCAGATAATCTAAGAACAGCATGACGGTAAACACCGATACGGACGTCACCCAAAACCAGATCGCGCGGCGGCGTTGCCGTTGATTGCGTGTCCGAAACGAAACGCCCTGCCCATAGGCCCACATCACCAGGATGCTGGACAAAACCAAGAGCCCTTCACCCCCGCGATGCGCTTCGTACACGAAGGGCGGAGCCTGTACCGTCCCGATAAAACTATAGATGGTGGACATGATCTGATAATACAACCAGCCCCCGACCCCCAGAAGATAGGTGACACCCATGGCGCGATGCGACCATTCAGTGTGGGTCGAGATGTATTCCACCATCAGCGCGGTCAGCGCGGTCAACGCCACGAGGTTATAAATAGCCGAGCCAAGAAAGGCCGGTGGGACCAATAGAAACCCCGCGGTGAGAAGCAACAGGAGCGCGACACAGGGAATCACAATGATGTTGGATCCCACGAATCCACGACTGGCCACTCGATTGATAGCCGCCACGCTGAGGGCAAGAAACAACAGAATCGCCACGACATTGAGCAGCCACTGGCCAATTTGCGTGAGCGCCGTAAAGGTCGGGACAATCCATTCATGCTCCTGGGCCAGCTTGCTGAGGTGCATTCCCAGCCGCGACACAAGCCGGTAGAGGATCAATTCCGAGAAGGAGACGAGCAGGACAAGCTTGATGGTATATCGAAACAACAGGGATTGATCGCTGAGCTTCCCTGTAATCCGATCGATGGTAGGATTCGTCGCGGCAATCACGTTATATACTCTTGGGGGACAGACTCATCACGATCCAGTCGGCTGAGGCTCGCGCACTTCCCGGGCTTTGGCCCGTGCAATGTACAATAACCCATCGGCCATCGAATAATTGAACGGCAACTCGCACACGACCTCGCTGACCTTTTCGTAGACGTGTTGATAGAGACGCTCCGCTTCGTCCGGCGTCATGCCTTCCGACACTTCATAGAAGAACCCCAGGCTCAAATCCTCAACGGTACCTTTGGCCCATTGAAAGAATCCACGGATATCGACGCCATCAATCTCCAACTCGCGTTGGGAAAAACCGATTTTACCATCACCGGAAAGACGTCCGGGCAAAATGCCAGCCTGAATATCAGTGCGCCGGTCATCAATACGGCCAACCTGCCGATTGCTCTACCATTACAGAAACCCGTCGATGTGAAAAATTTCCAGATTGCAGCTGAAGTAGCCGGCCAAGACGTGCGGTTACAGAACTTTTCCCTTCAGCTCTTCGACGGACAGATGATGGCGGGGGGACGGATCACGTCCGGCTCCGAGACACCACCGTTCACAGGCAAGGTGACGATTCAGGGGGTGCAGCTTGGCCAGGCGCTCGACGCCTTGGCAACCTCTCAGGTCTCGATCAGCGGAACGGCAGGAGCCAATCTCAGCGTGCAAGGCCGCGGATTCTCTATGCCGGACCTCACCAAATCTTTGGAGGGTACGGGACACGTGGCAGTGAAAGACGGAAAGATCGAAGGGGTGAATCTGCTTCAGGAAGCCATCTCAATCCTCAACATCGCCGGTATCTCCCTCGATGATGCCAAGGCAACAGCGTTTTCGACGATCGAGACCGATCTTGCCATCAAGCAAGGGATCATCCACGTCCAACGGCTCTTGATGGATAGCCACGATTTTCAGGCTACAGGAGGAGGCACTATTGGATTCGACCAGCAGTTGAATCTGGTCGTGAACCTCAGCCTGTCACAAGACCTCAGCCAGAAGATCGCCCACTCATCGCCTGCTGCCAAGCTCGCGATGAAAGGAGACCGCTTGAGCCTTCCACTGACGATTACCGGAACGACACAGGCGCCATCGTACGGGTTAGATATGAAGGGCCTCACCGGAAGAGTTCAGGAGCAGGTACGGAAGAAAGTAGAAGAAGCAGTTGGTGGGCTGCTGAAAGGCACAACAAAACCAGAAGATCTCAAGCAACAGGGTCGAGACTTGCTCAAGGGACTGCTAGGCCGCTGACCCGATATGTCGAAATTCGAATCAGGTTTTATCGAGCGGCTGGACAGCAAGATCAGGATTCTTCAATGACGTACTGATGGCCTGCGAGGTGCGACAGATCTGCGCGTGAAGATCCTCACGTACATGGCCTCGAACGCCCAACAGCCCCGACAGTTTCCCCATTCGATCTGGATCATAGCCCCTCGATTGAAGCCACCCGCTGAGAAGGTTTAGGCCACGCCCTACTAGAGGACCTCCACTGAGCGCGACCGCATCGACGAGACAATACCAGACGGCCACACCGCTAGGAGGGTTTCCCTGGGTCAACCCAAATACAGGATCGACTAATGCCCACTTCCAGGCCCCAGCTGCAGTGCCAAGTATCTCAAGCCACGTGGTAATAAAGAAGGCCGCGAGATACACCAACGGCGATCGACCTCTAAACAGGCAGATCAAAAACGCCGTGAAGAGCACCGCCCCCCCGACATCACCCTGCTCGGGAATCCCGCTGATTCCCCAAATCGACCAGGCTCCGCACACCACAATCACAGTTGTCGCGATGACTCTGGCGTATTTAATGAACAGCCCGGACCGCGCCAACGCAATCGAGGTCATATACACCATGCCGTGACCGAGCGGCTGGATTCCGGCACTCGACCAGAGCGTGGATAGGGCCACGACCGGCGGACGAGGGCTTCGAAAGTGGGTCCCCGTCGAATTCGTGCTCGGGTTGGGGCTGGTACTGGTTGCGACAATCCTGGCTAACGCCATTCCAGCAAAGCACGCTGTTATTGAAGACTGGCCCTATCCGTTCCGCTTCTCCATCGACGCCACCTGGGGTGGGGTGGGCATGATGATCGGCACGGGAATCGGAGGCCTACTGCTTCTCCTCGCTGTTGGGGCAATTCCTCTCGGTCGGTTCAAACGTTGGAAGACAAAGTGGCGCATCGCCATCCCAGCCATACTGGCAGCCTGCGCATTGGTTGCGGCGCTGCCTCCCCTAGCCACTCAGGCGTTTCCAGAAACCTACCGGAAGACGCCGGTCCCATTCGATGCCATTTCCATTGCCAATGGTGTGACGTTATTCGCCGCGAACTGTGTACTTTGTCATGGTCCCCAAGCCAAGGGCAATGGCGTTCTGGCCAAGACCTTCCCTATACCACCAGTAGATCTACTCACAGAACCGCACACGGCCAAGCATACTGCGGGAGACTTTTTCCACTGGCTGACCCACGGTATTCCCGGTACAGGCATGCCGGCATTTTCCGATAAGCTTTCCGAAGAAGACCGTTGGGATATCGTCAACTTTCTCCATGCCACCTCCCGCGGCTATCAAGCGCGTCTCATCAACCCCTATGTCGCCCCCGGTCAACCCTACATGGCTCCGCAGAATTTCTCCTACTCCGCTCATGACGGAACGAGCGGTACCTTGAAGGACTTCCGACGGGCAAAAGCAGTTCTGTTGGTTCTCTTTTCGTGGCCTGAGTCTCAATCAAGGCTGGATCAGTTGCGATCGGCATATGCCACACTACGCGATAACAATACGATCGTACTCGCGTCTCCCTTAAAAGATCCCGCCCCACAGGAGCTGGCAACGATCACGACCGCCATGCCCTTCCCATTGGTGGTACAGGGTGCGCAGGAGATCGCGCATAGCTACGCCCTATTCCGTAGAACCCTCAGCAATCCCGACCTGGCCGGCGAAGGAACTTCACCGAAGCACATGGAGTTCCTCATAGACCGTTATGGCTATTTGCGGGCTCGCTGGATCCCATCAGTAGATGGACCAGGGTGGACAGACATCGCCGAATTGACACGACAGATCGAACTACTCAACCGCGAGAAAGAGATTCGCCCGCCACCAGACGACCACGTGCATTAACTCTCAGACCGTGCAGCACCGAGAGGATCTGAAGTGGGTGCGCACCTCACCAAATTATTCTTAAGAGAGCGGGCGAAGAAACTCTACGGTCCTATCGGCCGATCCGAGTGATATTCTGGGGTTGTCGCACCACATCGATATAGGGCTAAGCGATGAGGCAATCCATGAGTCCACAGGCACGGAGATCCAGAATCAGAAAGACCTTGCAGCAAAAATACTGATTGGCACAAGTATTGCTTTTGCGCAAATGCGCGCCCATGCCGCTTGATTTTCAATATGTTTTTGTGTAGTTTTTGTCCGCAAATAAGTTAGGCACCTAACTCCAGTATGGCCTCGTTGTACTGGAGCCCTACCAGTGGAGGACTTATTATGCCAACCTTCGCCGAATTCGAGCAGCGCTTTGCCACAGAAGGAGCGTGCCGTGCTTACCTGGCCCAACTGAGGTGGCCAAGCGGGTTCTGTTGCCCTCAATGCACTACCAGCGGTAGTTGGACAACCACACGACGCCTCCTGATGTGTCGCCGATGCGGATATCAGGCTTCCGTTACGGCAGGCACGATCTTCCATCGAACCCGACTTCCTTTGCAGGACTGGTTCAGAGCCATGTGGTGGATGACCGATCAGAAAAAGCATCGGATCAGTGCTCTAGGGTTACAGCGCCTGCTAGGCCTCGGCAGCTACAGAACTGCGTGGTTATGGCTACAGAAATTGCGACGCACGGTGGTACTTCCGGATTGGGACATGTTGGGAGGCCAAGTTGAAGTAGACGAAATACACATGGGAAGCGTCGAGGCCGGAAAAGGCCGCCGACATTTGGAAAATAAGACCCTTGTGGCGATCGCCGCGCAGATTGACGGGAAAGGAATCGGACGTATTCGCCTGCGTAGGATTCCCGCTGCCACTCCGAACCAGTTCGTTACCTTCGTGAAACAGGTGATCGAGCCTGGGTCCATGGTTATCACGGACGGATGGAAAACCTATGCGGGGCTAAAGCAGGAAGGCTTCAAGCACCGACCACGTCTGATCAATGCCAGCGGCAAAACAGCTCACATCTTGCTACCCCGCGTTCATCGAGTGGCCTCCCTGTTGACACGCTGGCTGATGAGTGCTCATCAAGGAACACTGTCCTGCGAACAACTGGACACCTATCTCGACGAATTCACGTTTCGATTCAACCGTCGAACGTCTAGAGACCGCTGGAAACTGTTCTACAGATTAGTAGCGCAAGCGGTTACTGTCGAGCCTCTCCCCTGCTCTAGGATGGCCGCAAGCACCTCCTAAATCGTAGGCGATAAAACTGGAGTTAAGTGCATAACCGTTCGCACGCATTTTGCACGCGGTACAAGGCTTCCACCTTGGATATTCTACTTGACATCAAGAAACCGTATCCGCTACTCTCCCGCCACGCAGACAAACGGCAGCACACCAGCAGTAATGTTTCGCCGGAGAATTTTTCTCTGGCATACGTAGTGGGTCTCAATCACTTAACAAGGAGGTCAGGGTATGGCTAGTTCAACCTGGGCTGCGACGGAGCGGGGCTTGTGATTGAAGCCAAGTCGAAAGATGAAGTGACCGCGCTCGTCGGCGCGCTTCCCGCATCGAACATGATGAAGTGGCAGGTCACACCGATCGAAACCTTCGCACACCGGGCCGACATTGAGAAAAAGATCGTGCAGGGACTCCGCGCGCAGAAATAGTTCAGGCGCGCCAATCCAAATCGCGTCCGATTTGCGCGCCTCACCCGACCGCATCTTATGTTGTGTATTCGCCACCGACGACGACACCCAAATCAACTGCACACGGCATGATCGGCTAGTCTTAGCGGACGGGCATCTTCCCAGTACGCCAATAGTCGTGCCTGCCCTTCAATCTGATCGCTTGTACCCCAAGCCATGGCGTGCTTAATACCTCGCTGCCCAGCCAATTATCAACCGGCCCTCGCTATCTTGTGCATCCCGACAGACAACGCTGTGCTAACGGAGCGAAGTAATGCGATGACTGCCCGCGACGGCGCATCCAAGCCTTACACAGCAAAGACTCCCGACCCCTTTTATTTGTTCAGCAGAGTAATTCGGAAAGTCGGCGCCGGCCGGAAAGCTTAGCTCCGCATCTCCCGAAACCACCCTTCCGGACTGTCCCGAGTGGAAACCTTCTGGAATTCT
>SWDN01000017.1:111079-165941 GCA_005116775.1 Nitrospira sp.
GGTCTAGCAATCACACATATATCCCTAGCATTAATGTTGCCGAGCAGCCTGATGATCGATTCTACTGGTTTCTGCACCGGAGGCAACGAGAACGCCGTTCGATACTGGACTATCGCAGCAGGCTGCTCAAAAAGGCAGCCAACGAGGCCGCAGGTGAGAGAAAACCGGAGGCGTACCCTCTGGGGTACGTTGAGGATTTTGTCGAACCGAGAACGAAGTTGGGGCCTTTTTCAGCGGCCTGCTTTTTAGAAGATTTTTCGATACTGACGCGAATGCACCCCCGACTCATCCGCAAAGCCGAGGGAGGCGCTGTCTGGATTACCGGTGTCGTTGAGGTCGATGCGATAGTGGCCACGAATGGCCTCCATCGCCGTTTCGAAAGGAACAGCCTGGGGGTACAGATTGCCAGGCGCATGCGCGCCGCGGGTCAGGATGCGGATGACGTCAGCCTTCGCATATTGGGCATCTGACACGATGTAGATATCGGCAACGGCGTGGTCTCCTAATTTGTGGCCGGGTGTAGTGGGGGGCAACAGATCGACCAGGGTGCCGGCAAGGCGATCGCTTTTAAACCGTTTCAAGAGTCCGGCAACTTGGCTGTCGGTCGCTTCTGGGGGAACCGAGAGGCTGATGGCGTTCATGTCCGCAACAACTGACTGAACTTTAAAGAGTACCGGCGCGGCTTCGAGATCTTCGGTGATCGGCCCGGCTGGCCCCTCCGTCCCCGTGGCTTGTTTGTTCTTTGAGCTGGGCACGATGAGAAACACAAACAGCCAGAGCCCAATCAGCACGGCGAACACGACGATGAGCGGGTGAATACCGGCGCGTTTACCTTCTTGGTAGGGATGTGGCTCATCACTCATGACGGTGTTCCTCGGTGACAACGGCAGAATTCTGTTTCTTGGCTTCGTCCCACAATCGATCCATTTCTGCAAACGAGAGGTCTCCAACCGCGCGACCCGACGCAGTCGCTCGGGCTTCGATGAATTGAAATCGTTCGACGAATCGGTTGGCGGCTTGGCGCAGCGCATCCTCCGGATTCACCTTGATGAAACGGGAAAGGTTCACGAGTGAAAACAGCACGTCGCCGAACTCCGCGACGATCTGTGCCTGTCGAGCGGTCGCGGCATCTGGCTCTGCCTGATTCGGATCGGGGGCTCTGATCGCGACGCGGAGTTCTTGGATTTCTTCCTCGATCTTGCCGAGCACTTGATCAAATCCTGTTGCGTCGTGGGTCCAATCGAACCCGACGCGTGATGCGCGGGCTTGAAGTTGGTACGCTCTCAGGAGGGCGGGCAGCGTCTGGGGCACGCCGGCGAGCGCCGAGTCCGGCTTGCCTGAGGCCTGACGTTCTGTCCGTTTAATCTCTTCCCAGCGCGCAACGACTTGGTCGGCATTCGTCGGAGTCGGATCGGTCGCGCCATTGCCGAATACGTGAGGGTGCCGCCTGATCAATTTATCGGCCAATTGCTCAAGCACGTCTTCGATGGTAAAGGTGCCCGCCTCTGACGCGATCTGACTATGAAAGAGCACTTGCAACAGGACATCACCCAGCTCTTCAGGGAGCTTGGATCGGTCCTGTCGGTCGAGAATTTCCAACACTTCGTAGGTCTCCTCGAGCAAATAGGGTTTCAGCGACTCATGCGTTTGTTTGCGGTCCCAGGGACATCCATTCGGCGCGCGCAACGCCGCCATCAAACCCACGAGCGCATGAAATCGTTCCGACATCGTTCCCCTCATGGTCACCCGGAGTTGGGCGCTCATTATACCTAGTTCTTAGCAAGCTTCAATCGGTCGGTGGGCATCTCCTGTGCTCGCGCAACGCGCGGCCTCAGAAGGCCCTCGTTGGACGCGCGCAGTGGGAGACAATCAGTTCCCAGCCTTGAAAAGATAGCGAGCAAGCTTGGAAGGATCAAATAGAATGTGCACGTTCGACGCGCGCATTCAAGGATCGACCAGGCCACCCTTGAAAATGAAATGGGGAATTGGAAAGATTCGCGCAGTGGAGACCATCCCAGCCGCCTCGCTATTAATGGGATGTGGGTGAAGAGTTGAGACTGTCCCTCGAATAGTCCTGGCGCTTGTGCGTTGACCTCTCCAATACCCCTCCGCTAAGATGCGCCCTCCTATGACCACCTATCGAGATGCCGGAGTCGATATCGATGCGGGCGACGAATTCGTCGATCGCATTTCACCGTTGGTGCGATCCACGTTCCGCCCGGAAGTCCTGACGGACCTGGGCGGGTTCGGCGGACTGTTTCGGCTTCAGGCGCATCGCTATGCCGAGCCAGTCCTCGTCTCCGGTACTGATGGGGTCGGAACGAAATTGAAGATTGCGTTCCTCACGGATCGTCACGATACCGTGGGGATCGATCTGGTGGCTATGTGTGTGAACGACATCGTGGTCAGCGGGGCCGAGCCGCTCTTCTTTTTGGACTATTTCGCCACGGGAAAACTTGCGGTTCCCAAGGCTGAGTCTGTGCTCAAGGGAATTGCCGAAGGCTGCCGCCAGGCCGGCTGCGCCTTGATTGGAGGAGAAACCGCCGAAATGCCTTCGTTCTATGCGGAGGGCGAATATGACCTGGCAGGATTCGCCGTCGGAGTGGTGGATCGCCCCAAGATCATCGATGGCCGCAACATCGTGCCGGGCGACGTCCTGATTGGACTGGCTTCAACCGGTCTTCATAGCAACGGCTATTCACTGGCGCGTCGTGTCTTATTGGATCAGGCACAACTCAGCGTGACCAGTCGCCTACCCGAATTCGATCAGCCTCTTGGAGATGTCTTGCTGACGCCGACCAGAATCTATGCCAAACAGGTCCTCACCTTGATCCAGGAGCATCCCATCAAGGGCATCGCTCATATCACCGGCGGCGGTATTACTGAGAATCTCCCGCGAGTATTTCCCTCCGGCGTGCGGGCGCAGATACGACGAAGCGCCTGGTCCGTGCCGGCTATTTTCCACGCGATCGCCCGGCTTGGACAGGTCGAGCGTGAGGAAATGTATCGCGTCTTCAACATGGGGATCGGTCTGATTCTCGTGGTTCCGGCTGCAAACGTTCACGCGATCATCGCGCGCGCCGCATCCTTAGGCGATCCCGCTTGCCAGATCGGAACCATTGTCTCATCGAACGATGAGGGGCCATCGGTGGAGTATGTCGATTAAGCGGACGGATGCGCTACGAGTCGCCGTCTTGGCATCCGGGCGCGGATCGAATCTTCAAGCAGTCATCGACGCCATCGAAGCAGGGACGGTTCAGGCGAAAATTGTCGCCGTCATCAGCAACAAGAAAGACGCCCCGGCATTAGAACGCGCCCGCCGGCATGGACTACCGGACTTCTTCGTCGACCCCAAACCCTATGCAGGAAGACCAGACAGCCGCGAAGCGTACGACCGCGAACTTCTCGACCTGCTCACACTGCACAATGTGGAGTTGGTGTTACTCGCCGGGTACATGAAAATTGTGACCAGTATCCTCGTCGAGGCCTTTGCGAATCGCATGATGAATATTCACCCGTCCCTGTTGCCCTCGTTTCCAGGGTTGGACGTGCAGAAGAAGGCGATCGAGTGGGGATGCAAACTTGCCGGTTGTACGGTGCACTTTGTGACGGAAGGCGTGGATGAAGGGCCGATCATTCTGCAAGCAGCAGTTCCGATTCTCGATGGCGATGGTCCCGACACATTGGCTGCTCGTATTCTCGAGCAAGAACACAAGGTCTATCCGCGAGCAGTCCAGCTCTTTGCCGAAGGGCGATTGCGGATTGAAGGGCGACGCGTCTTCATCGAAGCCGGAAAGCCGGAGGGTCACGCGGTCATCAGTCCATCATGATGGTGTGACGAATCGGAATAGTCCCGCAGGATGCTCAAAAAGTTCGTCCAGCAAGGCCGCAGCGAGCAAAGAGGCGAGGCGTACCTTCGGTACGTTGAGCCTCTGAGCGAAACGAGAACGACGCTGGCAGACTTTTTCAGCATCCTGCTAGAGACTCGGGGAATGGTTGTGTATTATACTGCTTCGAAGTGGGGGGCTAGCTCAGTTGGGAGAGCACTACGTTCGCAACGTAGGGGTCGGGGGTTCAACTCCCCTGCCCTCCACCAAAACCCTGAACAATTGAGGAAGGTTAAACCCCCGACCGGGGGCTTCGAAGGGGGTGTGCCCCCTTCGTGGGGAGCGTGCGAGGGGGCTGGCCCCCTCAGCAGGAGCGGGGAGGCATGTCTCAGAGCCGAACCCGCGACGGAGGGTGGTTCAACTCCCCTGCCCTCCACCAGCCTTCGCTAAAGCTTCGGCTGGCAGGCCAGCTTTAGCGAAGGGGGACGGTTCATGAAGTACGTCTACCTCCTCCAAAGCATCTCGGTCCCAAATCAACGCTAGATCGGCATCACCGCAGACCTCGATGAACGGCTTCGAGCCCATGATGCCGGTATGTCGCCTCACACTCCAAGTATCGCCCTTGAAAGTTAGTGCTGCATCTCTGCTTTCAGGTTGAGCAACGGATCGTCGCGCCTGAAGCGGTGGTGCGTTGGGCGGAGATGGCATGAGATTTTGAACCGTGGGCAGAATGCGAAGAACGCACGTGTGTCCGGAATCGGAGAGAAGACACGCCGAGTTCCACAGGCAGCCAGGACGTCAGATATCGTCAGGTCGACGGCTCTGAGAAGCTGCTAATCTCTCTTGTTTAAGACGCTCGGAACGCAGGAGCTCTAGTCGTTGCTCCTCCTCTTTTCTAGCTATTCGCTGAATATACGAATTCAACATCATTAGCAAGATGATAACGACCCCACCTGCAATGGACAATATGGTATTTCCCAACCAATCCTTCATCAGCGCAGCTCCTTGTTGAGTGAGTGTTTCGACATACTATCTTCCAGACAACACTTCAAACGGTTTAACGTAAACTCATACGCCATGGCTTTCAAGCACGAAGTCTGCAAAGGCCGCCGTGGGAGTGGAGGAAGCGGAAATCGCGTGAGTGGGCAGGCGTATGTCTTGGCGTTGGCGCGCGTGGAGTCAGCCTGCATCGCTCTCAGCGGCACCCGAATCGTTGCCGCCGGATACACACCTTCGACAGCTGTATAATTGTTCAGAAGGTTGAACCCCCGACCGGGGGATTCGAAGGGGGTCTGCCCCCTCAGCAGGAGCGGGGAAGGCATGTCTCAGAGCCTAACCCGCGACGGATGGCGGTTAAACTCCCCTGCCCTCCACCACCGTCATGAATCACTACACCGGCGCTCCAGTGGATACGGCAACAGGCACGAGTTTCACCCGTTCAAACGCGACTAGGATTTTCTCTCGTGATCTCCTCTGCGCCTCTTCTGCGTCCCTCCTATGCGGTTGCGCTCTTGCTCGAAGCCCACGGCAGCATAATACAGCACGCGATCGAAGAACTGGCTGAGCAGGTACAACAGCTCCAGCTCTCCATGCAATTCCATGGCACTCTCGGATAGACCTTCCCGCTGGACGAAGTCGCGCACGTGCCCCTTGGTGGAGATGATGGCCCAGACGAAGTGGCTGTAGGCCACACCCTGCTGGGCGCGCGCTGCGCCCAGCTCGGTGTAACGCCGCTCCAACTGGGCCTCGCCCTTGTCCATATCCAACAGCCAGTCACTCAGGTTACGGTAGATCTCGCTCGTGCGGGCTTGAAGTTCGTTCGCCGGGACTTTGTTCAAATCGCTGCACCGGGGAGAGTTCCATACTTTCTCGCTGAGGTCGCGGGAAAGCTGTTCAATGTGATTCTCGATCAGTCGCACCAATCGGACAGCCAGCATGGTTTGCCTCAAACTTCGGTTAAAAATGGGAGCGCGCTTCACCAACTACGCAGTCCTGCTTGGCCCTGCGCTTCACCTTATGCACTCCACACTGTGGGGATGTCAATATGTTCGTTGAAGAGAAGGCGTGTTGCCGCCGGATTCGCCTCGCCAGTGAGTTTTTCAGAGATGACATTTGTGCGCGCTGCGCAGAGCGTGGCTCTTATCTCCGATACACCACAAACACTCGGGCAAGAAAGTCGGTAAGTTCGGCAGTATGTCGTCGAATCGCTGGCCGGTCTTCTCGCGCAGCTGCTTGCTCCAAAGCGGCTCCGATCGCACTGATCGCGTCGAATCCGTACCCTCCTCCATCTCCCTTCAAGCGATGACCGATCATTTGGATCTGCGACAAATTATTTTCTTGTAACGCCGTTTCTATGGTCTGCACGTCGCCCCGACGATTTTCTAAAAACCCGGGAATTATCTCTTCCAGCTCTTGGTCGATATACAGGGTAATCGTATTCTCGGTATTTCTATTCGATCCTGTGTTCATGCCGTAGGCCTTCCCTTACAAGCCTGGAGGACTTCGAGGAACGTCTGTTTCTTGATAGGTTTGGTCATATGCGCATTACAGCCGGCTTCAAGAATCTTGGCCCCGTCCGTTTTCAACGCCAACGCGGTCAAGGCAATCACTTGTGTGGGAGGAAGATCCTGCTCCCGCTCCCAGGCCCGGATCGCTTTCGTTGCCTCATAACCATCCATAACTGGCATCTGCACATCCATCAAGATCACGTCGTAGTACCCGTGCTTAAATAGTTCCAATGCAATGGCTCCATTATCCGCGATATCGAGACGATGGGGAGTCTGCTTCAGATACGAACGAATCAGCACCTGATTGTCCGGGGAATCTTCCGCCAATAAAATACGAAGTGCCCTGGCTTCGGTAGGAGTGGTGGTGGCCACTGACGCCGTTTGAGTTGTCGGGTGGATCCCCTTCGAACGGTCGAGCGCGATACCGATGGTCTTGAGCAAGTCCGATCTTCTGATGGGTTTGACCAAGTATCCACCCAAGCCCATGTCGTAGGTGCGGGCAATATCGTCGGCCCAATGGTCGGAGGTCATCATGATAATCGTCAGACCCTGGGAATGGCTGGCTCGCCTGATCTCTTCGACGACTTGAAATCCATCCATCTCCGGCATGCGAGAGTCGAGAAGTACCAGCTGGAAGGGGGTACCAGAAGCAGCGGCTCGCCGCCATTCGACGAGGGCCTCACGACCGGTAGCGACATCCGTCACCTCTGCACCTATAGCCGACAAGGTTTCGTGAAGGATCAGGCGGTTGGTGCTATGGTCATCGATAACGAGAGTGCTGATTCCGTGAAGGTCGAGTGAGTCCTTATCGCCTGCAAGCGCAGGGCCGGATTGCACTGCCAGCTGCACGCAGCCATGAAACGTGCTGCCCTCTCCGAGGGTGCTCTCGACCCAGATTCGCCCGCTCATGAGCTCCGCGATTTGCTTTGAAATGCTCAGCCCTAGACCCGTCCCCCCATACTTGCGCGTGGTTGAGGTATGGGCTTGTGTGAAACTGTCAAAAATGGATGTGAGCTTGTCTGCCGGAATACCGATTCCTGTATCGCTGACAGAAAATCGAATGGCTCCAGGCATGGGATTCTCAGGATCCAGCGAGACCCGCACTGTCACGGACCCATGGTCGGTGAATTTGATGGCATTGCTGATGAGGTTGATGAAGATCTGGTGGAGCCGGTTAGGGTCTCCGGTCACGGCATGGGGGACGTCGGGCGAAAGGTGGCAGGCGAGTTCGATGCCCTTTTCGTTCGCCTTCATGGCGAGGATCTCGATGACTTTTTCGAGCAAGTCACTCAAATCGAAGTCGGTCGATTCCAACTCGAGATGACCGACCTCGATTTTCGACAGGTCGAGAATGTCGTTGATCAGACTCAAGAGATTTCCGCCGGCGCGCCGGAATATGCGCAGGTATTTCCGTTGCTCTGGAGTCAGCTCTGTATCCCACAATAAATCGGCCATGCCGATGATCGCGTTCATCGGCGTGCGAATCTCGTGACTGACGCTGGCAAGGAATTCGTTTTTGGCTGCGCTCGCTTTTTCCGCACGTTCCTTGGCCTGGGTCAAGGCTCTTTCCGACTCCACTCGTTCCTTGGCTTCCATCGCCAGAGTCGCCACCGTGGCAAATGAGGCGGCAACAGCCATTTCATCGGTGGTCCATTCGCGGGACGCGCCGACATGTTCATGACACAAGACACCCACCACCTTGCCCTTGTATCTGATCGGCGCATCGAGCATCGCGCCGATCCCAAGCGGCGTGAGATATGACGATGAAAACTCACAGGTGCGTGGATCGGAGTGGGCATCGTGAGCCGCAAGTGTATGCTCTTCCCGCTCCAATGCCTGAAAGTAAGACGGAAATTGCTCGGCCTGAAGAACAGCTCCTGCGCTGTGCCGGCGGGCGATGACCTCATACAGATTTTGCAGCCGGATGGCCGAGCGGTTTTCCAGGAACAGCCAGATGCTGGCGCGATCGACTGCCAACACGCGGCTGGCTATTTCGGTGATGGCCTGAAACGCTCGGTGAAGGTCTCCGGAGATGGCCGCTTCGTTCTGAGTCAATTCAAGCAGCCCGGCCTGATGTTCTTGAAGCAAACTGAACCGCTGCCGTTCTTGCCTAACAACTCGTTTGCTCTCTGTGATGTCTCGGCAGGTGCAGATAAGGTCGGGGTTCTGTTCCTCGCCACGTCTAAATTGCTGCAACGCCGCTTCGACATCGAATAACTCTCCGGTCTTCTTTTTACCGACCAATTCGCCGCGCCAATATCCGACCTGCCTCAAGAAGGGAATATGGACTTGTTCCATCGTGATCTGTTGATCGGGGCCATACAGTTTCTTCCACGGTTTTCCAATCAATTCTTCAACCTCGTAGCCGTACAAAGCCGCATGGGCTTGGTTCATATAGGTGTACAGTCCGTCGGCATTCAGAATGGCCAGGCCTTCCATGCTGTGAGCCACGGCATGCTGGAGTTGAATCAATGACTCGTGCTCGCGTTTCTGCTCCGTGATGTCGATCATAAGGCCGCGAGCCAAGACGGGCCGTCCTTCTTCTGTATGCACGGTAACGATGTCTTTGAACCAGACAGCCAGACCGTCGGCGGCGATCATCCGGTAGTCGGCCTCATGGGCCAAACCCAGCTTTGTCTGTTTCAGGCAATAGGCCAGGACCCATTCCCGATCCTCTGGGTGGATATGATCGGGCCAGAACGACGGGTCGTCATACCATCGCTGGAGGGGATAGCCGAGGAGATGCTCGGCTTGTCTGCTCACAAAGGTGAAGCGGAGGGTGGCGGGGTCCATCTCCCAGACAATGCCGGCCACGGAGTTGAGCAATGAGGCGTAGCGCTGCTCGGACAGGCGCAGGGCCTCCTCCGTTCGTTTGCGCTCGGTGATGTCCTGAATGAGTGCGATCGAATGGAGGTGGTTTCCCTGCTTATCGAGAATGCTCGAGACCGTGGTTTGAGCCCATATCAGTGATCCGTCTTTCTTCACGTATCGCTTCTCAATAGTTCCGTGACTCCTGGTGCCTTCGACCAGCTGATTCATCAATTCCTTGCTGGCCGGGATATCGTCCGGAAAGGTGAGACCCTTCATGCCAAGATGGCAAAGCTCTTCTGGTGTGTATCCAAGCATCGAGGCAAATACGGGATTGACCTGGTCGATACCAGTTCCCGTCGTATGACTGCCGACGGCAATTCGAAGTTGAAGCAGCTTCTCATGCTGGCGTTTCTGCTCTGTGATATCTTCCGAGATGCCGAGCAAGTAGCGGGGGCGTCCTTGCTGATCCACAATAGGGATTTTTTTCGTATGAAGAATCCGCCGCCCCTTCTTCTTTGTCTCAATGGTTTCTTCTGGAATATCGAGGAGATCTCGCCTCTTAAGGACTTCCCGATCCTTGCTCGTAAAAAAATCCGCTTCCTCCTTGGGAAAGAAGTCGTAGTCGTTCTTGCCCAGCAACTCCTCGCGCGAGTGTCCGATCAGATCCTCGCAGGCGCGATTGAGCCGAACGAATCGAAGATCGCGCGCATCTTTCACAAAGATCATGTGCGGGATGTTCTCGACGATCGATTGCATGAACTGATCACTCTCCTGTCTTTCTTGCTCATCGCGTACGCGCTGAGTGATATCGCACACGATAGCCAGGAGAAATTCCCGATCGAGCTGCACCAAACGAGTATTGACCTCGACTGGGAAGGTCGAGCCGTCTTTCCGGCGATGGACGGTTTCCAGCGTCACCGGTCCGTTTTCTCGTATTCGCGTGATATTTTGCGCAAGGATCGGCGCTGTGACATTCGGATCGATATCAGGGACGGTCAGCGACCGATGCTCTTCGCGGGTGTAGCCAAGACTTGAGAAGGCCTTGTCATTGGAATCTATGAAGCGACCGGTCGCGGGATCGATAATCTCGATAGAGTCTTCGGCCTGATCGAGCAACGCGCGAAACAGTGTCACCGCCTGCTCCGCCTGCCTGCGCTCTGTGATGTCTTCGCAGGCGATGAGCGCGACTGACACTCCCTCGCGACATGCGATTCGAACCGTCTCACTAACCCAAATCACGGTTCCATCTTTCTTGACCTTCCGGAATGTCCACCGAGCCACGCGGGAGGGATTGTCGAAGGCTTCAGCCAGGTTTCGGACTACCGCACTTTTGTCTTCGCCGTAAAAGACATCGAGGACGGAATGCCCGACCAGCTCTTCCTGCTCATATCCCAGCTGCGATGCCCCAAATCTGTTGACAGAGAGCACCCTGCCCGTCTGGCTCACCGTAAAATACATGAAGGGAGTTTCTTCGAAGAGATCGCGGAATCGTCCCTCGCTTTGGCGCGTGACCTCTTCCAGACGCTTCCGCACAGTGATATCTTGTCCGATGGCCAACACACCTCGCGCCTTGCTTTGGCCGGTCAGGATCGGGGTGATATTCCACAACAGCGTATGACGTCCGCCGTTCTGATCAATGACCTCATGTTCATAGGCCTGGGTAGACACCCCTTTCAGCACCTTGCGAATGTCGGCGGACACTGCCTCGTGAATGTCCTTGGGCAAAAAAGTTGTGAGATAGTCTTTGCCCATCACCTCTTCTCGGGACCAGCCATAGATGCGTTCGGCCGCGCGATTCCACTCGAAGATCCGGTGCTTCGGCGTCAGGCCGATAATCACGCTCGGGCTGGTTTCCAACAAGCAGCGATACAGATCGTCTCCCGCAAGCGGCACTTGCCGAATCGCATGTGGCTTGCGATCGCTGTCAATGGGAACCAGCGTTTGCGCGGAAGTTCTGCTTCGTGAGGGTGCTTCAGATTGGCGTAGAGCCCGACTCTTCTTCGTAGAGTTCTGGCGAGAGACCGTCTTGGATCGTTTGATCATAGCCTACAGTGCGAGGATGACTGTTCGGCCAAGAAGCCCGTGCTATGGCCGACCCAGCGACCGTGCCGAACCATTATGCATCGTGGTTGTGCGGGACCAGGGTGAGGACACCGGCTTGCTTGGCCCTGTTTCTGCCTTCTTGCTTGGCTTGATACAGCGCTTGATCCGCCGCCTTGATCAAGTCGGTTGGAGACGTGTTCCGGCTTGGGATCGTACTGGCGAAGCCCACGCTGATGGTGGTGCAGCCCCCGTCGGAATGCGTGATGCCGAGCGCCTCGATACGTTGCCGGAGCGTTTCAGCCACCTGCGCGGCCCCATCCGTACGGGTGCCGGGAAGCACCACGACAAATTCGTCGCCACCGTACCTCGCAACGAGGTCTCCCGGTCTGCTGACAGCACCCGAGATCGCAGCTGCAACCTGGCGGAGGCATTCATCGCCTGACGTATGGCCGAGCGTATCGTTGTAGGATTTGAAGCGATCGATATCGAGCATGATCAGGGAGAGCGGCGTCAATTCACGCACGGCGCGGCGCCATTCTTGGTCGAGAAAGTCGTCGAATTGCCGGCGGTTGGTAATGCCGGTGAGGCCGTCGAGGCAGGACAGGCGCAACAGCATCTGATTGGCTTCCTGGAGCTGACGCATCACCTCAAGAAGCTCCTGCTCCCGAGCCCGACGCCGATCGATTTCGTGAACGAGCCGCAAGACCGACCGGACACGAGTCAAGAGGTCGATCTTGCTGACGGGTTTTCCAATGTAATCGAGCGCCCCGGCGGCAAAGGCCAGTTGGAGATCCACGGGATCGGTCTTCACCGTCACCATCATGATCGGTGTGTCGCGGAATCGTTCGACCGCCTTGATCTGGCGGCAGGCTTCGATACCGCTCATCTCCGGCATGACGATATCCATGAGGATCAGGTCGACTCGAGAGGCGGGGCTATGCTTCCCGTCGTCGAGCCCCAGCAAACGGAATGCGGCAGCGGCCGAGTCCGCAACCAAGAGATGGTCGTAGCCGGCAGCTGAAAGAATCGACTGAAGCAACAGCCGGTCGTCCGCCGAATCATCGACGATCAAAATGCCCATGAATTTTCGCTCCAGTGATGACGGGCTGACTCGCTGGGAAATCGTATCAGCTAGTCCTGGTAAACTCCAGGATAAAGCTTTTTGACACAGGGCTGACAGATGCCGTGGCTGAATTCGGCCTCGGAATGATCGCCGATATATTCCTCCAACTGCTGCCAGACCCCCCCGTCATTGCGGATTTTTTTACAGGATGCGCAGATGGGAATGAGTCCTCTGAGAACTTTGACGTCCCGCAACGCTTTCTGCAGTTCCTCATTGCTCCGACGGAGCTCCCCTTCACGCGCCTTGCGGCAATCCATTTCTTTTTTCAGCGTGAGCGCGGTGTTGGCGCGCGCCAAGAGCTCTATGCTGTTCACCGGCTTGGTGATGTAATCGTTCGCTCCCGCCGCAAAGGCGGCTTGAAGATTGGAGAGATCGGTTTTAGCTGTGACCATGATGATGGGAATATCGCGCAGATGCGGTCGGCTCTTGATCTGACGGCAGGCTTCAACTCCATCCAGCTCCGGCATGAGGACATCCATCAGAATCAAGTCGATCTGTGCGGGCTGCTCATGGCCGTCTATGTCGAGCAGAGAAAATGCCGCCTTCGCCGAGTCGGCGCTCAGGAGATCCGTATGGCCGGCCTTCCCGAGAATTGCGCGAAGGAGCACCTGTTGGTCTGGAGAGTCGTCGACGATAAGAATGCTCATGCTGATTCCTGTCGGGCGCGTGCGCAGGCAGTGTGCGCGATCACCTTTCAGTATAGCAGGCGCGGATTCGGCTACTGGAGCTTGGCGCGGACGAGATCGCTGATCTGCTTACCGTCTACCGTCTGACCGGCCACACGGAGCATGACGGCTTTCATCACCGCGCCCATCTCTTTCAGAGATTGAGCGCCTAGTTCCTGAATGGCGGCATCCACAACGGCAGAGAGTTGTTCGAGGGAGAGGGCTTGCGGAAGATAGGATTCGAGAATGGCAATTTCCTGCCGTTCTTTTGCGGCAAGCTCTGCGCGATGGCCTTTTTCAAACTGTTCGACCGATTCCCGGCGTTGCTTGATCATGGTCGTCATGACACGGCTCATTTCAGCATCGTCGAGGTCTTTTTTAATCTCCATCTCCTTATTCATCACGGCAGCCTTGATCATGCGAATGACATCCATCCGCAATTGATCGCGCGCCTTCATGGCCAGTTTAAGATCTTCGGTCAAACGGTCGTGCAGGGACATACGGCCTCGTGGATCATGCGATCTCGGTTAGGAATTGGAGAATACCCCTTCATGCGGTATCAGTCAATGTACGGCTGCGCTTGGAGGGCGATCTACCCGGCATGGTTTTCATATCGAGCAGGGAGTATGATATGAGCAACATCTGGTGCGGTTCGACGCAAGACCGGCACATGGAGTGAGGGACTGTCGTGGCAAGTCGAGATGCAGTCATCCAGTTGATGCAAGCCCTCACACTGGTGACTCTCGTCGTAGGTTGTACGAACGCCACGACTCACACGCCCCAGCCATCCTGGCTCCACGCTACGACCCCGATGTTGCCGATCCCTGCCGATGTCCAACAAATGGCGGTGCTGTACCCTCGCGGAGGGACCCCTGATTGGTCCAATGCCTATGGCCGCTTGGAGGAAGCCGCATTTCAGCTGAAGACATTTCGCCCACATCTGAGGATCATCGATCGTTCCCATATGCAGGACATCGTCTCGGAGCAACGCTTTCAAACCGGAGGGCTTGTCTCCGAAGACAGCGCAGTCCGCATCGGGCAGCTCCTGGGCGTGGACAGCGTATTGATCTATCGAATTGAAGGACCGACGCTGCGCGAACGGTTCTTCGCGCGCCGGCATCGTGATCTTCCACCGATGACCATCACGAGCAAGATCATTCGCGTCGAGAGTGGGGAAATTATCTATCACAACGTAGTCACGGCACATGCGGACGACACTGAAGAATCTGGCTGGTCCCTTTCAGACAATGTCGATTATCACCGATGGAACCGCGAAGCATTGAACCGTGGTATCCTACAGACAGTCTATGAGCTGCATCGCGCATTCGATTAACAACGTGGATGGGAGAGAATGCACATGAGTCATCGACAGAGCACGTTGCAACGACCTGGAATCGTCATAGCCGTAGGTCTGTGTATCCTCTCACTGATCACCGCTTGCGCCGGCGACCAGCCAAAACCTCTTCCTCAACCGACTCCGGACCAGGTGCGGGGTCATGCCGATCGGGCATTCGAGAAGCTTAAGCAAGAGGAACAGGAGCGCGCCGCCCAGCCGCCGGCGCCTGGCTACTAGGCCTCACGCCTAGCGTTCCGATTTTGGTAGGGCCCAGACCATAAACTGGGCAACGGGTTTTACCAGCGGCAATTCCCCGAAAAGGCGTTGCCGAGAAGCCTGCTCCACGAGGCGCGCTTCATGGAAAGTGCCGAGAAGGCTGGACGAGACCAGCAGTCGCAGGATGCCTGAGAGAAAGAAGACAAACGGCAAATTGGATGCAGGCTGGAGCATGAATCCAGCCCACTCGATACGCGCAGGAAGATGCTCGACTAACCAGCTCCCAAGCAAGGCTCCCACCGACCAGCCGACCGCATTGACTGTGCTATACAAGGCAATGGCTTTTGCGCGGTCCTCCGGCCTGACTGAATCGAACACATAGTTTTGCAGCCCCAATGCCAAGCCGGCCCAAATGACGCCGCCTACAAAATTGACTGCCAAAAGAAATCCCAGATTCGTACTCACAAGGTAGAGCATCGGCAAAAATGGCACCGTGAAACCAGTGATGGACAACAGTGCCTTGTTACCAAAGCGGTCCCCAAACTGACCCCAGGCCTGCAAGGTGAGGAGTTGACCCAAAAGGCCGGCAGCCAGCCATCCTCCATAGCCGAGGTACGACAGGTGGAGATCTTGCAACATGTACAGCACGAAAAACGGACCGGCGATCAACACAGACGCATGCATCAGGCCGGAGAAAAACAAGAAACGGCGGAAGTCCTTCGTTGCGCTCCGGAGGAAGAAATCCCGAAATCCTTGTTGCGCCTCTTGGTGGGCGGTCGGATGCACATCTTGAACAGGGGACAAGGACCAGGCTGAGAGGATGCGCGCGCTTCCGGCCAAGGCGAAGATCAGCACGAACCCCCACCAGGCGGCGGTAGAATCCTGCCAGCTGGTCAGCACCCATCCGGCTCCGCAGAGTGCCAGGAAACTGAGACCGGCGATAATTTTGGCTCGGCGCGCGAAATAGGCGCCCCGCTCATGCTGATCGAGCCAATCCGCGATCAAGCTATTCCAAGCTGGTGTGGTGAAGTGGGCGCACGCAAAATACGCGGCCGCTCCACCAACAACGAGCCAGGGCCCCCATTGCGGAAACAGGAGCGGCAGCAGCACGATGGGAATCCAGACCAATGCTTGTCCCACGGTGCCGGAAAAAATAAGAGCTTTGCGATCGGGAAACCATTGTAACAACTTTACCGAGGCGAGTTGGGCTCCTGTCCCGATCAGTTGGGGCAATGCCGACAGCACACTCAACTGAAATGGGGTTGCCTGAAGGAGCAAGGCGAAGGCTGACAGGTATTGCTCCCCGCTTCCTTGCGTCACAGCTTGGCAGGCACCGTCTCGAAGGCCATAGCGACGTCCCTGCTCGCCGGCGCTCTGGGCTTTCGCGCTGCTTGGAACGAACTCTTGCTGATGTTCAGGCATGGTCGGATTCACAGAGTCCTTTCCCGCGAGTGACACTGATCGAGAGTAACATAGACATAGGCCAAGGCGTACATAGATGCGCCGTTCGGTTAGTCGACGATTGACCCCTTATAGATCTCTCGATACCATAATAGAACGAGTGGACAGCATTTGAGGCGGGCTTCAATGATAGAGATCGGAAATAGAGGGAAGCAACTCCTGGCAATCGTACTTGTGTGCCTCAGCGGTTTCGTGTGTGTCTGGCAGGATGTCGAGGCACGAGACCTATTCGCACCGAAGGAGCAAGCGACAACTGAGTTCGACCCCACGCAAAGTCCGTCGTTCGACGAGCAAAAGAAAGGGATTCCACAATCCCTGTTTACCTGGATCAAGATGGCCAAAGGGTATGACATTGAGTGGGATACGTTCGGGCGAAAAGGCTGGTACACGCAAGACCCACGGCTGAAACCGGTTGAGCCAGGATCGGTGTTTCCTCGCGATATTCCCGCAATCTATATTGTGTTCGAGTCGGCCCCGCTGGAAGATCCTACCCAGTTCAGCGCACAATGGTTTCTGGAGGGCGAGAAGGGCGTTCTCTCGTCCGTGCCGCTCGGCAAAGACACCTTGGAAGTCCCAGGGCATGAACGCTATGGGTTTCTGGAACTCAAGAAACCTGGAAAGGCCTGGGACGCCGGGAGATATCTGGTGAAGATCTTCATCTCGCCGCTCGGACAACAGTCTTTTCATGCGGCCAATCAAGTCGGCACTCTGCAGTTTACCATTGTCGAGGATAACGCTCCTCAGCAGTGAACGTTCACTCGCCACAGGCCAACCCCCTGATGATTAAAGATTAAGATAGAAACGCATTGTTAATTGCGCGGAATCAACGGAGATACAGAACATGATGGGAAACCGGGTCAAAGTCACGGACCAAGAGAAGCTGCTGTTGCTCTATGAGCGATTCAAAGATGTGTGTCTAGTCGAGAAAGAAGTCTGGAAAGAGATTTTTATGCCGAGAGAAGTGACACAGGGACCTGTCAGAACAAACGTACAGGATCGTTACGACGTGGAAATCGACGACCCCGCGATCGAAGACGCTCTGGATGCGAATATCCCTCTTGGCGGGCAAGCCCTCGCGGCGGCGATCCAGGAATATCGCGAGAATATTTCTTTTTATCGAAAAACCTGAATGGGTCAGCGCGCAGCAAGCACTCGTTCGACATCCTGGACGATGTCAGGCGCTGAGGGCTTCGTGCGGTGATGGTATCGAGCGACGACCTTTCCTGAACGATCGATTAAATACTTTTGAAAATTCCATTCCACTTCGCCGGGAAATGGGCTCTGTTCAGTCAGGTATCGATATAGTGGATGCTTGTCGTCGCCCTTCACACTGATCTTGCTGAACAGCGGAAACGACAAGCTGTACTTTACATTTTTTCGAGGTCAGTATACTGCGGCGTATTGCCGCAGAAGCTGGCCGTATTGACCAGTAACAGAGCCTTGCCGCGGAACTGGCTCAGAGAAACCGGCTTCCCATCGATATCATTCAGCGTAAAATCATAGACCATGGGCGTTTGCGCTGCCATCAGTATGGTCCCTTCTTGCTTCGCCTGTGCGAGGACAGGCTCAAGTAGATCGCTTGATCCGCCACCGAAGATCAGCCCAATCGCAGTGAGCGACCCTCCCACGATATGACGAATTCTCATCAGGCGCCTCAAGTCAGAGCCTCTCCAAAGCAGAAATACGCGCTTCAACCGGCGGATGCGTCGCAAAGAGGCGCATGAACCCCGATGAGTTACCGGAGATCTTCATCGTCGCAAGCGCATCCTGTCCGGAGTACTCCACCTGCGAACGAGTCACCCACCGATCGATCGAGCGAAGGGCCGAAATCATCGACTCCTTGCCGTACACCTTGGCAGAAAAAGCATCTGCGCCATATTCACGCTGCCTCGAAAACCAGCAGATCACCACCGAGGCCATGACACTGACAACAATCTGGATCACAATCGATACGCCAAAACCGAGCATCGCTTGATCGCGTTGCGCAAAAAACCGGCGTACCCACATCGCAATGTAATACACGAAGGTATTCATCAGCCCCGCCAATACGGTCGTCGCAAACATGTCCCCGTTGTAGACATGTCCCATTTCGTGGGCGAGGACGGCACGCACTTCCTGCTCTTGTAGATTGCTCAGTAACCCGGTCGAGACGGCTACCATCGAATTATTCTTGCTGGGACCGGTTGCGAAGGCGTTGGGATCGGGAGATTCGTAGACCCAGACCTCCGGCATCGTAATCTGAAGCCGTTGCGCGATCTCCTGGACAGTGCCGTAAATCACCTGTTCAGCATGCGACCGGGGTTCGGTAATCTGACGGCAATCCAACATGGCCCGAGCCATCTGCTTGGAGAAAGCCAAACTGATAAAGGCGCCACCGAAACCGAAGGCGAGAGCCCACACTAACGAGCTGAGATCGACTGCTCCGCGCAGATCGATCCCGAACATGGGCAACACGACATTGATCAGCACCGGTACGGTCAGCGAGAGCGTCACCATAATCAGCACATTGGCGACTAACAACAGCACCATGCCTTTCATCCATTTCATCGAGATCCTCCTTCACACCTATGTTCTCGCCTCATCATCGAGCGAGCGACCAGTGAACGTCATTATACTAAGCGATTCTCTGAAATACATCTCCATCGAGATTGCAATGACGACATGTTGTAAGGAATAACTCCGTAAATTCCAAGGTCAAGGCGCCTCAAGTGCCTGAAACTCCTAGACAAAGTTGACCCATTCCCATCCTTCCTGTTAGAAAGGGCTCATCGATGGGGTGCATATGCGATTGACCCACATCTCAGCGGCTGTCTGGTTGCTGATATCAGTCGGTGTAACGATCGTTTATGCAGCGGAACCCTCCCAACCAAGCCCTTCTGTGGTAATCTCGGTGGCGGAAGACGGGATGCAGCGAGCCACAATCACACTTGATAGCTACTCGTATTCCCCAAACCATTTGATTGTCGAAACCGGGAAGCCGGTTGAACTGATGCTGACCAGTGTGACGACATTGATCCCACACAACTTTATCATCAAGGATCCAGCGGGAAACCTTTCTGTCGAACAGGATGTGAGCGCCGGCAAGACGGTCATCATTAGGTTTACACCGACTCAACCCGGCATATTCCCCATTTACTGCGACAAGCGGCTCTGGCCGTTGCCCAGCCATCGCGACAAAGGGATGGAAGGGACCCTGGAAGTGCGATAGGTGTGGCTACAAACATAGAAACCTCCAAGCAAGACCTGCTCCGCGATCTCCTCAAGCAAGTGTCTCGTCTCTTCTACACGACGTTGGCCGTGGTTCCGGCAGATGTGCGCGATCAAGTCAGCCTCGCGTATCTCTTTGCTCGCGCAGCAGACACGATTGCAGATACGGAATTGATCGATCGTCCTCGTCGGCTGGACTTACTCGGCCAGCTCAAAGCTCAGTTCGTGAGCGATCAGATCGCATGGACTCAGGTACGAGACATCCAGCAAGCGGTGGCGCCGATCCAACAACACTCTGCCGAGCGTATCCTGCTTGAACGACTAGAAGATTGCTTCAAGCTCTACCAGACCTTTTCACCGGACGACCGCCGCCGGATACAACGGCTCATGTCCACGCTGACACAAGGCATGGAGATGGATCTCGTCGTCTTCCACGGCACGACAGCGGAAGATCTTACAGTTCTGAAAACACTCGATGACCTGGATCGCTACACCTATTACGTAGCCGGCTGTGTCGGCGAGTTCTGGACAGATTTGATGTGCGCGCACCGAAAGGCGTTGGCATCATGGAACGTGCGAGAGATGTCGGAAGTCGGTGTGCGGTTTGGGAAAGGGTTGCAACTCACAAATATTGTCAAAGATATCGCGCACGATCTTCAGAAGGGCCGCTGCTATGTGCCGGCACCCATGCTGGCCGAAGCCGGACTCACCGCACAGGACTTACTGGACCAACAGAACCGTGCACGTTTTCAGCCGGTCCTGAGCAAGCTCGTCCGTATGGCAGTGGAGCATCTTGACCAAGGTTGGCTCTACGCCATGGCGATACCACGACATGAGACTCGTCTACGCTTATCCTGCATGTGGCCGATTCTTTCTGCCGGAGAATCGCTGAAGCTTGTCATGAATTCGCCCGATCTCTTGAACCCCGCCGTCAAAGTCAAAATCCCTCGGAGCCAGGTCTATCAAATCATGGCCCTCACGACAGGCACCTTCGCCTGCGGATACGTCGGCACGGCTTGCTGGGGGCGGTTGCGAAAACAGATCGTGTAAACGGAACTGCTTTACAACCTCATATCACTCGATCCGCGGTCTCAGAGCCCCGGTCTCGACTCTGCGACGATGCTGATTTCCAATGGAGAGCCGCCGCGTTCGATGGCGAGTTTCAAGGTTTGCCCTACCTGGACGTGGCACAGCCGTTTCGCTTCCCGCTCTGAAGACACACGAGATAAGACCACGCCATGACAGGCCACGACCCTATCGCCCACCTTGAGACCGGCTTTCTCGGCAGGCAGGCCGCTCCGAAGTTCACGCACGAGGTAGTATCGAGCGCCGGCTGATTCCTGTAGTTCCCAATTGACGCCGATGTGTCCAGACCCAAGTAATCCGGTTTGTGAACCGAATCGGGCAAGAACACGATGAGCAATGACGCGAGCCAAGCTCTCTGGATCGCTCACCGTGGCGTCAGAACCGTATCCTTCCCCGTTGAATAAGACCAGACCGCTCTCGACATCGATCATCCGTAAAGCCAGCGACACGCGGGTGACCTGGTCTCTCTCGGCTCGCTCCCATTGTTGCACTTCTCCCACCACAATGGCCTGCGCGCCAACGAGTTTCCCAATTTTCAGTACCTCAGCATCATCGGCATGTTTGAGCTGAACGATTTGCTCTTTGAGCACCTCGTCGAGCTCAGTTCGCTCGACCATGTTGATATCCAGGTCCAATAACAGGGTCGTCACCATCCCGGCCACACGCGACCCTGACCCCTCTTCGCCAGGCGCATCCTCAAACAGCACGACGGCCATCGTTCGATAGCGATCGATCGTATCGCGGTTGATCGGACCTGCGCCGGCCACGACCGGTTCGGGGCGTCCTCGCATCCCGCCAAATCCTAAGGCGGCTGTGCCTGATGACGCACAGGCCCGGCGTCGGTGCAAGATGGCGGCGGGCGTACCCCAGGCACAGAGCTCGTCGTTCACCAACACGACGTGGTGCGGATATTCACGTTGATGTTCCGCGGCAATATTGGTGAAGGGATAGAAGATGCAGCCACCGATCCAGACCGATAACGGGCAGAAGGCCAATTCATAGAGCCACTGTTTGCGGGCTGTCAGGGAATATTCCCACACTAGCAGACGGCCATCGTCACGCAACACACGGTCAGGTCGACCGATCTGTTCGATCACCTCGGCCTTCGTCATCGGCACGGCCAGCCGGTCCAACTTGGATTCCGACTTCACAATCGTGTAGGCAACCCCACAAGCTGAAAGTGTGCTGGAAAGACCAACGAGCACGAGTGTGAGAATGAATGAAGAGCACCGGATGGGAGAACGGGCCTGCTGAATCGGCATCGCACTAAGCGTAACACTCCGGAAGCGAGGGCTGCAACGCAGAGAGACGGGGTGGACAGGGATCAGTTCAAGGAAGGATCGAACGGCATATCCGCATAATGGCGATAGTCGTCGCCCAGCGTACTCACGATATCAGGCCAGATACGGGTGGGATCCTTGTCGAACACCGCAGTGGGATCGGCGGGAAGAGTCAACCAGGATCCCGTCCGCATTTCCGACTCCAGTTGTCCTGGACCCCACCCGGAATAGCCGATATAGGCGCGAAACGCCTCACGCCCCTCACTGGCAGTCAATATACGGTCGACGAGCTCTGTATCCCCACCAAGGCAGATTCCATCGAACACGTGATGCGAGTTCTCAGGGAGTTGATCCAATCGATAGAGCATCATAACTTGGTTCGTTTGCACCGGCCCTCCGGAAAAGAGGACGTGCCGTTGGCCTTCGAGGATCGGTATTTGAGGTAACGCTTCCGAGACTGACATCGCTGTCGGACGATTGACGACGACTCCCAGCGCGCCTTCGGCCCCATGCTCGCAGAGCAACACCACGGTCTGCCGAAAATTCGGATCGCGCAAGGATGGCGCCGCGATGAGGAAGATGCCTTTCCCGAGCGGGGCTTTCATATTACTGATCCTACCGCGCAGACCTGTGACGTGCAAGCGAGACGAGCAGACTTGTTGATCTGGTATATTTGGTTTGTTTCGTTTCTTTGGTTGAACCAGATGAACCAAATAGACCAAACAAACCAGCGCAACCAGTTAGCGGTAGAGGGATTCGCGTCGATCGCGGAGTAGATCGTTGTAGCGCGTGAGAGTTTTGTTTCGCGCGTCGGCAGGGTCGATCTCGACGATATAGAGTTCGTCCTGATCTCGTGGCGCGCGATGCAGAATCGCCCCCTTGGGAGCGACGACTTCACTGTTCCCAATAAACGTCAGCTGATCTTTGCCGTCTCGCGCTTCGCTCCCTGTGCGGTTACAGGTAATCGCGAAGACTCGATTCTCCAGGCACCGAACCGGCATAGAGTCCGGGCAATTCGGCAAGATCAGATTCGAGGGATGGCAAATAATCTCCGCTCCCTTGAGCGCCAATGTGCGAGCTGCTTCCGGGTAGTACCAATCGAAACAGATCATCGTGCCGATCTTGGCTGATCCGATATCCCACACCTGAAACCCTGTGTCGCCGGGGGCAAAGAACAGCGTTTCTTCAAAAAACAGATGAGTCTTGCGATAACACCTTATGTGGAATTCCATATACATAATTTGGCACCTACAATGAATATGTCGGTTCGGTCATCACGTTGAGAAAGGAGTGACACCCATGAAAGTCTTTACAAAATCGACAGCCATTGTGCTGACAGGGATGCTGGTCATCACAGCCGCTATCGTGCTGCCTCTGCAACCGGTGTTTGGCGAAGGCGGCGCGAGGCGAGACGTGGTTCGTTACGCGGCAATGATGGATCGACTGTATCTGGTCGAATTCGAGGCAACCCAAGCAGGCGCTCCAACGAACCGCGAGCAACAAATCAAGCAGCTCGAGAAACTCGTCATCCCAACGATCGAGAGCCTGGGGAAAGATGGCAGGGTCCGAACCGGAGGCCTCGCCGCAGGCTCGCTTTCCGGAACCTTCGTTGTTGTAGCCAAGTCAGAGGACGAGGTGAATGAACTCGTTCGCGCGCTTCCAGCCCAGGACATTATGCAGTGGAAGGTAACAGAGCTCGAGACCTTCGCTCAGCGGGCAGAGATGGAAAAGAAGGTCGTGCAGGAACTCAAGGCACAGAAGTAGTCCGATCCCATAACCTGAAATGAGAAACCCCCAGTCCGGCGTGAAGCCGGACTGGGGGTTTCTGGTTATCATCCTATCGCGCCTGCCCCATAAGCCAAACTGGCAGAAAAGGCAGATCTCCAGGGACCGGTCCTCTGACTACAGCTTCAAGGTAAACCAGGTGGAGAGCGCCTTCATACCGTTGCGCTCGATGTTGTTCCCATCCCACACTGCAAATGCGATGGGCACGGACATTCCCGCCTTGAATTGAGTATCGTTGGCATCGCCGGTTTCCAACGAGCGCTTGACCACCACGCGCCATGTCGGACCGGAGTATCCACCGCCCTTGACTGCGCCGGAAGGTTCCCACACGCCGTTGCCAATGACATCCTGATGCGCTTGCGTGGTGAGAGTGCTGAAGCCATTGGCGTTCAGATCTTCAACCGAACTCACGCGTAATGTCGGATCAGACATGATGTTGCCTGACCAGATACCAGGATTGAAGGGCCCGAGGCTTCGGCCAATCCGGTCCGGATAGGTCACGCCGCCAGCCGGCTCTTCGTAATAGTAATCCCAGAAAATGCCCGGGTATTGGTCGTCCACGTCCCAGATGCCTGCGCTATCCTTGCCGATATCCTTCTGCCATTCCGCGTTCCATCGCCAGATGTTGGTGGTACCGCCTGACTGACCCATGCACTGGAAGGGTGGCGCTCCGGCAGTATTGACCGGGAACATGACCGCGGCCTGATCCCGAAAATCCTGAGGGCCGATGGCCGTATCGTTCTTGGTCTGATCCTGCCACTCGATGCGCATACCGATCTCTTTCCCGTTGGTCATGGCTTTCACGAACACCGACTTTACCGAAATATTCGGGTGCATCGGCGTGGTAATCAGCTGCCCGCTCAACGGCACGATCACCCCAGGCACACCTTCCCATACGGGGTTCGCGCCATCCATCGGGATCGCGCCCTTGACCATCTTGGCCGGAATCGTCACCGGCTGGCTGACAGCCAACGGAACCTGCCCGATCGTGAGCATCACGCCCACAACCAACGCAGCGAGAAGAATGCCGAAGACCACACGTTTGCTGTGTGTCTGCACTACTCTCATAGGATACTCCTCCTCTCGATTAAAGAATGAAAATTGACGTCACACTCTCGGTCAATGCGGATTATTGGACATTGAGAAGATGGCCAAGATCACGCCCACGATCAACGAACCGACAAGAATGCCGATCCTCACCAGGTTACTATGCGGCTTCTCCGCTTTCGGTTCTGGCTTCGGTTCTTTCATTCGACATTCCTCCTTATCGAATCACAATACGCCGGGTGGCCCATGACCACTCTCGAACGTACCGAGCCGGCGCCTTCAGATACATCTGATACCGGTTAGGCGTTTCCGACTGGCCCCTCGCCCTCTTTGTCTTTGTCCTGCTCCTTCTTGTCCAAAAACGACTCTGCGCCGACTTCGTTCAGCAACAGACTCAGCTCGTTTCCTTGATCCTGCGCGCCGCACTCGTAGGCCTGGCCCTCCGGAGAATTGAACGTCGCCGGGCGATAATCGGTTTCCGAGTAGGGCTGAGGAGCGACACCGAGAAATGCGACTTCAAAATCCATCCATTCCGCCATTAAGTCTGCCATATGTTTATACAAGCCAGACCCGGCTTTTTTGACCAACATCCGGCAAAACAACGGGACCCACCGGCCGACATGATTTTTGACAAATTTTTTCTGCGCGTCCAGGACAATCTGCGTCTTGTCCGCTCCATCGTGGCAGCGGGAATAGGATTCTTTGTAGGCCAGAAAATGCATGAACTCGAATTCGACGCTCAAATGATCCAGTCGCTCGTGGATGTCTCTGGATAATTCCACTCCGAACGCGCGATAGAATCCTGCGATGTCGCCCATCACTTGCGATTGCGCGAACACGTGGTCGTTTCCGAACAGCGTTTCGTAGGGAGGACAATCGAGCGTGATCACATTGCTGAATACGCGACGATGTTCAGCTTGCAAATCCGCGAGTTGCCAATTGACACATTCCGACGCCACTACTTTTTCGATCAGGTCGAACTGTTTACGCAGCAAGACCAGCTTGAGTTTGGTCCGCTCACCGCCGATGCCGTCGAGCGCCTGATCCAACGCGTCAAGCGCCGCTCGTCCATCATCGACAAACTCGCCGCATTGCACATAATCGAGAAACTCGTCGTCTTCAGGATAGAGCTGGCTCCACGACACGAGGAGATAGAGCTTACTGCGATTGAGCGCTCGCTCGACTGCGGGGGAATCTTTGATGGCCGGCGAAGCAGGAAGAACCCCGGCCAGGGCTTGAGAATTGGCTTGCACCGGCTGTTTACCTGTCATGAAATTCAGTTCCTCAGTTGACCCTGTTGTTTAGACAAATATTCCGGGCGTACGAGGACACACCTTTCGCACAAGCGTTTGTATGGTAGGTATCGGCTCAGGAGTTGTCAAGGGTGATCTTTTGATGTGTTTTTGCATTCGGACTTCTTGCTTCACATTCAGGAAGACGCTTGCGCCATCAATCGATAGGGGGTGACTCGAATCGCCACATGATCGTTCACGGTCTGACACACCTGTTCGCACAGCCCGCATCCGACGCAACGCTCATTCGTCACCATAAGCCGCTGCCGATCAAAGTCCATCGAGAGGGCCTCTGTGGGACATTTCGATACGCAGGCATGGCACCCCTGCTCTGCCGTGCAAAGTCGGTGCGAGACAACCGCGAGACCCATTCGTATCTGCCCGCGTCCTTCGACAGGGAGCAGCGCCTCGGTGGCACAGGCCGCGATGCAGGGCACATCCTCGCAGAGGTAGCACGGCATCTGGTCCGCAAAAATCACCGGCGTCCCGTTCTGCGGATGGAACGTAATCGACCCGTACGGACAGGCCTTGCCACAGTCGCCGCATTGTGTGCATCGCTCCATGAACAGCGACTCATCGACCGCGCCGGGAGGTCGCAACCAATCCGTCCGCGCCGGTGGTGGAGCCGGCTGTGTCGGCGCGGTCTCTTTGTGTTTGGCGAATTCATGCGCCGCTTTGGCAACGGACACGACAGAGTCTTTGAGGAAATCGCGGCGCCCATATGTCGGATCGGTGGCCACAACGATGCCTCGCTACATGACGCCGTCGGCGCGCAACTTATAAACCTCGACACAGCGATCGCACGCTCCAAATTCGATATCCCAGCCAGGGTGATTTTCGCGGATAAAATCAAGCACGTAGGGCTCGAGCGTATTCCCCATATCCTCGACCCACGAATAGGTCGGAAACCGGCACAGAGGGCAGGGAAATCCCGGCATCAACATGACCTTGTTTTCTGTTTCCGGAACCTCGCCCCCCTCGACATCCACGGCGCGGTCCATCACGCGCAGGGTGTCCGAAGCCATCTCGATCAATTCCGAGTGGGTAAAGAAACTCGTCTGCCACAACCCCTCAAATACCGATTTCAATTGTGGCGCGGGAATCTTGCGGTACCAGGAACGGAACTCCTTGAACCGGTCCTCCTTCCTCAGCATCGGCTCTTTGCCGGCTGCGGCCAACCGGCTATCGACGGTGAGGCTCCACAAGATCCGATACCGCTGGAGGATGAGAGTTTCCTCGCCGGGATTTTGTCCGACCTTGGTATCCGGATCGTACCCGAAGACCGGGTCCAGCATGTCCGAGATATGCAACAACTCATGACGGCAATAACGCGTGAGGGCGGGATCGTAGAATCGGCGAGGAATGAGCTTGATACCAACGCCTTTCAACCCTTTTTCCTCGAACTGCCGAGCCAACTCGTGTTCGACAGATCCCCATTTCCTGAGAATATCGACGCCTTCCTGGTCTTCTTTGAGCACCCCCTTCACAAGCACAATGCCGACTCGCTCTTTGAGCAATGGATATTCGTTGAAGGCATCCCGGATGATATCGGAAAATCCCCAGGTCCCGAACATGAATTGGTAGAGCTTCTTGAACTCACTTTCACGATCGTCGAGCGTAAACTTCTCGTAGATCGGATCGGCGAACTCATGGAATTCTTTATAATAGGTGGGGTCGCCTTCACGTTCCGTCTTTTCGACGAACGAGTCGATGACCTCTTGCAGCAACGCTGGCTGAAAACGAAGTTCCATACCTGTCCTTGATCCTCGCTACGCCGTAATGTCCAGTGTGAGGGAACGGAAACCGGCTCTCATGGCCGCTTGACTTGATGATGAGGCTTCTCTTACGATCACCTCAGGCTCACACGAATTATACTGGCGCGAATCGACGGTTTGCAATGAAGCCATGACCGTACGCCGCTTCACCTCGCCAACACTTTAAGGATTATTAAATATGGCGGACCAAACGGCTTCCCAACTTGCCACCGCTCCTTCCCCACTCGCAACATCGCCGGGAACCGGGCCTGCGCCGGTCGATTTTCTCGAATACTGGAAGACTGGAGCGCGGGAACTCACCACGTATCGCGGCCATTCGCACGGAGTCTGGTCGGTAGCCTTCGCGCCTGACGGATTGACCCTCGCCAGCGGAGGAGTCGACCGGCTTGTTCGGCTATGGGACATCGAAACTGGACGCCTCCTTCGCTCACTGAGAGGACATACAGCGGACATCCGATCCGTCGTCTTCACGCCGGACGGCCAGACCCTGGCCACAGCCAGCGAGGACCGTACTATTCGGCTGTGGAACCCGGCCACCGGCGAATCAAAAAAGCTTCTGTTCACACGCTACGACCACAATGTCGTCAGCCTCTCCCTTTCTCCCGACGGCCTCATGCTGGCGCGCGGCAGCCACAACAAAGACATCAAGATCTGGGAAGTCACGACCGGCACCGAACTCATGACCCTCCTCGGCAAAGATCAGTACGACCACAACTGGTCTGTTTGCGTCGCCTTTTCACCGGATGGAATCCACCTCGCCAGTGGAATGGATATCGGCAAGATCAAGTTGTGGGAGGTCTTACCCAGCGGCGAGGAAAAGATCCTGCATAACGGCCACTGGAAAGAGACAGAAGAAGACTCCAGTGAAACACGTGGATACTTCGTAGAAGACGACGGGGGATTTCAAAAGCCGATGAGCTATTGGATTGGTGCGATGACCTTTACTCCCGATGCCAAACTGCTCATCACCGGGAGCCGTGACCAGACAATCAAGCTGTTCGACATGCCCCATATGACAGAGCAACGAACCCTGAAAGGCCACACAGCCTGGGTGCGAGCGCTCGCCGTCACAGCAGACAGCAAAGTGCTCATCAGCGCCGGCGACGACGCGACGATCCGGTTTTGGGATCTGTCGAATGGTCGCTGCTTCAGGACCATCAAAGCCCATACCGCAGCCATTCGCGGCATTACCCTGTCACCGGATGGAATGAAACTCGCCAGCGCCTCGTGGGACCGGACAGTGAAGCTGTGGGCAGGGGGACCGGAACCAGCAGAGTAATTCGGAAAGTCGGCGCCGGCCAGAAAGCTTCGCTCCTCATCTCCCGAAACCACCCTTCCGGACTGTCCCGAGTGGAAACCTTCTGGAATTCTCTCCGCCACGGTCTTATCAGACCGTGAAGCGTCGGTCAGTTCCAGCTTTCCTTCTCGGCACAGTCTCGTTGGGTCCCGGTTTCTCCGATGAAGTCGCTCCGCTTTCCGTCCGGCGCCTCGGCAAGAGTTACCCTGCCAAAGAAAAAATAGAAAGGCGACAGGCCGCTTACAAGCCTGTCGCCTTAACGCTTCGCCACGTTCAGTGGGTTACGCCAGTAGTGATTGCCCTAGCCCACTTAAGACTCCCGACCCCCCCCCAAAACTGCCTTGCCCTCGCACCCATTCTGCAGGAGCGAATGGTGAGCAAAGCCATGCGTGGACGAGGTCAATCCTCAATAAATCAATACTCACGCCTGACCACAAATCCAGATTTTCTTGTCTCCAGTCCACGTTTACCTGTCCCGACCCGCCTTTTGACGCCGTACTCCGCCTGTGACAGATTGTACCTCTGAACAAATTCTTACTGGTCTCCATCAGGCTTGATGATTGCCATCTTTTGGAATCTAGCCCATCGTGTGGTCGGTAAGATGGTATCCACTCTATCTTCCGGTCTAAGTCACGTGTGGAATCAGGTCTGGAAGGAAAAAGGGAGAACAAAGATGTCCGAGCAGAATGATGCAAATCAGCTTCGAGCTTACGTTGTGGTTGGTCGCACTCCTGCAAGCGCCATTTTCGGTGCCGATGAAGAAATGGCCATAACCTATCGGTATGGAGAGTGTGAGCCAGCAGAGGTTGTGTTTCGAACGAGGTACCTTGATAAAGGTTACGAAGTGCCGGTCCCGGAGGACTTATGGGTTGAAGCGCGAGGCAAAGCGATGGGCCTTATCCCAGCAGCTGAGATGCTGGCGAATGGGGCAAGAGATCTCGCTACCATCATCTCTGTCAGCGTGAATGCCTCTATGGGCAAGATAGACATTGAGTTGGCATTTGACGCAACGCCAGGTGTTCAGGAGCATGAGTATTTCCAAAGCTTCGTGCCCGAAAAGAATCTTACGGTTGTGCCTGGAAGAAAAATTGATTGCCGGGCGACTGCAGCTCTGGTTAGCGCTCTAACACCGCACAGTGATAGAGAGAGGATCATGAGGGCCATAAGCCAATACAGTTTGGCGCTCGAATACTGGTCTCCTGGCTCAGAGTTGCTATGTGTTGCGCACCTATTTATGGGTATTGAGGCACTCAAGTCAGTGGCCTTGAAACAACACCTTCATGAAACTGGCCTAACAAAAGAACAACTCGGGGAGAGATGGGGATACCAGCAGGATAGGCGAAAGTCCATTGACCAATATTTGGATCACGAAGTGCGAATGAGAATTCTTCATGGAGGGGATACCGAATCTCATCAGAAGGCGAAGTATGTGAGCGATAACTTCGAACATGGTTTTAGGAATTTCGGCGACTTGCGTCCGAAGGCACGAGAGGTCGTTGTGGCCACTGCGAGACATCTAAGAACTGCCATCGTCCGCCTGGCAGGAGTTGATGCTGAAGTGAGAGACCTTCTTCTGGCCCCTCCATTCGATACTCCTCGAGGCCCATTGAAGTTGACCAAGTATCTGTGGGGACAATTGTTGGGCGACACAGGAAACCTTGCTGCTGAAGGTCAACAGTATCCGATCTGTCACTGGAAGTCGTCGTTGGGGAAGGTGGTTCGCAACGAGGATGGAGGCTACAGTTTCAGTCCGACGGAGACTTTTACCATGAGTCTTGGGAGTGGTGTCAGGTTCAAGCCAGGGCGTTTTGAGGTGTGGGATGGATCATGTGTCCAGGAAGTACCTCGCTCGCCCGTGCAGTCCTCCACTTCATAGCTTGGAGGAAATACGAAGAAACAGGGACATTCTACGTTTTCATCGTCGGCTGATCCATGCCTATGAGAGGCTGTCCACCAAACCCTCCATTCATCCCCTTCCTCCAAGTAGTTGAAGGGGCGGCTTGGCGGGTTCCCAACGTGCGAGCGTCCAACGAGGGGAATCCACGACTGCGCGTTCTGCGAGCAAGAAGGGCACCTGGCCGCTCCCTACTCCTTCTCATCCTCCGCCTCTTCCCTCGCCGATGGAATCCCGTAGCGCTTACATTTTTCCCAGACGGCTTTGCGGGAGAGGCCCAGGATCTTGGCCGCGGTCGTCCGGCTACCGTCTACCCGTTCCAGCACTGACACAATATAGTCTTTCTCAAACTGCTCTCGCGCCGTCGCCAACGATGTCAGCGGGCGCGCCTCTCGCTTCTGCCCCGTCAGTCCTTCGCTACAGAATCCACACGATTCTTGTGGCGCCCCGCCTGTATACGGACAGGACTGGAACCCGCAGAGATCGGACGGCTGGACCGCTTCACGATCCCGCCCCAGCGCCACCGCGCGCTCGACCATGTTCTCCAACTCCCGCACGTTGCCCGGAAATGAATAGCGCAGGAAGAGTTCACGCGCCGCGGGGGAAAACCCTTTCAAGGTCTTATTCATCTTGCCGGCGCAGGTCTTCAGGATATGCTCGGCGATGATCATGATGTCTTCCTGCCGTTGGCGCAACGGCGGGATTATGACGGGCACGACATTGAGCCGATAAAATAGATCCTCTCGAAACCGCCCCTGCGCGACTTCTTTTCGGAGATCCTTCTGCGTCGCGCACACCAGGCGCACATCGACGTGGATCGTGTCGTTTCCCCCGACACGCTCGAACTGCCGCTCCTGAAGCACCCGCAATAACTTGACCTGGATGACCGGCGAGATTTCCCCAACTTCATCGAGAAACAACGTGCCGCGATGGGCCAACTCGAACCGCCCCCGCCGCTGCCGCAGCGCCCCCGTAAAGGCTCCCTTCTCGTGTCCGAAGAGTTCCGCTTCCAAGAGGGTTTCCGGGAGCGCAGCACAACTGACCTTGATGAGAGGATATTGGCTGCGTGGGCTGTTTTGGTGGATGGCATTGGCGACTAATTCCTTGCCGGTTCCGCTCTCTCCCAGAATTAACGTGGTGGAGTCTGTTCCCGCAACCAACTTGATCTTCTCGAGCACCGCCCGCATGTGATTGTTTGCGCCGAGAATGCCTCCGAAACTGAACTTATCTTCCAGCACCGCTTTGAGATCTTGATTTTCACGCCGCAAGGTCACGACGCGGCCCACCCGCTCGACGATCAACAGCAATTCGTCCATTTGAAACGGCTTCGTGATGTAGTCGAACGCACCGAGTTTCATCGCGCCAACGGCTGTTTCCACCGATCCATGCGCGGTAATCATCACGACTTCCGTGTGGGGAGATTGTTCTTTGGCTGCGGCGAGCACCGTGAGCCCGTCCGCGCCCGGCAACCGAAGATCGGTGATCACGAGATCGAATGGGCGTTGACGAATTGCGTCGATCCCGTCCGTTCCGGATGCCACCGCTTCGATATCGTGGCCAACCGTCTCCAAGGCATCGACCATCGACAACCGCATTAGCGGCTCGTCATCGACCAGGAGGATCTTGAGCCCCTTCATGACACCCGCTCCATCAATGAACGTTCGCGCGACACGGGAAGACAGAGGGTGAAGGTCGTTCCCTTCCCGACCTCGCTGTCCACCAGGATCTTTCCTCCGTGGCGCTCGGCGATGCCCAAACTGACCGACAAGCCGAGACCGGTGCCTTCGCCTTCGCTTTTCGTCGTAAAGAACGGGTCGAAAATCCTTGGCAGGACCGCCGGAGAAATTCCCGACCCTGTATCGCGCACGTCGATGAGACAGACTCCTTCGACCACAGAGGTTCGGATCGTCAGCGCTCCTCCGTCTTTCATCGCTTGCACCGCATTCAAGATCAGATTCATCAGCACCTGCTCGATCATGTGCCGGTCGACCATGACATTCGGCAACCCTTGACCGAATCCTGTCTCCAACAGAATTCTGTTCGGCGCAAAGAGATGCGTGGTCAACACCAATACCCGATCCACGACGTGATTGATGTCGGTCAGGGTAAACGTAGGCTCATGCTGCTGGGAAAAATCAAGGAGCTGTCGCACGATCTTCTGTACGCGCCGCACGCCATCTTCCATCGACGCCCAATATTCCTCTTGCCGGCCTGGCGACAGCGTCCCCTTCCGCAAGTTGTAGAGACAGTTGAGGATGCCGCCAAGGGGATTGTTGATCTCGTGCGCGACCCCTGCTGCCAGCTTGCCGACCGAGGCCAGCTTCTCAGAATTCCTGATCTGTTGCTCCAGCTTCTTGGTCTCCGTCATGTCGCGCGCAATGCCCAGCACGCCCAGGACCGATCCCTCGACCCCGTGCAGCGGGGAGACACTCACCATCACCGCCCTCGGTTCCCCCGTGCGAGTCACCACTTCGACCTCATAGACCTGCTTTGCGCCGATATCCAGGGTGCTCTTGAGGCGCTTCCCCCGATGACGCTTGGAGAGCAGCGCGAGGTACGGCCGCCCGATCAAATCGTCTTTTCTGTAGCCCCATGCCTCGATCTTGCTGTTGACGTAGGTGAAGCGCTGCTCGGTATCGAGGGTATAGATGACATCGTTGGCGTTCTCAAGTAGATTTTCGAGATACTGTGTGGTCTCTTCAATCTCCCGCGTGCGCGCCTTGACGTTATGCTCCAACTCCTCCCTGTACGTCTCCAGTTGTCGCTCCAGCCGCTTCCGATCGGTAATGTCCCGCAATTGCACCATCACCAATAACTCATCGTCCGCTCCGACGCGGATCAAGTCCATTTCTACCGGAATGTCTTGCCCCCCGGCATGGCGCACCATGATTTCCTGGGTCGACACTTTCTGCTGCCCGGAGATGACGTCGCTCAGCCATCCACGCAGCGAATCGTGATGCCCTGGGAGCGCCACTTCCAACAAACTGCGGCCCACCACATGCGCCTCGGCGTATCCCAGCGCCTGCTCTTCACGCTTATTGACCGCGACGATCGTGCCGCGCGGATCCACGATAAACACCGAGTCCGCCACCAAATCGAACAAGGCCTTGTAGCGCGCCTGCGACGCCACGAGCTGTTGCGTCCGTTCCGATACCGCCTCTTCAAGTTTCGCCGTATAGTCCTGCAGATGCCGCTCAAGCCTGTGACGTTCGGTCACGTCGTGGACAAAGGCGCGCGAGTGCACCAACCCGCCCCGCTCTCGATCGATCAACGCCGTGGCGTCGATTTCCACATCGATCGCGTGACCGTCTTTAGTGAGAAAGACCGTCTCCATCGAACTGCGTCCCTGCGCCACCAACCGCTCTAGATACTGCAAGACGAGCGGCTCCTGGCCGCGCGGCACAAGATCCCAGAGCTTCATCGACAACATCTCGTCGAGCGTATATTTCAACTTCTCGATCCCCGTCTTGTTGACGTGCACGAATCGGCCATTCCGGTTCAATTGATAAATCATCTCAGGGGAATGTTCGATCAAATCGCGGTACTTTTCTTCCAACCGGCGCACATCGACCACACGTTGTTCGATCTGGCCGAACGAGCGTTGGAGATTCTCCGCCATCTGATTGAATGCCTCGGCCAGCCCTTCGATTTCATCTCCGGTCTTGATCTCCAACCGCCGGTCTAATCGCCCGCTTCCGATTTCACGCACCCCATCGTGCAACAGCTGAATGGGGCGGGCGATCCTGCGCGCGACGACCAGGCCTATCCCGCACAATACAGCGAGCACGAGCAATCCAGCGAGCAGCACTTTCCCCACAAGTTCGGCGAGCGGCGCATAGGTCTCGCGAGGGTCCTGGCGCACCAAGGTGATCCATCGATGCCCTCCGAGACTCCCTGCTGCCAAACCCTCGCCGAGTCGGACCGGCGCGTAGCCGATCAAGGAATCTTGGCTCCCGTGCGAATCGTCTGCGGCAACCGTCCAGCCGGCTTTTAGCCCATCGAGCGCGCGTGCGAGCTCAGTCCTTCCCGTATGCTCTTCCGGGGCCAGGACTGGGCAGATCAGCGGAGCGCCATCGGAACTGAACAACATGGCGTGACCAGTCGATCCGATCGTCACCTCGGCAATGGCATGGAAAATGGTATCGCGGCGCAACAAAATGGTGACCGTCCCGATCACGGTTTTTGTCGTGTCGTCGAGAATGGGTGCCGCGACGACGACCACGTGAGTACCGAACGCAGGGTCGAAGGCGATGTCGCTCACATAGCCCTGGGAACTTCCTCCCTTCACGACCGCCTGCCACCAGGCTGTCTTCCCGTAATAGTACTCCACTTGTGGGATAGAACTGACGACCAACGCCCCCTGTTGGTCCGTCACGAGAATCCCGACATAGTCCGACTTACGGATATCGTGCCATCGGATCAGGTAGTTCGTGACGATGCGATTGATAAAGAGTGGAAACTCGCTTTGCTTGCCCCGCTGACGCCACCGCTGCTGCCAATCCTTGATCATGTCCTGGATACGGCGCGCATCCTTGCCCTCGTATGTGCGGTTGGCTTCGGTGACGGCGGTGTGGAGAAACGGAGTAGTGGCGAGCTGCTGGGCCTCATTCATCCCGCGGCTGACCTGCATTTCGATGCGGCGCGCGGCTTCCACGGCGACTTCTTTGAAGGTGCCGCCGGTCATCTCTCGAAGCGCGCGGCGTTCCTCGACGTAGATGAACCCCAGCAGAAGGGTCAGGGGCAGGAGTCCGACCAGCACGATCGCTGCGATGATCTTGCGCTGGAGGCTATGAGACTGGCTCCAGAGTGTCATGGGTGTGCCCTAGCAGGACGAGACAACCCCTATCGCGCGAGACTTGCGAGAAACGCGGGACGAGCCGGAAGCTTTATCTTCACGAGTCGCACTATCAGGCACGTCTCGATTCTCGCGCCTATGATTCCGGCTAACTCCGAGTCAGAAGCCGGCCGGCCGCTCCTGGCCAGAGCAACAGCAACGGGCTCGCGACAAACACAGACGAATAGGTCCCGAAGATCACGCCCCACAAGAGGGCGAGGGAGAAGTCGTGCAAGACTTCTCCGCCAGCCAGCGTCAGAGGAATCAGCACCAATACAACGGTCAAACTGGTGACAATCGTACGGCTCAGAACCTGATTGACTGCATTATTGATAATGGTTTCTTCGCTCTCTCGCCGCCGCATTCGAAGATTTTCCCTGATCCGGTCGAACACGACGACCGTATCCGTCATCGAATAGCCGGCCAATGTCAGCAAGGCCGTCACGACCAGCAGGGTAATTTCTTTGTCCAGGATATAAAAGGCCCCCAACACCGCCAGCACGTCGTGAAAGGTCGCCAGGGCCGCCGCGATACCGAAGCGAAGTTCAAATCGCGCCGCCACATATAGAACGATCCCAAAAAATGAAATAAGGATCGCGACGAGGGCATCCTCTTGAAGCTTCTTTCCGATGGTCGGCCCTATTTCCGTGCTGGAATCGACCACGAAATGGTTCGAGGCAAACTCCTTCGTAAAAACCGCCACAACCCGATCGGCGACCTTTTCCTCGATGGTCGTGGATGCTTTCAGACGAATCAGGAGTTTATTGTCCTGGCCGAACTCTTGCAGTTCAGCGTTGCTCAAGCCGTTCGCTTCCAGGATCTTTCTCGCTTCGTCGATCCGGATCGGTTGGTCGAACTTCAACTGCACAGCCGTCCCACCGGCGAAGTCGATGCCGAGGTTCGCCGTCCCCCGGCCGATCTGAATGAGCGCCACAATTCCCAGTACCACCATGATACCGGAAAAGAGAAAGGCCCAGCGGCGCTTCCCCATAAAATCGATACTGGTTTTTCCCAGGATTTCTAACATGCCGACTCCTTCGAACTAGATGCTTAACTGTCCCACTTTCTGTCGTTGATTGAAGAGGTCGAAGATGACCTTGGTGCCGATCAAGGCGGTAAAGAGATTGATGCCGATTCCGAGACACAAGGTCACGGCAAACCCTTTGATCGGTCCCGTGCCGAAGAGAAACAGCGCCGCCCCTGTGATCAGGGTGGTCACGTGAGAATCGACAATGGTTAACAGCGCCTTGTCATATCCTCCATCCACCGCCAGGCGAACCGCTTTCCCCGATCGCAGTTCTTCGCGAATACGCTCGAAGATCAGGACGTTTGAATCGACGCCCATCCCGATCGTGAGTACAATGCCGGCGATGCCAGGCAGGGTGAGTGTGGCGTTCAACGCCGAAAGGGCCCCCATCAAACACAAGAGATTCAGCGCCAGCGCAAAGTCCGCAATCACCCCGGACAGCCGGTAATACACGATCATAAAAATGACCACCATGGCGCCGGCAAATAGCGTGGCCTGCACGCCTTTCTCGATCGAATCCTTCCCCAACGACGGCCCGACCGTGAGGTCTTGAATGATCTTCAGCGGAGCCGGCAAGGCGCCGGCCCGAAGCACGATGGCCAAGTCGTTGGCTTCTTGCATGGAAAACGTCCCGGTAATTTGCGCGCGCCCACCGGTGATGCGGTCCTGAATCACGGGCGCCGAGTAGACCGTATTGTCGAGCACCACGGCCATGCGCTTCTTGATATTCTCGCCTGTGATCCGCTCGAACTCCCGGCCGCCTTTCCCATCGAACGTGAGCGAGACGTAGGGTTGGTTAAATTGATCGATCGAGACCCTTGCATCGGTCAACACATCTCCGGTCAACATGACCCGCTTTTTCACGAGAAAGGGAACGTAATAGTCGCGGCCTGTGTCTTTCTCGACAGCCCGCTCGAACAGGATCTGGTCGCCTTCGGGCAGATTGGCCTCGGCCTGTTTCAGGACTTCCTCCTCTTTGCCTCTTGGAACCCTGACCGGCAATTCGAGCTTCGACTGATTGTCTTCATCGATCATCTTGAATTCGAGCAACGCGGTCTCTTTGATCAGATCCCTGGCTCGCTTGGGCTCTTTGACGCCTGGCAGTTGCACGACGATTTGCTTCAGCCCCTGCCGCTGCACGATCGGTTCTGCCACGCCAAACTGATCGATGCGGTTCCTGATTGTTTCCAGCGCCTGGTTGATGGCGGAATCCTTGATCCGCTTCACCTCGAGTTCTCGCAGCTCCCACACCAGACGATTGGCCGACCCGGCAGACACCGTTTCACTGAACGTAGGATACTCATCGATCATCTTCTCGATCTGCGCCTTGAGTTCGGCATTTTGGAATTGAATCGTGATCTGGGCCAGTCCCGTCCGCATGACAGATTCGACTGGAATTTTCTTTTCGACCAAGACATCTTGCAGCGACACGACCGATCGATCCACGGCAATCTCGACCGCGCGATCTTCCTCCACCTCCATCACGAGATGAATCCCGCCTTGGAGATCCAAGCCCAGAGTAATACCTTTATTCGGCATCACCTTTTTCAGCCAATCGGGCAACTCTTGATAGAACGGCTGATAGGTCGGAATAAAGAAAATGACCGACAGCACCACGACCGACACCAACAATAGTAACCGCCCACCCACTTTTTTCATGTCCTCTGATACCCCTTTTCCCTGTGCGGCCTGCTACTCTTTATCCTTATCCTCATCATCGCCACCGCGTAATCGAGCAATCTGATCCCGTTGTATTCGAATCTTCGTATTGTCGGATATTTGCAGCGTCACTGTGTCCTTCCCAAGATTTGTGACGGTACCCCAGATACCTGATGCCGTGACCACCTTATCGCCCTTCTTCAGAGCCTCCAGCAACGCCTTTTGCTGTTTGGAGCGTTTCTGTTGCGGCAAGATGACCAGGAAATAGAAAATCACGAAGATCAGCGCGAACGGAACGAGGGAAAGGATCGTGCTGGCAGTGGAACCCCCTGCCGCCCCTCCACCACCGAACAACTGAGCCATTACGACTGATTGCATGACCATAATCCTCACCGTACCCCAAAGGGTACGCCTCCGGTTTCGATTCGCCTGCGGCCTTGCTGGACAGCCTTTTTGAGCATCCTGATGCTATTCCCGCACCTTGCTAATCTCCTCCGGCAGACCGAAGCTCATTCACATCCGCAACTGAAACATCCGGCGCAGCCAGGTCTCGGGATTGATAAAAGTCGTCCCGGAACGACCGTAACGTCCCCTGTGCGATCGCCTCCCGCACCTGGCCCATGAGGTCGGCAAAATACCAAAGATTGTGGATCGTATTCAGTCTCGACGACAACATCTCTTTCATCTGAAAGAGGTGATGCAGATAGGCCCGCGAGTAGCGGGCACAGACGGGACAACCGCAGGCTGGATCGATCGGCCGCTCATCCCGCGCGTATTGCGCTTGTTTGATCACCACTCGCCCGAAACTCGTAAACAGCGAGCCGGTCCGTCCATGTCTCGATGGCACGACGCAATCGAACAGATCGATCCCGCGCGCCGCCCCTTCGATCAAATCCTCCGGCATCCCGACACCCATCAAGTATCGAGGCTTCGAAGCCGGCAGCTCCGGCACCGTCACATCCAACATGGCATACATCTCTGTCTTCGACTCTCCCACCGAAAGTCCGCCGATTGCGTAACCATCAAAGCCAATCCCGACGAGGTCGCGCGCCGAGGTCACACGAAGATCTCGGTCCAGCCCACCCTGCACGATCCCGAAGAGGGCCTGATCCGTGCGACGCCGACGAGCCTGACAGCGTTGCGCCCAGAGCGTGGTCCGCCGCACCGCGTCGCGCACTACGTCGCTCTGAGCCGGCAACGCCACACAGTGATCGAACGCCATAATGATGTCGGCCCCCAACGCTTCTTCGATCTCAACGGCGGTCTCCGGTGTAATGAAATGTGTGGACCCATCGAGATGCGACTGAAAACTCACGCCCTCATCCGTCACTGTGCATAGTTTGGCAAGACTGAAAATCTGAAATCCACCGCTGTCCGTCAAGATGGCTCCCGGCCATCCGGTGAACCGATGCAATCCACCCATCTCGGCGATAATCTTATATCCAGGCCGCAGATAGAGATGGTACGCGTTGTTGAGCATCAGGCGAAAACCGAGCTGCTCTAAATCCGCTGGGTCGATCCCCTTCACCGGTCCTAGCGTGCCGACCGGCATGAACGCCGGCGTATCGATTTCCCCATGGGCGGTTGTGAGCTTCCCCACCCGCGCGCTGGCCTCACGATCTAGTTGCTGAACTGAAAATTCCACAGTTCCTCTTGCCTACTACATCTGGTCAGGCGCGGAAATCCCAAGCACCGCAAGCCCGTTCTTCAAGACTTGCTGGACTCCGCTCATCAGCGCCAATCTCGCCGCAGTCCGTTCGGGAGTCGGCGTCTCTTTCTGTGGGACATCGCTTGACGTCAATCCCTCAGGCGTCGCAGCCAACAGATCCCGATCCGCAGCAGGGGGCAAAATCCGATGTTTGTTGTAAAACGTATGCAGCAGCCCTGCTAGCTGTTGAAGATAGTAGGTCATCCGGTGAGGCTCGTAGGCCATCGCGCTCCCCTGCAGGACGGAGGGATAGGCAGAGAGCTTGCGAATCAACCCCAATTCATCAGGATCTGTCAGTATCGCCAGATCCGTCTGGCTCGGAAGGGGGCAAGCGATGCCTCGCGCAGCCGCAACACGCCAGAGGCTGGCGATCCTAGCATGAGCATATTGCACATAATAAACGGGATTATCTGATGACCGTTGCTTGGCCAGCTCCAAATCGAAATCGAGATGCGAATTGGAATCGCGCATCAAGAAAAAGAACTTGGCTGCATCCGCCCCGACCTCATCGATGACTTCCCGCATCGTGATGAACTCGCCGGCCCGCTTCGACATTTCGACTTTCTTCCCGCCGCGCAAGAGATTGACCATCTGGACCAGGACGACCTGAAGGCGATCTTTCGGATACCCGTAGGCCTGCACGACCGCTTGCATGCGAGGAATGTAGCCATGATGATCGGCGCCCCACACGTCGATGAGCAGATCGTATCCACGCTGCAACTTGTCCCGGTGATAGGCGATATCGGATGCCAGGTAGGTATATTCGCCGTCCTGTTTCCGGACGACACGATCCTTCTCGTCGCCGAACGCTGAGGAACGGAACCACCAGGCCCCTTCCTCTTCGAACAGATATTGTTGCGACTTCAGTTCCTCCAAAACCCGTTGGACGGCTCCAGAGTTGACGAGAGAGGCCTCGCTGAACCAGGACTCCAATTCGATCCCGAAGGATTTCAGATCCTCGCGGATCAGGTTCAACAGTTCCCGATTGGCGAATGTTCGGCAACGTTCTTCGACCTCACCGGCAGGACGTCCGGCCAGCTCAGGCTCAAGCTGTTGTTTCACCCGTTCGGCCACGGCAGTAATGTAGGCTCCGTGATACCCCTCTGTCGGAAACTCGACCGGCCGGTTTGACAATTCTTCATAGCGCGCATAGACGGAGGCTCCCAACAATTTCATCTGCCGGCCTGCGTCGTTGATATAGTACTCACTCACCACGTCGTACCCGACCGCTTTGAGCATGTTCGCGACCGCCTGTCCGACTGCCGCGCCACGCCCGTGTCCCACATGCAATGGACCGGTTGGATTGGCGCTGACATATTCCACCAACACTCGACGTTGCTGCCCCAGCTTGGCCTGTCCGTAGGCTGCCCCCTTCACCTCAATTTCTCTCAGTACCTCTTGCCAGATAACCGGCTTGATCGTGAGATTGAGGAACCCAGGCCGGACGATCTCGATCCGGTCGAAGAGCTGCTCGCGCTGAGACAGATTGTCGATGATAATTTGGGCGATGTCGTGGGGCGCTCGTTGCTCTGACGCCGCGAGTGACATGGCTACTGTCGAAGCTAAATCCCCCCATTCAGGTCGTTTGGGAGTATCCAGACTCACCAGAGGCCAGGCTTCCGTCTTCAGTTGGCCTTTCTTCTTAGCCCCCTCAAGCGCTCCAATCAATGCGCTGGCGACCTTTTCCTGAACGACCCCGCTAGACAAGAAAATAACTCCTAAGTCCTTACCAACGAAAGAGAAAATGAACTGGCCAATCTAGCATATGGGATAGTCAGTGACAAGGCAGTCGGATGGGATTCCCTACTGAACCGCAACCTCGTTGAGATGCCTGACACAGTGCGCCACAAGACGGTCTTGTTCTATCTTGAGACAAGGTTTTTCCTCACATCGACTGACCTCGGCCCATGAGCGGCAGAGACAGGGTGCCCCCTGAATCACCGTAACATTGGTGCCACGGGGAGCCCAATGGATAGGATCGGTCGGCCCAAATAGGGCTACCGTCCGAACTCCTATCAGTCCCGCAAGATGAGAAATTCCAGAGTCCTGGCCAACAAATAGAGCCGCCTGGACCAACACCCCGGCAACGGTGAGAAGATCCAGATCCTTCAATAGGATCGGAGGCTCTTCACATAACCCCAGGAGATGCTGAACTGACTCTCGGTCTGCCGGTCCTTCTAGAATCACCGGGGTAACTCCGGAATCCTGCAGTACGGCAATGACAGCTGCAAGCGCCTCTGGCTCCACACATTTGTGGATACTCCCGCTCCCAGGGTGAATGACGGCAAGAGATTGTCCGATCGAGAGGCCTGCGGCTTCGAGACAGGCTCGTCCAAGATGGAGGAGCGGTTCTGGCACTAACAAGGCGTTGCATTCGCTCTCCCCACAGGATGGCTCATCGATCGTTTCGAGAAACCGATCGCATTGGTGTATCGCCCTGATCTCATTCGAAAATGGAGACTGCACGATCGTCTTACAGGCGCCGAGCGCCTTCAGTGTCTCGCTCATCGTACCGTCGACATCCTGAGTCCAACCAACGGCAAGGTCGCAGTCCTCCAACCATGTCCGTACCGGACCTCTGACAACCTCTGCACCGGCAAACAATTCCGCACAGTCGCGTCCTTGCGCAGAAACCCAGGCATCGATGACATGGCACGCGACGAGCAGCCTTGCGACCTGATCTTGTGCGCAGAGCGCCATCATGTGACTGGGAAAGCGCGCACGCAAACGAACCATCGCCGGGACCGCCAGGAGCACATCGCCAAGGCTGCCTGGGTGGATTATCACGATCGTCCTGCTCACGGTGGGCACTCGTGTTCCTCTGAGGGAGGTAGTCGGACCAGTAGGGACTGCGCCGCCTCAAGATCAACCAATGTGTTCACGTTATAGAATGAACGTCCGGAGGGATCAATGATGGACAGATTTTTTTCGGTGACATATTCCACCCGCAGCGCCGATTGCGATACTATTTCTTGGATCTTGAGCTGTCTGGCCGCAATCATCTGCTCCAAGGCCGGCAGACATGGCTTGCTGTATAAGGCATGCATCGGATGTAATCGGCCATTGAGTTTTGCCATCACAATATCTGCAGTCGCTTTTCGATTCGTGAAATGAGTCATGACGGCCTGATCCAAAAATGGCATATCGCAGGCGACCACGAATATGTAGGGGGTCGTTGCCTGCATCAGCCCTGTGTACAGGCCTCCGAGACTTCCGCAATCAGGCACTAGATCGCGTATCACTCTTCCATCGACGTGAAGGGGAGGACTGTCCTGCGCAATGACGACGACGACCTCTTGAAAGATGGAATGAAGCGCCGCAAGTCCTCGCTGAAGGAGGGTCTGCTCCCCCAAAACGAGAAACCGTTTATCCTCGCCCATTCTTCGGCTTTTCCCTCCGGCGAGAAGAATGCCTGTCACTCCGGTCTCCATTATCTATCCTTCATGTATACAACAAAAAAGAAAGAGGGGGTGGGTCACCCCACCCCCTCTTCATGCTCAACAGACTTTCCGTTCAAAAGAAGGTTAGATCCCCTTCGCCTTCTTTTTGTTCGATCGCCTGATCAATATCCAGCCTTCAAGAAAAACCACACCGGCAGCGATCACAATCGGATAGATATAGGCTTCTCGCGGCATCGGTGGCTCCAGGAACGTATAGTAGAAGGCTGAGACGGCCATCTTTCGCCCAGCGTCACCGTTATGTCCATCCCAAGCGAAGAACACCGTGGGAATGTATTGTCCCATTTCAAAGAAGGTATCTTCGTCGTAAATATTATCCTTATTGTTGCCTAACGGCCGTTGCATGATCACTGTCCAGCGACCATTCTTCCACTCGGAAAATAGAATCTTGGTGAACTCTTCGTAATTGTCCCGCTGTTCAAAATCCTTATCCCATCCGGTTCCCTTGAAGGCGCGCAGTGAATTGTCCGCTTCCCATTTCAGAATATCGACTGGGAACTGTTCGTTGCTGCCGAATAGATAACGCGGCTTGATCGGCGCAGGAAGCTCTTTCCACTTTACCGCCGTCTGCATAGCGACTGCATCCATTTATGCCAATCGGCGGGCTGTATTGAAAATCCCCAGTCGTCCTTAAGATTGAATGCATTACCGTCGCCACGTCCTTCCATACCGTGGCACTCCACACACTTCCTTTCGACAACAAGCTCCCCCCCTTTTTTCACACTCTCTTCGTTTGCAGGGAGCGGCTTCAAGTCGGCCAGCTGCAACACCGTCTGGCTCTCTGACTGCTTGTCCGTAAATTTTCGATCTTTCACAAGCTGGGTGGTAACGAATGACAATACTTGGAGCCGTTGCTCCTCCGTCAGAATACCTTCCCACGACGGCATAGCAGACCCTGGCAGACCGTGCGTCACAGTTTCAAACAGATCGTTTTGGCCCGCAATGGGCTTCTTGGCATCGAACAATGGCAATTCACCGCTGGCAGTATGACGAATCTTGAACGTTCCCTGATTGAAGTTACGTGGGCGAGGCCAGAGTCGATCGGCGCCTGGGCCATCACCTGCCCCATCGACACCGTGACACCAGACGCATTTGGTGAAGTAGACCCGCTTTCCTGCTTCGACCATGTCAGCAGAAGGCTCAGGCGCCAATGCACCCGTCTTGAACCCCGCAGGAACAGCATCTGCGGCTAGGGCCAATCCCCCGCTCATGCCAGAGACTAATATGATTCCAAAAGCAGTCGTGAGGAATCTCCCTGCTTTCAGATGTAACGAATTCTTCATCGCTTCCCTCATGTCATCAAACCAGGTTGGCTATACGCTCGATGAACTCTAGTCCCAGGTTCTTGGGTAGTATCCTGTGTGCCAATATTCGAACAAGATTACCTTCCAGATCTCGTCTACCGTCAAATGTTGTTCCCAGGGCGGCATGACAGAGGCCCAGGGAAATCCTTCGTTCGGCAAGCCGATTCCACCCTTGGAGACGCGCCAGAAAATAAATGTCTCTTGGAGCTGGGCGATTGTCCCCGGATCGGTAAAGTTCGCCGGAATTGGATTGAACGCAAACGCGTGAAGCCCGCGCCCGTTTAAGTTATCACCGTGACAGAAATGACAGTTCTGATAGAAAATTTCTCCACCCTCGCGGACATATTTCAGATACCCTTGAGCATCCTTATCCCATGGATTGGATGTGGGCTTCATCAAACGGCCCATACCCTGCTCCACAATATTGGCGTTGCTATACTCCTGGTCGAATTTTCCCTCAGGGTTGACCCGATAAGGATTCTGCGACGTTTGAAGTGTATAGGTCTTCCCATGCACCTTGGTGCTGGCCGGCGGAGCAGGATGCACCGTACGCAACTCAATCGGCTCCTCTGACTTGGGAACCATGGCATTGTATGAAAACCCACCGATCAAGATCGGGATGATAACCAGATACGCAATCCGCAATGCCTTGGTCCCACCGGTCTTGGCGTCCAAGACGTTCATAATCGGCTGTTTGAATTTTTTCCAGTCCTCTTCGTTTGCAGAGACCCACATAAAGATGGCCACCAGGGAGATCGTTCCGTACATGGCTCGAACGCTAAACGGAATAGGCGGATAGATACGGAACTTCAAATAAATCAGCAGAAACGCCCAAAAAAGAATCCCCTGCCAAAACCGTGGGAACGCCATTCCCATGGCACTCATCATGTAGCTGATCCCTGTAAACCCCGCGACAAACAGGGTGAGCTCAGCGATGACCTGGACCGGCATGTACCCTTCGATCAGACGCACGGTATTTGATGGAACGATACCCACAGTCATTCCAGCAAGCAGGAGTATTCCAGCCGCTCCAATAAGTGCTGCCACTGACATTAATGCTTTCATCGGTGAACTCCGTTTACTCGACAAAAGAAGTAAATAACCATGATCAGGAAAGCTTCGGTGGTGGCGCCCCCACCTTCACTTGCGATAGATAATCGACGATCTTTTTAATAGCGCCAGCACTCAACTTTTGACCAAATATTTTCGGCATCGTATTATCAGGGAACGGCTTCACCACGTAAGCACAACTACAACCAATGTGCCGCTGAATCAGCTCAGCGAGTTTCTTGACACACACATACCCGTATGTTATTCAAAAATCCTTCTCGCACACGCAAAATCAGAGGAAATTCGATGAAACGAAAATCAAAAGTGTTCGACATTATAGTTTTGGTCGGAATGGTTGTCAATATACTTGTGGCCGTGTTTTTGATTCTCTACTACTTTGATTTCTTATGATTTTCACAGGGACTTTCCTGTCAGCCTCTCTCTGATTTTTCGCCAGAAACCGCGCAGCGAAACCCAATGGTCTCATCGCGAAAGTCCGCGACCATCTTGCTCCGGCTCGTGATTCGAATATCAGCGCCTGTGGTCGCATAGCCGCCTCCACGAAGCACTCGAAATACGCCGTGTTCCGGACTCGGCGGGTTCTGCTCCGGAGCCTCCTCGAAGTACCGTTCTCCATACCAATCGTCTACCCACTCCATTACATTGCCTGCCCCATCCATGACACCATACGGACTCTTATCAGTCGGTACGGTGCCGACAATCGCGGACACCTCATGACCATCCTGCACTCTGGCCCAATTCGCTCCATTAGGCTGTTCCGCATTACCCCAAGGCCACAGGCGCCCGTCCGATCCTCGCATCGCTTTTTCCCACTCTGCTTCAGTCGGAAGCCGCTTCCCCTTCCAACGACAGTACTCCTCCGCATCCTCCCATGACACATAGACCACAGGCTGATTGACACTCAGCATTTTTCCCATGTTCTTCGCGTAGCGAGCGGGGGGGCCGGACTTCCGGTGTCCAGTCGCATTGACAAATTGTTGGTACTGATAGTTGGTCACTTCGTAGCGATCGATCGCAAAGGCGCTCAGCAACAGCGTGCGCTGCGGACGTTCATCGAACCCACCATTATTGGTCCCTCGGATAAAAGGACCTGCCGGGATTGAAACCAATTCGTCTTTAATCGGCTCCTCATAAGCAGCCTGAGTAGGGTCGATCGTCTCAGATTGAGCGACATTTCCGGAATCGGTAGGAGACGTTTCAAACGGAGTCAGTTGAGTTCCACGTAGGATTCCCATGATCGGGATCGCAGCAAATGCAAGAATAGCGAGAAGAAACAGAACCTTGAATTTGGTCTCGAGCATATCGGTTATGATGCCCCGGGACTGTCGCTCATCTCGCCGTCATCGCTCGCGCAGCGAAACCCGATCGTAATATCCGTTCGCCAAGCTTTTGCGGCAAATCGCTTGGATAGCCGCGCATTATGCTCCGTCTCTCGCCACGACCCTCCCCGCACGACTTTCAAATCCGCACGGTCCGGCCCCTTCGGATCGCGATAGGGCGCTTTCTCATAGTAGTGCTCATCGTATGAATCCTCAACCCATTCCGCGACGTTCCCTGTCATGTCATAGATCCCGTAGGGACTTCGTCCGAACTCGAAGGAGCCCGGCGGCGCGAGATACCGATATCCATCTTCACTCCCGTCCAAGTTTGCGTTCGCGCGACCATTCTTCACCGTGTCCCCCCAAGCATATTTCCGCTTCCCCTCACCACGGCCAGCCTTTTCCCATTCTGCTTCCGTCGGAAGACGCTTTCCCGCCCATTTGCAATAGGCCGCCGCCTCGTCCCACGACATGCTCATCGCGGCAAACTCGGGCTTCAGCAGCTTCGATTGATCGTCTTCGAACACTTCGATCTTGGGGAGCTGCCGCTTCGTCATTTTGGCGAACCGGGCATATTCCTCTTGCGAGACTTCTCTCTTGTCGAGATAAAAAGCCTTGAGAAACCGTTGACGCTCCGGCATTTCGTCAGGACCGCCGTCGGTGCTGCCCATGATGAATGGGCCATCTGGAATCTGCACCATTTCTCGGCCGTCATCGCCTATCTTCGTCTTATACATCGAATAGTCCAGCGCGGGCGCGCTGGCCGCCGCGGGGTGAGCCTCGGTCTTGATCGACGCGGCTAACACTTTCATCTGTTTCGCTTTGTAGGACTCGTACATCAGCAGGCTGATCATCAGGACGAACGCCCCAAAGACAAACACAATCGAGCCGATGAGCACCCCTCTATTTTCCATTGCGTCTTACGCTCCTCCGGCTGCAGCTTTCTTCTTTGCCGCGCGCATATCCAACAACATTGAAATCTGCACACCGAGAAATCCGCCCATGGCAGCGCCGGCGCCGGCCCCTACGGATATTCTCTCCGATCCGGCAACGAGCCAGGCCAGCGCCGGATATTCTCTCCGATCCGGCAACGAGCCAGGCCAGCCCCCCGCCCAACAGAGTCCCCACCAAAATACTCGCCAAGAATCGCCGCCCACCCATAAACCCGATGACTCCGCCGAGCACCAGCCCTGCCCCACTCGCCAGCGGCAAGATGCCGCCGCCCATAATCATCCCGATGAGCGTCCCGACGGTTCCCATGACGGCCACGCCGAATAGGATATCCATCACCTTCTTTACGGACATGCCTGGCTCCGTGCCGGACTTGACCACACAAACAACGGTGCATTTATCTAGCGCCCTGCGCTCGCTACGATAGAGCCAAAATCGATTTCTACGCCGGACGCGGCAATGATCGAGATACCCCAGGCTTTGGCAGCCGGTTCATGCTTGTGAATTCGCTTGAAATCTTCATAGACGTTCACGCGCTCTTCAAACCACTGGCCGACCGCTTTTGTCCCGCTCTGCACCACAATCTCCGAACCGCTGAACATCCCGCCTTCGGTCAGCGTGCCCTCAGGCTTGGCGGCGCTCCAGACATACTTCGTGAACACAGGAATGAACATCAAGTCGGTATCCAGCGAGGCATAAAGTGCCGCAATCGGCTCAGTCTCCGTCGTCGCTTTCTGTAGACGCCAGCGCCAGGTCAGGACTGGAAAAGCCTTGGGGTCCCAATCGATTTTCTTTTTCTTGATCCGCTGCCCCGCGTCCCTCACCGCAAGAAAGCCCACAGCATTCTCTGTTTGAACCTTATACGCATCGCGCCCCTTGGATTGGCTCCGTTGATTCTCATGCTCCCAATTCAACGGGAATCCTTCTGCGTCTTTCGCCTGAAAATCTTCCAGGACCAAGGTTTGACTTTGTGCCGTGACCACGCCTGCCGTCAACACGCCTCCGCAAACCATGAGCCCAACCGCTACATATATCCTGAACATGACCCCTCGCTGCATAACTCCTCACCCCTTTTGATGTTCATGCCTCTTGCGACGACGATGGTGACGGCGCCAGCACCCTTGCGCTTTCCCCAGCAGACTCTTCTCCCATCTCAGACGATTGACCACGCTGACACATCCAGAACAGAACTAACACTGAGCCCCAAAATACCATCATATTGAGCGTCACCATCTTCGCAGCAAACGCAAAGTCCGGTGTAAAGGCCCAGGGAGACACATCGGCCATTACCTCACTCACATGCCATGACAGCCGCCCTGAGGAACGGATAAAGCCCATGAGACCCATCACCCACGTAAACGCCGCAGCCAATCCAAAGAGGCCCGCCATCGCTCGCAGAGAGATCTTTCCCCACTGGATCGGCCCATGAAGGAGTGAGCCTTTGAGCATCATCCGATTCACGATCACGCCGATCACAAGAACCGTCAAGGTGGTGGCAGCCTGTGGCGACGACAGCCCGACACGGAGCTTCGCCGGCAAATAGTACCCATAGACAGAGAGCCAAATAATGTTGAGCGCGCCTAATAAAAACAACGCGCCGATGAGGAAGTTTCCCTTCTTCACCCAGGACACCACCATCGTGCGATTGGCGCGGCGATAATAGATAAAACTCATCGCAGTGACGAGAATCATGATGTTGACTGCGCCATTCTTCGCAGACATCACTCCGTAGTTGCCGACGACGGGATGCGACGCGCCGCCCATCGCCTTCACTTCACTGGCCGACATAAAGACGGTATGCGGCGTCAGCCACACAAACAACGCCACCATAAACACCGAGAGCAATACCTGGTAGTACGGCTGATACCGTTCCCCTCCGCGTAGGCGCGCCATGCTTTGCCAGAGATAAAAATTGATCCCAAGGAACAGGACACCGATCAAGATGGCTTGCACCACAAAGAGCCACGTGAGTAATCCACCCATCATCGTCACGCCCATACTCTGGCTGAATGAGTAGACCGACCGCATCAACCAGTAGCCGGCAAAGGGCATCGGTAACAAGGCGAGAACCGTCACAAATAAAAAGACATGCCCGACCCAATCGAAATAGGCGCTCTCTTTCTCCGTCTTGCTGGTGAAGAATCGATAACAGGCATAGGCCATCACGACCGCCCCGCCGGACATGATGTTTGCCAGAAAGCGATGGACATTCAACGGATTCCAGAGAGCCGAATGGAGCAAATGCCATCCGTTCCCCAGGAACTGCCCTTTGGCATTGATGCCGGCAGGAGCCATCATGAAGGCCGACCAGGCATTGGCCAAAAGCAGCAATGCGGTGCCAAACAGATTACTCAACAGGCCGATCGAAGCATGCATCCATTTCGAAGCCGGTTCCGTCAGCCGGTTCCAGCTATAGTAATAGGTGATCAGCAGGAGCGATTCCCCCAGAAATACGGACGCATAGACGGGCATGAAAGTCTTGAACGTCCCGCCCATGTACCGCATGAAGCTGGGATAGAAATAGAGAAAGATCCCCAGCATGATGCTCCCGACCACAGCGGTAACGGACAGGGCGAGGAGACCGACTTTTGCCAAATCACGCGCGAGGCCATCATAGCGAAGCGCGAGCTCCGGCTTTCTGCTGCTGAGACCGAGGAATTCCAGCAAGACACAAAAAATCGGCAGCGCAAGGACAAAGCCTCCGAAGTAGGTATGAAGTTGGGTGACGAACCAGACAAGCAGTCGACTGTCGAACGACCCCATGCGCGGATACACAGTCTCCTGAGGAGAAGGGGCCGATGGCCCATCGGGAATCCCCGGTGTCTTGAAATACAGATCGACAGCATCCTCGGCAAAAGATTGGCTCTGAAAACCCCAGCCAATCCCCAAAGCACCGAACACTGCCAACAGCAGAACCGCGTACCCGACTGCGCTAGAGGCATTCTTTCTGAAGACCATATGCTTACGCGATCTCTCCTTGTCGCTCGTGAAGCGTGACGCATCCAAATCTGGAAGCAAACGCCACGTCACAGGCTTCTTTGCCCCTGCTACACCTTCGAACTGGAACCAGCCGTGATCGAAACACCTGAGCTCGTCGATTTACCAAGAATTCCCATGACAAAGGGACATCGGAGCAGCGCGCTCGACATAGTCTGCCCCTGCTGCTCTTCTACTTGCCGACGAAAGCCGAGATAGTAACAATATAACGCCATCATGCCTGTCACAAGTCCACCAACAGCCATGGCATAGGCCGTAGATATTCCCGGCTGTTTCAAAAGAAAAATCACGATTCCGGCCGCCACAAGGTAGTAGGTGGCGGAGAAGGAGAGTCCAGGCCACCACCAATACTTGAGCAGTTCTCCCGCTTTGGTCTGCAACAGTCCTTGAGTCCACGACCTCTTTGGCCGAAGTCCGCCGAAATAGGCACAGAGCGCAACCGCTCCCCCCAACAACGCCACAGCGGACAGTTGGATCAATGCCGCCCACTGACTCGCTTCGACCAAGTGCCCCAGCGATGCACCCAAGGCACCGACGACGAGACCGACTGCGACCCAGGGGCCACATTCCATCGCATGACTACTCACCATCGCACGGAGAGCCGCCCCGTCGGGAAATGTTGGGAACGGCCGGCCCATCCGGGCTATTTTCTGCACGTGGCCGATCTCAAAGGCATCGCGCGCAACAGAGGTACAGGCAATGATGATGGCCATCATGGCCGGCCCGTCCGGATGTTTGAGGTAGTCATACCCAACGAGCCAGAGCAGCGCCAAGACCAGCAAAGACAGCTGGACTCCATACACAAACCCGATCCAGCCGCCGAGCCATGTCAGTACGCGGCCTCCGTCCTCTCTCAGAATGTTCGCCCATGGAACGGCTCGACCGACTCGATAGGCTAACAACGCCGTCACCAGTGAGACCAGACCGCTCACGGCCAACAACACGATCGGTTCTGAAAGGGGCACCAGCAGTTTGGCCAACCGATAGACAGCAAACGCCACCAACCCTGGCACAAACATCACGATCCGCTTTCTCTTGCGCACAGAGCCTTCCGTCACGGCCAGACTGAGGCTGGGTAAGACTCGTAACGCCATTCGATGCAACATCACAACTCCAGTGATGGGCGATAGGTGACGGGTGAACAGTCACGGGACATGTGTGATCCTCTCCGCTCATTACTCATCACAGATCACCCTTCACTCTTCTGGGCCGCCATTCCGAAATAGCGCGCCTTCACTTCTTCCATCAGTGCGACGGTGATGCGAGTCTCGCCGCGATCTGCCACTGTCCGTTCTAATTCGATACGTGCCATGGCGCGCACCGGCGCCGGCACCCGATCCAGACGGCGTTCTGCTTCAGGTTCCCACTCGATACGTTCACCGGTTCGCGGACGAAGTAATATGTCGTAGGTGACGACCCGTTCTCCTCTTACCCTCATATCCTGCTCAACCTCACTTCGCACGAGCGGGGCCAGATACGGAGGCATGCGGTCGAGCCGATGAATCGCTTCGTCGGTCCACATCATCCGATCGACAAACCTGCCCGGGTGTCCGGCTGGAACATCAGCCCCTATTTTTAGTCCACAACCACGGCATTCCGACCGAATGAACCACTGGGGCGTCCCATCCCCGTACAATCGTTCTTCAATCCCTTCCGTATGCATCCAGCGACCGCAACCACAGGTCAACATGGTGAAACCCCGTGATGGGTGATGGGTGATGGGTAATGCGCTTCGGAGCACGTGTTCATCCTGAATCTCCGAACGGAGTACCCATCACTCATCACAGATCACCCATCACTTATCCGATCTTCCCAGGGTATAAAAGATAGAGCATCGTATAGGTGGTCGTCCCGGTAACAAAAAGAACGCAGTACACAACCATCGTAAACAGCCCGAGCGCCCGATGGCGGCGCGCGCCGTTTGGCCAGATCCGCTGGATCGTCATCTCGACTGAGAACACGACCGCTATGACAGCCAGCAAACCGAGATACACTTCAAATTTCCGCATTGAGAAATCGGCTGTGGCGATGCGCGATAAGAACAACAGCATGATCAGCGCCGTCAGTGTACCGAAGATAATTCCGATCTTCTTCCACGTCGTAAGCAGCAATGTCTCCTTAAGAGACCGGACACCATCGATCACTTGTTGTGCGCGAAACCCCAGCACAATCATGTAGACCGCCATCACCAGTCCGAGAATGACGAGAATGATGTGCACGGTCAGGATAGGAATAAAGACATAATCGTAGAGGGCCTGTGACCCACCGAAGCCTTCTTTTCCTTCAAAAGCCAACACACCTAATTGGCGAAATAGATAGTAACTGATGAAAAACGCCACCATGGCGATCATTCCGCCAAACATCATCCAGTGATGCGCATCCGCCCGACGTCTTTTCGCCTGGATCCAGCCGATCACAAAGAGCCCAGTAAAGAATGTCGCCATGAGCTGGCTCATATCGGCCCCGACCGTGGCGTGGGTTCCAAAAAAGCCCGGCTCTTTCAGCCATTCAAGCATGGTGGCCCTTCACGCCTTGCACGACCGCCGACGGCTCCAGTTCTGTCACAGTCGGAAAGCCTGCTTCCTCCATCCACTGCATTGCGTCTGCCGTCTTGTAACAGCCGCCTCGTTCTGTGTTGACGAGAATGTGAACCGCAAATGCGGTGGTCCAGGCCGGAGCGGTTCCTGCTTCGGTCAAGAATCGGTCCTTGATGACTAACCGGCCACCGGGCGCCAAATGAGTCCAGACTCTCTTCACCAATGATGCGTTCGTCGAAAAGTCTTGATAGTGCAGGATGTCGGACATCAGGACGACATCGTAAGGTCCACCGAGTCCATCCTTGTTGAAATCGCCTGAAAACAACGCAATTCTTGTTTCTAGACCAGCTTCTTTCACCGTTCGCTCTGTGAGTCGGAGAGTCGGAGATAAATCGAACACCGTGGCAGTCAGCTCCGGATAGGTCTGACAGAACGCGATCGCGTTGGTCCCTGCTCCGCCTCCCAAATCCAGGAATCGCACCGGTCCGCTTAGCTGTAGCCGCTTGGCAAGGTCTGGCCCGCTCTGCTGCCCAATCCGGTGAAGTACCGCCAGCACATTGCTGCCTAATTCAGGGTCGGTTTCAAAGACGTGCCGGTCGACCGACCGCTGTCCCGTGCGAATCGTCTGCTCCAGCTTGCCCCAGTTGTCCCATTCTGCGTCGTGAAGCAAAAGAAGGTGCCCGATATATTGAGCAGAGCTACGGACCAAATGAGTGGCTGCGGCCGTCGAATTCCCATAGGAATCCCCGTCCTTCTCCAACAATCGCATCGCGACAAGGGCGTTTAACAGCAGCTCCAGTGTCGATGCATGAGCGCCAATCCGCTCGGCCACTTCGGAGAGTGTTTTCCGCTTTCCGTTCAACGCAGAAAAGACATCCAGCCGGACAGCTGTAAGCAGAATTTTGGTCTCCCAGTAGTACCCAAGCTGGAAGATTTCCGCGAGCGAAAGATCTCGTGACACACCACGCCCCTCAAGCAAATCGCTTTGAAACTCAGCATCTTACCTAGATTGGAAACTGAAAGGCAAGGCGGCTGACCGAGCAGGAAATATGGCATAAACACAAAGGGCAGCGGATTGCTCCGCTGCCCTTTCATCGCAGGTTGCCCCGCTTGTATGACTCCTCGCTTACTTGATTTCAGCCTTGAGATTGGCGGTTCCGCCGTCGGTCACATCGACCTCGAACTCCACTTTCTTACCCTTGGCGGCGAACGGATGCCAGGCGACCACTTTGTGCTTGCCGGCCGGTACATCCTTGATCTCGAAGGAACCATCGTCCTTCACGACCGCAAAGTGCGGGCTCGACACTGGGAGGAAGAAGCCCTGCATGAACTCGTGCTGGTCGCA
>SWDN01000017.1:166041-187657 GCA_005116775.1 Nitrospira sp.
AAGAACCAAATGCCGACGAAGACCACAGCCGGAAGGACCCAGGAGAGAATATCGCGCAGGAAGGTGCTTTCAATGGTGCCGCTAAATTTGCTGTTGCCCGCGCTGAGGTCCTTGATTAGGTCGAGGTCTTCAATACGAACGGTCGTAAACAATTTCTGCTCTTTGGATATATCTTCAGGTTTCAGCATCCCGGTCACTCTCTGTTGAGTCAGCGTGACTTCCGCCACTTTGCCGGCCGCCAGGAGCGACTTGAATTCGCTGTACGGAATCTCTTCGAGTTTCTGCGTGGCCACGATGAAATCGTGCACGAGCACGACCGCAAAAATTGCGAGAAACACGTATCCGATCGAAAAGGAAATTTTCTTATTCACTGGCATAGCCGACACCTATGCAGGTTGAGCAGAGGCTAGAGACGACTGATAGATCCCTCTCCCCTAGCGAGGATATGCGACCACGTCACGAACAAATCTTTGCAAGCCCAAGACCGTTCGTCCCTCAGAGGATCGCACAAGTTTTTCTAAAGTTATTGAGCGGTTGAACTAATCAAACGAAAAGATGCCGCGACTTATGGGGAGTCTTGCTACAGCAGAGAAAACTCGCACTGTGGCGGAAGGCTACACTCAGTTTGAGTCGGTATTCGGACGATAAACCACGGTGGGCTGCAGAGGACTGGCAGATCACGCGCTACAAATTCTTTGATCCCAGATTCTGACCATCATTCTCCGTCGTTCTTACCTCCATATACTGAGTCCAAGAATGTCAGACGATCACGCTGTCAATCGGCCGCCGCAACGACCTCGGCATTTCAGGCCCATGCCCGAACCGCACAACTAAATCAGGCCGTCGGTTTCCGAGGCCGAGCGCAGAGGAAAATTGGGGCCGTATTGCTGCCACCTCGACGGGCTGATTCACGAACGCGTTACAGATACCGAGAGCAGTAGCCTACAAAGCAAACCGTTCGTAACAGCGTCCGGCCTCTACCCAATGCCGTTTATCGTCCGCCTTAGACACGAAGACAGCCAAGCCGGCTGAACTTCTGATGTTCTTGACACACTTGTCGTTTTCTTTCTTCGGCGTAAGGAACACGTTCAATAGCATATTCCCCAGCCAACGCGGGACGGCTGGATTTCCCATTGGCCGTGAAAATAAACCGTCGCCGTAGCGCACCGCTTCATCATCACTGAAACGAATCCAAGCCTTGAGTTCCTCGACAAACGAGGGATCTTGTATCTGCGCGGTGTTCCCTTGCACCACATACTCGATAACTGTTTCGATCCGATTCTTCTCGGTCAACAGCAACACCGAAACACCCTGACCGCACCCCGCTTGTTCGAGCTGTTTCAGGTCCTCATTGGACAATGGCCGACCATCATATGCCACGCGCGAACACTGTCTGTGAGGGATCGCTTGAAATAACGGCGATGACAGAGGCCTGGTCGGTTCCAAGGTAATCCGCACCGCTCCTCCCGCTGCCGGATCGAACTCAACGTCTCCCATCATGCCGTTCACCTGTCCCGCTTGGACTAAGTTCTCTGCGGCGCAGCCGAGGCTTACGAAGAGATGATGGTCATCAGGATCGACGGCTGGGCAGCGCCGGGACAGATCCGGCAGAATCGAGATGTGCCGGTCATCGAGTGCAAACTTCCAGCACTGGGTATTGTGGCTCGACGAAGCCAGTGTGGCATAGCGCACGAGTTCGCGTTGCAAAACCTGCTTCCCGGCACTAGATCCCTCTGTGTGACGCCAGGTCTGCCGGACCGCGTCTTCGTATATCTTGCTGCTCATCGAGCGCCCTCCAACATCTTGGAGAGTTCTCTTCGCGAGACAAGCAGCGGCATGACGGCAAACACGCCCAGCATTACGAAGTAGGCCGTTCCCGCCACCGGGTCAAACGATTCGATGTACTGACTACGCGAGAGGCCGCGAACCCAGAGGACGACCGTGAAGTCCAGGGCGAGGATCAGGGCCAACGCCATGCCTCCTATACCCAGTCGACTCGGCGCTGTATAGGGCATGCTGAAATGCCGAACCACCCAACGCGCCGATAGCATAATCACCGTGAGCATGACGGGCATCTCCAGCAATTCAGCCGTTCGTGTTCCGACGATCGGGACGAGCCACAGAACACGGATGGTTCCCAGTACGAAGCCTGCGCTAAACAGGAGCGCGAAGTAGATCGCGCCAGCTTTCACAACCTGACGACTCGTCATTGGAACTGTCTTCTGAACCGCCACATGCCGAAACCGAATAGCGAGCCGCCCAACGCCAGCATCGCCAGGATCGACGGCCAGAGAATATCGAGCCCTATGCCTTTCAAGTGGAAGTGCAAGGACAAGACCTCACCACACATCAAACTGAATAAAGATGTCTCGTTAGAACATTGAACGATTGGGGAGTCGGCAGTACAGGATACTTCGATTTGCGGGGAGTCTTGCTACAGGAGAGACAACATCGCTGTCGCAGAACGCGACAGAATGAGGCACTACAACTGATCTATTTGGTTTATTTGGTTAGTCTGGTTCAACGAAACAAACCAGACAAACCAAATTGACCAGATGGATGAAGAGCACAACACCCATGCAGGATGCTTTAAAAGGCCGTTCAGCAAGGCCGCAGCGAGTGAAGACCGGAGGCGTACCCTCTGGGGTACGTTGAGGATCTGAACGATGCGAGAACGATGCTGGCGGACTTTTTCAGCATCCTGCTAAGTCCGCACAAGCACGACTGCGGCCATCAAGACAGCCAGCGCCAGGAGGAGCGAGCTACGGGCGACCCAGGGAGACCAGGCAACTATGGTGTGATCGGAGCTGGTTCGGCTCTCCGCAGGAATCTGTAATATCCGCCCGACACGAGGCCCTAAGATGAGATCGTGCGTCACGGTGAAGAGAAGCAGGATTGCCACGAGGCTCAGCTTGACGCTCAGGATCGTCGGCCATCGTGCTGGGTCCGCGATTGGAATCCCTCGCTGATGCAGCAACATGGGGCCGGTGAGTAACAGCGTGGCGATCGAGACCCAGACGACTGCGCGGAACCGCAGGGCTGTGGTCCGAATGAGCACCGCCTTCTGCGATGCAAATGCTTCACGTCTGAGCACCGGCACTAATACAAGCGACAAGAAGATGGCCCCTCCGATCCAGGCGACTGCCGCCAGCACATGGAGCCAGACCAGTAAGACCATTACTTCCACTGCCGATCCATCGATGAGCCCATAGAACACGCGACGAGTGCGAAGAGCGAGACTCGCGTGACCTGCGAGGCAATCTGATGGCTGAAGAGCTCATGGCTTCGAACTGCGTGTCGCGCTTTTCTCGCCATGCTCGCACATCTCGCTTGAGTGATGGATCGGCGATTGTAACAGAATCGTGTGGGCTACGAGTGAACTCTGGGCTCTTTGATGAGCGTGTGCCCCACGTACCCGCTAAATGTCAGACTGACGGACGCGATGGCGAGATAGTGCTTGAATGTCCGTATCGCAAAATCCACATCTTTGACTTTGCTGCTCTTGCGCAACAGCTCCCGAATCTGCGGCTCAGCTCGACAGAAATTTGCGAACCATGCGTCGAGCGTTTTCGGATAGGACAAATACGGCATCTTGTTCGGCTCGACGACATTAAAGTATTTCCGAAAACATCTCATGTTTGAAGAAAAGTTCGGGCAGGCTCCATACGGAAAAATGTATTTCATAAACCAGCGATCCGCTTTGTAGAACCATGACTCCGAATAGATCGAATGCATCAGCGCCTGCCCTCCCGGATTCAACGCCCTGGCGGTTTTCTCATACAGGTCATCGAAGTCGCTGATGTGCTCCAACATGCCGATGGACACGATGTAGTCGTATGTCCCTTCCATGTTATGCACATTTCTCAATTCCACCGTGACAAGATCTTGCAAGTTTCTACGGCTGATTTCCTTCGTAATATACCGATGCTGTGCGGAAGATAAGGTGAGCCCTTTGGCCCGGATTCCAAATTTCTCCGCCATAAAAAACAAGACCCCTCCCCATCCGCAGCCTAAATCAAGCAAGGTCTTCCCCCGGCTACGTTCATCGATCTCCATTCGCTTAGCATACAACTCCAGCTTGTTCGTTTCAGATTCCTCAAGCGTCTTGGTCTCCGGGTCCCATTTCCCGCACGAATACATACGATGATCCCCGTCGAGCCAATAGTGGAAGAATGCGTTCGAGTCGTCGTCTCTCTCGAACCAGTCGCTGAGAGAATAATGATTGTCGATGGTCGCATTCTGTCGGGGCTTCGAAAAATACCCGCCTGCCCTGGCCCGGACGGCTGCAATCATATCGAATATCGAAAGATGCCTGAGAATGCGCGGGGAAATCGCATAGACACAGATACACAAAAACTCTTTATAGTCTGTATCCTGCACCTCGATGAGCCCTTCAGAATACCCTTCGCCCAACCCCATACTGCCTTCCAGAAATATTCTTTGAAAGAGGCGCTCTGCATTGTGAAACGACACATCCACCATTCTCGATCCGTCGCCGATCACAGGCTGCGGCGCGCCATCGAACGAAAACCGGAAACTCAAATCCGGCCGCTCCGCCTCGACGTAGGCGCGCGTCACTTTTAAGAATATAACTTGCTCTCGGGTCAGTCCCCTCATAAAGGTCCCCCGGCATTCAACCAACGCGTACGATATTATGGTTTTATCCGGTACTATTTCAAACGCGCTGCTGCTGTCATCGAGCCTTCGCGGTTACGACGTGCTCCACGGCAATGTCCTCAAACCTTCCGGGCGCTGCATTTCGAGGCCCCGTCCCAACACGCTTTGTCGAATCGCATCTGACCAACCCTTCGGCAAGCCCAAGCTTGGAGAGCGCATAGATAAGCCATTTCGAGGGATCAACATTGTACCACTGGTGTCCGTTCCGATAGTCACGCGGAAACGTGTGATGGTAGTTATGGTACCCCTCTCCCAGCGTAATGAGCGAGACCCACCAACTGTCCCGGCTGGAATTGGACCGGCTGTAGGGCTGACTTCCCCATAGGTGACAGACGGAATTGATGCAGAACGTGGAGTTCAGCACCAGAAAGATTCGCCCGGCGCCGGCCAGTAAAAAACAGCCCACGCCGCCGATCCAACCATGATAGGCGTAGCCGACGAGAAACGGCAGCGCCATCCCGGACAGCAGAAGGGGCACATACCAGCGGTGTTGCCACATCACGATGGAGTCTTTCCGAAGCCAGGGCGCGTATCGTTCGGTCTTATACGGGCTCTTCATGAAGAACCAGACGCAGTGACTGTACCAAAATCCTTTCGTCGCGTTGTAGGGATCCTCTTCTTGATCTACGCGCGCGTGGTGTCGGGCATGATTGGCAGACCATTTCAACGCCGAGTTCTCCATCGCCAAGCTGCCTGCAACCAACAACACAGCCTTGACCCAGTCGGGGCACCGGAAGCTACGATGAGAAGCCAACCGGTGATATCCCACAGTAATGCCCAGCCCACTGATGAGATAGAGCGCTCCGGCCAAGGCCCAGTCCAGCTTCGTATAGCCATAAACGTAGCCAAAGAGCGGCACCCCGATGAGACCCGCCGATGTGACCAGAGAAAACAGCCCGATGGTCGGAACATCCCACGTTCTTCCGAGATCCTCTATGCCTGCATTCAGGTGATGGCCCATTGCCGCAGCCTCCTTATCTTTCTGGGTTGCGCCTCACGGCGCGGCCCTGTCAGTTCGTTGCCGAAGCTTTGCGTGGTTCGATAAAGGGTTGCAAGTGTATGCGCACTCACCGGTAGAAATAACGCGCCACCCGCCAAAAGGGTAACGTAAGAAATCCCCTGCCTGCACGGCTGGCTAGATGTAGTCTTCTCTAGAAACTGACATAGGTGAAGATATTCCCACCGGTCATGAGAACTTGTCCGGAAACTGCTTCGCCAATGCCGTCGTGAGAGTATCCGCAATGACATAGACGTGTTGCCGCATCATCGACCAGGTTGCCTCTAACTTGGCATACTCCTTTTTCTTGTACTGGTTGATTTGGAGAACATGGTGAGCTCCATGCGCTTCGATCAAACCCCGAACGGTGCCTTTCGGCAGGTGGTGGGGATTGACGCCGTTGAAGAAGACATCGATGTCGTCAGCATTGGACCCCATGCGGGATAGTGCCGCGTCCTGTTGGCGCATGTTTGCCGCGATGGTAGCCTCGGAATATTCCTTAACCGCGGCATAATGACCGCTCAGTAGGGTAAAGAGCTTCTCAGACCTCGCTTCGCCATAAAACGGCTTAAACGTGTTGGCGATCTGTTTTGCGTTGGCCAAGACTTGCTTATCGGCGGCCTCCCGCGCCGCCGAATCGTTGATCACATTGACCAACACGACGTGCTGAATCATAAAGATGTGCCCGAGCCAGAGGTCGCGAAAATCCTTCTGCATCTCTGCCACACGGACTGGATTCACTTCCTTGACTGCCCACGATTCGCCAACATCCCCCACCAGGCCTACGAGCGCACACACCAACAACGCTATCAACGGATACATCCTGCTCATAACACTCTCCTTCGATTTTTCCGGTTCTCGATTGAGGCTGATCCCTGAAAGCGTTGCCCCTACCCTTCCCTTCCCTTCTGAAACGTTGGCGACTCTCTCCTCCTCGTGGGGAAAATCGTTTGCAAGCCAGACTACAATCACCTGGCGCTCCACTGCAAGATCGCATAAACATCCGCAACAACCGTGCCTGATCGCATACACGATGTTCGCTCTCCATTTCATCGCCGGCATGGAAGATCGCCGCGGGAAAGAATACGGGGCGCAACAGGCTGCTGTGGCATTCTTCGACAGGATTAGACGGGCCAGGGAGTCGCGAGAATCGATACGAAGAAACACAATGAGTTGCGCCGTCTAATGTATTGGACAGAAATCCGATTGAAATGCGGCATTGAGGGCAGATAAAAAAGTGCGTCCGGTGAAACAGGTGAGCAGATCGATGACGGAAGGCTGAAGTATTCGGAACTTCGAACACCGACCGTCAGCCTTCGGATCGCACTTCTCGTCCGCAGTCTACCAATCCCAGTTCGCATGAGGAAGCCCTGAGCCTTGTTTTGACACCGGCGCCAGATTCATACTACGCCATATCGTATCGATCGCGCTCCATCGTCATGCAGAACAGCCGGCGCATCACCGAATACACAGGCCCAGTCTTGAGCTATTGTCACGCCTTCGGTTACGTCTTCCTTGCGCTACTTATGGGCGCATCGTTTCTGCGCAGTGCAATGGCAGCGACGAATGATATGCCTCGCTCGACTGAGGACATTGCCGCCCTCGCCAAGAGCGCCCCTATGCTGACCGTTGCCGAAGGCCCCTTTATCATGGGTACGGCCCGCGCAGGCCACGAACCGTTCAGCTTCGATCTCCAGTACGACGACACAGAGCAACCCCAACGTCGCGTCTGGCTCCATCAGTATGAAATCGATCGTGATGAAGTGAGCCTGGGGGAATACTTGCTATGGCTGCGGCAGCAACAACGTCCTCTCCCCGAAGAGGTGCGGAAACTGATCGATCACGTCACGACGATCCATGCCATGCCGCCTGAGACATTGGCACATTGGCCGGCACTCTACGTCACCTGGTCTGAGGCCTCGGATTTTTGTCGCGCACAAGGGAAACGGCTTCCAACAGAAGCCGAGTGGGAGAAAGCCGCGCGCGGGGAGAGCGGCAATCTCTTTCCTTGGGGACAGAGGCCTCCCACGCCGGCACTGGCGATGTTCGGACAGTATCACGCCCATGAGATTCCCATCGTGGCGTCCATCGAGAGTGGAGAAGAGGGGCGAAGCCCCTATGGCCTGCATCATATGGCGGGAAATGCGGCTGAGTGGGTCGAAGACTGGTTTGGGATCGACTATTATGCGACCATGCCGGACCGCAACCCTCACGGACCTGCCAATGGCCGATACAAGGTGGTGCGCGGTGGATCGTGGAAGAGTGCACCGGCCTTGTTGCGAACGGCCACCAGAAGCGGGGCATCGCCGGATCGGCGCGCCGCGACCATCGGGGTTCGCTGCGCACGGTCCGCGCGATAGGGGAAGTGAGCTGAATACTATGAGGACTCAACCGATGTGGGCTTGCCTACTGATTGCGGTGGTGATGAACCTTGGCATAACAACCCTTCCCTCCCTTGCCGCTGCGTCGGAAAACGACGAACGCGGATGGAAAGGCTATACCAACGCCCGCTTCGGGTTCTCCGTCCGTTATCCAGAAAACTGGCGACTCGGAAATCCGCTAGCGGATGGGGCCGGTGTGACGCTCTACCCTCCCATCGACAACAGCCTCGTCGCCTTATCCGGTCATATGAATGTCTTGGAGGGCAAAAGCCAGGATGGACGGCAGACACTCGATGAATTTGCCGCGGCCCATCGTCGCATTATCACGGAACTCTACGGCAAGAAAACGATCACGGTGACGTGGCGGCAGGATCAGGAGATGTCGCTGGCCGGATTCCCAGCGAAACATATGACACTCACGTATTCGGATAGCACACAGGGCGACATCGTCGAACACCACATTTTTTCACTCGGGCGCAACGAAGGTCGTGGGGTCCGAATCAAAGTGCCGCTTCCGGAAGAAACACGAGTGATGCCTGCGATCACGAAAATGCTGGCAACCTATCAGCCTGGACGAGATCAGAATGCGGTCAGCCCTATTGTGCCAAAGGAGGATTCGGCAAAGACTGCGCCGCGCTGATGGCTTGGATGTTTACCGTGGTCCTTGGCTATTTCGCGTCAAATCGCACATTGAGCGTGGCGGCGCCGTTCGGCTCGACCGTCAGCTCCCGTTCCTGGATGCCCAGAATAGGATGCCAGGCTTTTACCATGTAGGTGCCGGGAGGAAGGTCGCCGATGGAAAATGAGCCGTCCGAGTCTGTGACGGCATAATACGGGTTGTCGATCGCATATCCCCAATTCTGCATGTAGGGATGCATGCCGCACTGCATGGTGAAGACTTTCCGCCCTTTGACCAGCTGCACGATATCGGTGGTGCCGGTCGCTTTCAGCGAAGGCCGATGGAGGACGATATCCACTCCCGCCTGGTCGTACGAGTAGCCCTGAATGTCGTGCGACACGGGATCCCGATTGGTCACAGTCAGTTGCCGCTTATCGCTCACGACGGTGACGAAGGGAAGAAACTGGCAGACGTTGGCTTCGACCTGGGCGCTCGCAAAGGTGAACGGCTTCCCGCGCTGCACCCCTTCCACAACGACCACGACATCTTTGAGGCCGCCACCCTGTTCGACATGCACTTCCTTGAGAAACCGATACCCGTCACCATCAGAAATGGCGCCGCAAAACATGCGGTCTGGAAATCGGCGCAACTCGAATGCTTTGGGCTCCGGCACAATCCCTTCAAACGTCACGGTACCCCGCAGCACCGCTCCGTCAGTCACGACCACCGTGTCGTACGCGCTTGCCGGCAATCCCATGCTCAGGTGAACGACTGCGCCAAGACACAAGCCCATGATGATCGACCGTTTCACTGATGCCCCTCTCCCCTGCAGCGTCGTTACTGCTGTGTCTCTGCCGGCGGATTGGCCCAATCCAAGCGTCGCGGAAGTTCGAACAAGAACGGAGATTGTTCGGTGAAGATCAACCGTTGAAACTCCTCGGACCAGCTTCCCTCTTTGCTCACCGTCTTCACAGGAAACCGCTGCACCTTCGTGACCCATTGATAGTAGTGCCTGGTTTCCTCATTCCCTGCGACGGTGACTTCGAACAGTTCGGTGGGATAGCCGTTCAGCGTCTGTTCGCCGACGAGTTCGCGTGAGAGTTCCCCGTCCATCGTCTCGCTCACGGCCAACTGATGGTCTCTCGCGATCGGCACCTCAAGATACTGCCGCTGCTTGGACAAAATGAGCCAGGAGCTGCGGCGGTCCATCCGCACGATGATGATGCTGGCACCCTCTTGCGGCTGAGCGAACTCATACCGCCAGCGATCATCCTTGGCATTGACATGAGCCGTCACCACCTTCTTCCCGCTCTTGACGATCCGTTCGGCGGAAAAATCGAGCGCTGGCGCGTCATCTGCCATGACGACGAGAGCGAATGATGCCAGCCAGGCTAAAGACCATCGAGACTGTTGTCTATGCCCCATTTCCCCCACATGGTGGTTCTACCGCATGGCTGAGCTCCCCTTCAAGAGGGTACCCCATCTACAAAAAAATAACGGGGGAATCCGAACGTACATCTGTCGGATTCCCCCGCGTGATTTCCTGATAGCCGATCCGCTGCTACGACGGACCACCCTTCGAACCCTCGACGTACTATCGGAGTACGTCTCAGGTTCTCAGGGTTCCGCGCGGGTCTCGTAACGCGGCTCGGTGATTTCCGACAAACCGGCATGAATCATGAGGGCTAGTTAGCCTTCATCGATACCGGTATGGTCTGCGCCGGACTCTGCTCCTCCGCTTGCTGCGTGGCCGGCGCCTGCCCGCTCAATGGCAGGATCGCCCGACTGTCTCGGTCGAGTACCGTCAGCGTCCCCCAGTGACCAGCGTCAAGATACCCCGGTCTCTGGTTCAGCCACAGATAGCTGCCAGGAATCCCGTTCGGACCTCCGGCCCCGCCATGCAGCCAGGCATTGATCACCTCGGTGCCGCCGAATTCCATGGTGCTCACGAGATCCGCTCCACTCATGTAGGGCTCGTGCTTCCACTCATGGCCCGACACGCTGAATAGCTGGATCTGCTCGCTAAAGGCCCCTAGCACATGAATTACGACCGGGTCGCCCACATGCGCCGCGATGCTCGGCGTCACCGGCTGATCGCCCGCCTTCACGCAGACGAATACTTCGCTGTACGCACAGCCCTTCTCGATCCGGTAATCGGTCGGCTCGGACCGGTAGTTCACCGCCGTCACGCCAGCTACTTTTTGGATGTAGGGCATGAAGCTGGTGCCGATGATGTTGTCTTCGTCCTGGAACAAGAGGGCGAAGGACCGATAGTTCTGTCGAGCCTCATTGCCCGACAGGCTCCGATCCACAATCACGTCCGCTCGCCAGGAACTCTTCTGGGCCAGATCTTCGCCGGTCGCCGGATCGCGATACTGGGATCCCCTCGGCCCGATGATGATCGCCCCAAAGAGCCCGTTCCGCGGATTCTCGATCACGTTCCCCCAATCCTGAATCAGAGCGGCGTTCTCCCCGAACTCCGGATGGGCGAAGAACGTGTACGTTCTCCTCTGCCCCGGCGCCACGGTCTGGTCGCCAGGATTGTTCCCGGCGTTGATCCCCATCGATTCCTTGGGATCGAATGCCACATGGTCTACGTGGAACCCGGCCCGGTCCTTGGCCATCTCGTTCTTGAGATTGACCTTGATACAATCCCCCACGTTCACATGCAGGGTCAACGGGCTTGGCTCAACACTGCCCGAGGCGACCTTGGTCTTCTCACCTTCGAGCACGTACATCTTGCCGGTCTCGTTGCCCAGCACCATCTTCCGCTCCATGTCCACTTCCATCACGCCGGGCGTTCCCTTGTTATAGCGAATTGCCTTGTCGATGGCTGCGACATTGAACGTCTTCACCGGCGCGTTGGCCGGGCAGACGGACTTGGCCGACTGCGGAATCTCTTCCCGGCCAGGCAGCGGCTTCAGTGTGCTATCCGCTTTGTCCAGCACCCGAAAGAGGCCCCAGCTGCCTTCCACGAAGTGCGACGCGCGACCACTGTAGTAGGGGTAGTCGCCCGCCATCTGTTGAGGTCCTCCTGCGGCAGGAATGGCAGCATCGTACCGCTCTCCGATCACCACGTGCAGCGAACTTCTGGGAATGGAGTTCGCGCTGTAGCGCTCCATCGGGAACCAGTGGCCGCTGATGTGCCAGGAGTGCACTTCATTCGCCGACCCTTCGATCAATCGGACCACGATCGGATCGCCCAAGTACGCCCGCAACATCGGGGTCTCGGGATCGCCGTGGATCAGGCTGCTGAACAGCTGCGATGGATCTGGATTGTTTGCCAGCCGCACCGGAACGTGGAAGGGTCTCCTAGGTATGAGCGAGGAACCGTGGTGGCAGGATCGCCGAATGTGTAGGACCCATAGCCCTGCGACTCATCGGCAAACCCGACGAGATGCTCCTGCATCTCAAGTCTCGTGCCATGAGGTTCACTGCGATAGTTGAGCAAACGAGCCGCCGGCCTATAGGTGTCCGTGTGCGGATCACGCTGCGGCAGCATGTCGCCTTTGCGATTCAACAGTCGGAATGTCTCGTCTCCTGCCTCGTGATAGAAAATGACGAATTCGCGGAAGTCCGCGGCGTTCGCCACATCGATCATGGCTTCCCAACCGCTCTTCATTTCCTCCCCAGTAAAGGGGCTCAGATGCCGAGACCCACGCTGTTCGATCACAAGCGAACCCAACAGGCCCAAGGAATACTGTTCCCTGGTCGCATGGCTGTGGAACGCACGCCCGCCCACCTGAAGATCATTGGGGATGTACCATTCGAATTCGCCGGTCTTTCCTGTTGGCACCAGTGCATCGGGATTAATGGCGGTCGCCGGCTTGCCCGTGCTGGTGACAAGCATCTGCGATCCGTTCACGATCATGTTGGTCGGTTCGTCGGCAATCTGATTTCGCAAGGTGATCCGAAGGCAATCCCCTTGATTCGCTCGAATGACCAACGGTTGAATCAGGTCGCCCTGCAAACCGTTTGACACTGCGCCGCCGGCAAACGTTGGATCGTCGCTTTCCCTTGCAGCCTTGTTCTTCTCCTCTTCCGCCCGCACACCTGCGACATTCTCGGTCAGCGCATACATGTACCCTGGATAGAAATCTCCAAATCGATTCACGGTGATTTCCACGTTGATCGTGGAAATATCGAAGGCACGGACGGGAGCTTGCGCAGGACAGCGCGCCCCTTGCGTGACCTTCACCTTGTCCTGATCTTCCGCGACGAGCAGGATGCCCTGCTGCATCGCATGGGCTCCTGCGCCCTGGAACGGTCCTTTGCTCTGCACCTGCCGCTCAATTTGCTCGACGGCCTTCGACATCTTATCCATCAGCATCGGACCTGCTTGCACATTCACCGGTGTCGCTACATCGACAACGGAGTCCTCTGCAACATGCGCGTCATGAGACATGACTGCACCTGCAGGCGTCGATTCGGCCAACCAGAGACAGGCCGCAAGCCCCAATACTCCCGCCCCTACCCACTTCGTTGATGCACGCATATCGTTATGCTCCTCCTTACAATCGGTCGCTATTCGGTCACGGTACTGTTTGGTAATATTTCTCTAGTTCGTGTCATAAAAAGTCTGATCACAACTCAGGTTTAAACCACAGACAAGGGGGTTGAGTCAAGAGGGCCGAGGGGCTGTCGCTCAATACAACACAGCATGCGTCTGCGGGGGAGAACGTCGAGATTATCGCAGCACGATCGTGACCGTAGAAACCGAGCATGCCGAATACCGTCGCTTTTCACGCGACAACTGAAAGCATCTTCTTCAATGCACCCCTCTCCGCTTCTGTGTAATAATGGGGCTATGTTTCTGAAGCGCTGGTTGGTGGGCGATCCACTCAAGAGCACGCAGTTAGCCCACGAACGGCTGTCGAAAACCCTCGCGCTTGCGATTTTTTCCTCGAACGCAATTTCATCCGTCGCCTATGCCACAGAGGAAATCTTACTGGTGCTGGTCCTTGCGGGAGCCGCCGCAGTGGCCTGGTCCATTCCCATCAGCCTCGCCATTCTGTTTCTCGTCGTCGTCCTGACTATTTCCTACCGCCAAATCATCTACGAATACCCGGAGGGTGGCGGGGCCTACATCGTCGCCCGCAACAATTTGGGGGAACTGCCGTCGCTGATCGCCGCAGGGGCATTGATGATCGACTATGTCCTCACGGTCGCCGTCAGCGTGGCGGCAGGCATCGCGGCCCTGACCTCAGCCATACCGAGCTTGTTCGAACATCGCGAAGCCCTCGGGCTGGTCTCTATTATCTTTATTATCGTCATGAATCTTCGTGGGGTGCGGGAGTCGGGAAAATTCTTCGCGATCCCTACCTACTTTGCCATTGGCGCCCTCGGAGTGATGGTGCTGATTGGAAGCATCCAGGCCCTGCTCGGACAAGCGGTCTTGCCGTCTCCTGACCACCAGGCATCGGTCGAAGACCTCACGCTGTTTCTGATCCTTCGTTCCTTCGCCGCCGGCTGCTCGGCCGTGACCGGAATGGAAGTGATCTCGAACGGCGTGAAGTCCTTTCGTCACCCAGAGTCCCACAATGCCTCGACCACCATGATTCAGATGTCGATCGTTCTGGCGGCGTTATTTATGGGCATCACCTTCATGGCCTCCCATTATGGGGTCCTTCCTAAAGTGGATGAAACTATCGTGTCTCAGTTAGCGCATCTCACCTTTGGCTCCGGGGTGCTCTATTACGCGATCCAGATCGGAACCATGCTGCTATTGGTCCTTGCCGCCAACAGTGCCTTTGCCGGCTTTCCCCATCTCGCGTCGATCCTGGCGCGCGATGGCTACATGCCCCGTCAGATGGCCACATTCGGCGATCGCTTGGTCTTCTCAAATGGGATCATCATTTTGGGAGTCCTCGCCTGCTTCCTTCTGGTGCTCTTTCATGGCGACACGCACGCCTTGATCCCACTGTACGCCGTCGGCGTGTTCATCTCCTTCACCTTGTCCCAAGCCGGCATGGTGCGCCGTTGGGTAACGAAGAAGGGGCCTCATTGGCGGAAGAACTTGATCGTGAACGGCGCAGGCGCCGTCACAACCGGCATTGCCACGATCATCCTTGCCAGTACCAAGTTTACACAGGGCGCCTGGATCGTCTTTCTCCTCATTTTCATCTTGGTCTTGATGTTTCGTTCAATCCGCTCGCACTATAAAGCCGTCACTGAACAGATCGGACTGACACGCGATCACCGGCCTCCACTTCCACGACGCAATATCGTCGTGATTCCGATCAACGGCGTCAATCAAGCGGTCATTCGCGCAGTCGATTACGCACGCAGCCGTTCCGGCGAAATTCATGCGCTGATGGTGGACGTAGACCCGCAGGCCACGGCACGCATACAAATCCAGTGGGCACAATGGGGGTGCGGCGTCAACTTGCTCGTCCTCCCCTCCCCCTACCGCTCTGTGATGAACTCCTTACTCGACTACATCGAAAAAATTCTGGAAAAGGAGCCCGACACCTGGGTCACCGTCGTCATCCCGGAGATTCTTCCCGCCCATTGGTGGCAAAGCATCCTGCACAACCAACGGGCGCGCCGAGACGCACCTTGTCCCAAGCAAGGCCGCAGGGAGTGGGGCGACTGAGGCGTACCCGGAGGGTACGTCGCAAGGAGACACAGGACTGAGAGCGCCGCTGGCGGACTTTTTCAGCATCCTACTAGGCCTTCCCCAGTCGCACTGGCCCGTAGGTTTGCCTGGCTTGGTGGAGTTCCTTCACATGACGTCTAAGGGCTGGGCCGAATTTGGAGGCAAGGACTGCTTTTCTGTGTGGCGCGATGTTCTGCTCGACCTGCTCGATTGTTTCCGCCAACTGCTTGACCAGCCGCTGGCCTGAGCCGGTGAGCCACTTGAGATGCCAGCTGGCATACTCCAAATCTTGGATAGAGTAGCGGACTGAAGCTACTTCTTCGAGACAGCGAAACCTGGCTCGCAGCAGATCGCGCTGAGTCAGTCCTGCCCGCTTCCATCGAGCCGATCCACCCAGTCCTGATGCCCAGGTTGAGAGTCGTTCGAAGAGCATCGCCCCCATCGTAAACGTAAAGGTCGCATGCAGAATGCCTCGTAGCGGACGCAGACTGCGACGCCAGGGGGAGTAGAAGATCTGCTGGTTGTGATCTCCGTGATACATGACGTGCTTACGCAATAACAGATTTAAATGGTGATGGCTGTTCTCATGGATCAGATCGTCAATCAGATCGAGATTATCTCGGTCGAAGCAGTTGATGAAGGACAAGCCCGGCCTGTGCCGATAACTGAAACTGACGACGCCTTTGGCTTTGAGTGGGACGATCCGAGAGGTCAAGAGCGCGAACACGTCCCGTCCTTCCGGCCAGGCTTCTTGAATGGTTGTCCAGGCCTGCTTGATTCGTGCGACCTGATCGACTGAGGTGGCCGCTACAGTCTTCGGTTGGCGGTCTTTCCCATAGACAAGCGTCGGTCCGACTGTGATGGCTCCTGATCGAGCCTCGATCGCCACGACCGGTGGCCGAAGCATCCAGCTCCATTCCAACCGATTACCTCGCTTCAGGCACAGAGGCGTAACTGTTCGCCCGATCTTCAGAGAGAGATCGTGCGGCCCAATCAGAAAAGTAGCTTGGCCAGCCGATTGTTTGAGGGCCCTCTTCACCGAGGGAGGAGCCTCGTAGACATCGCCCTCCATCCCGACAGCCATCGTTCCGAATGACTCTGCCCGTTCGACGTTGTGACCAAGGTGTGCCGCTACGGTCCAAGAGGGAATCTTGCGAGAGGCGCACCACTGCATCGGAAGCCCCGGAACGAGACAGAGTGATTCCTGCGTCAGCTCCTGAGAGAGGCGGGCGCAGAGTTCGTTGAGTCGGCGTTCCAGTCCCGACGCCTGCGACACACAGCGCGGAAACAGATCGTGCAGATAACTGTTCTCGAAAAATTTCTCTTCACACTCGGCATACAACTCCGCCGCAAACTCACGAGGATTCTGCTCCTCACGGACTTGCTTCAGTAGATCGATAAAATACACCAGGTCGTTCAGCGCTTCGATCCAACCGACCACTTTCCAGTGGGCATAGGCATGTCGTTCTAGCGCTTGAGCAAGAAACCGGGAATAAGCCACCGGCAAGGCCAGCGATTTTGCGACGTCAGCATACTGGGTATCCAAGTCCAGGCAGAGATCGCTCAACAGGCGCTTCATTGACAGACGAAACTCTTCCTGAAGGCGAGCCAGCAATGGTACATCGAGCAACGGCATGACGAGCGTAGACTCCGAGATGGAGGAGAGGAACGGATCAGACTGTACCGGAGGAAGCGACGTGCTGCAAGAAGAGCGAGTGGGTGAAGTAGTCGCAGGGTCTAGCGGGTGAGAATACCGATCCTTCTTGGGGTTCTCAGGGTTTTCTTCGGGAGGTAGCCAAGCTCGTCGAGGCGAAGCTCTCTGACATGCTGCATCACGTGATTGCTAAGGTCGGTCTGCACGGTTATTTCCTGTGACGCTGTGGAGCCTGTTGCCATCGTGAAGGGCAGTTCATCCTTCCAGAGCAATTGTCCATCGCGATTCATGAGATAGAGATAGAGGCGACGTGAGCCCTCCGCTTTCCGCCCCCAGTCGCTTGGGTGCGACGGCGCGACGGCAGAAACACGACTGACGAGAACAGTATCGACGCCCAGGTTTCGCGTCACTTCTTTTGCGAGAGTACTATGATCGGCGTCATTGGTTTTTCCTGAAGGTATGTCGGCGGCGACGATTCCTGTCTCGATGCTCACCGGCATTTCGACACGCAACGCGGTTTCCTGCTGTAACAGGGTGGCAAGCCGCTCGCCCATTTCCGGATCTCCTTCAACTGGAAGGACTGCCACACTCTTAACCTTCGGATGACGGGGAGCATCGCTCAACTGGTCTCGCTGTGCCACCCATGATTGTTCGAATGGCTCAAAGGCCACGTCCTTGCTCCTCGTTGAGTCCACTGCGACCATCGCCACCCAGGCTCCTGCGAGGCACCCCTGCAAGAGGAAGGCCCCTGTCACGACCAGACTGAGGGTGATGGCACGCAGCCAACCCCCTCGCTCACCGACTTGCGCCATCGATCGGTCAGATATTTCCACCATAGCGTCGTGTGTCATAAACGAAGTCTTTCAGCAAAAGAAGTGCCTTACGTAAACAAGCCTCACACACCCTCTCCAACCTGTCGAGTTAATTAGGGTTATCGGCACACCGACCGAGCCAGACCTTGTCAATCCCGTTGAACAGCAGGCTGACATAGACAACTCGGTGAACAAGATTGGACTAAGACTGAGAAGAACGTGAGGGAGGTTAGGGGCAAAACTCTGGCCTTCTTCAACGAGGATTGCTGTCACGGAAGGAGTCGGCACTCGTTGACATCGTCGGACCGACCGACCTCAACCCTACAACGCGAAGCCTGTCCGTCGTCGATCCCCAGCAACACCGGGCAAGTTTCTAAGTCGTCGCTTTACGCGACGTGGCGGAGCGCCGGTAACACCGATTCTGTTTTGAGCAGCCGGACAGCTCCCGCCTGTTGGATCATCCGATGGTGCTGAATAAGCGGGTCGACGATGTTCCCGCAGGACACGCATCGCCACCCTTTCATCCACATCGGAATACTGCTCTCACGCAGATCGATCAAGCTATCGGTCACCATGAGGCCGTCGCATCTTGTGCAGTGCATGGAATCCTCCTCTGTTGACGCTGAAGCCCACGACGCCACATCCACCACCTTCTCAGGTTAGCAGCCGTGTGGCCAGCCGTTTACCTGTCTAGGTAGAGCAATCGCGATGCCACGAATGTCGCTGCGACCGCTTGCGTGTTTTCGCAGTGAATCGTAGAGTGCAAACACACACCATTCAGCTTCAATCGCTTCGAGGTGTCACACATTGGCCCCATGCGGCAAAAATGATCTCTTTAGGGCGATCGCTTAAATGTGGGAATTCCCCTGCGGCTGATTGGAGACGAGTGGCATTGACTGCGACAGAAATTGCGAAGGTGATCGATGAATGCGCCCCGGTCTTGGCCGGAGGCTGGATTCAAAAAATATATCAGCCGACAGATCGTACCGTAGTGCTGGAAATTCGCACGCCGGGGCGGACGCACCGACTCCTCATCTCATGCCACCCCGAAACCGCCCGACTCCATATCATTACTGCAGCTTTTCAGAATCCGCCGACACCTCCACCCCTCTGCCAATTCCTCCGCGCCCATCTGCAAGGAGCACGCATCGACCAGATCGAGCAGATTCAAGGAGACCGAATCGTTCAGCTTGTACTGACTGCCAAGGAAGGTCCCTGCAGATTGGTTGCAGAACTGACAGGGAAAACATCCAATCTCCTCGTCCTCAATGAGGCAAACCACATCCGACGAGATCTGAGCGGAACAACGGATCGTGTAGGGCGGCTATACGTTCCACCCCCGCACCAGCAACGAGAACGAGATGCGGCCAGCCAGACCCGATTCATCCAGGATGTCCCGAACTCGCCGTTTCCTCTGTCCGCTGCCATTGAAGCGTATTACCTCACGACGGAAACCACTTCCGCTGTTGAAGCCGCGCGGAACACCAGGGCGAGCTTACTGAGAAAATCCATTAAGAAACTCCGTCGCCGCATAGAGGCATGGCATGAAGACCTCGCAAAAGCAGAGAAGTACAAGGCCTATGATCGTTATGGCGAACTGATTAAGGCAAACCTTGGAGTCTTCCGCAAAGGCCACACCGAAGTACTCGTGGTGGATTATTTCGATGAAGCGCTTCCCAACCTGACAATCCCGCTCGACCAGGCCAAAACTCCTCAGGGTAATATGGACGACTATTTCCGAAAGCATCGGAAGTACCTGACGGCGGAACGAGAGCTGCGACCCCGCATCGGAGAAGGAGAAAGAGAGCTAACAACTCTGCTGGGAGAACTGACCACCATCGAGCAAGGAACCTGGGAACCACCCGATAAACCTCGCCAGATCACGCAAACGACAATCCGACAGCGAACAGGCAAGGGAAAGGGCCCCCAGGAGCAACGTCACGGCCCATTCCGCCGCTTCACCTCGTCAGATGGTTTGGCGATTTATGTTGGAAGAACCGCTCGCGAGAACGACGAACTGACATTCGGCCTTGCCAAAAGCGACGACCTCTGGCTGCATGCTCGTGGGACACCCGGTTCGCATGTCGTCGTGCGGCTGGGGAAAGGGGCCGAACCGCCGGTCGAAACTCTGCGCGACGCCGCGACGCTGGCGTTGCTGTACAGCGACTTAAAGAAAAGCGGCAAAGGCGAGGTCGTCTATACCAGGCGCAAGTGGGTCAAAAAGGCCAAGGATCAGGCACCCGGCGCCGTCATCGTGACGCAGGAGAAATCGATGCATGTGAGTCTGGAGAAGAAACGGCTTGATGCACTCAAGGCCCGATCGACCCGCGAGTAGTTGATTAAGTCTCACACTGACTTTCTTCACCTTCCCTTGTCATGTTACAGTGCCAACATATGGGCACCCTCTCTCCTCAGCTCGACTCTCTCCGAATCGTCAGCTCACTGATCACGTGCAAAGGGCTCCACGATTTCGATCGCACGTTGAGTCAAGCGCTCGTAAAAACATTGGGGTGCGATCTTGTAGGATTTTATCTCTACAGCGAAGCCGCACGCTCGTTCGCTCCTGTATCAGACCTGCTGACCAATTCCGATTCCCTCGCCTATCTCATTGGACAACTGCCAGCTGAAGGGACCATCAAAGAAGCGGTAGTCCAACAGGGCCACGCATTCCTGGAACATAATTTAGCCGGCTCATCATGGGCTGAAGCGATCGTCCTAAAAACTGCGCCGTTCCAGACCGCTTCTGTCCTCGCCGCCGCATTGACCGTGAAAGCCCAGACGGGAAATCTGCCTCCCCGAACTATCGCCATCATGGCCGCCATCGCCATTGAGAAAACCAACGCGTATACCGAAGACGACCGGTTGTTTCTCGAACAGCTCGGCGTCCAGTTGGGACCAGTCCTTCACAATGTCCTCGCATCGGAAGAACGTGACGCCCTCATGGCGATCAATAGCCAGGTTGTCGTGGGTACGATGACGACCGATCAACTCATGCCGGTCGTACGCGACATGTTACACCGCGTCGTGAGACAAGACATGACCGGGCTTGTGCGATTCGTTCAATCGCCGCAGGGACCCTGGTTCGACATCGTCTATCGCGACGGTGTCGAGATCGATCTCGCACAGCTCCGGCAATTTCCCTTCGAACGAATGGCTCCAGCCGAGATGATGGCCACAGGGAAACCGCTCCTCATCACCGGACACCACCACGAACGCTTCCCGGAACGCACCTACATCGAGTCCGTCGGCATCCTCTCCTGCATACTCTGCCCCCTGATCGTACGGGGATCCGCCTGTGGATTCTTGGTCATTGGCAGCAGACGCCGCAACGCATTTTCTGAGCGGGACCTCGCGTTCGCCGAGCAGATTGGATTTCATCTGTCACAGGCCATCGCAAATTTTACGGCCTATGAAGAAATCCGCTCACTGAAAGAGCAGCTCGAACAAGAAAATGTCTACCTGCGCGACGAGATGAAATCCTCGGTCGACTTCAAATCCTTGATCGGCGATAGCGCCGCATTACAAAAAACATTGAAAACGATCGAGCAGGTCGCGCCGACAGATTCAACGGTCCTCATCACCGGAGAAACCGGCACAGGGAAGGAACTCGTCGCTCAGGCAATTCATCGCCTCTCGCCACGGAAGGAGAAACCGTTCATCACGGTGAACTGCGCCGCGCTCCCGCCGACCTTGATCGAATCCGAACTCTTCGGCCATGAAAAGGGCGCCTTCACGAACGCGGCGGCGCGAAAAATGGGCCGTTTTGAACTGGCGAACGGTGGCACGATCTTTCTCGACGAGTTGGGCGAGCTGCCGCTCGAAATCCAACCCAACCTCTTGCGCGTGCTGGCCGAACGTCGTGTCAAACCGGTGGGCAG
>SWDN01000017.1:187757-202966 GCA_005116775.1 Nitrospira sp.
GCTTCATCCCTTTCGACCCGCGCGCCGGCCGCTTCGCCGAGAGTTTCGCGCACACCTTCGTCTCGCTGAACTTGTCGGAGTATCCCGAGGCGCTGCTCGAGTCGGAACTCTTCGGACACGAGAAAGGCGCCTTCACCGGCGCCGTGAACAACCGAGTGGGGCGATTCCAATTGGCCGACGGCGGGACGATCTTCCTGGATGAAATCGGCGAACTGCCGCTCGACCTTCAAGCGAAGTTTTTGCGAGTGCTGGAATCCCAGGATCTTCAACGAGTCGGTGGCATCCAGACGATCAAGTTGAATATCCGCATACTCGCAGCGACCAACATCGAGGTGGAGCAGGCGGTGAAAAAAGGCCTCTTTCGATCAGATCTGTTCTATCGGTTGAACGTGTTCCCGGTTCGGATCCCCCCGTTACGGGAACGCCGAGAAGATATTCCCGTCCTGGCGCGGCACTTCGTGAAAAAGTATTGCGAACGGCATCGAAAGACCGTCACACGTATCGGAAGGAACACGCTGAACACCCTCGCGTCATATGACTGGCCTGGCAATGTGCGTGAACTCGAGCACGTCATTGAACGAGCCGTGATCGTCAGCCAAGGACCGGTTCTGACTGTCGAAGAATTGAATCAACCCGCTCATCCTGGCCAAGCGAGCAGTTTACCTCGTACGATGGCCGATGCAGAACGCGCCCATATTATCGAGACACTCAAGCAGACCAATTGGATCCTTGCTGGCGCGCACGGCGCAGCAGCCCGCCTAGGAATGAAACGTTCAACCCTGCAACATCGAATGAAAAAACTTTCCATCCATCGCCCATCTCTCCGCTCAAAATAGTTTGCCCACATTTCGGCAGTCATGGTTTCTTGTGCCAATCTATCGGCAGTTTTTTCGACATGATTCACAGGATTCAATTGGTCGCTCCTTTCTACTTCCTCTCTGGCTTCAGCCACTTCCGCGTCGATCATCGTGAGCCACTCCCTCTGGCACTATCCCTGCTCTATGTCACAGCATGAGCCATCACGCACCTCTCACGCCTGAACATCTGAGCCGAAGCATCGAAGACTACTTAGCGGAACGGCAAACCAACGTGCTCCCCTCCGGCGAGCAGACGAAAGACGGAAGACAATTGTCCTGGTGTGGCGACGTGCTGGAATACCTCACTGAAGGGCTTGCTGAGCGTTTCGCCGCAAGAGGCATTACTTTTTCGAAATCCTTTCCTGGTCCGTTCAGACTTATGGATGAAGAACAACTGGCGGGCGGCAACCATATGAGGCGTTTCTGGACGATGGCGTTCGACCATGGCTGCCCCATCGCCCGACTTTGCACCTACTTCTTTCATCGGCATGACCAGGTACTGTTACCACGACCGCCGCAGGTCGTGGCGTATCCTCCTGATCACCCGGGACCCGAGGCGTCGGAATGAATTACGTAGCCCTCAAGATGCTCTTTGGCGATCGTGCCAAATATCTCATGTTGCTCTGTGGGTTGACCTTCTGCGTCATGCTGATTGTGCAGCAAGGTTCCATTTTTTGGGGCCTCATGATGTGGTCGCAAGCCAATATCAGCAATCTCAATGTGCCTATCTGGGTCACGGATCCCGGCATTGCCCAGGTAGACGAAGTCAAACCCCTCGCCAGCACAGCGGTGGATCGCGTCAGAAGTGTCGATGGTGTGGAATGGGCAGTGCCGCTGTACAGAGGGGTACTTCGGGCCCGCCTTACGAATGGTGATTACCATCAGATCACCATGACCGGGCTCGAATCAGCCACGCTGATCGGACGTCCCGCTGAAGTTCTAGAAGGCCGGTTCGAAGATATCTTGCAACCTGATGCCGTCGTGGTGGACCAATGGGCCGTGGAACGGATGGGAGGCCCGACGGTTGTCAGGGTCGGCACCATCTTTGAATTGAACGACAAACTCGCCCGCGTCGTGGCGATTGCAAAAACCCAGAAGAGCTTCACGAATATTCCTGTGGTCTATACCACATACGAACGAGCGATCCGCTATGTTCCGCACGAACGCAGATCGCTTTCATACGTGCTGGCAAAAGCCAAGGATGGTATTCCAGTGGAGGACGTGATCCACCGTATCCGTGCCGAGACTGGTCTTGGCGCATTCACCGAGGAAGACTTTGGCATCAAGACGTACATGTGGGTCCTCAAAAACACTGGGATCGGTATCAACTTCGGCACGACAATTCTGCTCGGATTCATCGTCGGAATGGCCATTGCAGGACAAACGTTCTATCTGTTCACCATCGAAAACCTTAGACAGTTTGGCGCACTGAAGGCTATGGGGGCCTCAACCTTCACTCTGGCACGCATGATTCTACTCCAAGCCTTTACGGTGGGACTCGCCGGCTACGGGGTCGGGATAGGGCTCGCCACAGTGTTTGGATATCTGACGGCTAGTGGTGGCCAATTGCCGTTTGCTGAGACCTGGCAACTCCTGCTGTTGGTCCTCGTGGCATTACTCGTCATTTGTACATTTTCAGCCTTGATCAGCATTATCAAACTCGCACGACTAGAGCCAGCGAGTGTCTTTCGGTGAGCACAATGACCGACAACACACAACTAGCGGCCGTACGCGCCCGCGGCATCGTAAAATCGTTTGGTACCGGCGATACGCAGATCACGGTGCTCAAAGGCATCGACCTTGATATTTATCTAGGCGAGTTGCTGTTGCTTGTCGGTGAGTCAGGGGGTGGGAAGACGACACTGCTGTCGGCGATCGCCGGTATTCTTGACATCAATGAAGGCAGTATTGACGTGCTCGGTGTCCCACTGAGTGCGTTGCCAGCCAACAAACGTACTCGGTTCCGTGGCCAAACGATGGGGTTTATTTATCAACAATTCAATCTCCTACCGGCACTCACTGCAGCTGAGAACGTCGCCGTCCCGCTTCTGATCCAAAAGGTCGGACGTGCCGAGGCCTTGCGACGGGCACGAGTCATGTTGAATCGTGTCGGCCTCGGTGATCGTATGGACTTTCTCCCCAAGAGTCTTTCCGGTGGTCAACAGCAGCGTGTCGCAATCGCCCGCGCTCTGGTCAACGAACCACGCCTACTCATCTGCGATGAGCCGACCGCAGCCTTGGACGGACCCAACGGGCAGAAAATTATGGAACTCCTACGCGAAGTGGGACGATCGTCGGACCGCTGCGTCATCGTGGTTACACACGACAGTCGCATCTTCCACTTTGGAGACCGCATGGCCAACCTGACAGATGGACGCATTACGAATATTGAACGCATTCAGCGGGAAGGAAGCGCATGATTGTCATGAAACGATTGAGCGTCTGGCTGGCTCTAGCGGGTGTAGGATTTTCCGCCTGGGTCTTGATAGGCGCCAATACAAAAGACCCGATGCCCCTGCCGATCTCAGAGCCTCCTCGCTCACCGTACCAACACACCGTCGCGGCTTCCGGCATCATCGAAGCCGTGAATGAGAATGTCCGCATCGCCCCTCCGGTCGCCGGATTGATTACCAAGGTGTTTGTGAAAGTGGGCGCCCAGGTCACAGAACAGACCCCGCTGTTCCAGCTGGACGATCGAGAACTACGCGCACAATTCTTGACCCGTGAATCCGCTATCCCCCCCCTACAGGCGCAGATCGATGAGCAGAAATACAAAATCGGCGATCTCGAAACCCAATTCCAACGCCTCCAATCAGTCCACGATGAGCGTGCGGTGAGCGAGGACGACCTCAAACGAACTTGGTACGCTCTGGAAATGGCTAAGCGTGGCGCTCAACGTCTTCAAGCCAGCCTCAAACACGCTATGGCACAACGTGATGAGGTCACGATTCTGCTGGATCGACTGACTGTCCGTGCTCCACGGCATGGGACGGTCCTACAAGTCAACATCCGAGCTGGAGAATACGCAATGCTGGGACCGACTGAGCCGCTGATGTTGCTGGGCGAGACTGAGCATCTGCAAGTCCGTGCCGACATCGATGAAGTCAATGCCCCACTCGTCATTCCGCAATCCGGTGGTACCGCCTCCATCAAATCATTGGCCGACCAGAAAATCCCTCTGACCTTTGTGCGGATTGAGCCCTATGTGATCCCCAAAAAATCGCTCACAGGCGAGAACACGGAACGAGTCGACACCAGAGTACTGCAAGTCATCTATCGATTCGAACGACCGTCCTTCCCGGTCTATGCCGGACAACAGGTCGATGTCTTCATTGAGCGGCTGGCGGTGAGCAACACCGAACGAACGCCATCACCATCGGTATCTCTCCCGGAACACAAGGCGCAATGAGCACCATATCCAACAGACTCGCGGTGGCGCTGATGGCCTTGATTCTCTCTTCCTGTGTACAAGGGAAAGATTATCAACGTCCACCGGTGGACGTGCCTCATGACTGGTCACCTATGGCTCACACCACCGACACCTCGATGGTTTCGGACCATCAACCGGAGTCCGAGTGGTGGAAGGCCTTCCAAAACGAAGAACTCAGCGGGCTGATCGAACGCGCTCTGCAACACAACCATGATGTCAAACGGGCACTTGCCCGGGTCATCGAAGGACGAGCCTCTGTCATGTCAGCCGCCGCCGGCCTCTACCCTCACATGAATCTCTCCAGCAGTTACAGCAACATCGCCGTATCCGAGAATACGTTGGCTGGTTTGAGACTGGCAACCGGACAACAACCAGGGCCACAGGTATTTGCCACCCCTGGAACCTCCTTCGATCTCTGGAATAGCGCCCTGGATCTCCGTTGGGAAATGGACTTCTGGGGCCGCATTCGGCGTGGACGTGAAGCGGCGAACGCCGATGCTCACGCCATCGAACAGGATGCCCGTGCCGTGGCGCTCACATTAGTCAGTGACGTGGGACAGTCCTATTTCCGGATCAGAGAACTCGACGAGCAGCTTGACATCGCCAAGCGGACCTTGACTGCAAGACAAGAATACGTTGAGGTGATTCAGAAACGGGCCTCCGTTGGCCTGGCCTCCGAGCTGGACGTGAAACGCACCGAAGTGTTGGCCGCTGAAGCCGCGGGACTCATTCCAGACCTGGCGAGACTTCGGACCATGGAATCGCATCGACTGGAGGTGTTGACCGGAATGTCGCCTGGATCGCTTGATCTTCGCAGCAGACCACTTCGTGACGCCATCGTTCAGCCCAATATTCCTCTTGGGCTTCCCTCACAACTGTTGGAGCGTCGCCCGGATATTCTCCAAGCAGAAGCCACGCTCGTAGCCTCCAATGCGCGGATCGGCCAGGCCCGCGCCTATTTCTTTCCTGCCCTCTCTATCACTGGCCAAGGCGGCTTGCAGAGTGTCGAGTTCTCCAACTGGTTCACTGGCGGCAGCACGAACTACAGCATCGGTCCGTCGATAACCTTGCCTATCTTCCAGGGTGGAACCAATCTCGCCCGGTTGGACTCTGCTGAATCACGTCATGTGCAGATGCTGGAAAACTACCAGCAGACGATTCTCCAAGCGTTTCGGGAGGTGGCAGACTTGCTGACTTCGCTTCGCGCAAGGGCAGAGCAGCTCACGCACCAGCGTGCACAACTCTCCGCTGCGCAGGGAGCCATGCGCTTAGCCGACATCCGATACCGCAAGGGTCTGGTGAATTATTTGGATGTGCTGGATGCACAGCGAATGGCACTGGCAGCAGAGACCCAATTGGTCCTCACTGAACGCACTCGCTTGACGGATATGGTTAGTCTCTTCAAAGCGCTGGGAGGAGGCTGGGCACCGATACCTGCCAAAAATCCTACCTGATCCGCTCGCGCCCCACCTTGCCAGAAACGTGGATTTACTCGTCATGAACTCTATCCGGTACTATGCTGCTCTCAAGGGTAATCTACTATGTCAAGACAGCAAGACCTCACACCTCACGCCTCGCCCCAAACCATCCTGGTGGTCGATGACGAGCCCATTATCACGACTCTGTGCATGACGATACTTCAACAGGCGGGATTTTCTGTCCTTGTAGCAGACGGCAGTTCAGAAGCGCTCAAAATCTGCACACAACACGAAGGGCCCATCGATCTACTGCTCACGGATATCATCCTCCCCCCTCCAGGATTTCAATTGGCATCGAGCTCCAATCAATTTCCCCATGTGCACGGCCATGAGCTGGCTGTCCGCGCGCTCCACATACGGAAAGACCTGCGTGTCATCCTTATGTCCGGCAATATCGACAGCGATTTAGCAGGATACGGCATACGCCGGGGCGACGCTCCATTTCTCCCCAAACCGTTTGAGTCCCAAGCCTTGGTGGCGCTTGTACGACAAACTCTTCAGACGCCGCCGCCTTCGATCGAGAATTTGTCAGCAGGCAAGCCGAAAACTCCTACAGTCGGCGACGGGTGGGTCGATTAGCTGACACCCCTCCCTCCTTGGATAGAACGACGATCTTTCATCCCGTGCAATATGCAAAAAGGGGCTGCTATCGTGACGATAACACCCCCTTATGAGTATGATGACATTGTCTTGTACACGAGGGACGAAGGAAGGAGCGGGCCGAAGACGCAAAAAAATACGGCGACTTAGGTCTGACTTCCGGCGAGTTGCTCGGGCAAGGCAACATCAAAGTTGCAGACCTGAATGTTTCGTTCCATCTCACCGCCAGGCCCCTACGATGAGGTGATTCTAGGCTATCACAGCCCTCTTGATCTTGGCAATCTGAGCCCCAGGTTCCCCAGACAGCTTACTCCCCGATGCGCACCAGCAGTCCCCGTTCCCTGCAAAGGTCGAACGTCCAGTGAAATGCCGCAATGACGAGACAGAGAAACAGCAGGTTGAGACCGGTCGCCCACCCAAGATGGGTCATCGGTTCCGAAGCCGCGTTGAGCACCGCGCGCATCCCTTCAAATGTATGAGCCGCCGGGTTCATCCAGGCGATGGCCTGCAACCACCCTGGGAGCACCTCGATCGGATAGAACACACAAGAGATGGGTTGGAACAGAAACACCATGCTCCAAGCCAACACTTCCGCCTCCTGGCCAAACCGCATAATAAGGGCCGTGGTCAATACCCCGATAATCCATCCCGTCAGCACAAGATTCAGCACAAAAGGAACCAGCCATATTCCGATAATAAAGATATTGTAGGAGTAAAACAGGCCGGCGCAGACCACCATCACGATGGAAACTGCTACCACCTTCAACACACTCATGACCATCGTGGCCGCCAGAAACTCGCTCGGCTTGAGCGGACTAGCAAATAAGTTCATGAGGTTTCTCGCCCAAATCTCCTCCAGAAACGAAATCGTAATCCCTTGCTGCGATCGAAACAGGATATCCCACAGGATCAATGCTCCCAAAAAAAACGTGACCGCCCCAGGGATCTGCCCCTGAAACTTCATGAGATAGACCGTAATGAATCCCCAAATGACAAGGTCCAGAAACGGCCAATAAAAGATCTCCATCATGCGCGGCACACTGCGCCGATAGAGGTACAGATACCTCGTGACTAACGCATAGATTCGATGTAGCTTCATCGTTCCCTTTTCCCCTTCCCCACTCTGGTTGGCTAGAGCCTCTTCTCCGAGGAGGAACCGGGCAGGATGTTCCTGACTGCGCGCGTCCAACGAGGGCCTTCTGAGGCCGCGCGTTGCGCGAGCAAAAGGAACATCCTACCCGGTTCCTCCTGCTCTATTTCTCTCTGGCCAACTTCACAAACACTTCCTCCAGGTCCGCCTGCCCAAACCGCGCCACAATTTCCTGCGCAGTCCCCTCCGCCACAATCTTTCCGCGCTGGAGAAAAATGATGCGGTCCGACATCTCTTCCATCTCATGCATATTATGCGACGAGTAGAGCACGCTGAGTCCTGAGGATCGTCGTTCCTCCTTGAGAAAGCTTCGAATCTTTTGCGCGATATCGGGATCCAGGCTCGCGGTCGGCTCGTCGAGGAACAGAATCTTCGGTTCAGTCAAGAACGCCTTGGCCAGCCCAAGACGAGTGCTTTGACCGGAAGACAATTTCCGCGTCACTTTATGGCGAAACTCGCCCATCTCAAGCCGCTTGACGATATCATCGACCCGCTCTCCGATCTGAGAGAGGCCATACAGACGCGCAATCACCCACAGATTCTCTTCGACGGTGAGTGCCTGCGGCATAGAAACATAGGTCGAAGAAAAATTCACTTGCCGGAGAATCTCTTCGCGGTTGGTCGCCAAATCGAGTCCGAACATCTGAATAGAACCGGCGGTCGGTTTGACCACTCCGAGTAACATCTGAATCGTGGTGGTCTTGCCTGCCCCATTCGGACCCAGCAATCCAAGAATTTCACCCGGTCCGATCTCGAACGAAACATCGTTGACCGCGACGAACTCGCCGAACCGTTTCACCAGATGTTGGACGTGCAGGACGGGTGTGGACATGAATGCTTTACAACTTAGCAGGATACTGGGAGCGCGAAAGAGGGCTAGGACAACGACCGCTTTAGGTTTCCAGTCCCTGCTCCGCACGCGATGTTGATCGTGGAAACTGTTTCATAATCAACGCGGCCACACCGACGACATCGTCCAACCCGAACAACGGCACAGAGAGATCTACAGGCTTGTCCGATACCACCGCGAGCAACCCTTCCGGCGAAACAGGAATTTCGCCGAATTGCTCACGGACAATGACAATCTTCGGATACCCTTCGTGCTTCCATCCTTCGGCTATGATCAGATCGTACGTATGATCGAGAAACCGATCCCTGACCTCTTCGACCTTCATCTGATCGGAGGCATCAGCAAACATCGCCATACTACCCTTCGAGAGCACCACCACGCTGCTGGCGCCGGCGCGTTTGTGGCGCCAACTATCTTTTCCTTCCGTGTCGAGGTCGAATCCGTGGCCGCACTGTTGTCCCAGGGTGGATTATCCCGTTCCGCCACAATGTCCTCACCGAGAACACGGCCAAGAGCATCGAGGATCGAAATTTTCTCCAAGCCCAAAACCGGCGTGGATTCTAATACAATCCGTTGCGCCTCCTCCAGCTGCGTGAGCCCCTCTGCCGCGTCTGTGGCTTTCACAGTCTCTCCTTCTTCATCAATGCCCCTGCCGAGATCCAACATTTACGAGCGACCCGCGCTTCTTGCAAAAGGCTTCGACCTTATTGGCGATCTCGTGATAACACTCTGCCGTGGCCGTGTCAGAATTGAACATGGCAAAGGGCTCACCGGCATCGGACTGAATCACGACATCGGGATCGAGAGGAATCCGCCCGAGGAAGGGCACGCCCATATCCATCGCGGAAGCCTCCCCGCCGCCCTTGCGGAACACTTCAATATGGTTGTGACAATGGGGACACTCCAGCCCGCTCATATTTTCGACAATCCCAATGATCGGAACTTCGCTGTCCTTGCAGAACGTGACTGACTTGCGTGAATCCAGCAAGGCCACTTCCTGGGGCGTCGTCACAATCACCGCGCCACTGACATTGCCGAGCAGATCGATGGTCGTGACCGATTCGTTGCCAGTTCCTGGCGGTAGATCGACAAACAAAAAGTTGAGATCCTGCCACTCAACTCCGCCCAAGAGCTGGTTGATGAACTCATATTTGTAGGCATCGCGCCAAATGATCGGATCATCTGAATTCTGTAGCAGGAAAGACATCGAGGCAATTTTGAGGTTGTAGGCCTGAAACGGAATGATCCCGCCGGAACTGCTGATCTTCAGCTTCTGTCCTTCAGCTCCCACCATCTTGGGAATGTTCGGACCATGAATGTCCATGTCGCAAATGCCGACATGCCAGCCTTTGAGCGCGAGACTGACGGCAAGGTTCGTTGTGCAAGTGCTCTTTCCGACTCCACCCTTGTTGCTCATGATAAGCACTTTGTATTCGATCCGCTCCATCCGTTTGGCCACCAGCCACCGGCTGTGCCCTTCCTTGTCTTTCTGACAGATTTCGTTTTCGTCGCAGATCGCGCAGGCCCACATGTATACACAGGCGTCGCTGCCGCCGGTGCTGGGAGGTTGGATCACGTTCAATTCACGCGCCATGTCACATCCTTCTATAAAACCGTTAGACCCAAGCCGAGTGATTTCGTCATCGTCGCCGATCCGTCGGCACGCCGAGATATTCTCCCTCTCCCACGTTAGAAAGCCCCACCGATGACACCTTGCCATTCCCAGCCGCCGCTGCGGCCATGGTCGGCACGCCTGACTGCTCCGGCTCCGGCTTCTTTGTGTTGAAAAACCCTGCGCTGATAATCCCGATTTCGTAAAAGATATACATCGGCAGAGCCATCAAACATTGGTTGAACGGATCGGGCGTCGGGGTAAGCACGGCGGCAAAGATGAACGATCCCAGTAAGGCCCATTTGCGATAGCGCTTGAGAAACGGCGCATCGACCCACCCAAGCTTCGCCATGAGCGTGATCGCGAGCGGAAGCTCAAAAATCAATCCGAACACCACTAAGAACCAGAGGGCGAATCCGACATACTGCGCAATGGAGATCTGTGGAACGAAACCGGCGTTGACGCCATAGGAGATCAAAAAGTTCAGCGCAAACGGAAGCACAAAGAAAAATGCAAAGCCCACTCCTGCGTAGAACGCCGCGGCCGTCAATGCCACGAACGGCGCGACGAAGCGCCGTTCCTGTGCACATTTTCTTGTCTTCCAGCGGCTTAAAGATCGTGTCTTGCAGCCACTGGTTGAGTGAATTCAGGCCGTTAGACATACGATCCGTTCATTCGACGGCGCGCTGCAACCGCTCGGTATCCAAGCGATCGCAGCTCGCGTCAGGCCTGTTACTTGGGATTGACCGCAACAAACAGGCTATTCCCCTGCCGACTCAGCAGCAAGACGGCCAACTCGTCTTTTTTCAGCTTACTCGAGGCTTTCTGGTAGTCTTCAAGCGTCTTGACGACTTCGTGGTTCACTTCCTGAATGACATCACCTCGCTGCAAACCTGCCGCCTCCGCAGCGCCGCCGTTTTCGACCGATGTAATGATGACACCCGTCATCTTCGCCGGGATATTCAATTGACTCATCGTGGCTGCATCCAACCCCTGCACACGAAGGGTCGCCAAGACATTATCGGGCAACTTAGCTGTTTCGACCGGCTCCTTGGGGGTTGCCGGCTCTTTTTTCGCCAACATTTCATCGGTCGGCCGTTCTGCCACCTTCACGGCGATCGTCTGTTCCTTCCCGTCCCGCAACACCTTCACCTGCGCATCCTTGCCGACCATTGTGCGCGCGACGAGGTTCCGCAACTGGCTCACATTTTGGACATCTTTTCCATTGAACGAAATCACGACATCGCCACGCTTCACACCTGCAGCATGGGAGGGGCCATTTTCATTCACATCGCTGATCAACACGCCCTTGCGCTGCTCAGGCAGCTTGAACGATTTGGCCAAGGCCGGAGTGATCTCTTGAATCGCGACCCCCATCCAGCCACGCACAACCTTGCCGGTCTTCTGCAAGCTGTCGACGATGTCCACTGCGATGCTGCTGGGAATGGCAAATCCAATCCCCTCCGACCCACCGGTCCTTGAGAAGATGGCCGTATTGATTCCGATCAGTTCGCCGCTCACATTCACCAACGCTCCGCCTGAATTACCTGGATTAATCGCGGCATCGGTCTGGATGAAGTCTTCATAGTCTGCGATTCCGACATTTCCTCGCCCCAACGCGCTGATAATACCCAAGGTCACAGTGGAACTCAGCCCAAACGGACTGCCGACCGCCAACACCAAGTCCCCAACCTGTAACTTTTCATACTCAGCCCATTTTAAGGAAGGCAGATCCTTTGCCTCGATCTTGACCACAGCCAAATCTGTCTTCGGGTCGGTTCCCACAACTTTCGCGCTGAATTCACGTCGATCGCTGAGTGTGACAGTGATCTGCGTAGCGCCTTCGACGACGTGATTGTTCGTTACGATAAAGCCGTTTGGATCGAACACAACGCCTGATCCGGCGCTCTGGTCAGGACGTCCATGTCCTCCCCCTGGCGGCATCGGCGGAGGAGTCGGCAGTTCACCTTCCGGCGCTTCTTCGCCCGGAGGTCCACCAAAGGGACCTGGCGGCGCCGGCGCCCTCCTGCCTCGGCTCTTGCCTTCTCCTCCCCCGGTAACCGCGATGTTCACTACAGCCGGCGTCACCTTCTTGACAATCTCCGAAAACCCTTGTGTCATTCCGGCGGGAACCCCTGCGGCGAATGCTGTGGGTTCACTGGGCAGAATAGTATAGGCGAAGGCGCTCAAGAGCAGACCACAACCTGCGACAAGACGTCGGATATTCCACACCCTGCTCCGCATGACCATAACAGTATTCCTCCACTGGGTTAACTCACGCGACGGCATGAGACAAGAAATCCATTGTACACTATCCGTTCCGAGGCCTTCAAAGACTAACTAACTCCTGTCGAACCTTCGCCCAACGAGACCAGGTCAACCCTCCCCCGCCTCACTCGTCTCTCACGGCTATTCCGTCACCTATTATAAACGGGCCTTCCGAGCCGCCGCCTGGGATTCTACTATCTCACGCCAGGAATTCTGGAGTCGCAATATCAACCGCTTAGCCGCTTGCTCAAAGGATACGACGCGAAGCGTATTCGGAGCGCCCTCGTATGTCGGAGGCCAGATGCGCCGCTCATCTTGAGGACGCAGAAAGATAGCCGGATACCATTGATCGATCCCTGGCGCACTCGGACGATCCAGCGTAGCCCAACTCCGTCCCTCAGCCTGTATCAAGATCTGATCGTGCCGTAAATCCAGCAGCGCGAATTCCAGCAGCGACCAGTTATCTCGACGAAATCCGGGCTGCGCGTGCATGGTCAATCCAAGGAAAAACGTCACGGGATATTCCTGTTCGGTGCTGGACGCCACCACGATAGCCAGATAGTCCAGCCCCTGCCGCCTCCCCAGTTCAGCAAATTGAGTCCAATCCCCAAACGGCTGCGGCTTAATCTGTTCAGCGGGAATGGTCCTCGTGATCGTAACAGGAATCACACGGCCAAGGTCCCGTTGCAGGCTCTCTCCGAGCCGAGCCAGCGCCTCGCCAGGCAGATTCGGAGCCGCGCCAGGATCTGCAGTATCCGACACCACAACAAGACCGACCTCTAGTGGCCGTTGATCGATTCTCGTAAACACATCGCCGCTGGCCTGGCGTCCAGAAGAAAGATAGTCTCCGATCCGCGCAGGTGGAACAGCGGAGGCACACGATACCAAGAGCGACATGCTCAACATGAGACTCAATTGACACACCATCCGACGCATCTTCACCTCAGACTATGGAGACTCGTCTGCCGCACACACTCCACTGTGTACGTTCGCTTCCCGTCAGCAAATCTGTCAAGTCCGGAGGCCCCCCCTGGCAGTCCTGCCGGAAAATGCGTTCTTCTTGGTTCGCAAAACACCTCTGCGCCCTGCTACATTCAGCCGACTAATTCGACTCGACACAGGAGTTGAATCCTCATCACGACAGACCGTTTCATAATGCTCATAGCGCACCGCTCGACAGACTCATCACAACGGCTCGCGAGGCGAGGGATCACCCTCCTGTGTTTCCTCATCGTAGTGGCTGGACTGTGGGGATGCGAGAAGGTGACGTCGGCACTTCACCGAACTCCCTTACCGGACTTGGGGCCTCGTTTAGCCAACTCCGTGAAGCTGACCTTCGATCCCTCCTTCACCAATCTCACAATGCCGTATACGGATGGGTGCAATAGCCCCCATGAACTCCATGTGGGAGAAGACATCGAATCGATCATGATCGACGCAGCCTCCAAGACGTTTACCGCCGTAACCGTCACCGATGGAATCCCCGCGCAGATCCAGCCCGACAAGGAGATCGTAATTGTGCTTCAACGCTCGGACCTCAAGCTGTGGGTCGACAGTATCTACGATCGGGTGCCTGCGGACATCACCCTCGAGGCCCTGGTCACGATCAAGGAAGCCGCGGGAAAAGAACTTGGCCGGCAGACCATTTCCGTCACGCACAAACAGCGCCTTATTCTGGAGCCGGCTCCACGCCGATGCGATTACGGCAATATCGAGGAGTTTGTGCATGAAGCTGGAATCGAGCTCTCGACGCAATTCATGCGTGCCGCCAGAACCCAGTTGGCAGCGACGGGTAGAGCAGTCCCTGAACCAGTGACTGCATTGCCCCGAAAACCAGATTCACCTCTCGCAGCCATCCCAGATCGAGACACACCATCACCACTCATGTTTAAGGCCACGGCGCTGGACGAGAACAGCAATTTGCTCTTTGAGGGAGGCGAGCGCATTCGAATCCGCATCGATCTTGTAAACGGAGGAACACAAGAGCTGCTGGGTGTCACAGCAGCCTTGACGGGAACCGTCTCCCTGCTCTCTCAGTTTCCGACCACCATGCTGGCGATTGGGCAACTTCCGCCGGGCCACTCCCGTTCGCTCGAATTCGTGGCGACGATACCCCAGTCCATGGAACAGCAGAAGGCTGAAATCCACGTGGCGATCTCTAGCTCAGGAGCCCGTACTCAGCCTCCGATTCAAACCCTGGCTCTGTCGATGCAACCGACCGGCATCAAGGCCGACGACGTGGACCAGATCCCAGCTGTCGTCACCGGATTTCGGCAGCCTCACACCTACTTACTCTCCATTGGGATCGGATCGTATCGGCACCGGCAAATCCCATCGCGCCAGTATGCTTCCCTGGATGCCCAGATGGTTTCGCGCTACTTTCAGACCCTCGGTGGCGTGCCTGCCTCTAATATTCTCCTCCTGCAAGACGGGAAAGCCCTGCGCTCGGATATTGACGAAGCGCTCCTGGATTGGCTGCCACCTCACATGAACACCGAGGCAGTCGTCATTGTCTATTTCGCGGGTCTGGCTTCGGTCAGTGCGACGGGGGAGACGTTCTTGATACCCTACGATGGAACCGCTTCGACTGCGTTACACGCCTACTCCATCAAAGATTTGGAGACAGCCTTGTCTCGCCTGAACGCAAAACAGACGGTGTTTCTATTCGACGGCATTGTGTTGCAGAAAGAATCGGGAAACCGAACCAAGCCTGCGCCAACCGTCCTTCCTCAGTGGAATCCCACAAGAAGCTCAATCCTCCATGTCATCGGAACCAGCGCCATCGGGCAGGGATTGGAAGACCAGCAACGTCGGCACGGCTTATTCACCTACTATCTGGTGCGAGCCCTGCGCGGTGAAGCCGACACCAACCGGGACGGCGGCGTCACACTCGGTGAAACGATGACCTATCTCACCCAGAAAGTACGCTGGGCCTCTAAGACCTATATGGGACAAGAGCAACGC
>SWDN01000017.1:203066-217398 GCA_005116775.1 Nitrospira sp.
GTTGCTCCAGGCTTCCGTTCCAACCCAGTCAAGTCGACACCGCGGCTCTTGAGAAAGGCGAGGTGCTGGGGAGGGAAATCTTCCCCCACCACCGCAATGAGGTCCACGCTGGTAAAATAGCTGGCCGCAGTTGAAAAGAACGTCGCCGACCCTCCAAGGACCTCGCTGACTTCTCCAAACGGCGTTTTCACTGTATCGAGCGCGACCGATCCGACCACGAGCAGCTTCCCCATAACTCACCGAGCCCCTTTCTTTGCTGGAACAACCCGATCCATGAACAATGCCAATTTCCGTCTGAGCGAAGCAGGCATCCGATCTGGCGCCGTAATGATGGCATCTTGTAAGGCCCGCCGGCAGCTGCAGGCCTTGCCGTCGGCCACCATGGGTATTGCCGTTCGCAACAACCTCTTGGCGAGGGAAACATTCTGACGGAGCATAGCCAAGATCGACTCGACGGTGACGGCCTCTTCCGTGTCATGCCAGCAATCGTAGTCGGTTGCCAAGGCCACCGTGGTATAACAGAGTTCCGCCTCGCGCGCGAGCTTGGCCTCAGGAAGATTCGTCATCCCAATCACGCTCACACCCCACTGACGGTACAACCGGGATTCCCCTTTGGTCGAAAACTGTGGCCCTTCGATGCAGAGATAGACTCCGCCCTGATGGACAGTCGCCCCGACTGTGCGGGTCGCATCCAACAATACCGCGCCGAGCGACGGACACACCGGATCGCCGAACCCCACGTGCGCGACAATCCCTCCCTCAAAGAAGGTCGACGCCCGCCGCTTGGTGAGATCGATAAACTGGTCTGGCAATACCACGTCGCCGGGCTTGATCGATTCCTTCATGCTGCCGACCGCACTCACAGAAATCACCCGGCTCACCCCGATCGACTTCAACGCGTAGATATTCGCGCGATAGTTAATTTCAGAAGGATTGATCCGATGCCCACGTCCATGCCGCGAGAGAAAGGCGATGCGAGTCCCATTCAATTCGCCGAGTATCACTTTATCTGAGGGAGCCCCAAAAGGGGTCTTGACTGAAAGTTCCTTGACCCTCCGAAGACCCTCGATGTCGTACAACCCGCTGCCGCCGATGATCCCGATATCTGCGCGCGAGCCACCCCCCTGCCGTGCCATCCTACATCCTCAACATAGTGTGGTGAGAAATCGATCCACTTGCTCGATCACCCGTGCTGCTGTGCGCTGAACCGACTCCGACTCTTCGATCGTCAGCCACTGAAGTCCCGGTTCCTTTCGAAACCAAGTCATTTGCCGTTTGGAAAAGCGTCTCGTGTCACGTTTGAACCGCCGAACCATTTCAGCTTCATCGTACTCACCGGTCAGATGCTCTGCCATCTGGCGATATCCCAGTCCCTTCATCGCCGCACTCTCGCGCTGATAGCCCTGATCCAGGAGTCGTTTCGTCTCTTCGGTCAACCCATGAGCCAACTGCCAATCGATCCGCTCTTCGATACGCCGGTATAGAACATCGCGCTCCCGGTTCAATCCGATCGTCAAGGCTGAAAATGGTCTCTCTGAAAATCCATGTTCCCGTTGAAACTCAGACATCGGACGTCCGGATAGCTGGTACACCTCCAATGCACGGATCACTTTCGACTCATCGCGTGGATGTAACCGCGAGGCAGTCACAGGATCGACATCCACGAGCCGCGCATAGAGGCGATCGTGTCCTTGATCCTCTGCCTCCCGCTTGAGCGCTGCCCGCACAACCGGATCGGCCGGCGGCGCATCGCACAAACCCCTGAGGAGCGTTCGTATGTAGAGCCCGGTCCCACCGACCACCAGAGGAAGGCGGTGCTCTCGATAGAGACGCTCGATCTCATCGATCGCCTGACGGCGGTACAGTCCGGCATTGAACGATCCCTCGGGATCGACGAGATCGATCAGCCGATGGGGGATCCCCTGGCGCTCCTCTAGGGGCGGCTTATCCGTCCCCACGTCCATACCACGATAGACTTGCCTCGAATCCGCCGTGAGGACCTCCGTCTCGAACACTTTAGCCACCTCGACCGCAACGCGGCTCTTCCCCACAGCAGTCGGTCCAACTATCACGACAACAGGCTTCATCGTGAGCTGTGCTTCGGAAAGATGACGCATCGCGTTTGCTGGAACGGCCATCATGTCCATCCAACTCGTCCAAACAGTTTGGCAAGTTCATCGGTCGAAAGACGAAACGCCGTGCGGCGTCCATGAGGGCAGGTCATGATCAGACCTTCCTCCACCCAATCGAGAATCAACCGTTGTATTTCCGGATGAGTCAGGACGCGTCCGGCCCGTACCGCTCCATGACACGCCAGCGAGGCCAGCACTGGTTGAACCCGCCGCTCCAGAGATGAGGCTCGGTCCCATTCAGTCACATCGTCGAGCAAGTCCTGCACCAACAGAGCCGCATCAATCTTGCCAAGGCCGACCGGCACCCCGCGAATCGCGACTGCTGTGCCACCAAACGGCTCAACGAGAAGGCCGAGCTTTTCCAGCTCATTGCTGCGCGTAAGCAGTAGCGCACTCTGCGCCGCCGACAGTTCAACCGGCACTGGAATTAACAGCGGCTGCGAAGGCATATCCCGGCTCTGCCACCCGCGCCACAGCCGCTGAAAGAGGACTCGCTCATGCGCGGTATGCTGGTCGATTACGTGAAGTTCTTCGCCGACCTGCGCCACAAGATAGGTCCGAAGAATTTGGCCGAGCGGGAGGATATCGGGTTTCTCTGCCGACCGATACACTCCAACCGCCTCCGCAGCGAGAGGCAATTGATTCCCTTCGATGGCGCCGGGGAAGATCCCCGCGTCACTTGCACCAATTTGAGGGTCCTGCCCACGACCCGAGAACGATGCAGTTTGCCGCTCGGCTGTGAGAGCGAACTCCGGGGCCTGCTGTGACGACCCCGCCTGAAGGAGATCATGCCTGTGCCTGCACTCCCGTTCTTGATGATCCAGAAGAGCTCCCCATCTTTCCGCTTCTTATGGAACTTACAGTTCGTGAAATCACGGGGGCTCGGATTCAACACCTTCCCAGCCTCGCCCTGGCCATTCCCTTCCTTACCATGGCAATTAAAGCAGGTGCCCTTACCCTCGTACAGCGCCTTTCCTTTGGCAATACTATCCGGGGTCGACGCGACCGGATTCTTCATCGCCTTTGCGTCACCCATCTGATCAGCTGGGACACGGGCCTTGAGCGGATCCTTTTCTTCGGCTCCCACCGCTGAGACTGACAGCATCAACAGCGCGGCGCTGATTCCCAGAAACTTAGCAAAATACCCCATCAGACTTCCTCCTTTGTGTGTGACTACCTACGTGATCGGCATCGGGCACTGGCTCATGCAATCCATTGTATAGTCGATAAGCGCCGGAATATATACCAACGGCCTTTCACCCATGTCAAGCAATCCAGATCGCTATCGGATGCTCCTTCTACTCCACGACTCTTTCCCTTCACAACCCCATTCAGGCCTTTCAATCCAACCTCCACTCACCGGCTATCATTCCGCCCTACAAGATACCTATCAAAGCTCGTGCCAGAATATCCTGCACAGCAAGACGCGATATTCCAGCCTGTTAGGAGCATGCGTATTCCACGAATCTCAAAGACTCAAAAATGGTGACGCCATTGCGCCTCAGTCCTTGCTGCAACGCCCCATCTCTCGATAGCGCGCGTTGACAAGTCCTTCGCTCAATACGCCCTTCACTCAGCCGCAGATGTGTATTGCGCTACGGTCTGAATACAGCAAGACTAACGTGGTGGATCGCAGCGCACAGACTGTGACGAGATGAATGCGGCGAGAGAACAGTCAGCGTTTGATCACGACATCGCGCGCGACCTTGCCGCTCGGTCCGAAAGGCTTTTGAGGTTTGCCATTGAGCGCGGCCTTGACGCCCCCGGCGTTCCCAAGCGTCAAGACAAACTGATCCTGTCCCTTCCAACTGGCTTTTTCTCCTGGCCTGAGCAAGGCCTCTTGGGGGCTCCCGCCATCGATTTGCACGACAACCCAGCTCAGCTCTGTCGCTTCAAGATCGAGCGCGAGTTGCCCATCCGTCGCTCCAGGCCCTTCGAGTGAAATTCCTCCCAGCGGCCCATCACTCCCCAGCGAAGATGGGGTTGGAGCCGCCAGCTCATGCACTGCCGAAGCTGTGGAGGCTGGGATCGTCGCCGGTGGCGCAGGACTATTTCCTTCGCTCTCCTTGACCGAGACAGGAGGAGGTTCATTTGGTTTGGCCTTCGGTGACACAGGCGTGGCCGGAGAAACAGGTGGAGCCGGAAGAGCAGCCTCGGCCTGCTTGCTTGGCGGCGCGTCTTGAGATTCTGGACCCGGTGGGGCGATCCGTTTGGATGTGGCGGGTGGCGCATCTGAACTCGAACGACGGACCAGCAGCGACGATTGTTCACGGCTCAAGAGGAAAATGAGCGTTAATATCGCAATCCCAATCGCGATCGCGACAGCTTTTCGATTAGATTGGCGTTTCCGCTCTTCTTCCGCCTGCTTGACCTTCAACCGTTCCCGTTCGCCCTGTTTGTCGTAATAGGCGCCTGCCGATTGAGTGAATCGATGGATCGCATCGTCTTCATCGAGACCGAGCGATCGGGCATAGGACCGGACAAAGCCTCGCGCAAATACTTGATCGGGTAATTTGGCGAAGTTCCCATCCTCCAACGCCTTCACAAAATCAGTCCGAATTCTCGTTTTGGCTGCCACCTCGTCGAGGGTGAGGCCTTTGGTCTCTCGCACCTGCTTGAAAAATTCGCCGATCGATTCCATAGCTGTCTCTCTACGGTTTGAGCCGTGCCAGCAATTCCTTCGCGGCTGCGGCATGCTCGCCGCCCTTATCGAGCGTCACCACTTTGGCCAGCGATTCCTTCGCTCGCCGCTCGAACCCCAGCTTGTAATATGTTCGCCCCAGCTCCAAGTGTAACAGCGCCGGCGGGACGTTGGGTGGATTGACGACCAAGGCATCTTCAAACGCCTCCATGGCACCTTGGTAATCACTCTCGTGAGCCAGCGCTTGGCCGAGATGGAACCGGGCCAGATCCGGCGTGGCATACAAGGGATTGGTCAACGCTTGACGAAATGCGGAAATCGCTTCCGTCCACCGCCCCTGTTTTGCCAAGATCTGGCCCAGATACGTGTGCGCTTCCGAGTAGTTCTCATCGAGCTTGGTCGCGGCGAGAAATTCTCCCTCGGCTTGGGGCAATTTACCCTGCAACGCTAGAATATGGCCGAGCCCGTATCGCGCTTCTTTGTTGTTTGGATTGAGCCTCAAGGCATTCTGAAACGACACAAAGGCCTTCTGCTGATCGTGATCCAGCGTCGCGATACCTTCCTGATAATACCCTTTCGACTTCTGTAACGACTCTTCCGATGTCGCACAACCAGTCATCCATCCGCTCAACAGCGCCAGCACAAGCAACGGGCAGGCAGACGATCGAACAATCCAACCGGCAATGAGATGCTGAGTCACAGAATGTCCTCGAAATGAGTCAAGCGCTTGAAGGCTCGGAACCGTTCTTGAATCTCTTTGTAGTCCAGGATTCGCAAACGGTCAAGACTAAAGGATTCTACAGCAAAGGACGCCATGACACTTCCAAAAATAATCGCTTGCTTGAAGGCTTCGACCGAGCGGTTACCGGTCGCCGTCAGGTACCCGAGAAACCCTCCGGCGAAGGTGTCCCCCGCGCCGGTTGGATCGCGCACATCTTCAAGCGGAAAGGCCGGAGCCCCGAATACCTGTGAGATTCTTCTTCGATGTGGCAAGATCTCCGGTTTCTCCTGCCGCGAGCCCCGATTTGAACAGCGCTGCCGGCACCTTCTCGTTTCCTGGGTACTCCGTCGAGAGATACTCAAAGGATTGCATCGCGCGCACGTAATCTTTCTGTTGATAAGATGACTCGCCCAACCAGTAGTAGGCATTGGGGGTCAGCGAGGTGCCGGGAAAGTCTTTCACAAATCTCTGAAAGCCCGCGACGGCAAGATCGTATTTTCCGTTGAGGTAGTCATTGTAAGCCAGGTTGAATGCCGATGTGGGGGTAATCGTGGGAACGCCTGTCGTGATTACCGGCACATCTGCGCCCAACGCAGGCTTCTGCGGTTTGGAGAGGCGTGCGGGGTCGATTGGAGGCAACTCTGGCTTCGAAACAATCGGGGCACTCAATACGTCGTCTGACTTTGCCATCCGGCTCTCTAACTTTTGAATCCGTGCGGACAGTTCATCGAACTTTGGATCGAGCTTCTGCCTGGCGGACTCGCTGTCTTTCACCCGCTCCAGCGATTCCAAACGTCGTTGCAACGCATCCAGCCGTTTTTGATCTTGCTCTTGAGACTTCGACACCGTCGCCACGTGGTCGCGCATGCCTACAAAATCCGCATGATTGGCGCATCCAGCGAACCACAGCACCGCCCCGGTCATGAGAACGGCCGATCTTGCAATCCCTGCTTTTTTGCGCATCACGGTTATCGCAACTCCTTCATCTGAGATAGTTTGTCGGACGCTTTTCCGGCCTCTGGCGTTCGTGGGTACAATGTCACCACCTGTTTGAAAGCCGAAGACGCGCGCTTCTTATCTTTCATGGCCAGGTACGCAAACCCCTTCTTCAAGATTGCCGCCGGCACTTTCTCGCTCTGGGGAAAATCCAGCTCGACACGGTCGTACGAATCGATGGCCTGCCGATAGTCTTTCTTGCCGTAGTGCGATTCACCGAGCCAGTACCGCGCGTTTGGAGCCAAGTCCGAGTTTTCATAGTCGCGCAAAAATGTGACGAACCCTTGCCGCGCCCCGTCCAAATCCCCATCACGAAATAACACCAGGAGATGTTCGTACTCGAGTTTATCGGAGCGCTCACTGCTCTGGGCAACGTGCGGTTGCGTCGCCTCCTCGGTCACAACAGGCGATGTCGCCTCTTCACGCTGCGTGGAGAGCGACGCTGACGACGTGTCCTGCTCCACTCTTGGTGGTTCTGACGAAGGCATCGCCGATCGATGAGCCGGTTTCGTGGCTGGCTGTCGTGCCCCGCCCTTGCCCCCTCCCCGCACATGTGTATCCTGCGCAACCTGGTCGACGACCTTAGCAAGGGCATCGAGCCGACGGTCCTGTTCATCGAACCGGGCAGCAAACTTCTGCGCGACAGATGCAACACTTTTGTTGACCTCACCTAAATGACCGGTCACCGCCTTGCTCGTCTCATTGATGTGCGTGGCTGAGGCTTTACTTGCGTGCTCTTCTTGGCTCACCCGTTCGCTCAATCCCGTCAGCGAATCCCTGAATGCCTCCAAGGACTGACTGAAGTGCGCGAATTTTGCCGATACCTGTTCGTCTCGAGCCTGGTTATCCACCAGCGCCTTATGCTGTTCTTCCAGGCGCACGTCAACACTCTTGGCGAGTCCACTGTTCGTCTTCTGCACGACCTCGATGATCTCTTTTCTGACCATCTCCATTTGCCGGGTCACATCGTCGAGGCGAGCATTCACATCCATGCGAAGCTGATCGCGGTCCTGCTTGTTTTTCACATCTTGCGCGTTGAGGCTCTCCCGCACCTGATTGTAGCGAGCTGTGCTATCCGCCTCCAGCTTACCGGCCAATTGTTCGAGCCGCTTGGTTTGTTGCTCAAGCTGCGCGGCGCGCTGCTTGAAGTCTTCCTGCTTGCCCTGAAGCTCTTGAGCTTGATGCAGCGCTCGCTCCAATTCGCCTCGCAGCTGCGGCAACTCCTGCTCCCGAAGCATCGAAATCTCCTGACTCTGCCGTGCACGAGTCTGTGCCGACTCGTCGCTCGTCTGCTTGATGCGCTGCTGGAGATTTTTCTCCGTCTGTTTGAGATCAGCTTGTTGCGCAATGCAGCCGGTCAACATCAGAACGCAACTCGCACAGATGGCCGTCCAGGTTCCCTTCGAATTCAAATGGTTCCACATTGTTTCACCCATTATGATAAAGGAATCCCCTGCTTTCCTTTTAAGAACGACAAAGCCGCAACGACCGCACGACGAAGCACATCATCTATTTCCCCGTCTTCACGACAAGATGCCCACGCCGATTCTGCTGGTAGCACGACTCCGCATGTTCATTGCAGGATGGCCGCTCTTTCCCATACGACACCACAGACAGACGATTGGCATTGACACCGAGTTCAACAAGGTAATTCCGGGCAGCTTTCGCCCGTTTTTCACCAAGGACCAGATTATACGCAGCCGTCCCGCGCTCATCACAGTGCCCCTCAACCTTGATCTGCACGATCGGATTGGACTTCATCCACTCTGCATCGCGAGTCAACGCTTGACGCCCATCTTCTGAAATCGTCCAGCTATCGTAACCGAAGAACACATCCCGCAAGCCCGCGGCGGCTGAAGCAGCCTGCTCGGCCCTGATCTCATCCGCTTGTCGACCGGCACTGCCGGAAGGGTCTACCTTGGCCAACATCGTGCCGCTCCCCACACGTTCCTCTGAAGGATTTTTATCGAGGCCCCGAAGCCCGCCGCCGCTAGACTGAACACTGGTGTCCGGATAATTGCCGACACCGGACCTGGACCCATCTGTCTCTCCCTTTGCCATCCCCTGAGTGGATTGGGAGTCGCCGCCGGACTGTACGGATTTCTTGGAACAGCCAGGCATACCGATCAATGCCATACTCATCACCAGTGCCGACCCGTATACATAGATTGTCTTGTTCATGCTTCCGTCTCCTTCTATCCCAGATTAGTGATCTCTCAATCGTATACGTATGCCTTGACTCATCCAATGCAGTCGAGCTCTCATGCTCACGATGCCGGAGACCAGGCGGGCGCGCTATTGTGCGTCCCCTGGAACGTGAGCCTCTCTATCCCCTTACCATCGGCGTCGATCATATAAATCTGGCTCTTACCATCGGACGTCGAACTGAATACCAGATGCCTGCCATCCGGCGACCAGGAGGGTGAATCATCGACACCCGGTCCTGTCGTCAATTGCATCCGTTTTTGTCCATCCGGCGAGATCACACAGAGCTTATACTCTTTATGCGTCCTGCATACATAGGCGATCCAGTTCCCGCGCGGCGACCACACAGGCGCGGCATTATAATCGCCCTCAAACGTCAGGCGGCGCACATTCGACCCGTCTGAACCCATTAGAAACAACTGCGGCCCGCCGCCCCGATCGGACACAAACACCAACTCTCTCCCGTTCGGAGACCAGGAAGGAGACAAGTCACCGGAGGGGTTGACCGTCAACCGTTGGATAACCTTCGTTCTTGTATCCAACCGATACAGCTCGGAGTTGCCTTCATGGCTGGAAGCAAACGCCAGAAAGTTTCCATCGGGAGACAGTGACGGAGTGATGTTCAATCCCCCTAGGGATATCACCGTCCATCGCTTGCCCGTCGCCAACTCGATCATATCGATATCCTGGGTATTGCGATTGCGGTAGGCGGTGAAGATGAGGAACCGGCGATCGGGAGACCATTGCGGCATGAGGTTCAGAAATCCATCGGCGGTGAGTTGACGCGTATCGTGACCATCGTAATCCATCACGAACAACTCACGGGCAGCCCCTTGCTCGGCGACATATGCGATTTTCGTCCGCGCGATGCCCGGCTCGCCCGTATAACGAAAGACCAATTCATCGGCAAAGCGGTGCGCCATCAGCCGCACCACCGACGTTGATCCTACATAGCGTTTTCCTCCCACGAGCTCATCGCTGCCGCTGTCATAGACGAAGCCTTCCATATTCACATCGGCTTCTTTGTCCGCCCCTTTCAGACCTGCCTTTCCCCAAACTAATACCGAGACACCCTTCTCAGCTGCCTGTCTGAATACAGCCTTGGAGGTGGCCCCCATCCCATCACCGATATCGGGTGTTTGAATCCCCATGCTGGGCAAGTCCACAAGATCGAACACCAAGGAGCGTTTCACATCCTTCTTGAGAACTTCTTCGATCCGTCCGCCCAACCAATCCGGGCCTCCCGCGTTGTGAATTCCCACCACACCTACGGGAATTTTTTGAAAGTCTGGACGGGTAGCTTCGAGAAATACATCCGCCGCCCCGGATTCCAGAATACCGACAGCTCCCGCCAACAGCAGGCCTCCTCCGAACCAGGCACTGATCAATTTCATCTGTGTCATCCGACCGACTCCCCAACTCGAAATGCCATTTCTACATCTTTGTAACTATCTGCCATATCGGCGGGAAACACTGGCAGGACTCCTGAGTCACGCACAGCGCGCTGGCCTGCCGCATCGACATAGAAATCGCCAGATGATTGCTTAACCAACGCACTCTTAATCACTCCGTCTCTCTGAAGCCGAAACTCGATGATGACCGTATAGGTCTGCCCTGGCGCACCAACCGGTGGAGGAGCCCAGTGTTTACTAATAATAGACTGCACACGAGCCCAGTAGGGACTGGAGCCATCCGCACCGGAAACTTTCAGTTTCGTATCGAGAGTCTTTGCCGCCGAGGCTTTGAGTTCTTGCTGAGGGACCGGCTTAACTGAGACCTCACTCGGCTTCACCTCTTTTGGAATATCCAGCTTGGCAGCCGGTTGAAACTGCTTGATCTTTTTCAGTTCTTCTTCTAATTCCCGATTCACATCTTCGCTGACGGAAGACCGCGGCAACACTTTCGCCATGGGGCTTTGCGTCACATCTGGAACTCGCGGAATATCGAGCGCCTTCACCGCTTGCTGAGGTGGTCCCGCCGATTTGGTCGCAGGGCTCAATTCCCCGAATTTCGGCGCATCCGGTGGAAGCTCAAGATCTTGCAACATATCCCTTCTCTTCTGACCCGCTGGAGGCGCTGCAGTTGGCGCTGTGCTGGGAGTCGCCGATTTGACTAATGGTGCAGGGACCGGTTTTATCGACTCGGCTTGCCTCACGGGCGTTGACAAACTGACCAACGACACCTCCACAGACGTCAAAGGCCGTTCGCCTTGTTGTGGAAGCCGAAGCCCTGCCGCCACGAGCAAGACAACCACATGAATGGCGAACGACACGGCCAGGGTTCGTTTCAGTCGAACCGACAGTCCGGATTGTTCACCTTGATCGAACCCCATACCTGGCAGGAACGGTGCCTGGGACGCCATCATCGCAGGGGCCCTCTCGAACAGGTTGTGTCAACTTTTTCGTGACGGAGGACGTGAAGTCTGTGGTGCCCCCACACGCTCAGGACCGACCGGTTCCGTCACCATCCCTATTTTTTCGATTCCGGCTTTCTTGACGCCGTCCATGACTTGCACTACGACGCCGTAAGGCACGTCGCGATCAGCCCTGAGATAGAGAGAGACATCGGGATGATCCTGTTTCAAGACCTTCAATTTCTGTTCCAGCTGGGCCACCCCGACCAGATCTTTGTCAAGATACAGCCGTTGATCTTTTTCGATCGTCAGCACGGTACGCATATCTGGCTTGATGGTATTCGAGGCAGAAGTCGGTAATTTAATGTCCATCCCCCGATATAACATCGGCGCGGTGACCATGAAAATCACCAAGAGGACGAGGATCACATCGACGAGGGGAATGACATTGATTTCCGCTAGAAATCGGCGGTGACGGGACTCGAAGGTCATCCTTGAACTCCGACCGGAACGGGCTTCTTCTTCGGCGAAGAAATCGAGAGGGACGACAACATCTCAATGGTAACCGAATCTAAACGAAACGCCGTGCTGCGAATCCGGCTCAGAAAGTAGTTATAGGCAATGACCGCTGGGATTGCGGTGAACAGACCGGCTGCCGTTGCAACCAAGGCCTCCGAAACGCCTGGAGCGACAGCGGAAATACTGGCAGTGCCTTGAGCGCCGATCTCACGAAACGCATCGATAATGCCCATCACCGTTCCAAGCAATCCGACAAACGGCGTAATATTTCCCGTCGTGGCAAGAAATGGAAGATAACTCTCAAGTCGTGAGAGCTGACTCTGTGCGAGATGAGCGGCTGCCCGCTCTATGACGTGGTGATCAACCGATCCTACGCTCGCACCGTTCCTGCCATCGCCCCGATCAGCCCCCACACGCTCCATCACCCCTTCAAATACAGCTGCGCTGGGGCTCCCTTCGATTCGACGAACTTGCCGATACAGTTCGTCGAGATCTCGAGTTTTCACCAAGAGCGCTAAGAATTGCTTATCCTCGCGGTCTGCGACGTTAAAGGCTCGCCACTTTGAGAAAATAATGGCCCACGAGATGACCGAGAAAACGAAGAGAACGAAGAGGACAATTTTTGAAACCGCGCCGAGTGAGCCCACCATCCCAATTAAACCGGTCTGAAACATGCGGCGATAACCTCTTCAGGTTTTACAACACACTCACGGCTCTGCCTACGGAGTCTAACAGACACAGAGAAAATGGCGGGGCCGACGGGATTTGAACCCGCGACCTCCAGATTGACAATCTGGCGTCCTAACCAGCTGAACGACGGCCCCTTAAAACTCTACGTATAGCGGAAGATGTGCGCGACAAGACTATATCTAGCGGTTTGTCCCGTCTGAAGTTCTAATTTTTGTATTCGATTCTGTCCTGTCCCCTTAATCCAGCATTTCCCTTGGTAGGCGGAACAGGGATCGAACCTGCGACATCCACCGTGTAAAGGTGGCGCTCTGCCAACTGAGCTATCCGCCCGATTTTCTTAGCAACCTTGGCGGATGCTACCAACTCCACATGCCCTTGTCAATCGAATCTCGCACTCTTCTTGCCGTTTTCGTCTCCTGATGGAGACTGCGCCTATACATCGTGTTTCCCGAGCGATGCTTTGTGCCTTTGCCGTTGGCTCACTCGCGGAAAGTACCGGTCATGCACCCGCTTGAGGCGTCCCCGCTCAATATGCGTATAGATCTGCGTTGTCGCGATATTTGCATGGCCGAGCATCACTTGAACAGACCGAAGGTCCGCCCCTCCCTCAAGCAAATGCGTCGCAAACGAATGCCGAAGCATGTGTGGGGAAATACCCTGTGTAATGCCGGCACGCTGGGCGCGGAGACGTAGCAATTTCCAAAAAGCTTGTCGTGTCAAGGGTCCGCCACGCCTCGACACGAACACATACCGAGAAGCCCGTTTCTTGACGAGTCGTGGCCGCGCCTCTTCCATATATTGCAGCAGCAGTCCCCGAGCCCTCTCGCCCATCGGCACGAGACGCTGCTTCGCTCCCTTGCCAGTCACCCTGAGGTACCCGGCATCGAAATTCACGAGCGCAACTTCAACCATGATCAGTTCCGACACACGAAGCCCCGTCGCATAGAGCAACTCCAACATTGCGCGGTCGCGCAAGTCCTCCGGAGTCGTGACCGCTCCCAGATCCAACAACGCAGCGACGTCGCACTGCGACAACGTTTTAGGCAGTTGAACGCCTCTCGATATCGGGGCGAGACCGATGGCAGGGTTTTCCTCGATCACCCGTTCCCGCGTCAGGAACTTGAGCCATCCCCGAATCGTGGAGAGACAACGCAGTGAGGAAGCGCGAGACAACCGCGCCTCACGCATGGAGCGGAAAAACTCGGTCAATGTCTCTGTCGCAAGAGGACCGAGCGGCGCGACGCCGGCGCGATGCAAGTACGAATGGAATTTAAGCAGATCGCGGCGATAGGCTTCGATCGTGTTAACGGCGAGACCACCCTCTACCCGGAGACGGCTCAAATATCGCTCGGCCATCGGGTGTAACATCATCTGTGCCATGATAGCGAATCGCTCAGATGAACACAACGAACGCCGTGGGGGATTACCTTGACACCCCACAGGGTTTCCGATAGTAGTCACGTGCGATGACATAGCCGTTAGACCGTCAGGAGCTCATGGCCCGCCCGTTGATATCTCTGTCTCCATATCGCAGGTACGCATTTTCGGCACGTTGGTGCCTATCGCTGACGCTTGCCTGGAGCATACTTTGGCCAGTCACTGGGTACGAATTCAATTCGCCCGTCTATGCAGAAACAGGACCAGCCGGCCAGGCGAACAATCCCACGCTGAAGCAGGCGAAGCGCCTGCTCGACTCAGGTCAGGCTGAAGAATCCATCACGACACTCCGTCGGTTTCTCACCACCTCTCCAAAGCCTGAACTGCTCGACGACACCTATCTGCTCCTCGGCGCCGCCTTATACAGCTCAAAGCAATATGGGGACTCCTTAAAGTACTTGCTGCAGCTGCAAACAGAGTTCCCCGACTCGGAGGTGGCGGATCGAGGCAAGCTGATGCAGGCCCGAGTCCATGCCGCGATGGGCAACCTCGACCTTGCGCTGCCGATTTTGACCGGCCTGCGTAACCTGTCAAAAGATGAGGTCACGAAACGCGAAGCTCTGCGGCTCAGCGGCGATTTTTACGCGCAAAAAAAAGACGCGACTCGCGCCATTCAGGCTTGGCTCGATGAAGCGGCT
>SWDN01000017.1:217498-258428 GCA_005116775.1 Nitrospira sp.
GCGTTTGGACCGGACGGGACACTGAACCGTCCGGTCTTCCTCATACAAATCAAGCGGGGCCGATTGACCCAGGTGAATTGAAAAAGCTGACCGCATGAATTCGTTACCCCAGATCCTCCACACGATTTCCTACATGGCGCTCCCGCTCCTCTTCGCCATGGTCTTGCATGAATACGCCCATGGCTGGGTCGCCTATCGATGCGGCGATCCAACCGCCAAACTTCAGGGCCGCCTCACGATGAATCCGCTGGCACATATTGATCGGTTCGGAACCATCATCCTACCGCTCATCTGCCTACTCATACCGGGCGGGTTCTTTCTCGGATGGGCCAAACCGGTTCCGATCGATCCACACAACATGCGCCAACCGCGCCGCGACATGGCGCTCGTCGCGGCGGCAGGACCGGCCATGAATCTCGCGCTGGCCATCGGCAGCGCGCTCCTCTTCGCGCTCCTAATATCGATCGATCCTACAATCGGAAACTACTGGTCCAAATCGGAAGGGAGCCCTCCTCCAGACACATTGCACCAAATGTTGCTTTTGCCCATCGCCGTGATGTCGGTGTATTCCGTCTTGATTAACGTGCTCTTAATGCTGTTCAATCTGCTGCCGCTCCCCCCATTGGATGGCGGCAGAATTCTCACAAGTCTTCTCCCACGGACTGCCGCGATGGCGCTGATGCGCGTGGAACCCTACGGCATGTTTATCCTGATGGGACTGATCCTGTTAGACCCACAAATCCACGTGATCCACACCATCACCAGCACACTGACACACAGTCTCTCCAATACAATTCTCTCCACCGCCGTCGGTCTCGGAGCAGGAGACACGCCATGACCATATCCAGAAAGCGAGTCCTCAGCGGCATGCAGCCGAGCGGGCTGCTCCATCTCGGCAATTACCTTGGCGCCTTAGAAAATTGGAAAGGCCTTCAGACTGAGTTCGAGTGCTTTTTCTTTGTCGCAGACTGGCATGCGCTCTCGACGAACTATGCCGATACCAGCCGTATCCGTGAATTTTCACGGGAGTTGCTCATCGATTGGATCGCCGCCGGCATCGATCCCGAACGTTCTACCGTGTTCATCCAGTCCCGTATCCCGGAACATGCGGTATTGCATCTGCTCCTCTCGATGATGACGCCCATCTCATGGCTGGAACGTAATCCAACCTACAAAGAAAAGCAGGAAGAGATTAAAGAAAAAGACCTCAGCACCTATGGATTCTTGGGCTACCCGGTTCTGCAGGCCGCCGATATTTTGTTGTACAAACCCGATTTCGTCCCGGTGGGGAAAGACCAACTCCCCCATCTCGAACTCACCAGAGAATTGGCCCGGCGATTCAACGACATCTACAAGAAGCCCGTCTTCCCTGAGCCCAAGGAACATCTGACGAAATTTCCCAAAGTGATGGGCACCGACGGAAGAAAGATGAGCAAGAGCTACGGCAACACGATCAACCTGTCCGATACCGAACCGGTCGTGCGACAGAAACTCAAGACGATGGTGACCGATCCTGCGCGAGTCCGGCGCCACGACCCCGGAAATCCCGATCTCTGCGCCGTGTACGATTTTCACAAAATCTTTTCATTGCCGATGATTCAGGAGCAGATTAATACCGAATGTCGAACCGCCGCCATCGGCTGTATCGATTGCAAGAAACTTGTCGCCGATCGCGTGGTCGAACGCATGACGCCGATGTGGGACGCGCGCGCGCGTTTGAACCAGGACCCTTCATACTTGAACGACATCGTGACAGAGGGCAGCCGGCGAGCCGGCGAGATCGCCAAGGAGACCCTTCACGACGTGAACGAGGCGATGAACATCTAACGGAGTGGACGATGAGAAACCGCAAGGTGTGGCAAGGGGCGTTCGTGCTGTGCCTCCTGGTTGGAGGACTCTCTGGCTGCGGAACCTGGATGCATTCCGACAAACAGTCGGTCACCATTTTCACCAACCCGCCGGAAAGCGCGGTCGTCATTGACGAGTACCTGCACCTCACCGCGCCTGGCATCGTCACGCTCAGTCGCAAAGGCGACCACCTCGCGCAGGTCAAGAAGGACGGCTATGAACCGGCCTCGCTCAAGATCGATCGTACCTGGTCCTGGTGGGTCGTCGGAGATATTTTCGCCTGCTTCATTATTTTTTCACCACTCTGCATCATGCACGACATCGACCAAGGCGGCTACTATACGTTCGACGACAAGATCTATCTGACACTCGATCGCCGGACGACTGAACCTCTCCCTCTCAAATGAATACCGTTGACGGTTGGGCTGGACGTGGAATAGACTGACCCCATGCGATTACATTCTCATCGATCCCTTTCGGTTCTCGCCTGCACGCTCATCGTGCTCTTTTTTGCGCTGAGCTTCAATGCTTATGCCTGCCTTCTGCCGGTGAATGGTGTCGTAGCCAGCACAATGGAAGGTGGCTGCTCGACTCCGGACGAGCAACCTGTCTCTCAATTCTGCGATGCGTTTAAGACGCTCGGCGTGCAGTCTGTCGATAAACTTTCCTTCAACAGTGACGGTCAGGCCCTCTGTCCAGAAGACACCGCTTCGTTAGCGCTTCTTGCCAGCCTCACTTCGCACAGCAGCCGCTTGTCCGATCATCCCGCAGTGAGTCCACCCCAGGATCTCCTGCTCAAGATTTCTGTGCTTCGCATCTGATCTTCCCCGTCACACCTCGCAATCGCTTCTTTGCCGTACCTGCGTAGGTTTCGGTCAAGTCGCGCGATCAACACATGTGCCATTCCACGCTTGGTCTTAACGGTCCAGCTCATTGTCTATTTGGTTCTGGCATTGAGGGTCAGAGCGGAGACCGTGCTTCGAACATGCGGGAATTCCGGGAGGTCATTTTTATGAGACAGAATAAACAACGTTGGTGTGTGACTGTCGCGTCAGTGCTGATGATGGTCTTCAGCAGCGGACTGTCGCAGGCACAGGATGGCGACTCCACACTGCGCAACAGACTGGTGCTGCCGGAATTGATCCAAGAGGTCCTGGCTCGGAATCCCGAGCTGGCAGCGACACGCAAGCAATGGGAAGCTGCCACGAATCGGATTGCGCAGGTGCGGTCATTGGATGACCCAATTCTGTCCCTCCAATTGTGGAATGTCCCTTTGCCGATTGCCACACCGGTCTTGAACTCGACGCCCTCGGCTTTCATCTGCTCCAGCCGACGGTCGATCACCCACTTTTCCATTTTGAAATCGGGGATACCGTAACGCAACAAGCCGCCGATGCGATCGGACTTTTCAAAGAGAGTGACGCTATGACCGGCGCGCGTGAGCTGCTGCGCGGCGGCCATGCCCGCCGGACCAGACCCGACAATGGCCACGGTCTTCCCTGTCTTCACTACCGGCAAAATCGGTTCGACATAGCCTTCGTTGAAGCCACGGTCGATGATGTTCCATTCGACGATGCGAATGGAGACCGGATCTTCGTTGATACCGAGCACACAGGCCCCTTCACAAGGCGCTGGACAGAGCCGTCCGGTAAACTCAGGAAAATTATTCGTGGTATGGAGAGCCTTGAGCGCGTCTTTCCAGCGCCCTCGATAGACGAGATCGTTCCAGTCAGGAATCAAGTTGACGACTGGACAACCGGTGTTCCCCTGACAAAACGGCACGCCGCAGTCCATGCAGCGGGCGCCCTGCGTCTTGAGCTTGTCATCGGAGATGGGTTCATACATCTCCTTCCAATCGAGCACACGCAGCTCGACCGGCTTTCGCGTGGGACCCTCACGGGCGTATTTCATGAACCCCTTGATATCACCCATTTCTTGTAGCTTTCAGCCCTCAGTTATCAGCTCTCAGCTTTCGACCAAAGAGCAGAGAGTTGACCCTCTCCGCTATCCCCTTTATCCCCTCTATCCCTTTACCCCTTGCCTGCTGCCGCTTTCTTCTTTCGTTCTTCCAAGACGCGCTTATAGTCCACCGGCATGACCTTCTCGAACTTCGGCAGCATCGATTCCCAGCTGTCGAGGATACGCTTCGCATTCCGGCTGCCTGTGTACATAAAGTGTGAGGTGATCATCTGATGCAGCGTCTTTTTGTCTTCCGCCGTTTTCACCTTTTCCAACTCCACCATGCCGAAGTTGCAGCGCGATTGAAACTTATCGAATTCGTTCAGCACAAACGCCACGCCGCCCGACATGCCGGCTGCAAAATTTCTCCCTGTCCCGCCTAAGACGACGACCACCCCGCCGGTCATATACTCGCAGCCGTGGTCGCCGGTTCCTTCGACAACCGCTCTGACGCCGCTGTTCCGCACCGCAAACCGTTCGCCTGCCATGCCGTAGAAATACGCCTCGCCTTGGGTTCCGCCATACAGCGAGGTATTGCCGATGAGAATCGTTTCTTCTGGCACATAGATCGCTTGCTTCGGTGGAAACACCACAATCTTCCCCCCGGAGAGTCCCTTGCCCAGATAGTCGTTCGACTCGCCTTCGAGAATGAGCGTGATGCCACGGGACAGGAATGCGCCGAATGACTGTCCGGCGGAACCGGAAAACTTGATCGTGATGGTGTCCTCCGGCAATCCTTCGAGCCCATACTGTTTGGCCACGCGGCTAGAAAGCATCGTCCCGGTCGTGCGGTTCACATTGCCGATCGGCAAATCGAGTGTGATTTTTTCTTTCTTCTCCAACGCCGGCTTGCACAACTCGATCAGCTGGTTATCGAGCACACCCGCGAGACCGTGATCCTGTTTCTGCACACAGTAGCGTGGAATCTCCGCCCCGACGTCCGGCGCTTTCAACAACGGCGTCAGATCCAGACCCTTGGCCTTCCAATGTTCGACGGCCTTGTGTACCTTCAACTTATCCACCCGCCCGACCATCTCGTTGATGGTCCGGAAGCCCAGTTTGGCCATGATCTGGCGCAGTTCTTCTGCGACAAAGAAAAAGAAATTCACGATATGTTCCGGCTGCCCGGCAAATTTCTTTCGCAATGCCGGATCCTGAGTCGCAATGCCGACGGGACAGGTATTGAGATGGCATTTGCGCATCATGATGCAGCCTTCGACGATCAGGGGCGCGGTCGCAAATCCGAACTCCTCGGCGCCCAACAGAGTAGCGATCGCCACGTCTCGCCCGGTTTTCATCTGTCCGTCGGTCTCGACACGGATCCGGCCGCGCAGATCGTTCAGCACCAACGTTTGATGGGTCTCGGCCAAGCCCAATTCCCACGGAACCCCCGCATACTTGATGGACGAGAGCGGAGAAGCGCCAGTCCCGCCTGAATCGCCGCTGATGAGGACTTTGTCCGCATGAGCTTTGGCCACCCCGGCCGCAATCGTGCCGACGCCCACTTCTGAGACAAGCTTGACCGACACCGCCGCGGCCGGATTGGAATTTTTCAAATCGAAAATGAGCTGCGCCAAATCTTCGATGGAATAAATATCGTGGTGCGGAGGCGGCGAAATGAGCTGCACACCGGGCGTCGCATAGCGGAACTTCGCGATGTTCTCATCGACCTTGTGCCCCGGCAACTGACCGCCCTCGCCAGGCTTCGCCCCCTGCGCCATCTTGATCTGCAATTCCCTCGCATTCACCAAGTAGTGGCTCGTGACGCCGAACCGCGCCGACGCCACTTGCTTGATGTAGCTGTTCTTCGAATCGCCGTTCTCAAGCGGAATATATCGAGCGGGATCTTCTCCGCCCTCGCCGGTGTTGCTCTTGGCTCCCAGGCGGTTCATCGCGATGGCCAGCGTCTCGTGCGCTTCCTTGCTGATCGAGCCGAACGACATCGCGCCAGTCGTAAACCGTTTGACGATCTCTTTCGCCGATTCCACTTCCTCAACCGGAATCGGCTCCGGCAGGAACTTGAACTCGAGCAGCCCGCGCAGGTTCGATCGCCGATTGCTCTCATCGTCCACGAGCCGTGAGAATTCAGCGAACGTTTTGGGATCGTTGGCCTTCGTCGCATGTTGCAGCTTGGAAATTGTGTCGGGATTCCAGTTGTGATGCTCGCTCTGGATGCGATAGTGAATCTCCCCGCCGAAATCGAGTTGCCGGATCGGCACCGGCTCATAGGCCAAGCGATGGCGCCGAAGCGTCTCTTCCCCGACGTCGCGGATGCCGATCCCTTCCACACGAGACGGTGTGCCGGTGAAGTAGCGGCCGATCAATTCACGATTCAACCCGATGGCTTCAAAGATCTGCGCTCCGCAGTAGGATTGTACCGTCGAGATCCCCATCTTCGAGAAGATCTTGAGCAGGCCTTTATTAATGGCCTTGATGAACTTCCCTTCCGCGGTCTGCGCATCCAGCCCCTCGGGGAAATAGCTCTCGCGGTCCAGGTCCACGATCGTCTCGAAGACCAGATAGGGATTCACCGTCCCGGCTCCGTAGCCGATCAAACACGCGAAGTGGTGCACGTCGCGCGGCTCTCCGGTTTCCACGATGAGGCCGACTTCCGTCCTCGTGCAATCGCGCACGAGATGATGATGGACCGAGGCGATGCCGAGGAGGCTCGGAATCGGCGCCCATTCTTCGTTCACCCCGCGATCGCTCAGGATCAAAAACTTAAAGCCATCCTTAATCGCCTGGGAGGCCTGCCTGCAGAGATCGTCGACTGCGGCCCCAAGCCCCTCCGGTCCCTCGGCCACACGAAAGAGCATCTTGAGCGTCTTGCTCTTAAAATGCGGATCGGCGATCTCGCGGATCTTCTGCAGCTCGGCATTCGTCAAAATCGGCTGTTTGACCCTGATACGGCGGCAGGACTCAGGATTTTCATCCATCAGATTCGGTTTGGGTCCGATGCTGGTCGTCAGCGACATCACCAGCTCTTCACGGATCGGATCGATCGGCGGATTGGTCACCTGGGCGAACATCTGTTTGAAATATTTGAAGAGCAGTTGCGGCCGATCGGACAGCACTGCCAATGGCGTATCCGTCCCCATGGAAGACGTCGTTTCCTGTCCCTCCACCACCATGGGAGTGATGACCATCTTCAATTCTTCGATGGTGTAACCGAACGCCTGCTGGCGCTCTCGAAGTGTCGAGTGGTCCGGCTGCGGCACATTGCTCGGATCGGGTAACTCGTCGAGCGAAATCCGGTACTCGGTGACCCAGGACCGGTAGGGCTTGCGGCTTGCGATCTCGGCCTTCACTTCTTCATCGTCGATAATCCGCCCCTGAACCGTATCCACCATAAACATCCGGCCCGGCATGAGGCGGCCCTTCTGCCTGATCTTCCGAACATCCATCGGCAGCACACCAGCTTCCGAGGCCAAAATGACGAGGCCGTCCGTCGTCACCTGGTAACGGCAGGGACGCAGCCCGTTCCGATCGAGCGTCGCGCCGATGAACTTCCCATCGGTGAAACAGACCGCCGCAGGACCGTCCCAGGGTTCCTGCATTGCCGCGTGATACTCGTAGAATCCTCGCCGGTCGAGATCCATTTGTGGATTCGCAACCCAGGGTTCTGGAATCAGCATCATCATCACGTGCGGGAGAGAGCGGCCCCCCATCGTCAGGAATTCCACGGCATTGTCCAGACAGGCGGAGTCGCTCTGCTGCTCGGAGACGATCGGATAGAGCTTGGCCAGGTCCTGGCCGAATAAGTCTGAGTTGAGCCGCCCTTGTCTGGCGCGCATCCAATTCACATTGCCCTTGAGCGTATTGATCTCGCCGTTATGGCAAATGTAGCGATAGGGATGCGCCAACGGCCATGTGGGAAACGTGTTCGTACTGAAGCGGGAGTGCACGAGGGCGAGCGCGCTCGCCAGACGCTCATCCTTGAGGTCCTGGTAGTAGGCCGACATCTGCTCCGGAAGCAACAGCCCCTTGTACACAATCGTGTTCGCCGACAGGCTCGAGATGTAGAAGTAGTCGCGCCCCTGAATGGCCGATTCCCGGACGGCTGTTTCCACCCGCTTGCGAATGATATACAGCTTGCGCTCGAACTGCCCTTCATTGAGTACATCGCGGGCAATGAACACCTGCCGGATAAATGGCTCGGTGCTGCGCGCGACGGGACCTATTGCGTCGCTCTTGACCGGCACATCGCGCCAACCAAGGAGGCGAGCCCCCTCTTCGCCGATAATTCTGGAATACAGCGCTTCACAGTGTTTCCGCGCGTCTGCCTGTGGAGGAAGAAACGTCATCCCGACGCCATACTCTCCCGCATTGGGGAGAGCGATCCCTACGTCGCCGACCGCGCGCTTGAGGAATTCGTGCGGGACTTGAAGCAGGATCCCAGCTCCGTCGCCCGTGCAAGGATCACAGCCCTGGGCCCCTCGATGACTCAGATTCTCAAGAATCTGAAGCCCCTGCTGAACAATCGTATGGGATTTCTGCCCCTTGATATTGACGACAAAGCCGATCCCGCAGGAGTCTTTCTCCTGCTCAGGGTCGTAGAGGCCTTGCTTCGGTGGAAACCCGGGGATACTCATCGTTCGTATCTCATTAAAATGGAGGCGTGTATGCTACCGACCTGAGGCTACACCAGGGAGGCAATCGGGATGGCTAACCCCGTTACTCACAAGGCAAATTCCGTTCGTTTTTGTCCGACTCACCTTAATAGAAGCACGATTCTTCTGTCAAGATTCTCTCTCTCATAGATCGCCCTGACAGACAGATCCCCCAAAGGGGTCACCATCTTGACTTTGTTTCCTTCTCTGCCCTACCATCCGCCTCATGCCTCACACCCCAATCATCTCCACCATCAACAGCATGGCGGACGTCTGGGAAGCCTACCGCGATGAGTTGGAGGGGATGGAACGCCAAGCGAGGACCAACCTCGATTCCAGTGTGGCACTGGTCAATACTGTCGCCGCCCACATTCTGAACAGCGGCGGAAAACGAATCAGACCATTTTTATTGTTACTCTCTGCCCGTCTCTGCGGTTATGCCGGTCGCGATCATCACCAGCTCGCCAGCCTGGTCGAGTTCATCCACACTGCGTCCCTGCTTCACGACGATGTGGTCGACGAGGCCGATATCCGCCGTGGCCATAGAACCGCTCGAAAAGTCTGGGGCAACCAAATCAGTATCCTCGTCGGCGACTATCTCTACTCCAAGGCCTTCTGCCAGGTCGTTGACTTTCGGCATCATGGCATCAACGACGTACTCGGCGAGGCCTGCAAGAAGATGGCGGAAGGCGAAGTGCTTCAGCTGTATTACAACGGCAACCCCTCCATGTCGGAAGAGGAATATCTCAAGATTGTCGAACACAAAACAGCCGGCCTGATCGCCGCCGCTTGCCGCATGGGCGCCATGCTCGCCGACGCCTCAGAGACCCAGCAGGATGCGCTCTTCCGGTTCGGACTTCATCTCGGTATCGCTTTCCAAGTAGCCGACGACACCCTCGACTATACGGCCAATGGCGAACACTTGGGCAAATCGTTGGGACAGGATCTCCGCCAAGGCAAGGCGACACTGCCGCTTATACACCTCCTCCATCATTGCTCGAGCCAAGACCGGCAGATGATCGTGGACCGCATGGAGAGCCGGACATTGACAGAGGAAGACCTCGGTCGGTTCATTCGTATGATGGAAGAATTGGGATCGATCAACTATGCGATGGACCGTGCGCGATCCTATATCGCCGCGGCGCAACGAGATCTCGATCAGTTCGAAGACAGTACGGCCAAACGCGCCCTCTCGGTCACGGCCGACTACATGGTTACTCGCGATCGATAGCCTTTCTCTCTGCGTGTTCTGCGCCTCCAGGGCGTCAGAAGGCACCGCGTAGAAAGAACGGCTCCACCCCTTGGGTCGTTGCGCCGCAACGGCCTCAACCACTTAATCAGAGTAGAGGACTTCGCTATGTCGACGATTATTCCATTTCATGGGACCAGGTACGATGCGACAGTGGTCGGAGACGTCAAACAGGTCGTGGCGCCGCCCTACGACATCATCGATGGAGCCGGGCAGAAGGCCCTGCACGATCGCCATCCGCAGAACATCATTCGGCTCGAATTGGGACTCGATCAGCCGGGGGACAACCCAACTGACAATCGCTATACTCGCGCAGCATCAACCCTTCGCGACTGGCTGAACAGCGGGGCGCTGAAGCCCGATGCGCAGCCGGCCCTCTACTACCATACGATCGAGTACACGCCTCCCTATGCGCCGTCCAATTCGTCGACAAAGACGCTCAAGGGCTTCCTCGCCACTGTCAAACTGGAAGCGCTCGATTCGGGCCATATCTATCCGCACGAGAATACACGTTCAGCCGCCAAAACAGATCGCCTGAACCTGCTCGAAGCCTGCAAGACAAACTTCAGCCCTATTTGGTCTCTGTATTCCGATCCGCAAGGAACGGTGATGCGCTTGCTGGAAGAGGCGGTCAAAGGCACCGCTGCTCTGATCGACTTTCACGACGATGCCGGATTCCGCGAACAACTCTGGGCCGTCACGGACCCAGCTGTGCTGGCGCAGATCGTCGAGACCTTGCGCAATAAGCCGCTGTTTATTGCGGACGGGCACCATCGCTATGAGACCGCGTTGAACTATCAGAAGCTCCGTCGGCAGCAGGATGGAGCGCCGGACGGCCAGCGCTCCTACGACGCGGTGTTGATGTTGTTGACCGCCCTCGAAGACCCAGGCTTAACCGTGCTCCCGACGCATCGAGTCACGACTACAACCCTGCCTCCATACGATCATGTGCAATCGTTATTGGGCGCCACCTTCGACCTGGAAGAATTTCCATTCACAGCAACGACGCAAGCAGCCACTCGCGCGAAATTTATCGAAGCGATGCGGACAAATGGACGAAGCATCCCAGTATTCGGCCTGGCACTGAAGGGAGACAATCGCTACGTCACCCTGACTCTGAAACCGACCCATCGTCCCTCCGCGCAAGCCTCTCCTCGCACCAAGCTCGACGTGTCGTTGCTCCAACACCTTGTCGTCGCAGCGCTCTGCCCGACGCCACAGGAGCAGGAGGCCATCCTCTATACAAAGGATGACCATGAAGCCTTGGATTGGGTGGCGAAAGGGACGGGCACCGGAGCGCTGCTGCTCAATGCGACAAAAGTCAGCGAAGTGCAAGCCGTCGCAACAGCCGGCGAACGCATGCCCCACAAGTCGACGTATTTCTTCCCGAAACCGCTGACTGGTTTGGTCATAAACGTCATGGAGGAATGAGCGTTCAGCTATCAGCCATTAGCTATCAGCGTGGAGAAACTGCACAAGCAGTCCTTCTCTAAAGCTGACGGCTGAAAGCTGATCGCTGTCTTCTCTTCAAGACACATGAAAGCCAAAATCCTCATCGTCGATGACGATCCCGATATTGCCACGATGCTGGAAGATCGCCTGCAGGCCTCCGACTATGGAACCGTGATCGCGCGCGACGGGGTCGAAGCGATCGAGTCGGTCGAGCAGGAAGCTCCGCACCTCATGTTGCTCGATCTCGATATGCCGCGCATGACCGGCCTTGAGGTTCTCAAGCGGCTCCCGCAAGTCAGACCGGCTGAAGACCTTCCCGTGATCGTCATGACCGCTCATGCCTCAATCGATGCCGCCGTCGAGGCAATGAAAACCGGCGCCTACGACTTTCTCACCAAACCACTGGACAAGGACCACCTCCTCCTCGTGATCGGCAAGGCCTTAGAGCGGGACGGTCTCAAGCGGCAGGTGGCCTGTTTGAAATCAGAAGTCGACAGCCGCTATGCATCGATCGTGGGTATGAGCGTCAATATCCGCGCGGTCATGGAATCGGCCCAACGTGCCGCCAAGTCCGATGCTGGCGTATTACTGCTCGGTGAAAGCGGCACGGGCAAAGAACTCTTCGCCCGTTCTATCCACCAATGGAGCCCGCGTCAGGCCATGCCGTTGGTGGTCATCAACTGTGTCGCCCTCACAGAAACGCTGCTCGAGAACGAGCTCTTCGGGCATGAACGAGGCGCGTTCACCGGCGCGGACCGCTTGCAGAAGGGCAAATTGGAGATGGCGGATGGAGGCACGATCTTCCTCGACGAGATCGGAGACATGTCGCTTACACTGCAAGCCAAGCTCTTGCGTGTGCTTCAGGACAGGGAATTCCATCGCGTCGGCGGCACACGCCTTGTCTCGGTGAATATCCGGATCATTGCCGCCACGAACAAGGATCTTCGACAGGCCGTGAAAGCCGGTGAGTTTCGTGAGGATCTCTTTTTCCGCTTGAACGTCATCAGCCTCACGCTGCCCCCGCTCCGAGAGCGGCCCGAGGATCTCCCGGCTCTGGCCAAATTTTTCTTGAACCGGCATGCAAGAGACGCGAAGCGACCCGGTATGATGTTCAGCCCCTCGGCCATGGAGGCCATGCGTCGATACTCGTGGCCGGGAAATATTCGCGAATTGGACAACGTGGTCGCACGGGCCGTCATCTTGAACCAGTCGGACACCATCGAACCGGACATGCTGTCGCTGGATGCCCTGGGTCGCACCTCGCCGGGTGAGCCCCTCCCCTACCTCTCCCTCCCCTACCATGAGTCGATGGAAGAACATAGCCGTTTCATCATCGAGCGGGCGATCGAAGCGGCGGAAGGCAATCAGACGAAAGCCGCAGACCGCCTCAAACTCCAACGCACATACCTGGCTCGCCTGATCAAACAACAGAAGGTGAAAGCAGCGCAGGATTAGTGATAGCGCACGGGCAGGGGATGATTGATTTGGTTCATTTGGTCTATCTGGTCTGTCCGGTTCAACCAAATAAACCGATTACACGAGATAGACCAGACAGACCGAACAGACCAAACGAACGAGACATCACCCTGCTATCCCGGCTGTTGCCGTGATGCGAGCGTGATGCGACCGGCTGAGGCATCCTGCTCGGCTTGCGCATACCGCTCCGGCGTACCGATGTCCGACCAATACCCCTCGCAATCGTACCCAAGCACCGTCTCCCCTCGTTGAATCGCCGCCACATAGGGGTCGATGATGGTTGACGCCACGCCCTTCGGTACATCCCGCAGGAGCCGTGGACGAAGCACATGGATCCCCGCGAACATGCGAGGCTGAGTCGACGCCTGGTCTGTGCGTCCTCGCCCGGCGATCCGCACGATCCGGTTATCCGAATCCATTTCCACCAGCCCCCACTGTTCCGCTTCAGGATCTTTGCGCAGCACCAATGTCGCCATGGCGTCACGTTGCTGGTGAAACGCGCACAACGCGCTGAGATCGAGTTCCACGAGCGTATCACCGTTGAGCACCAATACGGGTTCACCGGAAAAATTCGGCTCCGCCTGCTTGAGGCCGCCACCCGTGCCCAAGATCACCGGCTCGCGTGAATAGACGATCCGCAGCCCATACCGCGAGCCGTTGCCCAGCGCCTGCTCAATCATCGGTCCAAGATGATGCAGATTGATGACCACATCGTGAAAACCATGCCGCTTCAGCAACAAGAGATTCCACACGATCAACGGCGTGCCCGCTATAGGCAGGAGCGGCTTCGGAATCATGTTCGTGAGCGGTCTCAGGCGAGTGCCCAGGCCCGCTGCGAGGATCATGGCTTTCATGTAATAGCCTTCAGCGCTCAGCCATCAGGCCCGGAGGAATCACTTTTCTCTGCTGACCGCTGATAGCCGACTTTTGATTGCTTATGCTCATTGTAGTTCCGGCACGTAGGGAGTGAGATGTTTTCGAAGCTGATCCAACTCGGGATACTTCTGGAGATTGCGTTTCACATAACCCAAGACACGCGGGACGTCGGCAAGGAACTTGGGATTGCCTTTGACACGATCGATGTAGACAAATGAATCACGGAGCGTGCAGCTTCTCCGGTCAGCTCGATACGGAAATATCGGCGATTGGAGGCATCGCCTGCTAAGGGCGCCAGAGTCTTGAATTGTCCCTTCAAGGGAAGCAACGCTTCGACCGTGGCAGCCACGAGGGCACGATCCGGCAAAGCCAGTGGCTGTTTCGGCGCAGCAGGATTCACAGTAGCCATAGGCCACGCATTATACTGATGCGGGGAAACCTTGTCACTCAGAGGATAAGCGGGGAGCGGCCAGGTGCCCTTTGTCTCCGCAGAACGCGCACGATCAGAATATGCTTCTTCGACGTGCGCAATTGAGGATCGCCAGGCCTCCCATTATCGAGATCTCTCACGAGTGAGGTAACTTATGAGTTCAGTGGCAGGCGGAAAGCGCACACTCCTAGCACGGCTCATGGCGGAATCGGGCTGCGTGTTGGGGATGTTGGGAATCATGTCCTCCCCAGCGTGTCAGCACTCTGAAGTCCTCTGCGACTTTAACTGGTTCGGCGCGGGAATCCTGGCTCTAGTCTTCGCCATCTATCTGTTGTCGATGGCGCGGCAAAGCTCCAGAAGTCGCAGCCATAACCAAAGAGAGTCGCCGCTTCAAGGACTACACTAACCAGGAGGGGGCAGGTCTACGCGATGCACAGATCTTCGTCCGGTGCTCGTATTATTTTGGATAGCTGTAGTGGTTAGTGGTTGCACGCATCAACCGTACCCATCAGCGTATGATCCCCCAGGTTTTCTTACAGGTATTTGGCACGGCGTGGTATTACCCCTTGCGATAATAGTTAGCCTCTTTACCAACATCCTCATGTATGCCTTCAAAAATTCAGGCGTGCCATACGACATCGGATTTGCAATGAGTGTGTTTCTATTGCTTGGTGCTGGTCGCTCATGAGATTGGATGGTCTTCTTGATCGTCCTGGAGAAATAATAAGAACAACCCGCGAATAAAACTATTCTTCTTTTAGCAATTCGGGTGCGTATGCCAAATCGCGAAAGTTCCGTCCATTATCCTGAGTGCCTGAAAGCCGCGTATCGCAAGAGCCGACATGGGTTGAGGGACGCGGTCTGGTATTGGTGTGGCCAGTTGCCCTATGTCTGCGGCAGTTGTCGTCATCCCTTCCATACTACTAAACGTCGAGAATTTATGGTCGTTGAAAGCAAGCCATCACCGACGGAGCGGCCGTTGCCCGGAAAGACTGTTCGTCCTCGGTGATCCGCGGCCACGAGTTCGCCACCAAGAATGGCCGTCTGTATGTTCACCTCTTTGACCAGCATATCGCAAGGTCTCGATACCCCAAGAGTGTATATTTGTTTCGGGAGAAGAAAGCAGTTACTGACTCTTAAGCGATCCTTGGATGATGCGATACAGTCCCATGACACGTGATCGGAACACCGTCAGCATGATGGCCGTGTACGTCAGCGCTCCCAGTGTGACTTGCAGTGCAAGACGAATGGCAGAGGGCCAGGTTTCCGGCATGACCTGTCGCACGAAGAGAACGAGTAGCACCATACCCGCACAGGCCAGTACGGCAGGCCTCAAGGTCTCTGCATAGGCCGACCATTTGATATCGAGAATTTTAAACACCAGCACGAAGGCCGGAATGACGCTCAAGGGGAACCCGACCACCCACCCCCAGGCCACACCGGGAATCCCGTAGGGGAGGCCGAGGTAAAAGCTCAGCGGCAGGACCAGCAATGCAAATAGGGTCAGCCACATTGTCGCACGGAAGCGCCCCGTCCACATCAGGACATGCGCAAGAAGGACTTGGCCGGTATTCAATGCCACGTAGAGGCAGAGAATCTGGAGCGGCAGTATGACCGCAGTCCATTTCTCTCCAAGGGCGAACAATACTAGATCGTCCGCAGTGAGCGCGAGGCCACACGACATCGGAAACGTCAGATAGGAGATGGCTTCCGTGAGGATCAAAAAGTAGCGGCGCAATTTGACCAGATCCGATTGAACGGAAGAAAAAATGCCCGGTGTGACCTTACTCACCTGAGTCGTCACTTCCTGAAGCGGAAGAATGGCGAAGGTCATGGCAAATCCGAACATGCCCAACGCCTCCTTCCCCAGAAAGCGGCCGATCAGCATCGAGTCGGCGTTGCTATAGGCATACCAGCCGGCGCGCGACACGATCATGTGCCAGCCGGATAGGAATGATCGTGCAAGGAGGCCCGGCTCGCGGGGCCAGGCCGGAAGATAAGGCCGTGACCAACACATCGCCATGGCCAGAAAAATATTCCCTGATAAGGTGCTGATGACCAACGACCAGTAACCTAATCCTCCTGCTGCGCAGATGGCCGCTACCGCGGCACCGATCAGGGCTTGAAGTCCATAGAGCCAGGCCAGACGCCGAAACTGAAGGTCGCGCTGCAGCAACGCACGAGGGAGAACCTGAAATGCGTCGACGAGCAAGGTCAGGCTGAGCACGCAGATCAACGCCGTCACTGCCGGTTCATTGAAATAGCCCGCGATCGGTATGGAAAGTATGACGAAGAGGCTAGTCAGGAAGAGGCCGAGTAATATTGCCGCTCCGGCAAGACGAGCCAGCTGGACTCGAGTTAACGTGCGGTCCTGAACAATAATGGCATCCAGGCCGAGATCTTCTACTAACCGGGCCAGTCCGATCGGAATCGACGCCATGGCCACAAGACCATAGTCGCCGGGGACAAGAATCCGTGCCACATAGAGCGTGGAGACCCAGCTAATGACCTGACTGCCCCAGCGCATGATTGCGGTCCAGGCAACCCCCGTCACGAGTGAGCGATCCAATGAGCTCAAGTCGGGAGAAACACCGCTGTGAGGGGCGACATCGACCGGAGAAGTCGCACTGAAGTCCGCTTTCATAAATTGATTTTACACATCATACGGCAAGAGAGAACAAGATTCCGGATTGATACGGGGACATCAGTTCATGGTTAGAAGAAGGGAAGTCGTGAGTAATCACGTGCCAACAGGGGATTGCATATTCGCAGCCTGTGTCTAACGCTGGTACTAGAAATGCCCCGATTCGTCGTGTTGACCTGCGGTTTATTAGAACTCTTGTCTGGACACAGATGTGCGCTGTGTCAATTCTTGTACACCCTGAATGTTAGTCAGGGTCCTGAGGTTGTTAAAAATCCTCGTCCGGTTCAAGGTTCCTAGACATCGATCTTTCAGGGTTTTGTCCTCACCTTCGTGGGTGTTCAAAAAGAACTGTTTTTTGTCACACTGTCACATGCACGGTGATCGATTCATTGAGGATCTCGAATTTTTGCCCTAGAAATGATCAACTCATCGTACCAGACGTAGCCCGTCGGATGACCCTGAGAAGAACTTTTGCTCGTGTGATAGGGGGTCAGCATCACCTTGCCATATTTGGAACCTTGGTTCGTGTTGGCAAGGTCGTATCCGCTAGCCGTGCCAGGAATCTTGATGCCGAACAGCGTGGCCGGTTCTGGACTCAGATCAACGACGAGTTCTGAAGGTTGGCTTGCTCGAGCAACCCACAGCTGAACCGTACTGTCTCCATGATAATTCCCGTCGTTCTTGTACCAAGTGCCGATCTTGACATGCACGAGGTAGGTTATCCAATCGTTCGGCACATACCTCACGGTTCGGCTCTGGTAAAGTGGCTCGTATTGCCCATCTTTCCCCCCACAACTATGGTACATTTGCGGAGAGCCGAACTGGCTCATGTTCGCGACAACGATCTCTAGTTGTGTACAGCCGGGCGCATAGAACCCTGGGCGGTCACCCTCGCCAATGACGATTTGTTTCCATCCAAGACCGTCCTCATAGTAGGTATCGAGAAATTCTGGGGAAAAACGTTGGCGCCATTGAACGTAAAACTCATCTCCTTCACCCAATTGGACCGAGAGATCATCTGCGAAATTCAGCGAGAAGTTTCCTGAAGTATCCGCGCCCGTGTTGGCCTGAACTTCAAATCGTAAGGATCCAGTGCCTGAAGCCTTGACGTCTGTTACCACCACCCCTCGTTTTTGCGTCTGTCCCCACGGTGGAGAAATATATTGATCTGTCTCTGTCTGTGAGTCAAACCCGATACACCTGATAACGTCTGGAGCATGGCATCGAGCTTCGAAACTTGCACTCTCAGTAAATTTCTGATGCGTAACACAGCCGAAGGAAAAAAGAATCAGGACAGCGTTGATCAGGACATAACCCATCATATGCACTGCTCTAGTTTCAGCCATGAGTTGAGCGTACAAATTGTTTAAGCCCTCAACCATTATGACCGAAAAATGTGCCAGAAACATTTGTTTTTGAGCCGGCCCAAGGATAGTTCAAATCGTTCGGGAAATCGACACGAGTAGGCTGGAGCCTCCTGCAAGGGAAACCTTAGGAATTCCTAGCGGTCAAGAGGGCGATCGAGGGCAGCCTTGGCCACTCCTCTATCGGGACGTGTAGAACAATGGACAATTGAAAGCCCTCGACAAACAGAGGCTGATTCATCTTGAGAGTTACTTTTTCAAATTCACGTGCAGCGTCCTCGTCTCAGCGCCACCAACGAAATTGGTGGCCTTTCCCACCAGGGATAGTTTCCCTCCGCCAAAGATCCAGCTTTCTTTACATCCCGCCTTGCCGAATTCCACGGCTTAGCCAGTGAGGCTGTGATGGGGACTTTACTTTCCTGGTCGGAAGTCGGTTTAGTTTCTTGAGTTTCGAGGGGGAACTTTTTGGTCTCAACCTGGCCACCCTGTTCGCAAACATACTGGACGTTGCCGGTCAGGGCGACATCTTTCACGCGCTGTTCGGATCTTCCACGAGCAGCGGCAACACGTATTGATCGCTGGACGGTACGTCGATTGACTGACTATCTTTCACCATCAACCCGCTCTCCTTTGTTTGTATGTTGTACGTCTGCCAGGCCATGGTTGGGGGAGACGCATCAGAACCGGGAATCGAGACCCTGGGTATAGGCTGAGGACAGCCGATTAAGAAAAGACCCACGACAACAATCAATCCAGGAAATCCGAGTCGACCCAGATACAAATGACATACTCTTACCGTCCATCGTCATACCCTCCTTAGCAGAGTCCGTGTATTCGCAGCTTGGCCAAATGCCGGCTACACGTTCACGAAAACGTCAAGCGCTTCGCGCAAGGTAGTCCCCCTGCGGGGATGTGTTAATGATGGGGATGTGAACCGACACCCAAGAAGAATCGCCAACTCAACGCCCCGATTGCTGCGCCGGCTGTATCGGCGACCCAATCCTGCCAGCTCGATTCGCGGAAGGGGACGAAGAATTGATGCGCTTCATCCGTCACCCCATACAATGACGCTGTAACGATGGCGAAGAGGAGCGCGTGCGATGCCACCTGTCCGCTCACACCCCAGCGGAAGGCCCGGTAGCAGAGTGCCCCAAGGACGGCGTACTCTACGGCATGTAGAACTTTGTCGCTGACGTCTTTGAGTAAGAACGAAGGCAGTTGCTCATCCGGGTGCGACTGAGCCGACAAATAAAAAATCATTCCGGCGTATAACACTACCGGCGCCCAGTACCAGAACACATGCCCCATGATTCCTTGCCGAATTGTCTGACTCATCGTTCCCCTATCCTTCGATTGATTGCATGCCCTCTACCCCTATGACATACTGGCGCTAAGCCCTCAATAACATTCGGCAATGAAGCAATATCCCGCTATGAAGTCTGCCAAAATCTGCTTCCTCTGGCATATGCATCAACCCTATTACACGGACCCGGTCGCGGGGTCTGCGAGCATGCCCTGGGTCCGTCTCCATGCGACCAAGGCCTACTACGATATGGCGTATGGGTTGGAACAGTTTCCCGCCATCAAAGCCACGTTCAACTTTACCCCCTCACTCCTGCGACAGCTACAAGAGATCGGATCAGGAACAGTGCGAGACCTCTTTCTCGAACATGCCCAGCGTCCGGCAGCGGACCTTCGCCCGGAGGAAAAAGCGTTTCTCATCCGCCATTTCTTCTCCGCCAATTGGGCGACCATGGTGCATCCCTACCCGCGGTATCGTGAATTGCTGGTGAAACGCGGGAACGATGTCTACGGTCGTGACTTGGAGCGTGTGGCGCGGGAGTTTACCACGCAGGAGCTACTGGACTTACAGACCTGGCACAATCTGGCCTGGTTCGGCTATGGCATGGTCAGCCGCTATCCACGCCTAGCTGCGCTGCGGACGAAAAACCGAGGCTTCACCGAAGAGGAAAAACAGGAGGTCTTGGCCCTCCAACTCACCGCCATGCAGGAGATTGTTCCACTGTATCGTCGGCTGATGGAGCGAGAACAAATCGAACTCACGACGACCCCCTTCTTTCATCCAATCCTGCCGCTCGTCATCGATACGGACTTCACGCGGCGCGCCAGACCCGATCTCCCACTCCCCTCGCGGTTCCATGCGCCGGAAGATGCGGAAGCACAGCTGCAGCGAGCCGTCGAGTTTCATACCGCCACGTTCGGACGAGCCCCCGTGGGTCTCTGGCCGTCTGAAGGATCCGTTTGTCCAGAATTGATTCCGATGCTGCCGAAGGTTGGACTACGCTGGCTGGCGACCGACGAAGGCATCCTCGCCCGTTCATTCGCCGCAGCCCAACAACCGTGGGAACGCCACCGTGATCTGTATCAGCCCTACCTGATCGGGCCTGAGAACCAGGACACCACCATCGTGTTTCGGGACCGGGAAATCTCCGATGCCTTTGGATTCGTCTATCACAAGACGACTCCGGACAGGGCTGCCGACGATGTCCTCCGTCGGCTGGCCCACATCATTCACGACGCGCCGCAAAAACAGGTCACCATCGCGATCGTACTCGACGGGGAAAATCCATGGGAGCACTACCACGAAGGGGGCGAACAGTTTCTCTCCCTCCTCTACAATGCCTGCTCGACCGGCAGACTCGATCACGACGGGGCTCGCGCGGCCACCGCAACAATTTCAGAAGCCCTCGAAGCCTCGCCGGCCAGGGATCGAGTCAGCCATCTCCACTCCGGCTCCTGGATCAATCAGGACTATAAGATCTGGATCGGGCATCAGGAAGACAATCGAGGATGGGACCTGGTGAGTCAGGCGAGATCTCACCTTGCCGAGATCTCGGCCACGCTCCCCTCGGATCGAGCCCAAGCCGCCTGGGACGAACTGTATGCCGCCGAAGGCAGCGATTGGTTCTGGTGGTATGGAGATGACTTCGATAGCGGCTACAACGACGAGTTTGATCGGCTCTTTCGAACCCACGTACGGAATGTTTGGACGATCTCAGGTCAGACTCCGCCGGAGCTGCTGAGCCAACCTATTTGCAGGCTCCGTGGCATGCCGGACACAGACCTCATGACCATGCCGCTCGCCCTGCTGAGCCCCTCTCTCGACGGACTCGTCACGAACTTTTTTGAGTGGCGTGGAGCAGGCAAGATTACGACGCACCCGCCGCTCGGCGCCATGTGGAAAGCCGATGGGATACTCACCGATATCCAGTTCGGTTGGAGTCTTGACCAATTGTATCTCCGGCTCGATCCGAGCGAGCCCTCGCAGGCGCGCCAGGCAGAACTCACCGTCGAGGTGCAACTGCAGACGTCCGATCACGTCTATCGCCTATCGTTTCCACTTGCCCCATCCGGGTCAGACCAGTTTCTCCTCTCGCAGAGACAGTCAAACGGACAATGGCAGGAGATTGGCCTCTATCAATCGATCTGTCATCGGAAAATTATCGAACTGGCTGTGCCATTCAAGGACGTACAACTCACAGCCGGGCAGGAGTTCCGCCTGACCATTCTGATGCTGGAACATCGTTTAGAAGTTGCGCGCTATCCACACCATCAGCCTGCAACCTTTCTCGTTCCAGGTCCGGAGTTTGAAGCAAACCTATGGCGCGTGTGAGCACAGAAGTGCTGAGTGCTGTGTTAGGAGTTGTCAAATTCTGTTCTGTCTGAGACACTGAGCGCTCAGGACTCCGCACTCAGAATGTTTCACGTAACTTCGGAGAGACCATGCCCGATCTAAGACGTGATCCGATTGTCGGCCGGTGGGTCATTATTTCGACAGAGCGAGGTGCGCGGCCTCACGACTTCGTTCCCGTGCAAACGGCCCGACCTGTGACCGCAACCCTCTGCCCCTTTTGCCCTGGGCAAGAGCGGCTGACGCCGAAAGAAATCATGGCGTATCGGCCACAGCCGCTACAACCCAATAGCCCGAACTGGACCGTGCGTGTCGTGCCGAACAAGTTCCCCGCGCTCCAGGTCGAAGGCACTCTCGACCGTCAAGGCATCGGCCTCTACGATCGCATGAATGGAATCGGAGCCCATGAGGTCATCATCGAAACCCCGAACCACACCGATAGCCTAGCCGATATGCCGACCAAGCGGATCGAAGATGTCTTGTGGGCCTATCGCGATCGCATGATCGATCTGAAAAAGGACGTGCGGTTCCGGTATATCCTGATTTTCAAGAACCACGGAGCCGTGGCCGGCGCCACACTCGAGCATAGCCACTCACAACTCATCGCCCTGCCGATTATCCCCACCAGCGTGTTCGAGGAACTTGAAGGATGCCGGGCTCATTATGAACAGAAAGAACGCTGCATCTATTGCGACATACTCCGGCAAGACCTCGCGGACGGCGATCGCATCGTGGCGGAAAACCATGAATTCCTCTGCGTCGCCCCCTATGCCCCACGCTTTCCCTTCGAAATGTGGATTCTCCCGAAGCGCCACGCCGGCTACTTCGAAGAGAGCCAGAAAGTACAATTCGAATCCCTCGCGCCGATCCTTTCAGAAGCACTTCAGCGGATGGACAAGGTCCTCGCAAAGCCCGCCTATAACTTTATCCTCCATAGTTCTCCCCTTCACGAGAAAACAGGGGATTTCTACCACTGGCACATCGAAATCATTCCAAAGCTGACCCACGTAGCAGGCTTCGAATGGGGCACAGGGTTCTATATCAATCCTGTGGCGCCGGAAGAATCGGCGAAGTTTCTACGGGAAGCAGTGCTATAAAGTCGTCAGGTGCCGGCCATCAATTCTCAGTGTGAGCTGATTCGCCTTTGGATCTGAGGCGGAATGGTTTCTTGCAATCCTGCCGATCCCAGCCTTATCATCCTCCCATGCAAGTCCAGTTGAGCCATCCAGCCAGAACCGTCGAAGTCAAAGGCCCCAAGAAAGTCAAAGACCTCCTGCGCGAGTTGAATCTCGTCGTGGAAGCGCATCTGGTGATCAAAGGCGACGATCTCGTCACAGAAGACGAGATGCTCTACGACAGCGATCAGGTTGAAATCCGACCGGTGATCTCCGGAGGATCACTCCTGACGCCTCACCCCTTACACCTCATGGACTCCGAATGAATTGCACCAAATGTAAAACCAAAGCGGTCATCGATCTTCCTCGCCACAATGCGGCCTTCTGCAAGGGCTGCTTCAACGGTTTCGTCCACGATCAGGTGGCGCGGGCGATCAAGTCGGAGTGGATGTTCGGGAAGGACGAACGGATTCTCGTCGCGGTGTCAGGCGGGAAGGACAGCCTCGCGCTCTGGAACATTCTGCTCACGCTCGGCTACCGTGCCGACGGGCTCTATGTGAACCTCGGCATCGGAGCCTACTCTGAGCAGTCACACGCCAAGGTGACGAAATTCGCCGAGGCGGTCTCTGCTTCGCATGGCGCCACGTTGCACCTCGAACTGGCTCAGCTCATCCATCGTCCAACCTGCTCGACTTGCGGCACGATCAAACTGCTCAAGCTCGGCTATCGCGCCGACGCGCTCTACGTGAACCTCGGCATCGGAACCTACTCTGAGCAGTCGCATGCCAAGGTGACGAAGTTCGCCGAGGCGGTTGCGACCTCGCATGGAGCGACGTTACACCTCCATACGGTCGAGCAGGAAGCAGGAGCGGGAATCAAGGAACTGGCTCAGCTCATCCATCGTCCAACCTGCTCGACTTGCGGCACGATCAAACGCTACCAATTCAATCGCGTGGCGATCGAACAGCAGTACGACGTGATGGCCACAGGCCACAATCTCGATGACGAAGCCGCCCGCCTCCTGGGCAACGTGCTGCATTGGCAAGAGGAATATCTGGACAAGCAGGGTCCGTCGTTGCCGGCTTCGGTGGCAGGGTTTGCCAAAAAAGTGAAACCCCTGTACCGGCTCTCGGAACGAGAACTCGCGGCCTATGCGGTGTTGAACCGAATCGATTACATCGTCGAGGAATGCCCTATGGCCAAAGGCTCCAAGATGCTCCAATACAAGGAGGTCTTGAATCGTTTGGAGACCGAGTCTCCCGGCACGAAGCAAACCTTCTATTGGGGCTTTCTCGACAAGCAAAGTAAAAAACAACCCACGGCAACCACAATGACGGAAAAAGACCGGGCTGTCCTCCACCCCTGCGCTTCATGTAGCCAACCCACTACCGCCGAAGTCTGTTCCTACTGCAAGATGATGGCGCGGGCCAAGGCTCATTCCATCTCGTGAGCCTTGGCCTCCGTCAGTTTTTTATCGCTGTGCTCGGCCTGTCGGCACTCGTTCTCTGCCTAACCCCGCGCATGGCTTGCGCCGATGAACCGATGTCGTATCCCACCGTTGGAACGCAGACTATCGGACTGACCGTTGGCCCCTTCTTTCCCATTCGTGTGCTGCCCAGTCAATCCTCCAAGCTCTTCGGCGCAGCGGCGATGCCTTCATGGTCCATGACGCTCACCGATCCCATTGGCTCGCACTGGTACCGAGGGCAGGTCGCGTTAGGCGCCGAGTTGCTGGTATTCGGGACGTCTGAACCAGTGACCGGCTATGGAGTCGGGATCACACCGAAACTACAATACACCTTCGTCGGGCTCGATCGATTACGGCCCTACATCGACGGTGGCGGAGGTCCACTATGGACCGATCTCGGTGGCCGTGTGCCGGAGCAGCCGGGAGAGTTCAACTTTGTCGTCTGGGGCGGAGCCGGCAGTGCATGGCATCTTACACCCCAATGGGCCATACACGCCGGCTATCGATTCGTCCACATTTCCAATGGCGGAACACGCGAGCCGAACTCCGGTCTCAACTTCGGTCTCCCATTTGTCGGACTTTCCTATTCCCTCTATTGATCGCTGCTCGGCACTTGCAATGCCTCAATCGACCCCGTAAGCTGCACTCGATGAGTGTTCAGTGCTGAGTGAGACCGCTCCCGGAATCAATGGCAACCACCACACGCGACTACTATCAGATTCTGGGCCTTTCGAAGTCTGCCTCGGCGGACGACATTAAGAAGGCCTACCGCCGTTTAGCGCGCCAATTTCATCCCGACATGCACAGCGGCGCCAAAAAGATCGAGATGGAGAAGCGGTTCAAAGAACTCAACGAAGCGCAGGAAGTCCTGTCCGACCCCGACAAGCGCAAGAAGTACGATCACTATGGCGCCAACTGGGAGCAGGCTGAGGCCTACGAACAGGCTCGACGACAGGCCGGAGCCAGCGGGGGAGTCGGCCAAGAGACTCCTTTCGGCGCAGAAGGATTTTCCGATCTCTTCGAGAATCTGTTCAAAGGGAGAGGGAGAGCCGGCGCCAATCGCGGGTTTGCCATACAGGGCGAAGATCTTGAAACAGAAGCGCAGCTGACGCTGGCCGAGGTGTTTACGGGGGTGACGAAGCGTGTCAGCCTACAAGAGCCCCGGCCTTGTTCGACTTGTCACGGAAGCGGCGCACTGCGCGGACGTCCCTGCCCAACGTGCCAGGGGCATGGCGCCACGTTGCATCCCAATACGATTGAAGTCCGAATCCCTGCCGGGGTCCAGGATGGAACGAGGGTCCGCGTAGCCGGCAAGGGACAAGCCGGCAGTAACGGGGGCAAATCGGGCGATTTGTACTTGCGTGTGGCCATCGCTCCAGACAACGTGTTTCGCCGGCAGGGGAGCGACATTCATGTCTCTCTCCCCGTCTTCCCATGGGAAGCGGCCTTGGGAGCCGATGTAATGGCCCCCACCCTGATGGAGCCGGTTCGGGTGAAGGTTCCGCCTGGGAGCAAGGCCGACAGTAAACTTCGATTGAAGGGCAAGGGCCTCCCTGCGGCAGCTGGCGGCCACGGCGATCTGTTCCTGACGATCCAGATTGTGATGCCGCCCTCCTCGACCGACGAGGAACAAAAACTCTACGATCGACTCAGAGCCATTCCGCATCTAGACCCGCGCGCTGAACTGCTTGCCCAAGCCAGACGCCGATCGAACTCCTAATTCAAGTGAGACGGGCGGGAAACGCGCGACTCGAAATTCGAAGCTCCGGAAACCCCGAACTCTTCCCCGTCTCGCCAGTCCCGCCTTTCCCGCTCGTCACGCGTCGATTGAGCTCATCGAGATGTGTTGTCGGCTTGCGTTGTGTTGATCGATCTGGCAATCTACATCGCTAGTAAAGAAAAATAAGACCTGCGCGATGGAGCTGCCGGCTACACTCGCGGTGCAATTCTTGTTTAATCGGCACAACATTTGGTCAACCTAAGGAGGCAGGCATGAAGCAGGAAAGACAAACAATCGTGACTCTGGCCGTTGCATCGGTATTTGCGTTGTCCGTTGGGATGTCATCTGTCTGGGCCAATGAGCCAGGCTACGGCAAGGAAGGGCACGGAGGCAGCGGACATAGTTCGATGGGTGGACATGGCAAGAGCATGATGCACAACAGCACCGGTTGTCGTGATTCGGTATGAAGGTCCGTCAGGCGGACCAGGCATGAGAGAGATGCTCGGTGTGACTGCGGCCATCGTCGGCGCAGGGCTAGGCGATTCCATCGCGCTGCTCACCGACGGCCGCTTCTCCGGCGCCACCCATGGCTTGATGGCAGGTCATGTCTCGCCGGAAGCCATCAAGGGAGGCCCGATCGGCGCCGTGAAGAACGGCGACATCATTGTCTTCGATATCGCCAAACGGACACTGACTGTGGATCTCTCGCAAAAAGAGATCAAGGCCAGGCTAAAGAAGGTTAAACAACCTTTGCCTCGCTACACCTCCGGCGTCATGGGCAAATACGCGCGGCACGTCTCGTCGGCCTCGGAAGGGGCGATCACGACATAGTCGGATGCTAGAAGAAGCGTAACTACTCAGGTAGATAGGCTGAAGGCATTTGTCTTCAGCCTTCGGTCTTCAGCTGAAACACCTCAGTGGCACCTCGATTCTATCGCCCCTTCATCCTCCCTCGCATCTCTGACATCATGCTATCGAGGTCGACTTCCGCCTTCGCACGATCGCTAATCAATTCATCGAGATTGTATGGACGGACAGGAGCCGGCTGCACCACCTCAGGCTTCACCATTGGCTTGAGCGATAGATCGGACTGAGGAGGCTGAGCTGGTTTGGCTTGGGGCTGCACTAACGGGGCGATTGATTGATCGATCGCAGGCTGCATCTGACCGGTAGGCAGCGTTGTCCCTCGTGCCCCCACGCCTTGTTCCCGCAACCATTGTGTAGCGACGCTTGATTTCAGCGAGAAACTAATGCTCATGATCGGGAGACCATCCGAGGCCACGCGGGCAATGGCCGTATTGACTCCGATCATCCGCCCTTCTCCATCCAAGAGTGGCCCACCTGAGTTTCCGCGATTTAAACCCGTCTCCGTTTGAAACACATGCTTGCCCTTGACCCCATTGAAGTTATCGACTTCGGCGCTGATCACCCCCGTCGTCAAGGTCCACAGTCCACCTTGCTCCGGATGACCGATAGCCACCACGCGATCTCCGATGCTGGCCCGCCCGGATTCACTCACAGCGACAACCGGCAAGGCTTCGGTAGCGCCTTCAAGCTTCAACAGGGCAAGATCCAATTGCTGTGAATAGGCCAGGAGTTTGGCGCGGACCATACGGGAAAGATCGCTTTTCGACTCTCCTGTCACGCGAGCCGGCTTGAGAAATACAGACAGGCGGGCGAAGGGCTTCCCGGTCTGTTCCTCAATCACGACGTGGGCATTCGTGAGGACTAATCCGTCAGACTGGACGATCGAACCAGTTCCGCCACTGCCCTTTCTGCCGCCATCTGCATACCCCAGCACCATCACCACGGCCGGGGAAGCTCGTTCATAAATCTCACGGGGTGAGAGTTCCTTGCCACTGGCCGCAGTACTCACTATCAAGGAAAGCAAGAACAGGATTCCCCACGTCACCGATCTCATCATAGCCTCCCTATTCCGGCTACTGTGCCACTCGCCACATTCACCGACGACTCGACATGTGCGTTCATTGTACGACGAAACGCAGAAATGGCCTAGGAATTGACCAGAGCAGGAAGACAAGGGATGCGACGTGAATAGAACTAGCCGTGCTTGTAGAACTCCGCGATCATCTCTACCACGTAGGACTGCTGCGCGTCGGTTAATTCTGCATAGATCGGAATAGACATCACCGCTTCGGCCGCCTGTTCCGATACAGGGAACGACCCCTTCTGATACCCTAAATCGCGAAAGCAGTTTTGGAGGTGCATGGGGAGCGGATAATACACTTCCGTGCCGACCCCTTTCTCCTTCAGGAAGGTGCGCAACTCGTCTCGTTTCTGCGCCCGGACGGTGAATTGGTTATAGACGTGGAAGTTGTCGCGCATCGTTGGTGGCAACACCACTCGATCGGCAAGCTTCGTCTGCGCAAACAATCGTTGATACCGTTCGGCGTTCCGCCGTCGCCCCTCGGCCCACTGGTCAAGATACTGTAATTTGACGTGGAGTACGGCGGCCTGGAGCGCGTCCAAGCGGCTATTGATTCCCACCGCTTCGTGAAGATAGCGGACTTGGCTCCCGTGAACTCGGAGCATGGCCATGGAATCGGCAAGGGCTTTGTCATTGGTCGTAATGAGGCCCCCATCTCCAAATCCACCCAAGTTCTTGCTGGGGAAAAAGCTGAAGCACCCGGTGTCGCCGAGGACTCCGGCGCGTTTGTTTCCCTGGCTTGCCCCAATGGCTTGGCATGCATCTTCAATGACGTATATACTTTTTCGCTTCGCAATCTCATTGATCGCAACCATATCCGCACATTGACCAAAGAGGTGAACGGGAATGATGGCTTTCGTGCGAGGTGTGATCGCTCGTTCAATGAGTGCCGGATCGATATTGAACGTATCAGGCTGAATATCTACAAGCACCGGCTTCGCGCCCAATCGTGAGATCGCGCTCACCGTGGCGAAAAATGTAAACGGGATGGTGATGACCTCATCGCCCGCTTTTACCCCCATGGCCATAAGGGAAAGCAACAGCGCATCGCTTCCGGAAGCGCAACCGATCGCATAACGAGAACCGATATACTGGGCAATGGCTTCCTCAAACGCCACGACGCGCGGCCCGAGCACGAACCCCTGCTCGTCGCAGACGGTTTGAATCGCTGCGAGAATTTCCTCACGGAGCGATCGGAATTGAGCCTGGAGATCAAGGAGAGGGACGTTCATTGATGCCTAAGTCGGTCGTCTGACCATCAGTCACATTAGGTAGAGAGGGATATAATTTTATTATCAATACACGGGCTGGACAACAAATACAAGCGTAGGATCAACAACCGACTGACGCCGCTCTTATTGAAAGTCCCGGCGCTGGAAGATAATGCTGGCAAGAGCTAACAAGAGTCCAGCGTATGCCAGACCATAGGCAGTAGTCAATAGTACGTCGGTCCCCACTACGTTCACTTTGTGAATGACCTGGCCTTTGAGATTGAACCGCTCGAGATTCGGCAGGATATAGTAAATTGTGTTAAGGACTGCCTTCCCCAGACCATCCATCTGCGCCCCGAACTGTTTCAGATCAGTCGACAGATGTCCCACCACATAGATCGCCAGAGTAAAGATCGCGCTCAACGTCGTGCTGGTAAATGTCGAAAACAACAAGCCCACGGCGGTTATGACCACTAGCTCCAGAAAGATAAATCCTACCGCTTCGAACAACAGCAGGGTTACAGGAGCATCGAGATAGATCATGACCGCTATTAGACCCACCACCATCACGGCCGTATTGACGAGCAGTGTAAGCATGAGTCCGAGGTACTTTCCAAGCAGAAATTCATACCGTGGCACCGGCTTGGATAAAATCGTATAAATGGTCTTCTTATCGATCTCTTTACTGACCAGACTTATACCGACGAAGATGGCGATGAGTACGCCGAATAAGTTCATGCTTGAGAGACCAAGATTGATGATGAGGCGATCCCACTCTCCTACGGTCAGGCGGGTGAGCAAAACGGAACTCCCGATCATCAAGAGCGCGAAGATGAGCAGGTTATAGAGTAATTTCTCCCTGATGTTTTCCCGGAACGTGTTGAGCGCGATGGATAGAACTCTCATTGGCCCTCACGCAAACTCGATTGCGTTCCCTTTACTTCACGGATAAAGAGTTCCTCGAGGGAACCTTTCTGCGGCGTCACCGAGACCACGCTGCCCTTCGCAACGCGGACGATCTCCAAGGCGTTTCCGACCTGTTGTTGATTCCTGAGGACGATGAGTACCTGGTTCCCTTTGATCAAGAGTTTCTCGGTAAGAGGCTGGAGATGTTCCAGCCCCTCTGAGCTGAGCCCCTCGACGACCATTTCAACCGACTGGGTGGCTCCCTGTCCGACCAACTCGCTCACGTGTCCACAGGCGACCATGCGCCCTTTAAGAATGATCGCCACTCGATCGCACAGCAACTCAGCGTCGTGGAGGATGTGGGAGCTGAAAAAAATCGTTTTTCCCCTTTCCTTGAGCCGCAGAATGAGGTCTCTGATTTCTTTACGTCCCACAGGATCGAGCCCCGACATCGGTTCATCGAGCACAATAAGTTCAGGATCGTTGATCAACGCCTGGGCAATCCCGACCCGCTGCAGCATCCCTTTCGAAAACTTCCGTAGCTGCATGTTGCTGGCGTGACTCATCCCGACCAGATCAAGCAACTCCGTCACTCGATTTTCCAATGCCGCGCCACGAAGGCTGAACAAGTGCCCGTAGAACCGAAGAAACTCGACTGCCGTCAGGTAATCGTAGAAATACGGTGACTCAGGCAAGAAACCGACTCGGTCCTTGGCCCGGCTGTCGCCGACCGGACGTCCGAGCACAGTCGCACGCCCACCGGTGGGATAAATCAATCCCATCAGGATCTTAATGGTCGTCGTCTTCCCCGCCCCGTTCGGACCCAAGAATCCAAAGACCTCTCCTCGCTGCACATTCAGATTGAGTCCTTCCAATACCGTCACATGACGACCCCAAAACCCTACTTTGAATGTTTTCGTAAGTCCTTCCGTCTGGAGAATTGTTTCAGTGGTGGACATCGCTTCTCACCTCAACACTATATTCGAAAACCGTTGTCTTCAATCGGGGCGGTGCAAACGGAGCCGCTCCCGATGCGTCGAGCTCTCGATTTCCCTAGTCTCAGAGTTCATACGATACTCTCCGCCAAAAGGCTCTTCAGGGACCGCTGCCAAGTATCCCTCTTTGACCAGATCAGCAAGCGTCTGTGGATTTCTCCCGCGAGTTTGTTTGTATCGCGCCAGAGCCTGATCCATCGTACCAAGATCGCGAGAGATGACAACTTCTTTGTATTTCTCCTCATAGATCACGCGAAGCTGAGGGTCCTCAGCCTGCTGGATCATTACTTCCAAGTATTGGAGTGCCAGCAAGGGGCTCCCCCCTTCGACATACAATCGCGCCGCGAGCGTATCCACATAGAGGGGGCGGCCTGGGATCTTCGCCGCCTGGCCCATATACTCCCCAGCCTTAACATAGTCGCTCAGATGAAAGAAGTAATTGAACCCGAGGACAAAGGGAAGCCGCCAGGCTGCGGGATTGGCCTTCACTCCTTTCTCGAGCAGCTGATTGCTCCAATCGACACGATTCGCCAATTCAGCCAAGATCGTTCCGCCGACGTCATAGGCATAACTATACTGAGGATCCAGCGTCGTCACCACATCGAGCGCGTGATACAGCCATTCGTAGTCCTGATCAGTGACGACTGGTTCCCCCAGCACCTGCACGATTTTCAGCCAAATGAGGTCGGCTCCCAGGTGGTGAAATCCAATGAGAGCCGGTCGCAACAACTCTCCTCGTGGAAGCAAGCGGAGGCTTTCTATGCGGTCAGCTTGCTCATCATGCCGTTGGTCGAGCTCTATTTGAAGAGACAAGATGGTGGCCAGGAAGACGGCGGCGGCAAGACCGAGCAGCATTCCTCCGAGCCACGAACGCGACGACAAGTGGGGATACCATTGCTGGCTGATTGAAGCAGAGCTGGAGGATCCGGCTGAGTTGGATGACACGTCCATAGCACTGAGCTTTCGGAGCCGAGGAACTCTCACAAAGACAGGGCAGGGCTGGCGTAGCCAGCCCTGCCTGTAGGCGACCGTTTCATTCTACCGTTTAGAACTCGCCCGGTGTACAGTCAACCATGTTGCTGTTTTCCGCATTCATGAATATAGAAACCACCGCGTTGCTGTTCAAGTTGCTTGACGCTGAGGCAACGAATCCAGCATTCGTCGGTGTACCGACTGCAGCAGGCATAGCCGGGCAAACACCGGTCGTGATTGACCCTAAGGCGGTAATAGCCGCAGTTGCGTTCGTTACATACTGGTATCTGGTTGGGCCAGACGGCACCCACCCGATGTCTGACCAGAGCGGGAGCGTACTGGTTCCGCCAGCAATACAGAACGTGGCACCAATAGCCGGAGCAGAGGGCAGAAACTCAGCAGCCGGCCAAATGGTTGCTGATCCTCCAACGGGCATCACGGCTGGCATGGCTGCCAAAGAGCCAAAGCAACCCCGCTCACCCTGGAAAGCCAGCTGCGAGGTCTTGATGCTCGTCACATTGGTCTTCGCCTCGGACTGGCGCGACTTCATCTGATACTGCAGGAAGTTCGGAATGGCGATGGCCGCCAAGATCCCGATGATCGCCACGACGATCATCAACTCGATGAGGGTAAAACCTTCTTGTTTCCGCAATGCCTTAAACATCGTCCTGCCTCCTTGTTGATGGTTCACTGACGCCCCTTCACATTCTTGCTTCGTTCTCATCGGAACTCGCATCCGATTTCTGTTACCTACCCCTCTAGCAGGTTCGATGCCCGTCGAATGGTTAGGATATGGGAGACTATACTCCATGAAATATCAAATGGTTATGACTATTGCTCGCTGGAAACAGGCGGCAGTTATGGATTATCGCTCCGGCTTTTGCGCTGATCTGCCAATATTTGTCGTCACTGCACGGGACCTGGCGCATTCCATTTTCTCTCCAATTAGATAAGAGAGAACCAGCAGAGACGGGCTATCTATGTGGGATAACAGTCTGAAGAAACAGTGACTTAGGATGAGAAGACCGGAGGGGAATCAACTCGTGAGATACTGACTAAGTGGGTTCAGCGAGATGTCCGATATTAAGGCAAAGGGTAAGACGATAAAACCTGCTATGAACGGAAAGCGTGTTACTGACTCGGTATCTTCTCAGATACACGACGTTTAGCCTGTTGAATACGTTCTTCTTGAGTTGGATCACCCATCCCCTGTTCGCGAAATCGATCCATCAGCTTGTTATTCGAGGGATCAAGCTCCAAGGCGCGGAGCCAGGACTCGCGAGCATCTGTGAGATTTCGTTGCTTGGCGTAGATATCACCAAGATGTTCGTAGATCACCGGGTCATCACCGGCAAGCGCAACGGCGCGCTTCATCTCCGTTAAGGCCTCGGTGACCATATCGGTTTTAAACAAGGCCCAGGCGAGGCTATCGATATAGTATCCATTGTTCGGCTTGAGCGCGACAGCCCGCTTTGTCAAGGAGAGCGCTTGGTCGATGTTGATCCCCCGCTCTGCGTAGCTATATCCCAGATAATTCAGCGCGTCGGCATGATGCGGATCCAGCTTGATGGCCGTCTCCATGACACGCACGACGTCATCGAATCGATTGAGCTTGTCGTACGCCGTACCAAGATTGAAGTGCAAGTCGGCGTTCTTGGGGTTCTCTCTGATGCCTTCTTCCAAGGCTTTCGCCGCATCATCAAACTGTTCGCTCTGCACATAGGCCAATCCCAGCACGATGTGGGCTTCGGGCTGTTTCGGATTAATCGTGATGGCCTTCGTCAAATGCGTGACAGCTTCGGAAGACTGTTTTAATCGGTAGAACAACAGACCGAGGTGCAGATGCCCTTCAAAGAACGAGGGCTCAAGTTGCACGTTGAACGTGTACGTCTCGATCGCTTTCTTCGTGTCCTTGGATTCCTCGTAGAGAAACCCAAGGTAGTCTCTGATCTTGAGCTCCGTCGGGCGCGCCTTGAGAATCCGGACGAGTTGATCGATGGCCCTGGGGTAGTCCTTCTCTTCTCCGTACAAAATTGCCATCCGAAGCTGGGCATCGAGATCCAACGGGTCTTCTGTCAATAGATCGTTCAATTCCTTCCTAGCACCCTGATAATCCTTCGCAGCCACATAGAGCCTAACTAATTGGTGTCGGATATCCCGGTTTCGCGGGTTCACAGTCTGGAGGTATTTCCGTAGCACGGCGATCGCTCGATCTTGGGACTGCCGGGACTCATAGAGTGACGCAAGCGCAAGATAGGCCGGCTCAAATGAAGGATTGACCACAATCGCCCGCTCCAAACTCGTCGCCGCTTCTTCACTCTTCCCCGCATCGAGGAGTATCCGCCCCAAGTGGTAATGGCCGACGGCGGACTCTGGAGCCTTCGCCAATCCTGCCCGGATGGTCTGTTCTGCTTCAGGCTGCCGCTTCAAGTTCAACAGCAGCAGACCCTTTGTAAAATAGGGATCGCTCAAGGTTGGATCAATCTCGATTGCACGATCCAGCAATTTCAATGCCCGTTCTCCTTGACCTGCGCTGGCTAAAATACCCGCCATCTGTGTGAGCAGATGACCGTCCTGGCTTGCGCTCTCTGCTGCTTGGTCCGCATAGCTGATGGCATTGGGCATATCGCCAAGCGAGAAATAGAGGCCAGCCAGTCGGGCTTTCACGGACTGGGACGCCGGATCCGCTTTCAGCGCGGCCTGATATTCTCGAATCGCACGATCCATATCCTGCGCAAGCTCGGCTTGGTACCCCAGCATAAAATGGTAGGACGCGGCGGCATCGAGTGGATGGGTTGTGGACAGCGCCTTCGGTGCACCGGCTGGGACAGCCATCTTGTCAGGCAGCTGCGGCGCAGCAGCGCAGGCTGTCACTACCAGGGAGAGCAGCGTACAGATTACGCGAGAAAACAGGATGAGACCTCGGCGGCTCGCTATTCGGCTCGGCATCAAGCTGGTCATGGGCACTCGTAAACCCTTTTGCTGGGTTCAGATGGGACTGTAATGGTACAAAAGATTATACGGGTGGGGTGATACAGGGTCAAACGACTTCTCTATTGTCAAGGCTCTCGAACTTCGCGAAACGGTCGAGGAAGGTGAGCACCTTTTTCCCGGTTGGGCCATTGCGATGTTTACTCACAAGGATGTCGGCTTCTCCCTTTCGTTCAGAATGTTCATCGTACACGTCCTCGCGATAGATAAACATGACGACGTCGGCATCCTGCTCGATCGCGCCGCTCTCACGAAGGTCTGCCAGCATTGGAATCGGAGGCTTGCGGGCCTCCACCGCGCGGCTGAGCTGCGACAGCGCAACGACCGGCACATTGAGTTCCTTGGCCAGGGCCTTCAGCGACCGGGAGATATCGGAGATTTCCTGCTGACGGGATTCCGAGTCGCTCCGCCCCTGCATCAACTGGAGGTAGTCGACAATCAACAGACCCAGTCCTCGTTCGGCTTTCAGCCGGCGTGCCTTACCCCGCATCTGCTGCACGGTAATACCACCCGTATCGTCGATAAAGATCGGAGCCTGTTCCAACCGGCCAGCCGCTTCTGCCAGGCGCCACCAATCCTCTTTCTGAAGTTTGCCGGTTCGGAGACCATGCGAATCGACTCGCGCTTCTGAGCTCAACATGCGCAGGACAATTTGAGGCTTCGACATTTCCAGACTAAAAATTCCAACGACTGTGCCTGCGTGAATAGCCGCATGGGTTGCCATCCCCAGCGCTAAGCTGGTCTTTCCCATGCTGGGGCGGCCTGCGATCACCACGAGATCGGAGGGTTGAAGTCCCGCTGTAATGTCGTCGAGATCGTAAAAACCCGTCGGAACACCCGTGACATGCTCTTTGCGCTTTGACAGCTTATCGACGAGGTCGAGACTTTCTTTGATGATGGAATTGATCGGGGTGAACGATCGATCCAGTTTGCCTTGGACGATGCCAAACACCGACCGCTCCGCGAAATCGAGCAGGTCATCCACTGAAGAGGTGCCTTCGTACCCGCGCGTGAGCACTTCTGTAGAGGTATGGATCAACTCTCTCAGCAAGGCCTTGTCACGCACAATCTTGCAGTGGTAGCGGATATTGGCGGAGCTGGCGACGCTTTGCACAAGTTCCGCTAAATAGGCTGCGCCTCCAACAGCCTCGACTTCACCTTGCGCTTTCAATCGTTCCGTCAACGTAATCTGATCGATCACTTCTCCGACATCAGACAAATCCAGCATCGCGCGGTAGATCTTCCGATGTGACGTGCGGTAGAAGTTCTCTTCGACCAGCAATTCCATCGCCTTGGCCATCGCGCTGTTGTCGAGGAGGACTGCACCGAGAACCGATTGCTCGGCCTCCAGGTTTTGAGGCGGCAGCTTGGGCTGAGACAGGTCGGTGGCTGATATGGATTTCATTACTGTTTCTTCACCCGCCCCTGAGACCGACGAGCTGCGGCCACCAAGTCTGCGATCTCAATCTTTTTCGAAAGACGATTCAGATTCTCAGTCCGTCGGCCCTGCTTAAGGGCCGCGAGCGGCTCGACCACCAATACGTCATCATGACCCATTCCTGGCGCCCCGACCACCACCACAGCTGCTGCCTGCTGAGCCAACCCAGCCGTCACTGCATTAGGTATCAGCGCTGCGTCGCTCCCCTTCATCGACTGCTGCACGACCCGAGAGCGAGTTCGACGCAACTGGGCCACAACTGCGGCCAATCGCCGAGTCGCTTTTCGTGGCGCGACAACCAGATAGTCCACCCGCGTCGAAACCGATGTCTCCTCAGGAAACTCTACAGTTCTGAAGAGTCGATCGACATCCAACCCGAAACCTGTTGAGGGCATTGGCCTGCCGAATCGGCCGATCAAGTGATCATACCGTCCGCCACCGCCTAACTCCGCCCCCATCCCTTCGGCGAATACATCGAATACGACACCGTCATAGTAATCGAAACCTCGGAACTCTCCAAGATCCAGAAGCAGCGATTCTCGATAGCCTGCCGCGCAAAGCAGTTGATACACCTGGGCAAGCCGTTCGAGCGGAGCGGCCAGCGCCGGATCGCCGGCTGCAAGGATTCGTCCGCGCGCCAGCACTTCCTCTTGACCGTACAACTCAGGTGCTTCCCGAATAGCCCGCGCCACCGTCTTTGAGATGCGCTCGCCAGCAAGGATCTCTTCGAGCCTCGGTAGATCCTTTCTCGCCGCCGCTTGCTCTGCCAATTTCTGGCCCCGCGCCGACAGCCCGGATCGCAGCAAGAGCCCCTTAATAAATCCCACATGTCCAAGGGATACTGTAAACGCCTTCAGGCCGATTGTGCGGAGACACTCGATCATCAAGCCGATCACTTCACTGTCGCTCGTCACATCGTCAGGACCGATCAGTTCGGCTCCGATCTGAAAGATTTCTCGGCCTCGCCCAGCATGCTCTTGTTCGTAGCGAAACACAGACGTTCGATAGGAGAGACGCAACGGCAGCGTCGTGCCTGTCAGCCCCATGGCAACCGTCCTGGCAATCTGCGCCGTGGCGTCTGGACGAAGAAGCAACGTCCGCCCTGTTGTCCGATCGACAAACTGATAACAGTGTTCGATGAGTTCCGGCTCAAGACCTGGAGCCAAAACGTCGAGATACTCGAACGTAGGAAGAATGATCTCATCGTAGCCCCACCTGTCGACTTGAGCGAGCAACAGCGCTTCAAGACGACGGACCTGCTTCGCCGCGTGAGGAAGAATCGTCGCCATGCCCACGGGGACCAGCGAACGTTCGCGGGACGATGGAACCTGCCCCGAAGAAGGGCGGGGCTTCGGAGGAACGGAGACCATGGCTGACCTGATGGATGACGCGCGGAGTTAGGATAGATCCGCGACTTTGACCGAGATAATGTCTTTGCTGGATTTGATCGTCTCAAGAACCTTGGCCGGGAAGGCTGCATCGGAGCCGATGATGAGCATGGCGTTCCCTCCACGTTTCTCCAAGGCGCACTGCATCCTCACAATATTGATCTGGTTGTCGCCGAGCACCTTTCCCACCATCCCGATGACTCCTGGGCGATCGATATTGAGGATCAGCAGCATATGTCCTTCCGGCACCACTTCAACGTTGAACTGATCGATTTCCACCACGCGCGGATCTTTCTTGTGATAGAGCGTGCCTGCCACCTGGTACGATTTCTTACCGGCTTCCACTCGTACACGAATCAGGCTGGTAAAATCTCCCGCGTCGGAACTCTTCACTTCCTTCACTTCAATCCCGCGCTCCTTCGCGACGACCGGCGCGTTCACGTAGTTCACAGGCGCTTCCATGATCGGGGTCAATAGCCCCTTCAATACGGCAATTGTAAGCGGCGCGATGGACAGACTCGCCACTTCTCCACTGTACTCGACGGTCACGCGCTCAAGTCCGCCTTCGCACAGCTGGGTTTGCAAATTTCCCAACCGCTCAGCTAACGACAAGTAGGGCTGGAGCCTCGGGAGTAACTCTGGAGAAACAGACGGGATATTCACTGCCCCGCGGGCAATGCCCTTGGTGAAATAATCAACGATCTGTTCCGCGATTCCGATGGCCACATTCTCTTGCGCCTCTGTTGTCTGGGCTCCGATGTGCGGCGTACAGATAAAGTTATCCAGCGTCAACAATGGATGGTCTGCCTTGACCGGCTCTTCTTCAAACACGTCGAACGCAGCGGCGGCCACGCGCTTGACCTTTAACGCGTCGAACAGATCGCCCTCATGAATAATCCCGCCGCGGGCGCAATTGACGATCATCACCCCTGGCTTCATCGTCGAGATCGACTGCGCATTGATGAGGCCCTTGGTCTCAGGCGTCAACGGCGTATGGACAGAGATGATATCGGCTCGCTTGAAGAGTTCATCCAGCGGCATCATGGTCACGCCCATCTTCTGCGCGCGTTCCTCGGATAAGTAAGGATCATAGGCGACCACACTCATACCGATTCCTTGCGCCAGCTTCGTGAGATGGCTACCGATTTGCCCTGCGCCGACGATGCCGAGCACCTTGTTGTAGAGCTCGACACCCATGAATTTATCTTTTTCCCACTTGCCGGCTTTGACCGATGCAGTCGCTTGGGGAATACGACGGCTCATCGCCCAAATCATCGACATCGTATGCTCGGCCGTCGTGACGGTATTGCCGCCCGGCGTGTTCATCACGACAATGCCGCGGCGCGTGGCTGCCGGTGTGTCGACATTGTCCAACCCGGACCCGGCCCGCCCGACGACTTTCAGTTTATCGGCTGCCGCAATCAGTTCTTCTGTCACCTTGGTGCCAGACCGTACGATCAGCCCATCGGCATCCTTGATCTCCTTGAACAATTCTTCTTTCGGCATCTTGGACTTCACCACGACAGTGAATCCAGCCTTCTCTAACAACTCCACACCCTGCTTTGACAAACTATCGCTGATGAGAATTTTCATGCCCATTGTGTCTGCCTTAAGTCGGAAGAGTTTGGAGATAGACGCCCTACGCCATGAGAATTTCTTGAGCCTTCGCGACGCCGCTGCCGAGCTTCACAGGATGCCCCAGCCCCTTGAGTACCATCTCAACAGCCGCTACACACATGATAATATCGAAACGATCCATGTAACCCATGTGGGAGACTCGGAAGATCTTCCCCTTCAAATGGTCCTGCCCGCCTGCCGCAGTCATGCCATATTGGACACGTAGATTCTTATAAATAGCCTGCCCATCCACACCCTCCGGCGCTGACACGGCGGTCAGAGCATCGCTCGGCGATTCTTTTGGAAACAGCGCGAGCCCGGCGCCCTGCATTCCTTCACGCATAGCCTTTGCGAGCAAAGCTTGACGTCCGAATACTCCTTCAAGCCCTTCAGCTCTCATCATCTTCAGCACTTCCTGCAGCCCGATAATGAGGGATACAGCCGGCGTGTAGGCCGTCTGATTTTTTAGCTGATTCTCCTGCTCTTTCTTGAAATTGAAATAGAACGCCGTGTTCTTCGCTTTCTCTGCCAACTGCCAGGCTTTGTCGCTCACGCTGACGAATGCCAGGCCAGGCGGAAGCATCAAGGCCTTTTGCGACCCGGTCACCACAACATCGATTCCCCACTCGTCAGTTTTGATATCGAACACGCCGAGGGCAGTAATGGCATCCACCACCAGAATGGTCTCTCCATAGGGCTTCACGACCTCTCCAAGAGCTTTGACGTCGTGGGCCACACCTGTGGAGGTCTCACTGGCCTGCACGTACACGGCTTTGATTCCCGGATCTTTTTTCAATGCATCGGCCACTGCTTGCGGGTTGACGGCCCGCCCCCATTCCACCTTAATTTCCGTGACCTCGGCCCCGAACGTCTTACAAAGCTTGGTCCATCGCTCTCCAAATTTTCCCCCATTGATCGTAAGGGCCTTGTCGCCGGGAGAGAGAAAGTTCGATACCGCCCCTTCCATACCTCCGGTTCCGGAAGCTGCAAGCATGAGCACGTTGTTCTTCGTTTGATACAGCCACTTGAGTCCGTCGCGGACTTCCGCAAACACCTTGTCGAACTCGGGAGCACGATGGTGGAACATGGGTCGCGCCATGGCCAGCAGCACTTCCGGGGGCACAGGCGTCGGACCGGGAGCCAGCAAATACCGTTTCAGCATTGACTGATCCTCCTAAGCAGGATGAAACGTGAAAGCCTTACGCAGGAAGGTGGGACGATACCATTGCCTCTTAAAATCTGTCAAGGCAAGGAACCGTGCAGACTCATGTGTTTTCAGGCTGTTGGGACACACCCATGCCGGCACGGCTTCTGCTGACAAATTTGCGCCAATGTTTGAGTGCCTGCCCTCGTGCTACCAAAGGAGGGGCATCATTCCTCTTTCAATTCCTTGACACGGACACAGTCCATCGATAGTCTAGCCTCACAGAATATGACACACTTCCCACAGAATATTGAGGCCCGCATCACGATGATGCCTCGCAGGCGTGGACAAGCGGTCATCCCGGTGGCGCTCGTCCTGGGAATGTGGTTCGGTTTCTCCGCTCCTACCGTCCTACATGCTGCGGCTCCTTCCGAAATTACGACAACTACCCTTTCTA
>SWDN01000017.1:258528-278788 GCA_005116775.1 Nitrospira sp.
GTCTGCTAGAATTCATCCCCATGGCAGGCACGAAAACCCCGTTCGCCCCTCCTGTTCCAATAGAAACGACCAGCACCGTCACAGGCGCGGGGCTCGATGCCCGTGTAATCGTATTCAATTGCGAATGTCATACCTATGAGCAGGTAATTGCGCTCTTTTGCCAATACATTCCGGGGATGAACTCCACGAAGGCCTTTGAACTCGCATGGAAGATCGACCATGATGGAGAGGCCATCGTGTTTACAGGCACATTGACAGAGGCGGAAGAGATCGCCGCAAAACTTGGAGGAGGGGGGCTACGAGTCGCTGTGCAATAATCGCAGCCTAGGAGTCTGTCCGGGTAATCCTTCGTTACGAGGCAAGGGAGCTGCGGGTAGATGCTAGGCCGCAGGCGCGAAAAGACCGGAGGCGTATTCGCTGGAATACGGTGAGGATTTTTTCTGGTCGAACACCATACAGATGGCCGTGGATCGTTCGCCGAAGTAGAACGGTCCCTGTCGGACAGGCTCCTCGACACAGCTCACCACTCCACCCTTCACGAGCCAGTCTCATGCAGAAGCCGGACGATCTACCAGATTTACGAAAAACTGCTCTGAACGATGCAAGCGCAACGCTGAGGAACTGTTGCAGCCTGCTTACGGGGTTTTCTTACCTGCTGTGGGAGGAGGAGATGGCGAACCTTTTTGTGATGGGGTCATAAGCGGAACTGTCGATGTCGCAGCAGGCTGTGACTCCAGCGATTTCTTGACATCCATGATCTTGGTTCGAATCGTCGCTTCACTGGTGAACGGAGAGTTCGGAAAAGTCTTGATGAGTTCTTGATAGCGAGCCACGGCCCCCTCAGGGCGCGATTGGGATTCTTCCAGCCGCGCCAGTTCGAATAACGCTTGGTCACGGTTCAACGTGCCCGGTGTCTCCAAAATACGCGTGAATGCCTTTACCGCCTGGTCTCGATCTCCCTTATGCAAATACACATACGCCAGACGTTGTTGCACCAATCCAACCATTGAAGGGTTTGAACTATATAATGTGAGAAATTGCTGATAGGCCTCAATAGCTGCGCCCATATCATTAGCCTGGACCAACGTATTTCCCAAATGATACAAGGCAAGTGGCGCCACGGAGGTTCGTGGATATTGGTCGACAATTTGCCGATACTTGGCAATCGCTCCCCTGAGCGCCTGATCGGTCTTTTGAGGATCGGTTGCAGCGGGAGCAGTCAAAAAGCGCATCGCCTCTTGTTCAAGATCTTGGGCTTTCTGCGCAGCCTGGCGGTCGACATAATACACTCCGCCGACCACGGCAGCCGCAAGCACGACCACGCCCACGCCGACCAACAAGGAACGTCGAAGCCCCTGTGACCCATGCAATGTATGCTGGTCAAGCCAGCTCATCATGTGAGCTTCATCGACGGGAAGGGTTTTTTCAGGAACCTTAATGCGGTAACTCATGGGTGGATTCGAGAGAGAGGCCAGAGACTATTTCCTTACATTGTGCGCGCGCCGTATACTTACTCAGGATATCACGATTTTGTCAATGAGGAAGCTGCCTGTCGAATCTCAGAACGCAGACCATGTCTCACCTTTCAAGACAAGCCGCGACACATGTTTGAACAACGACTCGGCGAATTGGGCGCGCAACACCTAACCAGGCGCCTCACTCCGCTCCATTCCAGTGTCGGCCCGGTCGTTGAAATGGCCGGGCGCCAGATCCTCTTGCTCGCATCGAACGACTATCTAGGATTGGCAAACCACCCGGAAGTGGTTCAATCCGCTATCGAAGCGACGCAACACTTTGGCGCCGGCGCTGGAGCCTCTCGGCTGATTTCTGGTTCATTGCCGCCACATCAAGAACTGGAGTCCGCCCTGGCACAGTTCAAAGGAACCGAAGCCGCCCTGACGTTTAGTTCCGGGTACCTTGCAAATATCGGAATCATCCCTGCGCTGGTCGAACAAGGGGGATTGATCCTGGCTGATCGCCTATGCCATGCCAGCCTGATCGACGGCTGTCGTCTCAGCGCCGCCGACTTTCGCGTCTATCGCCATAACGATATCGATCATCTACGGTCCTTGCTGGCCAAGAATCGCCGAACGAGACGCACCCTGATTGTGACCGACGGTCTATTCAGTATGGACGGAGATCTCTCACCGTTGCCGGAACTCTGTCAATTAGCTAATGACTATAAAGCCGACCTCTATATCGATGACGCCCACGGCACAGGAGTCATGGGACCACATGGACGAGGGACGGCTGAACATTTCGGCCTCGATACACAGATCCCGCTTCAGATGGGAACCTTGGGCAAGGCCTTCGGCAGCAGCGGCGCCTATCTCGCTGGACCATCCACCTTAATACGCTATCTCATGAACACGAGCCGGTCTTTTATCTTTACCACAGCGCCCCCACCGAGTTCTGCTGCCGCCGCCACGGCAGCATTACGAATCATACAGCGGGAACCGGAGCGACGCGCGCGTTTATGGGCCAACCGTGAACGGCTGTTCTCAGGATTGACCCGGTTGGGGTTCAGTCTGTCCCCCAGCGTCAGTCCGATCATGCCGATCCTCATCGGCAACCCAGAAATCGCACTCTCGTTTGCCGAACACCTCTTCGCAGAAGGCCTGTTTGCGCCGGCAATTCGGCCTCCTACCGTTCCTGACGGCACCAGTCGAATTCGCGTTACGGTGACGTCCGAGCACACACCGAGCCACATCGACCAAGCTCTTGCTTCGTTCCAACGCGCAGGACAATCCATGAGACTGATCTGACCGAAGGCCCATCGATTATGATGGAACAATCGGAAGGTCCCCACAGCCACTTCCGGCTATTTTCTTGCTTTCTCATCACCCTGTGGCATGATGCACTCCGGTAGCCTTGAAGCCTAAACAGCCATCGTCTCACTATATCTTTCTTACCAGGGAGTCCTCTTCATGGATATTTCGAAACTCCTAACCTTTACGGCAAAGGAGGGCGCGTCGGATTGCCACATCAGCGCCGGCGAGCCACCAATGATCCGCATGAACGGGGACCTCAAGAAACTCGATCATCCTGCATTGACCACAGAGGAGACGCATGCGCTGATCTACGACATGATGAGCGATACCCAGCGGAAGAATTTCGAGGAAAAGCGCGAGTGCGACTTTTCCTTTGAGCTGGGCGACATCGCCAGATTCCGCGTCAACGTCTTCGTTCAAAGCCGTGGGCTCGGCGCCGTGTTCCGCAACATTCCCACCACGATCATTCCAATGGAAAAGCTCGGCATGCCTCCGATCGTGCGGCAGCTCTGCGACCGGGAAAAGGGACTGATCCTTGTGACCGGTCCGACCGGGTCCGGTAAATCGACGACGTTGGCCTCCATGGTCGATTATTTGAACAACACGTTTGAGGGCCACATCATCACGATCGAAGATCCCATCGAATTCATCCACAAGACAAAAAAGTGCCTCGTGAATCAGCGAGAAATGGGTGTCCATACCCTCTCGTTCGCGAACGCCCTGAAGGCCTCTCTCCGTGAAGATCCGGATATCATCCTCGTCGGTGAAATGCGTGACCTGGAAACCATTCAACTGGCCTTGACCGCCGCAGAAACCGGCCACTTGGTCTTTGCCACACTCCATACTTCCAGCGCGCCGAAAACAATTGACCGCATCATCGACGCCTTTCCCCCGAACCAACAATCCCAGATTCGCACACAGCTTGCAGAAGCCTTGGAAGCGGTTATCACACAGACTCTGCTCAAGAAAAAATCAGGCGGGCGTGTCGCCGCCCTCGAAATCATGGTGGCTACGACCGCAGTCCGTAACCTCATCCGCGAAGGCAAGTTACACCAGATTCCCGGAATCATGCAGGCCAGCCAGAAAGACGGCATGCAAACGATGGACATGGCGCTCTATGAGTTGGCGACTCGCGGAGTGGTCACAAAGGGCGAAGCCCAATCGCGCAGCATGAACCCGAATCTGTTCGGAGCTCCGATAAGCGGCGCAGCCTAAGGTATTGGCACGGGAAGCGAGGGAGAAGGAAGATGGACGTTCGAAGTCTCTTAAAAGTCATGGTGGATCAAGAAGCTTCCGACCTATACCTGACTGTCGATTCGGCCCCCGCCTATCGTGTCCACGGCTCGACCCAACAAACTTCCGCGCCGCCATTTACCAACGAACAACTCGAAGCCCTCGCGCTCGCGCTGATGCGCGGGCAACAGCGCGGGGAGTTCGAGGAAAAAATGGAAATGAACCTGGCCCTTTACTACAAGGAATTGGGTCGTTTCCGTGTCAATATTTTTCGGCAGCGAGGGAACGTCGGCTTGGTCTTCCGGCATATCAAAGCCGAGATTCAGACCGTCGAGCAACTGGGCTTGCCTCCGATTGTCAAAGACATCGCCATGACCAAACGCGGGTTGGTGCTGGTCGTCGGAGCGACAGGCTCAGGAAAATCCACCACCCTCGCAGCCATGATCGATCACCGCAATACCATCCATCCCGGCCATATCGTAACCGTGGAAGACCCGATCGAATTCGTCCACAATCATAAGCAATCGCTCATCACCCAGCGAGAAGTCGGCTTCGACACACTCTCATTTCAAAACGCGCTCAAGAATACGCTCCGGCAGGCGCCAGATGTGATTCTGATCGGGGAAGTCCGAGATACAGAAACGATGGAAGCCGCGATCACATTCGCGGAAACCGGGCACCTCTGCATCGCGACGCTCCACTCAAACAACGCGAACCAGTCCATCGAGCGCATCATGAACTTTTTCCCGGTGGAGCGGCATCCGCAGATCTATCTCCAGTTATCGCTCAATCTTCGCGCCATCATCTCTCAGCGGCTCATTCCATCCGTAGACGGAAAGCGGGTTCCTGCGCTGGAAATCATGCTCGACACGCCCCGCATTAAGGATCTTGTCAAGAAGGCGGAGGTCGATTTGCTTAAAGAAGCGATGGAGCAAGGAGTGGAAGAAGGCTGTCAGACATTCGACCACGTCCTGTTCCACCTGTATAAGGATGAAAAGATTTCGCTCGAACAGGCCTTGATCAATGCCGACAGCGCCAACAATCTCCGGCTCAAGATCAAGATCGAAGGACTGAGAGGGGACGACGCAATCAACGCGCTGCTCGACAAAAAGTCAGGCCATCATGCAACCGAGGCCTTCAAGATCCAAGGGGGCGCGTCAGGAAACGTCACCCCCATACGCAAACGGTAGCCCACCACCCACCCGACTCGCAACCAATCCGCAAAGAGCACTCGCTTACTGAGGCGCAACCTCCCCCTGCCGCTCAAGATATGAGGCAATTTTCTCCAACGCGAGAGCGCTGAGCTTTGCGCCATACCATATTGGCATCGTGCCGGCCGGATATCCCGGCACGACGAACAGTCCTGGTTCGAGGACCGATTCGATCACATACTCATGAACCGTTTTCGCATGGCCCCGGTATGCCGGATCGTTCAACCGCGCAGGCCCCGTGGTCGCCAATACGAGAGGTGGCCCGACGCGCCCATCGGCCCCTGAAATACCTGGAACAGTGTGGCACGTCGAACAGCCAGCCTTTGTAAATATTGCTGCGATTGGCTCGTCTCCAGTGACCAGCGGAACCATACCAGGAGCAAGTACCGGCATCGATGAGGCTGTCACAGGCGCGACCGAAGGGGACTCAATGGAACGGAGAGCGAGCCACGTCCCCAACAACAAGGCGGCCAGAATGAGGGGTGTGATAGATCGTTCAGGCATAGAGCCAGTTGCAGGAAACGTTCAGCCGCCTGTCTGGTTCATCTGGTGAGTGTCGTTCAACCAAACAAACCAGACGTGTCTCGAACGCCGGCAGTGTACTCAGCTCATCCGACAAACTCAACGAAGAGCAAAGACCGACACGGCAAATCCCGCGCGAGGAGGTGAATGGAAGGATTGGTGTCCCCAACGGGATTTGAACCCGTGTTACTGCCTTGAAAGGGCAATGTCCTAGGCCAGGCTAGACGATGGGGACGAAACAAGACCCGCAAGAAGATCTGGACTCATACCATACTTCAGACTCATGTGTCACTAGAGCCTGCATGGGTTTCACAAAAGCACGTCGCGTTTATTCTTCGACTTCGGTAGGATACACTGCATCGAATGAACGACCGCTTCACTTCGTGAGGACTGAGGAGCACGACTCATGGCAAGACTCCAATTCGCCCTGTCCAGATCCCTCCTGCTCATGGCTTGCTGCCTCATAGGAGCTGGCTGTGCCCACGACACTTACCAAGAACGGGCGAACCTGATTAAGAATCACGCTGATGCGTTCTATGACAGTCTGAAAGCCAACCGAGTGGAGTCTGCGGTCCGAGCCAATGAGCAGATTGAAACGATGGCGAGCGAGATGGGAGACACGGTCAGGAAACGAGCGGGACAACAAGGCGCCACAGCAGTTGAACGAGAATTTGCCTTGATGACCACTGCCAACGAAGCCGCAGCCACAAACTGGCTGGCGCTGGGCCAATACTTCACCATCAAACGCCAATACCCTCAAGCTCGCGCCACCTATCGACGCGTGATCGACACCTATACGAATGCGACGGACAGACCATACAGAGAACAGGCCCTGCGCGCCTTGAGAGATTTGGATATGCTCAGTCCACCCGCCACAACAACGACGAATCCATGAACAACGGTCGCCGTCTGTTCCATCCCTCTTGCATACTACTTAGTGGGCTTCTATTGCTCAGCTGGGGTTGCGTCCACCGGATTCACGTCACCCCCGCGCCTCCAGCTGTTTCGCCCGTCGCCGTCGGGCACTCGCTGCAAGTCATTGTGCCATTTCTGGCTCTGGAAGGAGCCGACCATAGGGCGGGCATCACCTTGCTTGACTGGCCGGCGCAGGATCTTCAAGCCGCCGCGATCGACTATATTCAATTGCATCAATCATTTGCCCGAGTAGATGATAAACCTGCCGATCTCGTCCTGACCATCAAAGCCTGGCTGACCATGCGATCCCGCGACAACTACCGGTACAGGTTGCGCCTGGAATCGGCCCTAGGTCCTGCGGAGAAACCGCCAATGAAGTCTTATCTGGTGGAAAAGGACGCGGTGGGATCGAGTGTTCGATGGGTCACGGCTTCGGATCAGGCCCCCATTGAGGAAATAGTCCAAGCCGCGCTCGATGATCTACTTTCGCAAATCGAAGCGGACTACCTCTTGTATCAAAATAGGCCGCGCTAAGGATGAACAGAACTTACCGCGCGAGGAGAAGGGTAAGATGGTCGTGCCCATGAACGAGGAAAAACCCGAATGCACCGAGAAACGAACGACCCATCAATGACGCTGAAACCGTCGGTCGAAAAGGCTTACTGCAAGACACCCAGCTGCCACACCTGCCGCAAACACTGCGCTGGCTATCCAGCCAAAAGACACACTCGTTCCTCTCGCTTCACGACGTCGAAGCTCCCGACTGAGATTCGGCATATGGGATTCAGGCCCAAGCCACTCAGCCTCTGCTGAACGGGATGAGCCTTTCTTGAAGAGAATGGCGGTTCTTCCCTCACGCATGATTCCCCTGCCTCTCTACACTCCTACGCAGTGCGAGCACCGGTAAAGTGTACCCAAGCCTCATTCACTTGTGCCGTCGAGGCCGGTTCATATACATGGCAATCAAGACGTAGTGAACGATCGCCAAGCGGAACGTTCAAATAGCTACAGTGATGCGGACGGTCGGCACCGTCATGTTGATTGGGACGAAAGCTCTGGCAGGACACACACATTCTTGCGCCAACGAGCTCACCCTGTTCTTGGAGGCTACGAATCATCTTCACCAGGGATCTGAGAAGGGTGACTTGCTCCGGCGCCGAGAGAGCCTCCGTCGCAGTCGCCAGCCGATCCGGCATACGGGAAGAAGGCCCACAGGACCGAAGCCCTTTGGCCGTCAATTGCGCCGTCACAACCCGACCATCGCCCGTGTCACGGCGACGGCGTACCAACTGCTTCCGTTCAAGCGTGGCAATAACTTCTGACGCCGTCGGAAGTCGGACGACCAACTCATTCGCCACGGTGGAAATTGTCGCGCGTTGATCGGGCTTGGAGCGAAGCAGCGTGAGAACCTGCCGTTGGAGTGGGCCAAGACCTGCTCGACCTTCTCGACGCCACGTCCGGCTTTTCATCGCAAGTCCGATCTTCTCCAGGCCGGCCGCCAACTGAGTCGTCAACGCAGTCGCATCCGGTATTCCCGATGATTTTGTTTTGCTCTTAGACACGTGCCGATCAGCCATAGAAGCCCCTCCTTAAATACAAGTATTTTGTTTTGTCAGTGTAATGTGCCCGCCCTCTCTGCGTCAAGAACTCGGATCTCACATTGATCGCTCGCTCCACCATCAGCAGAGCGAGAGGGAAGTATCGAAGAATACCACCGCCCGGATGAAGGAACCAGAGACTAGATGGCCCTATCAGTATTCAGAGTATGCCGAACATCCTCAGCAACAAGATACAACCAACAGTATCCGATCGAAACATCGACGGTCTTGCCAAACTACCAATTGATACCGGACACCGTGGCTGAATATGGCCGGCTTGCTCCCTTACTTTCCAATTGCTCAACCACTAATCGAACGGGCCGACAGGAACAGGGATGGCAGCAGAACAACAGGAATGAGCCACCGCTTCACCGGTGACCAGAACGCGCCGCGAAGGCAGATCGGAAACGCCATTCAGAATGTCTCAGCCAACAGCGATTGGATCAGCCGCTCAGTTTCTTGATACCCGCCCTCTCCAACTCGCACATGGCGAATCACTCCCTGTTTGTCGATGAGATACATCGCAGGCCAATACCGATTGCCATAGTGATTCCATGTCGAGAAGTCGTTGTCGATGGGAATGGGGAAGCGGATATCGTGTTCTTGGATGTACCGTTTCACTTTCGCAAGATCCTGTTCGTAGGAAAACTCCGGTGAATGCACGCCGATGATCACGAGACCTTTATCCGCATACTTCTGATGCCACTGCTTCACGTAGGGTTCGACATTGCGGCAGTTGTAGCAGCCGAAGGTCCAGAACTCGACCATCACGACTTTGCCCTTGAGTTCGGCTATGCGGAGCGGCGCGCCGTTGAGCCACACTTCATTGGTGATATCCGGCGCCAGTTTGCCGACCGCGGCATCAGCCGATTCAAGGGACACCAGTCCTGCCAATAAAATACCGATCACGATTCCCGGCCATCGAAAAATGCGAAATTGTCTTCGGGGCATAACTATCTTTTCGGAATCGAAATAATCGGGGTCCTCACGTTGCTCACCTCGGTGACGGTCATTTGAAATAGATTGGCCAATACGGCGAAGGCCTCTTGATTCCAACTGGGAATCATCCCCTCGCTGATCGGAAACTTCCGAATAGAATAATACTTCCCCTCGAACTCCACGTCGAACTCGGCATCTTTCAGCGGCGACGGAGATTCCTCAATCTCTAACACATGCGCCGGATACCGGGGTGGAATGTTCCTCCGTTCTTGTCCTTCCAGGTTTCCTTGGCCTTGTATTTGTTGTCGAGGAAAACTGTTTTGGAACTCCAGTTGTTTTTCTCCCTCGGCAGATAGTCACCGCGTTCTAACAGGAGAATTTTCTTGCCTGACGGTGCCAATTTGTAGGCCAGCGTGCCACCGCCGGGGCCCGTGCCGATAATGATGACGTCATAATGGATAGCCATGGCTGATAGTCGAGCAGGGATGCGACGTCTTACAACAATATCGAAATATGAAGAGGTGCAGGAGGGCGGCGATACTGAGCGAGATGAAAACCCTCTATAGCCAACAAGAAGAACCTCTATCAGAGAGGGAGAACAACTGAAGTTGAGAGAGCGGGTCTTCCGTAGAAGCCGTCATGGTGGTACATTCATTCAGCTGGTTCGAGCATGGAGGTCGTGTTGGATATCATGAAGCACATCGGGTTCATGGGATTTGGGATCGTGTTAGTGGGCTCTCTCATCGGAGCGCCAGCCTCCGCAGAAGAGAAACACGATAAACACATCGCGGGAAAATCGAATGTGATGATTATGTCTCCCAAGGACGGGGACAAGGTCGGCGACAACTTTGAGCTGAAATACGAGTTAACGGAGGCGGCCCAGGTCGGACATGTCCATGTGTTTGTGGACAATGAGTACCAGCGAGGCTTTCAAGGAACATTGAAGGGCCTGAGCAGGGGGGCGCACCAGATTACTGTGAAAACGACCAGCAAGGATCACTCAAGTGTCACAGCCGCCCATACCATCACTGTCGATGTGCAGTAGCGCTGCAATCCGCCATCTTCACATCCACCGGGGCCCCTATTGATAGGAACCCCGGTAGCCGTATTCTTACAAACCGATTCCAGCTCTTCAAAAATCGGCGCCCCGCTCACCCTGCGTTCCCTATATTACAGCCCGTGTTTCACCACCCTTTCACCCCTTTACCGTTCACACCTCACCCTCACATCCACGATGGGCTGCACAAAATTGGAAAAAGATACAGCAGAGTGTACGGAGTTGTACGTATAAGTAGTCACCACAGTGCTAAGCCGTTGATAATACGTAGCTGTCATGCTGGATCGCAAATTGCTATTCCCTCCTGCAAGTTCATTCACATCACGAGGGAGGACACGATTATGGATTGCCCGAAGTGCAAAGGATTGATGCAGTTGGAACGATTCTCGGACTTTTTCCTGGCCTTCTATGCATGGAAATGTATCAACTGCGGAGCCGTCATCGATCGGACGATCGCCAATAATCGGAGAAACAGCCTCGCCGCCAAGGCCGTGAAAGAGGTTGAAACGGCCACCGTGTAACACTCAGTGCAGACATCGGAGCTCCGGTATCGCCTCTGTGGGATCGACGCAAGCGGGCCGGAGTTCTTGGATACGCTCGAGCAGTCACTGCTCGAACCTCATTATTCGATCCGCGTTCCACATCGTTCATCGACCCTCGTGGATCTTTTCGCTTCTGCCGAGTGCGATCTCTCGCTGACCCGAATAGTGTTTCGTCATGGCCCGCCAACGGTCTAGCCGTCACGTCATAACCAAGTATAGAAACCTACTCGCTGAATACCTTCTTATATGAACTCCCTTTCGCCTTCGGGACGCCTCTGGCGCGATATGCAGAAGCAAAACAAGAGCCTCTATTTCGTGGCGCGAGACACCTCAGCTTTGTGAATCCAATCGGATGGTACCTCGGCCAGTTCTAGCGGTATGATGAGGCATCGGTGCGGAGGGAGTGCCCCTGCCTCGATGAGGCTCGTACCACACAATCTACCGAGGACTTGCTCAATGCACCGGTACGCTCGAAAAGAGGAGAACCATCATGACGGATGAAGACAGGCCTGAAGGGCGTCTCTTATCACGCCGTGAAGTTATGACGCTTGTTGGCGCAACGAGTGCGGTCTGGCTGGCAGGTGGTAGTTTCTTTCCTCGGTGGGCTACTGCAGGCCCACGTGGCCCCTCCTGTGTGGTCCGGCCTGAGCAAACCGGAGGTCCATATTTCGTCGACGAGCATCTGAATCGTTCCGACATTCGCTCTGATCCGACTGACGGACGAGTCAGACCCGGTATGCCACTGGCTCTGACGCTACAGATCTCGCGCCTGAACGCCGGAGATTGCCAGCCACTCCCTGGCGCCCAAGTAGACATCTGGCATTGCGACGCGCTGGGTATCTACTCGGATGTACAGGACCCTGACTTCACCACAATTGGCCAGAAATTTTTACGTGGCTATCAGATCACCGACGTGCGTGGTGAGGCTCGCTTTGTCACCGTGTACCCTGGTTGGTATCCAGGCCGAACGGTGCACATTCACTTTAAAATTCGCACCGCGACCATGGCACAACGGAACTTCGAGTTCACGTCACAATTGTACTTCGACGATGCACTGACGGATCGCGTCCACGCTGTCCCTCTATATTCCGCGAAAGGACCGCGCACCGCGCGAAACCGGCATGATTGGATCTTCCGCCGCGGTGGCGATCAACTCACGCTCGCTCCGATAACTACGGCAGACGGTTATGCGGCGACGTTCGCCATCGCCCTGCAGCTTCCTTGACGAGCTCCACGACGCGCGAGTGTCTTACTTGTTTTAGTTGTGGGGAGACGTTATCGGTTTATGATCATGACAAGACAGACCCTTCTAACGCGCCGATAGAGGGGTCGCTCGATCAATGGGCAGGAATATCTGGGCCGATCTTTTCAAGAATAACCTGCTTGACTTGCCTTGCGAAACGTTTGGACACTTCCACGTTCTGCAAGACATGGCCGGACTCCGAGACGGTATATGAGGCAGGCGGAACCTGAGAGGTGATGGTGGCTTCGAACACGATTGCAACCATCTTGCCAGGCTTGCCGGTGTTGCGGTTTATGCCAACGACTTCCTTCATGGACACTTTGGAGGAAACTTCAACGTCGGCAATAGACGGAGTGGCACGGACTGTTCGTTGCCCATTCTCGTCCTTGCGTCCTGGGACGAGTTGAATAACGGTATCGGACGCCAACTCATTGCGAATCTGTTGTGCAACCGCGCCTTTCGGTTTTTCCACTTGCCGCATCTTGTCGTCCAGCACCAGAGGATCCAGGCTCACATATATTGGGTCTTGCGGTTGCCGTTTGGGAGCGGTGCTGAGGGCTTCACGTTGTTCCGCTTTCCTTGCCCGTAACTGGTTGGGCTTCTCCTGAACTGCGACGTGCTGTTTAGCTATCGGATCCTCAACGTCGTAAATCGCCGTTTGCTCTTTTGAGTCCGTCTCATACACGAGGGTCTTGGCTCCTTGCTCATCGACACGATAGACTTTTTCCTCCCCGTTGGCTTTCGAGGTGGAATACTCTCCTGCATAGGCCGTGACTGCGAGACAGAGAACGGCGATGCAGCATGAGGACAGGGTGGCCATCAGTCTGCTCAACTTCAACGACATGGGCTACGCTCCTCCATAATGAATAACCAGTGTGATGTGGATGGCCTGCGGTACATCCTCGAATCCCTACAGCGTAGTGTAGCAGCCTGGAGAGACCTGCCGAACACAGTGATATTTCAGAGATGTATGATACCTTCAGTAGAACCGAGTCGGGCTTTCCCTTTCAAGGGAAAATAATCGTCATATGAGGCAGGAGAATGCGCCGCTATCTCCCTTGTCGTTGGCGCACATATTGAACATTGCAGTCAAACTATGCCTAAGGGAGGGATGCTGTCTACGTCGATCGTCATCGGTATTCATGGTCTCAAAAACAAGCCCGCGCAGGATCATTGACCCAATTGGTGGGCAATGTCACTTCAGGAGGGCCTACGACGCAACCACAGCCTCGCGTCTCCGCTCGACTTCGAACTGGTGTACTGGGCCGACATTCAATATCCCTCCCCAATACCAGAAACCGAAATCGACAATCACTATATTGCCGCAGACGGGCAAGGCCCCCTGCTGCGATACGAGGGAATCGCACTCGGTAAGGTTCTTGCCATCGCGGAAAAGTGTGGAGGCCGAGCCGTCGACAAAGGAAAAGATTTGATCGGTCTCAGTGAGCAGGTTGACCATCTCCTTGGAATAGACTTGTCGATCTCAGAGACTATTACCGGGAGCCTGATCTACGAAATCGCGTCCGCGTCAGGCTTGTCCGTGCTCTGCAGCGCCATGAAGGCAAGAACATCTGCCTCATAGGCCATTCAATGGGGTCGATTATCGCCTATGATGTATTGCGAATGATGGAGCATCGTCCGCCGGCTATCGATCACTTCGTGACGATCGGATCGCCACTTGGATTACCGATTGTCACCCAACATATCCGAGAAGAGCTCTCGAATACCACCGTTCCTCACCAAGTGCGACACTGGACGAACTTGGCTGATCCGGGCGACAGGGTGGCGCTGGACTGTAGCCTCACCGATGATTATAGGCCTACTCCTGGCTGCGTCCAGGTTCAAGACGATCTGATCCACAACGGGTATGTCGATCGATCAGGAAACAATGACCGGCACAACAGTTACGGCTATCTCAGAACTCCTGAGCTTTCAGATATCGTCCGCGAATTTCTTGCTGCTGAGGACCGAATATAAGTCAACACCAGTCGGTATCGTCGGGAGCAAAGATCTGATCGTGTACCGCTCGACAAATCGATCTGTCCATCGCCCTCACGCCTGGGTTCGTTGTATCGTTTTTCTTGTAAGTTCTTCACAAACACATATACTTCCCCATAGCGACACGTCCCCGTCATACATATAAGGTAAGAGGCAGCATGGCCAAGATTGATGAATTCTTTCGAATGATGGCTGAACATGGCGCGTCCGACTTGCACTTGATTACCGGCCAGTCTCTGGCCTTGCGGATCAACGGCGAACTGGAACGGATTCCCGGACAAGCTGTGCTGACCCAGGAAGTCCTCCACGAGATGCTGTTTGAGATCGCGCCGGGGTCGAAGAAAGATCAGTTTGAGCACGCCCAATTCCTCCAGGAGGTCGAGATTGCGCGACGGCCTGCGCTCTTTCCCAAAACTCGTGACGTCGAAACCCTTCATTTTCAGCGAGAGGGCTGCGAGTAGTCCTACGGTTCCAGCCCCCAGCACCGCCGCTTTCTTCGGTCGCCACACTTTAAACCGTCGCTGCGCTTCGTAGGCCTGAATGATGCCCTTTTCGATAATGGACGTCGGTTCCAACAACACCGCGACGTCTTTGAGTCCTCTCGGAATTTTCACGAGATATTCAGGGTCATCAACGAACAGCTCGGTCAAATATCCATGGCGGAGGTTGATTCCCCGCTCGTAGTAGACGTCTTCGCTGGTCATATCGTACTGGCCGATTTGGTCGTAAAAACTGCCGCCAGGGCGTCGCACGGTCGGCACCACATAATCGCCCGGCACGAACTCTGTGACGTTGGGGCCGACTTCCAGCACCCGGCCAAAACACTCGTGGCCGATCACGAGGAAGTCATAGCCGGGAGGCGCCTGGCCATATTCTGCCGCATTGATTTCCTTATCCGTGCCATCGACCCCAACCCGCAACACTTGCACCAACACACCCCGGCCGTTGGGGACTTCATGGACCGAGGGCTTGGGTAATTCAGCCAGATGGATCGAGTTGGGTTTTCCAGGAAGCACAGCAATCGCTCTCATCATCAGTTCTCCTCTTTTCATTCACCGACCTGAATGAAGACTGTGGCAACTAAGTCTCTGTTCGTTACTCGTTGCTTTTTTTGCTGCTATCACGTAGTCGCCCGAGTCTTCCCGGCCTTACATGCAATTCTTCTGACGTATCCGATAGGTCACGCCATATTTCCCCACTGGCACTGAGCCTAGCTTTTCTCCCGCTATTCTCGCTTTCCTGGCGCGCTGAGCGTACGGCTGACACGGCGGCTACCCTGGGTCGTTCGCGTTCTTGGATCTTCCAACAACCAGTACAAGACGTTGTCAGCAAATGCCTCATCCTGAGTAAGTCCTAAATGATCCGAGAACAAAAATAGGACGGATGACCAATCGATCGGCGAGACCAATCCTGGGCGCCACTCGCTTCCAATTCGTTCATCGAGAAGTGCGCTTGAGCGCAACACGGTGCCATCCCCCGCTCCATATTCGGTAATTCTGAACTTGCCGGTCTTACGGTCAACCGAGGCCCGCTTGGGCGTGTCAACCGCATCTCCGGCGACGAGAAACACGTCGACACCGGGCGGCAAGTGAGCCGGCTTGTCCATCGCCTCGTGAAACGCCTTGGTTCTTCGAAGAATCGTGGTCTGCAATGCAAGGGCGACGCGCCGACGCGCCTCGTCGTCAGCGGCATGAGGCAACACCGAACGTAAAAACGAGACATTTCGTTCCTCCCGCGATGCGAGTCCCCATTCATACCGATCCCACAGCGTAGGATCGTACAGATTCAGGACGGATGCAGATTTGTCGCCGTCCCAGACGATTGCACCATGTCGGGGGCGCGGAAGCAGCTCATAGAGTGCTGGAAATGTGCCCAAGAGGGCAGACTGGTAGTACGGAAGGATCGGACGGCCTACATCAAATCCATCGATGAGCTGGGTCAGAGCATTGATCGATCCGGCATTGGGTGGTCCGACCAGGATTAGTCGATCAACATCGTCAGCTCCTGCCCACGTGACGACGGCGTCTTGGCTCTGTTCCGGCAAATCTGCGTCGCCGTACATCAAGAAATACCGTGCGACGAGGCTACCCATCGAATGCGCGACGATGTCGAATTTCACCGTGGCCTGTTCGATGCCATAGCGTTTCTTGTACGCTTGTTGAACGTAGGCGCGCTTCGCTTCAATGAACTGTTTCAGCCGTTTTGCATTCTCCACATTGTCACGCCGCCACGTTTCACCTTTCACCTCTCCCGTTTCACGCGTGTGATGTCGAGTTTCTTCATGCGGGCTTCGAGTGTGGTGGGATTGAGGCCGAGAATCTTGGCTGCGCCTTTTTCGCCGCTCACGCGCCAGTTGGTCTGCTCTAAGATGTCGACGATATGCTGCCATTCCATTTCTTCGAGCGTCAGCGTCTTTGACGTACTGGCTTTGCCGTTCGGTGACGAGAGCCAGTCGATCGGCTCCAATTCCTATCCTTCGCTTAAGATTACCGCTCGCTCAATCACATGCTCCAACTCACGGATATTGCCCGGCCAGGGATAGCGTTGAAGCACCGTCATCATCCGTTCAGGAATTCGGTCGATCTTCTTGCCGAGGTTCACCGCAAACTTGCGCACGAAATATTGCACCAGCAGGGGGATGTCGCCTTCTCGCTCGCGCAATGCCGGGAGGTGAATCGGAAACACGTTCAGGCGGTAGTAGAGATCTGGCCGATAATGGCCGGTCTTCGACTGTTGCTCGAGGTCTCGGTTCGTCGCGGCGATGACCCGTACGTTCACCTTGAACGTCTGTGTCCCACCCACCCGCTCGAATTCGCCTTCTTGAAGGACGCGCAGCAGTTTCGATTGGAGATCCAACTGCAGCTCACCGATTTCGTCTAAAAAGATCGTGCCTTTGTCGGCCAACTCGAAGCGGCCAATCTTCTTGGTCAGCGCGCCGGTAAACGCGCCTTTCTCGTGGCCGAACAGCTCGCTCTCGATCAAGCCGGCTGGAATGGCCGCGCAATTGACTTTGACGAGAGGGCGACTTTTCCGTGGGCTCAAGTTATGGATCGCCCGCGCGATCAATTCCTTCCCGGTGCCGGTCTCGCCCGTGATCAGGACAGTCGACTCGGTCGGGGCCACCCGTTCCACGTTCTTAAGGACTTTTTTTAGCGAGGTCGAGCCGCCGATCAGTTCTTCAAAGTTGTGCGTGCCTTTGATCTCTTCCTGTAAGTAGACGTTCTGTGCTTCAAGTCGCGCCTTCTCCTGCTCCATCAAAACTTGCTCGGTGATGTCGAGGAACATCGTGCGGGTATAGGTACCACTGGGGTCGGGTCGTGACCACCACTTCATCCAGAGCGGCTTGCCGTTGTCTCTGCGGCGCAGTTCGAGCACCACGCCACTCGTGTCGATGCCCTTGCCGATCGAATCGAAGGCTTCTTTCAGCCTCCGTTGCGCATCGGGCGTATTGGGCACAAAATCTCTGCCGTAGAGCCCCTCAACCTGATCCGCCGTGATGCCTAATGCCTTCAATCCCGTGCGGTTCACGCGGATCAACTTCGAATCAAGCCCTTCATACACGTAGGGAATCGGCGCTTCATCGAAGAGATCCCGCAGGCGCTCCTCGTTTTGCTTCAGCACCACGTCCAAGTGCGAGCGTTCGAGTTCCGCCCCCGCCCGTGCGCCGAAAATCTTGAACACGGAGAGATCGAGTTGATCCAGAGCCATCGGCTTCCGGTCCATCACGGCAAGATGTCCTAGCACCTGCCCGCCGACATTCGTCACCGGAATCGCGAGATAACTCTGCACGCCGAGTTTCTCCAAATCTTCTTTATGGAGCGGAAACCGCTCGGCGACCTTGTCCTCGCAATGATAGATCTCCCCGGCCAGCACCTTTTCGCAGGGCGTGTGGGCGATGGCGTACTCAAAGCTGTCTTTCAACCGATCGCCAGCCCAGAAAGCCAGCGTCCGCACCTTGGTCCGATCCACACAAAATTCCGACACGAACGCATATTCGACACCGAGGGCACTTGCCAGGTTCTTCACGAGGGAATGAAAAAATCCCTCACCCACTGCAGCCGCCGTGCCTTCAAAGATGGCTCTGAGCGTCAGGTTACTTTTATACACCGTCTCTTCGTAGCGCAGCCGTTCGACTTCAGCGGCCGCTCTCGATGCAAAGATGTCGAGAACCCATGACACCAGCCGCTCATCGGGCATCGGTTTCGAATCCATGACAGCGAGGTGCCCAAGCACAGAGCCCGACGGAGTCACGACCGGCACGCCGCAGTAACTCTCCACGCCGATGTCTTGAATCAGCTGAACTTGCGGATACAGCTCACGGAGCTTGCCCGGATGGTACACGCAATTGCGCTTCAGAACGGTCTCACAAGGGCCTCGCGCTGGGACGTCGAATTGGGGCAGCGGCTGGCCCTTGCCCCAACCGGCACGCGAACGAAAGATCTGGCGACTTTCATCGAGCTCGGAGATATAGGCGTACTCTACGTTGAGGGCTGTCGCCAGATTCTTCACGAGCGCGCGAAAGAACTCGACGCCGACCTCCCTGGCCGTCCCTTCCGCGATAGTGCGGAGCGTCGCTTCACGTTCCTTGAGGGATTCTTCGATGACTTGACGATAAATTTCGACGCCGGCCCGTTCGCCAAAGAGTTTGAACACCTCGATCTCATCGGAGGTCAGCGTCATCGGCTTCACATCCATCGCGACCAAATGGCCCAGGACCTGGCCTTTTGGATCTTTCAACGGGACGGCCAGGTAGCTGGTGACACCCAGCGTGACCAGATCCTGATCGCGAGGGAAAAGCTGCTGAACATCTTGCGCATAGTGGCAGGTTTCACCATTGATCACCTTGGTGCAAGGCGTACCATCGAGGCTGTACTCGACCTGATCGAGGTAGCCGTCGCCTTTCCAGAAGGCCAGCGTACGAATGCGGGATTCAGGGAGCAGAAAGCCCACGAAGGCATAGCGAATGCTCAGCGCGGCCGCGACGTGTTTGACGAGTTCACGGAGAAAGTCTCCGCCGGTCGAGGCAACCGTGCCTTCTACAAGGGAACGAAGGAATTCATCGGCCTTGTATCGCGCGCCGAGCACCGGATCTTGCCGGAACGTACCCTCTTCCAGGCTCTTGCGCGTGCGCCGCAATTCCAGCTCGGTGACGACCTCGGAGGCAAGCACTCGCAACGCATCGCCCTGTTCTTTCGTGAGTTGCCGAGGGGTTCGGTCGAGCACGCAGAGCATGCCGAGGGCGTGGCCCTCCGCGGTCATCAGCGGCAGGCCGGCATAAAAACGCACCTGGGCCTCCCCGATGACCATCTGATTCGAAGCAAACCGTTCATCTTGCATCGCATCCGGCACGATGAAGAGATCCTGAGACAGGGTTCCATAGTGACAAAACCCCAAGGCGCCAGGCGCATCCCCGTCGGTGAATCCGATTTTCGATTTATAGAATGTGCGTTCACGGACGATGAACGTAATGGCAGCGTAGGGCGTCGCGCAAATCTGCGCGGCAAGTTTGGCCAGCCGATCGAAGGCAGGCTCGGGCAGGGTATCGAGGATCTCGTACGCGCGGAGCGCGTCTAACCGTTTCGGATCGTCCAGCGCTGTGGTGTCCCGTGCCATGCTGACCTTTCCCGTCAATACCGGCCGACGACTTCATTCGTACTGGGGAATGGCAGGTTCGAGGGGGGAATCTTAGCATCGGACAGGAAAAAGCCGCAACTCGTTCTTATGGCGAAACAATCTGCATCGCATGTCCATCTGGATCACGAATCTGAAGTCCCTTGCTGAACCCTAACGCCTTGTCCGGAAAGGTGACGACCGCAGACGAAATGAATTGCGCCGTCCCCCGCAGAGTCGCGGCGGCGGCCTCCACATCGGGAACAACCAGAGTCGTCTGCCAATGCCAGAGGTCGGTCGGATGCGAATCCGTGGGGAATGGCCGTCCCGCCATCGGCAATTCATACTCCAAGAATTCCACGCCGGGCGGACCCATCTTTGGAGCCAGGCCGGTCACACGAGCCCTTGCGCCAGGGAGACTATCGAGATGTTCCTGTTCAGCTCCCATGTTCAACGTGCCGCCGGCAACAGTCAGGCCGAGCAGATCGCGGTAAAACTTGGTGCTGTTCTCGGTGCTCCGGACGGTCACCGTCGTATGGTCGATACCCAAGAACACATCGGACCCTGGCCTTTTCCAAACAGGGTTGCCTTTCCCTTCAGGAAACCAGAGCAGTTCCAGAT
>SWDN01000017.1:278888-285363 GCA_005116775.1 Nitrospira sp.
GCTCAATACGGTATTCGGCTATGCCAGCTTTCGTGGTCAGCAGCAAGCCATTATTAGCCATCTGATTAATGGGCAAGATGCCTTAGTCGTCATGCCGACCGGCAGCGGCAAATCCACGACCCTGGCGGCGATGGTCGACTATGCCAACAGAAATCGAAAAGATCATATTCTGACCGTCGAAGACCCGATTGAGTTCGTGCACAAGAGTCAGGGCTGCATCGTGAACCATCGAGAGGTAGGACTGCATACGATGACGTTTGCGTCGGCGTTACGCGGCGCATTGCGGGAGGATCCTGATATTATCCTCGTCGGGGAAATGCGGGATCTCGAAACGATTTCCCTGGCAGTCGAAGCCGCGGCCACCGGCCATTTGGTCTTTGGAACGCTGCATACCGAGAATGCGGCCAAGACGGTCGATCGGATCGTGGAAGTGTTCCCTCACGGGGAACAACCACAAATCCGAAATACGCTGTCGACGGCATTGCGTGTCGTCGTCGCCCAGAATCTGTTCAAGCGGATCGACCAGAAAGGGCGCTGCGCGGCGCTGGAGATCTTGGTCTGTACATCCGCCATCAGCAATCTGATCCGCGATGCCAAGACAGTCCAAATCGCATCGGTCATGCAGACGGGAAAAGCTATCGGGATGCAGACCTTGGACGATGCGATTCAGGATCTTCTAAATAAAAAGTGGATTTCATCAGAGGAAGCCTACGAGAAGTCTATCGACAAGAATCGATTCGCCAAACTGCTCAAGACCCCTCCTGACGCACTTCAGTGATCGACCTGTTCGGATGAACCGAGCAGTTATTCGTGCTTGGCGCGGAAGGCTTCTGCCAGACGAGCTTTGACTGCGGGCGCAGGTGACGAGGATTCAGGACTCTGGTCGCCTGTTGTGTCGGCTGAGTTGCGCAGAACTTGGCGTATCGTACGCAATTGGTCTCGATACCGTACACAGGCTTCGCAGATCCAATAATGGAGTTGGAGCATGAGCCTCGTTGACCAGGGCAGCGGACGATCCATAGCTTCCGACGCCAAGTGGGCGACGTCTTTGCATGGTGGCGTGATCCGAGCGAGTAATGTGGTGATCATTAGTGCTGAGCCGTTTGTCCTCACCGATTCCGTCAAGAGGGACATCACGGATTAAGCGAGGAGTCTTTCCCCCTCCCTCTCCGAAATCTCTTGCTCCCTTGCACCTGAGTCGGCTGAGGAGCCGTTTCCTTACGCTGCCGTATAACCACCTGTTTTACCGTGACTTCCTGCCTGTTGGCCTGAATCCCAAGATCTTCTATCAGGGCTCGTAGGGGTTCCGCTACCGACCAGGCCTGAGCGTAACAGCCGCGCGCGCGGTGAGGCGCTTCGGCGTCAAAAATCTCTGAGACTTGTCCGAGGCACCCTTCGTTGAGGTGCGCATCGATCCCATTCAGAAATGCGCGAGCCTGCTTGAGCTTGGCGGCGCTCTTTCCATGAACCTTGATCCAGGCTGTGATAAATGACCCCAGCAAGAAAGGCCAGACCGTGCCCTGATGATAGGCGCCGTCTCGTTCCACCACGCCACCTTCATATCTGGCGCGATAACGAGGATCGTGGGGTGACAATGTGCGAAGTCCGACCGGTGTCAGGAGTTGCTTTTCAACGAGGCGAAGAATCTTCTGCGCCTGATCTCGTGAGACCAGTTCATCAACCAGCGAGATGGCATAGAGTTGATTAGGACGAATCGACGCATCGTTCCCCTCCGGCCCATCGATCACATCGTAGAGATACCCGCCTTGTTCGAACCAGAATCGATTGCGGAATGATGTCATCGCTTTGCTGCGATAACTCCGGCACTGATCGGCATAATCCGCTTCACCGAATCGTCGCGCAAGAGTTTCGCCGACTTCCAACGCTCGAACCCATAGGGCTTGGATTTCGACCGGCTTTCCATGCCGCGGTGTGACAACCCAATCGCCGACCTTCGCGTCCATCCAGGTCAATTGCGCGCCTGGGACTCCCCCCATAATCAAACCATCTTCATCCATTTTGATCCCATACCTGGTGCCTCGACGATAGCCATCGAGAATCTCTTTCACGGCAGGCCAGGCGGTCTCTCGCACGCGAGTCTCATCGTGTGACACCGCGAAATAGCGGTCGATCGCATGGATAAACCAGAGCGAAGCGTCGATCGTATTGTATTCAGGTTGTTCACCAACATCGGGGAAACGGTTCGGCACCATACCTTCAGACACATGCGCGACGAAGGAGGCAATGACCTGCCATGCGACATCCAATCGACCGGTCACCAGACAGAGACCTGGCAACGAGATGAACGTATCGCGGCCCCAATCGGTAAACCAGGGATACCCCGCGATCACCGTATGTTGCATCCCTCGCTTGGAGAGGTACCTGTCCGCAGCGCACCAGAGTTCACCAGCCAAAGAATCAGCCGCTGGGGCAGCTTGTCGAATCGTGTCTCGGCGAGATTTCTCGTGGCGCACAAGGGAAGTGACGTCGAGCCGGTCGATCGTCTCACTAGTAAGAGCCAAGGTTCCTGTGTATCTGGATTCAAAGTCGAACGTCAATTCTCCTGGCGACCACCAATCTTCCTCCGCATCAAGCCCGCGTTGTTGTTCGACGGGAAATTGTATACGCCGATACCAATTCGGCTCATGGCGATACTCTCCTGAATGAAAGGCGCGCGCAGGGAGTAGATCGGAGTACCCATGCCACACGACCGTTCCACTTCCAACTTGGGCCTCCGTCGAGAGACCTCCATTCTCGTGATGAGTCCCATGATAGTCGCGCCCGGTGAGCTTCGGTCTCACCCGCAGTACAGCTCTCGATGGCTTCTTCCCGATCAATTTCCATCGGACAATCACAATGTCGCGGCCATGAATCGCCAGGATCTCACGCTGGATCGTGGTTCCGTTGCAGTCGAAGATCCAGGTCGGCCAGGGATCTGATGAGAATTCGATACAGCGCTCATACCCGGTCGGATGGACGACGCCTGGATAGAGATTCGTTGAGAGTGGAATCGATTGGCCGTCGATGTCGAGCCATTCTTCGAGATGACTCACGAGAACAAACCGTTCGCTCGGCGGTTTGCGCGCTGTCAGCAAGAGCGCATGATACCGGCGAGTGTGTGCGCCCGCGACTGTGCCCGAAGCAAATCCCCCTCTACCATTTGTCTCAAGCCATTCGAGGGTTAAGGCGCGATCGAGGTTTTGACAATTTTGAGTGCTGATCTTCATAATCAGACTCCTAGCTTTTAGCTATCAGCGGTCAGCTTTCAGTTTCAGAAAGATCAACTTACATTCTCTCTCTGGTTGATTGCTGACAGCTGAAGGCTTCGTCACTCCCCTGACTGCTGAATCAGCTTCGCCACCAATCCCGTCCATCCCGTCTGATGGCTGGCGCCAACGCCGGCTCCGTTGTCCATGAAAGGCTGCCGTGATATTGCGCGCCGCCACCGCGGCTTCGCGCATCGCATGTTGCCCCGTCGGCGGGTGGTAGCCGCCCGTCAGCTGATCCGGAATCAACGCGCAGTCGCCCAACGCCCAGACACCAGGCCAATCCGGCACTTCCAAAGACTCATTCACGAGCAGGCGCCCCCCCTTCGTCTTACAAGGCAACGTCGCCAACAACGGATTGGGCGCAGTCCCGGCCGTCCACACCAGCGTGGTCGTCGTCAGGTCGGTTCCATCGCTCAAGCGGACGTGGTCATCCGACATCTCGGCGACTTTGATGTTCGTTCTAATTTCAACTCCTCGCTCCGATAATTTCTCATGCGCATACCGGCCTAATTGCTCGCCGAGTTCAGGAAGAATCTCCGGGCCGGAATGCACGAGCACCAGACGCAGCATATCGGGCCGCAAGTGCGGATAGAACGGGAGCGCCTCCCGGAGAAAATCGTTCATCCCGGCAATCGTTTCCACCCCGGCAAACCCGCCTCCCGCGACCACGAAGGTCAGGAGCATCTTCCGCTCAGGAGCCGCACATTCAAAATTGGCTTCTTCCAGGTGGGCGATCATGCGATTGCGGAGATAGATGGCATCGCCGAGCGTCTTCATCGTGAGAGCCCGTTTCTCCAAACCAGGCAAGCCGTAGAAATTCGTGATCGATCCGCAGGCCAGCACCAGATGATCGTACGGCATGATATGCCCGTGGTGCGTCTCCCCATGGATCAGACTGATCTGGCGATGCTCCAAATCGATCGATTCCACTTCGCCGTGGAAGAACTCCACGCGGCGCAAGAGCTTGCGAATCGGGTTGACGATGTTGGTCATGTCCAGATCGCCGGAGGCGACTTCGTGCAACATCGGAGTGAAGAGAAAGAAATTCTCGCGGTTCACAAGCGTGACACACACGTTGGAATCACGAGCCAAGGTCTTTTCAAACTCGATTGCGGCGTACACTCCCCCGAAACCTCCGCCCAGGATCACGACATGTTTCCGCCCAGGAATCACCCGGCAAGACCCTTCATGCTCGGCTCCATCCATTCGAGGGATCATCCGCGCAACCTTTCCAGGAGATGGTCTCCCACCCGCAACGCGTTGGCCATGATCGTCAGCGAAGGATTCACCGCAGAACTCGACACAAAGAAGCTCGCATCGACCACATAAAGATTGTCCAGATCGTGCGCCTTGCAGTTCACATCGAGGACGGAAGTGTTTGGATCGCGCCCGAATCGGACCGTCCCGCACTGGTGTGCGGTCCCGGCAATCGGAATCTTTTTTCCGAAATAGAGGTGCGTCGGCAACAGATGGTCTTCGCAACCGATGTGATTCAACATGCTCTTGAGCTTGGCCGTGAGGCGCTGATGCGCTTCCAGATTGTTTTCCGTATAGGCCAGTGTAATGCCGCCGTCCTTGCTGACAAGCACGCGATTATTGGGATCAGGCAAATCCTCCGAGGTCATCCAGAAGTCGAGCGAGTGTTTCGCCATCGCATCGAGGGCCTTGCCGGGAGCAAAGGCCGGCGCCCCTGCTCGTAGCGTATCCAAGTCCGACTTACCAATCATCGAAATGTGGCCCATCGGATACTCCCAGTCAGCCGACTGATAGTAGAAATCGTTCAGCCCGATGGTCTTCTGAAACACGGTCGGATTCGGCCGTTTGGAGATCGCAAGCATCGCCGAGTTGTTGTGGCACATATAGTGACGACCGACCATGTCAGATGAATTGGCCAGGCCGTTCGGATGTTTGTCATTCGCCGACTTCAAGAGCAGCGCTGCCGAGTTGATCGCACCGGCCGAGACGACCACGATGCTGGCTTTATAGATTTCTTGTTGCCCGTTTCGTTCAACAACAACGCCCGTAATCTCTCGTCCTGATCCACTCGTTTCTACCCGGGTGACCAATGCATCAGTGACCATCGTCACATTGGGATATTGCAACGCTGGATCGACACAGACCACTTGCGAGTCGGCCTTGGCATTCACCAAACAGGGGAAACCGTCACAGGTACTGCAGCGGATGCAGGCGCTCTTTTCTTTGTGTTCCTCGTTCAGCATCACGCCGACCGGCAGGTGAAAGGGCTGGTAGCCGCACTTCTGCCAGTCGTTGTGTAACTCTTGGATGCGGGGTTCGTGTGTGAGGGCTGGGTACTTGTAGGGTGCGCTGGCCTTTGGTTCGGTTGGGTCCTCACCACGGTTGCCGTGCACGTAATAAAGATGTTCAGCCTGGGTGTAATAGGGTTCGAGATCGTCGTAGCGGATTGGCCATTCGGGGGAGATGCCGCCGTGATGCTTCACCTCGCCAAAGTCCTGCGCACGCATACGTAATAGCGCAGCTCCATAGACTTTCGAATTCCCGCCGACGTTGTAATGGATGCCGGGATGAAATGTGCCCCCGTCCTTGTCTTTCCAGGTTTCCTTGGCCTTGTACTTGTTGTCGATAAAGACGATCTTGGAACTCCAGTTATCCTTCTCTCGCGGCAGATAGCCGCCACGTTCTAGGAGAAGAATCTTCTTCCCCGACGGCGCCAGTTTATAGGCCAGCGTGCCGCCGCCTGGACCTGTGCCGATAATGATGACGTCGTAATGGGTATGCGTAGACATGGGAGATAGTCGGAGGAGGGTGCGAAGTCTTACACGGGTATGGGAAGTGGCGCGATCTAAAGAGGACAAGCGGCAACTTTGAGTTCGGCGGCGGCAGGAAATGATTCCCCCTCTGTTTCACGGCGGCTGAGGCGAGGGTGCTAGTCGCGTCTGGCGCGAATGGCTTCTTTGAGCCGGGCCTTGGCAATGGAGGAAAGCTGCACGTTTTCTGGTGGATGAGTCTCAGACGTCGAACGCCGCATGGCCTGCCGGAGGGCCAGCAGTTGCCGGCGGTATTGCGCGCAGCCCTGGCATATCCAGTAATGGAGTTGCAGTTGAATCCTAGTTAAGAGCGGGAGCGTCCGGTCCATGGTTTCGGATGTGAGCCGTGTCACGTCAAGGCAGGGAAGAGTGATGCGGGCAAGCAAGACATTCATAGTGCTACTGCCATTGCTAGAACAA
>SWDN01000017.1:285463-288869 GCA_005116775.1 Nitrospira sp.
GCCATTGCTAGAACAATGAACACGCCGGTATCGAGCAATTCAAACTCCTGATCTTGACGCCCCCGGCGGCGATTTTCCTCGACCAGCTGCGCATAAGGAAACTCTGCCTGCGGATACTTATACAGATACTGCATATAGGAATACGTCGGCGTCGAGTCGAGGTAGAAGTAGCACTCCTTCACATCTTCGCCATGATTGCCTTCGTTGCCGGTAAGGCCGAACACTCGCTCTTTTAAAATCGGGTCGCGGCCGTTCCACAAGGCGACGGCAAAGCAGATGAGTTGATGGCGGTCGCAAATGCCGGCGAGGCCGCCCTCATTCCAGCGATAGGCACGAGATCTGGCATGATCATGGGGCAACGCTTCCCAGGCTGTCCGTGCTGGCTGTAGTCCTCGCGCACAGTTCCCCAGGCCCGCTCGCTCAGATAAGGCCCCCACCGTTTCCAATGGCGCTGACGCTGCGCGTCATCTTCGAGGCGCTGCTGTTCTGCCAGGATTGGCGGATGAGAAGCGGAAGTGGTCCGACGATGAGAGGCCATACGACTCCTTCGATAGAAAGCGTACAACACAGAGTCGACCGGCCGCGGAAAGTCTTACAGCAGGTTAGTAACGGGCAGCGCCTGTGGTCAAGCGAAGGCGATAGACCGATGAACCACCTGTGATGAACAGAGTCTGTCCATCTTCGCCCCATGCGACATTCGACGTTGGTTGCCTGGTCTCGATCGTGCCTAGGAGCGTACCATCAGACGCGATTACGCTAAGCCCACCCGGGCGAGCGCCAAAGATGTTCCCTTGCCGATCCACTTTGAATCCATCCGGCCCGAAGTACGGATCTTTGCGCCAGCGGGTGGCATCGAAGAAGACACGGCCATTGGTGACGGTGCCGTCAGCTTTCACATCGTAGGCCAGCCAGGCAGCTCGCTTCGGATCGACATCGGATACATAGAGCGTCTTCTCATCCGGCGAAAAGGCAATACCGTTCGGAGCCTTGATGTCATGGATAAGCACGGTCACCGTGCCATCCTTAGACAGACGATAGACTCCTTGAAGCGGGGCTTTGCTCGAATCGGCGAAGGCGTGAGGAAGCCCAAACGGCGGATCGGTGAAATACACATCGCCGTTGGATTTGAAGACCAAATCGTTCGGGCTGTTGATCTTATGCCCATCGTAGCGATCGGCGAGCGGGGCAATCGTTCCGTTCGATTCCAGTCGCCCGATTTGTCGATCGCCGTGGCGACAGAGGACCAGCCGTCCTTGTGCATCGAAGGCAAGTCCATTCGAGCCCGGCTCCTTACCTGCAAACGGAGCCGTACCACTATAGCCGCTGTTTTTCAGGAATAGACTGACGCCTTCGCCTGGTTTCCATTTGTAGACGCTGTTGGCTGGAATGTCTGAAAACAGCAAATACCCGCCCTGCTCGTGCCACACCGGTCCCTCGACCCAGGTGAACCCATCGGCAATCTTTTCCAGCTTCGCGTCCTTCGGCACAAGCCGATCGAAGCGCGAATCGAGGCTGATGATCGTGGCGGTTATTGTTTCAGACCATGCCTCTCCCACCTGTAGGAGAGCGAGCAGTCCAAGGACAATCATGAACTTTGTGGACCGGCGTGTCATGGTCGCACCCCGGCGATGTTCACTCTGATCCGATAAATGCCGGTCAGTGCTGTGATGTACAATGTCTTGCCGTCGTCGTCGCCCCAAGCCATGTTATGGGGATCTTCCGGTCCCTTGATGAGGCCGAGTTGCTTGCCTTCCGGAGAGATGATCCAGAGCCCTCCCGGCCCGGTTGAATACACATTGCCCTTCTGATCAACCTTGAGGCCGTCGAGGGCATCGGATCCTGGCGCATTCGTCATATCGAAGAAGAGGCGGCTATTTGAGAGCGTGCAATCCTGATTCACGTCGTAGCGGAGGATCACTTTCCGTTTGTCGTTCCAATTATTCACATACAGAACTTGTCTCTGGCAAGCTCAAGCGCGATCGTCAACATATTCAGGCAATACATGCCCATCCAACTGGTGGCGTCCGACTGTTCGATATGGCCACCGGTCGGCAGCGGCGCACTGCGGTCGAAGACCCCGATGTTGTCGAGACCGAGGAAGCCGCCTTGGAAGATATTTTTCCCCTCAGCATCCTTGCGATTGACCCACCAGGTAAAGTTCAAGAGGAGTTTATGAAAGACCCGCTCCAAGAACACACGGTCGCCGACGCCTTTCCGTTTCTTCTCGATCTTGTAAACGCGCCAAGCGGCCCAGGCATGGACCGGCGGATTGACATCACCGAGCGCCCATTCATAGGCGGGAATCTGTCCGTTCGGATGCATGTACCACTCACGCAGCATCAGCACGAGTTGTTCCTTAGCAAACGTCGAGTCGACGAGCGCGAGCGAAATGCAGTGGAATGCGAGATCCCAGGCCGCGTACCAGGGATACTCCCATTTGTCCGGCATCGAAATCACATCGGCGTTGTAGAGGTGCGGCCAATCGGCATTGCGGCCATGCACACGTTCACGCGGCGGCTCCGGCATGCCGGGATCGCCTTTGAGCCAGCGATTCATCTCATAGTGATAAAACTGTTTACTCCAGAGCATGCCGGCAAAGGCCTGCCGCTGGACGCGACGCGCGTCTTCGGATAACCCGCTCGGAGCCAAACCGTCGTAAAACTCGTTGGCCTCCTGAATCCGTTGGGTGAACACCGCATCGAAGCCTTGCTTGGTAAAGCCCTGACTCTGCGCCTCGTTGGTGAGTCGAAGTTTGATCGTCTGTGTGGCGCCTGGAGGAAGCGTCAGCACGTACTGGGCCGCTGCCTTCGTCCCCACATGGTCCGGGTTGACCGCTTCCTTCTCGCCCTGCACGACATAATCGTGAAAACTGTCCTTCACGTATCGGGCGCCTTCTCGATCGCCATAGAGACGGCGGCTGTTGGTTTCATTTTCCGTGAATAGCAGGAGGGGCTCATCCTCGCAGAGCAGACGGCGAAGGCCGTAGTAGTCATGCTGCGTTTCGATGACGCTCATCTGGTCCATCGACTTCCCTTGCTTGAAACGAGGGCGTCGAATGTCCGATCCCCAGGACCAGGTATTGCGATACCAGATCGTCGGCAGCAGCGTGAGTTCTGCCTGCTCAGGGCCGCGATTCACCACCTGGATACGGATGCACAGATCTTCCGGCGAAGCCTTGGCATATTCCACAAACACATCGAAGTATCGATTCTCGTCGAAGACTCCACTGTCCATCAATTCGAACTCAGGATCCTGGCGCCCTCGACGGCGGTTTTCTTCCACCAGCCGGCTATAAGGGAACGCCGCCTGCGGATATTTGTACAGGTATTTCATGTAGGAATGCGTCGGGGTCGAATCGAGATAGAAGTAGCACTCTTTCACGTCCTCGCCATGATTGTCTTCATTG
>SWDN01000017.1:288969-294855 GCA_005116775.1 Nitrospira sp.
GCCCGAAAATTCGTTCTTTTAAAATCGGATCGCGCCCGTTCCAGAGGGCGATGGCGAAGCAGATATATTGATGGCGATCGCAAATGCCGGCGAGACCGTCCTCGTTCCATCGATAGGCGCGGGATCTTGCATGATCATGGGGAAACGCCTCCCAAGCGGTACCGTGAGGGCTGTAGTCCTCGCGCACAGTCCCCCAAGCTCGTTCGCTCAGATAGGGCCCCCAACGTTTCCAATGACGCCGACGTTGCGCGTCTTCATCAAGACGCTGCTGCTCTGCCAGGATCAGTGGTTGAGAGGTGGACGTGCTCTGAGGATGAGAGGCCATACGACTCCTTCGGTAGAAACATTACATAACTAGAGTCGGCCTGCAGGAGAGAGTCTTACAGCAGGCTAGTACCGGGCAGCACTTGTAGTCAAGCGAAGACGATAGACCGATGCGCCGCCTGTGATGAACAGGGTCCGCCCATCTTCTCCCCAAGCGACGTTGGAGGTCGGCTGCCCGGTTTCGATTGTGCCCAGCAACATGCCGTCCGAAGCGATCACGCTCAGTCCGCCGGGCTGCGCACCGAAGACGTTGCCCTTTGGCGAAGTATGACCGCGATTACAAAGCTTGGGGAGAAATGAAAAGAGAAGGAGCGATTATAAACTGGTGGGCTAGCTTGGATTCGAACCTTGGACTTTCGTTAATTGGTGATCAGCGGGCTCACTTAGACAAGTAATTCCTGCTAATTTGTAAGAAGGCCTGGCGAACTGGCGGAGCGGAGCCATGCTGCGCTCCGCCAGCCGCCAGAACGTCGGGCGTTATCAGACCCAACAACACTGAAAAACTACTTACCACCCTCGATCAGCTTGCCATCCAGCATCATGCTTTGGCCTTCCTGCAACTTTCCCTCTTTTCCATCTTTCATGACCATCTTTCCGTTCATCATGACCCTTGTACCGTTGGTCATGGTCATCTCGCGATCCATCCGGCCGATATCCTTCCCATCCTGTAATCGCACCATTTTGCCATCCTTCATCATGACACCGTCCTTCTCAACGGCCATAGCTGGAACGCCAAAGAACGAGAGGGACAAGGCGAGTGCAGCAACGGCGAGGGCAATGTTTCTATAATTCATGACGTAAATAAACCTCCGTTAATTATGAATGAGATAAATAAACTCTCCTTGCAACACTGAGCATGGAGCGGCAAGGAGGACCGCGTCCAGCTTGGGCAGATATGGGGCCAGCCTCGTTGCCTGACTGCCATCGGTCGTCAAGATCGAGGTGGGCCCATCTTCGATAGAGCCGATTATTACGATGTTTTGCGGTTGTTCTGGCGATACGTGTGTCGGTGGGTCAAACAAGAATGGCCGTCTAAACGGCGGACATAGGCCTAGAGCGAAGATTGGAGCTACAGGACCGCGCACCACAAGCACCTGCCCGCTTTATCCGCAACGGGCAAGCATCACCGCGCGATGCGTGTGAAGTTTCCGACGCGTGTATTGGACCGTCTTCTTCGCACCAAACCTATCGCACAAGAACCGAATATTCTTTATCGACACGCTCCGGTAGGCGCCGCCAGGCAGGTCATACACAACGACATTGCCAACGACTCTTACGCGGGCTCAATTGGCTCTACGCGCCGTTATCCGGCATTTTATCCACTTACGACCAATGAGATACTTGCCTTCAAAGCGACGCATTATTCACTAGTGACTTTGGGGCTGTCAAGCACAGAGGCGAAAGTGCTATACTCACACCCGCCAGTTACGCAACGGAGCAAAGACCATGTTCGTACAACATATGGCCAAAACAGAGATGACCAGGTTTTGGCAATTTATATTTGAATTCTGCAATGAGCAATATTCCTGTGTGCTCGGATGGGGCATGGCAGGAATCATTGCAGTCCTGGCAATAGTTCTAACTTTGGGATTCCTGATTACGCGAGCCAATCAAAGAAGACAATAGAAGAAGCCTACTCCTGCCTATCAGCTAGTCAGCGCCTTACCGCTAAACGATCCCTGCTCACTTACAGGTCAACGGCAAACACATATGACACCACCGAGTGGAGCCGACATTCAATTCGGCGAAATCATTTCCTGCCTCAAAAAGAACACATCCTTTTGAAGGTGGAAGAGTAACAAAGACGTTATTGAACGATGTGGTGAGCCGGCTGGGACTCGAACCCAGGACCCTCGCCTTAAAAGGGCGATGCTCTACCAACTGAGCTACCGGCTCACCGAGAAAAGAGCGCGAATTCTACCACCGACGCTCGGCCTCTGCCTAGCCCACGGCGTTAGAAGAACGTGATAACAAAGCTCCTCGCTTATCGCGCACGCGAGTGAGCCTTGAGTGGATTGCGAAGTGTGATGGTTTCACTCCGCTTCGAGCCGGTGGAAATCATATCGATGGGACACTCGGAGATCTCTTCAAGGTATTGGAGATAGCGCTTGGCTTCCACAGGGAGCTGTTTGTACGTGGTGGCGCCGGTGGTAGTACCTGACCATCCTTTGAACGTCTTGTACACCGGTTCACAGTCGGTCAACGTTTGGAGGTCGGCCGGCATATCCCGATAGAGCTTCCCTTGATATCGATAGCCCGTGCAGACCTTGAGTTCCTTGCAGCCATCGAGCACATCCAATTTCGTCACGGCCAGCGACGAAAGCCCGTTCACTTTCGTGGCGTACCGCACAAGGACACCATCGAACCAGCCGCAGCGGCGTGCGCGTCCCGTCGTCGATCCAAACTCCTTCCCCCTTGTTTGAAGCCCCTCTCCCACCGCATCGGTCAACTCCGTAGGGAACGGCCCACTGCCGACACGTGTGGTATAGGCCTTGGCGACCCCAAGTACCGCATCGATCTTCGTCGGTCCCACGCCCGTTCCTGTCGAGGCTCCGCCAGCCGTCGAACTGGAGGACGTGACGTAGGGATAGGTGCCGAAGTCCACATCCAAGTGTGTCCCCTGTGCACCCTCGAATAATACGACCTTCTTGCTCTCAATCATCTTATTGACAAGCATGGCCGTATCGACAATATGGCTCTTCAGCCGATCGGCATAACCCATGTACTGCCGGAATACTTTATCGATGTCGAAACGTTCCAGCTTATACAATTGTTCGAGAAACCAATTGATCTCCACTACGTTCTCTTCAAGTTTGCCTCGAAAGGCTTTCGGATTGAGCAGATCCCCCATACGGATACCAACCCTGGACATCTTATCGGCATAGGATGGGCCAATCCCTCGCCCTGTCGTGCCAATCCGGCGCGAGCCTTTCGACTGTTCAGACGCTTTGTCGATGGCCTTGTGATAGGGCAGGATAAGATGGGCACGCTGACTCACGACAAAATTCTTCCCGATCTTCACGCCTTGTGTCTGGAGATGGTCCAGCTCTTCGATCAACGAGGCCGGGTCCACAACGACTCCGTTCCCGATCACACAGAGCGTTCCGCGATAGAGAATACCTGATGGAATGAGGTGAAACACGAAGGTGCCCTGCTCATTGATCACGGTGTGCCCTGCGTTAGACCCTCCCTGGTAGCGAACCACTGCATCAACGTCGCGGGCCAAGATATCCACGATCTTGCCCTTGCCTTCGTCGCCCCACTGCGCTCCGATCACCACAAGATTTCCCATCGTCTGACATGCTCCTCAAAAAAAAGAGCCCTGGCTGGACTCATGGCCAGGACCGGAGCGGTATGGTAGGGACGCCTCTAGTGGCATGGGGCTGTAGCGCAGTTGGGAGCGCGCGTGAATGGCATTCACGAGGTCGCCGGTTCAATCCCGGCCAGCTCCACCAAACCGCACGTCATGTGAACCGGCGAACGTATTGAACGAAAGTGTCATGGTCGCCTCAGGGTACAACCCGCACATGCTCTAGGTAGTCAACGCCAGGCCTCTCCTAGCGCCACGGTATGCTCATTCAACATGCATAGGCTGATATAACTCCCTCTAAATTTTCTCATGCTCCAAATTGAGTCAGTCTACAAACAATATTCCACGAGGATTCTGCTTGAGGGTGCGACGGCGCATCTCCGCCCTGGTTCACGAGTTGGCCTCGTGGGACCCAACGGCGCAGGTAAAACTACGCTCTTTCGGATGATCCTCGAAGAGGAATCACCGGATAAGGGAGGAATCCGCAAGCGTCCTCGCCTCCGCATCGGTTATCTCCCGCAGGAACTCGAAACCATCACGGGCAAGAACGTATTGGACGCGACCCATCGAGATCTGTACCCGGAACACGAAGCCGAACGTATCCTCATGGGATTGGGGTTTTCTGAGATCGACTTCAGTCGTGAAGTCGAAAAGCTGTCCGGCGGGTATCGCATGCGGGTTGCCCTGGCGCACCTGCTCTTGACGAATCCCGATGTCCTGATGCTCGACGAGCCGACGAACCACTTGGATAAGCCGACACAGCGCTGGTTTGAGCAATTTCTCTTGAACTCGGAGATGACACTGTTGCTCATCAGCCACGACACGGCGTTCCTCGATCGTGTCGTCACGCACATCTGGGATCTCCGGCACCATAAGATCGAAGAATATCGGGGCAACTACACGTCATTCCAAAAGATCCGCGCTGAACGGGACGCGCAGCGTGAAGCTGCCGCAGGGCGCCAGGCGAAAGAGGTCGCGCGGGTTCAAACCTTCGTCGATCGATTCCGCTATCAAGCGAACAAAGCCAGCCAGGTTCAATCGCGGATTAAAGCGCTCGACAAGGTCAAGATGATCGAGATCAAGCGCGATCCCAAGCGGGTGAAATTCAAATTTCCCCTCCCGGCGGCGAGCGGTCGGCAGGTCCTGGAACTCGAAGGCGCAGCCAAGCGTTATGGTGAAAAAGTGGTCTATGCCCGAGTCGACTGTTCGGTCGAACGGGGCCAGCGCATCGCGCTGGTAGGGGAAAACGGCGCAGGGAAAAGCACGTTGCTCAAGATGCTGGCCGGAGTGTTGGAGTCGGATAAGGGAACCAGAACCGTGGGCCACGGTGTCACGCTCCACTACTTCGCCCAGCATCAGGCAGAAACATTGAACCCCGAACATACCATTCTCGAATCGCTCTCCGAAATATCGAGCCAGGCGGAAATGAATTTTCTCCGTGGGATTGCCGGCGCCTTTCTCTTCACCGGTGATGACCAAAAGAAACCGATCAAGGCATTGAGCGGAGGGGAGCGCAACCGTGTCGCGCTCGCGCGCATGTTGGTCGAACCGGCCAATACTTTGTTGCTCGACGAGCCGACCAACCATCTCGACCCCGCTTCAGTCGACATGCTCACCGATGCACTCTCGGACTTCCCCGGCACGATCATCTTTATCTCCCACGACCCCACCTTTCTGACCAGAGTCTGCACCCGTGTCATTGAAATCGAGGAAGGCAAGGCAAGAAGTTTCTCCGGCGACTATGAATATTATCTGTGGAAAAAAGCGCAGGAAATCGACTCCATCAAAGAAACGAGCGACGACCTGAAGGGGGCAGATCGTGGGCAGGATGCCGGGCCGACCAGGGCTATGGCCTCACAAGTACAGGCCAAATCCTCAGCCGGAGATCGCCGCGATTTGAACAAGACTCAGGCCCGTCTGGAAAAACAGATCGCACGGGCTGAAGCCGAGATCGCCGACTGTGAGACGAAGATCAAAGCACGGGATCTCGAATTAGCCGACCCCGCGCTCTATAAAAATGAATCCACCAAATGGAGCGTGCTGCAAACGGAATACGACGGGTGGAAGAAAGATCTCGTACGGCTCACTACTAAGTGGGAAACGCTCTCGGCAGAATTGGAAGATGTCAAACAGAAGTTGACGGCGTTTGCGTAGGCCGCCGCGGGGAACAGGCGGACTGGTTGATCTGGTTTGTTTGGTTCTTTTGGTTGGTTTTGTTCAACTAAACAAACAAGACAAACTAAATAAACCAA
>SWDN01000017.1:294955-312238 GCA_005116775.1 Nitrospira sp.
TCCCAAACCACGCCGATCAGAAACCCCTTTTCCCATGGCTTCACCCAAGCGACTTTCCCATCGAGCCTTTCCATCTGTTCCGCGCGATCCGAGTCGAGAAACGCCAACGACACGGTCACCGGCTGAGCCATCGCCATCTTCTCTTTCGTGTGCAACCCTGCGCCGACTTTGTTGACATTATCCAACACAGCCGTAATCGCCTTGGCTCCACTCTTCGGTGAAATGAGCGCCGAACCGACCAATGTCGCCCGTACAAATTTGCGCCGTTCGTTCGTCGCAGCGATCGATACTGTCGACTTCGAATTGTGCCGTTTCATGGACCTAAGTATAACCGATTAGAAATCTTTGTCCACCACCCTGTGAAGCCACCGGTTAGGCATCTTTAGGCCGGTAGTAGCGACGCCCCTTGAGCGATGCCGGAAGATGCTCCTGCTCTTTTGCCTGGGGATCATCGTGGGCATAGCGGTATGCCTTTCCATACCCCATCCCTTTCATCATCGAGGTGACGGCATTCCGTAAATGGAGCGGAACCCCCAGATTTCCATGGGCTTTTGCGTCTTCCATGGCCTCAAGCAGCCCAATATAGGACGCATTATCTTTGCGCCTGGTTGCGAGATAAGTCGTTCCGTGGGCCAAATTGATCTGCGCCTCTGGGAACCCTACGAACTGCACGGCCTGAGCGACCGCAGTCGCGACCACCAACCCCGTCGGATCGGCATTCCCCACATCCTCGGAGGCGAAAATAACCAAACGCCGGGCAATAAATTTCGGGTCCTCCCCCCCTTCCAACATACGGGCGAGCCAGTAGAGGGCACCATCAGGATCGGAATCCCGGAGACTCTTAATATAGGCAGAGATGACGTTGTAATGTTCTTCGCCTGACTTATCGTAGCGGATCGACTTCTTCATCAACGCGGCTTCCAGCGCCGCTCCATCGATCAGGCGTGTGCCATCAGGCCCAGCCGGTTGCTGCTTGACCACAAAATCCAATGCAGTCAGGAGCGCCCTTGCGTCACCGTTGCCATAGGCAATCAGTCGCTGCCTGGCATCGGGTGACAGGCTGGCGTTCCACTGCCCTAACCCAATCGCAGAATTCACAAGCGCCCGGTCCAGAATATGCCCCAGTGCCTCATCCGAAAGAGGCTTGAGCACAATGACCAAGGAACGAGACAGGAGCGGTGAGATCACTTCAAATGAAGGATTTTCCGTGGTCGCACCGACCAAGATAACCGTCCCCCGCTCGACATGAGGCAGAAAGGCATCCTGCTGCGCCTTGTTGAACCGATGGATCTCGTCGACGAAGAGAATGGTCCGTTGACCGTTGATCGCCTGGCGTTGCTCCGCTGTCTTGATGATGGCCCGCAGTTCTGGGACACCCCCTGTGACCGCCGAGAAGGGCACGAACTGCGCTTTGGTGTGACGCGCGACGAGATGCGCCAGCGTGGTCTTGCCAGAGCCGGGCGGCCCCCAGAAGATGACGGAGGAGAGTTGATCTGCCTCGATCGCCCTCCGCAATGGCCGATCCGGCGCAGTGATGTCCTCTTGTCCGACGAAGTCCGCAAACTCTCGCGGCCGCAGACGCTCGGCCAATGGAGCCTCAACAGACTTCTCTCCCTCGGGAGTGCCGAACAAATCGAGAGCCTGATCGCGTGAAGTCGTCATCCAAATCCTCAACAACGGGGTGAATTGTATACGCCGGTCAACATGATCGCAATCAGCCCCTTGACCATACCTACGCCCAATGTTACGAACAGCGAAAGAAGAGACACCATGCAAACTCAGGTTAACGGCATCACCATCGCCTACAACGACCATGGAGTCGGTCTTCCCATCGTCTTTCTGCATGCCTTTCCTTTGAATCGCTCAATGTGGGCGCAACAGGAAGCCGCGCTCTCGTCGCAATTCAGAGTCATTACGATTGACCTCCGTGGTCATGGCGAATCAGACGCGCCGCTCTGGCGCTATACGTTGGAGCAGTCTGCCGACGATGTGTGTGCGCTGCTGGACCGGCTGGCGATTCAACAAGCGATCTTCACCGGCCTCTCCATGGGCGGCTACATCCTCTTCGCGTTCTATCGGAAGTACGCAGCTCGTGTGAAGGGATTGATCCTGGCGGACACGAAGGCGCAGGCAGACACAGTAGAAGGAAAAGACGGACGGTTCCAGATGGCGCAGACCGCCTATAAGAAAGGACCGTCGGCTATTGCTGATCTCATGATTCCGAAACTCCTCTCTTCTCAAAGCATCAAGACGAGGCCAGACCTTGTCCAGCGCGTGCGAGCCATGATCGAGAGCAATCAAATCAGCGAGATTGCCGGAGATCTCATGGCAATGGCCGAACGGCCAGATTCAGTTCCTCTCTTAAGCCAGATCACCTGCCCCACCCAAATCATCGTCGGCGAACTGGACCAAGCCACCCCACCGTCAGACGCCAAACTCATGGCCGACCACATCCCCAACGCTCACCTAGCCATCATTCCCAGCGCCGCACATCTGGCAAACTTAGAACAGCCAGAAGCCTTCAACGACATCGTCGTGACCTTCGCCCAAGAACTCAACATGCCGACAGACTGAAACTACAAAGGCGGGAAGTAGATGGACTGGGTTGAGTAATTTTATGGTATTACTTTCGCCTACTGCTGGGATGAAACGGGAGAGACCAAGCAGGACGTTCAAAAATTTCATCCAGCAAGGCCGCAGCGAGTGAAGGCCTGAGGCGTACCCTTGCGGTACGTTGAAGGTCTGAACGATGCGAGAACGCAGCTGGGGGACTTTTTCAACGTCCGGTTAATCAGAGTCGCCTACGCTGCCTCGCCGAATGAGCTTCAAAAACTCCAACCTCGTTTGTGGCTGACTGCGGAAGGCGCCTAACATGGAGCTGCTGACTGCCACTGTGTTCTGTTTTTCAACGCCCCGCATCATCATGCACAGGTGTCGCGCTTCGACGACCACGCCCACTCCATGCGCATTCAGCTTGGATTTCAGCGTTTCGGCGATCTGGACAGTCAGCCGCTCTTGGACCTGGAGCCGTCGCGCAAAGGTATCCACGATGCGAGGAATCTTACTGAGACCCACTACTTTCTTATTCGGCAAGTAACCGACATGAACTCTGCCGTAGAACGGCAGCAGGTGATGCTCGCACATGCTGAAGAAATCGATGTCTTTCACGATCACCATCTCATCGTACTTGATTGGAAAGAGAGCGCCGTTCAAAAGCTGATCGATGTCACGGTGATAGCCCTGGGTCATAAAGGCAAGGGCCTTGGCCACTCGCTCTGGAGTCTTGAGGAGCCCGTTCCGGCCAGGCTTTTCACCGAGGGCCAGCAACATCTCTGTGACCAGAGATTGCAGGACATTCACATCCGCAGCTCTCCCGCTCCTACTGAGGTCTTCAACATCATGCCGACCCCGCCGCTTGACTCCCTGCTTAGCCATGATGCCCCTCTCTGAGCACCGGGGCCTGACTCATCGACCCCGCATACTCGAAATAGTTGTCGCGTGTTTCAATGAGCCCGACCTTTTCCAGTTGCCCGACGGGAAGGCATTTCACCAACAGATCCCAGATCAGCAGCACCAGATTTTCTCCGGTGGTGGTGCGATCGGCAAACTTGGGGTCTCGATTGAGATCGTGATGGTCGAACCGTCTAACCACTTGGTCGGTCACAGTTCGATCCAATCGTTCCAGGTCGACACCCCCACCGTTCGCGATTGGAACCGTACTCTTCACCGTGACCAACACGACATAGTTATGGCCATGTCCATTGGGATTATTGCACTTCCCAAACACCGCTTGATTTTCTTGGGGAGACAGATGATCAGTGTGCAACCGATGTGCGGCGCAGAACCGATATCGCCTCGTGACGCTCGCCTGTGCCATCGTACGTTCAGCTCATATCCGGTGCAGAAAATAGAGAAGCCAGGATCGGCCGCTGTATTCGGACAATCCTGGCTTCTTCTGAATCACTCATTCAACTGGCTAGCTCACGCTACCCATGCATAGGCCTTAGGAACTGAAGGAGCTGCCACACCCGCACGTCGTCTTGGCTTGTGGATTCTTAATCGAGAACCCGGACCCTTGGAGACTGTCCACGTAATCGACTTCGGCTCCCTGGAGAAGCGGAGCGCTCTGCGAATCCATAATAACCTTGACGATACCCTTTTCAACCACGGTGTCGTCATCGCCCATCTTCGACTCGAAGGCCATCCCGTATTGATACCCGTGGCAGATCATGCTGACGAATGAACTCAGGATTCATCGCCCCACGATAGACCCAGTTGGTCACAGGGCGATAGTCCTCACCCGTCTGTTCAGACGCGGATGGACCTACGCCCAGCTCTTCCGACGTGTCATCGGTCTGATCGGCCAGGATCATCGCCCCCTTCGGAGCCAACAATTCTTCGAGCCGCACATAGAGCGCATGGGCTACACGCACGGCCTCTTCCGCTGTCGCCGTTGGAGCGAGAATTGTCTGGCACATCGGCCAGAGGATGGCGATCTCGCCCTTGATCGCTTCGTGAATGGCAACAGACTGCGATGCAGCGGTCGACAGTTGGAGCAGTTGATCGACCACGAGCTCTTTGACGGTCAGCCCGTGCGTCAGCGACCGCGTTGTGACTGCCTCTCGCGCGAACTGTTGTAGATCGCGCTGGAGACCCGGATATTCCCGTTGAAGCAGAAACTCTACTCGCGCATCCTCCACAAGCATCCACAAATCCTGGATCAGTCCCGGATGAGGATACAGGCGGAACAATGCTGCCAAGGTCTCCGGCGCAGCCTGTTTCACCCGGCCATATCTCTGTCGCACGACCACGACTAGATCTCCAAGCGACTCAAGGGTCAGCCGGTACGTCCCGAATTCCACATGGCCTGCTTCATGAGCCGCCATTACCAAATACAAGCGTGTATTCTCCTCAGTCGTAGGATAGCGACGAAGAAGCGCCGGCAGTGAGATCGTGCGCCCGTCCTGGCTTACCGTGGCCCGCGCAGAATTCTCCTGGCTCAGCGAGTCGAGAAGCGCCTCAATCGTCAAATCCGTTCCACAGAGCCCTTGCACGAAAAGTTTCACGGTACGGGCTACCTGCCGAAGCGGCACACCGCTGAGGGCCGCTTCCACCGATGTCAGCGCCTTCTGCGACTCCAGGGCGAAATAGGCCCTGGCTCCTTCGACGCTGTAGGCCAGGACTTCCATCCCTGCTGTGAACCAGGCATCAAAGCGAGCCGTGGCCTCAGCAGACTCCCCGATCACGCCCGCTAATTCAGGCGCGCGCCGCAAATAGGCCAACGCCGTGTCCGCGTCACGCTCTGCCACCAAGGCCCCGTACTGCAATATTCTTAACCGCCATCCCTCATTCGGCACAGCGCGCAACAGGCGCGGCGACTCCGATAACCAGGCAATGCCCGACCCTGGATCACGTTCGGCCAGCAACGATCCAACCGTGATCACCTTGGCTCGTACCGATGGATCTTCGTGATCACCGAGGATGAGCGGACTGGTACGGAGGAATTCAACGGTCCCGAAATAGTCCGTCTTGCCGAAACTATTCTGAGAGATCAGTTTCAACCCGAATGTCGCCCAGGCTCTGGCATCGTGAAGCGGTAACACGCGAGCAACCGCGGGAATTTGGCGGACGTACTCCAGCGCGACGACAAAATCGACCTGCGTCAGTTCAAGCCCGATTTCCAGCCAGGCTCCCAGCTCATCCGGCGAGATGACCGTCACGACTTCCGGCGAGACACGGAGAAATTCCAGCGTAACATTCGCATCCCGCTCGGCCAGCTCCAGCGCGGTTTTCAGCACCAGCGACCGAATCGATGGTGGCTCGATCAGACCCAAAACCAGCGGGCTCTCCTTGAAGTACTTCAGCCCCATCGCACCAGAGGACTCAGCCAACGCAATCCCCAGATCCAGCCAGGCCACCGCCTCGCTGAGCCGACCCCTCTGTTGTAAATCAGGAAACGATTCGATCGCGGCGCAAGCTACTTTTTGAGAGATCTCAGCCAATTCATCGAGCAACAACAAGACACCTTCCACCTGATTCGGCGCCGCAACGGCCTCAGCAAGGCGAGAGACCAGATGCTCAGCCGTAGCCGACCCCAGCTCCTCCGCCAGTTTGGCAATCAATTGCTGATGAGTATCCGACATCTCCATTCTCGATCCAGTCCTAAAGAGCTTTGAGGAAGTGTAGCCCTCATCATTTATGCCGGTTCGTGGCGAAATCGCTGAGCCGCGTCGCGAGACCGGCGCGCGGAGACCTGAGGCCCCGAGGCGTACTCGTGCAGTACGTTGAGGGTCCGAGGGGCGAGCCCGCCGCCGAAGGCCTGTCGTAGCAGCGGATCGGCGATTGCAGCAGAAACGGTCATGAATGATGCGGGCTAGATTGTAAAGGACGCCCTAGCGCTTGTAAACTGTACCCCTGCGGCGCAGGTCCCTCTTCTAACCCTCGCCCAGTGCCTTTTGCCAAAGGAGTTGCGATGGCCGAGCCGAAGCAAGAGAGTCTCGACAAGATGTGGAAATATGTGAAGGGATTCGCTGAGAAGAGCGGAACCGCTATGCATCCCATGCCAGCAGTCACCGAAGCCGTGGTTAAAGGTCTCGCGATGCACATGGACGAGCTGGGCAAACCCCTCTGCCCCTGCAACTTTTATAAGGATAAAGCCGCAGAGGCCAAACTCCGCCGCTGGATGTGCGCCTGCGACGAAATGCAGATCTACAAATACTGCCGCCTCTTATTTGTCCGGGAAGACGGCCTGCCGATCACGGAATATCTCCCGGAAGGTCATGAGGGACGGGAGGTCTACGGCGTCGTCACCGACCCAACCCCTGAAAAGGGTCGAGCACTCAAGCACAAAGCAACTGCGACACCGACTTCGTTGGATGAAACACCGGCATCGTCCTCATCGACTTCGTAGCAACCATGCCACTGCGCAACCGACTTCTGTGCGCCGCAGTCATCGCACTCATGCTGGGAAACCTGTGTTCCCACCAGGCGCAGGCCGGCGAACCTGGCAACACATCTCCTGTCAAAACAACACAACCTCCGGTGCTCAACGAACGAGACCTGCTCGCATACAAGCAGAAAGGGAAAGGCGCTTTAGCCGGCCAGGCATTTCTTGTTTCCCCCTCTGGAAAGGCCATCACCCAAGCTGGCGCTCCAGTTCATCTCATCCCCATCACCACCTATACCCGTCATTGGTTCGACCACAACGTCAGAACCACATCCTGTTCAACGGCGGAACCCTCCGCCTCTTCCGAAAGCGCCGCAACTCCACGCACTCCAACCGATTGCTCGCAAGAAGCGCTGACAAGGCTGCAAGTGGAAAAACGGTTGGCCCCTTATATTCGGACGACGAGAGCCAACCCAACCGGACATTTCTGGTTCACCAAAATCCCCGCCGGCCGCTACTACCTCGTTAGCTTGATTGATGAGGGAACAGGACCTCGCCAAGAAGAACGCCTGATAGGGCTAGCCTGGCTAACTCTCGAGCTCGACGCGGGTGAAAAACTCACAAACCTCGTAGTGACCGACTGCAAAGCCAGTCTGTGTTAAACCTGCCTCCTTCCAAACCTCTATTTGAAATCGAAGGGAGTGCAGGTCGATTTCCCGAGCGATTTGAATTATCCTGTCGCCTGGCAAAATACAAATGATTGTGAATAGCAGCCAGCCCATGAAAGTGCGACTACGAGCTGAGGATCGGAATAGGTTACACAAATTCTCATTTTGTGGAAGAGGTACATCAAGCAAGGGAACATTGATTTTCCAGCCAGCTACATCTCGTTTTCTCAATAAGCCTCTGAAGGAACAACCTTTTATCCTTTTAGGGATCTTATTCTTAATCCTCAGCCTCCCCGGCTGTACGGCCGTAGCTTCGTTGACGGGCAAGCCTACCGAAAACCTTAGAGAATGGAAGCGGCAAGATACAAACCGCAACAAACTGTTGGTCTTTGTCCATGGCTTTAATTCATCAAAGGATTCCGCCTGGGGTATCTTCCCGGAGCTTATTAAAAATGACCCTGAATTTGACGACTACAATATCCATCTATTCGGCTATCCCTCACAGGCCTGCCGACAGGTCAGCGATATTCGTGATCAGGGTGAATACCTTGCCTCCTTTCTGAAGGAGACGCTCCCAGGTTACCAATCGTCAATTCTAGTTGGGCATAGCATGGGCGGCCTGGTCATCCTGCATGGGCTCTTGACGTTAGAACGGAGTAACGTTGACCTGCTGGATCGAGCAGCGATAAGTGTTTTGACTTTCGGGACGCCTTATCTCGGAGTTGAAGGAGCGGACATGCTCAGACTGCTTTGCGAAAACAAGCAAGCCAATGACATGAAGGTGCTCGGCACGGAACTCCACAGGTTGCAAGAGGAGTGGAAACAGCGTTTTAACAAGCCCCGCGAAAAAGGCAAGAGAGAAACACCTCGTGTCTCACTTTTTGCTTTCAGGGGAGCAACTGATTACTTTGTTGCGCAGGCAAGCGCCTGCGGAGGTATTGTAACGTCCTGCGAAGTTGTGGATGGTGATCACGTTTCCATGGTGAAGCCTACAACGAGAGAGAATTTGGCTTATATGAAGCTACGATCTATTACCAAACCCCTAGAAATCCAACCAACAAATGCCACCGACGAAGCAGCGGTTCGTCTTCTATCCGAAATAGTGAAACTTTTTCGTTTTCCTGAAGCCGTCCGGGATGTTTCGAATCCGCCATCACTGTTCGAAAGAATGTCTGGCAATAAGGTGCCGCGTCGACTATTCGAACTCTTAATGGCTTCCAACGAAAAGGATGTCCTACGGGTTCAAAACATTGGCAATACACTTCACAGCTACATAAATAGTTACTATCAATTTCGCCAAAAGGTCGTGAAGCTGGAAGACAGCGTAACTACACGAATAGGTCAGATGGTGCAAGTAAGATTTAGGCCCGCATGGATGATCTATTTGAAGTACGCGATCATGAGGTTTGATGGGCAATCGAAGCAGTCGATCATGGCTGCTGGTGACTTTTTAAACTATGAGATCACCTGGGATGACGCAGAGAGGGTCTTCATCAAGCTTTCAAATGAACCATCGGTCTCTCATGAATTTTCTGAGGTGTTTGCCCTGCACAAGAGTTTCGTCGAGGATGCGAAAAGAATTGCATCAGCTGTCTTGAATTGAAACAGCTACGATAAACCTCATTATTATATCTTCACAGCCCTTTTCTCCTCCTCCCAACTCGTGGCGGGATGGAAGGGGGAGACCTCAGGTGCGCGCGTCGAACGAGGGCCTTCCCAGGCCGCGCGTTCCGCGAGCACAGAGGTCCCCCCTCCGTCGCAGGCTGCTCAAAAAGGCCGTCCAGCAAGGCCGCAGGCGAGTCGAAACCGGAGGCGTACCCTCTGGGGTACGTTGAGGATTTCGATGAGCCGAGAACGACGCTGGCGGACTTTTTCAGCATCCTGCTATACGGGGGATTAGAAAATGGCCTTGACCAATTCTAGAATGCTGCGCTGCATATCGGGATCGTCAGTGATCGGACGGGCGATCGCCACGTCGCAGGCCCGATCGGTCGCCACACCTTGCCGGATGAGTGTCCCGGCATAGATCAGCAATCTGGTGCTGACCCCTTCTTCCAAGCCGTGATTCTTGAGGTTCCGCACTTTTCCGCCAAGTTTCACCAGGCTCGCGGCAAGATCACGGCTGACCCCCGCCTCCCGCTCGACCACGGTGGTTTCGACGTCAGGCGCCGGATAGTCGAACTCAATCGCCATGAAGCGCTGCTTCGTGCTTTGCTTTAAATCCTTGAGCACGCTCTGGTAACCGGGGTTATAGGAAATCACCAGGAGGAAGTCGTCGGCCGCTTCGAGAATCTGGCCTTTCTTTTCAATCGGCAGGAAGCGGCGATCGTCGCTCAGAGGATGGATGATGACCGTGGTGTCCTTCCTCGCCTCGACGATTTCGTCCAAATAGACGATCGCGCCATGCTTCACGCCAAGCGTCAGCGGCCCATCAACCCAGACCGTCTCCTGGCCCTTAAGCAGATACCGCCCGACAAGATCGGAAGCGGTGAGATCCTCATGGCAAGCCACTGTAATTAAAGGACGGCCCAGCTTGTAGGCCATATGCTGGACGAATCGGGTCTTGCCGCAGCCGGTCGGCCCCTTGAGCATGACCGGCATCTTGCTGTTTGCGGCGATCGTGAACAAACCGATCTCGCCGCGGACCTCCGCATAGAACGGCTCCTGCGTGATTCGATAGTGCCCGATGTCGAGTTCTCGACCTTGCTGCATGACCCTGTCGCTCTGGTCTTTCTAGTCTCTCTGGTCTATCCGGTTCGGTGCCGCCACGATAAACGGAACCGAGCCCGAAGATCAAGCGATCTGGCGGGAATAGCCAGGCTCAATCGAGAGGGAACCGTTCCCGCAGGATGCTCAAAAAGGCCGTTCAGCTAGGCCGCAGGCGAGTCGAAACCGGAGGCGTACCCTCTGGGTACGTTGAGGATTTCGATGAACCGAGAACGACGCTGGCGGACTTTTTCAGCATCCTGCACTAGGCGGCCTTCACACTGTCCAATACTTCGCGCACTTTTTGCGTCAGCACAGGAGGGGAGAATGGCTTCGGCAAGAATCCGGTCTGGCGGCTCAAGCCCCCTTGATCGAACACCGGGTGGTCCGGATACCCCGACATGTAGAGTACTTTGATTTCCGGTCGAATGGTCAGAATCTTCTCTGCAACTTCGGGTCCGCTCATCTGCGGCATCACGACGTCTGTCAGCAACAGATGGATGGGACCCACGTATTTTGCACTCGTCAGGAGGGCTTCGATCCCATGACGCGCCTCCAGCACCGTATAGCCATGGAGCCGCAACGTCTCATGGACGAGACCGCGAACTGCCGGTTCGTCCTCGACCAAGAGAATCGTTTCACGGCCACGTGCTGGACTAATCGCTTCAGCTGACCCCTCCACTACTTCCGCCTTTTGTTCCACTCTCGGAAAATAAATACGGAAGGTGGCGCCACGGCCTGGCGCGCTCTCCACCGTAATATTGCCCCCGCTTTGCTTCACGATGCCGTACACGGTCGAGAGTCCTAACCCTGTCCCTTTCCCTTTCTCCTTCGTCGTGAAGAACGGTTCGAACAGATGCGATCGAGTCTCCGCATCCATCCCATGACCGTTATCTCGAACCGTCAGCAGCACATACGAACCCGGCGCCACCCCCACAACATCCAAACGCACCTCGTCCCCAATCGTCACATTCTTGGTTTCGATCGTCAGGCGCCCACCCTTCGGCATCGCATCACGCGCATTCACCACCAGATTCATGATGACCTGCTCGACCTGTCCGGGATCTGCTTTAATGGCGCCAAGCGACGCATCCAATTCGGCGTTGAATTCGACGATATCTTCACCGATGAGACGCCTCAGCATGCCGTCCATATTAGCGACGAGGGCATTGAGATCAAGAACTTTCGCGGCAATGAACTGACGGCGGCTGAACGCCAGCAATTGACGGGTCAGACCGGAGGCCCGATCCGCCGCCTTCTTCACTTCCTCCACATCCTTCCGCATGGCATCACTCGGTCCCAAACGGCCCAGGAGTAAGTCACTATATCCTCGAATCACCGTAAGAAGATTATTGAAGTCGTGCGCCATGCCGCCGGCCAATCGTCCCACCGCTTCCATCTTCTGCGCCTGCCGCAGCTGCGCTTCTGTTTCTCGCAACACACCTTCCGTTCTCGCCCGTTCACCGAATTGGCCGATTTTGAGACCGATGTCTTCGACCATTCTCAACAACTCCTCATCGGACTGCCTCACCTGTCGGCTGAAGAGTTCGATGACGCCCTCGATCTCACTTCCTATGAGAATAGGAAATCCAAACGCCCCGTGAAACCCAACTTGTCGAGCCTGTGCTCCACGAGGAAAATTCGTGTCTATTGTGACATCCGCCACCCAAGCTGGCTTGCCAGTGGCCCAAATACGTCCGGGCAAACCCTGCCCGCGTGTAAACACACGCTGCCAGGTGTCCAGGGTAAACGGATCGGCCGGCACGGATGGCGCCTTCCAGTGATCGAGACAGCGCAGCACCTCAGCCGCCTTATCCACCCGCCAGAACAGGCCCAGATCCCATTCCAAACTCTCCCCGATGGCCTGAATAATTTTCGGGACTGCCTCTTCGAGAGTCGTCGCCTCAGCGAGAACCCGGGTCACGGCATACTGAGACGCCAGACGCCGTTCAGCGCGACGGCGATCGGTGATATCCCTAATAAAGGCGCTGAAGATGTACGCATCTCCTATTTTTGCAGGCGATACCGACAGCTCAACAGGAAGCTCCCTCCCGTCCTTGTGGCGAGCGATAATTTCAATTCGGCGGTTTAAGATCGCTCCCGTCTCCGTTCGAAGAAATTCACGGAGGCCATGTTCATGCGCTTGACGATCCCGCTCAGGAATAATGGTTTCGGAAAGAGCCCGTCCCATCGCATCCTCGCGGGACCATCCGAAAATCGCCGTGGCCTGCGCATTCCAATCGGTCACCATCCCGGTCGAATCGATGGTAATCACCCCGTCGAGCGCGGTATCGACGATGGCCCGATTTCTCTCCTGACTTTGGAGCAATGCGGCTTCAGCGGCTTTCGCCCAGGCGCTTTCCTGTTGAGCCTGCCGATGCTCTGCGCGCAATCGGGCCGTGGCCCAGAACAACAACCCCAACATGGGAATCCAGACGACCCCGCCGACGATCCCGGCCTTCCATAAGAACGTATGGCTGGGCGCCAAGATATCTTGCCGATCCATCCGAACGAGAATCGACCAGCCCAACCCGGGGAAATCTCCAAACCCATTGGTCCGCGCATAGCCTGTGACCACTTGGACATGTCGGCGCAGATGCTCTTCTTCGATGAATCCCGGTGCGCCGGCCTCGCTTCGCAGCGCCGAGGGAAGCCCCAGCTCTTTGAGGTTGATGCCTCCTTTGTGGGGGAAATCTGAGTCGACAAATAGTCTGCCTTGTTTCGTCAACATTTGGTACTCGACTTGCCCGCCTACTCCTCGCCGAGCTTCAAATGAGCGAATGGTTCTGGTCGTAGTCTCTTCCAAGAATGGGATTCCCACCTGCGTCGTTACGACGCCGAGAAACGTGCCTTGCTGATCGAGAATCGGAGCGGTAAACATGACCGTATCGACGCCGCTCTCCGCTGTTTCCTGCACCGCGACATCGACAATATTGAGGCGTCGCGTTGCACGAACTGCGTTAAATGACTGGTCTCGGCTGCGATCGCGCCCGATCAGCGAGGATTCTGTCGCCGCCACAACCGTACCGCGCGCGTTCATGACCTCTAACGACAGATACGTCGGTGCATACTCCTGCTTCATCCAGTTCAGATATTCGGAGATATACTTCGTGTCGGAAACTCGTAACTCCAATGATCGAGCCATCGTCAGCGCGTCGCCCTGGCGTTCGAACAACATCCGATCGAGTTTCTCAGCCACTTCCGCCGCGGCGAGCGTGAGTTCCCCTCCCGTCGCTTCCACCACGCGAGCTTCGACGAATCGAATCAGCCCGACACCGGCCAAAACCGCGAGCAGGGTCATGGCGATCAGGAGATAGGGCAACCATCGATAGCGGCGCAGATCGAGGAATGACAAGGCCATTGAGGTCTTCATGATTCACGCACCAGAGAGGCCACGAAGTTGGGAATCAGCATGGCGGGATGATAGGCCTGTTTTGATGCGCGCAATCCTGGGAGCCCCGCATCGTCCATCGTATTGATATATTCCGCCCCTTGAGCCACAGCCATCCTGCAGATCTCTCGAAATAGGTACTGCCCAAGACCTGGAAGAGTCCGGTCCGTCACCTCTAAAAGGACACAGAATGTCGTACTGGTCAACCAATAGCCGAATGTATAGGCGCACAGTCGGCCGTCAATCCTGACGACCCTTCCTGCAACTCGAAGGGCCGACGCCTGCGACCAGATGACTTCGTGAGCCGGCGTGGCATCTTCCAACAGCATCGCGCCGAACGATTCAAGCCCTTCAGCTCGCTTCTGCCGAGACCAATCTCCCAGGAGGGCGCGACAGTCCTGACGGTCTCTCACCTCATAGGCGCGCATCTCAATGGACTGCTCTCGTTCACATCGATTGCACAATGCCCGTTGAGATTTATAGCGGTCGCCCGATAAGGCCGCGAGATCCGCTGCGCGGTACAGATAGTCCGGCTCCTTGGGCGTCACACGGTATCCCAGCCGCTCGAACTCTGGAACCGATCGGATTGACACGTTCTCAACGCGGCTGACCGGTGAGTCGCCGTTCCAGCGGCGCAACAGCCCCATCGCCTCACACAGAGGTGCATCGATCGGGCCGGCCCCGATCGGAGGCAGGGGCATGAACCAGCCGTCCGGCGATTGCGCGAAAAGGCAAAAGGCCCCCTGAAGTTCCATCCACCAATAGGACAGCAATCCATTCCACATGTAATGATAGGCCGGTGAATAGGCCGCGAGCGGCTGATCGCCGTGCCATCCCCTACGATCCAAGGCCGCCGTCATGCGCGGAATATCGTCCACCGTGAACCGATGCAGCGGCGCAGACCCCCACCGACCGGCCAAGGCATCGGTAAGACGCGGAAGGCGGGCAAGCACGATCACGTCCTCTTGAAACTGTCCGATCAGGCGAGGATTCGCAACAACCTGATCATGGGTGCCCGGTTGATCGAACAAGGTCATCACTCGATCGGCATGACGCTGAATCTCTCCCGGAACCTCTTCTCGCATGAAGGGACATTTCGTATCCCACCCCAACAGTATCTGATCGTGCGGCTCATCCCACATCAGCGCTAACGGATAGAGCTGACAATCGAGTGGACGATGTTCATAGATCCGGCAGGTTGAGGTGCCTGCGTCGAACATCGGGCACAGATACCCCTCTCCATGGGAATCGGGAACGAGGATCACCTGCGATCCACCCCGATCAGGAAAAGCGGCTTCTTCAGCGCCAGTGGCCAACGCTCGAAGAATTTCGTTCTCGGTAAAATACGGACGGAGGGCGCTGTCCGGATCAGGGAATCGGCAACAGACATCGCACTGGAGACAGATGCGGCTCGGCACGAGTTGTGGCAGCATGGCTGGTGGTGTCAGGAACGCACCCACCAGGTCATCGGTATATGCAGGCATAAAAAAGTTCCGGTCGATGCGCAACCCATACTAACATCATTCGACAAACGCACCCAAGGAGATGTGACTTTCGACCGACTCTCTCTCGCAACAGCGCCTCCATGGCTATTTCTTGCCCGCGATTCCCACCCGTGCGTCGTTCCCCCATTTGAACCCATGCGCCACCCCCTCACCTTGCCCCTCCCCTTGTACGCTCATAAAGCCCATGTTACAGTTCTTTGACCTCGCATGAGGGGGCTCTCATTCACATGGATACTGCCTCTACCTGACTTGTCTACCTCCGACCTCCTACACCGCTGCGGGATCATCCGTGACCAGCTGATCGACGCTGGACTCTTTCCGCCTCTGCCCGGGCAGGCCTCAGCCTCCGAAGGAGGCGCAACCACGACAACCTGGCGCATTGCCACCACACCATTCTCTCTCACAACAGAACAGTTGGATTTTTTCCACCGACTCGGACCGCAACTCCTCTCTTTTTATCGAGCCCTGAACCGCCTCTATACCGACAGTGTACGCGGTCTCCAACCAGCTTGGATCGCAGGGTACCTCGACCAAGGAAAACCCGATGGTCTTCTGGCGTATAGCCGGATGAAACGGTTTCGCGACCAGCTTCCCGCAGTCATCCGACCGGATATCATCCCCACCCAGGACGGCATGGTCATCACCGAGCTTGACTCAGTCCCAGGAGGAATCGGGGCGACCGCATGCCTCTCGGCATTCTATGCCAAAGGCGAAACTGCTACCGGTCTCTCGCTCGTGGGAGGCTTTGAAGGGATGGTACGGGGGTTTGCGAATATGCTGAAGGCCCAGCTCACCGAGCCTAGTGGATGCGTCGCGATTCTGATATCGGAGGAAGCCAAAGACTATCGGCCTGAAATGACCTGGCTCACAGCACGCCTTCGAGCGATCGGCCTCAACGCCTACTGTGTGGAACCCCGTGATATTCGATTCACTGAAGAAGGCCTTCAGATAACCAGCGAGGGAATGGACCGGCCGATCGCTCTGATCTATCGCTTCTACGAGTTATTCGACCTCCTGAACATCCCCAAATCCGAACTCGTCCAATATGCGATCAAGAAGGGCCGAGTCGCCGTCACCCCCCCATACAAGCCGGCGTTGGAGGAAAAACTCGCCTTTGCCCTCCTCCATCACCCAGCCTTGCGGCCCTTCTGGGAGCAGGCATTGGGCCAGGAGGTCTTTCTGCATCTGACGACGATTATGCCGCGTACATGGATTCTCGATCCTGCGCCGATCCCTCCGTCCGCGACAATTCCAGGCTTAGCCATCGGGGGACGGGCCGTGATGAGCTGGCGGGATCTGGCCGTGGCAACCCAGAAAGAACGACACTTCGTGATCAAGCCATCGGGATTTTCTGAACTGGCTTGGGGCAGCCGGGGCGTATCGGTCGGACACGATATGCCTCAGGGCGAATGGGCCGGCGCCATCGACAAGGCCCTAGCTTCCTTTCCTCAAACACCCTATATCCTGCAAGAGTTTCACAAGGGCCGCCTGTACGAACTCGACTACTTCGATCCGGTGAGCAGTGAGATGAATCGGATGTCCGGACGCGCCAGGCTCTCACCCTATTATTTCGTGAGTGGCGAAACGACCGAACTGGCTGGTATCCTGGCCACCGTCTGCCCGGCAGATAAGAAAGTGATCCACGGAATGAAAGACGCGGTCATGGTACCGTGCGCGGTCGCACAGCAATAGACCGAAAGTCATAAGGTCTGAATGTCATAAAGCCCATATCTATTTCTTAACGATGACTTTAAGACTTAACGACTTTCGACTTGACGCCTGAGCATGTATGGCAATGACTCTCTATCACGTCGCCTGGTGTCCAGACTGTGAGGTGGTGCGCCGAAAACTGGCGGACCTCCATATCGAATACGAGCAGATCGTCGTGCCAGATTTTCGCCCGATGCGCAAAGTGGTCCACGACGTCTCGGGCCAGTATTATGTTCCGGTCCTCAAGGATGGAGACACCGTGCTGACGGAAACCCACGATATTCTCGATTATCTGGATCAGGCCTACGGTCAGGAACGCATGGCCGGCAGCTAGTTGTCGATCTATTCGACACTAAAGGAGACCGCATGGAAGCATGGAGACGCATACTCGCCGACAGCATCGTGAAGCCGAAAGAC
>SWDN01000017.1:312338-341833 GCA_005116775.1 Nitrospira sp.
GCCTACCGGCTGATCAGCAGTTTTCTGCCGGAGTTGTCCGCGATCACAAGCCGCCTCAATATCTTGGATTTCTACCAGTCCGATCTCGTGATGTACGAGATGGACTTGACCGAAGGAGCAATCCTTGAAAAAGGCCACGTCTATCTGGTGCCGCTCTTAGAACATGTGGTCTTACCCAAGACCCTCCGGGCGCGGACTAATCCAAAAAGTACGACTGGCCGATTGGATGTTTTCACCCGAGTGGTGACAGACCTCAACACGGGATTCGATGAGATCCGAGCCGGCTATTCCGGACCCCTCTATCTGGAAATCGTCCCGCGCTCGTTCGCGATCAAGGTGAAAACCGGATACTCCCTCAATCAAATTCGCTTCGTGCGCGGCGTTGCCACCGTGTCAGACCGGTCACTGCAGACGATTCATCTGCGAGATCCCCTGCTCTACCACAATCTCCCCACGAAGCGCGCCCTGAGCGCCCGCGATCTCCGGACAGATCGCGGCCTGTTCCTCCGCATCGATCTGAAGGGGGACGACCGAAACAGTTCGCCGATTATCGGCTATCGGGCGAAGAAAAATAGCCACGTGATCGATCTGTCGAAAGTCGGCCACTATGCGGCGCTCGATTTTTGGGAACCCCTGTACCGCCACCGCCAAGACAGTCTCCTCTTGGAGCCTGAGGAGTTTTACATTCTTGCGTCGAAAGAACGAATCTGTGTGCCCGCCGGCTACGCAGCCGAGATGGTCGCGTTCGAAGCAGCCTGCGGTGAGTTACGAACTCACTATGCCGGGTTTTTCGACCCAGGATTTGGGCACGGCCGCGGCAATCTGCATGGCACTCAAGTAGTTCTGGAAGTTCGCCCTCATGACGTTCCCTTCTTGATCCATGATGGACAAACTTTTTTTAAGGTTGTATACGACAGGATGCTCGCACGCCCCAGCCGGCTCTATGGCACGGCACTCGGATCCTCGTATCAGCGCCAAGGGTTGACCCTGAGTAAACATTTTAAGACCTAGCGAAATGCTCGAACCCGTGAAGCGTATCTCGTGAAGCGTCGTTCGCTCAAAATTCGGACGTTTCACGCTTCACACTTCACACTTCACGAACGACGAGGAACCAGCTGACCATGCCACCAGAACCGACCAACGAGCCGGAGCGCCGCGAGCCGGACGATGATTCCGGGGGCGACAACCAGTTGCGTGTCGCTGGGATGATCGTGGGCATTGCCCTCATTTTTCTCGGGTTCCTCGACGTCTTTCTCTCGATCAGCGGCGGATTCGAGATCGACGTCATTCCGTTCATGATTTATTTCGCGGGTGTTGCCGTCTGGGCGAACTCGGTCGTTGAAAATGTGACGATCCGCTACAGTCTCATCGGCGGGGCCCTCCTGCTCGCAGCCCTCTTCTACCACTATGGGGAAGTCCTCTTCTGGCACAAGCAAGTGTTGTTTTGGACAACCGTGGTTGTCGTCATGTATTTTATGTTCTACGAACCGAAAAAACGCAGCTGATAGGAGCCCGGTCTGTCTGGTTCATTTGGTTTGTCTAGTTTTTTGGTTGACGAAACTAACCAGATGAACCAGACAAACCAAATAGACCAAATGAACAAGTTGGCTGACGTATCATGGCGATGTCGATTTCGGTCATCATCCCTACCCTGAACGAAGCGCGAACGATCACAGCGACACTCGTCCACACCGCGTCGCTCGGCTTCGATGAAATCATCATCGTCGATGGAGGAAGCACCGATGAGACTCTCGCGCTTGTTGAATCATACCGACTCAGCACTCAGTGCTCAGCACTCGGTTCCATACATTGGATCACCGCTTCACCCGGACGCGCTCGGCAGATGAACGAAGGCGTAAAAGCCAGCGGCGGGAAAACTCTCTTGTTTCTCCATGCCGATACCCTGCTGCCAAACAATGCCAGGGCGATAATAGACACGACAATGGCCGATCAGCGGATGGTGGGCGGACGGTTCGATGTCCGATTCAATCATCCGTCAATGTTGGGAGCGGTCATCAGCCGGACAATGAACTGGCGATCGAGACTGAGCGGCCTCGCCACGGGCGATCAAGCCCTGTTCGTGCGCCGCCGTGTCTTCGAACGAATGGGGGGCTTCTCTGACATCCCGTTAATGGAAGACATTGAGTTCTCCCGCAGGCTCAAACACATGGGAGCAATCGCGCCCCTCACTGCAACCGTAACCACTTCGTTTCGACGCTGGGAGCAGCATGGTCCCCTACGGACGATTCTGTTGATGTGGGCATTACGGTTCTTGTATTGGGTTGGCGTGGCCCCACATACCCTGAGTCGATGGTATGGATTGGCGCGATAACTCATGAAGCAGCCTTCCGCCCCATCGTCTGACGCCTCACGCCTTGCGCCTCGCGCGGCACTCGTTATTTTTGCCAAGGCCCCGATTCCCGGCGAGGTGAAAACACGACTCTGCCCGCCGCTGACGCCTGACGAGGCGGCCACTCTGCACGGCAGCTTTGTCCTCGACATGCTGGAGCGGACCAAACTCGCTGTGACAAAGTTGCAACTTCCCTTCCATCGATACCTGGCCTGCGCGCCTTCATCTGAGTTGGTGTTCTTCAAAATTATGGAAGAGCGGCAGGGTGTTCGTCTACTGGATCAGGGAGGAGAAGACTTGGGCCAGCGGATGCACCGCACCTCAGTCGATCTCTTCGCGAAAGGCTATAAGCAGGTGATCATTGTGGGGACCGATGTCCCGACCTTGCCGCTGCTGATGCCGCGGTGAAATTGGTAGAGCGCGTGCACCAAGAATTCGGCCGCATCGACGCTCTGATCAACGGCGCCGGCCCCTACCATCGTGTGAACCTGTTTGAGGAAACAGTCGCAGGCTGGAACGAGATGTTCGACGGCAACCTCCATCCTATTTTCTATCTGGCCCAAGCAGTAACACCGGGAATGAAGGCTCGCAAGTCCGGTCGCATCATCAGCTTCAGCATGGCCAACGCCGACCAGATGATTTCTCAACCGGACGTCACAGCCCATTACATCGCCAAGGCCGGCGTCTTGATTCTGACTCGCACGCTGGCCAAACTGTTGGCGCCTCACGGCATTACCGTCAATGCCATCTCACCCGGCTTCATCGATTCAGGCAGCGCGCCGCCGGAGGAACTCGCCGGCATGACCAAACGCATTCCCGCCGGCTATATCGGAACGGTAGACGACACCGTGGCAGCCGTGCGCTATCTCCTCAGCGATGAAGCGCGGTACGTGAATGGGGCGAATATTCAAATCAGTGGAGCATGGGGGCTGTGAGGGCAGCCTGAACGCCCTTTCTTGCTCGCAGAACGCGCACATTCAGAAAGTGCTCGTTCGATGCGCGCAGTGAAAGGGCAGCTCAGGCCACCCTCTGGGAGGAGTTAGGGGGAGCAACAAAGAGAGGGAATTGATGGAGGCTCTATGAAATCAGAACAAGAACGGACAGCTCACGGTCGGTTTGTGCAGGCCTTGCAGCACGAACATCTGACTTGTGCTCAACCTGGGTGTGGCGGAGCGATGAATGTCACAGACCACACCCCCCATCTCGGTCGGATCAAGATCTACGAAGCAGAATGTAAGTTATGTCATACGAAAGAACAGATCACCGGCAAAGAACAGCCGACCCCACCGTGGGACGGCGCCTCGATCACCATGATGGCCGAAGTGCATCTCCTGCACGAACAGCCTACATGCCCCTACGACGACACTCCGATCACCTTCACCTCCATGCCAAATCCCAGACGCAAAGCCCGCTACCGCCTCTCCTGTTTCTACTGTGGCAGACATGCAGAGTTGAACTGGCCGCCGCCTGAAGCAAAGAGGTAAGGAAGGACACCCACGTTGGTCCTGTGCTCCCGGAACGCGCGCCCTAGGAAGGGCCTCGTTCGACGGCCCCACTTAGACCAACATGGGTGTCCTTCCTAGAGAGAAAAAGTAAGCTTAAAAGAAATATGAAAGGAGATCTCCCCATGCTCGCGCAACGCGCGGCCTCAGAAGGCCCTCGTTGGACGCGCGCAAGGGGAGATCAATCAGCCCCCATCCCTGAAGAGATAACGAGCGAGCTTGGAGTCTGGGCTCAAGGTTCTAGTTCAACACGCGCAGTTGAGGATCACTGGAAGCTACCCCTGGAGTGGACGTACACTACAAAATCATTTCTTGTAACGTCTCGGTTCTCTACACTTCGGACACCATGAGCCTCCTTGTACGACGTGGTCGTATCTTGACTCCCATTCATGGCCCAAAGCACATCTCCAGCGCATCTTTGCATGTACACGCTCATACCGTTCTGATAGGCAGACTCCACATTTTTTCTCTGCGATAGACTTCGCCCGTTCCAGTCTTTGCTGAGAGTCAATCACATTTCCAGAGCAATATGGGCACCACGAACCTCGATTAACGCTATCCCAGGTTGCAGACCATTTGTGCTTATGTTTGCACTCCCATTCATGCTTTGTGAGCGCTCCTTTGTATGTGTTAGAGAGGCATGAACCTCCTCGACGTTCAGCACGACGTCTGAGATCGCCAATTGAGTAGCTGTCCGATTCCAGCCATTCCTTCGGTTGAATTATTCTCCAATCCTTCATTCTTCCAAGCAACGGAGATCCACTAGGCAGCAAACACACGCGCTCAGTAACCCAGCGCGGCATGCCATTCGGGTCAATGTGATATGGAATCTCAAGTAAGTGAATCTCATGCTTTGCGCAAAGTTCTTTCTTAACTTGATCCATACGCTGTCGTTTGATAAGTGCGTGTGCATCCATTTTGAAAGGCTTTACCGCACGATAATGGTGTTCCCCTTGATATTCGAACGCGAGGCCGATTTGCTCATTGAATCCATCAAGCTCCATTTGTCGTCCCGTTTCGGGATTTATCAGCCATTTCGGCCTTGCTTTCTTAAAGGGCTGATCAAACAGTTGCTCGAGAGCATGCCGAGCGAGACGTTCGTTGAGTCCCGCCGAGCAGTTAGGACACCAGCTTCCTGCTTGAACAACTGAGTAAAATGCCGCTTCCCATTCGTGTCCACGGCCACAGCGCCAGCGTAGGCTTGCATTATTATTGGTGTACTTATCTGATAAGCACCTGCCACCCTTAGATAACGCCACATTCTTCGCGCGTTCCAGCTGTTCAACGGGATCACGATCAGTACCTCGACATCGTGCACACCATGCACGTCGATTGACGACAGTGTTATATGCAGCAAGCCATTCATGTCCGTTTGCGCATCGCCAACGCATTGGTGCTTTGTTTCCGCTATAGGTATTTGTCAAACATTCTCCACGCTGATTCAGCGCATACCTCTTCGCGGATTCAAGGCGCTCTCTGGCGTCTACTGTGTTACCGGCACAGTATGGACACCATTTCCCTCTGCTGATGTTCGAGAAACTTGCTTTCCACTCGTGGCCTTCTACGCACCTCCATCGCATATTTGCCTTTGAGTTTACGTATTCTCCTGAAACGCATTGTCCTCGGCGCTGTTTCGAAATTTTTATTGCTTCCTTGTATCGCTCGTTCCGATCTGGAGTATGGCCTGAGCATTTTCCACACCATTGCCCTCTTCGGACTACACAATCATAGGTTGCCAGCCATTTATGGCCGGAAGCGCAACGCCATTTGTACTTTGCATCGACTCCAGCATATTTCTTAGCCAGTAGCTGCCCGCCGTGATATTTCGCAGCTTTCTGAGCAGTCTTGAAGCGGGCTCCACATTCTGTTTCCGATAGCTTTCCCATGAACGCGGCCTGAATAACCGAGATGTCGACTATACGTTACTGCCTAACGCCTCGGCTCACACGCGGCCGAGCAATGCGAGGGAATCAAAGTGCCCAGCACTTTGGCGGTCAGTGTGCAACCGATGGTTAGACGTCTTTACGTTTTTCAAAGTAACGTCTTGGGGCTGTTGCTTGACTTGGCACCTGGAATTCCCTGCAGCTTTGAGCATGTTGATGTCAGGTGCAAGTTCAGGGAAACGTTATGCTGCGAATTCTACGCGAACTGTGCGCCCAATACGCGCTTCAAGCGTGATCAGCATTTCAAGGCTGAACTTGTCCCATTTGCCACGCACGAGGTCGGAGACGCGGGATTGTGCAATGCCGAGACGCTTGGCTGCATCAGATTGGGTGAGCTTGTGCTTCTCGATATAGAAAAACTGAATGGTCTCTCTCGTGAATCCACACATCGGCATCTGTTTCGTGCCCTTGCCGTAGATCAAAATCTTGTGCGCGGCGACTTCTTTGTTGATTTCTTCTTGAATAAGATCTGCCATAGGCCAGCCTCCTAGATTTCGTCTGTGGTTTTCGCGGTAATTTCGAGTGCGTGAATCCGCCCATCTTTCATCGGGCCATCCAACGCTTGGTAAACCAGGCGATGACGATCCAGCAGATTCTTCCCTGCGAAGGCTGCTGAGATTACCACCACTTTCAGATGATCCATGGTGCCGGTCCGGTCCGAAACCGTAACCGCAGCATCCGGCATCATCTGGCGCACATACTCTGTCAGAACATCCGGCGTAATCATAAGCCCTCCAGTTCATTATCATTGTCAGAATACTCCAGCCTTACGCCCAAAGGCAATTCGCAGTCTCTCTCGTCTATCTCGTCTATCTCGTCTGTCTGGTTCATCTGGTTTCTCTGGTTTGTGTTGTTCAACCAAACAAACGAAACAAACCACATCAACCAAAGCAACGAGCCAGGCCCTGGTGGTGGATTTCAGCACAGGCTGGTGGATAGCCACCACATCCATTCTTATCGCGTCACGACAAGACGTCACTTTACCGGAGAACTTACGCCATTGCCGTATGTCCATAATGGCACGAGCCTTGCGCTTCACATGAAACAAGAACGAGTGAGCCGGCCATGACGCAACCACATCTATCTATCAACCAAGGAGGGTGCCATGGATGAGTTCAAGTCTGGATTTTTTGTCGGAGGAGAGGCGTGCGAGGGACGGGTTCTTGTGGTGGACGACGAACCGGATATTCGCAGGGTCGTGAGGATGACGCTGCAGAAGGCCGGCTACGAAGTCCTTGAAGCGGAAAATGGCGAGAAAGCGATCGAGGTCATCAATGCCGGAGAAAATCGGCTCCTCCTCGACGTCGTCATCTGCGACATTCGTATGCCGAAAATCAATGGCGCTGAAGTCGTCGCCTACTTCAGAGACCAATACCCTCGCGTCCCGCTAATCGTGCTGACCGGCTTCCCGGATACAGATATGGCGACCTCGTTCCTCCGGCAAGGTGTCGTGGACTATCTCGTCAAGCCGATCGAAGGAGAGAAACTGAAATCGGCCGTTGCGCGAGCGATTGAACAACGGGAACTTGCTCGCCTGTGACCATGGGCCTCCGCTCTGTCTTGTTTATTTGGTTTGTTTGGGTGGACGAGGCGAACCAGAAGGGCCAGACAGACCGATTCGTAGGGTCTTAACTCCCCAACGTGGAGCAGGACCGAATGGATAGCGCTGATCCTACCAAGGTCGCCATTCTGGGAGCAGGTCGTGGAGGCCGCGCGCTGCTGGATCTGCTGCACCACATCCCGTCGGTAGAAATTGTCGGGATTGCAGACCGTAATCCCGATGCGCCGGGGCTGGAGCGCGCGCGTGAGCTGCAGATTTCCGTCGCCGCCACTGTCTCGGATCTCATCAGCAACCATGGTGTGAACCTGATCTTGGATGTCACGGGCGACCCGGACATGGAGACCTATCTGCATGCGCACAAGCCTCCTCCCGTCAACATCCTGAGTGGATCGGCCTCTCGCCTGCTGTGGAAACTGATTCTCCACGAAGCCAAACTCGAAGCCGAGCTCCTTCAGTCGGAAAAGCTTGCAGGAATCGGCTCCTTTGCCGCGGGGATCGCGCACGACATCAATAACCCGTTGCAACTGATCTTGGGCCTGGCGGAGAACCTCGCAGAGGAACGGGATCTGAGCGCCGTGCACGAACAAGCGCTGGACATTATCGAAGCCGTCAAACGTACGAGTGCCATCTGCCGAGACCTCACCCGCTACTCGCGGCTCGCGTCCCCCCATGAGGATATGTTGGTGCCGCTCAACGACAAGCTGGACGAGGCGCTGAAGATTGCGCGTTACGCATCGAGCTTTCACGATATTGAGATGATCAAACGGTACCGGCCAGGCGCCGCCGTCAAAGGCAATCCGGATGAGCTGCTCCACGTCCTCGTCAACCTCATCACCAATGCGGTCCATGCCATGGAGCGAGACGGCGGCACACTGACGATCGAGACCTCGCTCCATGACCGGCAGGTCGCCATCCGAATCTCCGACACAGGCTGCGGGATCGCTCCGGATCAAATGCACGAGATCTTCGAGCCGTTTTTTACGACGAAAGCTCCCGGAAAAGGCACGGGGCTCGGGCTCTATAACGTCAAAAACATTGTCGACAAAATGCACGGCACGATCGCCGTCGACAGTCAGATCGATAAAGGAACGACCTTTACCTTGGCCTTCCCGAACGCCGAACCGGGCAGACAAGGATATCTGCCATGAATCTCGCACGTTCCCCATCCGGCTCTGAAACGAGATGGGGGCTCCAACTCAAACTGATTCTGTCCATGCTGCTCGTGGGACTGGTTCCCCTCCTGGTGGGTCTCGGTCTTGCCTTTTGGCAAGGCTCTCGCGAAATCCAGGTCGTCAACGGCGAAAGCTTCAAGGCTCTTGCCGAGGAGACTGCGCGAAAAATCGATCTCTTGATGTCCGATGAAGTCGCCCGAACCTCACGAATTGCGGTAGATCCTTCAATAATCCTTGAGCTTGAGCAACGGCGCGATGCCCTGCTGGGTATGACAGAAGATGAGCGGCTGCGGGCAGTGGATAAGCTCAAGAGTGGCTGGGATGTCAAAGACCCAGCAGCAGTCCACACCATCACGGAAGGGAAAATAGCCGGCACCATTCAGGAGTATCTATCGGGGACCAAGAGCGAAGCCGATCAACTGATTCCGCAAGTGGTCCGGTCTGCCACCAAGATGCTGTATATCACCGACATTGAGGGCAATCTGGTTGCCGCATCGACCACGATGCCTCCCTTTGCCAATAAAGACACCGCCTGGTGGAAAGGCGCCTTCCACCGCGGGGTCGGCCAGCTCTTCATCGAAAATGTGCACTTCGACGAACGCGCCCAGAGCTATGTTATCAGCATTTCGCTTCCCATTATGGATCGCATCAGATATGGAGTCGTCGGTGTGCTCCATCGCGTAATCGACGCCAAAGAATTGATCTCGCCTTCGATCTCCCCCATTCGCTTCGGCAAGACCGGACATGTGATGCTGATCGACCATCGCGGCATTGTCATGAGCTGCCCTATTTTGCCGACCGGGGTCCCGCTCTCCGATGCACAGCTCATTCCCCTCATCACGCCATTTCAGCCAGGATGGGTCAGCGCGCCGAGCGATGGCCACGGCGGACAATCGACCTCGCTGATCGGATTCGCTCCGGTGCCGGAAACCAGCCGTGCCACGAATAGCGATGTAGGCAAGGGCTCTTGGCACACCTTCGTGTGGCAAGCGTCTGACGAACTCTTTGCCCCGATTCGGCACTTCCTCACCTGGATGGCCGTATTCAGTCTCATTGCGGTCGGACTGATGACGTCTCTCGGCTACCTTGCGGCCCATCGTATTGTCATGCCGGTGCGCCGATTACAGGCAGCCGCACAATTGATTGGGCGAGGTGAACTTCGACAACCCATCGACATTCAGACCGGCGATGAACTTCAAGATTTGGCTGATGAGTTCAATCGAATGAATCGCCAATTAGAAGCAGCCTTTGCAGGCCTGACCGATCAAGTGACCATCAAGACGCAACAAGTGGAGTCCCTGCTTCACTCCACAGACCAAATCTTGGATGCAGTCCCAACTCCGATCATCATGGTCGATCAGGACGAACAGGTGCAGTACATCAACCGGGTCGGACGAGACTCCTTTCAGGCCATGCCTGATTCGACCACATCAATCCCGTTGTTCGACATACTGCCCGTCGATGCCGCCGCACGAGCGCACCTGCGAAAAGAATTCAGACGCGCGCGGAGCGGAGACAATACCGCGACAACATCTGAGACAGAAGATACCGGCGGCGTCAACCGTGCTCGTGACCCATTAGCCCCCATGACGGGCACAGTGGAACCCAACAACCGGCAGGAGATTCAGATTGGTTCCCGTCGATACCACTATCAGTGGTTTCACATGGGGGGAAGAAATCAGGGAGAGGATCGGATCGGCCTTGTCTTCAGAGACACCACTGACGACAGCCTCCTCCAAGACCAGCTCATTCAGGCCGAGAAATCAGGCAGCCTGGGGACCCTCACCGCCGGAATCGGACATGAGTTAAACAATCCGCTCTTCGGAATTCTCGGACTGGGAGAAGCCATCGAAGATGAGGCCAACCTCGAGCGCGTGAGATCCTATGCCCGCGACATCGTCCAGCACGGTCGTCGGATGGCCGATATTATTCGGGACTTCACCGGCGTCACGGCTCGCGAGACGTCGGACCAACGGCAACCGGTTCACCTCGAGCGAGAACTCGATCGAGCCATCGCGACACTCACGGACGGCATGGATACCTCGAAGCTGACGATCCAGAAAACGTACGCGGGAGACACCTGCGTACTGGCCCTCCCAGACCAACTCAGACAGGCCTTCACAAACGTATTGATGAATGCCGTACAAGCCATGAAGGACCAAGGCGCCTTGCGTCTCTCAACCACGCTGACCGATACATCTGTCGTGACTACGATTGCGGATTCAGGCCCCGGCATTCCCAAACAGCACCTCTCGAAAGTGTTCGATCCGTTCTTTACCACCAAGGGACAAGGTGAGGGGTCCGGACTCGGCTTGACCGTCGCGCGACGCATCATCAGGAAATTCGGGGGAGACATCAGAATTGAAAGCCAGGAAGGGAACGGCACGACCTGCATCGTCACCCTTCCGATCATACCTCTTTCGCCGCCCACACAGGAGGCTTCATGCGCCGAGTCACCATCTCGTTCTACGCCGCAGCCCTCGCCGTTTTAACGTTCGGAGTCTGGTGGGTTCCCTCTGCCTCTTCCGCAAAGGAACGATCCGGATCGTCCGGTATTCCACCGGAGAAAGCCGCGGCCTATGTCTATGCCGTCATCAAGGCCGATCGCACACTGTACACCACAGAAATCGTCAATCGACTTCAGGCGAAAGGCGTCACCACAGCATCCGAACATTGGGAGCAGGAAAACGCCCTCATGTTGCCGGCTCAGTTTCTCCAACATTCAGGCAAACTGGCGGCTGAGGACGGAAGCGGGGTTCGATATCGACTGATCGGTCTCTGGCCTATCTACCAGCGCAACGCTCCGGCGAGCGACCTGGAACGCAATGGGTTGGAGTCTCTCAGAAAGAATCCAGACTTGCCGGTCACCGGAATTGTGAACAGCGGGCGCAAACAATACTTTCAGGCGATCTATTCCGACCTCGCCGTCTCACAGGCCTGCATCGACTGCCACAACGGTCATCGGCTCAGCCCGAAACGGGACTTTAAGCTCAACGATGTGATGGGCGGGATCGCCATCACCATCCCGCTGGAATAGGGCTGGCAAGACGCGCGAGATAGGGACAGCACAAGGAGAGACAAGAATCCAAGGCGCTCCGCACGGTGACAGGCCCGTGAAATTGTTTGTCGTAATTCTGCGGAGACCAGGGGCCGGTCGCCGACTCAAAGGTCACAGGCTCGTCCACTAACAAGCTCGCGGCGGTCAACTGGCCGGCCTGTCCCTCGCGAGCCGCTTCCAGCGCCGCAAGATAGACGAAGGGTTTGAAGAGCGAGCCTGGTTGCCGCCGCGCCTGAACAGCGCGGTTGAATTGACTCAGCCGGTAATCTCGCCCTCCCACCAGCGCCAGAATGGACCCGGTCTTTGGATCAAGCACGACTACCGCTCCTTGCACCGGCCCCATCGCGCTCTTGAGATGGGAATGCGCTTCCTCTAACTTGGCCAATCCTTTCTCTAACGATTCGGTGGCCGCCTGCTGGATCATCGAGTCGAGCGTACTATCGATCCGCAAACCTTCCGGCAAGGGAACGACGCCGGCCTCCTCGACCTGGCGAAGCACGGCATCGACGAAGTAGGGCGCATCGGTCAGGACATCCTCTGACCGATGCACGCGTAGCGGTTGATTCATGGCATGTTTCGAGATCTCCTCCGTCAGGAGACCTGTCTCCCACAGCCGCCGCAACACGACATCGCGCCGTTGCTTCGCCTGCTCAGGATGTTTCGTCGGCGCATAACTGTTGGGCCCCTTGATCAAGCCGGCAATCATCGCGGTCTCTTCGACCGTCAATTCCTGAAGGGTCTTGCCGAAGTAGCGATGGGCTGCCTCATGCACTCCATAGATCGAGACGAATCCCGCCTGTCCGAGATAAATTTCATTCAAGTAGCTTTCGAGGATATCCTGTTTCGTATATTTCACTTCCAATACCAGCGCCGCCAGCGCTTCTTTGAATTTTCGTCCCATCGTCCGCTGCGGCGAATAGAATAAATTCTTCGCGAGTTGCTGCGTGATCGTGCTGCCGCCCTGCACCACCCCGCCTTTGGTGAAATTAGTCCAAACTGCCCGTCCAACAGCCACCGGATCGATACCGAACTGGGAATAGAACCGGTGATCTTCGATGGTCAACACCGTTTCAACGATCCGTGGAGGAATCTGCGCGAATGGAACCCATTCGCGCACCTGGCGCGACTCACCGCGCACTCCACTCAGAAGCTCCGGCTCCAGGAAGACAGAAAAAAGCGGTGTCCCATCGAGCTGAGACAAGACCTCCACCACTCGCCCCTGATCCAATGGCAACGTCACAGTCGTCGCACCGACATAGGCCTCCGGCTGCGAATGAAGATAGATCGTCAAGGCTTCTTCGGTCAGCCGATAATCTCCGGGAGTTTGCACCGGCACATTCACTCGACGATAGCCCAGCCGTTGCAGCCGCTCAGGAAGGCGGCTGTGCACAAGCGAAAGATCCGGTTGCAGCAGGAAGGGCGCACTATACAGACGAAGCGGAGGATGTTCGTCGCTCTTGGGCAGAGCCAGGAACGTCGCTAAGTAGGCGCCATACGCCACGATAACGAGGCACAGGGCAACGGCAAGGCCCACTAGGCCCAGACTCGTATATGTCACCCATCGGGCAGGTCTATTCATCGTTATCGTTCAGGAGCCTCGACATAGCATAACAAACGAGCGGGACACGCGAGAGAAGCGAGACGGGCGTAACGAGATGGAAGTTCGATCTATCCACGTCGCGCCTTTCCCGCGCGTCTTGGCCTCACGCCTTACGAATTCCGATCTTCTGAGGCAAAAGCGACCCGGCAATCATCCCCGCTGCCGCCATGATAAACCCGGCCAGTTGCGGAGGCCAGATCGAATCGCTTGGACTGAAGATTTCCAGCGCCAGCCACGTCGTCAATCCCGCCGTGATGGCACAGAGAGCGCCCTGTGTGGTCGCGCGAGACCAATAGAGACCAGCCGCAAGCGGGATAAAGGCCGCCACCAACGTGACTTTGTAGGTATTGACGAGCATCGAATAGATGCTGGCATCGGACACCAGCGCGATCGTCAAATCGACCGCGGCAAAGATCACCAAGACGAGGCGCATGATCCGCAAGAACTCTCGATCGGTGAGGTCCGGCCACACGCGTCTGATGACGTTTTCGCTCAAGGTCACCGAGGGGGCGAGCAATGTCGCGCTCGAGCAGCTCATGACGGCCGACAGCACCGCTCCAAAAAACAGAATCTGCGCGAGGATCGGCGTATGTTGGAGGATGAGTGTCGGCAACACCAATTGCGAATCTTCCGCGAGCAGACGCCCGAACTTTTCCGGATCGATCAGCGTGGCCGAATACGTGAGAAACATCGGCACGAAGCAGAAGAGAAAATAGATCCCTCCGCCAAGGATCGAACCACGCACCGCCGTCCGCTCGTCTTTCGCCGAGGTGATGCGCTGAAACACATCTTGCTGGGGGATCGACCCCAACATCATCGTGATACCTGCGCCAATGAAGGGGAGCCACGCGTTGAAACTCGCCGGTGGAAAGAAATCCAACTTGCCCGCCTGCGCCGCATGTTCCACCACCGCGCTGACCCCGCCCGTCAGTCCGCTCACGACTGAAGCAATATAGAGCAGGCCGCCCATGATGACGCTGATTTGGACAAAATCGAGAATAGCCACGGAGAACATGCCGCCGAAGGTCGTATAGGTCAACACGATGACCGCGCCGAGCACCATTCCGAGTGGCTGGCTCACCGCCCCGTTTGTCACGACGTTGAACACCAAGCCCAACACTTTGAACTGAGCCGCGACCCACCCCAGATAGGACGCCACGACACAGAGGGTGCAGAGTACCTCGACCGTTTGGTTGTACCGGAGCCGATAGTAGTCTCCGACGGTCAGAAGGTTCAGTCGATACAACCGTGGTGCAAAGAATAATCCGGCCAGGATCAAACACAAGCTCGCGCCGAACGGATCGGCGACGACCCCGCGCAGGCCATCCTTGACAAAGATCGCCGGCATCCCCACCACGGCCTCCGCGCCGAACCAGGTCGCGAAGACCGTCGCAGCGACGATCGGCAGCGGCAAGCTCCGGCCAGCCACCGCAAAATCTTTCGCCGAATGAACCCGCTTGGCGGCAGCCAGCCCGATCCCCACCGACACAAGCAAATAGAGAATGACGAATCCGAGAATCATGGAAGCGATGTAAACATCCGTGTGGGCGGATTCTAGCGAGGCTTCGTCAAGTGCGCAACGACATAGAAGAGTGGTCTATCTGGTCTGTCTTGTATATTTGGTCTGTCTGGTTCAACAAAATAGACGAGACAGACCAACCAGCCCTCTGTTCCCTTGATTGATCGCATGGTAGTCTGATACTAGCTGTGCTGTGAGAGAGGCCTATGAACAATCGCGCAATCCAGGGGATACGCTCCTCTCGGAAGACAACTCGGCTGTGGCCACCACTCTTCATCGGAGCGATCGGAATCGCGATGGCGTTGACCGGGCTACCCGCCCACGCGAGCGAATCGCCGACACCGTGGGAATGTTCGAACTATACCGGCGACGCCCACACCCGTTGCGTGGAGGCCTTCGCCGAAGAGCAGCGCAACCAGATCGCCGCACTCCAAGAAAAGTTGCACACTCAACAAGAAACGGTCACGCGCTTACAAGGTCAGCTCGACCGCCAGGCCTCCGCGAATGCCGACCTGCAACGCCAACTGGCACGACCACCTGCTGTCCTGCAATCGGTCCCCTCCCTCTACACGTATCCCCCTGTGGGGTTCAGCCTCTACCTGGGTAGCCCCTGGACTTACGGGGCGCCATTTTTTTATCCCCCGTACGTGTTCGGTCCACACTCCTACGGACCACGCTGGAGTTTCCGCTGGTAACGAACTGGTTTCTTTTTTTTTTTTTTTCTATACATAATTGTCTTGAGCCTCACCGCAACATCGCATACCCTAGGCAAGTTAGGGCTTCTCATGTTAAGTCTGTTGCAGTCACACATCAAAGAAAGGACAGCTCATGCGTTTCGCTATCTCCTGTTTGGCGACCCTGCTCTGCCTGGGAACCACTGCCTCATTCGCCGCAGCCCCGGAACCCACAACCGATGATCAAAAGACCCTCTATGCCTTGGGATTGGCGATCAGTCAATCGCTCGGGACCTTCAATCTGAATGAGTCTGAGCTTGACCTCGTGAAATCCGGCATCTCAGACGGGGTCTTCAAAAAGACGCCCAAAGTCGATCTCCAGACATTCGGCCCGAAGATTTCACAACTACAACAGGCCCGTGCCTCGGTTGTCGCAGAAGCGGAAAAGAAAGCGGGCACCGCGTTCCTCGCGAAAGCCGCGGCAGAGTCAGGCGCCAAGAAAACTGAGTCCGGCGCGATCCTCACGACCATCAAGGAAGGGACAGGCCCAACCCCGAAAGTCACGGACACGGTGAAGGTGCATTACCACGGGACCCTGACCGATGGAACCGTGTTCGACAGCTCCGTCAAGCGGGGCGAGCCGGCTACATTCGGGTTGAATCAAGTCATCAAGTGCTGGACGGAAGGGGTACAACTGATGAAAGTCGGCAGCAAGAGCAAATTGGTCTGCCCGTCCGCTATCGCCTACGGCGACAAAGGCGCGCCCCCTCAGATCAAGCCAGGCGCGACGTTAGTGTTCGAGGTCGAGCTCCTCGAAATTGTCGCAGCTGCGAAGTAAGTCCTCACGGTCGTTCTCATGAGGGTGAGCGGGAGAATGTCCCGCTCACCCTCGCCTAGCCACCCGTTCAACGAAACGTGCGATCGTTAGCGCAATGCGGGGAGCTCTCTTGTGAGAGAACCCTTGCGACAAATTTGTCTTGATCCTCATCGCGGCATCGCATATTTTATATGGCTTCGAGCCTTCTGATATCGATATCAGGTCCGGCCAGTCACACATAAAGAAAGGACCGCTCATGCGTTTCATTGTCTCCAGTTTGACGATCGTGCTCTGCCTGGGAACCACTGCGACATTCGCAGCGGCGGCGGAACCCACGACCGACGAACAGAAAACCTTCTATGCTATGGGATTAGCCATCAGCCAATCGATCAGCTCCTTCACCCTGAGCGAATCTGAACTCGAAATCGTCACGGTCGGCATCACCGACGGAGTATTCAAACGGCCACCTAAGGTGGATCTCCAGACGTTCGGCCCGAAGATTCAATTACTGCAACAGGCCCGCGCTGCAGTTCTTGCAGAACCCGAGAAGAAAGCGGGCGCCGCGTTCCTCGCGAAGATCGCGGCAGAACCCGGCGCCAAAAAAACCGAGTCCGGCGCGATTCTCAAGACCATCAAAGAAGGAAAGGGTGCGATTCCAAAAATCTCGGACATGGTCAAAGTTCACTATCAGGGAGCCTTGACCGACGGGACGGTATTCGAAAGTTCCGCCAAACAGGGCGAACCGGCCATGCTGAGAGTGAATGAAATGAGCAAGTGTTGGGCGGAAGGGATACAACAGATCAAAGTCGGCGGGAAGAGCAAGTTGGTCTGCCCGTCGAATCTTGCCTATCGCGACAAAGGCCTCCCTCCCCTGATCAAGCCCGGCGCCACGTTAGTATTCGAGATTGAACTTCTTGAAATTATCGCAACCCAAGTAGCTCCGCACTGAGTCCACCGCAAGGTCGAGCAGGAATGGTCTCCTGCGCAACCTCGTGGCCTTCACCGCGTGCATCGAACGAAGCTACGGGGATCCCTCCAAGCTCGCGTGTTGTCTCTTCAGGGATGGGGACTGAGTGATCTTCTACTCCACACAACTTTTTCACCCGCCCACCACTGGCAACATTCTCACCCTCCCTACCCCCCGATTGCTTCGCAATCGATTTCCCGAAACGTACCATTATCCCTGGCGTGGGCCTTCCGACTCTCCATATATTCCCTTAGAGGGAGTGGCCGAGGCTGCCCTTCACTGCGCGCATCGAACGAGCACATTCTGATCGTGCGCGTTCTGCGAGCAAGAAGGGCACCTGGCCACTCCCTCCCCTCCCCACTTGCAGTTCCGCCATCCAACCCGTACACTGATGGCGTTACGATCCAGCCTGGCCTGAACAGTCCTGCCCGATCGTTTATCCGCCGATCAATAACTAAGTCATGTGTTGGGTAGTGCTATGCCACCTACAATTCTCTTGAGCTGCGAGTCCATTAGCAAAAGCTACGGCGTGAAGCCGCTGTTTGCCGATCTCTCGATCGGGTTGGCCGAGGGGGACCATGTCGGATTGGTCGGACCTAATGGCTCCGGTAAATCGACTTTGCTGAAGATCATGGCGGGGCTCGAAGAACCGGATGAGGGCACCAGATCGATGCGCCGGCAACTCCGCATCGGCTACGTGCCGCAAGACCCGTCATTTGACGGAACGCATACGATCGAAGAAGTCCTCGCACAGGTTCTGATCGACGAAGGTCATGACCCCCACGACCATAGCAGTCGCACCGCCGCAGCGCTCAGCCTGGGAGAGTTTCCCGCAACCGATCAATCCACGGCCACGCTCTCCGGAGGATGGAAGAAACGCCTGGCCATCGTCCGGTCGCTGATGCTGGAGCCGGATGTCCTGTTGATGGACGAGCCGACCAACCATTTGGATGTCGAAGGCATTCTGTGGCTGGAGCGATTGCTACGGGCTGAAGCCCGCGCCTTTCTCGTCGTGAGCCACGATCGGCGTTTTCTAGAAGCGGTGACCTCGCGGATGATCGAGCTGAATCGCAGCTACCCCACCGGGGTATTCGAGGCCAAAGGCAATTACAGCGATTTCCTGGAGCAGCGAGATGCTGCGCTGCATGCGCAAGCCAACTATGAAGCGTCATTGGCCAATCGTGTCCGCCGCGAAGTAGAGTGGCTCCGGCGCGGGCCCAAAGCCCGCACGACGAAAGCCAAATCGCGGATCGACTCGGCCGGCCGCTTGATCGAGGAACTGAACAGCGCCGACGCTCGGAAAGACCAAGGCACAGCAGGTATCAATTTCACCTCATCGGGGCGCAGGTCAAAACAGTTGGTCGAGGCCACGCAACTCTGTAAATCCCTCGGTGGGCGGCCGATCGTGAAAAATCTCGATCTGCTGCTTGGGCCGGGACAACGGCTTGGGTTATTGGGTCCGAATGGAAGCGGCAAGAGCACAGTGCTCAAACTGATAGCCGGGACACTCAAGCCGGACGCAGGCACAATCGTCCGGGCAGACAAGCTGCGCGTGGTCACGTTTGAGCAGCACCGCGAATCGCTGAATCAATCCTCCTCGCTCCGCCGATCCCTCGCTCCGCACGGCGATTCGGTCGTCTATCAAGACCGATCGGTGCATCTCGTCTCTTGGGCGAAACGGTTTCTCTTCAGGCCGGAACAGTTAGATCTTCCTGTCTCCCGCCTCTCCGGAGGCGAACAGGCGCGCCTCCTCATCGCACGATTGATGTTGCAACCGGCTGATCTCTTGATTCTGGATGAACCGACAAACGATTTGGATATTCCGACACTCGATGTACTGGAAGACAGTTTGCTGGAGTTCCCCGGCGCATTGATGTTGGTCACACACGACCGGTGGCTCTTAGACCGCGTCTCCACCATGCTGCTCGCGCTGGACGGCACAGGCCAGACCGAATGGTTCGCCGACTATGCGCAATGGGAGTCCGCACAAGAACGAAAGGCGGCTGAACAGACTCGTGCCTCGTCACGCCCCTCCAAGGCATCCCGAACCGAGGTGGAATCGACTCCGAAGGCGAAACGAACGGGCTTGTCCTATCGTGAGCAAAAGGAGTGGGCGAAGATGGAGCAGAGAATCCTTCAGGCCGAAGAAACCATCGCAGCCTGTCAGGCCGCAGTGGAAGATCCTGCCGTCGCCTCTGACGCAGTCGCGCTACAAGAAAGATCCGCAGCGCTGGACGCAGCCCGCACTGCGGCTGAACGGCTCTATAATCGCTGGACCGAACTCGAAGGGAAACAGACGGAGTCCGCCGGACAGCCCCAGTCCTAACAGCAGCGGTTCATTCGGTTTGTTTTGTTTATTTGGTTGGATAAGACTCACTAGATGAATCGGAACGCCGGCCAGTTCTTGCGATTCACGGATGTCGAGAAAGACACCTCATTTCCCGCAGCGATTGCAGACCGCGGACGTAATCTTGGCATTGAGTTTTTCTTCCAGATAGTCTTCAAGCCGTTGCCAGATCCCACTGGTCGTCCTGACTCGCTTACATTTGCTGCAGAGGCAGAGCGTACCTCGAAGGGTTTTCAGCTCGTCCACCGTCCGAGTCAACTCTTTGGTCTTGACATCAAGCTCGCGCTCGTGTTCTTCCAAGTTGTCGTATTCCTCTTTGACCGTCATCGCCGTCGAGACACGAGCGATCAGTTCCACCGGGATGACCGGTTTGCGAATATAATCCGTCGCGCCGGCTGTATAGGCATCCACGAGATCAGGCGGGTCCGTTTTTGCTGTCACGACGATCACCGGCAGATGCTTGAGCCGCTCCTCTGACCTGATACGACGGCAGGCCTCCAGCCCATCCATACCGGGCATCAAGAGATCCATCAGGACGACGTCAATTTGTTCGGATGGACGGGAATCGGCGCCGATGCCTACACGTTTCAACGCTTCTTCGGCCGAGTCCGCAAACAGCAGCGATCGATAACCGGCTGTCTGCAGGATCATGGAGAGCAATTCACGCTGCTCTTTGGAATCATCGACAATCAGAATACTCATCGCCGCGTCTCCTTGCGATCACTTGTCCCTCGCTCCACGCAACAGGCTCTATAGCCCTTGCAGAGGTGTTTCGACATCAAACTCTCATCTCGAAAAAATATAACCTCAAAGAGCATGAGAGCCTAATTATTTTACGTAATCCACAGAGAGAAGGAGACCGCCCCATCGTCACGGATCGAATAGCGTTAATACCGATGGATACATTTACATTAGCGGATGGCCTGGATGAGTCCTCTGTGCTCGCGCAACGCGCGGTTTGAGAAAGCCCTCGTTGGACGCGTGCAATGGAGGACTCATCCAGGCCATCCCTCCCACTCACGCCCTTGCAGGCCGTGACAAAATCTGTACAATGCCCCCATGCGTCCCTGGGTATCACTCTGCACATTGCTGATTGCCCCCTTCATAATGACCCTATCCGGTTGTGAGACGACCGATAAAGCCCTGACGGCTGCTGGACGAGTCGCCAGAGGTCAGACAGGACAGGCCATCATCGATCTCGCGTCGGGAAAAGATCCTGCGCAGATCGCCAAGAAGCGTCTTGACCAATACGCGCGCGACCCCGAAGCGCTGCTCAGAGATCTGCGCGAAGCCAAGAAAGATTTTGAGGCCATCCTTGCTGTCCTCGGAGTGAATGTCGGAAAGACCTGGGGGAAGAAGGAAGTCCAACTGCCCGAACGCAAAAAATATGTGAAGTACACGCAAAACTACAAGAGCCGGGCAATCGTCGACTTCGATGCAGGCGATATCCTAGTCGAGACACTGGACGATCAAAACCCTCAACAAAGTCTGAAGAGCGCCATCGTCACCACGCTTCTGACTCCGCAAGATCCCCGGTCGGTCGATTTATTTTCCGACAAAGAAATTGTGCTCACGGATGACAAGGAACCTTACCTCTTCGGTCTGGTGCTCGATCAGAAGAATAAGCCGATTCGGTCTCCAGAGGATGCCGAGCCCTTTGCCGCCTATCTTCTCGAAAAGAGCTATGCCACGCGGGTCGTCGACCAAGAGGGAACCAAGAAAACGGTCCACTACGTCACGATGGATATGGTGTCCAATCTCCCGATGAAGATGGTTCACTGCGCTCACCACGCCGGTGGACGACACGAGCGACAAGTTCAACGCCGGCGCCGTCAGATCGAACTTGGCGTAGTCCGATGTCTGCTTCTGCGGCGCCACGCCGAAGACCTTCCGATAGAACTCAACCGAAGCCGGCACGTTGTGCACATCGAGAGAGATATGAGGTCTCATGAGATTCTCCTTTCAAGTGAATGGGAAAAGCGCCATGCCTCCCCTCACTTCTATAGACGGAGAACCCCTGAAAAGGACGCAAGCCCTTGTCTCCCTCCATTCGCAATCCAGAGACCGAGCTAACGACGAGCAAGCAAGAAGCAATCAGTTGTGTGATCGTTGACCAGTCCAACCGCCTGCATGTAGGCATAGATGATCGTACTGCCGACAAAGCGGAAGCTACGCTTCTTGAGATCCTTCGACAGCGCGTCGCTTTCTGGACTCGTGGCAGGAACTTGCGACATACGCGCCCAGCGATTCACTTTCGGCTTGCCGCCGACACACTGCCAGATGTAGCGATCGAACGAACCGAACTCTTCCTGGACAGCGAGAAAGGCCTGCGCGTTGGTCACCGCTGAGTCGATTTTGAGCCGATTGCGGATGATGCCGGGATTCTTGAGTAGCAAGGCTTTCTTTTTCGCCGTGAATCGCGCCACTTTCTTCGGATCGAACCCCGCAAACGCCAGATGATAGCCCTCTCGCCGTAGCAAGATTGTTTCCCACGTGAGACCCGCCTGCGCGCCTTCCAGTAACAACATCTCAAAATGTTTCCGGTCATCATGGACCGGCACACCCCACTCTTGGTCATGATAGATGATGAAATGCGGCTTGTTCCCGACCCATCCACAACGGGGCTTACCCTCGGCTAGTGATTGGAAGTGCGTGGGCATGACCAGGGCATCGGCTAGAGAATACAGTCAATTTCTATATCAGGTTAACAGGAATAAACCACTTGGGCTTCATGCGGCCGAAGTCGGTCCGCACGTGGCGACGAAGCGCGCGCTTTGAATCGAGCACGACAGATCCGTGAGGCCCTCGCCAAAATACCACCCAGTGCCAGAACGCGCGATCTCTTTCTTTGTGCCATTTGACAGCGAGCAGCGCAAGATCCGGCAGGTTCCCCCATGAGGTAAAAGGCACTTCGGTGTTTGCTGGCCTGATTCCAAACTCTTTGAGCAGCCTGCGAACATGGCGAGTCTCGGACCACAACCTCGAGTCGCTGGCGAAAATATCGAGCCGATTCGCCACACGTTGCGCCTGCCGATAGCTCACCCCTGCCAGCGCCGCCACGCTCGCAATGCCGCATCCTGTCTGCTCAAGTTGCACAACCGGCTTCATGACCATTCCACTGTTAGCTTCCGTCAGACGATGCCATGAACTCTCCGGTTGATAGAAAACCAGTTCCTGTCGAATTGAAACGCGGCGCCGAGAGCACGACCTGATACGATGCCAGGCTGACTCAGGGTATCACGCGCGCCGTCATCCGTGATACGTTCGCAGGCCAGCACACCCTATCCTGACAGCGTGAGATCATGCCGACACGCACCTTACGCATCGCCTTGCTCCATCTCGCGCCCATCCCTGGCGACCTCACGAGAAACCGCCGGCTTGTCGAGAAGGCAGTCACCGCTGCCGCACGACTCGGCGCGACATGGGTCATCACGCCAGAACTTATCGTCACCGGCTATACCTTTGCCGACAGTATCGGGACACAGTGGATTCTTCCACAGCCTGACTCGTGGATGACGCGCATGTCCCGACTCGCCGCCCAACTGCGCGTGACATTGTTTCTGTCCTGCCCCGAACAGGACCGAAAGTCCCGCAAGCGCTACAACAGCCTGTTTGCAATCGCAGCGAATGGAGCCATCCTCGGCACGCACCGGAAAATCAATACACTGCGTGTGGGATCGGAAGCTTGGTCCACCCCCGGAACACAGACGGTCGCCATTCCAGTTCCTCCATTCACACGTGTCGGAATGCTGATCTGTGCGGATGCCTTTACGCCGGAAATCTCCAAACGCCTACAACACCAAGGGGCACAGCTACTGGTCTCGGCAGCCGCATGGGCGCCAGGCCTGCATGGCCCGAACGGTGAATGGGAACGATGCACCCTGGACACGGGACTCCCGCTCATTGTCTGCAATCGGACCGGGCCAGACAAGACGCTCGATTTTCGTCAAGCCGAAAGTGTGGTGGCCAAGGACGGGAAGCGTCTGCTGTCCTTGTCTTCAGCACGGTCGGCAGTGTTTGTGATCGAGTGGGATTTGGAAGGACAGACCTTAGCGACTGAGGACTATCAGAGCCTCTATCTCTAGCGGGCGGCGGGTGTGTCTGGTCGATCTGGTTTGTTTTGTTCTTCTGGTATGAGCCTGAGATCAGGAAAGGGTCACTCGCACTGATGACCACCGGTCTCCATTCGTCTCAGCATGGCTTGGGCCGATAGGTCACGCTCGGCCAAGTCTGCCGAATTTCCTCTGCCTGTTGCTCGGGTGAAAACTCCTCCCACAGAATACCATTCACGTCTCGTTCAGCAAGAAAGGCCGGTGACGCGGGATCTTCCCATCCCAGATGCCGCAGGGTGCCGCTCTTCCCAGCCTGAGCCTTACGGATTGACAGATTCAGGGTCGTCGTTCTCCACAGCGCATACTCGTTGGGAATTACGATGTCCGGACGGCACCCCAGGCGTTGAGCATAGTCGTTCACCGACATCTCGATATCCGTCACAGCGAGGGCGATATGAATCTTCTTCATCAGCTCTCCCTGCGTCCTGTTAAACGCTCTGCCATCATTCAACAAAGGAGCACATCATGAGCCCTTCCGGCCACTCACTCGAATCGTGGCGTAGTAAATCGCCGATGAATGAGGATTTTCCGCGAAGCGGCAGTACTGTTCAAGGTCCTCATCGGACACCACTCCGGTCGCCAGATACTTCTCACGCAGCTGCGTGGCAGACATCTTCATGATCGTCGCTAGACCGGACCCGCCGACAGAAGGCGATCCATCGTTCTCCATTGTCAGGAATTGGAGTCCTCGCGCTTGAAGCAGCCCCTGCACTTTACACCCCAGCGCATAATCCATTCCACGCCTCTCATACATGACGTGAATCGCGTCATTAACCTTCTGTACGGCATTCAACTGCGCCTCGCTTCCTGTCATGCCATGCGACGCTGAAAAATCAGGCTCTTCGAGCACCAGCCAGCCATCGGGTTTCAGACAATCCAACATCCTGTTCAGCGCCGCCTCATAATCAGGAATATGGATCAGCACATACCGGGCATGGACCAGATCGAACGACTGTTCCGGCAACTGTGCCGTGCGAATATCGGCTCGCACGATCTTCATATTCGATTGCCCCGCTTCTCCGAGGAACTTCGGATCGAGATCCACCGCCACGACCTGACCCGTCGGACCAACGACCTCGCCCATCCAAGTCATGATCGACCCAGCGCCAGGACCAACCTCAAGGCAGCGCCAGCCGGCTTGCAGACCAGTGGCCAGAAGCCGTTTCCGACTCGCAGGATCGAACTCCCGCTCGATCATCCGAAGCCGGTCCAGCTCTCGTTGATCTTCAGCCCGCTGAAAGACATACTCCGATTGAGCCATGCCACAACCTCACTTAAAAAATAGGATAGCAACTCTGATCCGTCCAAACAGAGGAAAAGTCCGCCCTCTTGTGTTGAGGTGTATATACTCGCGCTTATTCGATTGAAGCAGATAAACCAGCTAGCAGGGAATATTCACGGCCGGGTCGCACAACAATGGTTGGATCACCGGGGGACGCATGTACCGGCTTGAGGGATCTTGGTACCCCATCGCTCCCTTAATCGGTGGACCGCCAGGCATCCCAGGAAGCCCTCGTCCAGCTGAACCAAACTTCTTCCCGGCGCTTGAACTCGTCGTAGTCCCACTCCCAAGGCTCTCCCTTAATGCAGGCTCGACATCAGCTTGGCCTGAACTCCCGGCACTCATCGTAGCTGGAGGAGTCTGTCTCATTTGGTTCTGAGCTTGCGGCGCAGATGGCGGCGTCTGTGCACCACAGGGACTTGCAAGTACGCCAATGAACAATAGCGCGGAAACGGCGACGTCATGTCCCAGCTCAATGTGCCGACGATTCATATTCAGTGCCTCTTCGCAATACCGCCGTGACAAGATTCTAACCAGGCTGGATCACCCACGCAATACCTCGCGCGCCACGTCTTCAGGCCACACGCAGTAGGTGTTCACACGACTTGCCGCTTTCGCTGTCTGTTTCTGCTATATTGCACCGGCGAACCGGACACCGCATCGACCATATGGTTCTGCTGCGGCGGTGTCGAGGCACCGAACCACATCCAGTGGCAGTCGATCACGGACAGAGGTGAAACGGATCGCGCGAGCGGAACGGCTGTCGTCAGCAACCAGAATAGACGAGGTTCGATCGATGGAGAAGATCTCAGAGAGGGATGTGCTTCTTGGAACAATCACCTGGTGGGGCTTTCATGCTCTGCTCGGATGGATGGGAGCGTGGCATTTTTTGTCGAGAGATTTTTCCGATGGAAGCCTCCTTGCGTCAGATTTTTTCGCCGGCAGCCTCTTGGTCTCCACGGGGCTGTCTCTGCTTCGGCTGTCGGTGGGCTGCCACCTACTTCGCTTCGTCGCCCTCCTGGGCATCTTGTTAGTGGTGTATCGTGTGTGGGAGGGAAAGGCTGACTGGGGCAATCTAACCGATGTGGCTATCTGGGCATACACGTTTTACGCCTTCGGTCCAAGCAGCTGGCGCTATTCCCTCTATTCACCGCTAGGCGTCTTTGGAAAGCCGAAGACATAGCGGCGGCGCGATCACTCTTTCCCGCAGCCGACTTCCCACAGGGCCTGATTAATACTGTCTGGTTCGACCGGCATCCAGTTGCCTCTATCTACATATCCATCAGCCGGTATACCGGTTCCCATCCCGCGTGAGAACTCCGTGAACGCGAGTAATCGAACCCGTTTCTCCGCGCAGTCGAACTGCTTGTGGGTCATCGTAGACAAAAACCTGGTAGATCCTCTGGGATTCCCCTGCATCCACTTAAAGTCGATCAACTGCCACATCGTCACCAAATCCCCTTCTCTGCGAATGCTGTCCGGATCGACATACACAGTCTGTAGCCCTTGTGAGAGATAGTCTTTTTCCACCGCCACCCACTCCGCAGACGCTGAAAGACTATTCAGAAGCAGACACGCAGCCAGCGACCAGAAACCAGAAAAGCAGGCAGGCAGCCACTTCCGGCAATGTTGTGTCGATTTTCGACGATTCATATTCGATGCACACGTCACATCATTCCACCACCCAGATCGCAAAACCCTTGGCGTCCCGCAGCACACGATCAGTCGTGCCGCCACCGAAGATCTGCTTGATCCGAGACGTTCCCTGCCGTCCTACGACGATGGTGTCGTACTGTCCGTTGCGCGCCTCTTCGAGAATGTTTCTGGCGATATCGTCCTCATGGCCGTACTTCACTTCCACATGGCTCATGTCGAACCCGGATTGTGCCAGCGTCTCGCAGGACTCCTTCAGAACCTGGCACTCGGACTCCCGCTCCTTCCGAATCCAGGTTTGCTGCTCATCGCGCAACTGCTCACCCAGTTGCGCTTCAGCGGCAGGATTCTCCGATCCCCCATGCTCCAGCAATCCCCGTGGCATAGGCTTGAGCACATGAAAGAGAGTCAGGACGATATGAGGCGCTCGACCCAGGAGAGATCCAACATACTGGACAACGCGATGGGAGTTCTCAGATTCGTCGACGGCCAGAAGAATTCGCATAGCGACCTCCTTGGCAAGGCGGGACAACTCGTGCCACATCTACATTATCCCCCTTGAATTCCCTAATTCCAAGGGGCTGCCATGGCAAGGCCTAGCCCAATTGTCAGAGGCCAAGAGCCTGCCAGATTTTGATTTCGCGGCGAAGCGAAAGAGCGGCGCACTTATGCAGGGTGCTCAAAAAGGCCGTCCGGCAAGGCCGCAGCGAGCGAAGAGGCGAGGAGGTACCGACCGCACTTTGTGTGGCCGTTCGCCCATAGAATGGATCTTGGCGAACGGAAAATACCCTTCAGTGCTTCCGATCTCTAAGCGATGCGAGAACGCCGCTGGCGGACTTTTTCAGCACCCTGCTAGTGGTTAGGGAAGAATGATGGACTGCTCAGAGTGACCGATCGCTTTGAGCGTCGTCTCCAGCGCATCGGTCATCGGCGGGGGACCGCAGAGAAAAATCACGGTGTCGGGGCCTGGCTCCGGCAGTTGCGCGCGGAGAGTGGTCTCAGTGATGCGGCCTGTGCCTTGAGACCAGCCTGCAGGCGGTTGCTCCAACACATGATAACAATGGAAGTTCGCGTGCTCGCGCACATCCTTGTCCCACTCCTCTCGGAAGATGATGTCGGCCTCGGCCTTGTTGGCAAAGACTAGAAACAACTCGACCGGGAGGCACCGGGCAAGAATCCAGCGAATGATGGAAATCATCGGGGTGATACCTGTGCCACCCGCGACAAACCCCACCTGCTTCGCCATACCGTCCACCCAATGGCCGCCGGAATTCGGCCCACTCATCAGCACGCGATCTCCAAGTTCACACCCATGGAGATACTTCGAAATCGTGCCGGTTTCGTACCGCTTGACCGTCAAGTCGAAATACCCGGTAGCACCAGGCATTGACGACGGCGTGTAGGGCCGTTTCACCGCTTTCCCATCGACCGTCGCGTGGACATACAGGTAATCGCCCGGCAGCATATCCAACGTGGCGTCGCCAGGCAGGGCGAAACAAAACGTCTTCGTGTCGTGTGTATCGCGATGAATCGCCCTGAGCTCATAGGCCACAGGCGTCTTCGACTTGATGCGTGTCACTGGCTCCAACATCGTGGCCCTATCATATGATCCTCAGAGACAGGTCGCAACTGAGAAAACAGACGCGATGAAGCCAGCTTCAGCCAGACACGCATCCAGCACCACCATAGCGTAACTTCTCGCACGTGGACGAGACGAACACGCCTCCCGGCACCTTTCTGCTCATACAACCGGGGTTGACTGTAACATCAGGAGTGTTATTAATAATCAGTAACCATAAACACTGATATGAGGCCAGTGGAGGCTGAGGAAATAGCCCGGTAGGTAGGTGACGAAACACTGCATGGGGAAGCGACCGTAGGGGTGGAGGGTGTGTACGAGGCCGGGCCCAACGCTGCCGAAGCAGCTGAAAGGAGCCCTATGTGGTTACTCGTCATTGTACTCCTCAACATCGTGCCGGGTTTCGAAAAAATTACCGTGCTGAATACCTTTGCCACGTCTGAGGAATGCCAGGTTGAAAGAAATCGCATCGCCTTTGAGATGGCAGCCGCCTATCCCAATGACCGTGATTTTGTTATTGCCTGTCGATTGAATCCCAAACACAGCTCATAAGAGCGATTGAAGGGAGTAAGGGAGAGTCAACATCGTCGAAGCTGAGGATGAGGATCTACCGACGTGCTCCTTCATGAAACCGAGCACGCTGCACACTCAATTGCTCACAGGTAGGAGTACCCCTGCAATCCCGCTGGCAGATCAGTCGTTCAAACAAAGACTCCCGACCACTTTTCTTTTCCTCCACAGACCTTCGTATTTCTCCGAGATAGGCCTCCCGGCGAGACTTCAACGGACCTCATGATCGGCCACCTGCTGCTAACCACATTCTGGGAGCATATGTGGTAGGATGAGATGCTCCAAAGACGGAAGGTCCTATGCGGTGATCTGCACCTGCAGAAGGTTTTAATGGAGGTCTTTTCACTTCTTTTCAGAAAGGGAGAATGACGATGAGACGATCGACAACCCAACTAGCTGTCACGCTGGCCGGAGTCCTAGCCTTAGTCGCTACCACAGTGCTGCCCTTGCAACCGGTATTCGGCGAGGGTGGGGCGCGGCGTGACGTTGTGCGTCAAGAAGAACAGAACCTCAAGGACGCCCTCGATCACGCGAAAGAAGCGGTGGACCATGGCAAACAGGGTCATGCTGAGGCACTCCTGGAACATGCGGAAGCCGCGCTGCAGCATGCCCTGAAGGGAGGCACGGATCATCCGCATGTGAACGAAGGAGTCGCACATCTGAAAGAAGCCATTGAGCATGGGAAAGCGGGCCATGCTGACGTAGCCACGAAACACGCAGAAACCGCTGTCATGCATCTGGCTGCGATAAAGTAAGGGAGCAAGGCGAAGAGGCCTTCTGCTCTATTCG
>SWDN01000017.1:341933-354446 GCA_005116775.1 Nitrospira sp.
GGTCGATTGTGTCCCTCTTCCAGATGCGCGAACCAGTCGTGGGTCATGAACTGGATCCAGAACGCCGCCAGCACGTTGAAAAATGGCGCCTTCTCATAGTCGCACTCGGCTTCCTTTGCGCTACCAGGCAGGCCGTAGCCCTCGCGGCACTTGTCCGGCTGCGACTGCGCTCGCGTGAACAGTTTCCGGCTAATGATTTGCGGGTCCGGCTTCAATAGACCCACTCGATCCCCATGGCGATTCTTGGTCAGCTCATTCAGACCTAAATCGGGAAACGTGGTGTCGAAATCCACGTTCCGCGCAAAGAGTTGATTCGTCGATCCCATCAGCGGATTGCGAATGTCGTTGCAAATGCCGGTGAGGGAGCGGAAGCGAATCGATGCTCCTCGACAGATCTGGGCCTGCCCACCACCGACCGCTGTGAAGTCGGGGTGGCTCTCCGGCAATCGCATCTCCGGCCACGTCTTCAGCACCGGGCCGGCCTCGCCGTTACGGCCTCTGACGTAGGCCTCGTAGGTCTTGTTATTGTCGAAGAGATTGAACTTGATGAGTTCGATCCGTTGCAGCTCCAGCTCATAGAGCGCGGCGTTGATCCCATGCGCGTTGGGGCCGATCACCTTGGCGTCGGACAGAAGCCGCGCCGGCGCCAGAGACGTCGCATCGCCGGCGGCCCAATAATTCGGCCAATCCAACCAGGGCCCTTCCCTCAGACGTTCGGCGCGTTTTCCCCCAAGGCAACGAGCAGTGCTCTCCGGCACTTTCCCCAGAAATCGTTGCTCCCTGGTCTGGGCTACGGTCTGGATATCTCCTTGCAGGACCATCTTCGTGCAATGTGTTGTGGAGTCCATAAAGATAGCGAACGGACTGTGCTCGGCGCATCCGCTGAGCACGCAAAGCCCTGTGACCATCACAAGCCATGACCATCGACCTCTGTGGCTCATCTAACACGCTCCATTACGACAGACGGTACTGCGCACGGCATGACCCACCTGTAACGTGCCCCACATCGCTGACCAGCTGAACTAATTCGGCCATGAAAACTGGCATCGTACGAAAGGCGAGAAGGAAGGAGCGTACAGGATCAGGGCACGTCTTGGGCACAGCGCACGCCGAGCGTTGGTCCCCAGTAGGTCACGTCATCCCACCCTCGGTAGCTGGCCTGAAAATTCGGGTGTTTTTCGCTCCATTCCCCGCCCCTCAACACGCGAAACGAACCACGCGACGGCCCCTGCGGATCGCGGGCTGGAGAAGTTTGGTAGAAATCTTCCGCGTACCAATCCTTCACCCATTCTGACACGCTGCCGATCAGATCGAATACCCCGTAGGGCGACACCGTCGCCACCTGGCGTCTGACCAGCTCGGTGCCCCCGGTATCGGTCTTGATCTCTTGTTTCTTCACATGGTTTTTCAGCACGTCCTCGTTATTGCCCCAGGGATAACGGCGGCCATCCGTCCCTCGCGCCGCCTTTTCCCATTCGGCTTCTGTCGGCAATCGTTTCCCTTGCCACTGGCAGAACGCTCGCGCCTGCCCCCACGTAATGTTGATCACGGGGCGCTGCGCATGCTGAGGGTCGTCAAATGCCTGACGATCCTTTGGAAGCGTGCAACCGCTTCCCTCCACGCACTGCCGGTAGCGCGCGTTCGTCACTGCATATGTATCGAGCCAGTAGGAACTAAGATGCACCCGGTGTACGGGACGAGTATCTTGCTGTCCATCCTCTGCTCCCATCCAGAACTCTCCGGCTGGAATCACCACCATCCCCTCCGGCTGAACGATCTCTCGCTGGACTAACTGCTTCAGTTCATCCTCCTGCGCAGTCCGGAGTTGGTCGTTCACCCGCGCGGTCGCCTTCTCATCTTGTACGTTGGACGCGTGATCCTGCGACGGACTCGGCTGGACTCGCGGTGAGACGACCACCGGAGGCTCGCTCTTTGGCCCTGCTCTAGCAGCCGGAGCCGATGACAGTGACGCACTATCGGTGTTCCTGACGGTTTCAATAAGCACGGTGGTCCGGACGACTTCTTGGGCAAAGGCTTTGTTCCCGCCGTTTCCCTTCGCAGCCCTCTTCCCTTTCCCGATCATCGTAAAATCGAAATCGGGAATATTCGCAAGGAGTGGAGTGGCATAGGTGATCGGCACCGCAAACGACATCCCTTCCGGTACGATACCGGAGGGATGGGAAAATTTGCTGGTCATCACACCGACCACCTCTCCGTGTTCATTGAAAATAGGGCCTCCGCTGTTGCCGGGATTGACGGCCGCATCCACTTGAAACACTCGCTGGACCCCCCTCGTCCGCACCGCAGCAATCCGACCTCGGGTCATGGAGACTTCCCGGAGACCGAACGAAAATCCAACGGTGATGATTTCTTGATCGAGTCTGACAGCGCCGGCATAGCCGATGGGCGCCTCTGTCAGCCCGACCGTTTCAATCTTGAGCAAAGCGAGGTCGTGTTCGGAGTCGGTGCTGACGAGGATTGCCGGCGCGCGGAATTCACCGGAGGTCAAGACGAAGATCCGTTTGGCGTCGGCGATCACATGCTCAGCCGTCAGGACATAGCCGTCGCTATGAACGATCACGCCGCTCCCTGCCGGCTTGGCGGTTGGCGCGTCGGGGCGCTCGGTCCCCCAGACGCTACTGGAACCGGAGACGATCATTGCCGCGAGAAACACTGCGATTCGTTTCATGGTCGAATCTGGATCACCACACTAATGGCGCCGGCATTTTGCCCGAGCTGGAATCCCTCGCGGGGATAACCGGTCCGGTCAAGTTCCCCCTTAGGATCGCCATGACAGTCCAGGCATTTCCTTGTCGTATAGAGCGGAAACATCAGACGCAATGACCTGCTCTTCGCCGTGACTTCGCTGATCACCTTTTCAAGGGGATAGGAGGAATCCGCAAACGCAGTCAAGGCCGCTCGCTCAACCGCGTCAGGCGCGTTCAGAGGGTTGCGCGGCGCCAGCGCCGTCTGCTTCAGCCGCACATGTGTCCGTTCAGTAAATCGGATACCCACTCGCGCGCCGAAGATCGCGGGAATAAACTCCTTCGTGCTGCCACCTCGCCGATTGATCTCGGGTTGCGCTTCCGCAACCACCTGTTTACTGACCACGACCAGTTCTTTGAGCAATTTCTTCGCCCGGTTGGGAATTCGCGCCGCTTCAAGATCTAGCAGGTCAATGCCGGAGCGACTGCGAAAGACATCGACTAATTGCCGCTCAAACAGGTCAACGGTAAAATCTTTTTCGGCTCTCTCTCGCTCATCGAGCAGAACGAGGTCTTCGTTGATGACGTTTCTTCCGGAGTCGAGCAGAATCGCCAGGAGTCGGGCAGTCGTTTCGAATTCAAGGATCGTGTGAAGAGGGACACCGGGTTCCGGCTGGCGATCATTCGCACAGACACCTTCGCTGCTGGCCCAGCCGGCCATGGTACAGGCCAGGATCGATGTGATAACCCACCGCAGGCGACTGGTCATAGCGTCGACCCTGCTACGGATTCATGACGGACACGCTCATGAGAGGCGGCCCGCTAGACCGAGAACAGAAGCCTCTCGCCAACGGATGGTACGTTCGGTCGGAGGTGAAGTCAAGACGGGCACGCTGTCTTCAGCGCTGACCGGGACCGGTTGAATGTCGATCACTACAGGATCGGAAACACGTCGATGGCCGGCATGTCTGAATAAAAAAGAGCACCCCGCAGGGTGCTCAAAGCAATGGCCGGCGATTCATGAGGTATGAACCGCCGGCCTTCTCCCCTCTCAATGCCAGCCGACGCTGCTCGCCCACGACTGACAGGCCGTAATCGATGAGGACTCGTCACTCCTATTTCGGAACGGAAATTTTATATTCATCAAACGGCGTCGTCAACACCGCGATTCTGAACAGCTCGTCTGCTGCCTTCGAGTTGATTCCATGGTCCCGGTCCTTGAGCATTTTGAACCACTTGGCCATCCCGACCCGCACGGCCTCTTGATCGCCCCGTATCGCCGCTTTCTTCATGAGGGTGAGCTCGCTCAAATACGGTTGCCAATTGGCCGGCACATTATCGGTGGCGGGGTACCTGTTTTTATAAAAATTCACTGAGCTGCTGAGTTCATCCATCCAATTCGTCGATTGAGCCAATCCGACTCCCCCGGAAAACACGGTCAACGCGCAGAAAGCTGCAGCGATTGTCATGAGTATTGATTTCATGAGAGCCTCCTTCTCTTCTTTCAATCGAAGAGTATCAACACCGACAACACTACGACCCAATCTGTTTTCGACTTACCTCCTTTCTATGTTTAGCGTTCATGGGTTGCTCGACTAGCTGCCTATCCTTCCCTCTAGTTACACACAATTTTATCGAAGGCAGCGAACGAAGCCCATCACCCGAAGGGTGGATTTTCCCTACACCGATCAGGTGATTGGTTCGAAGAAGCGCGTACGTTACTTGCTGTTAAGGTAGGCCAGGACCGCTTCGACTCGACCGGCGACACCGAGTTTTTGATAAATGTGATGGAGATGGGTCTTCACGGTATCGAGCGAGACGCACAACTGATCAGCGATATCTTTATTGCCGCGCCCGGATGCGGCGTGCGCGAGAATTTCCCGCTCACGCTCGGTCAACAATCCTACTCCGGCTTGAATCCCGCCTCCGGCCTCGTGTAGAGCCGAGACTACGTTTCTGGCAAAGCCGTCCGGCATAAAGGGGGAATGGACTTGCTCTCCCCGGTAGGTGGCTCGGATGATGCGAAGAAACTCGGCATGGTCGGCATCCTTCAGAATGTAGCCGCACGCGCCGGCTTGCACTGCCGCCACGATTCTCGCATCGTCATCGTGGACCGACAACATCAACACCTTCACGTCGGGAAGACAGCCTCTGATCAAACGTGTCGCCGTGACCCCATCGAGCCTCGGCATATCCACGTCCATGAGAATCATATCGGGTTTGGTTTTTACTGCCAGATCGAACGCCTCGTGCCCATCGATCGCTTCTCCGACGACTCGCAGGTCCGGTTCGCGTTCGAGGAGCAGCCGAAGGCTTTGCCTAAAAAGCCGTTGATCCTCGGCAATCAGCAATGTGGCCCGCATAGGCCTCCTTATTCATCGGCAGTTCGACGGAAAACACTGCGCCGACGGGCCGATTCTCTGCCAAAATTTTCCCGCGATGGGCTGCCACCACGAGACGGCAAAAGTGCAGTCCCAACCCTCGTCCAGTTCTGATGTCTCCGGGATCTTTCCTGCGGCCAAACATCTCGAACACATGAGGAATATCTTCAGGGGCAATGCCGGGGCCTTCGTCTGCGACTTGAATGACAGCGAAGGGGGCCGACGTGTCAAGAGACTCGTACCCCGGACATTCTCGCATCTCCATGTGAACCGACACGGTGATCTTCCCCCCATAAGGAGAAAACTTGAGCGCGTTGTGAATGAGATTAACAAGCATCCGTAACACACGCCGACGATCGGCTGTAATGGTGACATCATCGTCCGGCATTTCGACATGAAAGACGATTCGCTTCGCGGTGGCTTCGGATCGAAAGAGCTGCACCACGTCGGCGACGAGACCCTTGACCGAAACAGTCGAATTCAACAGTGGCAGCCCGGAGTAGCTTTCTTGATACACATCCAGCATATCGTTGATCATGCCCAACAACAGATCGATGGTTAAACGCATATCGTCCCACCACTGCCGATGCGCGACCGGTTTCCGCCTTCCATCTTGTTCGAGCAACTCTAATGTCTTTTTGATCCCTACCAACGGATTACGAATATCGTGGGCGAACATCGAGGCAAAATGACTGAGCGAGGCAAGGCGCTCCGAACGAATCAACTGCTCTTCGAGTCGCTTCTTTTCGGTGAGATCGCTTAGTTGCACCATGACGGCGATCGGCGATCCGGCGTTTTCGACCTGCACAAGATCGACTTCCATGGTGAGGATGCCTCCCGCCGGTGAGGGTATCTGCATCTCGCCGACGGACAATTCTTTCTTGGTAACGGTGACGGTTTCCAACAATCGGCGTAACTGAGCGCGATCTTGCTCTCGAAATACATCCTCTATCTTCGTACCGATCAAACGATCGGCCGGCGCCCCCAATTTGATCTCTCCTCGACGATTGACAGCCTGAATCATGCCTCCCTCGTTGACGAGCAACCTGGTATCGGTTGAATGATCCCACAACATCCGATAATGCTCCTCGGATAGAACCAGTTCCCGATTCGCTCGTTCGAGTTCGGCCACATACCGCTCCCGCTCACGCGATGCAGACTTCAGCCGTTCCGTGAATTCATCGAAGCTCGCGGCCAAGGTATCGATCTCCACGATGCCGGAAGATTGCGGGACCGTCACCGGTTCCTTACCGCTCTGCTGTCCTAAGAGTTGCACTCGTTCGACCAGCGCGTTGATGGGTTGCACAATGCGGCAACCGAGACGCCATCGAAGCAGGACAACCACGGCGAAGACCAGCATGCCGAACACGACGAGCTTCCACAGCAGTATGCGCAACGGCGCGTAGGCTTCGTCGGGATCTTGACGCACAAGAATGGACCATCGTTCCGCCTGGACAATCCCTGGCCTGAGTGCCACGGATGCAAACCCGGCGATCCCGCCTCTTTGACCATGAGCATCGTCCAGGACTTCCATCCAAGCGGCTTCGGGGAGAGAGCGTCCAGAAGCAAGCGAGTCTCTCAGTGGTCCAACAAGAGCCGTATGTCGTCCTAGCGGGAGAAGTGGGCAGGCCAACACCGTTCCCTGGGGTCCGATCAACATGACATGACCGGTTTCGCCAATCCTGCTCCGAAGAACCGAGGTCAAGAATTGATCCTTCTCGATCACTGCCTTTATCGCACCCAACACTGCCCCCGTCTCATCGACGATCGGCACGGCGACTTCCAAATCCCCATCGCCTTTTTCCTCAAGACGCAGCTCACCCACCCATAATTGTCGCTGTTCGAAGACGACCGGCCACCACGGTTGCCGACTGTATCGTGTCTTGATGTCTTCGCTAGTCGCCCCGCCGACAGAACGGCCTCGACGATCGAGGATCTCCAATGATCGAAAGTACGGCCGTTGAGACTCCTTCCAGCGATCAAGAACCTGCTGGTCGAAGGTCAATCTGGTGCCTTCCCGAACCGCTTCACGTACCTGTGGTAAGGAGCTAAGCCGCTCCACCCACTCGATTTCTTTTTCTAGGATGAGCCCGACTTTATCTGCGCTCTGGCGGGCAAGTTCCTGAAATCCAAGGCCGATGGCTTCGCGGAGCGAGTGTTTCGTCTGCCAATAGGCAAACGCCAGGCCGAATGCGCCGGAGAGCAAACCGATAGAGAGGACGGAGAGTGTGATCGAGCGCTGAAGGCTGACCGACTTCCTCATGGGGCACCGATGAGTCATGCCCAATGCTGGAATGAAGGTGCTGCTGCTGCTTATTCCAACGCTTCCGAATATGGAATGTCAAGGTCCCGCAAGAATCGACGAGCCCCAAGGAGGCTGCAAGCTTTCCGCAAACCCGGCGCAGCAGACGAAGGGTGGGTAGCTATTTGTGGTGGGAAGGAAGTGGCACCTCTAACGTTTCAGCAATACCGCACTGCAAACAGATGAAGAAATAAGGCCATATCGCACGATTTAAAATACTGGCCCCGGCATCTGGCCGCTGAACGTCCAGGCCCTATATTTCTCTCCCGTTCCTTCCGTCACGATTTCCACTTCCATGGCGGTCATCTTGACATCATGGGTCTTCGCAGATGCCTCGGAGGGCAATCCCGTCAATCCTGCCATCGCAAGGGCTATAGCCCCTGCGATGGCCATCAGTTGAGGTGATTGTCTTTTCATCATGGTTGAACTCCTCTCTGAAATGGTTGGGCAAATTGCTCCAGGAAAATGCGCAACTGGTTTTTTCTATGTGAGGGTTTCACTGGCCCTTCGCCTGTGTGCGAGGGAAAGAATAACATAGCGAAATTCATCGATCAATATCGTAGTGTCCGGTTAAGAGTCAAGCCCTCGCCCTTTGTTAGTCCCAAATGAGCCTGTGACCGGCCCACCCCCTTGACCGGACCGACCAAGTCTCAATACCTAGCCAGCAGAGGAAAGCTAGTTTCGCTTTAAGGCCCTCAATGCCGGCCGCTATTTCTATCACTGTGCCTCCGCATCTCCATCCATTCCTGAGAAAATTGCGAATGGCATGTACGGTGGGATCTTAGTTGTGCCGGTTGGTGACCTCAAGAAGGTAGACAAAGAAAACGATGGAGGGACTTCTACAGAAGGTATGCACTTAAATCAAAATGGCGCTCATCGCGTTACGGGCCCACTCGCAGCTTACAGTGCTGGGAGTTCGCCCCAACACCAATGCCATTGTCCTTAACGAATGACCGTGGGCCAGGCCCAGGCTCAATGTCTCATGGTCTTCGGCGCGAATGCGCCGGTAGCAGAATGTTCGCATGGCAATATCATAGTCCATCAGGGCGTGAAGTGTTGCACTTGGAGATAGATTCCCACGTATTTACAGATGCGGGAATCTATAGTGCGTCAAGTTGGTGGTCTCACATTCCTCAATTAACAATGATTTGAGCAAGTAGGGTAGCGACAATCATTTCTGTCAATAAAAAAGCCGATCCGCCATCCCGTCTTACGACGGGGGCGGATCGGCTTCACGCGTGCGCGTGTCTTAACCCTTAGCCTGCTGTGGCTCTCGTAAAGACCGGGATGATGTTCCCGGCAATACTGTTGATGTGGCGATTACCCGCCTCATCCCAAGCCATGATGAGACCTCCGAAGCGTTGGTCCGGATCGTGGACCAAGTCCATCAGTCTTTGTATTTCCCACAGCGAATCCCGCGAGTCAAGCTTGACTTCTCTGGTCTCGCCTGGATTGATGGGAGACTCATCTTCAATATGCAGGCCGTCTGTGGCCATGATTTCCGGCGGATAGGTCGGATCCATGTTGTTGGCCACGCCGACCTTGTTGAGGAACCTGATGCCAGCGGTCGTGAACTCCCCAATGCTCAGGGGCTGCTCACCGCTGTTGGTGACCTGCAGTGTCATGCGTAGGGCACGACCAGGAACGTCATAGTCTGCTGCAAGTACCTTAACCGTCAGGTCCGACTTCAAATGAGTGGACTTGATCTTTGGCTCACCCGCTTGGAGCGGGATGGTATAAGGATACTGACTGTCTGTATAGAAGAAGCCAATGGCGATCAAAGTAAAGGTCACTCCCAACATACCAAAGGCTACAACACGATCGACCGGATCGTTTAAGAGAGCATCTCCTCCCTCTTGTGCCAACACACGGGCACGAATGAGGAACATCGGTCTGATTGAAAACCAGGCTATCCAGAGGAACCCGAGAGTACCCCACACGACATGCCAGAAGAGACCTGCTGTTAGGCCGGCAGTCTCCGTATCGATAGTCCCACCAACCAGTAACTTTACCGGATTGGTAAAGTCTTTATAATTTCCGACAATATCCATCCAGCCCCCAGGCCCGGCAATAGGACCGGCCCCATTGACTGCCAACATTGGGTGGATGTGATGATGCCCAGGTAGCCGACCTCTCAGCTTGATCACGTATTCGTAGTCCCCACCGATTTCCATGGGGCCCGAGGTCATCATTGGCGTCCCGTTCACTTTCGAGCTGAGGCGCGTAAACACCGAGCTCGGGCTTCCTACGTTGATGAAGGTACGATTAGGCTTAACAACGGCCCTCGGCCAGTCCTCGGAAATATGGATCTTGCCGGACAACATGGCTTCATCATTGACATTGGTCTTTTGAGGATTCCATCTTGTGTCATACCATTGAGCGGTACGCATCCGCAGGAATGGTTCCTGGGAGCGCTCCCCGTGGGCGGCAGCGGGTAAGGCGCTGACCATTAGGGTGAGCCCTAATGTTGCCATCCCAAGGGAGCCGATCACGCATAGTTTAAATATGTTTTTAGCGTTCATGATTTCCCCTATGATATTGTAGTCGCCGCAGTCCTTGCCGCCACTCTCGCCCCTGGCGCAATACCATCGGGCGTACCATGTCTCTGTGCGAACTCGTCGGTGCCGACGATCATGGTGTCATTCATCCGGCTCATGACACCGCGTTTGCCCTTAACCCAAAAGAAGGATTGGCCGACGAAGTGCCCGATCTGCCACCAAATGGTAAAGACCAACATGGAGACAAAGGCTGAGAAGAACGCTGAGATCCAGACGGTGTGTCCACCGAACGTACGCAGCGATCCCACTTCGATGATACGGATATACTCAGGCGTCCCGGTCCTCACAAATGTGAATCCCATGTAGTCGGCCAGTGACATCAACTGCCCGTCTATAACCACCGGTTGATGGCTGTACCCAAATATGGCGTATTGGGTTGGGTTAAACATCATTGCAAATGCCCACACTCCGAATATCGCTGTGAGCATCCAGCTCCGTGTCAACAACAGAGTTGCGTCAAGGATCAATGCACTGGAGACCATGGAGGCTGGCATGACAAAGTTTGCCGGGAAGTTCGCCCACCAATACCATGCAAATACAATCGTGATCCACTTCCCGACGAGGAGTCCCGTGATGCTTAATGTCGCACCAAACGGTTGCCTGTAGAACGTCCAGAAGTAGTACATGATCGCTCCGGGATACATCACCTCTACAATCGGTGTGACCGTGACCCAGAACTGCCGATCCTTCCAATCGATCCAGAAGTCCCAATCTCCTGCCAGCAGGTCGAAGTGCATATGAAAGGTTGCGAATACACCGAGATAGGCAATCGGAAGAAAATACACTGCGTCTATCATTCTTGATAGCCTGACGCCTTCCGGTGGAAGCTTACTGGCTTTGATAATCTCAGCGGTTCTAAACAGTGCCATTTGTCCCCTCCTCACTCGTTCTGAACATCTGTCCCCTCCCTAATATCCAACTGGCTGACCCTGCTCTGCGACATACGGAGTACAGGGCTAGCCCGCGTAAGCAACCATACGATTTAGTATGGGATGACGTGCAAGCAGTCCTTGCTTTCGTTGTTCCAGACCACATCGCACAGGTTCGACATGCGCGCCACAATCTGTGCCGCCACGCCGCCCGTCCCGCCGAATAACCCGCACCAGCCCAAGGTCACAAAGCCCCAGTGTAACGGGGCGGCAAAGAGTTCATCGACAAACCAGAACGCATGGCCCCACTCATTGAGCCCGACGTTCGGGAGAATCATCATCGGGCCCACAATGGCACCCACCAACGGGAACGACACGGCCTTGCTGAACTGCGGCAGCCGGGTCATCGCATACAGATAGCTCGCTACGCCGCACGTAATGTACAGCGGGAACGTGAAGTAGAACGCAATGATATGGCTCGCCGTGAAGCTCGTGTCGCGGATGATCACTTGATGCCACGACGCGTCCTGCTCCAGCGTGTAGCTGCCCGCCCAATAGACGCCGAACACGTAGATCGCCAACCACATCATCCAATAGAAATACCGCTTGAGCTCGGTCTTGGGGTCCACATTGGCCACGTTGCGATCCCGTGTGCTCCAAATCCACCCCAGTGTCGCCGCCGAGAAGATGATGTTGGAAATGACGTTAAACCGCCACAGCCCCATCCAGACCGTTTCGAACTCCGGCGTCATGGAGTCCAAGCCATGGGAATACCCGAAGACGCGTTGAAACACGACTTCGGCGCCCACCGCCGCCAACATGGTGAACCAGCCGATCTTCAGCGGGCGCGAATCGTACCAGAGCGACATATCGTAGCCCCGCTCCGCTCCGCCTCCCCAGGTTGTACTAGCCATACCCTGACCTCCTTGTTACAGAATTGGGATCCACTGCGTATTGAGACCTCCTTTCCCTGTCTGATCGCTACCGGCAGCCCACTTCGTTCACCTATTCTTGTCGCCCTCCTCTGCACTCACCGAGCAGACAGGCCCCTCCGGGGTGTAGAGAGGAGCCTATCTACCTCAGCGGGAGGCGCCGCGCAGAGGCGCCGCGCCCACCAAGACTGCGAAAAGAAACCGGCCTCCGTATCTCTGTTGTGGTCATCTGGTTTCATCGAATTACCACTTCGTCTACTTCTGCTGGGTCTGGCTTTCGAGACCTCGTGCACAGCGAAAGCCTGTCCCATGAGTCTGCAGCGCGAATCCTCCGCGCCCGCGAGCTGTTGTCGTAATGTCCGAGATTGGGCTATGCCATGAACCACCGCGAATCGATCGGACCACGCCTTTTTTCTCAGGACCCTGTGGATTCCGATCTGGCGCATGCTGGTAGTACTCAGCGTCGTACCAATCCTGCACCCACTCCCGAACATTACCGGACAGATCCTTCACACCGTAGGGTGAGTCGCCTTCGGGCAAGGACCCGACCGGATGCAATGTCTGCTCCTCCATCCACTCACGGTCAAAGTTCGCCCGCTTCGATGATGCTGGTTCATTGCCCCAGGGAAAGAGACGGCCGTCTGTGCCTCGAGCGGCCTTTTCCCATTCCGCTTCCGTCGGGAGCCGCTTCTTGGCCCAACTACAATAGGCCTTGGCGTCGTACCAGGTCGTCTGCACGACCGGAAGCTGCTCTATTCCCTTGACG
>SWDN01000018.1 GCA_005116775.1 Nitrospira sp.
ATGCCGATCACTAGACCAAACATTTTAGATACTTGGCGGACATTATCAAGATTAGCGGGATTGATTCCCTCTATCAATTTCGGGATCCAGAAACTCACTGCCAGGGCATAGAGAATTCCGCCACCGATGGTGACCACGAACACGATGAACAATCGCCGACGGGCCGCGACCACCGCCCCTGCCGCCGCCGCGCCTGCCGCCAAGGCAAAGAAGAAGTAGGTGGGTAGATGCATGATCTGGCCCACGATTGACTGGGACCCCGCCATCATGAGTTCAAAAGCAAGGAATCCGGAGACCAGAGCACAGACGAGGATTCGGAGCGCAGGGACGAGCTTCCCCGGAGGCCGTGTCCGCATTACAGCAGTGGATTTTGAGAGTTTGTCCATACAAATAAATTCACATGACGAAGCTATGGGCAATCAAGATTTGCTGCTAACAACGAATTACGAAAGGTCTTACTTTCGCGCACCGACCCTCGACCATAGAAATACAATCACGCACCCGATCCCGACAAAGATCAATATGGGCATGAACTTAAACGAGCTTTTCACTGGGGCTGCAGCTGATGTCTGCCCTGCTGTCGATGCGACCGCGACAGATGGACTGGCCAACACCACAGCGGATGAATAAACCAGGGATGTGCCCATATCCATGCCAAGAAAGGCCACCTCGCCATGGTTATTGATGACCGGGTTCTTCCACATAGTCAGCGGCCTTCCATTGATCAGATCTCCTGTCTTCACGACGAGCCCGTCGAGGGTAAATAGCCCGCTGGGTGTGGCGTCGCTGGACGCATTAAAGAGAATGTGCCCCTGCCGACTGGAGACAAAGTTGTGATCTACCTGCTTAATTGTGTTCCCTCCGATCGTATCTCCGGCCTTCACAAGGACTCGATTCTCTTTGAATATGACTGCGCCCTGGATTCCAGATACATTGGCTGAGAACAACACCTCTCCTGCGTCGGTTAGGTGGGATTCAGAAATATACTCGATCTCCATGTCGTCGATCTTTGCCCTCACCTGAGCCACCAAACGGTCCAAGGTAAAGAGTCCATCAATCGGGCGCGAACTATTCGGTTGATCTTCCTTCTCAAACGTTGCCTTAAATGTAAGTTGCCCTTGTGCATTGGTGTCGACGGGGCCGTCAATTCTCACCAACCTCTTCCCGTCGATGATGTGTCCGGCCTTGACAATGGTTGTAAGCGCGCCTGATTGGTCGGGGCTTACAATTGCATTGTTGAGCACCAAAAATACCTCTCCCCGGTCATTCCAGGCCAACGCTGGGACATACGATCCTAACCCGGTTGGAATCACAAAGGATTTATGCGGAGTCGAAATGTGCACACCATTCCCGTCGGCTATGGGGCGCTTGAGAGCCACGATTTCGCCCTGGTCGGTGAGCAAGAAGGATTCCGGTATCCCAACTGGTCCGTTCCCGGAGGCATGGGCTTCCGCTTCTTTCAGAACCTTCAAGTTGTACGAAGTGGGTTCGGCATAGGTTGCCAGGGGCACGAGCAGCCCAAGACTGACCAGCGCAATAAACAGTTTCCAACGCATGAGCCTCCGCATCGCCGTCTCCTCACCTCGTGAATAGTCTGACTCAGGGGCCAATCAATGGTTTCCGGAACATTTTCTAGCCAAAATTGGATATTTCCTTGTACTTCTTGGGGAGAAAGTTATCTGAAAGCTCAAGTATTCTTGGCTGCTATGAACGCATCAGTAATCGATACTGTAGATCCTCTCATCATCTCTCCTCGCGCGAAAGTCCATATTCCGCCTTTTCCCCGCGATCTCGTAGCAATTGATGCCGACCCATTTCAGTTCTTTCTCACTTATTTGTGGACCTTCGATTCGTTCACAGACTTGTACGCGGTTATTGAAGGCTTCCAGGTCAGACCCCTTCATCCCAAATTTGAAATCTCTGTAGCCAGCATTGACGGTCGGTGCTTCGGGGGGAGTCTCAGACTGTTGAGGAGTGTCCTGTTGAGAACAGCCGATGGCAACGCCCAGTGCAATGAGCAGACAGAAAATCATGCCACCTTGTTTGATAAAGTACCCCTTCTTTGGTGAGCAAAATGGATTCTGGGATCCGAACTGGTCCATTTCCAGACACATGGGGTTGGACTTCTTCAAGACCTTCAAGTTGTATGATGTAGGTTCAGCATAGCTTGCCGGGGGAACGAGCAGCTCAAGACTGACCAGCGCAAGAAATGGTCTCCAACTCATGAGCCTCCGCTGCGTCACCTCCCCACCTCGTAACTACTCAGATTCAACCTGTCACACACCGCGCTGCGTGGAACACAGTTACGAACGTTTTTGAGATTTTGGCCAAAAGAGCCACAGCGCACACATGATGCCGAGGAGGATCAACACAGGCCCAATCCTGAAGGATGAGGATAGTTTCGTGCTCGTCGCTTGTTGCGCCTGGGCCTGCCCGGTTGTCTGCCTGGCAAGGACAATGCCTTCGGTACTATCTGTAAAATATGCCTCAAAGGCCACATCCCCGTTGGCATTCACAAGCAAGCCACGATTGAACCCTTGTATGGTTTTACCCTCAACGGTATCCCCATATTGGGCCACAAGGCGGTCCCCAGTAAAAACGCCTCGCCACTTTCCTCCATCAACGTTTCCGAAGAACACCACCGCTCCTTTGCCGTTTGCCGAAAACCCAATAATACTGTCAAACGTTTTTCCACCAATCATGTCTCCTGCTTTGACTAAGAGCTGATTCTCCCTAAAAATCGCCTGGCCCGTGGAAAAAAGCACCTCCCCATTCTCACTGACATAATAGTCGCCGAAACTATCGATGCGCTGGTTTTCAATAATGCTCCCACGTTTGACCACAACTCGGTCCAGGGTAACGATTCCTTCTCCCCCTTCAAATATGGCCTCTACTGCGACCTGTCCTTTGTCATTCACAGCGACACGTGGGCCTCGAACCCCCACAAGTTTCTCGCCATTAATCACATCACCACCACGAAGGATTGCCCTCGCTGTGCCGGAAGCGTCGGGGGTCTGGATGGCGTTGTCTGCAATAAAGAACACCTCGCCTCGCTCATTCGAGGAAATGAGCTGGCTGAATGCTCCAAGCCCGGAGAACTTGTAGGTCCTGCCTGGCGTCACGATTTCAAAGGCTCCGTTCTCTATTTTGCTTTTGGCACGGAGCACGAGTTCGCTCTTCTCGTTCAGCGTGAAGCCGTCACCGTGCGGACCAAGCTCAAATCCTCGGTTGCCGCTGCTATATGGAAACGTCTTAAGCATGCTGAGTTCGTAGGAGCTCGCCCACGCGTTGCTGAGGGCACCGAGGAGCAGCCACAGGGCTACCGCGGCACCCAAGACTCGCAGTCCTTTCACATTCCGAAAGAATCTATGCCTCTGCATTGGCACCCCTCAAATGAGCAAACGCCTACCTAAGCGCAACACCGCAGTATTTAATGGATTTGAAAATCATGCAATGAAATACCTAATCTCGAAAGCACTGGTCGGGATCCTCACAATAAGCGCTTGTATCCTTATGGGGCGTTCGCCCACTACGATATCTCGTTCTCGAAATACTTAGCTCACAACGGATTGCCTCACGTGCAGGGTATGGTCGCGTGCGGCCAGTTCGTCGTCTTCTGCAGATGACTAGCGTGCGGGTGTGGACGGGCTCTAGCTCGGCTCAGTGTTACCAGTGGACGGATCTCAGGGGACCCTCCTGCTCTCTGATCCGCCACCAGACCAGGGACAAGCGAAGCCGGCGCCTCTAGTCAACCCATCATCGCGTGATGACAGTATGGCGCGACGTCAGCAACGATGGTTGGTCCCAGACCCAACAGAACGAACGTGTCGTTCGGTGGTTGTACGAGCCGCGACGTGAATAGATCGGGAGCCCGTTAGATGCTCAGGACGACAGGATGTGAGCGGAGTCGGGTTCCGTGCGAGCTCACAGGTTCGCGTGGTTCTCCTCCCGGTTCGCTCCCGGTGTGGCTCCCGATTCCAGGCCCAACCCAATCACACGCCATTGCACTCGATCCCTATCGCTACTGATCGCCCTTGTCAGGCGAGGTCGCTTTGATGCGGGCGATGGCTAAAGAAATGGCAGGATGAGATCACGCTACCAAACGTGTCGCCCGGCAAAACCACAAGGAAAGGGATCAGGTTTGCCCCTCCGCAGGTCGTCATTCGAAGCTGTGAGTTTTCATGGAGATGCGATCCGCAGCACAGGGCGCTGTGCGCCTAGTGTGCTCTGTCCCGTGCACGAGCACTCCCCTGTCCGTCCATTAACCACCATCTGTTTTATGACCATGCCCGCACCCTCTGTTGACCTCCTGATCTAATCCCAACGTAGCCCCCCACAATCCGACTGGGTTTGCAGACAGGGCTCCTCCCTCGCCTCTGGAGGCCCATCCGGCTCAAGGCCCCCGTATTTCTTCTTTCGTAAGGAGAAGAGGACTGACAGGTATTGCGCGATGGGGACGGGACTCTGTCTGTATCTCTGGCTCTGCGCGACGCAGGCGCAGTACCGTTGCGCACATGTCCATGTTGAATAGCTTAGTTCCTCCAAAGAGCCGACCCACCCTGCGCCGCGCGACGGGTCCAGGCACCATTTTCTTTTCATACTTCTTCTCAGTTAGAGGATATGCACTGCCCCGACAGATCCCACGTCTCGCCATACGATCAATACGGATCGTTTGATTGACGATAGCGGTGGTTAGGATACAGTTACCGTTGGGTGCCACATGCACACACTACCTAAGCAGTTGCTCTGCTCCCGTCGAGTCCTCTTGGTCATCGTCATTCTTGTGGCGATGCTGGGGGGCTGGCTTGTGCGGGGACAGTTGCATCATATGGATCGCGTGTTTTTCCAACCGTCGACCCGCGGGTATCAGGGGCTCGTGCTGTATCTGTTGGGAGATTACCGCCGCGCCGTGACGGCATATCGGAGTCATTTTGCTCAGGGCTTCGGTGCGGAAGGTGGGCATGCGGCGAGTGCGGAACAGGCGCTCTTGCAGGGGGACCCGGTTGCCGCAGAAGCCATCGCGACACAGCGGTTAGCTCTCGAACCCGAGGATCGCGAGGCGCAACTCGATCTCGCCCAGAGTCGACTGCAGCTTGGGAACCATCCGGGGGCCAGAACAACAGTGGCCCCACTCGCGGCACAGCGTCCGAATGATCCCGACCGTCTCGTCCTGTCATCACTGATTGCGGCGCGCGCGAGCGAGTATGACGTCGCCATTCGTGAAATCAATCACGTACTGCGGGATAGCGAGACCGCCTCTCGGCTCTCGTTGTTTTTTCTGCTCCTGGACACGGTGGGAGAGTTGATGGACCTTGAGTCGAGCCGACGGCCCTATGCCCTTCTGTCTACCTATCTCCGATATCTCAGGATCTATGATCGATCGCAGGGTCGTGCCGTCATTCGCTATGCAGAACAGGCGATTGCCCGGAACGATTATCCGGGAGAGGCCTATCTGTCTTTGGGAGTGGTGTATGACAAAGAGGAGGACATCGATCGTGCGCTAGTGGCGTTCATAAAGGCCGTCGAAAGCCAGCCAGATTTGGCGGACGCATACTGGTGGGCCTCGATCGAATATGGGAAGCGGGGAGATATGGCCAACGAGTTCAGGATGGCGAAGATGGCATCCCACGCTCAGCCCGGCGACAATATATACGGGGAGCGGTTGACCTATGTACTCATCGAGAAACTTGGCGACTATCGACAGGCCCTGCAGGTGGTCCATGAGCAGCTTGCGATTGACCAATCCAGTGCCTCGGCTCTCGGTCGTATTGGGTACCTCCACAGCCTCTTAGGCGAGTTCCACGAGGCCATTACCTATTATGGGAACGCTATCGCGCTCGAGCCATCAGACCCTCGATACTATGATGGCCTCGGGTATAGTCTAGGCAACCTGGATCGAATCACTGAGGCGGAGGTCGCCTTTGGCACCGCAATAACCCTGGATCCCGCCAGAGGCTCGAGCCATAAAAGTCTTGCCTCGCTCTACGACAAAAAGCGCCGCTGGAGCGCAGCCATTCCTGAATATGAAGCGGCGTTCCAGTTGGGAGCGATGACGCTGAACGAATACGCGAGGCTCTGTGCGCTGTATCACCTGGCAGGGCAGTACGATCATGCTGCCAGGTGCTTCAAGGAGGTGTTAGCGAGAGATCCGAGTAATCTCCAAGCGCAGCGCATGTACCCCTATACCCTGAAGAATCTGCGTGGTGGAGTATCGTCATGAAGTGGACGCGCTGGTGGTCCGGACAGCGGAAAGAGCGTCGCGTCTGGATGCGCTATCTCGTGAGCACGGCGGCGTGTGTGCTCGGTGTCCAGCTTCAAATGGACTATCGCCCAGCCGGGTGGTCTATCGTGTGGGTGCTCCCTTGGGTTGGAGCCGCTTTATCCGTGCTGTATGGCCTGTTGGTCATCAAACAGTTGCCCGTGGGCATCTTTTCGGAAGGGACCATCCATCGGATGTTGAGCGCCTGTGAGAAGGGAGCGGCGATCACGGTCAGGGTATTCGTTTACTTCAGCCTCTTTCTTTATGCGAATGCCAGACTCGACCCCTCTACACTGGTTGACTATCCATACAAGCTGCGTTCAGTCAGCGGAGGCCAGGTCGACGTGGGTCTCAACTTGTCGTTCGCTCAGGCGACGCTGGAGCCCGTCGACTTGAGCGGAGATCGGAAGGTCGAGAGAGTGATTCTCGGACGACGTGAATATCAACAGCTGTGGGCTGGTGAACGCGTGGTGGCGTCGACTCGAAGTGGATACTTTGGTCTGCCCTGGGTGGTTGGAATCGAACGAGACCAAGAATATTATGCGCGAGAAGTCCTTGCCCTCACACCGATGGCAATGGAAGCATGGCGGAATTTAGCGAGATTCTATCTCGGGCATTATCGTTGGGAGGAGGCAAAACAAGCGGGTGACACGTATCTCCATCATTTTCCGCACGATGCAGAATTCATTGCGTATATCGGTCATACGCTCAGTGCCGGCGGGAAATACAGCCTGGGTATTCCGTTCCTCGAGCATGCGGTTCGACGCGAGCCGAGTTCCTATGAAGCCTATCAGCAGTTAGGATGGGCGCTAAACTGGGCGGGACAGAGTGCGCGTGCGGCAGAAGTCTTGGAATCGTCTATTCCCCTCAGCCCGAACGATCCAGAGGTGTACTACCATTTGGGATATGTCTATGAAGACATGGGTGAGCCCGCGAAGGCCGTAACCATGTTTGAAAAATATCTCGAGCGCCTTCCGGGATCCTTCGAAGTGGAAGAGAAGATTACAGCCCTCCGTAAACAGCTGGCGTGGCGACCGAGCCGACCTGCCAAATACTAGTGAAGAGAACGCAGGCACTAAATCAATGCTTCTATCGGCTGCAAATCCTGTACTGGTCGCCGGGTGCACGCGCGCGGGCGCGATTGAGCGTAAGCAGTTTCTGGAAACTGAGAGACGAACGACGCTACACGAGTGACGAATTGAAGGCCGGCCCGCCATGCGCCGCGAATGGTTTCTGTATTTCCCCGGTAGCCCTCATAAGTCAATACTCATGCCTGACCCAAAATTTTCAAAAACCTCATGCGATTTCCTTTAGAACCATCTCGATTTTGCACGGGGTTCCACGTATCCTCTCCGGAGGGTCAAAAACAAATATTTGTGGCCCACCGGACCTCCTTACCGGCAGCTCCGCCGGAGCGATATTCTCCCCAAGCCCCCCTATAAGGCTCGGAAGGCTGATCCCTCGGCGCAACCACGCCTTGCGCGGCCTAACGCCGCTTGGCCACCAGGTTCTCACCCTATCCGCAGACGCGTCACGTGACCGTGACCACCCCATCCTACCCCAGGAGGGCGACAAGGGGCTGACGCATCGGGGGCGCGGGCTTGAGCGGGGGGATGGCGGAACCGATTGAAAAAGTGGTGCGCCCGGTTGGAATCGAACCAACGACCCTCAGCTTAGAAGGCTGATTGAGTAGAAATTACTAACTCCCTGTTTTGCATCTGGTTTCCCGCTTTATCTTTATTCATCGATGACTTAGGAGCGTTACGTCCATTCCATTGTTTCTATTGATTTCGGTCTTTTGGATTGGGTTTAGCACAAAATTAGCACAGCGCAGTGGGGTGAACCCCTCGGTTGAGACAGTTTGAAATGAGCACACTTGGAGGTTCAATGAATGTAGATCCTCACACCGCTTCGTTGCATCAGCCGAATCCCTGCTGATGACGTCGATTGAGTGAAATCTTGATGCCTGAAACAACTCATGGCTACTCCATGGGATACGGGGTTGGGCATCTGTTCATTTCCACGGGTCCGAGCCCAGGTGCAAGGTCAAGCCATGCCCCCACTGGTACCGCTTCATTCTCGGATACATCTATGCCTCAAGACCATCTCTGATACTGTCTACTATTGAATCCAAAGCTGAATCTTGATCATGCCGACAGAGGCAATGCCATACGGAGCGCCACTGGTATCAAACGTATAGGCAATAATCTTGGAGTTGCGCTTGTGCAGAGGCATGGAACTACGCGAGGGCTGAGACATACTGCTCATGGTGCTGACAATCTCTCCAAGATCAAGACGACTGACAGTTCGTTTCTGACGATCCAGCACATAGGTTTCGTCATACTGATCCGACGCAAGAAACGGAGCGCTGCCACGCGTAACGTTCGTGATTTCCATGAAGCGAGGATTCGGGCCAGTCAGATCTTCGATAATTCCCACTCCCCCTAAAACCTCGGAATCGGAAAGCCGGCCTTCGTACGCATCCTCGTTTTTGGTAAACCTTCCGGCGGAACGGAGCGACCCAGCGGCGCTTCCATAGGTCACGACAACGTACGGCTTGGTTTGCCACGTACTGGTCTCAACGAAGGGTATAACCGTCACACCTGTGCCGCGTATAACCTTCACACCTGTACCCACCATCACACGACTTTTAGGCATGCCACGGAACGGTCCAATCTTCACATACGAAATAGCTGTTGGTGGCGGCTCCGCATCGTCCTGGATAACACCGACTGAGGTTCCGACAGTCGTCTCTGTTGTGAAAACAATTGGTCCTGAACCGTACGCCCAGGCATCAATGGCACCCGGCATACCATCGACATCAAGGCGTGCAATCTGCTTGTTGTACGTGGAGCTGTCGGGGTTGATGTCCACCACCAAAATATGCCCAGAATTTCTGCCCCCCTTTACTCCGGTGTTTCCAGGCGCCACCACATACAACCGGTTGCGAGACCTATTGACGGCCATATCCCTGAGACCGTCCGGCGCAGGGTCTACGTTGATCCACGCCAGACGCTGGTGGAATGTCTCACTTCCTGGCGAGACGTCATAGACCGCGATACGCCCGCTCCGGCGATCCGACACATACAACCGTTCGTGTTGCCGCTCATGACAGCACCACAACATCCCGTTGGGTTCACCATCCTCGAAAGGCAATCCATCTATCGCTGGTGTTTCTGGAATGAGATCGACCTCTTCAAAAAGCTCCGTATCGATCACGGCAACGCTTCGTCCATTCTGAAGCGCCACATAGGCCCGCTCCCCTTTCCCGGTGATAATGACGCCGCGAGGACGTGACCGAGAAGAGGCTTCCCCAGTATGGATGCGCTTGATGAGTTGGTGCGTCTTAATATCCAAAACACCGACATGTGACTCATCGTCCGAGACGAAATAGTAGTGGGGGTCCCCCTTGAGACTTTCCTCTTTGCCCGTCACCTGAATACGACGATCCCATCCAGATACGGTACGCAGCCACTGAGGTCTCGTAACAGACACTTCAACAAGACCAAGAATCACGCCGGCGGGAATTCTCACACGTAATTGGGTGGCGGTACTGCCGGATAGAGGTTTGGTGATAAATGGGGCCGTCCTGCCAGGCATTTGAAAATTGACCATCACCTCCAAAGGGTTGGCACCCTCTCGTTTATCTGCGGGCGCGCGTTCATTGGCAAAGACAAACCGCTCCCCCTCCAGGATCAATTCGGCGCCGCTCTCCGATTTCTCCAAGTTCCCTTTAACGATTTCCGGTGCACCCCAGGGGGTATCTTTATCATCGCTCAAGCCGTAGTGAGTAATGAGCTGAATGGAGATCTCCCCGGTCGAGCTTCTTCCAGGAGGAAGGGGCTTGTCGGCGGGGTGCACTATTATATTCGTAGAGGATTCTGCAACGAGGCCTTGGGGTGTGACTTCCACGGCTTTGAGCGTGACCGCTCCCACACCCAGAACCATCTCGAATTTCCCCTGTGCACCTATCCAACCTCCGATGGGTGAACTCTCTCCGACAGATGCCATGATGGCAAACGTGCCTGCTGGATTCACCGGGAAGAAATAGGACACCTGGCCTTGGACCGTCCCCACCTGACCAGGATCGGCAACGACCACAGCATAGGTTCCACTGAATCGGACTCCACGAGACTGCATGGCATCGATACGAATCGTATGATCTGGACCAATTGTTCCCCGTCCCTCCTGCATCCATAGAGGAACCTCTACGCCATCCTTGTTCGGTAACGAAGTCTCTCGGAGAAAGAGTACGGTGCGATGAGAGTTCTCCGTCAGTGGCCTCGCCAGAGTGACCTGAATCGGTTGAGAGAGTTGACCGGGGCCTACGTCCAAGCGAAAGGCTGTCAGAAGCACAAACGGGTTGGGGATGGGCAGGGACAATTTCTCAGGAGCAAGCGGTGTAATATCAATCGGTGTGGCCGCGTGAAGAGTATCGGAAGGCACCGATACCATCGCACCATTGGCCCCCATGACTATTCCTCCTAAGGCATCCAGCGTCGCGGGTGCAGGTTTCGGACGATACACGTGCTCCGGCACAACAGTAGAAGCCGGCCCATTGGCAACCGTGATGGTGGCCGTGCCTTCCTGGCCTGCAGTCACAAGCCCTTCTTGCGACACGCTGACGACAGCGGGATTCGAGACATAGTACGCGGTGCCCGTTTTAGCGCCCGCAAGATCACCATCCCCTGCCCGACGAACAGGGTGAGAAACCTCTAGTTGTTGCCGCCCTTCCTGCGCCACCAGCGCCAGCGTCTTTGGTGCGACATCGAGGCCAAACGCATATAACATCAGTCCGTACCCGTCAGTACCTTTCGGCATACCAACTGCAAACGCCGTGGCTGCCTTCAGCTGCTGAGTCGTTGCCGTCACCACCCCCACTCCTTCGGCCATACCATTCACCTGCCCTGTAGCGGACACGGTGGCAGAAGCAGGATTGGATGACTCAAAGCGCAGTGCCGATGGAGACAAGAGGCCTTGCTGCCGATCCGCCAACTCCCCGATGATATACAGCTGCACCCTGGTAGCCGGATCGAGCCGGATCGGCGGCTGCACGAAATGAAGATTGACCAGTGGAGCATCCGCGACCAAGATTGTGAGCGCGTGTGGCTGGTCGCCCATCGTGGTTTCCGATGATGTGAACCAGATCGCCGCTGGCCCCTGGTATCCCTTGTCAGGTGTAAAGGTGACCCACTGGCCATCTTCACTCAGCGTCGCGACGCCGTGCTCGACCTTGGTCAAACTAATTGTGCCAGACGCCGCCTCTGACAATCTGGAGAAGAAGACAAACGGAAAGATCGTGGGGTCATCCTTCTGGACGAGAACGCGCGAAATGAGCAGCCGCTCCGTCTGCCCGAGACTGTACTGTTCTTTGAGTTCAACTTTCCCGCCTTGGCGAGCAGAGATATTCGGATCTGCAACGATCAACTGCCAAGCAATGGTCCCGGCAAGAACAAGCGAGACGGTACGGAGCAGGTTCACAACTTGCGGCATAAATCCCCCAGTAGACTACGTCAAGGCCTTAGAGACCCGAAAACCGCCGCTGAGTTTTGACTTAAGCAGGCTATCAAATCTACCACGCTCGCCAGGAAGGCCCTAGTGAAGGATGCCTTGCGAATATCTATTTAGCAGAATGAGAGTCAGGCACCAATATGAACGGGGGAAGGTCACAGCGATCTTCGCAACGGACTCATATCGACCAACTAGAGTCCTGGCGGTGCTCTCAAATCACATTTCTGTAGCTGCTTAATCGGATTGTCGGTAATGTGAGTCTAGCGAAACATGAAAGGTTTATACCCTAAGGAGATAGCATTGTCTGCTACGCTTGCTCTTGAAGCTTAGCCATTCCACCAGGGAGGCGCAGTGACATGAGACGACACGCTCATATAGGGAAGATGGTCGGGTGTCTCATCCTGGGATTTATGACCGCGACACTCGCTCATGCGGACATGTACAAATGGACCGACGCCAACGGGGAAATTCATTTCTCGGATACCCCACGCACTGATCAGGCACCTCTTGCGATCGCTAGCCCAAAGTCCTCACCACAACGAAACAAGAAACTTCCGCTCGGTGCACCCCAACAGGACGCCAACAAAACGACGGTAGTCAAGGGCGCTCGTCCTTCCGTCTCGCCTGTCATCCCGAATCTGACCACGCCTGAATGGCAAATCATGAAGGGCTCTTTGGAAGGCGCGAGCGCGCAAGTGGTCCGGTGGACCGATGAACAGGGGATCGATCACTACAGCGACCTGCCGGTCGCCTCAATCAAAGACGACCCAAATGTGATGAAACGCATTGAGGATCTCTCACAGAAAAGGGATGCGTTGATCAAACAGACTCAGACGAAGTGGAACGAGTTACCTACAGAAGAGAAAGACAGGCTGCGTCAGCAAGGCGAGCAGCTTCGAACCGAAGAAGAGTCTGCATGGAAAGCTGCGAACCCAAAACAGCAACGCGCCCACATGATGGCATTGTTGGCCCCATTTCTGGAACAAATGGCGAAGGCGTGTGAAACCGGAAAGACGGACAACTGTGCGACGGTGGGACTAAGCAAGTATCGATCGCAGGATCTCGCCGGCGCCCGGCGCTATTATGGACTTGGCTGCCAGCAAGGGGACAAGTCCTCTTGCTACGACCTGATCCAGATGGAAGCCGTCTCGGGGCTTCCGAGCCAAGCCAGACAATTATTCGCGACGCATTGTGCGACATCAACGATATCACCGACACCACCGGAAAAAGGCAATCGGTGTCCGACTCTTCAGGTGATTGTGCAGACCTTGCCAGCGCCTGAGGGATTAGGCCGAGTGCCTTTACCATCAATGCTCAAAGAGCGTCTCTCGATGGAAACCAACCTGCTGCAACTGGCGTTGCCCAAGCAGCGTCAAGAATATTTACCCAAACTATTCCAAGCTGCCGACCCTGCTCAGCAAACCGGAGCGGCGGGGCAATCGTACGCGGAGGGCATCCGACTCGCGTTTGGAATTGACCGGGCCGTGGATCTCACGAAAGCTGAGGCACAGTTGCAGAAGGCCGCCGACCAAGGGATGAACGTGGGAGAACGTCTGTTTGTGCTGACCCGTGAATTGTCCAACATGTCAGGGAAGATCATCGATTCGGATAGCGCGATCACCCATTTTAAGATGCGTTGGGTGCTCCAGAAATCTTGCGATTTCGGCAGATCCGATGCCTGTCAGTTTTTGGCCGTGACGGAACAGCAA
>SWDN01000019.1:0-21656 GCA_005116775.1 Nitrospira sp.
AGTTACTATAGCACTCAGATAATCACTGCGATCTGCTGTGGTATAGCAAAGGAGGTTCTTCCATGGGTGATGGGTTGACCCAATTAGTGTCGGCAGCGGCTCTTGAGGAGCTGGGCATTCTGAAAAAAGGGACGGCCTACAAAATGTTAAACGCGGGCCTCCTGACTGCGTATAGGGTGGGCGCGAAAGGACGCGGTGTTCGTTTCAGAGTTGAAGAGGTGCTGTCGTCATTGCGGCGGCCAGCGGTCGGGGTAGACCGATGACCGCGACGGCACGACTTGACGCTGACACAGTGCGCGAGGCTGCGCGGAACCGCTGGCCAATGATTTTCTCCGCGCTGTGCATTGAAGTGGGCAATGGCACACACAGGGCATGTCCCTCGTGTGGCGGGACAGATCGATTTCGGTTTGACGATCAAGACGGCAACGGAACGTGGTTCTGCAATCAGTGCACGCCTCAAGCCGGTGATGGGTTTGCCCTCGTGCGGAACGTGCGCGGCTGCGACTTCCCCCACGCGCTGCAACTGGTGGCCGATGCATTGGGCGAGCATCGAACTTGCCCCGCCGTGCCGACTCCAAAGCCCGCCAGGAGCAACGGCACATCTCATATAAACATCTGGGAAACCACCACTCCCGACACAGGACGGATTGCGGCCTACCTGCGTAACCGTGGCCTTTCGGGTGTAGTGCCTTCCTCTCTTAGACTGCATCCCTCTCTTGAGTATTGGGCTGATGGGGTGGCCTCGACATATCCCGCGATCGTGGCAGCTGTGGTGAATATCCAGGGCAACATCACGGGTATACACCGAACCTGGCTGGCACAGAACAGCAACGACAAGGCTCCCGTCTTGGAGGCCAAAAAATCACTTGGAGCACTCACAGGCGGAACTATCCGGCTGGTTCCCCAAGAACCAGCCAAGCCGCTCATCCTGTCTGAAGGGATTGAAACTGCTTTGGCCTGTCACGAAGCAACAGGCTGGCCTGTTTGGGCATGTGTGAGCGCGGCAGGACTCGAAGCGGTACAGCTTCCGGCAGAGGCACCCACTATCTATATCGCCGTGGACCTGGACCGGAGTCAAACGGGCGAGAAGTTGGCGGCGGCACTCGCCCGGCGGCTGAAGACGGAAAGGCGGACGGTTCATCTCGTCACCCCGCGTGGCCCGATCCCAGAAGATAGTAAGGGGACTGATTGGCTTGACGTGTTCGTGAGAGACGGTCGGGAAGCCGTTAAGACTGCGTTCGAGCGTGCGATGCCATGGGATCATACACAGGTTCCCGACATGGAAGAGGATGAAGAGGACAGGCCCGTACCGTTCCCACTTGAGAATTTTCCCTCTGCCTTGCGTGACTTCATCACTGGAACCGCTACGTCGCTTCCGGTTCCTGTCGATATGATCGGGGTCATCGTATTAGTGCTGGCAGGCGCGGCTATTGGAGCCACGCGCCGAATTCGTCTGAAGGCTGGGTGGGAGGAATGCTCTGCGCTCTACGCGGCCATCGTCGCACCGCCTGGAGCGTTAAAGAGTCCCGCCTTGGCTGCTGCTGCCGCTCCTGTCTATGGGAAACAGAAACAACACAACGAAGAACATGAGCGAGCTCAACAGCAACACGAAGCGGACATGGCGCAGTATGTGCGGGATTTAAGCCACTACCAGAAGGGCCAAGGCAGTGCGCCTCCGATCAAGCCGAAGCCGCCGACTCTTGAACGCAGTTGGACCGGCGACACAACCGTTGAGCGGTTGGCAGGCCTCTTGTCAGAAAATCCACGTGGCGTCCCGATCATTCGGGATGAACTCAGCGCATGGGTCAAGTCCCTGAATCAATACAAGAGTGGCAAGGGTAGCGATAAGCAATTTTACCTCTCAGCGTGGAATAGCGCGGCCATCGCAGTAGACCGACAAGGCAAGACCATCCTCATTGACCATCCGTTCTTGTCGGTAGTCGGTTGCATCCCCCCCGATGTGCTGCCGGACCTCGATGATGAGAGTGGACGCGAAGACGGATTCCTCCATCGTTTGCTCTTCACGTATCTCCAGCCGCACCCGGTTCGATGGACGGAATCTGTCGTCTCTTCTTCGGTGAAGGAAGCGTACACACAACTGATGGCGGGACTCTATGCCTTAACAATGACGGATGCTGGCCCAGTGGTGTTGGGATTGCACCCGGTGGCGAAGACTCTATTTGTGAAGTGGCATGATGAGCACTGCGCCAAACTTGAAGCCCCTCACCTTTCCCCTATACTGAAAGGCTTCCATGCCAAGTTAAAGGGCTATGCCGCCCGCTTTGCCCTCATTCATGCCCTCTGCGAGAACCCAAGGGCAACGGAGATACCCCCTGAGTCTATTGCGGCTGCCTGTGATTTGGTGGACTACTTTGCGGGACAGTGCCGCCTCGTAGCCCCATTGCTTGTGCGAACCCACCTGAGTCCACAAGAGAAGTGTGAACGGGACATTCGCCGAGCCCTCAGTGGAGGACAGGTGTTATGCAAACGAACAGTGCAGCGAGCAGGCAATAGCAAGGCGAACGTATTCAAGTGTGCATGGGATGCCCTTGTGAAGGATGGAACCATTTATCAGGCCCCTGATCGGGCGGGCTACTTTCGACTGGCTGAGGCGAAGGGCTCTTAAAATGTACCGACTACCGACAACTCGCACTTCAGCCGCTCCAGATGAGGGGTTGAGCGTCGGTAAGCCTGTTACCGACATGTACCGACACTGGCCTACTTTCCCATGCCTGTCGGTAGCTGTCGGTAAATACCTTACCGACACTTGTAGTCGCACCAGTATTGATCAAAACCCACTTGTCGGTATGTCGGTAAGGTTTCAAGGGAGGAAGGGCTAAGGTATGGGGCGATGGACGGAAGAACTCCGAGAACTGCAAGCGATGATCCCCGAAGTCAGCGATACCCTGACAGGCCCACCGGCGCCTGAACTTGTGGCGGCGGCTCTCTGTCACTCGCTAGTGGCGACCCCGCAACCCATCCCGCCGATCCGCCCAGGCTGGCTTGTGGCCTACCGAGATCAACGCGGGGCCTTGTGTGGCGGGTGTGATGACCGACAACGCGGAACGGTAGAAGTATGCCGATGGAATGAAAACAAGTGGACCCTGTGTCTCACGGATGGGCAGGAGATTCCACTGTCCATCGTTCTGTCGGTGGGACCGACCGATGAGGCAGGGCGGATCATCGCAGCGTGGACTGTGCGGGAGCATGGCTACGATGGTGAAGGGCCAGTCACACGAGGAGGCGAGAACCGGTGTTCGTGAGTAAGATCGATGAACCAAAGCCGGTACGATGACGAGAAAGCAGTCTGGACAGAATGTTGACCGGCCTCGAAGGAAGATTGACCTCGTCCAGGCGTACAAGCTGCGCGTGGTCAACCGCCTTAGTTTTGCCGAAATTGCGAAGGCCTTGGGAGTGCCGAAGTCCTCTGTCCATGCGGCGTTGCAGCGGCTCCACAAGTTCATCCCAGACCCGGAAGTGGTGCATGCCTATCAGGAGGTGCGGCCCACCCTGCTAACGGCGGTGGAAGAGCGATTGATTGCGTCATTGACGGACGAGGACACCATCCAAAAGGCTTCCCTCAACAACCGTGCCTATGCTTTCCAGCAAGTATTCAATGCGAGACGGCTTGAATCAGGGCAATCCACGTCCAATTTGTCTGTGCTCAGCAAAATGTTGAGCGAGACGGTGCAGAATTTATATAAGAAGCCGGCAGAGGAGAAAAAGGCGCCGAACGATACGACCGGAATAGCCTGACCGCTATTTATTGGTGAAATCATTCTTTCGATTGGTACTATTGGTCGTTGTTTCACTGCACCCACCTCTGCTTCCGCTATCTAAACTTTTATCTAAAGCAGAAGGATCATACCCAGAAGGAGCTTCTTTCAGGACCAGGTGCGCGGTTGTTTTCCTTAGTTCACGGAGCGTGCGTTCGCTCATCGTAAAACCCAAATTAATGGCATCTCTGAAAGATCCACCAAGCTTGAGATTGAATGCGTGAGCCGTAGAAGGCTCATTCATAACGAGCAGGAAAGGGGTCTTACCCTCTCCGAAAAGAGTAGATCTATCATAGAAAAGGAGGAGCGGCGGATGATTGTTAAACCAACGGTTCAGCGGTTGCGCCGCCAGTTTGTTCAATCTGTCAGTCGCCTCAGCCAGCGCCTCCAGCACCTCCTTCGCCTTCGCCTCCAGCACCTCACCCTCACCACCCCCCACTTCTTGCCATCTTTTCGCCCGGGACTCCACTAGTTTCTCAAGACGTTTATACTTCTGATGCTCTGCTTCAGAGCCGAAGTACTTTGAGCTAGATGTTACCTCGTCCGCGAGAGCCTCAATGCGGTAGTCAACTATAGAGATTGTTGCTTTCTTGTCTTCCGGTTCCACACCAGGAACTAAGTGAGAGTTATACCGAATCCGACATACTCCTAGCGTCTTCCCATCTCCAAGAAATTCGACAATCAACCAAATTCTCTTGAGACTATCTCGGAGATACCACCATTCGTTACGAATCTCTTTCGTGTCAGGGAATCGGAAAAGACTGGCCAGCAACAAGGGCTTTCCCAGTTTCTGGGATCCGCTCTCCCATGGGTAATGGGAATCCATCGGGAACTGGAAAGGGGAAACGGAGACATGCTCTTCTGTCGCTCCTCTTTCCTGGGCTGCCTTATGCAGAATCGTCGAGAGATCGTCAGAGATTCTGAGGGTCACATCGAACTCCACTTGGATCTTGCCTGGCTGCTCGCGAAGCAGTGACGGCTTTAGCTTTCCGATTTCGATGGATACACCAGGCCCAAGCATTGACCGTATAATGGCATCTGAAAGCTGCCGAGCATTCCAAGCCTCCGCAACGAGCAAGTCTCCCTGCACCAGCCGTTCAAATAGAGCGGTCTCATCTCTCTGGAGTTCTGTGAATGACTCTTCGCGTTCCCTGATACGGTTCAGCGCCGTCTCTCGCTCGGTAGAAGGGGGGGGCTTGGCAATGGTCTGTTTCAGCTCGCTTATCTCCTTCGTGAGCACCTCATATTTCACCCGGAGGTCCTTGTACTCCTCCGCTACTTTCTTTCCCTTGATCCGCTGGGCTAACTCCTCAATCTTGTCTGTGGTCACGGCCGCCCTGATTTTGAGATAAACCCGGAGCCCTTCGCTGACCAGGGTTCGCGTTTTTTCTAGCACTTCAACTTGTAGCACTCCTCCAGCCAAGGTTTGAATCTCGTCCTTGGAGAGGTCTTGGTTGATCGTCTTTGTGTAACTCTCTACATAGGTTCCAGCCTCTTCAAGGGCCAGCTGCTTGGCCTTTAGCAGGGCCATCGCTTCGGCAAACGAGGGTGACTCCCCATCCCCCATGATGTAGGTGGCTTCGGCGGTCAATGTTTTGGTGTCGGCGTAGACAGGGGAAACGATGGCAAGTAGTAGGACAAAAATGAGAGGACTAAGAATAGGCAATGTCCTGGCCGCCTTTTTCACTTAGCGTTTGCTTTTCAGAGAATGCATTTTGCTCTTTTGCAGCCAGACTATCGGTACTTGATAGCAATGGCTGCCATCCCATACCCCTCTCCGACGCCGAAAGCTAAATTTCCAATTGGTACAGCCATACCTAACGTCCCGCTCCGGCCAATGATTATGAGGCCATCAGCGCCAATCTCTTTGGCTTTTAGGAGTAGTTGTTCCATGTTGTAAGTGTCGTCAGTATCTCCGCATTCGATCCTTGCAATCTCAACATAATCACGTTTGGGCTGAATCGTCTGAAACACTTCGACTGATTCGGTTATGGCTTTGGGTGGGAACCTCTCGCCATACATCGTAACTTTGGGCTCTGCCATGCAGCCGGACAAGACAAGAATACACAGCCCAGCAAGGTTTATAGCAACCGCCCTACTACCATTGCGCCCTCTTCTAGCCGGTAAACTGGGTGGCATGATCTATTTCCCCTTCGGCAGAATCCCCTTCCGCTCCAACTCCTGAATCTTTGCCTCTGCTAATTCAATCAAGAAGTCCTTCACGGTTTTTCCTTCGTAAGCTGCCGCCATCTTGACTCGATTCATGAGTCCTCGGGGAATGTCTCGAAAGTTCCAAGCTCCGGTGCCTTCTGGTGTGATTCGTACCATTGCGGCGAAAGCCTAGCACCGTCCTATCCGATGCGTCAAATAGCACTTGACATACTTCACTATCATATGATAGTTAGCTTATCATGCATAGAAAGGAGGTGGTGAGGATGAAAATGGTTCGACTGTTGATTCAGGTGCCGGAGCCAATCAAGTCCAAGCTGGACGGCTTGCGCGAACAGGGCACGACGGCCAGCGGGTTTATTCGGCACTTGTTGGAGGCACATTTTAAACAGGCTCCAGTGATGGGCCGGAAAGGACGGTGAGCGATGGCGCGACCAGGGAGAAAAGATCGGGGCTTGCTGGCCAAGAAAGATTCGACCGGCAAGCCCGTGTGGTCTGTGCGGCTCTATCACGAGGGGCGAGAACGGCGGTTCGGCAGTTTCTCGACCAAGACGGCGGCAAGGGATTTCTACGAGAAGGCCAAGCAGGAGCAAAAGACGGGGCGGTTCTTTCCTGAGCGGTATCAGCACGGTGGGTATGAACTGGTCGCGGCCATGATTGATCGGTACCTATTGACCATTGCGACGAAGAAACCCATGACCCAAGTGGCCGAACGGTTCTTCGCCCAGTGGTGGAAAGACTACTTCACCGGCAAGCGACTCAATGCGATCACGGTTGGAGCCTTGGAAGAGGCTCGGCAATCGCTCTTGGCGACCGTGGTTGTGGAAACGAAGGAAAAGGGAGAGGTGAATAAACTGATGACCCCTCAGCGGGTGAATCGCTACATGGAATGGCTGCGTCATGTGGTGAATGTCGCAGTGCGTGAAGGCAAGCTGGCGAGCAATTCGGTTCTGAAACTGACAATGTATAAGGAGCCGAAAGGGAAGACGCGGTTCTTGTCGATGGAAGACGAGAAGGCGTTGTTGGAGAAGCTGGGGCCGATTCATGGCCCGTGGGCACGGCTGGCAATCCTCACCGGACTCCGCCAATCCGAACAGTTCCGGCTGCAATGGACGGATATTGACCTGGAACGGGGCATGCTGACATTGCTGGTGACTAAGGCAGGTGGGGTGCAGTATGCCCACCTGAATGAAGAGGCCAAGGCCATTCTGCGAAGCTTCGATTCGTGGCATCGGTCGAAGTGGGTGTTCCCCTCGGAGAATCCGGCGACCCCGTTAGACGTGAGGAACTTCTATAACCGTGTATGGTTGCCTGCGTTGACAGGTGCAGGGATTGAGTGGGCCACCTGGCATGACCTCCGCCATACCTTTGCGAGTCGGTTGGCGATGACGGGCCACAACGAAGGCACCATTGCCGCGCTGTTGCGACATTCGACGACGGCGCTGGTCAAACGGTACGCACACCTCAGCCCGTCGCATCTGAAGGCAGCGGTTGAGGGCGTTGCGGGGTTTGGGAAGGCTCAGGCAGAGGTTCGAGCGAGTCAGGTTACAGCGGGGGAATCCGAGCCGGTTTCCAATGGAACCGTGACAGAAACCGGAACGGCTGGTTCGGTTGGAGAGAGGAGCGGTATCGAAGTGGGCGAAATAATTGGTGCCCCCGATACGAATTGAACGTACGACAAACGGTTTAGGAAACCGCTGCTCTATCCAACTGAGCTACGGGGGCGTGGCTTGAATGTAGCCTACTCACGGGTGGATTGGAAGGGGCGATTGGACGGAAAGGTACATGGTGACTCGCCCACTTTTCTTGACGTCGATATAATAGATGCGGATCGTCGAATTTGCTCCTGGCTTATTGGCAATGAACTTGTCTGCTCTCGTGTACAGCTCTGTGTCAGAGTCCTGATCAAGACCCGTTCCGGTCCAACCATCGGGCAGGCTGGCGCGTAGTCGTTTCACAATATCTTCCATCGCTGTGTCGGCTTCTGACCTATCTGAAAACTTGAATGTGCAGCTCCACTGCGCTCCATCGACACCGTCCTTGTCTTTCACCAAACATTGCTTGGCGCCGGCAAAGGAAATGTTGGATCGCCATATGGTCCCGGTACGATCGACGACTTTATGCCCCATACGTGCTGTTTTGAAGTCATCAGATGAGGCCGCGAGAACAGCTTGAATCACCTCACGGTCACCTTTCCCAGCGACGCCTCCCATACCCTGGAGATGGTCGGACGGACAGCCCTTCCCCGCGCAGGTCATTCGATACAGGGTCTGGTTCCACTTGACCTTTGAGCGAAACCTTTCGAAACTGACCTCATATTGGCCATCATTTTCCTCTGACATATCCATGTTCGGTTGATAGGGGTTCCCAATCCAGAGAAATCGGTCGTCTTCGAACGGAAATGGATCGTTCACAGTCAGCTTCAGGGTGCCGGAGCTATCGTCATAGCCGACGATGAGAGCCATATGCTGAGAAATTCCATTGATCTTGAACCCGGATGGTGACACTCGAGCGATAATAGGACGGCCCTCATCGATCTCTTGTTTCACTTCCGCCTCGGAAAGGCTGCCGGTCTTCGAATGGACTGTCAGCGCGATCTCGCCTACTGAACCGCCCCCGGCAACTAGCGACGGATATTGTTGAAGCATGGTGGCCATGGTGGCGCTATCGCTGTCAGGGATCTCGCATTCGGAGCAATTCGGCGCTGCTCCGCAAAGCTTCATCCCCTGCGCGATTCCACATTGAAAGTCTGTGCCATTGATAGCCGGCACGTCATAGTATTTGAAGACCATTTCTCCAACGGCCACCCAACACCAACTGGGGCGCTCCTGAACTACCGGAGGAATATATAATTTCACCTCCGTCGCCATCGTCGACGCAATTGGCGCAGACAACGCAACACAGAGCCCGACTCCGAAGGCCCACATTCTGTTTTTCACTGGGTTCCTCTCGCCCACTCTCGATAGGTTTCAATCACGCTCCGACCTCTCTCCTCAACCGACTCGTTGACCAAGACGCCTTATCAGGCCACCAGCCCCTCCAATACCCTAGTTCATATTATATATGTGACTGAGGTACGACTTCGATAGACAGGATTCGCATATGACGTGTCGATGATTTCTGCTCAATGAGACAACAAAAATCCTCACGCGACCATTGACGGTCACAAGAGGCCTTCTATCCTAATCAAACTTAGGAAGTCGTTGCTCAATGATGCGAGGGGGATATGATGGGTTCGATACTGTGAAGATCAAAGCGCGTCTACCTGGGAGGCGGCCTCAACCTCAACTCCAAAGCGGACTACGTGAAACAGGAGGCTACCCATACCACCGAACGTCTTGTTTGGTGATCGATTCGGTGGCGAAGCCTTCAACTGAGAGCGGCGGCGAGGCCAACACCTCGTGGACCAGTCGCAATAAGATCTCAGTGGAAAAGGGCTTTTGGAGAAAGGGTATGCGGTCGATGATAGTCTGATATGCCTTGCGCTCATGGTGAAACAGGCTCGACATCAAGATGACGCGAGATATCTTCTTCATGGCTACGGCGCGCTGAATAATATCGTGACCATGGACCCGTGGGTACGGATTTGTCGTATCGGTCAACTGAAAGCCTGGCGGAGGCAGCATGAGATCCGTCAGTAACAGATCGATTGGCTTCTGATGAGAGGCCAAGATCTCTAATGCCTCCGGGCTGCCCTCCGCTTCAAGAACGGTGAACCCTTCAGCACGGAGCGTCTTGACGCAGATCAACATCGTTGAAAGATCGTCGTCGACGACCAGGATCGTTTTCTCGTGAGACGATGGGACAGGTGCGTGAGTACCCATATACGGCCTCCAGGCTCTGCGGATAGGAACAGTCTGACCAGGCTCGGATCTGTCTGTGTGCAATACGCTGTATCTGTATCGGTTCGAGTCTCAGAAACTGAAGCGAGGAAGAGTACACAGCAGGCTCTGACTAGCGTACGGTGGGTGCCTTCTCAGGTTGGGAGGTTAAGAGATCCTTCTTTATCGGAATCTGTGTGAGCAGGTCGGCGCGAATCTGGAATATGCCAGGAATCCGTTGCCCCATCGCATAGGCTAGTCCATTGGCATGGCTCCCGATTAAAAGTTTCCCGGCAATTTTCCCATCCCTTCCCGTGGCAATGAACTCCGCTGTCGGCGTCACAAGGCCGTACGGCGCCAACGGTCCGGCCTGTTTGACAACTCGCTCCTCGGCCGGAATGTTCGCCACACGGCTGACAAATAAATCGGTCACTTGTTGATCCAGCTGGGCAGTCGGCTGATCTTCCAAGACCCATTCCTTCTGTTGATTGATCAAGACATAGTCCTCGGTCGACGTTTTGACGGACAGCATGGCGATGTCGGTGAAGTCGATACCGAGCAATCGCTTGTCTTGAAACGTAAAGAGCTCCTTGGTCAAGTCTCTGATCGCAGTGGGGTTGACGCGATAGAGAGGACCGGTAGCAATCGTTTCCGCAAACGCTTCACCGCTGGCCGGGTCCGGCTGGTACAGCTTGACGGTCTGATCGCCATCGACCGTATGGATCGTGACTTTCACTTTCGGCGCTGTCAGCGTTTTGGCCAGCGCGTCATGTTCGGGCCCCGGATCAACGATGCCCAACGCCTTCAAATCTTCGAGCCGAAACAAAAGGATTCGCACCTCGTTCTGATCGGCTTCGGCTTCTATCGGGTAGCGGAGCTTCCATTTGCTTTTTGGTTTTTCTTGCCCTTGATAGAGCACAATCTCGGTGGTCGGATAGGTGAGACGGATACGATCGACATCGCTCTGCGACACGCGCAAGAGATCTTTTCGGCGAAAGGTCATTAACGTCTTATTCACGAAATCTTTGGAGGCCAGATTGGTGAGCAGCACCTTACGGTCCGACTCACGAAGGACATAGAGGGTGGAAGTAAGCGGCCCGCTATCCCCGATCAAGAACGTCTCCTTTGCGACGCCAGCTGTGACGGTGATGGTCGTCACCGGTCTGTCGAGTCCATAGGGACTCAGATTCGTTGGGTGGTCTTCGACAGAGCGGGTCACCATGCCTGTCACCAAGGCTCGGATCAGACTTTGCACTTCGCGCTGATCAGCTTCTGTGCTGAGCGGCGAGGTCAACACCCAGCCCTTTTCAGATGTCCGGGCAAAGATGAGTTCCTGCTGATCGGTTTTGAGGATGAGACCGGAGAGGGTGTCTTGATCGAATAGCAGCACCTTCTTGTCGGCAATATCTTGCCGATCGAGCGATTCTTTCTGGGGCAATTCGATGGCATAGAGGTACAGGCCAAGCCCTGCCAGTACGAGCGTCAAGACAAGTGTGGGCCAATATCGCATGGGCTACAGGCGCCGGCGTTTGCGCCATACCATAATGCCGGAAAATACCATGGTGGCTGGCAAAATGATGACTTGCAGATACAGCAGGGTTCGCTCTTGCAGCGGGTTGGGGGTAAATGGGCGAAGCGCGGAGTCTCTCGGGACAATCGCCAGAATATTCCGTTCTTCAGCCAGCCATGCGGCCGAATGGAGAAAAAAATCGCTGTTGCCCGGAAAATTGACGAAGGCATTCGTCGCGAACGTGGAATTGCCGATCACCACAACCGCCGGCCGAGGCTTGCCTTCCTCCGGTGTCACCTTTGGCGCAAGCGCTGCAGCCATCGTCAAGGGGCCTTTGATGTCCTCATTTTCGTCGAGGTTGACGACGCGGCCCTTCAGATCGGTTTCTGCCCAGCTATTCGGCGATGTTCGGGCGAGCGGCACGTAGTCCCACGCGCCGCCGGCCTGATCATCGAAGGTAATGTGTCGCGCCAATGGAAACAGCACGGCGGCGGAGAGGTCCTGCGTAATTTCATGCTCGGTGAAGGTGCGGACAAGCAAAGACGTCAGATCGCCTTGCGCTAGTCGATCTTGCAAATCGACCAGGGCTCCGGGACCGACCCCCAAGCCCCATCGCTTGAGCAGCGGATTGAGGTCGGCCTGCGTATCCGGGTCGATGAGCAACAGGAGATGGCCGCCTTTTTCCACGTAGGCGTGAATCCGTTCCTGCTCCTCGGCGGTCACAGGCCGACGGGGGCCAGCCACGACGAGAATAGCCGTGCGATCCGGCACCGCGTCCTCTTTGAGCAAGCTGAGCACGCCGACCTCGTAACCTTGCTTGAACAAGATCTCCCTGGCGGCAGACAGTCCGGTTCGCTCACGGTCGTCAAGGCTCGGCTCCCCGTGCCCTTCCAGGAAGAGCACCCGCTTCTTGCCATCTTGAGACACACGGATCAACGCGCCAGTCAACTCCACTTCCGAGGGCGCATTGACCCGAACACTCTGCCCGGCGCTTTCAAACACGGCCGTATCGGTTCTGGTAATACCATAGCTTTGAGCGATTTTGGGCTGTCGCTCCGGGTCCACAAACTCCACAGAAATCTTCGGGCTGGCTTGCCGATAACTATCGAGCCGTTCTTTGTACGCTTGGTAGCCTGGGTCCTTCTCTCTGGTAAAGACAGTGATCGTCACGTCGCGCGGGAGATTTCGCAACACCCGATATGTTTGCGGGGCGAGTGAGAAGTTCTGGTTCTCCGACAGATCCCAACGAATAGAGTGGCGCGCAGCTAGAAAGTTGACGATGGCGAGAATACCGATGAAGAGGAAGATCATCAACAGACTGTTGGCCCCTATGCGCGTGGAACGGCGGGCAGAGAAGGCTTTCAGGCCGCTGAAATGGGCGACAACATAGATACTGAGGCAGAGGAGCGCCGATCCTTCCAGGGAATAGACCAGCCAGAGATTCTCCGGAGCGAAGCTATACCCGACCGCGCCGGCTACCGCCAACGCCATTCCAATGACGCCAAGAGGGAACGTTCTGAGGTTCATTTCCACCGCGCCGAATCCACAACTCGGTGAGACAAAAAGAGCATCAAGACCAGACTGCTGAAAAAATACACCAGATCCTTCGTGTCGATGAGCCCTCGGACCAAATGGTCGTAGTGCTCCATGAAGGACAGATACGAGACGGCCTGGCCTATCGCCGTGTCCCCAAGCAGCGAGCCCAATCCAGCAAGGAGCCACAGAACCAGTAAGAAGCCAATGCTCACAAAGGCCGCGACAATCTGGTTTTCAGTCAGCGCTGAAGCCAGGACCCCGACGGAGAGAAAGAGGGCACCGAGTAAGACAAGCCCCAGATAGCCGGTCAGTATGGGATACCAATCGAAATCGCAGAAGAGGGCCAGCACAAGCGGCACGAGACCGGTCAGCCCAAGAAGTCCTAGAAAGACAAGAAAGACGCTCATGAACTTCCCCGCCACGATTTCGTTGATGCCGATCGGGGAGGTCAGCAAGAATTCAAAGGTGCGGAGTTTGCGTTCTTCGGCGAACAGCCGCATCGTGAGGATCGGCAAGATAATCAAGAGGATAAATCGTGTACTGGCAAACAAGTTCCGGAAGACCAGATCGTTCAAATTGATCTGCGCGCTCCCCTGTACCTGCATGAGCTGGATCGCCTGGGCTCCGGCAAAGACCACGTAGAGATAGGCCAGGAGCCCCACGGTGAGAAGAAACACGGTCCCCACGACATACACCACAGGCGAGACGAAGTACGAACGTAGCTCCTTGGCGATAATGGCTTGGACTGGAGTCATACTGACTGGCCTGCCGGTTCTGTTGCAGCAACCGCCGCATCCGGCGCGAGGCCTTCCTCATGTCTGGTCAATTGAAGAAAGACGTCTTCCAGCGTCATGGAAATCGCTTTCAGCTCTAGCAGCCCCCACCCGTTGGTGACCACCAAGCGAGCCACCTCTTCCCGCACGTCCCGGCCGAGTTCACACTCCAGAAGAAAGGTACCGGAGGCGCCGCCCATGAACACGTTCTGGACCCCCTGCACCGCCTTCAAACGGCTGTCGATATCCGCAGCTGGAGACTTGACGGTCAGCGAGATCTTTTCAGACTGGCGCAGACGCGCAGAGAGTTGTTCGGGAGTATCTTCCGCCACAATACGCCCGCCATTGATAATGACGACACGCTGGCACACGGCGGTCGCTTCAGGAAGAATGTGGGTGCTCAAGATGACCGAGTGGGAGCCGGCGAGATTTTTGATCAATTCGCGGATCTCGATAATCTGCTTCGGATCGAGCCCCACAGTCGGTTCATCCAAGATTAAGACCTGGGGATCATGCAACAACGCTTGGGCCAATCCCACGCGTTGGCGATACCCGCGAGACAGATTTCCGATGAGCCGGTGTTGCACCGTGCCGAGTCCAAGCCGTTCGATTTCGCGCGTCATGGACGAAGTAAGACTGGTTCCACCCAGACCCCGGAGGCGGCCCACGAACCGAAGATACTCAGTCACCGTCAACTCCTGGTAGACCGGTGGAGTCTCCGGCAAGTAGCCGATCCGACGTTTTACCTCCATCGGCTGGTCTGCGCAATCGAACCCTGCGACCCGTGCTGTCCCTTCTGTCGTCGGCATAAAGCATGTCAGGATGCGCATGGTCGTTGTCTTACCAGCGCCATTGGGACCCAAGAATGCCAACACCTCACCCTTGGCGACAGAGAAACTGACACGATCGAGCGCGGTATGTTGTCCATACCGCTTCGTGATCTGCTGAACTTCAATCATATATGGTGATTGGGACCGGTTGAGTTGGGGAGTACTGCCAGCAGGCTACCCGTTGCACCCTTGCAGGCAGCACGTGGGCATCTTACTCAGTCGGATTGGGGCAGTCAATATCGGTTCTGCCCCGTGCAACTTTACACGTTTTCTTCATCCTGTTAGAGTCCGCTGCATATGATCGACCTGCCTGAGGGAATTCATAGATGATGGGGCATCAAAAAGTCGGCATGCTATGCGCAGTCGCTGCCTTGGTCATACTACTCTGCTTGCCGCCTCACAGCGAGGCGACCAGCAGCCGGACCTATCGGGTTCATGGCCAAGTGACGGCAGTGAATTTCACCCAGGCCCCTCACATGATCGTCGTGAAGACTCCGCTGCCCAAACATGACAACATGATCGTGGAAGCCAAAGTGACTGCCCAAACCAGCACAATGCGAAAGGGAAAGCGCGTCGCACTTCAGACCATCAGAGTGGGAGAGACGGTGTGGTTGACCTATGTGAAACAGCGAGACGGGGTATTTGCCAAGAGTATTCAGGTTCAATCCCCTCACTAGCTCCCTACAAAGCCCCCAAAGGGGGAACAAACTTCCGGCCGTCTCGTCATGCTTGATAAATAGTAGTCAGCCCGGGTTAAGACCGCTGAGTTCAAACCTCCCGCTCCCCCCGACATGGGTTGACTGGCACAAGTACTTTCTTCTATATATGGTCCTGTTCCATTGCCAGCCAAGATTGTCGGTTCGTTGTCGTACAGTTCTTGATCAGCATCTCTTGTTTTCCTTCAGCCTAAAGTAGGGGTCAGGGCTACGCTTTCGGTATTGTCGGACGCTCGGTTGGACCGTACTGTGAGGGCACACAGGAACGCGGTTCAACTATAAGGAGTGGGGTACGAGATGATGTGCCGAACCCGTAGAAGCAGCCGACCACTGTTCTGGGCAATGGGTCTCAGCCTGGGAATGCTCGTGAGTGCCTGTTCGTGGGTTCCGAAGGGGGCATCTCAATTGGACGTGGGGATAGAAGATCGCGGTGTGGCCTCCTGGTATGGCGAGTCGTTTCACGGCAGGCAAGCGGCCAACGGCGAATTGTTCGATATGGATGCATTAACCGCAGCCCATAGAACCCTCCCGCTCGGTAGCGTGGTCCGAGTCTTAAACTTAACTAACGGGAAACATCTCCTTGTACGTATTACCGACCGAGGTCCCTACGTCAACAATCGAATTCTGGATCTTTCCCGTGGCGCAGCGGCTCGCCTAGGAATGATGGAAAAGGGCCTGTCCGTTGTACGGGTTCAGTTAGTTGGAGAAGGCCGATCCACGACGCTTCTCTCTTCAGAGTCTATAGGGACGGCGCCAGGCACCTTTGTGCTCGGCCAAGAACAGGTCTCCAAAGAAACCTCCAATCCTCTCCCCTCAGCTTGGGAAAATTCGGATCCTCTGCTCGTCTATCCCCTTCGACCGCCCCCTGGCGATATCTGGGCATGGCAACGGACGAGACGATTGAGAGGGATGCAGACAGCTGACCATACCGACCATACTGAAATCGCGACTGTCATTGTTGCTTAGCCTATTTGGCGACGCGTTCTCCCCTGTTATGCCCACTCGGTGGGCTCCTGATTCGGTCGTTCCGTTACACGCTCGGCAAGCGCCTCGCGGATTGTCCGGCTCATCTGATCGATCGTTTCCACCTCCGAAGCAGGAACAACCCAGGCATCGGCCGGTTCCAGTTCGAACCGATAGTGGTTCTTTCTCAACGAGAACCATTCAATGTAGGGATGAGGCACAAGATTCGGATGCGGGTCGAATGAGATCAGGTTCACATCCCCGATCTGCGGATTTTCCATGTCGCCAATGATCTGTCCCGCGAGGTCCTCGTCCTCAAATCTACTATTCCGAAACTGAATGACCTGACCGGCGATATCAGGCTTGAAATTACCTCGTAAGAACATATCGACAGGACCGATCACCGCAAATACGATCCGCCCCACGACCGTTCCCTCGACACGATTATCCAAAAACCCTTCCTGCACCCAACGTCCGTTACCAAATTTTTGTGCCATCTGTCTCTCCGTATCGAGTTAGCCGGCATTCGTCATAACGATTCGCCGAAATGTATAGAGTGCTCGCACGAGGCATGGCTTATATCAGTTAGACCGGCTGGACCGTACCGACTGAAGGCAATGGCGATCGCGGGCCGCTCCCGGATGCGCCCACCACCACCGCCAATAAAATCAGGCCACTTCCAATCCACCCTTGAGCATCCATGGTTTCTCCCAGAAAATACCACGAGAGCCAGGCTGCGTAGGCCGGTTCCGACGCAAAGATCAACGCCACCTGTTGCGCAGGCACAATGCGCTGGACCCACATTTGAACGGCAAAGGCCCCAGTGGCAAGGCCCCCTGTCACGCCAAGACTGACAAGCAACAATGCCGTCGGAGCAAAGGCCTGGATCGGCGCCTGTTCGATCAGCATGGTAGGAAACAATAAAACGACTGAGGCCATCATTTGCCAGGCAAACAATGAAGGCGCATCGACCTCGCGGGTAAACCGTTCCAGGCAGGCAATGTGCGCGGCAAAGGAGACCGCGCAGCCAACCGTCAAGATGTCGCCGAGATTCCCGGATGCGCTGGGCTTCACCAGCAGCCAGAGTCCCGCTGTGGCAATTCCCGTAGCCAACCACACGCGCCGGTCGAATCGACGAAGGATCAACGGGACGATGACAACATATAACGCCGTAATAAAAGCGGAGTTCGATGCGGTGGTGTAACGGAGTCCGACTGTTTGGAGCACGTAGCCGAGAAAGAGCCAGCACGTCGCAACCGCGCTCGCCCGCAAGACCGCCGGCTCGCGGTGCAAGCGAAGCCTCCAAAACAGAAACCCGACTCCGACCAGTACGACTCCCAGAAGAAATCGGAGAAACAGAAACGACAACGGCGGGATTTGCTCCAACACCGCCTTGGTAGCGGGGAACGTTGCGCCCCAAATCAGCGTTGTCAGTAGCAGTGCAAGTCGCGGCATCAGGTCAGCGCTGAGAACTGAGGCTGAGTAACACGATTCCTTTCGCTCTGCTCAGCACACAGCACTTCGCGGCTAGGGCTTGCAGAGGGCGCACCGGCGCTGCTCCGTCGTCCCGGCTTGCTCCATCGCCGCCAACGCTCGCTCCTTATCCAGGTAATCGAACCACCCGCCTTCCCAAAAATCGCTTGAGGAGCCGATCGACGTAGACGGCACCTCAGAACAACGATCCCTGTGGAGCGTGACTCGATCGATCGAACGCGCGATGTGAATCCAGTAGGTCATATACCAAGTGAGAGGAAGGCGTGAGGAGAAAGGGGCGGCACGATCTCTGGCGACGAACCCCTGACCCCTAACCCCTCACCTGTTTATGGAAGGAGCTGCCACTCATCCTTCTCGATGAAAACCTTGACACCTGTCTCGAGCTTCTTAATATCGTCTTTGTCGAAGAGCCTCATGTACCGCTCGATCCGATCCGGATCGTCGATCCGCTCTTCCTGCATCATTCCACTGACACTCTTGTACTTACGAATCAACAGGGACATCGAACTCCTCCTCTAAACCACTAGAAGTCATCTCGCCGAGGTGTGTAGAATACGGCAACGCTCAACGACCGGTCAAGTGCGCATTCTCACTCTGTGCGACCTTCATGTCGTGTAAGGATACGAACCATGCCGATCTATGAATATCGTTGCGGGCAATGTGAGAAACACTTCGACGCAACTCAATCCGTCCATGTCCGAGTGGAAGACACCGTATGCCCTCACTGCCACGCTCAGAGCGCCACACGATTACTGTCCTCCTGCACAACGCAGGTAAAAGGAACCCGCAAGCCCGGCTTCGCTGAGATGAAAGCCTACAGTATGTTGGACGAACGGATGGATAAGTTCGCCAAACTCCCTCCGATCATGGGCAAGCGCGCGACGCCGGATACGATTCCCCCTTCCGATCCTTCTACCGACGGCATACAGGAGAATTGAACCACCCCGTGGCCGGCATGTGGGGCGTGACGGCAGAAGCCCTCTGACTAACATGGTCGTCATTCCGACGGAGATCGCATGATCGCAAGACTCGTGCTCTCGCTAAGCCTCAGTGTGCTGTTCAGCGGTGAGACAGCCTTCGTCGCATGTGCGGATGTCGCGGGAAGCCTGACGATCGCCGGGAATGGACCGGAGCTGATCACCATCGAACCTCTCGCTCGCGCCTTTGAGAAAGCGAACCCGCGGGCCTACCTCGATATCGTGTGGGATGCCGATTCAACACCGGCTGAACTGGTGAAGTCCGGTCAGGCTCAGATCGCCGTTGCCGGCACTGCGACCCCGGAGCTTTTGGCAATGCCCATCGCGTGGGATGGAATCGGCATGCTCGTGCACCTCTCCAACTTCACGAAAGACGTCACGACGCAACAGGTCGCGGATATTTTTTCCGGCAAGATCACACTGTGGTCCGAAGTCGGCGGCCCCGAAACGAAAATATTGGTCATCGACCGGCCTCGCAACCAAAACATCCGCGATGCGTTTGAATCGCAGCTCGGCATAGCCGGCAAAGTCACCGGCGCTGCGAAGGTCATCGGCTCCGATGAGCAGGCCGTCAAGACCGTTGTGGGAACATTGCCCCCTCTATCTGCGATCACCTACGTGTCCCTCAACCAGGGATTATCCGTCGTCTCAGCCGGTGTCCCCGTCAGGCTCTTGCCTGTCAACAAAATCGAACCGGAGGGCCCCACAGTTAAAGATGGCCGGTATCCACTCCGACGTCCTATTCTTCTCTTGTCCCAAAAGGAGCCGCATCCTCTCGCTGAGGCATTCACCCAGTTTGCCCTCTCCCCAACCGGTCAACAACTCATTGCCGAGACCTATACCCCGATCAAAGACAAGTAGTCGCGCGATTCAAAGAGGCATCATGCAGATATGGCGATCATCCTGGTTCTCATTGTTGGGACTCATCGGGTCCATGGCCTTACCCATGACCGCCTCCTACGCCGAGGAACCTGGCGCAATGGTCGATGGCGCAGGATTCACCCTCTATGGCACCGAATCGATCAAGGGGTCTGACGCCACGAAAGTCGAACGGGACCCTATCTGCGACCGGAGCAAACGCCCACGGATTACCAAAATCGAGCCGGACGAAGCCAGGCCTGGAGACAAAATCATCATCACCGGTGAACATTTCGGCACAAAGGAGTGTTTTCATACCGTCACCTTCAGCGCCGCCTCAAATACGCCTGTGGCCTTCACCTTCATGGGCGACTCGGCGATCGAGGCCACTGTGCCGGATGCCAAAACGGGAATGTCGTTCGTCATCATCGTTGCAGGCGGCGGAAGCGCCCAGTCAAAACCCGTCTTGATCAGGCCCAGATAGGCTCGTTCCCGCTAGCTCACATTGTTATTCCTGTTGCGGGTTTCTCGTTTCTGGTTTCGTGTTGTCGGGAAACACGTTCCGAAAACTTGAAACTCGAAACCTGAAACATGTTACTCGAAATGCCATTTCGCCATGAACCGTCATGAGTAATGCCGCCTACGCGGCAGCCTATTCTCCTCCTGCTTCCCTCGACAGGACTCCTGACCCTATGCTAGTTTACGCCCTCATTTTCGCCTGATAACTCTTGCAGAATCGCGAGCGATCTGAGGGGACAGAACTGGCATGTTCAAGAAGATTCTGGTGGCCAATCGTGGCGAAATCGCCATGCGAATTATTCGCGCCTGCCGCGAATTGAATATTGCGACCGCCGCTATCTATTCCGAGGCCGATTCGACCGGGATTTACGTCAAGAAGGCGGACGAGGCCTACATGGTCGGCCCTGGGCCGGTCAAAGGCTTTCTAGACAGCCAACAGATCGTCAACCTGGCATTGCGAATTGGCGCCGATGCTATCCATCCAGGCTATGGATTTCTCTCTGAAAACTCACAGTTTGCGCAACTGTGCCACACTTCAGGCATTACCTTCATCGGCCCATCGCCGGAAGCCATCGATTTGATGGGGAGCAAAGTCAAAGCCCGCGAACTGGCCAAACGAGTCGGCATCCCAATCGTCCCTGGAACCGAAGGTGGTGTCACCGACGTCAAAGACGCGCTCTCGTTCGCAAAAAACACGGGATACCCCGTCATCATTAAAGCTAGCGCAGGCGGGGGAGGACGCGGCCTGCGGGTCGTACGGTCGGATGCTGAACTTCGGGACAATATGGCTGTTGCCTCACGAGAAGCTCAGGCGGCGTTCGGCGACGGAAGTATCTTCCTCGAAAAGTATATCGAGCGGCCGCATCATATCGAATTTCAGATTCTGGCCGACCGGCATGGCCACATTATCCACCTAGGCGAGCGCGATTGCTCGATTCAGCGCCGGCATCAAAAACTCATCGAGATTGCCCCATCCCTGATTCTCACACCGACTCTTCGAGCCGAGATGGGTGAAGCGGCCATCGCCATTGCCAAGGCGGTCGATTATAACAATGCCGGCACAGTCGAGTTCCTCCTCGATCAAGACAACCACTTCTACTTTATGGAGATGAACCCTCGTCTCCAAGTCGAACATACGGTGACTGAGCAGATCACGGCCATCGACATCGTACGCAATCAGATCGCCATTGCAGCCGGCCTGCCTCTTGAGATCACGCAACAGGAGGTCACGCTGCAAGGCCATGCCATCCAATGTCGCATCAATGCCGAAGACCCGAAAAACAACTTCCGGCCTTGTACCGGAACCATCACAGCCTATCTCTCACCGGGTGGCATCGGCGTGCGCATCGACGGAGCCGTCTACAAAGACTATGCAGTGCCGCCCTACTACGACGCCCTCTTGGCCAAGCTCACCGTGCGCGGCCGTACATGGGAAGAAACCGTCAGCCGTATGAGACGCTCTCTCGAAGAATATGTCTTGCGCGGGGTGAAGACGACGATCCCGTTTATGATGAAGATCATGCAGGACCAGGACTTCATGGCAGGTCATTTCGACACCTCCTACCTGGAGACACATCCTGAACTATTCGACTATGATGATGTTGAGCAGCCGGAAGATCTGGTGCTGGCGCTATCTGCCGCAATCGCGGCCTACGAAGGACTGTAGCAGGATGCTGAAAAAGTCCACCAGCATCGTTCTCGCGTCGCTCAGAGG
>SWDN01000019.1:21756-39219 GCA_005116775.1 Nitrospira sp.
GCTCAACGTACCGAAGCGTACGCCTCGCCTCTTCGCTCGCTGCGGCCTTGCTGGATGGCCTTTTTGAACATCCTGCGTACGAGTATCCAACTATCTAAAGTTAATCAGAGCATCATGGCGACACGACGACCCTCACGCACACAGGCCACCAAGAAGCGAACAGCCGGACCATCCGTTCGGACGTCAAGGACACGTGCCCGTAGCGGCCAAGAACTGACGATCCAACCGGCCGCGGGCAAGCGTATCCTGATTACCGATGTCGCCTTACGCGACGGCCATCAGTCACTCTTGGCTACGCGTATGCGGACGGAGGACATGCTGCCCATCGCCCAAAAACTCGACGCTGTCGGCTATTGGTCTCTCGAAGTCTGGGGTGGCGCCACATTCGATACATGCCTCCGCTTCCTCAAAGAAGATCCCTGGGAACGGCTCCGCGCGCTGCGCGCCGCCATGCCCAACACCAAGCTCCAAATGCTGCTTCGAGGACAGAACCTGGTCGGCTATCGGCATTATGCCGACGACGTGCTGGAACGGTTCATCGAACGGTCCGCGGCCAATGGCATCGATGTCTTTCGCATCTTTGACGCGCTGAACGATATCCGCAACGTCGAACGGGCCATGCAAGAAGTCAAAGCCTGTGGCAAACATGTCGAAGCCGCCATCAGCTATACGGTCAGTCCGGTCCACAGCATCGACCGGTTCGTCGACATGGCCAAGCAGTTGGAGGATTTGGGAACCGATACGCTCTGCATCAAAGACATGGCCGGACTCCTGGCGCCGCTCGATGCCTATCACCTCATTCGCCGGATCAAAGCGGCAGTGAAGGTTCCGCTCCATCTCCATTCACACTACACCTCGGGAATGGCTTCCATGACCTCCCTCATGGCGATTCTGGGCGGTCTGGACATGCTGGATACCTCCATCTCGCCGTTAGCCGGCGGCACCTCGCATCCGCCGACGGAAACGCTGGTGGCCTCGTTGCACAATACTCCCTACGACACAGGGCTGGATCTCGCCTCGTTCCTCCCGATCACCGAACACTTCCGCACCGTCCGACGAAAGTACCGGCAGTTCGAAAGCGAGTTCACCGGGGTCGATGCCGAGATCCTCACCTCGCAGATTCCCGGTGGCATGCTCTCGAATCTGGCCGCACAACTGACCGAACAGAATGCGCTCGATCGGATCAAAGAAGTCCTGGACGAAGTGCCGCGCGTCAGAAAAGAAATGGGCTATCCTCCGCTCGTCACCCCGACCAGCCAGATCGTAGGCACCCAGGCCACCCTCAACGTCCTGACGGGCGAACGGTACAAAGTCATCACCACGGAAACCAAGAATTACTTCCTCGGGCTCTACGGACGGGCACCGGGGCCCCTCGATCACGAGATCATGTCCCGCGCGATCGGGGATGACCATCCGATCAAGACGCGACCTGCCGATCGGTTGGAACCCGAACTCGAGGCCACCAGAAAAGATCTGCCAGCCTCGGCCGCCACGGTGGAAGATCAGCTGTCGTTCACCCTGTTCCCCTCCATCGCGCGAGACTTTTTCGAGGCGCGAGAAAGAGGGGATCTCACACTGGCGCCCCTTGAAAGCTTCCTGCCCGGTGGACCGGCTGCGACCACCGAACTTCATTTGGCCCCGGCAGAATTCAATGTGACGGTCCACGGCGAAACGTACCATGTGCAGGTATCCGGATCAGGGCGCAAAGTCGATGGCCGCAAACCCTACTATATCCGGGTCAACGATAAGCTCGAAGAAGTCTCGCTGGAGCCGATTCAAGAGATCCTGGCCGGCGTGCCCGAAGCTCCCGGCACTGGTGGCGGGGCCAAACCCAAACGCCCCAAGCCATCTAAACCAGGAGACGTCGCCCCTCCGATGCCAGGCCGTGTCGTGAAGGTGCTCGTCGAGATCGATGCCAGGGTCAAAGTCGGCACCCCTCTCTTGATCATCGAAGCCATGAAGATGGAAAGCCAGGTCCCGGCGCCGATCGACGGCAAAGTCACCGCTATCCTGGTCGCGGAAGGCGACAATGTGAAGACGGATGAAACGGTCATCCAGCTGGAGTAATCCGGTCATCCTCTGTCATTTCGGTCGCGGATGTAGACAGCCGCAGGTTGCCTTATTCATTTTCACGATTCTCTGTTACTTCCTGACCGCCTGCTCGTCTCCCTCGTCGATACCGGCGCAGTTCGACGCTATTGAACGCATGCCTGTCCACACCGTCCTTGTCCATGACCAGCGGATCGCTTATCTAGATGTGGGAACAGGCCCACCGATCATCCTGATCCACGGCTTCGGGGGATCGATGTGGCAATGGGAATATCAACAACACGATCTCTCGCAGCACTTCCGCGTCCTGACCCTCGATCTGCCGGGCGCAGGTCTCTCCGATAAACCCGATATCGACTACCGGCCTGATGAAATGCTGGACTTCCTTGTCGGATTCATGGAGGCCGTGAACATTCCCCAGGCCACGTTAGTCGGCAATTCCATGGGCGCAGGCTTGGCGATCGGCATGGCGCTAACGCACCCTGCGCGTGTCGACAAACTCGTGCTGATCGGTGGGCTTCCACAGCACGTCATGGAGAAACTCACCAGTCCGTCGATCAGGCGAGCCCTAGAAACCAGGGCGCCGTCCTGGCTCGTCTCGTTCGGCAACATGTTGTTCGGTGGTTTGATGATCGAGTCCGTTTTAAGAGAAATCGTGCATGACCCGGCGCTCCTCACGCCAGTCGTCATTGAGCGATCGAACCGAAACCGTCAGCGACCGGGACTCATGAAACCCATTATGGCCGTCAGAGAAAACCTGCCGCTGTGGGAATCAGGATTCGCCATGCGCTTGGGAGAAATCACTCACCCGACGCTGGTCCTCTGGGGAGAAGAGGATCGGGTGTTCCCTATCGCCGTGGGCAAAGAGCTCTACCAGACCATACAGAGATCGGAGTTCATCCGAATCCCCCAGGCGGGACATATCCCGCAATGGGAACGACCAGATGTGGTGAACCAGGCACTCATCACCTTTATTCACCCCTAGCAAAGATGGTATTCTTCTGTGCGGTACTCGTGTGGCCTGAGCCGGGGTAACAACACACGTTCACCCCACAACGTGTCGATCCGTGCTAGCAACTTTCGATTCACCAAGGAGGAAAAAATGACAGCAGGATATCGAACGATCATCGGCGCCGCGCTATGCATGGCGATCGGGTTCACTGGATGCGCAAACACTGGCAGCTCCAGCAGCGCAAACTTTCCCTACAAAAACTACTCCGTCGCCGACGGCAGCGCCGTGGCCGGAGAGGGCCGCACGGTCCTGTTTCATGGAAACCCTCTGGGGCTATCGGGAAACGGCATCGCTGTTGGCGACTCTCTCAGGAACGTGCAGCTGACACAGACGGACCTGTCCCCGATCGGCATTACCGAGACAAAGGGGAAAGGCAAGGTCCGGATCATCAGTGTCGTGCCCTCGCTCGACACCCCCGTGTGCGAAGAACAGACCCATTATCTGAGCGAGAAAAATAAGGGCCTCGATAAGATGGTCGAACTGGTCACCGTGAGCGTCGATACGCCTTTCGCACAAAAGCGATTTGCCAAAGAAGCCCACATCGACAACGTCACATTCCTCTCAGATTACAAGGATGCTGAGTTCGGAAAGGCCTACGGACTCTTCCTAAAAGGTCCCCACATCCTCGCTCGCACAATCATGGTAATCGATGCCAACAATACGGTGCGGTATCTGCAAGTTACCCCCGAGCTGGTTCAATTACCGGACCTCGATAAGGCCTTCGCTGTTGCCAAGTCCTTGATCACCGCAAGCTAGGCCAACGAACAGGCCATAGGCCAGGTTGAGGAGAAGACGCACACTTCTCCTTAACCTTCGCCTTAACCCCAGCCTTCCTTTAGAATACACCGATGGCCCAATACGATCTTCTCGTCATAGGGAGTGGGCCGGCAGGCCAAAAGGCCGCGGTCCAGGCAGCCAAGCTCGGTAAGACCGTCGGCATCATTGAACGCAAAACAGTCGTCGGCGGTGTCTCCACCAACACCGGCACCATACCCAGTAAAGCCCTCCGCGAAGCAGTCCTCTATCTTTCGGGCCTCCGCCAGCGCGCCCTGTATGGGGCCGACTACCGCCTGAAAGAGGCCGTCACGATCGAAGATCTCGCGTTCCGCGCCAACCACGTCATTAAAAACGAAATCGAGATCATTCAGAACCAGATGGCGCGTAACCGCATCAATCTGATTTTTGGAAAGGCCAGCTTCGTCGATCCTCACCGGCTCCTCGTTCAACAGGCCGGCGCGTCGACCGAACATTACGCCCACGTGATCGTCATCGCGGTGGGAACAGAGCCGACCAGACCGGCGGATATTCCGTTCGATGGTCACACCATTATCGATTCCGATGGTCTCATCGCGCTCAAACACCTTCCGAAATCCATGGTCATTGTCGGGGGCGGAGTCATCGGCACAGAATACGCGTCGATCCTGTCCACGATCGGCGTGCAGGTGGTTCTGATCGACAAACGGCCTCGCTTGCTCGAATTTGTCGACGCGCAGATCATCGACACCCTACAACGGCAGATGAAAGACATCGGCGTCACACTTTGCCACGACGAAGAAGTCGTCGCGATCAGGAAAGAGCCGGACGGACAGGTCACAGTCTCGCTGACACACCGGCCACCGATCACCACCTCGACGGTCATGTATGCCATCGGCCGCATCGGCGCCACGAAGCACCTGAACCTGGAGGCTGTCGGCCTCACGCCCGATGCGCGAGGCCGCATCGCCGTGAACGAGAATTTTCAAACGATAGTCCCTCATATCTACGCCGTCGGCGACGTCATCGGCTTTCCCGCATTGTCCTCGACCTCCATGCAGCAAGGACGCCATGCTGCCTGCCATGCCTTCGGCCATCCGGACCACACAGACACAGACCTCCTGCCTTACGGCATCTATGCCATACCTGAAATCTCCATGGTGGGACGGAATGAGGAAGAACTGGTCAAAGCAGGAATTCCTTATGCAGTCGGCATCGCTCATTACCGGGAAATCGCTCGTGGGCAGCTCATCGGAGACGAAACAGGCATGTTAAAGCTGCTGTTTCATCGCCACACCCGTTCGCTCCTGGGCGTCCATGCCATCGGAGAAGGAGCCACGGAGCTGATTCACATCGGCCAAGCCGTCATGGCATACAAAGGAACAATCGATTACTTTGTCGACACGGTCTTCAACTACCCGACCCTGGCGGAATGTTATAAAGTCGCCGCCCTCGACGGGATCAATCGCTTGCCCAGACCCTGGCCTCAGCCGGCAACAGACATGAAAGGTAAAACGTGAAACGTTATTGGCACGACCCTCTACTCGTCTGAAGCAGTGCATGTACCGTCTGACATTTTACCTTTCACGTTTTACGCTTAAGGGAGAAAGAAGCCCATGTCGTTTACGGATCGACTCAGACAACTTGCCACGCCCATCTGGGATGCTCAACTGATCCATCCCTTCGTTGTGGCATTGGGCAAGGGAACCTTGCCTGAGCAAAAATTCAAGTACTACATCCTGCAAGACGCCAGATTTCTCGGCGATCTCGCCCGTGTGTTTTCCGCCGGAGCGATGAGAGCGCCGGATTCAGAATCGGCCCTGCGCCTGACCAAGCTCGCCGAAGACACCATCGTCGTCGAACGCAGCCTCCACGAAGGGTACGGATCACGATGGGACATGAGCGCGAAGGACATGACCTCCGTACCTATGGCGCCGACGAACTATGCCTACACGCGGCATATGCTCGCGGTTGCCCATACCGGTTCTGTCGCGGAGATTACCGTCGTCGCCCTCCCCTGCGCTTGGATCTACTGTGTTGTCGGCCAACATCTCTTGAAGCACGGTCCCCCGAAAGACAATCATCCCTATCGAGACTGGCTGATGCTCTATGCCTCGCCAGAATTCGCCGAGGTCCAGCAATGGATGCGGAAGAAAGTGGACCAGTGGGCCAAGACAGCGGGAAAAGAAGAAAAGCGTCGGATGGAAGAATCGTTCATCATCAGCTCGCGGTATGAGTGGATGTTTTGGGAGATGGCGTGGAATGAGGAGAAGTGGCCGGTCTAAGAGGCGGGGCTGTAGGTGGGAGCCCCTGTTGCTCGCAGAACGCGCACGATAAAGCAGTGCTCGTCCGATGCGCGCACGATGGGGCACCCCACCCACAGCCCCTTGGGATTGATGGCCACTGGGATGGAGAGGAAAAGGGGAAGACCCTCGTTGGACGCACGCAGGCTGGGACAATCTTTCCCCTCTTACGTTCAGATACAGCCACCGATGGGAGATGAAAAGAAAAGCACGCTGACATGAGGAGACTACGAGATGTGTTACTACATCACAGCCACCGTGCCAGCAGAAAGCAACCTAGAAACTCTTCGACAAGACATCAAGAAACATAGCTTCGGATTCACTTCCCTTACAAACAGTTTCATCACAGCGCAGCTTCCAAAAGGAAGTCAATACTATCGCGCCACTCGCAGCTACTGCGATTGCGATGACAGTTTTGGCTACTCATCTCACTATGACCGTACGTCAAGCCCAAACGACATCGCAAAACACGCGACCAAGCTACGCAAGAAGGGATGGAGCGAGGCCAAAATTCAACGATCGCTCCAAGAAAGAACTCTGGCGCATGAAAAAACACGACCCGGCATTCCTGAAAGTGCGGATAAATGGATAACGTTCCTTCATGAAATCCTTTCTGGAAAACAAACTCCTAAGATCGGGCTAATAACACACTTCTACCAGGGCGATATTAAGACAGAAAACTTCCAAATCAAAAACACCGAGACCCTCATCCTTACTGACCTTCGCCAAGAAACGATTCTGGGTCTCGAAGATGATGTGTTGTATACGTTTACCGGATAGCATGTGACTTCCGTGACACCACGTCAGATCTCTTTGAGTCTTGGTGGATTGAGGGTGCTGATCGCCCGGTTGAGAAATGCCTATTGGTTGAATACTAAGTCATGGGCGGTGCCGGGGTTAATAGGATCGGCTCGCTGGACAGGCTTGGGCTGCCGAGTATAATCTGCGCATCTGAGTAGTAAAGATTCAGGAGCACTCATGATATTGAAGCAAGTCTTGACGATTGCGGGATCGGATTCTGGCGGGGGGGCTGGGATTCAAGCTGACATTAAAGCTATGTCGGCTAATGGCGTGTTTGCCATGTCGGCGATCACCGCCGTCACAGCGCAGAATACGGAAGAAGTTACCGACGTTTTCGAGCTGCCGATCTCAAGCATCGCAGCCCAGATCGATGCCGTGTTCGACGATTTCAACGTCGCCGCGGTGAAGACTGGGATGTTGTCCTCGACGGCTATTGTCGAGGTCGTCGCCAAACTCCTGAAGCCTCAGAATGTGACGAATCTGGTAGTGGACCCGGTTATGATTTCGAAGACCGGCCATGCGCTGCTGAAGCCGGAGGCGATTGACGCCATGAAGACACAGCTCTTTCCCTTGGCGCTGCTCGTCACACCGAACATCCATGAAGCCCAGCAACTATCCGGCTTGGAAATCAAGACGCTTGCGGATGCACGGCGCGCAGCCAAGATCATTCACGGGTTCGGCTGCAAGCATGTGTTGATCAAAGGCGGTCATTTGCTGACGGATCGAGCCACAGATCTGCTCTATGACGGCCGGTTCTTCAATGTCTTCAAGGGGGAATTCATCGATACCCCCCATACGCATGGCACCGGCTGCACGTTCGCCTCGGCCATCGCGGCCCATCTTGCACGGGGCAAATCCATGAACGACGCTGTACAGACAGCCAAGACCTATCTCACCGAAGCCCTTCGCCATAGCCTGGCGATCGGACACGGAACGGGACCGACAAATCATTTCTATTTTCTCCAAGCCTAGTAGCAGGATGCTGGGTTAACCCATCCCATGGAAGAAGCCATCATCTTTCATGATTCGCATGGTCACCGTATTGCCGCGATCCTGAGCACGCCCGATGGGCCAACGACACAGCTCGCCATGCTGTGCCATGGATTTCTCTCCGGAAAGAACAGTACCACCAACAAGGCCTTGACTCGCCTCCTCAATGAGCGAGGAATCGCAACCTTTCGATTCGACTTTTTCGGCCAAGGAGACAGCGACGGGCCGTTCGAAGAACTCACAACAACCCTGGCTGTTCATCAAACTGAAACTGCGCTAGACCTCATCAGCGCCAGAGGCTATGACCGAATCGGGCTCGTCGGCTCCAGCTTTGGAGGGCTCGTCGCTATCCTCACGGCAGCCCAGCGCCGAGCCATCGCCTGTTTGGCACTCAAATGTCCTGTCGTAGACTTTGCGGAAGAACTTCGCCTAACATTCGGATCGGAAGAGCTGGCACGGTGGCAAGATACGAATACGATTCCAAACATCATGGGAGGGCCGGATCGAGTCCGTTTGCGGTATGTCTTTTATGAAGACTGCCTCAAACAGATCGCCTATGGCCCAGCTGAACACATCACCGTACCCACACTGATCGTCCAAGGCGAGCAGGACGAATGTGTTCCTCTCCATCAAAGCAAACGATTGTATGATGCGCTGAGAGGTCCGAAGAGATTAGATCTCCTGCCAAACGCCGATCACCAATTCACTCGTGGAGAAGATTTTCACCGAATGACCACATCGATCGCCGATTGGCTCGTGACCTATCTCTCACCACAAACCTAGCAGCACCTGAAATTGTCGCTTTGATGAAGAGAATTGTGAGCTTCAGTGTGCGAAAGAGATCCCGGCAGGCTGATTAAAATGGTCAACGTACTCACCCACCCGACCCCGGCGCGCCGAGACGCGCCCTTCTCCGTGCAAGGCCGCAGCCGATGGTCTCACCGGAGGCGTACCCGCTTGGGTACGTTGAGGATGTGGCCGAGGTGAGAACGCCGTTGGGGGCCGTTTTCACCATCCTGACGATTAGTGGATGAGTCCGCCCACCACCCAATGCCGATCATCCGACACATCGATCAACAGCCTGGTCAGATTCATCCGGGCCAGCTGCGAGGCGATTTCATCTTCCGTGAAGGCTGCGAGCAGCGAGTTGTAGAAGTCCCTTCGGAGAATGTCCGGCGCCCCAGAGGCATACCGATCGACGATGGCCTGTGCTTCTTCCGGCGAATCCGGTCTGAGAAGATCCATCACGAGCACAGGTGAACCGGGCTTCACGGCCAATCGCAGCTTGTGCCAAAACTGCAACGGGTTCGGCACATGATGCAGCAAACTATTGGAGATAACCGCGTCAGCGATATTAGCGCCGGCGAGATCTTGAAAGCGTTCACAGCGGAACGTAATACGATCGGACAACCCGGCTTTTTGTACAGCCTCTTCGGCCAACCGTACCATCGGCGCCGACGCATCGACACCGGTCATGCGGCAAGCGGGAAACGCCTGAGCGAAGCGGATAGGGATATCGCCCGGCCCACAACCCAGGTCGAGCGCATGCCCATCGGAAAAATCCGGGAAGTAGTCGCGGAAGCGATCGACGAATCCTTGATTCTCTTTTTCGAAATCCGCCTGCGCATAGACGAGCGCCTGCGCAGGATCGTCCATGAGTTCAGGTTCAAGAGTGCGGTTCATCGATCTTTAGCTTTCAGCCGTCAGCATTCAGCTTTCAGCGTACAGAATTGACTCCCCTGCCCTCAGCTGATCGCTGATGGCTGACAGCTGATAACTATTCATTTTTTTCAAGAACCACTTCATCTCCCGGTCTCACCACACCTTCACGCAACACCTTCGCGTACAACCGGCTCCATCCTGGATTCACTTTCTGAGACACCCGTTTATAGTCTCTGTCCCGGAACCACTGGGCATTCTTCTCGCAAGGACTCGTATAACTCATCACCTCTATCTGAACCTCCGGCCCAACCTGGAGCCGATCGCCCGGCTTCAGCTTCTCCCACTCAAACCCGGCAAGCGTCAAGTTTTCTCCGGAGGTCCCGGCCTCGATCGAATGGCCTTCGTCCTGTAGCCGCTCGATGAGTTCTTGCGAATAGAGGCAGACCGCACGGTCTGGTCCGCCATGCACTTTGAGATTCTGCTGCCGGTCACCTTCCACCCCCGCTTTAGTGATGAGGGCCTCCAGCACTGGATGTTTCGGCACACCGCCATCCGACACATTAATCTGGTACAGGTGGGAATAGGGTGGTCGTCCATTCTCGGTCATCAGTTCGCTCCTTCGCACGATTCAGCCATCAACATTTCCAACGCCACCCAGCCCTCTTGTTCACGCCGCTGCACCAACATGGCGCCGGCCCTGGAAAATGCTTCGACAATCTCTGACTCTTGCTCGATGAGAATGCCAGATAGCAAAAGCTTCGAACCGTGGCTCACGTACTGCGTCAATGCATCGCGCAACAGCAACAGTGTCTGGCGGTCGAGATTAGCGAGCACCAGATCAGGCCGTAGCGCCCCTTGCCGGTCCACCTCCTCCAGCGTTCCGCACAGGAATTCGAGATTGCCTCCAAACCCGTTCTCTGCGGCATAGTCTCGCGCGCACTCCACCGCAACAGGGTCACACTCTACGCCCAAAGCCGCAGCTGCCCCAACCCGCAATGCAACCATGGCCAGAATGCCGCTCCCCGCCCCCACATCCAGCACAGACTCCCCTCCGTGGATACAATCTTCAAGCCATTCCAGCAACATCCTGGTTGTCGCATGATGACCTGTGCCGAATGCCTGCTTCGGATCGAGGATGATTTCAATATCGCCAGGTTGTAGATCGACCGGCTCCCAGCTCGGCCTGATCATAACCCTCTTGCCGATTCGGATCGGTCTGACCGACTGAGCCCACTGCACATTCCAGTCTTGATCAGGCACCTCCTCAACGCACAGGTCTTTCTCAGACGAGATGCTTGGATCGACTCCTTGCAGAATACTTGCGAGACGATCGCGCACCTCTAGGCTCCATTGTCGTTTCGGCCAATAGAGATGGACCACTCCATCCTCATCCCATCCACCTTGGACCATGGGATCAGACAACATGCCGAGCAACTCTGCCGCATCGACGGTCGTGCGAATCTGAACATCGATCCATCCCTCTGAGTTCATGACGGGCTAGGACCCTGCTGAAAATTGTCTAAGTGCGCCGAAATGTCATTGTCCTGCACGTTTTTTCCACAACTAATGGTGCGCCACACAGGATGCTCAAACTGGCTGTCCAACAAGGCCGCAGCGAAGTACCATTTTATGAGGGGTGGCTGAGATAATCCCAACTGCGCGCGTCCAACGAGGGCCTTCTGAGGCCGCGCGTTGCGCGAGCACGGGGATCGTCCCAGCCACCTCGCTCCATTTTTCAGCATTCTGGTAGAGTTGACGCACTTCTCCCCCATCCAGTAAGGTCGGCTCTATGCTCCACAACCAGACGATGACACCGATGACCAAATCCCTCGCGCTGACTAGCCTGGTAGCGAGGCTCGACCGTATGATCGCCTTGGCGACCGCCGCCAGCTCCACCATCACCCGCTGGCGCCTCATCCTGTTCATCGTCGGAGCGATCTGCACCGTAGCCCTCTACAAAATGGGGTGGTATCAAACCGGCAACGGGGCCCTCATCGCCTTCCTCGCCCTGTTTTTCATTGTGGCGAGCTATCATAACAGGCTCGAAAGTCGCTTGCACCGGCTTCGACTCTGGAAGCAAATCAAGCTCGTACACCTGGCCCGTCTCCGGTTGGATTGGCATGACATCCCCGCTCGCCAGTCGAGCGCTCCCGAACTCCATCCCTACGCGAAAGACTTGGATCTGGTCGGCCCCCACTCGCTCCTTCACCTGATCGATACCACCGTTTCTTCACTCGGACAGGCGCGGCTACAGTCCTGGCTGCTTGAGCAACCCCCGAAACACGACCAATGGACTCTGCGCCGCCGCCTCGTGCAAGAACTCATGCCACGATCGCTGTTTCGCGATCGACTGGGGCTCGAAGGCCGCCTCATCGGCGAGCAAGAAATTAACGGCCGGCGGATGGAAGCCGTCCTGCTCCATACAGTCGGATTTCCCCATCTCACGACCATTTTAGCGATTCAAATCCTGCTGGCTGCCGCCACCATCGGGCTCGGGTTGAGCACGCTGCTCAACTGGCTGCCGAATTATTGGATCTGGTCCTTCGCGCCCTATGCCTTGCTCTATTTCTGGACCGATCAAGGGGAGGAGTTATTAGAGCATGCCGTGGGTGTCCACCTCGAATTGGAGAAACTGGGAGCTGTGCTGGGATTTGTCGAACGGCATGCCAAGCCACGCCACACAGCCCTCGCCGCACTGTGGGAGCCGCTGCTTGCGCCGGGCGTGAATCCGCCCCGACTCGTCCGGCAAGCGGCCCGCACCCTGCATGCGATCAGCGTCAAAGCCCATCCGCTCATCCACCTGGCCATCAATGCGCTCTGCCCTTGGGACTTGTGGTTCACCCATCGGCTTCGACGAATTCAGGCTCAAGTGGCAACCCATCTGCCGACCTGGCTGGATCGACTGGCCGAAGTCGAAGCGACCTCGGCGCTCGCCACGTTTGCTGCGCTCCATCCGTCGTATCGCTGGCCAGACCCACTCGCCGCGGATACTAGTCGCAATGGAACCCATGCCACGCTCTCGGTCAAGGAGCTCGGCCATCCGTTGATTCCTGATACGCACAGGATCTCGAACGATTTGTCCCTCGAAACAGCGGGAACCATACTCTTAGTAACCGGATCCAACATGTCCGGGAAAAGCACCTTTCTGCGAACCCTGGGTATCAATCTATGCCTGGCGCAGGCAGGCGCCCCGGTCTGCGCCAGTTTTTTTGAATGGACCTGGGTGCGTCTTGCCACCTGTATCCGCGTGGACGACTCGCTCGAAGCGGGGTTGTCTTTTTTCTATGCCGAGGTGAAACGCCTCAAGAGCCTGCTCGATGCGACGGCAGATCGATCCAATCCGCCGGTCCTCTTTCTGATCGACGAGATATTCAAGGGCACCAACAATCGCGAACGATTGATCGGAAGTCGCGCCTTCATTACCGCTCTCTCGCAAGGCAACGGATTCGGCTTGGTCACCACCCATGACCTGGAATTGACCGACCTCGACAAGACCGTGCCAAGATTACGGAACGCCCACTTTCAAGAAACAGTGGCATCCGGCGCGCTCCAATTCGACTACACGCTCAGACCAGGCCCCTGCCCGACCACCAATGCACTGCGGATTATGGAGATGGAAGGGTTGCCGGTGTTTGAAGGAGAGGCAAGCAACAAGGTCATCGATCCGTAAGGAGCAGCGCGCCTGGGATGGATAGGCCTAGTAGGCACGCCAGATAGGATCACTGGGCTCGCGGCGAGGCCTATCGGAGTCACGGCAGCTTTCCCAGGTGAAGACTCGTGGGATGCCGGCACGGCCGGGAATGCAGGAGGCCGTGAGCGTGGCCTCGACGATCAGGGTTTCTTTGCGGACAGTGTTCGACTGGCCTTCCTCCAGACGTCCTTCAGTAGCGACCAAAGTGCAGGTGTGTCTGGGGTTGGCGCCCTTGGCAGTGGATTCGCCCACCGCTTCCGAGTAGCAGACCAAGTTGGGCGCAATAACCATCCGTCGTTTCCCGCCCACAGCCATCCCGTTCAATCCCAAGAAGATTCCCTCCTGCTGCAGGGACATCATGCCACGCTCATGCACATCACTGTGAATGAACGTGGCATCTTTCAGGCCAGCGTAGGAGATGGCGGGGCCGCGGTAGATGAGGGTGCCATCGGCGTACCGGACCTCAATGTCAGCGGAGATCTTACGACCCAGAGCGGCGAGGGGACCATCGCCGATCTTGAGGTCCTCCAGCTGAAGGAATTCTCGCTTCCATCGCGCCATGCCTTGTGGCATTTCGGAGATGGGTTCGACAGGGTTAAAATAGACCCCCACCTCTTCCTCGACCGCCCAACCAGTGCCCGGCAGAACAGCAACCAGGATCAGTACGAGCAACAAACGAGTGAGCATAGTCCCTCCTTCTGTCTTTCTTTGGATACCTTACCGACAGATCGGGATGCGATCAACACTTCCGGCGCTTTCAGCGCAGGGTCGTCATTCGTTCCGAATAACTCAATACTCAACACGCCTGTCATGAGCGGAGTCGAAGGGCAACACTCAACAAGGTAATACGGTGGGCTAAGGAGAGACGGGCAAGAAGATTACCGATCCGTGAGGAGCAGCGCGCCTCGATAGAAGAGATACATCCCGCCCATCTGGATCACGTGATAGAGGTCATTGTGATTGAAGTGCTGATGGAGTGCGATCTCGTTGAACTGAGCGGCCGCCGCCAAGAAGCTTACCAGCACGCCTCCTGCCAGCCACGGAGCACTCCTGGCTCTCCGGGTAATACAGCAGAAGGCGAACAGGAGCATCCACAACAACCAAACCAATCGGCGTGATGGATTGATCATAGGCGATCGGAAAACATAGCTCTGTAGTGCCGGTACCAGTCGCTTTGGAATCGTTCTTGAGGATCGTATCGCCGCTTCAACCGGAGGAACTCGGAAAACTGCGGATAGCAGGCCTCGACTTGCGAGCGAGTCGCCCATTTGTGATAGGTCAAGAAATAACTGCCACCCCGCTTCCTCGCCAGATCGATCAAACGGCGGAACGATGCCGCTGCCCGCTCGATACCGTCAGGTGTGTGGGATACGTGAAGATTCAAGACGGTGCAGGCCCACGGTTCCTTCGCCCAGGCAAGAAACGATTCATTGTCCCGTTCGATCAGGCGAATCGTGCCATAAATCGCTTCGACGTTGTGTGTCCTGAAATCCTCCCGCATGTCCGCAAAGAATGACGCTAATTCACGCCGAGGCACATAGAGTTCTGAAATCATTTCCGACCCAGAAGTTCCAGTCTTCATTTTGCTGTCGAGCGATCGGTGATACCCTTCCGGGTAATAGCTCGCTTGATGTGTATCGGACCAGTAGATCTGGCCATTCGTCGTGAGATACTCGCTAGAGTAGACCTCGAACGCCTTCGTCTTATCCGCATGGGCCAAATAGAGCAGGCGCAACCATTGCTCTTCAGAGATTTCCCGCTGGCGGGCAGGAATCGGCACGGTGGGATCGACCGGCTTATAGCAAGAAAAAATACCTCGACTGAGGAAGTCTTCAGATGCTGGATCGAGGGCAAACTGACAATCCCCATAGAGAAACCCTTCTGCAATCCGCTGCTCGAACCGCTGCATCACGTCGTCGATTCGGACCAGTTCGACGACACGCTGAAGCTTCTGCCGCTGGCTGAGCCGGAGCGTGACCGACGACACGACGCCGAAGAGACCATACCCGCCGACCGCCAACCTGAACAGATCGGAATGCTGCGACCGGCTGCACGTCATGACCTGTCCATCGGCTGAGACGAGTCTGAACGATTCGATATCTCCGACGAAGGGCTTGAGCCTCAGCCCTCGTCCGTGGATGTTGGCCGACAAGCCGCCACCGATGCTCAGCCGATCCGCGCCAGTTTGTTTCTGGACAATGCCCCATTGCTTGGCTGCGCCTTCCTGCATGGTCAGAGAAGCCTGGATCAACTCCGGCCATTGCATGCCGGCTTCGACCTCGACCAAACCGGAACCCGAATCGAAATTCAGCACCCGGTTGAACGGTCGCATATCCAGGTGCAGCGTGTCTGTTCCGAACTGCTGGGCTCCCATCGCATGGCGGCCACCGGCAACAGAAATAGCCGTGCGGTCTCGAACTGCGCGCTCAACCGCATGCTGGATGTCCTCAGACGATCGCACGGGAATCACTTCGCGAACCGTCGTCGGATTCAGTCCGGAATGCACATCGTTGAGAAGAATGCCGGAGGGCCGCATCCCCAACTGTGCGCAACCCCAGGGCATGATGGCCGCTGCGCTTGCCAGTTTCAGGAATTGTCTTCGAGAGATCATGGCCGTTCCTCCGTCTGTTTCTCCATCATCGATACGGTCAGATGTCCTATGCACCCTCAGGCTATCAATCTTCCATCGGTTGTCAACTAGCCCGCATTATTCATGAAGGTTCGTCGTGAAAGCGTGCAGACGCGATGCGAGACGGGCACTCGGAGGCGTGAAATCCTGAGGCATACTCGTGCGGTATGTCGAAGGGCTGAGCGGCGTCGACTGGCTAACTCCACACCGATCGCTTTGAGATGGGGCAGCCCTCCGTTCGATTGACGAATGTCCTTCGCAATGGATTGTGCCAACGCCAGATCCATCGAACGGAGATTCACATTAAAGGCGATCAATGGCGGGCGGGCGCCGATGACCATGGCGCCTGCCGTCTTATGAAGGTGTGAGGGGCCGAAATCCGGTGTCCAGTCAGGATCGGAAGCCATGCGGAAGGCAAGGCCTTGAAGTCCTCCTCGACGAATCGATTCGAGCGGAGCATGATCGCGGTGCAGAGCCGCTTGTTCGTAGAGGAATACCGGGATTCCAAGCTCGGTTCCCACCTGCCGCCCCAATCGTTTTGCAAGATAGATACAATCCTGCATCGTCGTGCCACGCAACGGTACGAAGGGCACGACATCTGTGGCCCCAACCCGTGGGTGGACGCCCTTGTGCTTCCGAAGATCGATGAGATCGGTCGCCACACGAATGGCGCGAAAAGCCGCCTCGGCGACGGCGTCCGGTTCGCCGGCAAAGCTTAGGACAGAGCGATGGTGATCCCGATCTCTCGTCTGGTCCAACAGCCACACTCCCGCCACAGATTCCACGGCCTGTGCCAACGCACGTACCGTCGTCTGGTTTCTCCCCTCACTGAAGTTCGGCACACATTCGACGATTCGATCCACGTCCTGCCCCATCAAGAATCAAAACAGAAAAGCCGGAGGGCTGACGATCAGACCTCCGGCTTCACGCCCCACTGAATCTCTATCCGTATGCCTACTTTGTCTTTCTCACAAACGCTTTATAGATCGTTCCCGACGTCGTCTGTTCTTCTTCGAGCCCGACCATCTGATGACCGGTCGTGTCACACCAGGCAGGCATGTCTTTTTTGATGCCTTCGTCATCTGAAACGACTTCGAGCACCTGCCCCAACGTCAATCCCTTGATCTTCTTCATGGTCATGATGATCGGCATCGGACAAAAGTACCCGAGCGTATCGAGCTTTACATCGGCGTGCGGCATAACGTCTCGTTTCTCTGGTTTGTTTGGTTGATTTCGTTTGTTTAGTTAACTGAAGCCCCGCACCAAACAAACCAGATGAACTAAATAAACAAATTCACGCTGCCCTGTTTCGCTTCCGCAAGATAGGTGGTCACTCCCGCGAACTGATCGATCCCATCAATCAGCGTATCTTTCGTAATCCCCATCAGCCCCATGGTGGTCGTGCACGCGATGAAGTGAACACCGAGGTCCAGAGCCGTCTCCATGAGTTCAGGCACACCCGGCATCCGATTCTGCTTCATGACCTTTTGCATCATCTTCGTGCCCAAGCCCCACATATGAAACCGCGAGAGGGGAAGGCTGTCAGCGCCCCCTTTATTCAGCAGTCCAAACA
>SWDN01000019.1:39319-49451 GCA_005116775.1 Nitrospira sp.
GATGGTGGCCTTGCTGGCTATCCGACAAGCCACCGCAGGGATGGCCCAAGGCCCTGAACTGGAAGCTGCGGCGCAGACGCAAACCGCGCTGACCTTCATCATCTTCACCTTGCCGCTCGTATTGCTGTCGTTGGTCGGCGGCACCTTGGCCGATCGCCTGAGTAAACGCACAGTCATCATTTCAATTAAAGTCGTCGAGGTGCTCCTCATGAGCGCCGGCACCGTGGCTCTCTGGCTGAATCCCGCCGGCGGCATTCTGCCGTTGATCGTCCTCTGCGGGATGGGCGCGCACAGCGCGCTCTTCGGCCCGTCGAAATACGGCATTCTTCCTGAGTTGATTCCACATGAACGTCTCGCTTCCGGTAACGGCTTGCTGGAGATGTGGACATTTGCAGCCATTCTAACCGGCACGGCAGCCGGAGGCTTTCTCTTGCAGAGCGCAGGCGAGCAGGTCTGGATAGCGCCCCTCGTCCTAGCTGCCTTGTCGGTGATCGGTTTGGTTGCAGCCTTTGCCGTTCCCCAGGTCTCGCCGGCGCGCACGTCCGGCGGCGTAGGCTCGACGATCCGCGTCGCCTGGGCTGCCATTCAGACGGAACGTCTATTGCGTCTTGCCATCCCAGGAGAAATATTTTTCTGGACGATCGCAAGCCTCTTCGCCCAAAACATCCTCGTCTATGCCAAAGCCGTGCTGCATCTCTCGGATGCGATGTCGGGCCTTCCGCTCACGCTGCTGTCCGTCGGTATCGGCATCGGCGCCATACTGGTCGGACGGATTTCCAAGAGCCGGATTGAGTACGGACTGGTCCCTTTGGGGGCCATGGGTGCAGCCATCGCACTGTCCTTGCTCGGCGGACTCACCCCGCCACTGTTCGGAACCTTTCTGATACTGGGACTCCTCGGAATCTGTTGCTCCTTCATCTTCGTGCCCTTGAATGCCATCCTCCAATGGAGGTCGCCGCCCGATCGGCGCGGTGCCGTCATCTCGTTTTCCAACACCTGCGTCTTCACAGGCATTCTATTGGGCTCGCTCGCCGGTGGATCACTCGCCAATATCGGGTTCTCGACAAGCAGCATTTTTCTCGTCACTGCCGGCGTGACCATAGTCGGCACGGTATGGGCTCTCCGGCTGATGCCCGATGTATTTCTACGGCTCGTGCTCGTCATCTTGACGAACACGCTTTATCGCCTTCGCATCGTCGGCCAGCAGCATGTTCCTCAATCCGGCGGGGCACTGCTCGTCCCCAACCATATGTCGTTCGTCGATGGCTTCATCCTCATGGCCAGCGTCGATCGGCCCATACGGTTCGTGGTGGATGCCGCTTATGCCACACACCCGATGTTCGCATGGCTGATGACCGCCATGAAGGTCATTCCGATTACGTCCGAAGGCGATACCCGCATGATCCTTCGGGCGCTGCGCAGCGCAGGGCAGGCGCTCGACGACGGAGAGATCGTCTGCATCTTCCCTGAAGGACAGATCACCCGCACCGGCACATTGCTGCCGTTCCGTCGCGGCTTTGAACGGATTGTGAAGGGACGACAGGTGCCGATCATTCCCGTGCACTTGGATCGTGTGTGGGGCAGCATCTTCAGCTTTGAAGGCGGTAAGTTCCTCAAGAAGTGGCCTGAGCGGATTCCCTATCCATTGACCGTATCCTTCGGCGCGCCGCTGCCGGCGGATACGCCGTCGCACACACTCCGCGACGCGGTCTGCACACTCGGGGAGGAGGCCTGGCGGCTGCGCAAATCCTCTCGCCGCCCGCTGCACCGTGAATTCATCCATGCCATGAGGCTGCATCCCTTCCGCTTCGCCATGGCAGACCAGAACCGCCCACGTGTGACGTCGCTCCAAGCCCTGATCGGGTCCATCGTACTCGCCAGAGTGCTTCGGCCATATTGGAAAGACCAGCGCCATGTCGGCGTCCTGCTCCCTCCAACCGTCGCCGGCGCCTTGGTCAACGTGGCTGCGCCACTCTGCGGGAAAACCAGCGTGAATCTGAACTACACGGTCGGCAAGTCCGGTCTTGAAGCGGCCGTGCGACTCGCAGGCCTTCGCACGATCGTCACTAGCCGAGTCTTTGTCGAGAAGGCCAAGTTGGAGTTGCCGGACGGGCCGGCGATCATTTGGTTGGAAGACGCCGCCCGCGCCATCGGTACCGCACAGAAACTCACCGCAAGTCTCCTCGCCCTCTGCGCCCCTGCTCGCCTGATCGAACGGGCCTGCGGACAGGACACCCCGCTGACAATGGACGACCTAGCCACCATTATCTTCAGCAGCGGCAGCACAGGAGAACCGAAAGGCGTGATGCTCTCTCACTTCAACATCGACGCTAATGCGCAGGGGGCCAACCAGGTTCTCCATCTCTACCGAGACGAACGAGTGCTTGGCATCCTTCCATTTTTCCATTCGTTCGGCTATCTCGTCTTCTGGCTGGCCATGTTCAAAAACGTGGGCCTAGTCTTTCATCCCTCCCCGCTCGACGTCGTCGCCATCGGCGACCTCGTGCGACGGTACCGCATCACGTTCCTCGTGACCACGCCGACATTTCTCCAGCTGTATCTGCGCCGTTGCACCCCGGAACAATTCAGCTCGTTGCGCGTGGTCTTGACCGGCGCCGAGAAGCTTCAGCCCAGGCTCGCGCAAGCCTTTGAAGATCGATTCGGCATCAGACCGATCGAGGGCTATGGCGTCACTGAATGCGCCCCTGTCATCGCCGTCAACTGTCCGGACTTCCGAGCTGCCGGATACTTCCAACCGGCCTCACGGCGTGGCACGGTCGGCCAACCGCTACCCGGCGTGTCCGTGCAAATCGTTGATCCCGACAGCTTCGCCCCATTGCCCCCCAACACACCTGGGATGTTGCTGGTCAAGGGCCCCAACGTCATGAAGGGGTACTTGGGCCGTGAGGATCTGACGGCCAACGTTGTGCGCGATGGCTGGTACATGACGGGCGACATCGCCCTGTTGGATGAAGACGGCTTCGTCACGATCACCGACCGGCTCTCGCGCTTCTCCAAGATCGGCGGTGAGATGGTCCCGCATGGCCGAGTAGAAGAGGCCTTGCAGGCGGCCGCGGGCGCCGACACGCAAGTCTTCGCTGTCACCGGCATTCCGGACGAGAAAAAAGGCGAACGCCTGGCGGTGCTCCACACGCTCGATGAAACCCGCATTCCCGATATCCTCGATCGACTCGCCGCCAATGGACTCCCCAACCTCTTCATTCCTTCACGCGCCAACTTCGTCAAAGTCGAAGCCCTTCCGTTACTGGGAACCGGCAAGATGGACTTGCGCGGGCTCAAACGAATTGCGATGGAACGACTTCGAGGAAGTGCTGAGTCCTGAGCACTAGGTGCTGAGTTGCTGGAAAGCTGGGAGCTGATTGCCCAAATGGTAATTTTCCAATGACAGGCAAAACCCTCATCGATTGCCACGTGCATCTGGCCGCGCTGCCGGACGGTGACAACGGCTGCTACATCTCCCCGAAGATGCTCAAGAGCCCGCTGTTTCGTTTTTTGCTATGGAAGCACCAACTCCCTCCGGACAAGCCACGCGAGGCCAATCAGAAATATCTCGACGATCTGCTCGGAGAATTGCGCGCCTCTCGCCACGTGCAGAAGGCCGTACTCCTCGGCATGGATGGAGTCTACGATCAGAACGGACGACTGGACCAGGCTCACACGGATTTCCTGATCAACAACGACTATGTGATGAAAACCGCACGGGCCTATCCGAACGAGTTCCTGGCCGGTGTTTCGATCAATCCGCAGAGACGCGACGCGGTCGAAGAAGTGCATCGCTGCGCAGAGGCTGGAGCCACGCTGGTCAAAGTGTTACCCAATGCACAGCAATTCAATCCGGCTGACCCGCACTACAAAGCCTTCTATCGCGCGCTGGCAGAACGGAAGCTGCCGTTCCTCAGCCATGTGGGCTACGAATTCAGCTTGATCGGAAAAGATCAATCGGTCGGCGACCCAGAACGGCTCAGAGTGGCGCTCGACGAAGGCGCCACCGTGATCGCTGCCCATGCGTGCAGTTACGGACTCATCCTCTTTGAAAAGTTTCTCCCGACATTGCGCGACTTCGTAAAGCGCTATCCACACTTCTATGCCGACATCTCTGCCCTCACACTGCCGAACCGGCTCCGAATGCTCTTACACCTCCGCCGGTATCCTGAAATCCAAGAGCGGCTGCTCTTCGGCACCGACTATCCCCTGTCTGTGTTCCACATCGCCGCCTGGGGCCGTGTGGCGTTCAGCACATTGCGAAAAATGATTCGGACAAAAAACCGCTTCGATCGGCAAGTCGAGGTCTGTCATGGACTGAATCTCAGCTTCCGCTCGCTTGGAGATGTGCTCGCTCATTCAGCAGCCAACACGAAACACTAGCGCGCTATCGATGAATCGAGACGAGATACTTATCAGCATCCGAGAAAGGATTCTCGCCTTCGCGACATTACGAGTATCGAAGGCACAGGCGGAGGATGTGACTCAAGAGGTGCTGGTGGTTCTCCATGAGAAGTATGCGCGCGTGACAGAGCTGACCGAGCTGGTTCCCCTCGCTTTTCAAGTCCTGCGATTCAAGATGCTGGACGCCCATCGCAAGTCGCTCAGGCGAGGCGAGTACAATCAAGAATCGGTGGATGATCTTCCGCTCGCCGACCCCGGTGACAATCCTATGATCCAACTCGACCAGAAACAGCGTGTGGATCGGCTGCTCGCCGCCATCGCTCAACTTGGCGAACGCTGCCGCGAACTCTTCAAGTGGAAGCTGGAAGGAAACAGCTTCCCGGAAATCCAGAAGTTGATGGGGCAAGCCTCGATCAATACGATCTACACATGGGATCTGCGCTGTCGGAAACAGCTTCTAGGACTCATGGGCGGGTCGTGGGAGTGACCAGTACAGTGCTGAGTGCTGAGTTGTAGACTCGGAGTCATTCACGAGATACGTTTCACGCTTCACGAACGACGGGTAAGAATGTCTGAGCACGACCTTGAAAAACTGCTGGGTGGGTTTACAGCCGATACGCTGACGGAGGAGGAGCGCAAACTGCTTTATACCGCCGCGCTCAATGATCAACAGCTGTTCAATGCGCTCGCTGACGAACAGGCGTTGAAAGAATTGTTGGCCGATCCAGCCGTGCGCCGCAGACTTCTCGCTTCGTTTGAACAGAAACGCGCCGCAAGCGCCGGCGATTCTCTGTCATGGCTGGATTGGCTCCGCCGTCCAACTGGCCTGGCCTTCGCCGGAGGACTTTCTGCCGCCGCCTTGGCATTGGTGCTGGGGGTCAGAATCTATCAGGACAGTCTGAAACAGGCGACTCCATCGGTCGCAACAGAAGAGGCAAAACAAGCGACACCTCAAGCCGTTGAACCGCAGGCAAAGGCAAAAGAGAGCCATGCTCCAGCAATCGCCTTCGAGAAAAAAGATACATTGATCGACAAACTGGACGAGCGAGCACGGTCCGCGTCCCCTCCATCAAAGAAAGAACGAGTCTCCGATGTTGCCCGAGACAGTATGAATCAGCGACGTGAACAAGACGAAGTTCGAAGGCACACCGAAGCGCCGGTGGGTGCGCTCAGTAAGTCCGAGGAAGAGGTGATACTGTCGGCGGATCAGAAACTCGCGGCAAGCTCTACGCCACCAGCCACCGTGCCTGAAGTTAAGCAGCTACAGCCACCAGCAGGTGGACGAATTGCCGCCATCGCCACGCCGGCACTCAGCGCTCGCGCATTGTTTTATGGAGGAGAATCCGGTCGAGCCGATACGGGCATGATGGCCACAGAGCAAGAACAGGCCATGAAGCCTCTAGCCAAGTCGGCGCCGCAAGCGAACCGGCCTGAGCGACCGATGGAAGGGCTTTCACAACTAGGAAGAGCAGCGGGGACAGCTGGCCAGCTCAAACCGCTAGGACTCCGCTATAGTGTTGTGGTTCGTGGGACAGACGGACAGGAGCGAGAGATGGGGATGGAGGCAGCCTCAAAGAGTACAGAGCCGGTATTCCTCACCATGGAAGCCAATCAAGACGCCTATTTGCAAGTCTGGAAAACGGTTGGCTCATCGACGCCGCAACTGCTCTGGCCTGGGAAAGAAACCGGTCAAGTCTCCTTGAAAATGACCGCTGGCCGACGGCAACACATTCCTCTGCCGATGGAAAGCGGACCTACCACCTACACAGCTCGACTTTCTCAAGTCCCACACGAACCAACCATGAAACAAGAAGCCGCTATGTACGACCGGGTCTCTTCCAATCAACTCCAAGAACGTATCGCGCCTAGCGGGGCAGCTGGCTCACAAGAACATGCCACGTACATCGTCAACCAAGACTCATCTGCAACCGCTCACATCATTGTTGAGATGCGCCTCGGCAAGTAGCCACACTTGCAGGATCTCAACCGGAACCATTCGTGAATACCCGGTATACCATCGACTCTCTATCGTTGAAGTGACTTAGACTGGTAGTTTTGCCGCAAGGACATCGACTTTTTCAATGGATGGAGGAGTGGCAAGCAACTCACCAGCCTTTGCCATCAGTGCTGCTGCAACCCGGCCTGTCAAATGAGCCTGTCGGCCTGCCTCATCCGGGAAGGCATCGAAGATGCCGAAAGTGGAGGGCCCCAAACGGAGTCCAAACCAGGCAGTCGTGGCTGGTTCTGCCTGCACGATCGGAAGACCGGACATGAGGAAATTCTCGACCTCTTTTTCTTTCCCGGGCTTTGCTTCTAGACGAACGAATAACGCGACTTTGACCATGCTCTGCCTCCGTTATGCTAGGTGTTCACAAGGGCTCAGTCCCTGAGTCAGGCAATCCCTGGATTTCTTACACCCGTGCTGCTCTGACTCAATACGCGAGGCCGATCCTGTTACTCCCCACAGGCGCTGATCTTCCGATCCTCTAACGCGGCAAGAGAGTCCTTTCGAATTTTTATCTCCGACGCTTTCTCACCCTCAGGAGCGCGCTGGTCTGTGTCGAGTGCTTCTGCCCAGAGGCGGGCGGCCTCAACACACGCCGGAGTGGGAGGCTTCTTTGAATCACATGCCGCAATGAATATGATGCACCCTAGCGCAGCGGTAATAGGTATGACAAAACGTGTGGTCATTGTGTACGTCCTCCAAATATTAGGCGCTCACCCCTGCACATACCGACCGCCATAGTACGCAAAGTAGGACCATGAATTCCACTATGATTCTCCTTCGCCGCATACCTCGTAGCTTCCGGCCTTCGCAGCCGAAGCGTCTGCTTCGGCGGAGTAGGCTGCTGCGGGGGGGCTTCATTGTTGTGCCGACTCAAAGGCTTCCACAATCAGAGCCGCCACAACCCTCGTCTGCACAACGTTATCGACCCTGGAGTCGTCCGACTTTGCTTTCGATCGCTCTCTGAAGTTTGTCCGCGGCTTCGGTTACGGCGATCTCGATGGTCGCTGCCTCATGGCTCACTGCAAAAGGCTGGAGACCGGCCAGTCTGGCTTCGAGCAAACACCGTTTGTCATCACCCTTCAATTTATGACTGTTTGTGTCACTCAGATGAGCTTCCACGCGGGTAATCCGGTCGCCAAACCGGCCTACAGCCCCCTCGACAGTGGACTGGACGAGGCGCACGACATCTTCACGTCCCGTGATGTTGTTGTCTGTATGAACCTGGATCTGCATGAACCCTCCCTCCTCCATCCGACCATCCACTCGTCAAACCGGAACCTAACGACAAGAACGAGAAATGTCAATCGGATGAATGGGCGGGGTCCAGACCCCGTTGTATCCCTCCATGGCCAGTATTGCTGAAATCCATCCCTAGTGAGGTTGACCTTCCCCTCTGAAAGGATTTCCTCCCCCGCACCATACCCTGAGTAGGATCTGATAACCCCTCTACTCACGAGGTGCCAAATGAGCCTAGATCGACTTAAAACCCAATTCTCCTCCCTCGACCCCCGCCTGTACCAAATTGCCAGCCTCTCTACCCTGCTCCTCTACGGCCTTCTCTGGCTCCACTTCGACGTTTCACCAGTCCAGATCATCGTCACGATCGGTACCGCCATCCTGACTCAATATGCCGGGGCGCGTTTCTATAACCTTCCCTCTTTTGATCCCAAGAGCCCGCTCATTTCCGCGCTCTCCCTCTGCTTGCTGCTTCGCACCGATCATCTTGCCGTTGCCGCCCTGGCAGCTTTCATTGCCATCGGCAGTAAGTTCGTCATCCGCTGGAGGGACAAGCATCTCTTCAACCCGACCAACTTCGCACTAGTCATCATGCTCGCAGGCGGGCTTGGCTGGATCTCGCCGGGACAATGGGGACAGGTCGCCTGGTTCGGATTTCTGATCGCCTGCCTCGGCAGCCTCGTCGTCACCCGCGCGGCGCGAGCGGATGTGACGCTCGCCTTTCTCACGTTTTACGTTGGTCTGCTCTTCGCTAGGGCTCTCTGGCTCGGCGACCCTCTGACGATCCCACTCCATCAAATTGAGAGCGGCGCACTGCTCATCTTCTCCTTCTTCATGATCTCGGACCCGAAAACCACGCCAGACTCCAGAGCGGGCCGAATCGTCTTTGCGCTGATGGTCGCGCTTGCAGCCCTCTACGTGCAATTCGGCTTCTTCCGCCCCAATGGGCCGCTCTGGGGACTGATTGCCTGCGCCGCGCTGGTGCCGTTACTCGACTATGTGCTTCCCGGATCTCGGTACGACTGGTCCAAGCCGTCGACCGGTCGCTCACTCGACTCTGTCGTGAACCCTGTGTTCGCTCCCCTATCACTGTCCCCTCACCAACAAAGGAGGTTCTGATGAGACGTCTATTGATTCCGACATTCACGTTCTTGATCGGCCTGTTCATCTGGAACAGCGATGCCTCAGCCTTTTGCGGCTTCTACGTCGGAAAGGCCGATACAAAACTCTTCAACAAGGCTTCTGAGGTCGCCATCGCCCGTCACGACAACAAAACCGTCATCACCATGGCAAACGATTTCAAGGGCGACGTGAAAGAATTCGCGATGGTCGTGCCGGTGCCGACGGTGTTGGAGAAGGAGCAGATCCACATCGGCGATCCAGCGGTACTGAAACACTTGGCCGATTATTCGGCCCCAAGGCTGGTGGAATACTTCGACGAAAACCCCTGTCACGTGATGCTCTACGAACGGCGATCGATGGACGCGTTGAAGAGCATGCCTCAGGCTGCGTCGGCGAGACCGGAGCGCGAACGTGCCTTAGGCGTAACGGTCGAGGCGCAATACACGGTCGGCGAGTACGACATTCTGATTCTTTCCGCCAAAGAGAGTCACGGTCTCGAAACCTGGCTGAGTGAGAATGGATACAAGATCCCGAATGGCGCCTCGGCTATCCTGCACAGCTACTTGAAACAGAATATGAAGTTCTTTGTGGCGAAGGTGAACCTGACGGAGCAGACCAAGTTGGGCTTCACGCATCTGCGCCCGTTGCAGATCGCGTTCGAGTCGCCGAAGTTCATACTGCCGATCCGGCTCGGCACGGTCAATGCCGACGGCGCGCAGGAACTGTTCATCTATTTCCTCACCAAGCAGGGTCGCGTCGAGACAACGAACTATCGGACCGTGCGGCTACCTGAAGCGCAGGAGATTCCGCTCTACGTGAAGGACAAGTTCGGCGACTTCTATCGCGACCTCTTCACTCAACAAGTGAAGCGCGAAAGCGAGCGCGGCGTGTTTATGGAATACGCCTGGGACATGAACTGGTGCGATCCTTGCGCGGCTAATCCGCTGTCAGCCGAGGAGATGCGTGGGCTGGGTGTCTTCTGGCAGGACAATCAGACTGTGATGCCGCGCGGCAAAAGTTTCATGCCTCAGCCACAGGCCCAGAACGTATTTTTGACTCGTGTGCACGTCCGCTACGACGCGGCGCACTTCCCCGAAGACCTGATGTTCCAGGAAACGTCGGATCGATCCAATTTCCAAGCTCGTTACATTCTCCGCCACCCCTGGACGGGAACGGATGAATGCCCGGCTGCCACGGCCTATCGCCAACAGCTGCGCGAGCGTTATGAGCGGGAAGCCCAGACGCTGGCAACCTTGACCGGCTGGAACATCAGCGAGATCAGGAAATCGATGGACATCGCCGCCTTGCCGACCAACGACAACAAGAAGTGGTATCAGCAATTGTGGGTAAACTAGGTAG
>SWDN01000019.1:49551-57856 GCA_005116775.1 Nitrospira sp.
GCGAGGGGTGGGTATCCCACGCCTCGCCGTACACTTGACGCCAGCTCTATAGCTGACGCTGTTGCCCTAACTTCGGATCGACAGAGATATCGACGTAAGACTCAGCGACTGATACGCAAAGGCGACACCGGCGCTTGCCGTCGACGGCGCCTGGGTCTGATTCGCAGGCTGGTCGTGGTTGTGCTCCCGTTCGCCTCGCAACTCCTTTCTCAGATCCTCGCGGAGCTTTTCAAAGAAGTTCGGCAGATACTTCTGGACCTTGCGAGACTCCAGATTGGTCTCCTTGAAAGCGTCCAATACCTGCTGCACAAACGATCGAGGTGGTTGCGTTTCTTGGGCAGGAACACTGAGGCGCGGGACATCGCTTGAACCCGTAGCCGATGTCGCGGTCGATGGCGGGGTGGGCGCCGTGGTACCGGTGGACGGTTGCGGGATCGCCACAGCCGCCGAAGGCGCCCCACCCGGGGTAGCCGTTTGAACTGTCGGGGCAGAGCTCTGTGGCTGTTGGCCGGCCAGCAACACGGGACGACCGGTCACCTCAGATGCCACCTGCGCGGCGAAGATCGTGACCGATCGCTCCACATCCACACTGAGGTCCAGACCTGAGAGAGACGACAATGTTCCAAACCGCTCGGCCAGCTTCGCAGTCTTGGCCAAGGCCGCATCGTCCTGCCCGTTTACGTACTTTTGAAAGATATTGGCGACTCTTCTGAACAGCTTCGCCAAATCCTTGACCTCTTCTTCGTTCAGATCGCCTTCGATCGTCACACCAAATTCTCGTTTGAGGGAATACTCGGCATATCTTGCTTCGAGATCTATTGTGGTACCATCGCGTTCAACATGGGATTTGTAGTTCACTGCACGGAAATCGGATTCAAGATTCGCAGAGAGTGTGATTCGATCGCCTTCAGCCGTCGTCACATTCACACGGCCGGAGAAGTCGTTGGAAACCGCGATCCCACTGACTTTGGTATCCAGTCGCTGAAAACCCGTGCCGTTCGAAGACGACAGGTTAAGAAACTGCTTGGGGTCCACCTGGGCAAGAGCTTGAACGGACATGAAACGTCTCCTCGATGAATAGGCTTGATGCGACGTACCGCGTAGCTCTCCTATCGGTACATATTTGGCTGAACTTAAATACGCTTATGTTATAGTGAAACCAATCAACGATGAAGGGAGCTGTTCCCTTCCACACCGAGGAGGTATAGGCATGAAACCGGCCGCTGTTTGGACCCTATTGCCAGTGCTGATCTTGTTGGCGTCAGGCTGCACACTCAAGTCCACCGTCAAACAGACCACGGATACCACCTCCAATGTCACAGGCACGACCTCCGGCCGTACTTGGTTCACTGAAGAAGGCCTCTTGCATCCAGAGCACAAAGTCGCCGCCTTCGCAGCCTTGAACCAGGCAAATGTAGAACAGGACCTAGCGCGAGGGCAGGGAGAATATCTCACCTCGCTCGGTACGCTCTTGGGGCTGACGAATGACCAGCAAGCCTCCTTCCAGGCGAAGGCCCAAGGGTCATTCGAAACGCTCCTCGCGTCCGACCATGACACGCGGCTCCAACAGTTGCGGATGCTGGCTCGGTAATAGCGATCCGACCAAGTCTATCGGTGCGGACCTCATGATGATGACTGAGGGAGAGATCGACCTATTCGATCTGTTTCATGAGGCACAACCTAATGGGTAGTCCATCCCGCGCGCTGCTTCTGCTCGCTATTCCTATCTAACCCGATTGGACTACCCATCCCCTCAGTCTGCTCGCTCGGTCTGTCAGCAGCCTCCCGACCGAGCACGGCTCGCACCACTACCCCATCACGAAACACGACAAAGTTTGACGGCACCGCAGGCACGCGAGAACCAGGCAAGATGACCCCAGCGAGATTCAATGGATCGCTGGCAGAGAGTTTGATGTCGTGAGAACCGACGCCGGACTCATTCCGTTTTCTCGCCGCCCGTAACGATTCGACCGCTTCCGGCAACGCGAACTGCTCCCCGGTAAAGCCACTCACAAACCTCCCCCCACGGATCTCGCCTTGTAGCTCCATCCGACGATACTGCACCAGCAGATCGCGCCAGGACTGAACCAGCGACTCACGAGCCAACAGATCACGGAAGACGACACCGTAGCGACGCAACAATTGGCGAGCGACGGACTCAGTGGGAAAGCACTGAGTGCTGAGTGCTGAGATCGGATGGTCGATGACATTTCGGAGCAACGACCAACGACCGGCAGTATGGCGCGGTCTGCGAGACCGCTCTCTCCCTTCCGCGCGACGGCGACGCGGGTCCATAAGGGCGCGGAGATTGTCGAAGCCGTCAGCTGTGACCAGTCCAGCAGCCACGAGTTCCCAGATTCCTTCTTCTACTTCCGTCGGAAGATGGTGGGTCATCCGCACAAGGTCGGCAAAGAAGCTCGCTCCTCGCTCATCCAAGGTGCGCCGCAGGTCTTGCGCCACGTGACTCAACTGAGAAAAGGGATCAGGCCCATGCGATGCGGCATCTTTGTGAAAGACAGCCCTCAACCACTCACCCTCTTCACGTGGAAAGAGACTGATCGGCGCCACACTCGTCGGGACAATCCGACGTCGTAGTGCGAGCCCGAGCACAATAACCGATAGCACAGACGCCATGGATTTCATATGAGGCATTCTCCTACGAATTCCTTATTGACGCAACAGTTGTGCCATTATACGTGATTGTGAAAAGATAGCCCGGCCTTACGGATGAGGGAATTGAATGACGCGATCACCGACATCACCGCTCGTTGTGTTGGGATCTGGATACACAGGCTTGGTGCTGCACGGAATAGGAGCCTCGCAGGGAAGGACTGTTCATGCCACCAGCAGGAATCCCTCGAACAATCTTGGAGGCATTCCATCGGAACACCGCTTGCGATTCGATTTGGAGCAATCCTCGACCTGGCAGAACATTCCTACAAGTGCCGATCTCATCTGGTGCTTTCCCGCCACGCCACTCGAACAGGTACAGGCCTTCGCTCGCACGCTCGACGCACCTGCTCGACGCATCGTTGTTTTAGGGAGCACGTCCGCTTACGAGGTCTCAGATCATTCCACCGAATACCCTCCACCCTGGATCGATGAATCAGCCCCAATCGATTTAACCAAGTCCCGAGTGCAGGGAGAAGAATATTTACGGAAGGAGCATGGCGCGATCGTCCTACGTGTGGCAGGCATCTACGGATCGGGGCGAAATCCGCTCGACTGGATCACAAGCAGTCGTGTAACCGCCTCACGTAAGTATGTGAATCTGATTCATGTTGAAGACTTGGCCGCCATCTGCCTGCTGGCGGGACGGCGCTAGCGGGTCAGGTTGGTGGGCCTACAACGTCAGCGACGGTACGCCACGAACCTGGGAAGAGATCTGCGCAACTGCGCAGCAGCGATGGGGCGTGACAGGCGCAGCAGCGAAGGATAACCTCTCAACGGGAAAACGAATCAGCAACGCGAAGCTTCGAGCAGAACTAGGCTACACTCTGAAACACCAAGACTTATACGAAGCTCTAGCGGTGATCGAGTCAGGAAACGACGTATAAGGGCAGGATGGTCAAAATGGCTTCCAGCGAGGCCCGAGGCGAGATGGAACCGGAGGCGTACCCTCAGGGGTACGTTGAGGATTCCGTCGAGCCGAAAACGAAGCTGGAAGGCATTTTCACCATCCTGCTATCGGAGGAGGGCCATGACGGCAAGACACACCAGCAGATTATTGATCGCGTGAGCGAGAATACCTGGCCAGAGACTTCCGGTCTTTTCGTAGATCCACGCCCAGAGCACTCCGCTCCAACAGACACTCAGTAATCCCACCACTCCATAGCCATGGGCGATGCCGAAGATACCGGCGCTGATCAGCGCAGCCGGGAGAAAGCGGAACTTGCGGCGGAGGATCGCAAACAGCAATCCACGAAATGCGAGTTCTTCGAACAGGGGGGCAAACACCACATATTCAAGCAAACTGACAGCCGTCATAGAGGGCGTCGCCCACACAAGATCTGCGTCGAACCATTCGGCCCAGTGGCTCGTCAGATGGAGCGATTCCGATACACGATCCATGATCCACCCGCCCCACAAACCGGCTGCCACCACGGCGAGCACCGCCGCAGCAAGACGACCGGCGCGAGCCCAACCGATTTGCAGTCCAAACCCGGCATCGAACGTCATGCCGGATGGCCGAAAGAGATAATGGTGGGCTAAGAGGAGTAACGGCACATTCGACAGAGGAATCGCCAACGCGCGGAGCGAGGCATTGTCGGTTGGCACATAGAGTAAGAACATCGCCGTGATCATGGCGCCGATCGCGCCTCCACGCAGCAAGACCGCTGCGCCAATGCCGCCAGGCCATGGGGGCGGGACGCCCGGCTCATGCAGCCGAATGAGATTGGACGGCTCATTCCGCCGAAACCAGAGCAGCGCACACACCAGGGTACCGAGAGTCATCGCGCCAAGCTCAACAAAGGTCAAGCGATGCGACCGAGCGAACTGACGATCGACACGCGCAGCGGCCTGTTCCTGAATCCTCGCGACGAGCGCAGTATCATCGGCACGGCGCGCTAAGCGCTCGGCAAGACGATCGTAAAACCACCCGGCAGACAATGCTTCTGCCAGCTCTGCTTGCCACAAGACATACTGGTCCGCATCGTGCCTCGGTCCTTCCCCATAGGCTGCAGTTACCAGATCGGCAAATTGAGGAAGCGGGTGTTCCGCGCTGGCCCACTCATGTGCGGAAAGAAGCGCCTGCGAAACATGGCCGGCCTCGGCTTGGAGAATCGCCAGCTGAAGCGGCACTAATGGATCTTCAGAGGTCTCAGCTAATTCCCGATACCATTCAATTTCATGCGCCCGTTCAGCCGCATCCCCGCTGGAGACCCAGGCCAAAAGCTGCTGCTCCCACTGAGGCGCGCGCTTGAGCCCCTCCTCGACATCCCTTGTCCGACTGACCATCAGACTCAGCGCTTGCTCAGGCGACTCGATCCGATCCAGTTTAGACGCCGATGTTGAGAGCCCGACCACTGACCCCAACGCCACCGTCAGAAAAATCGCCGACAGCAGCGTCACGATGGGTGAGAGTCGGTCTGAATAGACCCCGATCGTCGGTGGCACGCCTGTGGCTTGCCACCAAGACTTGGACTGCCGGGGTTCGTCGAGAGGCACAGCGGCTGACTCAATCATGCCTGGAACTATAACATGCTGTTTTTCTGTCACGAAACCCCTCGGAGGGGCTAGCTGGTACTGGCGCCTGAAGCGCCAAGACCAGTTGGTGCCTTGGTTTGTTTTGTTTATTTTGTTGAACCAGACAGACCAGATGAACACTCCGACGTCTCGCCAGTCGCTCGATCCTATTCAGATACCCATGGCCGAACGCAATTGAACTCCGCTATACTCCGGTCTCTTTGGTTTCTCTAGTTTATTTGGTTCATCTGGTTAGTTTCGTTCAATCAACCAAACAAACCAAATGAACCAAACCAACTAGATTTGGAGTGCCATGCCGGCTCAGAACTTCACTCCTCCGCGTAGACTACTCCTGGGTCCGGGACCGAGCATGGTGCATCAGCAGGTCCTGCGTGCCCTCTCGACTCCCTTGCTCGGGCACCTGGACCCAGCCTTCCTCGCAATCATGGATGACATCCAAGCCCGATTGCGCGGCGTCTTTCAAACCAAGAACCACTTCACCATTGCAATCTCCGGTACCGGCTCAGCCGGAATGGAAGCGTCGATCGTCAATATCGTCGAACCGGGCGATACGGTCATCGTCGGAGTCAACGGGTTGTTCGGTACTCGCCTTGCCACGATTGTTGAACGCTGTGGAGGGAAAGCCGTTCGGGTTGAAGCCCCCTGGGGACAGATCGTCGAACCAGAGGCTATTGAAACGGCCTTGCGTCGATCAGGCCCGACCAAAGCCGTGGCCATCGTCCATGCCGAGACCTCGACCGGCGCCTGGCAGCCGCTTGAGCCGATTGCCCAACTTTGCCGCGACCATGACACGCTCTTTATCGTCGATGCTGTCACCTCGCTGGGAGGCGCGCCGGTTGAGATCGATCGTCTCGGTATCGATGTCTGTTATAGCGCCACGCAGAAGTGCTTGAGCTGTCCGCCAGGACTGTCCCCTTTCACGCTCAGCGACCGAGCCTTGGCTGCCATCAAAGCCCGGCGCAGTCCCTGCCAAAGCTGGTACTTGGATATGGCGTTGATTGCGGAATATTGGGCCGAGGGCGCCAGGGCGTACCATCACACAGCGCCGATCTCCATGCTCTATGCCCTGCGGGAAGCGTTGCGACTCGTCGAAGAAGAAGGGTTGCCCGCCCGCTTCGCTCGCCATCAGCTCAATAGCGAAGCCTTGATTGCTGGTTTGATCGAACTCGGTCTTTTCCCTCTTCCCCCGGCTGGGCATCGGCTGCCGATGCTGACCTGTGTCACAGTCCCCCACCCTATTCCTGAGGCTGAAGTACGGGCGGACTTGCTCTCGACCTATGGCATTGAAATCGGCGGCGGGCTCGGTCCACTCAAGGGAAAGGTCTGGCGCATCGGCTTGATGGGTGAATCCTCGACCGAAGCGCATGTCTTGACTCTGCTCAATGCGCTGGAACAACTGTTTATCCGAGGTGGCGGGCTTTCCACTCCTGGAGTCGCCTTGCAGGCTGCCGCACGGGTCTATAGCCGTAGGGCCTCCTGACAGCAGAGGACTTCGATACATGAAGAACAACAAACCATCGCTGTGGATGTTCGCTGCCGGGGCCTTTGCCCTACTCGCCATGGCTGCATACCTGTTCTTCGCCCTGACGCTGGCTGATGACTGGAAATCAACCACCGTTCCAGCGGGCAAGGCTGAAGCAACACAATCGCCAATGTGAGGGGCCACAGCTTGATGAAACCCATTGCCATTCGCTCAGTGCGCGTCATCGACGGGACCGGTCGGACGATCGAGCGAGCCACCGTCGTCATTCGGGACAGCTTGATTGCCGCGGTCGGATCGGATCGCGATCTCGCCATCCCACGAGGAGCGGCCAAGATCGATGGTCGAGGGCTCACACTGCTACCGGGCTTGATCGACTGTCACGTGCATCTCTGCCTTGGCGCCGAACCGGACGTGGTCGGAGCGATCGCCCAAGAGACACCCATGCTGAACTTGCTCAAATCGAGCCAGGCTGCAAGGCGAACCTTGGAAGCAGGATTTACCACCGTGCGCGACGTAGGATCACGCGACCACTCGATCTTTACGTTGCAACGGGCTATCGATATAGGTCTCGTTCCCGGACCTCGCATTGTCGGAGCAGGCCTGGCGATTTGCATGATCGGCGGCCACGCCAGATTTATCGGCCAGGAAGTAGAAGGAGCGGAGCAAGTCCGTTCTGTCGTGCGCGCGCAGATCGCCGCCGGAGCGTCCGTCATCAAAGTCATTGCCTCAGGGGGCGTCCTCACGCCCGGCACCTCGCCGGACCAGGCGCAAATGACCCTAGAGGAACTCCAGGCCGCCGTGGACGAAGCGCAACGAGCCGGGCGAAAAGTCGCCGCCCATGCCCATGGATCGTCAGGAATGAAGAATGCTGTCCGCGCCGGAGTCCATTCGATCGAGCATGCCACGCTCATGGACGAAGAAGCCGCAGCCATGATGAAACGGCAGGGCGTCTTCATGGTGCCAACACTCTCCGCTCTCGCCACCACTGCCGCTTGCCGACTTGGATGCGGCATTCCCGAAAGCGCCTTGGACAAAGCCAAATCCATGACGAAGCGCCATCAATCGAGCTTTAAGAACGCCCTGCGTGACGGCATCCAGATTGCGATGGGCACGGATGCGGGGACGCCCTTTAACTTTCACGGCGAGAACGCCCAGGAACTCGAACGGATGGTCGCTTTCGGAATGAGCCCAATGCAGGCGATCCTCGCCTCAACCTCTGCTGCCGCACGCTTGATCGGGATTCAAGACCAGGTGGGAACGATCGAGAGAGGGAAACTGGCGGATCTCGTCTTGTTCAAGGGCAACCCGCTTCGTCGCATAGACCTGCTCCGAGACCGCAGCAGGATTGTCGGAGTGATGCAGGCGGGCAAGTTTGTCGCAGGTCCGCTTTCGAAGACGTAAACCGTAACATGTATTAATCGGTCCTGAATCGGACGTCAGATGAATTCGGGCTTCGAATGGCCGCTCCCGGCCAGGAGCTGTCACTCAATTGGCGAATTGGTGTGCCCGAAAGTGGCCGTACGACTACTGGCTGACGAACACAGATCTCACTGCGAGAGGAGCAAGGGGTTGGAGCATATTTTCTATGTGCCCTAATCTTTGAATCGCACCTGT
>SWDN01000002.1:0-25657 GCA_005116775.1 Nitrospira sp.
GAAGTCCAATGGGTGATGGGATCTCTGTCCATAGTTCCATACGTCGGCTCGAAGCAATCGCAGGCAAAAGTGGTCGTCATCGGTCGGCGTGTGCCCTGGCAGAGGTTCTTGGAGGGACTCGAGCGTTGCTTGGTGCGACCCAAGCGACAGACCAAACGATGGAGTCGAGCCAAGCAGAGGAAACTGTGATGAAGGGTGGTGGGACCGTGAAGCCGTCGGTCGGGACAGGCACGACGCTGGTCGATGACCTGGCTGCGCGAAGGTTGGTCAAGGAGGCGCACAGCCGGATATACAAGTGGCCGGCAGGGTTCGGCGGGTATCGAGCCGATGTGGCGCTCAACGATGAAGGGCGGATCGTGAATGGCACCGTCCGGCTGGTGCCGCGCAAGGACACGACGGTCGAGTTGCCGGGAGCCGAGCCTGCTCTCCAAGAGTGGGTGCGGGAACGGCTCTGGACGCAAGGCATGCACTTGGCTTTTTCGCCGTTCGAAGAGGGCGATGGAAAATATGTGCTGTCGTTCGATCTCGACGAAGATCCGGCCATGCCGCACCCACGCGGCAGGCGCGTCCTGTTGAGCGGCGGTCGGCTCGATTCCTGGTATCGCATCAAGGATCAGCACTATACCCAGATCGGTCGGATCACGCCGATGACCGAGCGGCGGATTAATACCATCGAGCGGTACGATCTAGCGCCAGACGGCAAGCACTATTCTAGCCACTACGTCATGACATATTTCACGCTCGACGGCCAGTCGATCATCGGCATGGAGAGTTATGTGAACGAGTATGCCGAGGTGAACGGCGTCTGGCTCCCGCTTCGTCGCCGTGTCTCGTTCGGCGAACGAGGGTTCGTGAAGACCCGGGAGATCGAAATGTCAAACCATGAGGTGCTGGGATGAATCAAGAGTTCTTCGACTCCGACAATGTCGAAGATTGTCGAAATGGGCATACCCCCGATGGGGCCGTTGAGACCGAACCGGTCGAGGTCGTCCGGTCCGCCTCAATGCTGCCGCTGATCGTCCTGTATCAACGCGCGGTCGAGTTGGCTTATAGCACGGAGCTGTCTTTGGGTCGATTAGAGCATGCCGCAGAAGCGACGGCCCTTGCTGAAGCGATACGACATCTGTTGGCTGATGCAGGAGATGAGGAGGGCTATGCGCGTTGGGTGGTCCGGGTTTCGGAGGCGAGGCACTGGTGCGCGGCCATCCATGACGCACTGACATGTCGGGAAGAAAATGAACCATGACTCCGATTGTAAAGGACCGCGACCGAGAACCGAACAGGAGCATCCGTCGCATGACACCTAGAGACAGAATGTCGATTATCGAGGCAGACAAGGAGCCGCATGGCCGATGTGACGAGCAGTGAGCATACCCAGCGAATCGACCTGGTGGTTTGTTGTGTGGATGGGGCTGCTGGGGAGTCTTGGCGCATTGTTGCCGGCCTGTCTGGTTCTGTTCATCCCCGATAGCTGGCGTCATCGAGCGATGCCGTATCTCCTGAGTTATGCGACCGGCACGATGCTGGCAACAGCCATTATCGGCCTCATCCCGGAAGCGCTCGAACGCATAACTATTTACGAGGTCGGCATTTCGGTGCTGGCCGGGCTAGTGCTGTTTTTTATTCTGGAGTGGGCGGTGATCTGGCGGCACGCACATGGGGACGCGTCGGATGACGGTCATCATCAACATGACCACGCTGCCGGCATGGCGAAGAAGACCGGCATGTTGGTCTTGATCGGGGATGCCGTGCACAACTGCGCCGACGGAATCGCTATTGGTGCGGCCTGCGCCGCTTCCCCAGGACTCGGTTTAGTGACGACGTTGGCAGTACTGGGGCATGAAGTGCCACAAGAACTGAGTGATTTCACCATTCTCTTGTCGAGCGGCTTCTCCCGTTGGAAAGCTTTTTTTTGGAATACGTTGTCGGGGCTCGGCACCCTCGTGGGGGTTGTGGCTGCGTACGGATGGCTTGGCTATGCGGAGGCGATTGTGCCCTATGCGCTTAGCGTCGCCGCCGCGAGTTTCCTCTATATCGGTCTAGCCGATCTTGTTCCGGGCCTGCATAGCCGAGTCAGCAGGGCCAAGGGGGCATGGCAGTTTGCCATGATGATTGCGGGGATGGTGACGATCGCGGCGCTGACGATGATTCCCCACTAGCAGGCTGTGTGTCTAAATGATGAGGATTGCGCAACTCGGAACAAATCAGATTCAGTTGGTAGGGAATGTGCCTGTCACGGTCGGCTGGTGGCCGAGTTTGTCATTCCGGCTGCCAGGTTGGCCAGTCAGCCGCTCATGTTGTGCGATCTGAAGGAGGGATTGGTTGTGGTGTCCACGCTTCCGAACATCGAGAAACACGCCTGTCTCGCACAGATCGTCGAACTCGAAGAACGGAGCCACGAGACGATGCCACAGCTTCGCATTGTCCATGTCTCGGCGGACCATGAATTTCATTGGCGGGAAGTAGATCGGTTCCATCCCAATATCCAGGCGGCCGCCTATTCTCTCTGTTGCGCCGATCCAGTCAGTCGGACATCGTTCGTCGAAGCCTTCGGGGTCGGTGTCGAGGGACACCATCGGATCGCGCACGGTTTGTTTGCCTTGCTCGATGGAGTCTTTATTCTGGCTGAGATTCCAGAAGACCAGATGAAGCGGGCGGAGGTCGGTACGTTTCTGGACCGGCTGGTCCGTCTGCTGGCCGGTCCAGTAGGGGGCTGTATGGGGTCAGCCACGTGATTCTCATTGCCGGAGGGTTGGTGATTGATCCGGGGCACGTGGAGGGATCAGTGGATGTGCTGATCGATCACGGAAAGATCGTGGCGGTCGGACGTGATCTCGTCGGGCAAGCAAGGCACGAAGTGTGTGAACAGATTAATGCGTCCGGATTGCTCGTACTTCCTGGGTTGGTCGATCTCCATGTCCATCTCCGGGAGCCGGGGTTCGAGTACAAAGAAACGATTGCGACAGGCACTGCGGCGGCCGTAGCCGGAGGGTTCACCACGGTCTGTTGTATGCCGAACACCAAGCCGGTGAACGATTCGGTCCAGGCAACTACGTGGATCAGAGATCGCGCAAGGGCGACGGGGGTAGCGAATGTCTATCCGATAGGCGCCATCACCAAGGGTTCGAAGGGCGGGGAGTTGAATGATTTTCTCGCGTTGAAAGCGGTCGGCTGTGTGGCCGTTTCCGACGATGGCAACCCGGTCATGGACGATGACGTCATGCGACGGGCGATGAGATTGGCTGCGGAGGCCGAGTTGCCGGTGATCGACCATTGCGAGGATCGCAACCTGTCCGGTTGCGGGTGTATGAACGAGGGGCCGGTGTCTCGCGCGCTCGGATTTCGCGCCATGCCGTTTCGATCGGAAGATCGGATGGTCGAACGAGATATTTGTTTGGCGAAAGAAACCGGTGTTCGGCTGCATGTGGCGCATGTCAGCACGGAGGGCACGGTCGAAGCCGTTCGGCGCGCCAAAGAGCAGGGGATTGCAGTGACCGCGGAAGTCTGCCCGCATCATCTTCTCCTCACGGATGATGTGGTGCGGGAGCAGGGGGCCAACGCCAAGATGAATCCGCCCTTGCGGAGCGAGCGGGATCGTGAAGCGCTGATCAAGGGGGTAGCGGACGGCGCCATCGACGCGATTGCGACCGATCATGCGCCGCACGCTGAATATGAAAAGCAATGGGGGATGGATCGGGCGCCGTTCGGAATCGTGGGACTGGAGACTGCGCTCGGTCTGACCCTTCGGCTGGTTCACGAGGGGCGGTTCTCCCTTGAGCGAGCGGTGGTTTGTTTGACCAGCGCTCCGGCCTCGCTGGTAGGGCTGTCGAAGGGCACATTGATGCCCGGTGCGGATGCGGACCTTACGTTCGTCGATCCGGAAGCCATCTGGACCGTCGACCCAGGACGATTTCACTCGAAGGCTCGCAATACACCATTTGCGGGCTGGACACTCAAAGGCCGAGTTGTGCGGACATTGGTCGCGGGCAAAACAGTGTTTACGCGAGAGACGGGTGAACAGTGAGGGAATCATGACAGACCGATCCTCTTCTCCAGAATCTGGCTTTGCCGCGTTTCTGCCTTCTGAGTATCGCGGCAAGTTCTCGCGCGATTGGTTGATGGGGCTCTCGCCGTTTGAAGACAACACGTGTGTGAGCTGTTACTCGGTGAAACAAGGACAGTGGGTGAGCTTCGGACTGCGCGAAGGAGAGGAACGGTTTCTGAAATGCGAGCGGGTTGCTTAGTAAGGAGTATGTTTATAGAAAGAGGCCTACGCAAGACGAGGCGTGAGAGCTTCAGCCAGTTCCGTAAGCAGCGTTTCTGTTTCGCCCCAACCGAGACAGGCGTCGGTGATGGAGACGCCGTGGGCCAGCGTTTTCCCCAGCTGCCAGGTCTGCTTGCCGGGATTCAAGTTACTTTCGAGCATGAGTCCCATAATGGAGTGGCGGCCATCGCGGAATTGGCGGAGGACGTCGCGAGCGACCGTACCTTGGCGTCGATGATCTTTACTGGAGTTGTCATGCGAACAGTCGATCATGATGGGACGGAGGATTCCCTCGCTTGCGACGATAGCTTCGGCGCGGGCGACGTGTTCTGTCTCGTAGTTGGTTTTCCCGCCACCGCCTCGCAGGACGATATGACGGTCAGGGTTTCCGGTCGTTTTAATGATGAGCGAGGAAGAAATTACAGATCGTTTGCTCATACTTCTTCGGCGAGGGGTCCAACGTCGTTTACTTTCCGATGTTCCGATTGGGTTTTTCCTAAGCGGCGGGATCGATTCCAGCTTGTCCACGGTTCTCGCGGCGGAGCTCTCGCCCGCCAAGATTAAGACCTTCACGCTGACATATTCTCGGGAGTCGACGACGGAAGGCAAAGAGGAAGATCGGCGGTGGGCTCGCTGGGTAGCGGAACGGTATGAGACAGAACATCATGAGGAGACAATTCAGGTCTCGAACTTCCCCGACAATCTTCGCCGCATCTTGACCTGTTTCGATGAGCCGTATGCCGGAGTGATCTCGACCTACTTCTTAGCCCAATTGATGAGTCGGCATGTCAAGGTGTCGATTTCCGGCGATGGTGCTGATGAGCTATTCGGGAGTTATCTTTCGCACCGGCTGGCAGTGCCGTTGAACAACTACCAATCCTACCGACAGACCGGAGATGTGAAGGGGCTAGAGCCGTTCGATAAGCAGCTAGATTTTCTGGCCAAACTGGCAGAACCGGAGGATTGGGCTTGGCGATCTAAGTTGGTCGTGTTCAGTGATGCTGAGAAAGAATCCCTCTACGCTCCCGATATGAGCCTAAAAGGGAAAGCCTTCAGCAGTCGGGAACGCGTTCGCCAGGACTTTTTGGGTCTTTCAGCGTGCGACCCTCTCAATCGAATCCTGGAAGCCGAATTCCGCACGATTTTCCCGGACCAAGTTCTTGCATTTGTTGACCGACTCTCCATGGCACATTCCTTAGAGGTACGGACAGCCTATCTCGACACGGATTTCGTGTCCTTCGTTGCTGGTTTGCCTGGAAAACTTAAGATTAAGGATGGTGAGACCAAATATCTACTCAAGAAGTTGGCGCTCAAGTATTTTCCTTCTGAGATGGTATATCGGAAAAAAGAAGGGTTTCTCATGCCCATTACGCAGTGGCTGCTTCGAGATCTCGAAACCTACGTTCGGGATACCTTAAGTCCACAACGATTAAGTAAGCACGGACTCTTCCGGTCCGAGTACGTGCAAGGACTCGTAGACGGTTTGTATCGAAACAATTCTGATCACCATGCTGTGAATAAAGTCTATTCGCTGTTGGTATTTCAAGAGTGGTACGACTTATACATGGTTTAGCCAGACGTCATGAATGAGCCGACTGACCTCGGCGGCTTCTGTTCGCGAGGTCACCAATTCCATGTCTCAAACGAATTTGACGCTGTGTGTTCTCCAGCCTGGCTATCTGCCTTGGCTCGGGTTTTTTGACCAAATGCGCCGCAGTGACATCTTCGTCATCTATGACGATGTGCAATACGACAAGCATGGTTGGCGGAACCGCAATCGAATTAAGTCGCCCGATGGCCCTCATTGGCTGACCGTCCCAGTTCGCCATAAGGGGTTGGGGTGGCCGAGGATCAACGAAATCGAGATCGACAACCAATCGGCTTGGGCGAAGAAACATGTCGGAACGATTCGGCAGTTTTATGCCAAGGCGCCGTACACCACCGAGTATCTGCCCATGCTAGAGAACCTCCTGTCGAAGCCATGGACCTTACTGGTAGAGTTGGACGTGGCGGTGATCACATTGATATGCACATGGCTGGGGCTTGAGCGTCGTGTCGTGTGCTCCTCCTCGTTGGGCATCGAAGGGGCCCAAAGTGAGCGACTCTACAAGTTCTGTGAGCATTTTGGTGCACGGCGGTATCTCAGCGGTAGCTCGGCAAAGAACTATCTGGATCTTGATCTGTTCGCGCGGAATCAAGTCGCAGTCATATGGCAGGAATATCGGCACCCGATGTATCCGCAGCAACACGGAGAATTTGTCCCATATCTCTCCGCACTGGACCTCGTGCTGAATTGTGGACCTGAGAGTTCAGGAATCTTGGCTCGACAATGTGTAGAGGAGGACAAGTGAAGACCATACTTATTACCGGCGGAGCAGGTTTCATTGGAAGTAATTTTGTCCGTTATCTGTACGACAAGTATCCTAATTATCGATTGATCGTGCTCGACGCCCTGACGTATGCCGGTAACGTCAAGAATCTTCCGGTTGATATCAATAACGGTTCCGATGAGCGCCTGATGTTTTGGTATGGAAATGTGAGAAACGGTGAACTGGTCGACACCGTTGTGTCGCAGTCGGATGTCGTCTTCCATTTCGCAGCAGAGTCGCATGTAACCCGTTCCATCTACGACAACCTGCTATTCTTCGAGACGGATGTACTTGGGACGCAGGCGGTTGCCAACGCGGTCTTGAAATACCGAGACAGGATAGAGCGCTTCATTCACATCTCGACATCGGAGGTCTACGGGAGTGCTGTCGCCGACAAAATGGGAGAAGATCATCCGCTTCTACCCATGAGCCCCTACGCCTCGGCCAAGTGCGGGGCTGATCGGTTGGTGTATTCCTATTGGGAGACGTACAAGATTCCTGCCGTCATTGTCAGACCGTTCAACAACTATGGTCCGTATCAGCATCTTGAGAAGGTCGTGCCGAGATTCATCACCAGCTGTCTTCTTGGCGAACCGCTCACCGTTCATGGAGACGGATCGGCTGCTCGGGATTTCATCTATGTCCAGGATCATTGCGAAGCATTAGACCTGATCCTTCATGCGGATCGTGACAAAGTCGTGGGTCAAGTAATCAACCTCGGAACGGGTTCGCACACCGATTTACTGACCATAGCCAATGCGGTTCGGGATCTGATGAAGCCCGAGAACAGTCCGATTCAATTTATCGGAGACCGTCCGGGGCAGGTGTTTCGGCACACCTGCGACCACTCCAAGGCCACTCGGCTGCTCGGATGGACTGCGCGTGTGTCGTTTGAGCGGGGATTGGAACAGACCGTCCAGTGGTACCGGGACCATGAAGAATGGTGGAGGCCGCAGATGTGGATGAGGCATATCCCCATTATCACCGCGGCCGGCAAGCGGGAGTTACACTGAGATGGCAATTCCATTCTATCAGCATGACCTGGGTGAACCCGAACTTGAGGCGGTCCGGCGGGTGTTGGCGGGGCCGATCCTCACGACAGGCGAAGTCGTTTCGACGGTTGAGCGCCGGTTTGCCGACTACCTTGGCCGTCGCCATGCACTTGCCGTTACCAGCTGTACCGGCGCATTACATCTTTCGCTGCTGGCGTTAGGTATTGGCGCGGGCGACGAAGTGATTACCACTCCGATGACCTTTATCGCGACTTCGACCGCGATCATGGAGGCAGGCGCTACGCCGGTGTTTGTCGACGTGGAAGCGACGACGGGCAATATGGACGCGTCAAGAATCGAATCCGCGATCACCAAAAAAACCAAGGCCATCATGCCGGTCCATCTATACGGCTACATGTGCGACATGCGTGCAATCCGCACGATTGCGGATCAGCACGGTCTCTTTGTCATTGAGGACGCCGCGCATTGTGTAGAAGGAATGCGCGACGGCATTCGCGTAGGTGAGCTGGGAGATACCACCTGTTTTTCTTTTTATGCAACAAAAAATCTGACGTGCGGTGAAGGCGGGGCGGTGGTGACTGATCGTGATACGTTGGCGGAAAAGTTGCGCCTTTTGCGCCAACACGGCATGACGAAAACGGCGGCAGATCGTCATCGAGAGGGGTATCAACATTGGGATATGACAGTTCTGGGCTGGAAATATAATATGGACAACATCCATGCCGCCCTTCTGCTGCCCCAATTGGATCGTGTGGAGGAGAATTGGCGCAAACGCGACGCCGTTGCGCAATGGTACGCTCAGCGGCTGAAAGAGTGCCTAGGCCTTTCTCTCCCTTCGTACCAGCCCGGCGCACGTCATGCGAGGCATCTCTATCCGGTTTGGATTGGGAATGGTCGCCGTGACGGAATCATTCAAGGTCTGCAGCGCGAGGGGATTGGTGTGGTAGTCAATTACCGTGCCATCCATTTGTTGACCTATTTCAGGGAAACATTTGGTTTCAGGGTAGGGGTCTTCCCCAATGCCGAACGCATTGGAAACGATACGATCTCTCTTCCCTTCTACGCGGCGATTTCCGAAGAACAGGTAGTCGTGGTTACGGACACGCTGGCGCGTCTTCTCAAGGAAGGGGCATGATTCATCCATCAATGTTTATGTTCAGATCGTCTCCGCACGGGGGCTATATCGAGTCAGCTCGGTTGTCCCTACCCGCTCCTACGTCATGTGTAACGCCGTCAACTCGGCGGTTTCTCTAGATACCTCTTGTCTACCTTTAGGCTGTCATTAATCGGTTTTGGAGCGAGGATTGTTCTGGTCGCCGTGAATATGGTGAGCGTGATTGTGCTTGCGCGATATTTGGAGCCTCGTGGTCGAGGGGAGTACTTCATCTTCCAGGCGATGGTATCGATGCTGACAGTGTTTGGTGATTTTGGACTGTCCCAGAGCGCCAATGTATTTGTGGGTCGGCATGCGGATCAAAAGGTGGCGATCCATCGCTTCTTGGCACGGTCTTCGTTTGCTCTTTGGATTGGAATGTCGTTATTAGGAGGAGTGGTACTCTGGCTCGTTGGGGATAGGCTGATTCCGAACTTCCCCGCCAAGTGGGAGTGGGCTGCGTTTGGCATTCTTCCGATCATGCTCTACTCAGGTTTTTGGAACAGCATGATGATTGGGATGGGACACATCTGGCTTCTGAACGGGGTCCAGCTAGTGATGAGTCCGTTTCAACTGCTGCTTATTCTTGTGTTCATCGTCGGGCTGTCAGGCGGTGTTGGGACTGCTGTAACGGTATACCTCTTCACGATGCTGCTGCAATTTGTGCTGATGGTTGTCGCCGCGAATCGACTTGGCTTGCTGGCACGTGTCCAGGCTCACGATGACGACCTTTCCAGGCAAATGCTGGCTTTCGGCCTCCGTGGGTATCCTAATGCTATTGCGACCATGTTGTGGATGCGGCTTCCCGTTTTTGTTCTGAATCTTTTTCACGGGTCAGTTCCAGTGGGTGTGTTTTCCGTAGCCCAACAATTGGCAGAGAAAGCCCTCTTGCCGATCCAGGCGGTGCAGGATGCCATTTATCGCAAGATGTCTACGCTATCGACTGGTGCAGCGATCGCAGTCATGAATCGCTACGTACGTGTTATTGTGTCTAGCATGATAATGGTCATGTTGATGGGGGGGCTTCTCGCCCCGTGGTTGGTGAGGATACTGTTTGGGGATTCCTACCTGGGCTCGGCTGACGTATTTTGGATACTGCTCATCGGCGGAGTATTCGTGAGCGTGGCTATGATCGTGAGCACATATGTGCTTGGGCAGCTGGAACGCCCTGGATTGCTCTCCATGCTCGCGGGCGCAAATGCCGTAGTGTGTGCCCTTTTGAGTGTCTGGTTCATTCCATCTTCGGCAGAGCTTGGAGCGGCAGCCGCGATCGCATGTACTCAAATTGCCGGGGCCATCGTCGTTGTGGTTCTCTATCTCCGCATCACGGGCACCACCCTGAAGGACGTGTTGTTAATTCATCGGTCCGACGTAAGCCTTTTGGTGACGGAGGTCATTGCCCTGGCGTATAGAAAGAATGTGAGGGTATAGCCATCTTATCTCCCATCAGGGTTTTGCACCTTATCGATGGGTTGGGCGGCGGCGGGTCTGAGCGGTGGATCTGGGATATTGTTCGCCTGAGTGATGCCCGGAGGGTGAGACATTTTGTCGTAACCATGCATCCCGATACTGGCAACTTTGTTTATGCCGAGAGACTTCGTGCCGTGGGGGCGTACAGGTGTCAATCCGAATCCTCTGTATTGTCCGAAATAGCTCGACGTATTCGGGAGTGGGAACATACACCTGTTCTCTATCCTCTTCGGAAACTCCTATCTCTCACGTGGCATTTTGGTCGTCAGGCCTCAGTGTTCTTCCACGTCATGCGCGCCCTCGTACGATTTCGTCCCCACGTGATACACGTCCATACGTTCCACGGGTTTTCCCTCGGCGTGTTCCTCAAATCCTTTCTTCACCTGCCGCTTGTCCATACGGTTCCTGCGTTATTTACGCAGATGCATGATGCGGGCTTTGGGTGGATGCCTCGCCGGTACGCACGGCTTCACAGTAAGGTCGATCGTTTTATGACGGGAGCGTCTGTCTCTGATTTGCATGGTATCGGGATCCCGCCGTCAAAAATCGTCCTCATCCAGGGTGTGGTGGATGTAGAGGCAGTTGAAGTTTTCGCAGCGACCCGGGAGTCGTGTTATCGGGCTGTCAGGGAGGAGTTGAAGATCGATCCCGATTCGCTGATCCTCCTTTCCGTCGGTCGCCTTCATCCGTCGAAAGGCCATGAGTATGCGCTGGAAGCTTTACCAAAAGTGCGTGCACGGTTTTCCAAAGCAGAATGGCTCGTGTTGGGGGAAGGGGCACAGCGAGACGTGCTTGCTCAAAGGGCAAGGGAGCTCGGTGTGGTGGCGCATATCCATCTGATGGGATTTCATGACGCCCCGTTGCGCTATTATGCAGCGGCGGATGTCTATCTTCGCACACCGATTTACGAAGCGGAGAACCTGTCGAGTTATCACGCAATGGCGATAGGTTTGCCGGTCGTGGGATTTAATACGCGATGCGAGACCGAACTTCTCGACAAAGTAGGGCATGGGGTTCTTGTGGCGAATGAGGACAGTAGAAAGCTTGCAGAGGGTATAATTGAAATTCTTTCTCATCCTGATAAAGGGCGAGAAATGGGTCGTCAGGGTGCGGAATACTCCAAAAGCTATTTGGGTATTCATCAAACGATTGCGAGCTATACGGATGTTTACGAGGCTCTATGCCCCAGCCGCCCAAACGCGACTTGCATCGCGTGATGAGGCTCCCTGCCAACTCAGGCCGCTAGGACATGAAACGAGTTGTCCTGGTTATTTCTTCCCTCTCTCCCGGCGGTGCAGAACGTGTCCTGGCCTTGATGGCCAATTACTGGGCAGCAGCAGGATGGGCTGTGACTGTCTACACACTCGATGACGGTACCCAACCACCCTTCTTTGATCTGGATGTCGCTGTACAGCATAGACCGCTCGGAATTCAAGGAGATTCTGCCAACATTATTGTGGCTCTTTGGAACAATCTCCGGAGGATCGCCGTCTTACGGAAAGCCGTCCTTCAGAGCCGGCCTGATACCGTCATCAGTTTTGGGGAAAAGACAAACGTTGTGACCGTGCTGGCAACGTTGGGTCTTGGGTTCAAAGTGATCGTGTCGGAACGCACCGACCCTCACGCCCACAAGATCGGTCGGCTGTGGGACGGGTTGCGGTGGTGGGCCTACGCAAGGGCCGACCTGATTGTCGTGCAGAGCCAGGCAGCCCTTTGCTATTTTCTGCCGGAATTCCGCAGAAACGCGATGGTGATCCCAAATCCTGTAGCTATGCCGTCGGCTCTGTATTCCGAACGGGAGACGGGATCCTCTCCATCCTCGATCATTGCAGTGGGCCGACTCTCGCAGGAGAAGGGTTTTGACCTCTTGCTCCGAACCTTTGCCCGCCTGACGACTCTTCATCCGGAGTGGACATTGACGATCGTGGGAGAAGGTCCACTTCGGTCTAAATTAGAGGCACTTCGGGACAGCTTGAACCTTGCCGGACGGGTTTCCATGCCTGGGCTTGTCAAGAATGTCTATGAGTATCTTGCGCGCGCCTCGTTATTTGTCATGACCTCGGAGTTTGAGGGATTTCCGAACGCATTGTGTGAAGCCATGGCTTGTGGCCTTCCTGTGGTCTGCGTCGATTGCCCGGGAGGCATCAGGGAGATCATCAAGCCAGGTGAAAATGGCGTGCTCGTTCAGCGGGGCGACCTCGATGCTCTTGCGGAGGCGATGCACCGGTTGATGTCCAATGCAACCGAAAGACAACTCCTCGGGCGCCGTGCAATGGACGTGTCGTCCGCTTTCAGCGTAGAAAAGGTTATGCGAATGTGGGAAAAGGTGGTCCAATGATCGGCCTGCGAGAAGACAGTCTAAGGGAGCATGCGCGTGCTGTTGCTGCTGGAGAGCGATTTGAATTTGGCAAGAACTGGACCCGTTTTCTCGCGGTGCTCGATGAGGAGCGTATCGCGGAGGCTGAACGGTCGCTCAGTTGGATGTTGGATGCAGATGATATACGCGGGAAGAGATTTCTCGACGTGGGATCCGGCAGCGGACTCTTTTCGCTCGCTGCTAGACGTTTAGGGGCGCAAGTATACTCTTTTGACTTCGATCCCCATTCAGTGAGATGCACAGCGGAACTGAAACAGCGCTACTTTCCAGGTGACAATGGTTGGACAGTTGTCGAAGGATCTGTATTGGATGAGGCCTTCTTGAAGCCATTAGGCTCATTCGACGTCGTGTACTCATGGGGAGTCCTCCATCACACTGGGGCGATGTGGCAGGCTTTGGGGAATGTGTCTCGAATGGTGGCTGAGCATGGAAAGCTCTTTATCGCGATTTACAATGATCAAGGCGGGCCCAGCCGTCGATGGTTGATTGTGAAGCGTTTCTACAATCGCTTGCCTGCCGCCGGTCGATTCATTGTCCTTGGGCCTGCGCTCGTTCGGCTCTGGGGTTTAACTGTTTTCCGAGATCTCTTTCTTGGGAATCCGCTCAGGACGTGGGCAAATTACAAGAGAGAACGAGGAATGTCTCCATGGCGCGATGTAGTCGATTGGGTTGGCGGATATCCATTTGAAGTGGCTCGCCCGGAAGAGATTTTTGAGTTTTTTAAAAAGAAAGACTTTGCGCTCGTAAAGCTCAAAACCAGCGGAGGGTTGGGCTGCAATGAGTTTGTTTTTCGAAAAAATTGAATGGTTGTGGAGCAGAGGCCTGGCTCATAGCTTTTAACGGCATGGCTACAACTGCTCACGGACGAAATATTTCAGAGAGAGGAGAGAATGATTGTCAATTCCTTTTTACAGTTTTTACTCCAACATACAACCGGGGGCATACTCTCAAGAGGGTTTATGAGAGTCTAAAGAATCAGACCTGCAAGAATTTTGAGTGGCTTATTATCGATGATGGTTCTACGGACAATACACGGGGACAGGTAGACGAATGGTGCCGGCAAGGACAGGTGACAATCCGTTATGAGTTCCAACCGAACCAAGGTAAGCATTCTGCACACAATTACGCTCTGGATCTGGCTCGTGGTAAGTTCTTCCTTCCATTAGATTCCGACGATTCCTGTGTGCCACAGGCCCTCGAACGTTTCAAGTGTCATTGGGATACTATTCCAACTGAGGTCCGTTCCGAGTTCAGTGGCGTCTGCGCACTTTGCGTCGATCAACACGGTAGATTGGTTGGAGATCGGTTTCCTCACGATGTCTTCGATTCGAACAGTCTCGAGGTTACGTTTCGGTTCAGGATTAAGGGTGAGAAATGGGGCTTTCACCGCACAGATATCCTCAAGCATTTCCGGTTTCCGGCTATGGCGAACGCCAGCTTTATTCCTGAGAGTTTTGTTTGGTTCGCTATTGCGAGGCACTACAAGGAACGCTATGTTAATGAAGCGCTCAGGATCTACTGGAGTCAACCTTCAGACGCAACGGAACAGGATGATATGAGTGCGATGGGATTTAATGACAGTAAAAAGAAGTCGGCGATTTGTGAGCGATGCGAGAGATGATTTCACTCGAGGCAGCATGAGCGTTCTGGCAAGAGCCCTGCCGAGAGCCCTCCCGCTCGGCCTTCCTGGTTACCGAGGTAAGCTCTGAATGATCCGAATCATCCACGTGATTTCCGATCTCGACACCGGTGGCGCCGAAGTGATGCTGGCCAAGCTAGTGGGAGCGATGGACCGCGATCGATTCTCCAATACCGTTATCTCCCTCACCGGCAGAGGCCAGTTAGGCGAACAGATTGAATCATCGGGAGTCACGGTGCATACTTTAGGGATGAAGCGGGGGCGGCCTGATATTTTTGCGTTACCTCGGTTGATTCGACTATTTAGGACGCTCCAACCGACCATCGTGCAGAGTTGGCTCTATCATGCCGATCTCCTAAGTACCATGGCAGTGAAGTTTTCAGGTTTGCCTATCTTGGTCTGGAACGTGCGCTGTTCGGACATGGATTTGAAGCGGTATCCTCCCCTCACGCGACGGGTGCAACGGATGCTTGCGTGGTGGTCTGCTACTCCCGCTGCAGTAATTGTGAATAGCGAAGCCGGGAGGAAGCTGCATGAACAGATAGGGTATCGTCCTCGGCATTGGGATGTCATCCCTAATGGGTTCGATACACAACGTTTCCATCCAGATTCGAGCGTGCGGGTGTCTCTTCGGAAGGAGTGGCACGTTCCGGAGGATACGGTTGTCGTCGCGCTCGTGGCGCGTTTTGATCCGATGAAGGATCACGCCGTCTTTCTTGAGGCGGCTCAACAGGTGGCCAAAGCCAGAAAGAATGTGTGCTTTCTCTTAGTCGGCAAGGACACACAGACGCTGGCGCCTGCTGTTGCTGCGAAGGGTTTGACTGACCGAGTTCGCGTGTTGGGGTATCGGAGCGACATTGAGCGCCTGCTTCCGAGTGTGGATGTGCTGTGCCTCAGTTCTGCGTTTGGAGAAGGCTTTCCCAATGTGCTCGGTGAAGCGATGGCCTGTGGAGTCCCTTGTGTCTCGACGGATGTTGGTGATGCGCGCGGCATTATCTTCGATACCGGGTTGGTAGTCCCTGCGCGAGATCCTGCGGCACTTGCCCATGCCATGATCGACCTGATTGACCGAGGACCTGTTGCACGGGCAACTCTTGGACGTGCAGCAAGGGAGCGGATTGAGAAAACGTATTCTTTGCCGATAATCGTTGAGCAATACATGACGACCTACTCGGATCTCGTAACTGCACAGTCGCTTCCTCATTAAAGTCCCTCCTGCTGAACGGTCTATGCTGCTGAGAAACGCGCGCCCTATTAACCTATGTGTGGGATAGCAGGACTGTATGGCCGGCTTCGGCCTGAATTGGTCTCTATCGTTGAGAGGATGGTGGCATCAATTCGCTACCGAGGCCCTGACGATTCCGGAGTCTGGTGTGATGAACGGATAGGGATTGGTCTTGGTCATGCACGGCTCTCCATCTTGGATTTGTCACCCGAGGGGCATCAGCCGATGGTCTCGGTCTCTGGGCGATATGTAATCGTGTTCAATGGGGAGATATACAATCACCTGGAATTGCGGCGAGAGTTGGGCGATTTTTCTCCCCCCCTATCCTTCAATCAGGGGGAGAGGGGTGCTAGGCATTGGCGTGGGCATTCAGATACCGAGACTCTGTTAGCCAGTATTGAGGTCTGGGGTATTGAGGCCACACTCAAGAAATCCGTCGGGATGTTTGCCATTGCTCTATGGGATCGGGAGGAGCGGATGCTGACCCTAGCGAGGGATCGCATGGGTGAGAAGCCTCTTTACTATGGTTGGCAGGGAGACACGTTTCTCTTTGGATCAGAGTTAAAGGCGTTGAAGGCGCACCCAGCGTTTCAGGGCGAGATTGATCGCGACTCGCTGGCACTGATGCTCAGACACAATTACATTCCGGCTCCGTATTCGATCTACAAGGGCATCCGCAAGTTGCCGCCGGGGATGTACCTGAATCTCATGATGGGCAAGAGGGAAGGTGAGCTTGTGCAATACTGGTCGGTGCGTGAGGTGGCCGAGCGGGAGGGGGCACAGCCGTTTGCCGGCAGCGAGACGGAAGCCATCAAGACACTGGAAACGCATTTACTGGAATCCATCGGCTTGCAGATGATCGCCGATGTGCCGTTGGGCGCGTTCCTTTCCGGTGGAGTGGACTCCTCTACTGTGGTGGCCTTGATGCAGGCGCAGTCAAGCCGCCCGGTCAAAACCTTCACCATCGGTTTCCATGAGGAGGGTTATGACGAAGCGCAGCACGCCAAGTCGGTGGCACGGCATCTGGGGACAGAACACACAGAGCTATATGTCATGCCGAAAGAGGCAATGAACGTCATCCCTCGCTTGCCGGCGCTATACGACGAGCCGTTTTCTGACTCGTCACAAATTCCGACTTTTTTGGTCAGCGAACTGGCTCGTCAGCACGTAGCAGTGAGTCTCTCCGGTGATGGCGGTGATGAACTGTTCGGCGGTTACAACCGATATTTCTGGGCCACAAACATCTGGCGCCGTGTCGGTTGGGTGCCACAACCTCTGCGTGCAGCCTTGGCAGGGCTTCTCACCACACTACGGCCTTCTGCGTGGAATGTCATGTTCAAGGGCCTCATCCACTTCCTACCGACCGGCTGGCGTTATGCCAACCCCGGCGACAAATTGCACAAGCTAGCTGAGGTTCTGGCGGTGAGGACACCGGAGGAAATTTACCTTGACTTGGTGTCCCACTGGAAGCAGCCTACCGAAGTCGTGCCCGGCACGCATGAGCCGCCCACGGTGTTGACTGATCCGGCACAGTGGGTAGATCTTCCGGATTTCGAGCATCGTATGATGTACCTGGATCAGATGACCTATCTACCTGGCGATATCCTTACGAAAGTGGATCGTGCGGCGATGAGCGTTTCGCTGGAGACGCGCGTGCCACTTCTGGATCACCGCGTGGTGGAGTTCGCCTGGTCTCTCCCCTTATCTATGAAGATTCGCAACGGCCAAGGCAAATGGCTCCTGCGCCAAGTGCTGTATCGTCATGTGCCGAAGGAACTGATCGAGCGGCCTAAGATGGGTTTTGGTGTGCCCATCGATATGTGGCTGCGTGGGCCGCTGAAGGGTTGGGCAGAGGAGTTGCTGAATGAGGCACGGTTGCAACGCGAAGGTTTCTTCGACCCTCGTCCGATTCGGGAGAAATGGATGGAACATCTGACCGGTCGGCGCAACTGGTCCTATTACCTGTGGGATGTGCTGATGTTCCAGGCCTGGCTAGAAGCTAACCCATGAGGCTGGCCAAGCTGCTATTTGTTGTGACCGAGGACTGGTATTTCGTCTCCCACCGGCTGCCGCTTGCCGTGGCGGCACAGAAGGAGGGCTTCGACGTGGCTGTGGCTACCCGTGTGGGGGAATATGGCGAGATGATTCGGGCTGCTGGAATTCGCCTGATTCCTTTTAACCTTTCCCGCCGCCGTGGCAATCCGTTGCGGGAGGTGACAGAATTGGCGCGTCTGTATTGTCGGGAGCGGCCGGACATCGTGCATCATGTCGCGCTCAAGCCGATCGTGTATGGAGCCTTGTCTGCCTGGGTGGCGCGTGTGCCTGTTCAGGTGAATGCGGTGGCCGGACTGGGATGGCTGTTTACCTCGACGACTGGAATGATGCGTCTGATCCGTCCTGCAGTTCGCTGGACACTGGGACGGTTGCTCAATGCACAAGGAAGTCTGACGATTGTGCAAAACCCTGAAGACCGTGCCCTCCTCATCCGCACGCACCTGCCTGAAACCCGCTTGCGGTTGATTCGTGGAGCCGGCGTTGATACCACTTTGTTTCATCCTGTGCCGGAGCCATCCGGATCGGTCTGCATCGTGTTAGCCGCACGCATGCTGTGGGATAAAGGTGTCGGCGAATTTGTCGAAGCCGCGCGTCTATTGACAGAGGCAGGAGTAAAAGCCCGTTTTGTATTGGTGGGCGACCCTGATCCTGACAACCCAGCGTCAGTGTCGGAGGCAACGTTGCGTGCGTGGCATGGGAAAAACGGTGTGGAGTGGTTGAAGCGACGTGACAATATGCCGGCTACCTTCCACACAGCGCACATTGCTTGCCTGCCATCATACAGGGAAGGCCTGCCCAAGGTGTTGTTGGAGGCAGCGGCCTGTGGGCTACCGATTATCACCACCGATGCGCCAGGTTGCAGGGAAATCGTGCGCGAAGGCGATAACGGTTTTCTCGTGCCTGTGCGAGACGCGCAAGCACTCGCCGTGGCACTGCGCCGATTAATTGATAACGTAACGCTCCGAACTAAAATGGGCCGGCGCGCGCGCGAGATCGTTCTGGCAGAATTCTCGCAGGAGCGAGTGATTGCGGAAACCCTAGCGGTCTACCATGAATTGATCCAATGAAAGTCATGGTAACCGGCGCCTCTGGTTTCGTCGGTAATGATACCTGTGCCAGGCTTGTGACGCAGGGAATGCATGTTGTCGGCACAGTACGGCGCCTGCCCCCTCAGCCTCTGCCGGGTGTGGACTACCGTGTTGCTTCCGATATCAGTAAGGACACAGATTGGTGTGAAGCGCTTAAGGGGGTTAATACCGTTGTTCATTGTGCTGCTCGTGTGCATGTGATGCGGGAGACGGTTTCCGATCCACTTCAAGAGTTTCGACGGATCAATGTCGTGTGGACACGTAGGTTAGCTCAATTGGCAGCACTGCAAGGCGTTCATCGATTCGTCTATTTGAGCTCCATCAAAGTGAACGGCGAGCAGACTGTTGTCCCGTTCACGGAGCAGGATTCTCCGAATCCGCAAGATGCTTATGGAGTCTCGAAGTGGGAGGCTGAACAGGCGCTTGCTCAAGTTTCGACGCAGGCAGGGATGGAGATCGTCATTGTTCGGTTGCCTCTTGTGTACGGTCCAGGGGTCAGAGGGAACTTCCTGCAGCTTCTGAATATTCTTCGCCGAGGTATACCGCTTCCACTGGCAAGCATCCGGAATCAGCGCAGCTTTGTCTATCTCGGAAATCTCGTCGATGCCCTGGGTCGATGCATTCAAGACCCACGAGCAGCGAGACAGACCTACCTAGTCTGCGACAGTGAGGATGTTGCAACTCCTGAATTGGTCCGACGACTTGGCGCTGTGATGGGAAGCAAGGTATGCTTGTGGCCGTGTCCGACAGCGCTTCTCTATTGGATGGGACAGGTTGCGGGGAGACGAGGAATGATCGATCGGCTCGTCGGATCTCTTCAGGTCAACTCGTCAAAGATCCAAACCGAGTTGGGCTGGCACCCGCCGTTCACTGTAGATGCCGGCCTCTCAGAAACCGCTGCTTGGTTCCATGCCCGCACAACTAATCAGGTGGCGGCATCATAATGCAGGGTGTTCTTTAGCAACTAGTATCGTTCTTGATTTATGACCTCATGGTCTCTCGCATCTCTGGCGTATATGATTCCTCTCGCCTCTTTTGCCTTGACGTGGGTTGTGTTGACCGTTGTGATTCGGGTTTGGTCTGACAGAGTTCTCGATCATCCAAATGAACGGTCCTTGCATCAACGGCCTGTCTCGCGTATGGGAGGGATAGGAGTTGCGGCTGGGATTGCCGTGAGCGTTCCGTTCGTCTCGCCGGTGGAGTGGTGGCCTCTCTGGGTGGGTGCCTGTTTTCTTGTGGGTATCTCCTTTCTCGATGACATCATCGGGCTCCCGATCATCGGGCGGCTCCTAGCGCATTTTGTCGCAGCTGGTGGAGCAGCGTCCGGTTTGTTGTTCGATAGTACCGGCGCCATCGTAGTTCTCCTAGCGGTCATGGCGATTGTCTGGATGACGAACCTCTATAACTTTATGGACGGAATGGATGGGTTAGCGGGAGGAATGGCGCTCTTCGGATTTGGGTTTTACGCAATTGCCGGAGTGCTAAGCGGTCATCTTCCTCTTGCTGCCATTAGTGCTGTAATCGCTGCAGCCGCTGGTGCGTTCCTCTTCTTCAATTTTCATCCTGCTCGGATCTTCATGGGGGATGCAGGCTCAACGCTTTTTGGATTTCTCGCGGCATGCTTAGGCCTTGTTGGATGGCAACTGGGAATATGGACATTGTGGTTTCCTGGGCTGGTGTTCTCTCCTTTTATTGTGGATGCGACTGTGACACTGTTGAGACGACTCCTGCGGGGAGAAAAGTTCTGGCGCCCCCACCGAGAGCATTATTATCAGCGGTTGGCACTGAACGGGTGGGGCCATCGGCGGACCGTCTTAGCAGCCTATGGGGTGATGGCCTTGTGTGGAGGTTTTGCGCTTCTTTATCAGTATGCGTCGGAGGGGTGGAGAATCGTTATCCTGGGGTTCTTGGGAATGCTGTTTTTCTCTCTCGCACTTGGGGTAAGGGGAGTCGAGCAGCGGATACAACCAGTTGGCCCTTGAACGAATAGCCATGCCAACGTCTTCATCGATTATCATGTCGCCATCCGAGCGGATACCCTATTTCGATACCCTGGTCCGCGTGGTGTTGGTTATTTATATCGCAGTGCTTCCCTTCAAACCGCTTTTGATTGTGGAACGAAACGGGTTTATTCTCCTGCTTGGTTTGCTGATAGTATGGTGTGTCATCAATCGGCGTCTGTTCTATTCCCGGACACCGTACGACATCCTTCTGCTGGTCTTTGTCGTCTGGGTCGGGCTCACGATCCCATTTTCCTTGGCTCCGTCCTATAGCGTGAAGGAGTATGGCAAGCTGCTTCAGCACATGGTGGTTTTTTACGCGGTGATCTATTTCTTCAAGGGGCTACTCTATCGACAGATTCTCTTGGGTCTGGTCGGGGTCATGGCATTCGTGATCGCTGGATACGGACTCTCCCAGTTCAATCTCGGAAATCCTCAAGCGGTAGTCTCGTTTCTTCCCGCTGAAGTGTGGCTGACCACATTTCTGGTCATGGTTATTCCTTTTGGGTTGGCTCTGGCATTAGGAGAGGGGCCTTCAGAAATACGGGCCGGCTCTGCGATTATCATAGGAATGATGACGGCCTGCCTGCTCGCCACTCAATCGCGCGCGGGGCTGGTTGCCCTTGTTGGGGAGTTTTGGGTGATTGTCTGGTTCATTCGCTCGACCTCCGCCAAGGTTGTTGCCGGGCTCGCGACGGTGTGTGTGATCGCTGCTGTCGTTGTCGTTTTCAACTCCAGCCCGACACCAGCAGCGGGACTGGGTAACGATATTACGAGCGTACTTCCTATCAAGAAAGACGTTGCTTCTGTGATTCATCGCTTCGATATTTGGTGGTTTACCCTGTCTCAGATCGCTAAACACTGGTTGGTTGGGATCGGATATGGGAGCCAGAGCTATTTCCTGCTCTATGGCCAGGACCAAGAATTTGTCATGCCTGGACATGCTGCGGTCACGCATTCAGGCACACATAATATCTTTCTCTATCTGGCGCTCCATGTCGGGCTTCCGGGCATGCTGGTCTTTGTGTGGTTCGTTGTTCGGGTGGTTCTGAGGACTGCTGAAGAAATCCGCCAGGCTCACGATTGGCTGTCAAAAGCCGTACTTGTGGGATCAATTGTCAGCGTCGTAGATCCGAAAGAGGCCGTTCGCAATAATGTGTTTGGAACGAAGACGGTGGCGGAGGCGTCGCTGGCGAACGGGGTCGATCGCTTTGTGCTCATTTCCACAGACAAGGCGGTGAATCCCACGAGTGTCATGGGCGCCACGAAACGGCTGGCCGAAGACCTGCTGCAGAACCTAAGTCATCGAGGAGAGACGAAGTTTACGGTGGTCCGATTTGGGAATGTGCTGGGTAGTAACGGGAGTGTCGTCCCAGTGTTTGCGGAGCAGATTCGAAAGGGAGGCCCGGTCACGGTGACCCATCCCGAGATCAAACGGTTCTTTATGACAATTCCCGAAGCGGTGCAATTGGTGTTGCAGGCCAGCCTCTTAGGCCAGGGCGGCGAAGTGTTCGTGCTGGATATGGGGGAGCAGGTGAAAGTGGTCGATCTGGCCAGGAACATGATTGTGCTGTCCGGCCTCGTGCCGGATCAAGATATACAGATTGTCTACAGCGGGTTACGTCCAGGAGAAAAACTGTACGAGGAGCTCTTTGAGCAGGCGGAACAAGTCGAACCCACGGCGCACGCAAAGATTCGGCGTGCCATCACTGTGTCAACCATTCAATCCGATCGTCTCGATCGCGCGATCGCAAATCTTGAGGCTGCGGTGAGCCATGGCGATGAGGATGAGCTGATTCGCCGACTTCATGGGGCTGTTCCAACTTATACCCCGATGTCGTCCCGCAGTATCGAGCATATTCATTGAGCGAGTGACACAAGCTGGTTTGTTTGGTTGGTTGAAGGAAACTACTGATAAACCAAACTAACCAGATAAACGAAACAAACCGAATAAACCAAATCAACCAGTCACGTCGGATGAGAGGAGCGTCTAGAGGATGAGAGGCGTCGTTCTGGCCGGTGGACTAGGAACCAGGTTGCTCCCGCTGACCAAAGTCACGAATAAACATTTGTTGCCGATCTTCGATCGGCCCATGATTTACTATCCCATCCAGGCATTGGCCAATGCTGGGATTGAAGAGATTATGTTGGTCACGGGGGGGGACAGCGCGGGAGATTTCTTGAAGTTACTGGGCAACGGAAAAGACTTCGGCCTAAAGCGGCTTAATTATTCCTATCAAGAGGGGGAGGGCGGTATTGCCGACGCTTTGCGATTGGCCGAACACTTTGTCGACGGTGAGCCTGTCTGTGTGATCTTGGGAGATAACATTATCGAGGGCAATATTGCCCGTGCTGCCGATGCCTTTCGGAATCAGCGAGAGGGCGCGAAAATCCTCCTGAAGGAGGTCAAGAATCCGCAGCGGTTTGGCGTCCCTGTCCTTGAGGGAAATCGTGTCGTGAAGATTGAGGAAAAACCGGCGAATCCTCGGTCGTCGTATGCGGTCACTGGCATGTATTTTTATGACGCGCGCGTATTCGACATCATCAAGACCCTTAAACCATCGGGCCGTGGTGAGCTTGAGATTACCGATGTCAACAATGCCTATATTGCAGCGGGAGCATTAAGCTGGGATCTGTTGGAAGGGTGGTGGACCGACGCAGGGACGATCGAGTCTCTCTACCTGGCCAATCAGCTTGTGGCGCAAACCGGCGCCAATAAACTATAGCATTCACCCACGATGGGCCTCGAACTGCTCACCAAATAAGACCCTAAGATGCGAATTCTTGTAACTGGAGGAGCTGGTTTTATCGGATCGCATCTCGTACGTCGCTTGGTGCTTGAGAGCGGTCATGAGGTGGTGAATCTCGATGCGTTGAAATATTCCGGCAATCCTGCAAATCTGAAGGCGATTGAGACGCATGCCCGGCATACATTCGTGCATGGGGATATTGGAGATCAGCCTCTGGTCGAACGTCTCATTCGTGAGCATCGCATTGAAGGAGTGATCAATGCAGCTGCGGAAACCCACGTCGATCGATCGATTCTCGATCCGGGCACCTTTGCGCGGACCGATGTCGTGGGAACCGGCGTGTTGCTTGAAGAGGCTCGTCGTGCCGGGCTCCAGAGATTTTTGCAAGTCAGCACGGACGAAGTCTATGGCAGCGTCGAGACCGGGACGTCGATTGAGAGCGATTGTCTCGCTCCGAGGAGTCCCTACTCTGCCAGCAAAGCCGGTGGTGATCTCTTGGCCCTCAGCTATTGGACGACCTATCGGTTTCCGGTGATGGTGACTCGAGGCAGCAATACGTACGGGCCAAATCAATATCCTGAGAAATTTGTCCCGCTGTTCACGACCAATGCGATCGACAACCAGCCCCTCCCGCTCTATGGAGATGGACGTCAGTGCCGCGATTGGCTGGCCGTGGAGGACCATTGTTCGGCGATCGAGCAGGTATTCTTTCGAGGCGAGCCTGGGCAGATCTATAACGTCGGTGGAGGGAATGAACGGGAGAATATTGCCGTGGCAGAACAGATTGTCGGCCATCTGGGAAGATCCCGCGACCTCATTCGACTGGTGCAGGATCGTCCGGGGCATGATCGGCGCTACGCGGTGGATTGCAGCAAGCTGCGTCGGTTGGGCTGGAATCCCATTGTGCCATTTGGAGAAGGACTGCGCACGACCATCGACTGGTATCAGAAACATGAGGACTGGTGGCGGACAATCAAGTCCGGCGAGTTTCGCCAGTACTATGAACAGATGTATGGGAAGCGACTTCAGGAAGGGGTAAAGGGATAAAGGGGTACGGGTGTAGAGGGATACCGCGATGAACTCATGCGAATTCTAATCACTGGCGCACAGGGGCAGTTAGGCCAGGCACTTCAGCAGACTCTCTCAGGGGAGGATCTCATCCTGAAGGATCTCCCGGAGTTCGATCTCACGCGACCTGACTGCGAATCCCAAATCGTAGCAGCCAGTCCCGCAGTAATCCTGCATGCCGGCGCCTATACCAATGTCGATGGGGCCGAGCGCGAGTCTAATCGCGCCATGGTGGTGAACGCTCAAGGGACTTCGTTTGTGGCCCGAGCTGCCGCCACGCTCAATGCGAGATTGATGTATGTCTCGACAGACTATGTCTTCGATGGAACTCAGACGACTCCCTATCGTGAAGAGGATGCGCCCCATCCCATTAATGTGTATGGGCAATCCAAGCGAGCGGGGGAAATCGCCGCACTGACGGACTGTCCCAATACGTTGGTCGTGAGAACAGCCTGGCTCTATGGACATGCGGGCAGCAATTTTGTGAAGACGATCATGAAGCTGGCGGGTGAGAAACCATTCCTCGACGTAGTAGGGGATCAGCGAGGCTGCCCAACCAATGCAGACGATCTGGCCAAAGTCCTAAAGGATCTTGCGACCAGTGAACTGCGAGGCATTTGCCACGTGACGAATACCGGCGATTGCACCTGGCATGAGTTCGCAGAGGCCATCGTCAGCTTCATGGGTCTCTCCATCCCGGTTCGATCCATTACGACCGTTCAAGCGGGACGTCTCGCGAGACGCCCCCCTTACTCTGTCCTTGCCCAAGGTCGATTGAGCACGGTGCGAACACCGCTCCCTCATTGGAAGGACGCACTCGCTAGATTTATGAACGCGACTTCTCATCTCGCTTCCTGCTAAAACTCATACGATGGCTCAACGGGTATTAAGGAAAAGATCGCCGGGAAAAATCGCTCGGCCAAGGAAGGTTTCGCGCAATATCCTTGAAGGCATCCGACTGTTTGCCACGGATGTCGATGGCGTGTTGACGGATGCAGGAATGTACTATGCCGAGTCCGGCGATGAGTGGAAGAAGTTCAACACGCGTGATGGCATGGGGATCAAGCTGTTGCAGAGGGCAGGGATCGTCACCGCCATTGTCACGCAGGAGCAAACGAAGCTGGTGGCGAGGCGCGCTGAGAAGCTCGCAATTCCCGAGCTGCACCAAGGGGTGATGGATAAGTTG
>SWDN01000002.1:25757-59158 GCA_005116775.1 Nitrospira sp.
TCAAAGGACAGCGCGCGTTCGATGCGGCGGTATCGTTGGCGGCGACACTGGCGAAGCAGGACTATCTGGTGACGTTCGGTATCAAGCCGATCCGTCCCGAAACTGGCTATGGATACATCAAACCCAACCGAAAAGTGACGTTAGAAAAACAAGGTGCACTCAAGGGACATCCTGTCAGCCGATTCGTTGAAAAACCCAATGCGGCTAAAGCCGCGCAATATCTCAAGGCCGGAGACTACTACTGGAACAGCGGCATGTTCATTTGGCGCGCCGCAGCCATCCTTGATCAAATCAGGCTCCATCAACCCGTTCTTTTTCGAGGCATCGAGATGATCAGTCAATTGATGCAGGCGGGGGCGAGCAGGCAGGCCATCGACGATGCCTACCGGACGCTGACGCCGGTCTCAATCGATACGGGCGTCATGGAACGATCGAAGAAAGCCGCGATTGTGCCGGTGTCATTTCAATGGTCTGACGTCGGGAGTTGGGGAAGTTTGGATGAGGTGGCGCCCAAGGATAAGGCCGGCAATGTCGTGGTCGGACGTGTGGTCGATGTCGGTAGCCGTCGATCGATCATCTACGGGGATCGCCGGCTTGTGGCGACGATCGGACTGACCGACATGGTGGTGGTCGATACGCCGGACGCCACATTAGTCTGTCCAAAATCCCGCGCTCAGGAAGTGAAGCAGTTGGTCGACATTCTCAAGAAGCAGAACGCGCCGGAACATCTGGAGCATCTGACCGTACATCGGCCCTGGGGGTCCTATACGATCCTGGAAGAAGGACCTGGCTATAAAGTAAAGCGCGTGACCGTAAAGCCAGGAGGGCGGCTCTCGTTACAGATGCACCATCGACGGAGTGAACATTGGGTCGTGATTGCCGGAACGGCGCGGGTGACTAGAGGCACTGAGGTGTTCGATCTCAAGATCGGCCATAGCACAGAAATTCCTGTCGAAACCCGTCACAGACTGGAAAACCCCGGTCAAGAAGCGCTGCATATCATTGAAGTGCAAAACGGGCCGTATCTTGGGGAGGACGATATCGTCCGGTTTCAGGATGATTATGGGCGAAACGTCAAACAGTGATGCGCGATGTGGTGGGATATTCTCTGTCCCGCATGACTGATCACTCATCACGCATCACTCGTCACAGGAGTTAGGAATGGGTTTATTCCGCGAATACGATTTGCGCGGCATCGTAGGCCAGGAACTCACCGATTCGATTGCGGAACGGGTAGGCCGCGCCTATAGCACGTATGTGAAAGATCGCGGGGTGAAGACCATCTCAGTTGGGCGAGATGGCCGATTGAGTTCACCCGGGCTTCACAAGGCTCTCGTGCAGGGGCTCCTTGCCGGTGGATTGAATGTCGTGGATATCGGTATTTGTCCCTCGCCGCTCGTGTATTTCTCCCTGTTTCAGCTCCCGGTTGACGGAGGCATTATGATCACCGGGAGTCACAATGCAGCCGAATACAATGGATTTAAGATCTGCATCGGGAAAGACGCGATTCATGGAGAGGAGATCCAGGCGCTTCGAGCGGTGATGGAGGCCGGTTCTTTCGTGTTTGGAGCTGGGCAGTTGTCGGAGCACCCCATCATTCCCGACTACCTGGCCTATATCGAGAAAAGCTTCAGTCACGTCAATGCCAAGCGCCTCCATGTCGTGATCGATTGTGGAAATGGGGTGGCGGCGTTGGTGGCCAAACAGGCGTTGGAGCTTCTCGGCTGTCATGTCACAGGGCTCTATTGCGATCTCGACGGGAGATTTCCGAACCACCACCCCGACCCCACGGTGTTAGAGAATCTCGACGATCTAATTCAGTCCGTCAAGCAACATAAAGCCGATGTCGGGATCGGCTACGATGGAGATGCTGATCGCATTGGGACCATCGATGAACAGGGCAATGTGTTATGGGGCGATCGCCTCATGGTAGTCTACGCGCGCGATATTCTGGCGGCCAAGCCGGGGAGCACCATCATTTCAGAGGTCAAGTCCTCCCAGAGCCTCTATGATGATATTGCGAAGCGGGGAGGGCGACCAATCATGTGGAAAACCGGTCACTCCTTGATCAAGGCGAAGATGAAGAGCGAGCAGGCCGTCTTGGCAGGAGAAATGTCCGGGCACATGTTTTTTGCCGATCGGTACTTTGGGTATGATGACGCGATTTATGCCTCGTGCAGGCTGGTGGAAATTCTAGCCAAGACCACTCGTCCACTGTCCGCATTGGTGGCAGATCTTCCGAAGACCTCCGTCACCCCTGAGATTAGGGTAGACGTGTCGGACACCATAAAATTTGGTTTGGTCAGGCATGTGCAGGAACGGCTGGCAGACTGCATGAAGACTCGGAAGGAGCTTGGTCCTGCCAAGCTGGTGGTGCGTGATGTCGTCACCATTGATGGGGTGCGTGCCATCTTCGAGGATGGGTGGGGCCTGATCCGAGCGTCGAATACCCAGCCGGCCCTTGTCTTACGGTTTGAAGCCGCTTCGCCGGAGCAATTAGCCAAAATTCGCGCAGTCATTGAGGGCGAATTGGCAGCGGCCAAACAATCCCTTGGCTGCTAAGCAGGATACTGAAAAGTCCACCAGCGGCGTTCTCGGCTCATCGAAATCCTCAACTTACCTCTGAGGGTCCGTCTCCGGTTTCGATTCGACCGCGGCCTTGCTGAACGGCCTTTTTGAGCATCCTGCGGGATACGTTCTTTTTCTGTGCCATCCCCCCCCAAGCTTACCTCAAATGACTGCTTCTCAACCGATACAGCTTCATTCACGATGCGTTGTATCGCTTCATGCTCTTCTTTTGCGCACGTGGCTCATACGCCTGATAGTGAGTGCCATGAGCGGTGCGGTTTCTTGGGCTGAGACCGGCGAACTCCCTGCAGCGCGATTCTTCCACGTCGGCGAACAGCTCACCTACGAGATTTCCTGGATGAATATCACTGCGGGCACGGCTGTGATGGCTGTCCGTGATGCTGGAATGGATGGGGAGCGCCCTGTGGCGAAATTAGTCACCACGGCGCAATCGAGTCCTTTCGTCACCAAATTCTTTCCCGTGGATAACCGAATCGAATCGATCGTAGATCCCGCCACGCTGCTTCCGGAGCATTTGAACTTCAGGCGGCGAGAAGGGAAGAAGAAAGAAGACTTCGAGTACACATTTCATCAGAAAGAGGGAAGGATCACAGTTGTCAAAGGCGGGACGACTGAAACATTGGAGATGCCGACGGGCACCCAAGACGTCATCTCTTGTCTCTATTATGCGCGTAGCACATTATCGTTCCAGCCTGGCTCATCTCTGACGATGAATGTGTATTACGATAAAAAGAACCGCAAACTGGATGTACAGGTCGAGGAGATCGAGACGGTCAGTGGTCCGTGGGGGGAAGTTGAAACGGTTCGTGTGTTGGTGATCATGCCATTTCAAGGTCTCTTCCTCAACCAGGGCAACATCCGGGTATGGTTTACCAACGACGATCGGCGCATTCCGATTCGCATGAAGGCGAAAGTCATCATTGGGTCGATTGTGGCTGACCTCGTCAGCGGATGGCCGGTGTCTTCACCAGCGCAATGAGGGAACTAGCCTTTCGTTGCCCACTCAGTTCAAAACGGTTATACTCGCATCTATCATCATGGGACAGTTTCCTCTTACATTAAGCAGATTTATCGGCCAGAATCAGGCGGTCTCCCCAGGAACCGCTGGGGAATTTTCCAGTCTTCTCAGTCAGATCGGCCTGGTTGGGAAACTCATTGCGCAGGATCTGAGACATGCCGGTTTGATCGATATCCTGGGAACGACAGGTGAGATCAATGTGCAGGGGGAGACAGTCAAGAAACTGGATGAGATTGCGAACGAGACGTTTCTCAAGGTATTTCACCAAAGCGAACTTGTGTGCGCATTGGCGTCTGAAGAGATGGAAAAGCCGGCTCTGTTTCCGGAGAATTGGCCACAGGCCCAGTACATGGTGCTCTTCGACCCTCTTGATGGCTCATCGAACACGGACTGCAACATGCCGCTCGGCACCATTTTTTCCGTTGTGAAGTCCGAGCGTAAAGACCGGATGCCGACCGCAGATAACCTCGTTCGCAAGGGAACAGAGCAGGTAGCCGCCGGGTATCTCCTCTATGGGTCAAGCACCATGCTGGTCTATACGGTTGGACAAGGAGTCCATGGGTTTACATTGGAGCCAAGCATCGGCGAGTATCTGCTCTCCCATGAGCAGATACAGATTCCGGTTCGAGGCAAGGTCTATGGTGTGAACGAAGGGAATTATCATAAGTGGCCAGGGGGAACGCAACAGTATATCGACAGTCTGAAAGTCAAGGACACAGCGACTGGGCGTCCCTACAGTGTGCGCTACTCCGGCTGTCTGGTGGCCGATGTGCATCGGATTCTCATCGGGGGAGGCATTTATCTCTATCCCGGTGAGCTGGACAAGCCGGAGGGTAAGCTTCGGCTGTTGTACGAAGCCAATCCGTTGGCGTGGGTCGTGGAGCAGGCCGGCGGGAAGGCCAGCACGGGGACCTCGCGCATTTTGGACGTGGAAGCGAAGCAGTTGCATCAGCGGGTGCCGTTGATTATTGGAAGCCCGGACGACGTTCAGGACGCAGAGGAGTTCATTCAAGGCAGACGGATGTAATCTCAGGCAGATAGGCTGAAGGTGTTCAGGCTGAAGTGTTCGGATCTCTGTCCTTAGCCCTACAATCCTTCAGCCTGAATAGCTACTAGCGGATACCGTTTCGCGAACCCAGAGGAGGAGAGACATGGCTGATCGAGTACAGGAGATTCTCAGCTGGTACGGCAGCGACAATGCGGGAACAAGAACGAATATCGCTCGTCTGTTGCGCCACGGAAAATTGGCGGGAACTGGTAAGCTGGTAATCTTGCCGGTCGACCAAGGATTCGAACATGGCCCAGCTCGGAGCTTTGCGCCGAATCCAGGGGGATATAATCCGCACTACCACTTTCAATTGGCTATCGATGCCGGCTGCAATGCCTATGCGGCTCCATTGGGATTTCTCGAAGCTGGCGCCGCCGAATTCGCGGGCCGGATTCCGCTGATCCTGAAGTTGAACAATCACGATGTGCTGCACGACGAGAAAGACCCCTTGCCCTCGGTCACCGGTAGTGTGAGAGACGCGCTCCGGCTTGGTTGTTCAGCGGTTGGATTTACGATCTATCCAGGGTCATCGCACTGTAACGCCATGTATCAACAACTGCGCGCGATTGCAGAGGAGGCCAAAGACTCCGGCTTGGCGGTCGTCGTATGGTCGTATCCACGTGGTTCGGTGCTGAGTAAGGAAGGGGAAACCGCGATCGATGTGGTGGCCTATGCGGCGCATATTGCAGCCGAGCTCGGCGCGCATGTCATTAAGGTCAAGCTCCCCACTGCGCATCTTGAGCAGGCTGCGGCCAAAAAAGTGTACGAATCGTCCAAGATTCCGATTGCGACCCTGGCGGAGCGAGTCAAACATGTGGTGCAGAGCTCGTTCGATGGACGCCGGATCGTCATTTTCTCCGGAGGGGCCAAGAGCGAAGACCAGCATGTCTTTGAGGAAGCGCGTGCCATTCGTGACGGCGGCGGGTTCGGGTCCATCATCGGGCGGAATTCGTTCCAACGGCCTCGCGCGGAGGCGATCAAGTTTCTCCAGACCATTATGGGGATCTATTCCGGCGACATTCTCTGATGCGCCACAATACAGCGAAGTCTATGACCTGTTTGGACCACAAGGGATGAAGAGCAAGGATCACCTATGAAACTCGTGCGATCAGGGCTCGTTCCGCTGGCGTTGATCACTGGAGGGATTATCATTGGCATTGTGGTGGCGTCCAACATGGATTGGTTGCCGTCCGGCACGGCCGGACCTGAACCGATTCCAAACCCCATTGTGCGTCCAGTTGCCACTGCGCCACAGTTGCCGATGGGTGGCGGTGGGGGGAACGCCAAGAACTTCGTCGAGATCGCCAAATCAGTGAAGCCGGCGGTCGTCAACATTGCGGCCACGCGAAGCGGAAAATCCGGAGATAGTCCGCACGGGTCGCCGCTCGATGATCCGTTTTTTCGCAAGTTTTTCGGCGATGAACTGTTCAAACGCGATGCGCCTCAACGAGAGCCGAAAGAGCGCGGCCAGGGGTCCGGGGTCATTGTGGAGTCCAACGGGTTAATCGTCACCAACAATCATGTCGTGAACAAGGCCGACGACATTCGCGTCTTTTTGTCCGACAAGCGGGAATTTAAGGGCAAGCTGATCGGCACCGACGCGAAAACGGATATTGCGATTGTGAAAATCGAAGCGACCGGGCTGCCCACCATTCCCTGGGCCGACTCCGATCAACTGGAGGTCGGGGAGTATGTGTTGGCTGTGGGGAGTCCGTTCGGACTTACCCAGACCGTGACCATGGGGATTGTCAGCGCAGTCGGGCGGGCCAGCATGGGTATTGCCGAGTATGAAGACTTCATCCAAACCGATGCGGCGATCAATCCTGGAAATTCAGGAGGCGCGCTCGTCAATGTGCGAGGCGAATTGGTCGGAATCAATACGGCGATCTTCAGTCAGAGCGGCGGCAGCATGGGCATCGGGTTCGCGGTGCCGAGCAATTTGTCGCGCGCCATCATGGATCAGTTGGTCCGGACGGGCAAGGTCGTTCGTGGCTGGCTCGGTGTCGCCATTCAAGACTTGACTCCTGAGTTGGCCACGCAGTTCGGGATCACCGACACGAAGGGTGTGCTGGTTAGCGATGTGATGGCGGAGAGTCCTGCCAAGAAGGCGGGATTTGAGCGCGCAGATGTCATTGTCGAATATGACAGCAAGTCGATGGACTCGCCGACGCATTTGCGGAATGCCGTGGCACAGACTCCCATCGGGAAGAAGGTCTCGGTCAAGCTGATTCGAGACAAGAAGCCCAAAACGATCGAAGTGATGATTGTGGAGCAGCCGAAATCGTTAGGGCAGCCCAGCGCAGAGGAGAACAGGGAGTCGGCGGTATCGACAGGTGTCCTTTCGGATCTTGAGGTCCGTGAACTCAACGACGAATTGACTGCCCGGTATGGATTGAAGACCTCTGATCGTGGCGTGGTGGTCATCTCCGTCAAGTCAGGAAGCACGGCGGAGGAAATGGGTGTGCGTGAAGGCGATGTGATTCTCGAAGTCAATCGTAAGGCGGTGAGCTCGCTCAAGTCCTATGAACAAGCCGCTTCAGGCCTTGCCAAAGATCAAGCGGTTCTCTTGTTGCTTAAGCGGAAAGGCCAGGCGATCTATCTCACGCTGAGGCCGTGATCGGCTCAAGTTCATTTGGTCTATCTGGTCTGTTCGGTCTGTCTCGTGTGTTTGGTTGAATGAGCTAATCGGATGAACCAGATAGACGCTTTTCCTCGTCAGGTTCCGTTGGTGGTGGCGCTTGTGCCTGCGGCTGGCCGCGGGCTTCGGATGGGTGGTTCCATCCCTAAACAATTTCTGTCGTTGGGTGGTGAGCCACTCATCGTTCAGTCGTTGCGGACATTGCAAGCCGCTCCCGATGTCGACCAAGTTGTCCTTGCCGTTCCCCTTGCGGACATCGAATACTGTGAAAAAGAGATCGTCTCGCGGCATCGATTCACCAAAGTGTCGAATGTGGTGGAGGGCGGCGCAGAGCGCCAAGATTCAGTGCGGCACGCCCTCGCACAGGTCCATCCGGACACAGAGATTGTGCTCATTCACGATGCCGTGCGTCCGTTTATGACGCAAGGGATGATCAGAGAGGTTGTGGCAGCGGCGAGGAAAGAGGGCGCGGCGATTATTGCGCTTCCGATGCGGGACACCGTGAAACAGGTACGGGCAGATGGAACCATTGAACGAACGGTCGATCGCGCCCCCTTGTGGCTGGCCCAAACACCTCAGGCCTTTCGGCGGGATTGGATCGTGGCTGCCCACAAGAAAGCGCATGACGAGGGGATTCGAGCCACCGACGACGCATTTTTGGTCGAATGGTCGGGGCATCCCGTTGCAGTAGTGGAGGGGAGTGGAGAGAACATCAAAGTGACGAGGCCTGAAGATTTAGTGATTGGCGAGGCGATTCTGGCAGCGAGAAAGGGACGTTAAACGTGAACCGTTCAACGTGAATCGCGAAATGGAACATGTCTCACAGAATTAGAACGATTGACGTTTACGATTAACGAGGAGCGACGCGTATGCGCATCGGCTGTGGCTATGACATCCATCCACTGGGGCCTGGGCGAAAACTGATCCTCGGCGGGATTGAGGTGCCTCATAGCAAAGGTTTGTTGGGACATTCCGATTCTGATGCCTTGGTCCATGCCCTCTGCGATGCGCTCCTCGGCGCGATGGGTGAAGGAGATTTGGGCCGGCACTATCCCAGCTCCGATCAGCGCTTCAAGGACATTTCGAGTTTGAAACTCCTGGAGGATGTCGTGGGAAAGATGCGGGGGAAGGGGTATCGGATTATGAACGTCGACACGGTCATTATCGCGCAGTCCCCTCGGCTCAGTTCGTATTTGACCGCCATGCAGAAGCAGATGGCTCAGGTCCTTGGGGTCGATCCGGACCTCGTCAACGTCAAGGTCAAGAGTGGAGAAGGAATCGGCATGATCGGTCGGCGGGATTACGATCGGCGATAATGTGAAGATCGGCGCCAATTCAGTCGTGCTCAAGAATGTCGCAGCCAACTCCACCGTGATCGGTGTGCCGGCCCGCGTCATTAAGACGCAAGGCGAGCGATTGCCAGATGCCACGATGGACCACAGTAACCTGCCGGACCCCGTCAGCGACCGGCTCTTCGCGCTTGAGCAGGAGTTGATCGAACTGCGCAAGAAGCTGGAGAACCAAGACTCCCCTCGCCTGTTTTAGCTGGGCTGGTTCATCTGGATCAATCAAATAAACTAGACAAACCAGTGCGCGGCTTGTCCGTTATAAGTATGGGAGATGGAATGGCCCTGCAGCCCGTACGGGCCGCAGGGAGAGAGTCTTAGCTGGAGAGGCAGGTGCTCATAAATGTCTTACGCTCATCGCCCTTGAGTTTCTTCGCGCCGGCTTCTTTGTTGCACGTCTTCATCTTGTTCTGCTGACTGCTCTGCGCTGTCCCACCCGCCGCCTTCGCTGCTTTCTCCGGCTTTGCGGAGAGGCATTCTTTCATAAACGCCTTCCGTTGATCGCCCTTTCCTTCACCCAATCCTTTGTCGTTGGCTTCTGCGTTACAGGTCTTCATCTTATTTTGCTGAGCTGGTGCCGCCAATGCAAACGGCGCGACGCACAGCCCAGATAGAAAGAGGGAGATCACCACGATGCCGGCTGTCTTTGTCATACGCATCTCCTTTGGTGAGAGTGATGGGTAGAGGAATGGGCGCAGCATAGCAAATCTTCTCTGTCCTGTCTCTGGGAACATAAGGCGCATTTTTGAAGCAGTTGGAAATTCAGTCTCGCGCGTTTGCGGCAGGCTGATTCAATAGCATCCTGCTATTCGCCGTAGTCTACGCGCATAAGACAAAGTCCATGAGCCGGGGCAGTCTGGCCTGCCGCAGACCGATCCTGAGCCCTCAAGACCTCTATGAGATTGTCTGGAGTCCGTTTGCCCAACCCCACTTCGACCACCGTTCCTACTATGGCGCGGACCATGTGTTTCAGGAACCGGTCGGCGTAGGCTTCGATGCGGATTTCTTCGCCTTGGCGTAGAACAGCGAGTCGTTGCAGATGGCAGATGGGATTGTCGTTGTCTGTGAGACTGCCTTCGAATGAGGAGAAGTCCTGTGATCCGAGCAGTGTTGAAGCGGCCTGTTGCATGGCAGATTCATCCAGTGGTTTGAAGATGTGCCAAACAAATGCGCGATCGATGGTGGGACGAGTTGAGCGAGGGAGAATTCGATAGGTGTAGAGCTTGCCTCGCGCATCGTGTTGGGCATGAAAGCGGTCGGCCATGATTGTCGAGGACAGCACGGCAATGTCTTTCGGCAGCACGGCATTGAGCGCCCGCATCCAGTTGGGCGCGGGCCAATCCAGTTCTGTGCGAAAACTTGCGACTTGTCCGCGGGCATGCACGCCGGAGTCTGTGCGGCCTGCTCCGACGATGGAGACTTCGGCCTGGCTGACCTGCTGGATGGCTCGTTCGATGGCTTCCTGGATTGTAAGGCGATCGGGTTGGCGCTGCCACCCTGCGTAGCAGGTTCCGTCGTACTCTAAGACTAACTTGACCGTAGGCATCGATCTGGAGGGTCGATCAATATGGGGCTCATCTGGCAACGGACCGCGTAGAAGCGAGAAAGGACTTGATGCCTTCCATGAGCGCTTCTGCCACGCGTGTGGTGAAGCGGGTGCTTCGGAGCAGATCTTCTTCGTTAGGGTTCGAGATAAAGGCGATTTCAGCCAGGATGCTGGGCATGCTGGTAAAGCGGAGCACATAGAATGGCGCGGTTTTCACTCCGTGGTCCGACAAGTCATAGTGGCCGTTCAAGTGGGTGACCATGGCTTCTTTGGCGGTCCAGGCAAGTTCGAGGGATTCCTCGATCTTCTTCGCCGTCAGGAGATCGGCGACGAGATATTCCCATCCCACGCCGGTGCTGCTGAGCGGGGTTCCATTTTCGCGAGCCGCTACTTCGAGCGCCCGTTGATCCTTGGCCTCTCCGAAGTGATAGATTTCAATTCCCTTCACGGAGCGTTGTGGGTGGGAGTTGACATGGATCGACACGAAAAGATCTGCTCCCTGTCCATTCGCAAACTTCGCCCGGTCTTCCAGCTCGATGAACTCGTCCCGTTCACGGGTCATGAGCACACGGACTCCCTGCTGCCGGCTCAAGAGATCGCGGAGTTTCAACGCCACCTTCAAGGTAATGTCTTTTTCCTCAGTCCCACGGTATCCGCGCGCGCCAGGATCTTTCCCGCCGTGCCCCGGATCGAGCACGATGGTCGTAAAGGATTTGGCTCGCGGTTGGGCAGGTTGCGGAGGAGTGGGGAGTGACGGTGCGAGTCCGGGCGGTGATTCAATAGGCGGAGCGGTCAGAGGCTCACTTGGAGGCACCACATCGATGACAAGCCGTGGAGGGTCGGAAAGCGTGAGCCATTTATAGCGTGTGAATGAACCAGTCGGCAAGGAGATATGGACAGATCGTTCAGATGGCTGGCTAATGACAAACGGTTTGGCAATCCTGCCGGCTGAAAGTTTCGCCTTGGCAGAGGGGCTTAAAATAGTGTTGGGAATCTCGATGGTCACTCCATCGGCCTGGAACTGAGGATGTTTGCTGGGGCGGACCTGTGCGTCGAGATCGAGCACGAGCCTCGTCAATCCCGGTGAGCTGGCGGTTCGGAGGTTCTGAATAGTCGTCAGGCCGAGAGGAGTGGGGACCATGCGTATAGGGGAGGTGCGAGACCGTTTGGGCTTGGCTGGAGGTTCCTGATTGGCCGCACTCGTTGCGGCATATGCCTGACCGGCGTGAAGCGGCATGAGGGCATGCCAAGAGAGGCTGAACAGTCCGAACAGGAACGTGAGAGACAGGATGCGCATTAGAGCTGATTGCATGGGTATGTGCAGTGTGTGATAGGGCGGAATGGGCTCTAGAGTTTTTTCTCAGATGCGTGCGCCATTGTCAAGAGGATCGGCCATACTGGTTGGCGTAGGTGTTCTGGTTTGTTTGGTTCATTTGGTCGAACGAAAGTAACCAAATGACTCAAGCAAACCAGGGCAACCAGTTTCTCGCCTCTCGCCCCTCTCGCTTGTCGCACGCCGATTGACAGGCAGCGGTGTGAACAGTAAGGTCCAATCTTGTTCGTTTGGTTTTTGATTGAACGAAACTAACCAAATGAACTAAAGCAACGAAACAAATCTGGCTTGCACTGTTGATCATGGCACTTCATTTGATCGTGGATGGGTATAATCTCTTGGCGTTGACCGGTCGGATCGGCGCAGGGACGAGCTTGCATTCCGAGGTGGCGCGCGAGTCTTTCCTGCGCGATCTGGCATCGTATCGTCAACGTAAATCCCATGCGATCACAGTAGTTTTTGACGGATGGCAGCAAGGGTGGGGCACAGAGCAGCGGGAGCATCGGCTGGGCCTCGAGATTATTTTCTCTCGACGGGGGGAAAAAGCCGATCAAGTGATTCAACGTCTGGCTGCCGAATTTGGATCTGCCTGCGCGGTGGTGAGCTCCGATCGTGAAATTATCAATGTGGCGACAGCGCAAGGGGCCTTCGTCATGAAGGCTCAGGAGTTTATCGGGAAATTGCAGGGGTCGCCAAGCGCGACTCGTGCGTCTCTCCACAAAGAGTTGGATACAGGCGAGGATGTTCGACCGAAGCGAGGTCCGGAGAAGCGAGGGAATCCACGGAAGTTACCCAAGGCGCTGCGGCAGCGCAACCGGCAGCTCAAGCGATTTTGAACAGTCGTTTCGCGTTTTCGGTCGTAATGCGTTTGATGCGGTCGACCGACATGCCCGGCTCACCCGCATGAAGCTCCGCCAGCTTATGCGCGACGAAGGACACGTAGGCTGGTTCGTTTCGTCTGCCCCGATAGGGGACCAAGAAGATGTGCTTGAGTTGCCTGAGGTCCATGTCCATGGCCTGTCGCTCAATAAGGATCAACAGCTTGGGCCGGTTCCAAAATCCACGCCCTGGCCAGCTATTCCATCAGCCTTGGACGGTAAGGGGCTGGACGATTGGATGAAGGCACGCATGTTGGTCTCCAAGCATGCGACGGTGACGGTCGTGGTGTTGGAACCGGCCAAGCACAGGGAACTGACGATCGCAGGCATGGCTGCGTTGAATAAATGGACATTCGATCCCCAAATGAAAGGTGATGAGCCGATCGATGGGGAACTCACCGTGCGAATCCACTTCCGCACACGCTAATCGCTGGCCCTACGTGCGAGTCAGATGAACCAGCCAGACCATTTTCTGCCGTTTTGACGGTTGGAGATTGACGAATGACGGGCGACGCTTTATCGTCAATCCCATGAGTGTGGATGAATCGCTCCTTCGCGCTATCAATCGGTTCGCCGGCCAATCTGACTGGATCGATGGATTGGCGCTCGGTCTCTCCAATTCAAGCCTGTTGTGGGTGCCCGGTATCTTGCTGACCAGTTTTTGGCTGTGGCTATCGTGGCGCGAGGCGTTGCTGGGAGCCCCGGTATTGGCCGCGTCCATCGGTTTGTTAGATTTCGTCGGAGCGCGGATCAAAGATCTTGCGGCTCGCCCGCGGCCCTGTATGGCGTTCCCGGACATCCATCAGATCGAGGCCTGCGGCAAGACCTTCGGGTTTCCCTCGAACCACGCCATCAACACCGCGACGGCTGCGGCATTTTTTCAGGTGCTCTATCCGCGATCAGGCTGGGTCAGCTGGCCGTTGGTTGGACTGATCGGACTCTCTCGTGTGTATATCGGAGCCCACTACGTCACGGATGTGCTCGGAGGGTGGGTGATTGGTGGCTTGTTCGGAGCCGGAGCCGCATGGCTGCTTCTTCGCTATTCTCGTGTCCGTTCTTCAATGGCCACTCCCACGGCTTAACTTCCAGCGCTTTCACATCCTTCCAGACAACGTAACAGTTCTGCCTGACAGCGCTCCTGGTCGTAGCCTCGTCCAATCAACACGATTGCATGGCTCGGTTCATCGAGCAATGTGATCGGAGTAATGGTCGCGTTGCCAGGCGGGGCATATTGAAATTCCTGGAGCTCCGGCCCCTTGGCGAAGCGGAAGAAGCCTTTCGCCCGTTCAAGTTCAGGGGGGAGAGTTTTCATCCAGCTCAGGAATCGTACAAGGTTCAACGGGCCTGGCAGCCGAACCGTCGTCGCGATGGGATGATACGATGCTCGTGTTTTCGTCGCGGACGAACGAGGAACACCGAATTCCACATTTACGGTCGGCGTCGGCGACATACGGGCGATTGGTTCGAGCAGCGAGGAGGGATCGACCTTGGCATGGCTGGTTTCCCAGATTCGCGCATAGGGATTCTGGTCGGTGATCGAGGCCTTGAACGCTTCCCAATGTCCCGGAACATAGAGGTCCCGTTTATTGAGTATGAGTTCGTCGGCGCAGCGAATTGCCTGCCGGGTGACGAATCCACCCATACTTTCCCTGTCTGTGGGGATCGGATGCAGAAGGGCGATGACCTTCTCTAAGTGTGTGAGCCGTGCGGTGTAGAGATCGGTCACGCCGTCGATGACTTCAGCTGGATCGGCCATACCCGAGCATTCGAGAACGACCACGTCAGACTCATAATCCCGCACCAGTTGGGCGATCCCCCAGGATAAATCCTCTTTCGTGTCGCAACAGACGCAGCCTCCGGCGAGGTTCATCACTTGTTCCGCGATGGTGCCGGCGCGGGGGCCGTCGATGCTCACCTCGCCCGCCTCGTTCATCAACACACCAGCTCGTTTACCCTGACCTTTCCAATGTTCGAGCAGCCTCATCAACAGCGTAGTTTTTCCCGCACCAAGGGAGCCGCAGAGAACATAAAAGGGAATCGGGGAGGTGGACATTGTCTCAATCTACATTATCCATGAACAATTATGCAGCACATCGAATCACGCCTCTCGCTCGGCTCGCTTTTGCGCAAGCCTCGTACACTCAGTGGTGTGCATGTTCGAGTTTCTCATCCTGATGCTGCTGTGCCAGCGTGGTGAGATCGCAGTGGATTTCGTCGTGGTGGCAACAGTCGGTTCCCATTTGAATCGTCAGATGCTTGATGCCGAAATCTGCGCTCACTTTGGCTCGGATGGTGTGCAGTAAATGATTGGTCATTGCCGAATCGTCTCCATCGACGAGGATATGACAGGTCATCATAATCAACCGAGGTTCGACCGCCCAGATATGGAGGTCGTGGACGTTTTTCACGCCGGGGATCGCTTCGATGGTCGCAGCCACGTGTGAGGCGCTGATCTTCGGTGGGGTCGATTCCAACAAGACGTCGAGTGACTCTTTAAACAGTGGCCACGCTCCTTTGGCGATGACCGCGACGACCAGCAAGCTGACCAGAGGATCGAGGATGGTCCATCCGGTGAGTAAGATGGCTCCGCCGCTGATCACGACGCCCAGGGATACCCAGGCATCGCCGAGCATGTGCCAAAAAGCGCTGCGTATATTGAGATCGTCCTTGGCTCCATGCTGGAGCAGGAGCGCGATACTCAGATTGGCCACGAAACTCAGGGCGGCGATTGCCATGACCCAGCCGCCGTCCACCGGGATAGGCTGCAGCAGCCGCTTGAATCCCACGAACGCGATGCCGAGAGCCGTGAGTAACAGGATGAATGAGTTCAAAAATGCGGCAATAATGCCGGCACGGTGATATCCGAATGTTCTGGCCTCTGTAGCAGGCCTGGCTGTGAGGATATGGGCGTAAAGGGCAAGGAAGAGCGCGCCTTGATCGACGAAGTTATGACCCGCATCGCTCATGAGCCCAATGCTATCGAGTACCCATCCGCCGATGAATTCCGCGACGATGATCGCCGCATTCAGTCCCAATGAGAGGTACAGACGGCTTCGGAGATGCTCATAGGATGCGAGAGAGGTCATAGCTAATAGTGTCGCATGTGAGAGCTAAGGCGGCAAGCGTTCCGGAGACTTTTTGGATCAGCGAGGATCGCTTTTCTGGTGTGGGTGGAGGCGCTCGCTGAGCACGGGATACTTGGCTTGGCTCATCCCAAAGTTTCCGCCAACTGAATCAGCCGCGATCACGCGGAGGGCGATTCCGTCCGGCGCGTCGTTCGGAAGGGGAACGAAGAACGGGGCTTCGAACGTGGCCTGCTCTCCGCTGTAGAACATTTGAAGTCGTTCAAGCACACGATCGCCGATCATCAATTCGCCGTAGATGCGGATCTTCCGGGAGTCCCAGTCTCCATGCGGACGAACCAGCGCTCCGGACAACGTTCGGATTGAGGCGCGCAGGATCACGTCGTCTTTAGCAATCAGGGCCTCGCCCGGTTTCGGATGTTCGATCTGGATAATATAGCCGTAAAGATGAAGGACAATTCCATCGTTGGTCATGTCTTGTCCGGGAATGAGCCACACCGTTGTCGAGGCTCGTTGGGACGATGCCGAGTAGGCGAGTGGCCCTTCGGCGGTCACTTCAATCAGCGTGGGCTGGAGCAAATCGAAGGTTGTGGTAAAGGCTGCCGCCGGCCGGGAGCTATAGCGAGGCTCTTCCATGAGGCGCGGCGTTCTCATGATTTGGTTTTGGTCGCCGGCCTCGCCTTGTTGAATGCCGGTGGCCAGGATCTGTTTGGTGGCCACGTCGGTGATCGTCACGCGAGCGCCGCCGACATTTTTGCCCAGGACCATCGAGCCGTTTGCCACGACGCGAACGAGAATGGTCGTCGGTTTAGGATCGTTGAGGTGAAGGTCTGGAGAAAGTCCCTCTGTGACAGGTGCCGCAAGGCAAGGAACTGGGATGAGGCATGCAGCAAGCGCTACCGTTAGCCTCATGCAGTGGGTCATTTCACTTTCGTGCCCGGTTCGACGTCTTCCAAGAGCGTGACGAGGCCTCGGACTTCGCTGTCGCCTGCCGCGAGAACCATGCCCTGCGATTCGATGCCCATCAACTTCGCCGGTTTCAAATTGGCAACGATGACGATGGTTTTTCCGATCAAGGCTTCTGGCTCATACTTCTTGCCGATGCCGGCGACGATTTGACGTTGTTCGGCTCCAACCGCGACTTGAAGCTTGAGGAGCTTCTCAGATTTCGGCACACGTTCGGCACTGAGGACTTTCGCAGTCTTGAGCTGAACCTTCATGAACTCGTCGATGGTGATCTGGGCTGGTGCCGCGGGCGTTGGTGTTGCAGGGGCTGGTGTTTGTGGAGCTGTAGTTGTCGGTACTGGTGTAGCAGCCGTCGGTTGCGGGGGAGTTGGTGTATCGCTCACGGTCTTGGCTCCTTGTGGTTTTGATTCAATACGAGGGAAGAGGCTGCCGCCTTTGCTAATTAAGATACCTGTAGCGCCAGTAATAGCGGTGCCAATAAGGCCTATTGTGCGATCCCTTTCTGTTGCCTCCTGCGCTATGAATTGATCACGCCATTCGAACGATGCTGGCGGCACTGCTTTTGAAAAGTCGATTGCGAGGCCGAGTTGATCCGCCATGTCTGAGGCGGTCTTGGGCATGTACGGATAAATGAGGACAGATAAAAGGCGAAGGGCTTTCCACGCTGTGTTCAGGACAGTTCTTAGGCGCGGTTGGTCTTCCGAATTCTTTGCTAGTTTCCAAGGTGCCGCTTTATCAATGTATTCGTCACACAGGCCGATTAGCTCCCAGATTGCCTGGAGATTTTCTCGAAAGGCGAGTGCGCTGAATCCCTGATCGATTCGTTCAGGGAGGCTTATCGCTGTTGCGGCGATCCGGATTTCGAGTTCGGGAAGGGCTGGAGTGCCAGCTGCTGGAATGGTGCCGTTGGCGAATCGCTCAATCATGGTGAGGGTACGACTGAGAAGATTCCCAATTCCGTTCGCCAGGTCACTATTAATATTGATGACCATCGCGGATTGTGAAAAGTCGCCGTCTTGTCCAAAGGGCACTTCTCGTAATAAGAAATACCGGAACGCATCAGCGCCGAACGCATCGACCATCTTGTTTGGATCGACGACGTTGCCGCGACTCTTCGACATCTTCTCTCCATCGACGGTCCACCATCCGTGGGCGAAGATAGTATCTGGGAGTGGTAGGTCGAGGGCCATTAACATGGTGGACCAATAGACGGCGTGAGTGGTGAGGATATCCTTGCCGACCAGATGGACATTCGCGGGCCAGAATTGATTGAACGACGGTTTTTTCGGAAGGTACTCCAATGCGGAAACATAATTCACGAGTGCGTCGAACCAGACATAGGTGACATAGTCTTTATCGAACGGCAGTTCGATTCCCCACGAGAGACGCGATTTGGGTCGGGAGATCGACAGGTCGCCAAGCTTCTGGGTGGTCAAGAATCCCAGGACTTCATTGCGGCGTGATTCAGGGCGGATGAAGTTTGGATGTTGCTTGATGTGGTTCCGGTGGCCGTTCGCAGTTGAGCGCTTGCGCAAGGCGAATGGCCGTCAACCGTTTCCCGATCGCGTCCTCACCATGGAAGAGATAGGCGTGAGCGAGGCGCTCATGGGTGACGGCGGATTGTAACAATGCGATGGATTGTTGGTGGCCGATACAGTCGCGAAAGGGCATGCTATCTCCGGCGGCGTTGTCGAGCGATCCAGCCTACCACGATCTCGGTGAGCTCGTCCTGGACTTCCTGCGCAGGCCGGTTCGCGTTCACAATCCTCATGCGGCCTGGTTCTTCGGCGGCGAGCGCCAGAAATCCTCGACGCACCTTTCGGTGGAACCGTTCCGTTTCCCTGTCCAGTCGGTTCTGTTCGCCACGATCAGATCGCCGTCTGGCGAGGCCTATTGATACCGGGAGGTCGAGTACGAGGGTCAGATCCGGTGTGAGTCCGCCGGTGGCGATGTCGTTGGCCGCTCGCAGCCATTGGAGATCGAGCCCGCGTGCGAATCCTTGATAGGCGAACGTCGAATCGGAAAACCGGTCGCAGAGCACCACGGCGCCTTGTTGCAACGCCGGCAGGATACGATGCGTGACATGCTGACATCTCGCAGCGAGAATCAGCAGTGCTTCGGTTTGAGGTGCGACTGGTTCATGGGACGATGCCGTGAGGAGGATGTGTCGGATTGCTTCGGCGGTCGCCGTGCCGCCTGGCTCCCTGGTTTGGAGTATGCGGTGCCCAGCCTGAATCAGCACCTGCGCGAGGTGACTGATCTGGGTGCTTTTCCCGCTGCCTTCGATCCCCTCCAGGGTAATGAAGAGGCCAGGGATCTGCGATTTCTTTCTCCCCATCGTTAAGGTCTCATCGCGGTGAAGAAAACGCGCGGGATGGTATTCCAAGTTATTGAAAATAGCAAGAAAAGGCTTGCGAGGATTTCGGAATTCTCTGTATGATGACACCCGACATCTACCCGCACATGTGTATGCTGAAAACCTTGCTAAAGCGTTACTTTCTGACGGGTTTGCTCGTCATTATTCCCATCTGGGGAACGATCCTTATTTTAAAGGCGTTGTTTGTGGCAGTCGATGGGATTCTTGGGGATCTTCTGGTTCGGTTGGTGCCAAGCCATTATGTGCCGGGGCTGGGAATTCTGACGTTAATCGTCTTGGTCTTTACAGTCGGGTTGCTTGCCACGAACTTTATAGGCCGGCAAATCGTAAAGTGGTGGGAGGAATTGTTGAATCGTGTGCCGCTTGTCCGGGGGATCTACTCGACATTAAAATCCATGATGGATATTTTGTCGTTCACGGATCGTGCGTCATACAACCGCGTCGTGATGATTCAATTTCCCAAAAATGGCCACTATTGTCTTGCCTTCGTGACGGGCGTGACCAAAGCGGACGCGCAAGAACTTGTGCAGGAGCCGCTGATCCATGTGTATGTGCCGACGTCGCCCAATCCGACGTCGGGGTATTTTCTGTTGGTGCCGGAACATGAAGTCACGTCCGTCGATATCAGTGTAGAAGAAGCGATGAAGCTCATCGTCTCAGGTGGGCTCTGCTCACCGTCCACGTCGCTGGCGTCGGCTGTGACGGCCGCTGCGAAGTGGAGCGAGGTCAAACAGCCTGAAACGGGAGTACCAATCGGATGAATCGTTCACGAGCGAGGGAGGTCTCGGCGGTGAAGAAGCCGGTCAATTCAGATCAGCAGGGGAAGGTCGCCGGCCTTGCGGTGGTTGTCATGGCTGCCGGGCTTGGTAAGCGCATGCGCTCAAAACAGGCGAAGGTGCTGCATCGGGTGGCCGGCCAGGAGATGGTGCTCTATTCAGTGAGGCTCGGACTGCGCCTCGCCGGGGATCGTGTGGCTGTTGTTGTGGGGCATCAGGCCGATTTGGTTCGCCAAGCGATTGTCCGTGCGACATCAGGCAAGAGCGACGGCTCTCCCGTTGCGATAGTCGAACAACAGGAACAATTGGGTACGGGGCATGCGGTGTTGCAGAGCCGTCCGGTCTTCGCGGTAGGCAAGCGGGGTGCCCCATCCAGGTATCTCATTCTGAACGGCGATACGCCGCTACTGCAGGAAAAGACTGTGCGCGAACTCCTTCGCGTTCATGAGGCGGAACGCGCGACTGTGACCATTTTGACCGCGATGCTCGAAGATGCAAGCGGGTATGGACGGGTTGTGCGCGCGCACTCAGTCGAGCGTGGCGTTTCTCGCATCGTCGAAGACCGTGACGCCAACACGGAAGAACGAGCGATCCATGAAATCAATGTGGGCACCTATGTGGTCGACGGGGAATTTCTCTTCAACGCCTTGGAGAAGCTCGATCCCAGCAACGCGCAAGGGGAATATTATTTGACGGAGATCGTGCATCTTGCGGCGGAACAAGGACGTCGGGTGGCCGCTGTGACGCTCGATAATCCCGATGAAGGCCTTGGCGTCAATACGCGCCGGCAGCTTGCCGAAGCAGAACGAGTGGTTCGGCAACAAATCCGGGACCGGTGGCTGGATGCCGGGGTGACGATGATCGATCCAGCCTCAACCTGGATCGATGCCACAGTGACGATTGGGAAAGACACGGTTCTGTATCCCAACGTGACACTAGAAGGCACGACGGTTATTGGAGAGGATTGTGTGCTCCGTTCCTCTACCCGGCTGACAAATTGTACTCTCGGCAACGGTGTTGAGATTCTCGATCATTGTGTCTTTGCCGACTCCCAGATTGAGGACAGCGCGCACCTGGGTCCGTTTGTCCATCTGCGGCCCGGTGTGGTGGTGCGGAAGAGGGCCAAGGTCGGGAACTTTGTGGAAATGAAAAAAACCGATCTGGGCGAAGGATCGAAGGCGAACCATCTGAGTTACCTCGGGGACACAACGATTGGGAAAGGGGTCAACATCGGCGCCGGCACGATCACATGTAATTACGATGGTGTGCGAAAGTATCAGACGGTGATCGGGGACGGGGTCTTTCTCGGCAGCGATACGCAGTTGATCGCACCAGTGACAGTGGGGGCGGGAGCGATCATTGCAGCCGGTACCACCGTCACGGAAGATGTGCCGGCAGACGCCTTGGTGATCGGCCGGGTGCCTCAAGTGAATCGCGCGGGATGGGCTACGCGCCGGCGAGCCCTGCAAGCCAGCGTGAATCGTGAAACAACATCCACTCGCCTCACGCCTTACGCCTCACGCCTTACGAAGAAACAACCGCTGGTTTCAAAGGCTAAGCCAGTGAAGAACCGTAGTAGGAGCTAAAAATATGTGTGGAATCGTCGGGTACGTGGGCGATCAGCAGACGGTGCCGATTCTGATCGGCGGTCTTGCCAAGCTGGAGTATCGAGGCTACGACTCAGCCGGCGTTGCGGTACTGCAAGGCGAGAAAATTGAAGTCCGGCGTAGTGTTGGAAAATTGGCTAATCTTCAGAAGTCGCTTAAGGAAAAAGATCTCAAGGGTACGGTGGGAATCGGCCATACGCGATGGGCGACCCATGGGAAACCCTCGGAGCAAAACGCTCACCCGCACCGCTCGAAAGGCTGCGTGCTCGTGCACAACGGCATCATTGAAAACTATCAGCCGTTGAAACAGCAATTGGAGAAAGAGGGCTACACGTTTCGCTCAGAGACAGACACGGAAGTGGTGGCGCATCTGATCGATAAATATCTCGAACAGGGTATGAAGCTGGCCGAAGCGGTGCGATCTGCCACGAAGGATGTGCGAGGGAGCTATGCGCTCGCCGTCATTTCTGAGCGGGAGCCGGGCACGATGATCGCAGCGCGCTCTGGATGCCCGTTGGTCGTGGGCACAACCGCCAAGGCGTCTTTCGTTGCGTCAGATGTCATGGCCATGCTCGCCCATACCCGTGATGTGACCTACCTCGAAGAAGGCGATGTCGCGGTCGTCACCGCAACGGACATCTCTTTCACCGATACTGAGGGCCGTTCTGTCAAGCGGAAGGCAGCGAAGATCACCTGGGATGCGGCAGCGGCGGAAAAGAGTGGATTCCCCCACTTCATGCTGAAGGAAATTCACGAACAACCGCAGACGATTCTCGACACGATGCGCGGGCGCTATTCCTACGAGAGCGGCGAAGCGGATCTGCCGGATATCGGATTGACGCCGAAAGAGTTTGCGGCAGTCGGGCGGATCTGGATCGTGGCCTGCGGCACATCGTGGCACGCGGGGCTTGTTGGAAAGTATCTGCTGGAGGAGATGGTTCGTACGCCGGTGCAAGTCGATATCGGCAGCGAATTCCGTTACCGGAATCCATTGGTCGGGAAAGACGATCTTTTTATCACGATCTCGCAGTCCGGCGAGACGGCGGATACGCTGGCCGCTGCGCGTGAAGCCAAGGAAAAAGGCGCGCGTGTCGTGTCGATCGTGAACGTGGTGGGCAGCACTCTGGCTCGCGAATCGGACGGCGCACTCTATACACATTGCGGGCCTGAAATCGGCGTCGCCTCGACGAAAGCCTTCACCGCGCAGCTGACGGCGCTGTATATGCTGGCATTGCATTTGGGCCGCGTGCGCGGAACCCTGTCTGTCGCAGACGGCAAGGCCTGGCTTGATCGCCTCGTGAGGCTTCCGGTATTGGTCGAACGAGTGCTCGGTCGCGAGGCGGAGATTGTCGCGATTGCCAAGCGGTATTACAAGAAACGGAACTTTTTATTCCTCGGTCGCGGCATCAACTTTCCCATTGCCCTCGAAGGCGCGTTGAAGTTGAAAGAAGTGTCCTATATCCATGCGGAAGGTTATGCCGCAGGAGAGATGAAACACGGTCCGATCGCGCTCATCGACAAGGATATGCCGGTGGTCGTGTTGGCGCCGAAGGATCGATTGTATGAAAAGACGGTAAGCAATCTGATGGAAGTGAAAGCCCGGCATGCGCCGGTCATCGCGTTCGTGGCAGAAGGCGAGCGGGAGTTAGGGAGGATCGCCGACGCGGTATTCACGATTCCCGATACCCATCCGTTGCTCTCGCCTATTTTGTTTACGATCCCCTTGCAGCTTCTGGCGTATCATATTGCGGTCCTGCGCGGTGCGGATGTGGATCAGCCGCGGAATTTAGCCAAAAGCGTCACGGTCGAATGAGGGGTGGCTGTGGGCTTTCTTGCTCGTAGTATAAATTGAAAATACAAACCCTGCCGGGCCCATCAAATCTTCATTCCGAATACGTTTCTCTTACATAGTATAAACGTGTGCCCTCTGGGCACAATTCGTGGCATCCACAAGGGAAACATGTGCGATGCATCAGATGTTCTAAGGATGTTGGGCGAGCGTTAGGGGAGGGCTGCCTTTTAGTGGGCAGTACCACTATGTTTGCATGTGCGCTATTTCTGGGTGAGTAATCGTTCCAGATGCCCGACAATCCGCTCTGCGGCCTTGCCGTCCCATTTAGGAGGAATCGCACCTTTCTTCCACTGCCCTGCCATGAGCCGTGCTAGCGCCGGAGGGAGCTTGCACGGATCGGTCCCAATGAGTTCGTTCGTCCCGATCGTGATGGTCTCCGGTCGTTCGGTGTTGTCGCGCAGGGTCAAGCAGGGTACGCCAAGCACCGTGGTTTCCTCGGTGATGCCACCGGAGTCGGTAATGACCCCGCGGGCATGTTTCACCAGATAGTTGAACTCAAGGTAGCCCAGCGGGTCGACATAATTCAGCTGCGGTGTCCTGTTATCGAGATCACGAAGATTCTTTGCGGTTCGCGGATGGACGGGAAACACCACCGGCAAACCGCGCGTGCCTTCGGCTATTGCACGGAGTAGCTGAAGTAACTGATGCTCACCATCTACATTCGCCGGTCGATGCAGGGTGACGACAAAATATTTTCCGGGTTCAAGCGAGAGCGATTCCCAACAGGCAGGCGGACGCAAGTGAGGGAGTTGCTTGAGCAGGGTGTCAATCATCGTATTGCCGACGAAAAAGATTCGGTCGTCCGTGACACCTGAGCGCCGCAGATTGTCATTCGCGGTTTCGCTGGTGGTGAAAAACCAGTTTGTGATGGCGTCGGTCACCACTCGGTTTATTTCCTCCGGCATGGTCCAGTCGCCTGAGCGTATGCCGCCCTCCACATGCGCCACCGGTATTCCCAATTTACGGGCGGCGATGGAACAAGCCATGGTTGAGGTCACGTCTCCCACGACCAGACAGAGGTCGCTCTTCTGCTTCAGCAGGACCTTCTCGTAGTTCACCATGATGGCAGCGGTCTGCTCAGCCTGGCTGCCAGAGCCGACTTCTAGATTGATGTCGGGATCGGGGATACCGAGCTCCTCGAAGAAACTGCCGGACATGGCGCGGTCGTAATGTTGGCCTGTATGGATCAGGCGAAAGCGTAACATGCTGCCCCGCGTCTTGGCCGCGTTCAGCGCGTCGATGATGGGCGCAATCTTCATAAAGTTGGGCCGCGCTCCGGCGATCAGATCAATCTGCTTCATGGCTTGGCCTCAATAGGGATGAATACATAATGGATGGCGCACCCTGCCCTCTTGAAGGGAGACAGCCGTAGATGGTGATGGCGGGTCTCAGGTGAGGGGATGCGCAGCCTGTTCATGGAAAACGTAACCGAATTGTGTCTATTTCACAACTGAGAAACGTGTTCAGTCATCGGGTGTTATCACAGCCGGCTCTGCTCCGTCGGTATGCCGACGCGGCATGGATAGCCCACTCGCCCTTGACCTTTATCGCGGCGCGGTTGTCTCGTATGAAATAGGCATTGAGCGTGGCCCTGCCAATGACGACAGGTCGTGACCCTCACAGGAAAATTTCATGATGCTTTGAGGAGCTGCCAGCCTTGCCCTTATGGGTGTGTTCGTCATGATTTCCTCCAGAATTTCCCTGGAGTGTCTATGGGTTCCGTGATAATCTGACCCAAACATGTGATGAGGAAAATGGTGATTATGAGGGATTCTGTAGAGGCAGTGATGGTGAACGTTGTCGAAGAGGGAAGGGTGCGAGATGGACATGACGAAACAGGACGTTGAAAAAGTTGCGAAACTGGCTCGACTTGCGTTGACGGATATTGAGAAGGCGGCGTTTACGAAACAGTTAAGCCAGATCCTCACGCATGTGGAGACATTGAAACAATATGACACGACAGGCGTCGAGCCGACAGCGACGGTGCTGGGGCAAGTCAATGTGTTTCGCCCTGATATTGTGAAGCCATCTCTGCCCATCGATCGTGCGGTGGTGAATGCGCCGGAGTCGGCTGACGGGTTTTTTGTAGTTCCAAAAATTATTGAAGATCGACAACCCAATTAAATAAACGAGGTTCAAATGTTCAGGCAAATGTTGCGGTCGAAAATCCATCGAGCTACGGTGACGGAGTCCTGCCTCGACTATGAAGGTAGTCTGACGATTGACGAAGACCTGATGGATGCAGCGGGGATTTTGCCCTATGAGGCGATCGTCTGTTCCAACTTGAATAACGGCGAACGGTTCATGACCTATGCCATGGCGGGCACGAGGGGCGCAGGCGAGATCATCCTGAATGGGCCGACTGCGCGGAAAGGCGCAGTTCGCGATCAGATTATCATCTTCTGCTACGAGTATTATTCAGATGAAGAAATCAAACGGCATGCTCCCAAGATCATCCAAGTGGACGGGAAGAACAGAATCGTGGCCGGGAAGACGAAACACTGATGTCGCTTCATAGACTCTCGCTCTACGATCTTCATGAGAAGTTCACGTCCGGCGAAGTCACGGCTACAGAGATCGTGCGTGCCTATGGATTGCGGATCGGCCAGGTCGAGTCCAAAGTGAAGGCCTATATCACGCAGGCCAAAGATGCGGCAGTTGCGCAAGCTGGTGCGCTCGATGCCTCTTTAAAAGGGTGGCGCAAGACATCGCCGATGATGGGCATGCCGTTGGCGATCAAAGACAATATCTGTACTGAGGGAATGCTCACCACCTGCGCATCCCACATGCTTGGGAACTTCGTTCCGCCATACGATGCGACGGTGATTGCCAAGCTGCGCGCGCAGGGGTATCTGCTGCTTGGGAAGACCAATCTCGATGAATTTGCGATGGGCTCATCAACCGAGAACTCCGCCGTTGGACCCAGCCGCAATCCCTGGAATCTGCAGTGTGTGCCTGGCGGGTCCAGCGGAGGATCGGCAGCGGCTGTCGCAGCCGACGAATGTGCCGCAGCGTTGGGGTCTGATACGGGCGGGTCGATCCGTCAGCCTGCGGCGTTTTGCGGGGTAGTGGGTCTCAAGCCGACCTATGGGCGGGTCTCTCGGTACGGGTTGATCGCCTTTGCTTCCTCGCTCGATCAAATCGGGCCGATCACAAAAGATGTGAAGGATGCCGCCTTCCTCCTCGGCGCCATTGCCGGCCACGATCCGTTGGATTCGACATCGGCCGATGTTCCGGTGCCGGACTATCTGAAGGCGCTCAAGAAGAAAGATCTCAAAAAACTGAAAGTCGGTGTGCCGGTCGAGTTTTTTGCGGAAGGGCTGGACCCTGAAGTGGAGCAGGCAGTGCGGGCGGCGATTCAGGAACTGAAAGCGCTCGGTGGGGAAATCAAGGAAATTCAGTTGCCGAGGACAGATGCAGCGGTCGCCATCTACTATGTGATTGCTACGGCCGAAGCCAGCTCAAACCTGGCCCGTTATGACGGAGTAAAGTTCGGACTTCGTGCCAAAGAGACCAAAGACCTGCTCGAGTTGTATATGAAGACGCGGCAGGAAGGGTTCGGACCGGAAGTGAAGCGTCGGATCATGCTAGGGACGTACGTTCTCAGCGCCGGGTATTATGATGCCTATTACGGCAAGGCGCAGGCGGTGAGAACTTTGATTCGCCAAGACTTCGAGGCGGCGTTTCAGGAGGTCGATCTCATCGTGACGCCCGTGACACCCACGCCGGCGTTCAAGTTTGGAGCGAAGGGCGACAACCCGCTTCAGATGTACCTGTCGGACATATTCACCATTTCGGCCAACCTCGCCGGTGTGCCGGCGATCTCGTTGCCCTGTGGGTTCAGCCAAGAGGGACTTCCCATTGGATTGCAGCTGATCGGCCGTCCCTTTGAAGAAGAGACGCTCTTGCGAGCGGCCTATGCCTATGAACAGAGCACGCAATGGCGGGCCAAGAAGCCGATGATACGGTGAAACGTGAGGCGTGAAGGGTGAGGGGTAAAGGGTTAGCCGGAGGAAGAATATGACCATCGTCGAAATGGCTGCGATTCTTGTGGCGGTCACGTTTGTCGTGTTAGTAGGCTTTCTCGTGCCCGTGATGATTCAAGTTCGCAAAACCGTGGCGGAGTCTGAACAGCTTCTGGCCAAAATGAACCATGATCTGCCGCCGTTGATCAGCGAGCTTAAAGGGGTGAGCCGCAACGTGAACGATCTGACCGAACAAGCCCGCCTGGGAGTTGAGCATGCTGCGGTCCTCTTGCATGCAGTCGGAGAAGTGGGGGAATCGGTACAGCACGTCCATGAGGTGGTGAAGGGATCGAGCGGGTCGATGTTGGCGAATGTGGCGAGTGTAGTAGCCGGAGTGAAGGCTGCAACCAAAGTCATGAAGGAACGGTTCCGAGAAGATGGAGGGCATCACAATGGCGGATGATCGCGGTTCCTCATCAGCAGGGGTCTTACTCGCATTCTTGAGCGGTGCGGCGCTAGGAGCGGTGGCGGCGCTATTGCTGGCTCCACAGACCGGGCGCGAATCGCGCGAGCAGTTGCGTGGGTATGCCCGTCGGGCAGAGGGTGATCTGCGCGATTTGGCAGGCCGCGCGGGAGAAACGTTCGAAGAAGTCGTGGGAGAGGGGAAGGAATTTGTGGACTCGAAGAAAGCGGTCCTACGCGAAGCGTTTGATGCCGGTCGTGAGGCGATGCGACGCGAGCGTGACCGGTTGCATGAAGAGGATCGTGGCTAAACGATGATCTACGAAGTTGTCATCGGCGTGGAGGTCCATGCGCAGCTACGGACGCAGTCCAAGCTATTTTGCGGCTGCGGGACGGTGTTTGGGCTCACGGCCAATAGTCAGACCTGTCCCTTGTGCTTGGGGCTTCCTGGCTCGTTGCCGGTGCTGAATCGGACAGCGGTCGAGATGGCCGTACGCGCGGGGCTGGCGTTGAATTGCACGATTGCGGCGACCAATCTTTTTGCGCGGAAAAACTACTTCTATCCGGATCTACCCAAGGGCTATCAGATTTCTCAATACGAGGCGCCGATTTGTGAGCATGGGTGGATCGAAATTGCGACGAGTGAGGGCAGGCGGCGTGTCCGTATCCGCCGCGCCCACCTGGAAGAAGACGCAGGGAAGAGTGTCCACGTTGCCGGCGCTAATGGGAGTCGTGTTGATTTGAATCGGGCGGGAACTCCGCTGCTGGAAATCGTGACGGAGCCAGACTTACGGTCGGCCGATGAAGTCGTGGCCTATTTGAAGGGCCTCCGCGATGTGCTCATGTATCTCGAAGTCTGCGACGGCAATATGGATGAAGGGAGTTTTCGTTGCGAGCCGAATCTCTCGCTCCGTCCGTTGGGCCAGAAAGAGTTCGGGACTAAGGTCGAACTCAAGAACATCAATTCATTCAAGTTCGTCAAAGATGCCATCGAATACGAGATCAAACGCCAGACGAAGGTGTTGAGCGAGGGCGGAAAGATCAACCAGGAGACCAGGCTTTGGAACCTCGATCGCGGCGAAACGGCGGTGATGCGCTCCAAGGAAGAGGCGCACGACTATCGCTACTTCCCCGACCCAGATCTGGTGCCGCTCAAGCTGGAGAAGGAATGGATCGAGGGATGTCGTAAGCAGGTGACTGAGTTGCCTGCGGCTAGGCTGCAGCGATTTGTCAGTCAGTGGGCTCTGTCTGAGTATGATGCCGGTGTGTTGACGGCGTCGAAGGCAGTGGCCGACTACTTCGAATCCTGTGTGACGTTGTTCAATCAGCCCAAGACGGTGAGCAATTGGGTGATGGGCGAACTCACCAGGGAGTTGAATAACTCAGGGACCGACGCGAGTGCCTCTCCGGTCTCGCCTGAGCGGCTCGTTAACCTGCTGCAGATGGTCGACAAAGGCACGGTCAGTTTGAAAGTCGCGCGCGAGATTTTTCCGGAAGTCTATAGTAGTGGGAAGACACCGGAACAGATCGTTCAAGAGAAGGGGCTCGTGCAAGTATCCGACGAAGGGGCACTCGATACCATCATTGGTGACGTGCTTGCCAAAAACCAGATGCAAGTGGCGCAGTTCAAAGAGGGCAAGCAGCAGGTGCTTGGATTCCTGGTTGGGCAGGTGATGAAGGCGAGTGGCGGCAAGGCGAATCCTGGGAAGGTGAATGAGTTATTGAAGAAGAGGTTGGCGGGATGAGGCTGAGTGCCTTCGTTGCTCGCGGAACGCGCACGATGAGACTGTGCTCGTCCGACGCGCGCAGTCGAAGGCAACCCAGCCTCATCCCTTGAAGGTGTAGGAGAGTAAGAGTGCTGAATCGGTCAAGAGGGGTGAGTGCGGATACTGTCGCCGACCAGCCCGTCCGTCCTCGCACCCCGCCAGGTGTAGGGACCTCGCTGCGGGCGTACGGGCTCCCAGGTTGGCGCTACCCGCGCTTAGAGGTTAAGAGAAGATCAGGAAAGGAAGCTATCATATGAGTAAAAAGTGGCGTGCGGTACCGAAAGATCTGCTTTCTATTCTTGCATGGAATCCCAATAAGCCAACAAAGTTGAATCCGGAACGGCTTCACTGTCAACGATGCGGATCAACTGTCTTTCAAGTCGTAAAAGAAAAAAGACCCTACAAGCACAAGAGTAAGCAAGCCAACAGGAAGAGACACACGATGGTGTGCGTCTCGTGTCTAAAGAATGCTGCCTTTTTTAAAGCATAGACTAGAGGTGAAGCGCTATGAGCGCGATTCGAAAGATCATGGGGCGGCAGATTGTCGATTCGCAGGGAAGTCTGATCGTCGAGGAGGAATGATATGGCAGCGACCGTGGCCAGAATGACCAAACATGAACTGAAGGAAATTATCGAATCGACGGTCGAACAGAAACTGCTGGAGCTATTGGGCGATCCCGACCAAGATCTTGTGCTGAAGAAGGCAGTCAAGGGTCGGTTACTTCGTCAACGAAAAGCCGTAGCCTCAGGTCAACGTGGTGAGTCGTTGTCCGTGATTGTGAAGCGGTTGGGACTTAGCTGAGATATGTATCATGTTCGTCTTCTGGACTCGGCCACGAAGGAATTGGGCAAACTCGATAAGTCAGTGGCTAGGAGGATTGTCGAGCGAGTCAATTGGCTGGCAGAGAATCTTAAGCGTGTCCAGCCAAAAACTCTCACGGGAGACCTTGAAGGGTTGTTCAAATTACGTGTTGGCGACTATCGCGTAATCTACGAATTGATTCACAATGAACAGATAATCATCGTTCATGGGATTGGTCATCGGCGGGAGATTTATCGGAAGGGATAGTGGCAGCAGTCCATATAGAGGATGGAGTAACGGATGAGCGCAATTAGGGAGATAAAAGGTAGACAGATTTTGGATTCACGGGGGAATCCGACGATCGAGGCGGAGATCACGCTGGAGAGTGGGGCTTGCGGGCGGGCGGCGGTGCCGTCCGGGGCTTCGACTGGCGAGAAGGAAGCGATTGAACTGCGCGACGGCGACAAGAAGCGCTGGATGGGGAAAGGCGTCTCGAAGGCTGTGGCCAACATCAGTAAGCTGATCGCGCCGGAGCTGTTAGGGAAAGAAGCGTTCAACCAAGTCGGCATCGATCAGACGATGATCGATCTGGATGGCACGAAAACGAAGGGCAAGCTCGGCGCCAACGCTATTCTCGGTGTGTCGTTGGCCGTGGCGAGGGCGGCGGCGGCGGAAACGGGCCAGCCGCTTTACCGATATCTTGGCGGAACGAATGCGCGGGTGTTGCCGGTGCCGCTCATGAACATCATCAACGGCGGAGCCCATGCCGATAATCGGTTGGATTTGCAAGAGTTCATGATCATGCCGGTGGGGGCGGCCAGTTTCAGCGAGGCATTCCGGATGGCGACGGAGGTGTTTCATACGCTCAAATCGCTGTTGAAGAAGAAAGGGTTGAACACGGCAGTGGGCGACGAAGGTGGATTTGCGCCGGATCTCCAATCGAATGAAGAAGCGCTCACGCTGATCATGCAAGCCATCGAGGCGGCGGGGTACAAACCGGGACGCGATATCGCCCTTGCGTTGGACTGTGCGGCCAGCGAACTGTATGAGAAGGGTCGGTACCTCCTTGAAGCCGAAAAGAATCCTGAGCGTTCTTCCGAGGAGATGATCAGTTACTACTGGTAGATCGCTATCCGATTCTCTCCATCGAAGATGGGTTGAGCGAATTGGATTGGAAGGGCTGGAAGATGATGACGGAGAAGCTGGGCAAGCGGGTTCAATTGGTCGGAGACGATATCTTTGTGACCAATGTGGAAATCTTTGCCAAAGGGATCAAGGAAGGGATCGCGAATTCCATTCTGATCAAGCTCAACCAGATTGGCACGTTGACGGAAACGTTGGAGGCAATTGAGCTGGCGAAACGATCCGGCTACACGGCGATCATCTCGCATCGATCCGGGGAAACGGAAGATACGACGATCGCGGACGTGGCGGTCGCGACCAATAGCGGCCTCATCAAGACAGGCTCGCTATCCCGAACGGATCGCGTGGCCAAGTACAACCAATTGCTCCGGATCGAGGAAGAGCTGGGTTCGAACGCAATCTATAGAGGTCGTGAGGCGGTGCCGGGGCGATGCTAAGGACGAGCGAGCGACGATGATCATTAAGCAGAATCGTGGACGGCAGTGGCTTGATTGGCAGCGCCGTATGGTGACAGGCGCGCACTATATTGGAGTGAGCGTGTGCCTGCTGCTGCTCATCGTCTTGGTCTTTGGCGACATGGGTCTGCCGCGCTATTTCTCTATGCGTGAACAAGTCCAACAGCTGGGCATTGATCTCCAAGAGCTTCAACGGACGACCCGCACGCTTCGAGAAGGGATTGATGGCTTGGAGCACGATCCTGCGAAAGTCGAACGGTTGGCGCGGGAGCAGCTCGGCTACGTGCGCAAAGGTGAAACCGTGTATCAATTGATTCCATCGTCACCACAGGAGCGGCCACGTCCGTGACACCATGAAGTTTGGCACAGTGGCGATCATTGGACGGCCGAACGTCGGTAAGTCGACCTTGCTCAATCGATTGCTTGAGCAGAAGATTGCGATCGTGTCGGACAAGCCGCAAACGACAAGGACGAGAATTCTTGGAGTGGTGCATGCGCCTGGCGCGCAGATTGCGCTGCTCGATACGCCAGGGTTGCATAAACCGCAACATCTGCTGAATCGTCGCATGGTCCGCACCACGGTCGATGTGCTGGACGAGGCGGATATCGTGTATGTGTTGATGGACACGACCAGTTTGCCCGGTCCAGGCGATCTCTTGGTTCTTGACCATGTGAAAGGAGCGGTGAGGAAGCGCCCGCGCCCAATCATTCTCGTGTTGAACAAGGTGGACCTGGTCAATAAGCTGAAGTTGCTGCCGGTGATGGAAACCTATGCCAGGTTATTCGGATGGACGGATGTCGTGCCGGTATCGGCTGAAACCGGCGATAATGTCGATCGGCTGTTGTCTGTCACTGTGGGGCATCTATCGGAGGGGGATGCGGCCTATGATGCAGACACCGTCACCGATCAGTCGATGCGGACCTTGGCAGCCGAGATGATTCGCGAGAAGATTTTATGCCAGACCTATGAAGAGGTGCCGTATTCGGTTGCCGTGGAGATCGACGAATTTGTCGAGGAGGGGAAGCTGGCCCGCATCAGCGCAACAGTGTTGGTCGAACGAGAGTCGCATAAGGCGATCGTCATCGGGAAGCATGGAGAGAAGCTCAAAGCGGTTGGGACTGAGGCGCGACGTGACATGGAACAGATCTTTGGCATGAAAGTGTTTCTGCAGTTGTGGGTGAAAGTGCGGGAGGCATGGCGAGAAGACGAGCATGCGCTCACGGAGTTAGGGTATTAACAGGATCGTGATGCAGCCGACAGAACGTATGACAGAATTGAATCCAGGGGATTCGCATCCTCGCCCAGGAGATAAAGACCTCCTCCGCGAGGCGTTGCGCGACCAGGCCGATCGAGGCCGGACCAAATCCGACATCGTGCTGTTGTCGGTACAACGGTTGCTGCACCGAGGTGCGATCACCAATCTTGCGAAGATGCTGAGCAGGATGCATCAGGCCGATGTGGCGCGAGTCATTACGCATCTGTCGTCCCCCAAGGAAAAACGTGAAGTCTTCGAACTGGTGCGAGGCGAGTCAAAGCGAGGGCAGGTGCTTAGCGAACTCGACAGCGATAGCATCAATCAGGTGCTGGCGGACCTGCTGCACTCGGATATTGCCTGGTTGATCAAAGACCTCGGCCCAGACGATGCAGCCTACCTCCTTGGGGTCCTGCCAGAAGAACGGGCCAAAGAGATTCTCTCGCTGATGCGAGAAGAGGACTCCACGGAAGTTGCCGACCTGCTGAAGTATCCAAA
>SWDN01000002.1:59258-65219 GCA_005116775.1 Nitrospira sp.
ACATGACAGAGAAGGTGTGTGAACCCAGGGACATGGCCTGGATTGAAAAGGGTGTGCTGGGCATCGAGTGGAGTGACGGGCACAAGGCTGTCTATCCTGTGCGATATCTCCGCCAGCAATGCCCCTGTGCAGCTTGTGTGGACGAGTGGTCTGGCGCACGACGGTTGCAGCCTGACGATGTGCCTCTCTTGGTCATGTTGCAGGATGTGCAGCCGGTTGGACGGTATGCCCTGCAATTCGTATGGAGTGACGGCCATGATACCGGGATTTACTCCTATGCTCTGCTTCGACGGCTCTGTCAGTGTGACGTGTGTCAGCCTGTGAAACCGATTGAACCAAAGAGCCGACGTCTCTTGTGAGGAGAATCGTGAATATATTCAGACTGACTCAGTGCAGCGCTCGGCAGTTCAGCCTCCTTGATTTTCTGAGAGGCTCTCGATGGGCCGGCGTGTGTGTGGTAGCCGTGATCGGGGCGTTTCTCGGCTGTACAGGGATGCCACCGCTGGAAGAGCAAGAGCGATATGTGAGAAATAACGAGTTGGTGCTTCATCAGTTGACCCCTCCCGCGTTTGTCAGGGCATGGGGAGGGCCGGCATATCAGCATGCCGAGTTCATGCAGTTCTTCGGCATGAAAGACGACGAACTGATTCCACGGTCGAGGCTGGCGAGTGGGGAGCCGCCGCGAGGGTGGGAGATCCGTATTGAGGCTGGCGATGCGCTATTTCTAGCTTATCCGGATCAAGGATGGCTAGTAGTGTTCTTCGAGGAACGGCTTGTCTATCGTGAAAAGCTGCCCTCGGAGAAACTTCATGAACTGGGGCGCAGTTGGCAACGTGAAGACAAGTTTCGGACAAGGCTTGAAGTGCCGGCTGGTACGCCCTAATGCGATGTATGTTCTAGGCTTTCCGTGACCCAGCACCCTCTAAATCTGCTCATCGTTTCTTCTGAAGCGGTCCCCTATGCCAAGACTGGCGGCCTTGCTGACGTTGCTGGCGCATTGCCTCTTGCGTTGGCCAAGCTCGGCCACGATGTCATTCTCTTGCTTCCACGTTACCGTTGTGTAAGTGAGTCGAGTCAATCTTTCCAGTCTGTGTGTCGGCTTCATGTGCCGACACCTCAGGGATCTATCGACACGCTGATTGAAGAAGATGTTATTCCAGTTAGTGAAGGTGAATATCGGGTGCGTGTATGGACGATTCGGAACGATGCGTTCTTTGATCGACCGGGGTTGTACCAAGATTGGAGTAACGATTATCCTGATAATCTCGATCGATTTTCCTTCTTTTGCCGCGCCACAATCGAGGTGATCGCCTATCTTCGCACTGCATGTCGATGGAATACCCATATCCTTCATCTACATGATTGGCAAACAGCATTATGCGCGGTGTATCTCAAGACCATTGATCGAGATCGGCCGGAGGTGCAGGGAGTGCACTCCGTGCTGACATTGCACAATGTGGGTTATCAAGGCCTCTTTCCTGGAGAGCAGTTCGATAAAACGAGTCTACCTCGATCATTGTTCACTCCTGCCGGCCTTGAGTATTATGGTTCAGTGAATTTGCTCAAAGGAGGCATTATATTCGCTGATTATGTCACGACGGTGAGCCCCACATATGCACGAGAGATACTCACGCCAGAATTCGGTTTTGGACTTGATGGCGTGTTACGCAATCGTGCGGACCAACTCCTGGGCATTCCGAACGGTATCGATATCGATCGATGGAATCCTGAAACCGACTCGTATCTGCCAGCCAAATACTCCGTGATTGACCGTTCAGGGAAGCGCATGTGCAAGCAAGCGCTTCAGCGTGAGTTTCACTTGCCGGAATCATCGGCTCCGCTTCTTGGCGTCATTGCACGGCTGACGTCGCAGAAGGGATTGGATCTTGTCGAGACGATCATCCCTCGACTGATGGCCATGGATTTGCAGCTGGTGATGCTGGGAACTGGGGAGCCAGAACTCGAAGACAAGTTTACACTGCTTCAGTCACGCTATCCTCATCGCATGGGACTCCGAATTGGCTTCGATGAATGGCTCGCTCATCGCATCGAAGGCGGGGCAGATATCTTTGTGATGCCGTCGAGGTATGAGCCATGTGGCCTGAGTCAGCTCTACAGCCTTCGCTATGGAACGGTTCCCGTCGTGAGAAAAACAGGCGGGTTAGCAGATACAATCGTACCGTGGACTTCGAAGCCTGGGCAGGCAGGACAGGCGACTGGGTTTCATGTTGAGGCGAACACTACAGAAGCCTTGCTGGCTGTGCTGCGACGAGCTGTGACCGTGTACCAGGATCGATCGACATGGGATCACTTGATAAAGGCAGGAATGACGACAGATGTGTCCTGGGCTCGGTCAGCGAACAAGTACGACGAGCTGTTTGTATCGTTAGTCAGGCGAGAGAAACGGTCTGTATCGTAAGTGCAATGGCAGAATAGTTCGTGCGGATAAATGCGTCCGGAGGAGATGGAAAGAGAAGCGAGCTAGCTAAGGGCGATTGAGCGTAACCTCAATGGCGCTGGGCTCAATCTCTGAAAGTAGAGCTTTTGCCTGTAGGGCATAGTAGGCATACTCTGACTGAGGTTGATAGCTCAGAACTGTCTGAAGGAGCTCTTTGGCTAGGTCCAGTTTTCCTGCTTCTACCGCAGCAAAACCGGCCCGCAAGGAACAGGCGGCGGCCATTGCTGTCACGTCCACTGCAAATCGGGCTGCCGGAGTTGCTACGAACTGTTCAAGTTTCCCTGGAAGAGGGAGGACAAAGCTTTCTTGGGTGAGCGAGTGGTTGGCTGCGTTTGTCAAAGTTAACGCATCTTCTCTCAGCTGGTTGACGTCGGTGGTGGTTTGGCAATGTGAGTAACTATTCCAAAGGCTCATGAAGCTTCCGTTATCGATGGAGGCTGCTTGTACGGTTTGACCAGTCTGTAACCCAGCCGCTGAAACCAAGAGACTTACCACTATGACGCGAAGATTTTTCATACCACCTCAGCCAAAAACCATCTTATCTATCACGCAATTACTACAGCTTCACGATGGGCTAATGCAATCGGCAGACCAAAACTGTTTCGTGTAAATAGCTGATTTAATAGATATAAACGATCGTCACGGATTAGTATATGTGTTGCAGATAGCGCACTATGGTATTTTTGATACGGATACTGTGGCAGATTACGAATTGAAGATGTGAACGAGGATTCCGGTTCTGGTCGTAGAATTGGTTTTTCTCATAATGTGCTTAATGTGCTCTTTCACGGTCTGTTCGGTAATCTGGAGGGCGTTCGCGATTTCTTTATTTGTCCACCCTTTTGCCAAATGTTCAATGACGGATTGTTCGCGGTTGGTCAACTGGAACTTTTCCTTGGCTTGATCAGTATTGAGCTGTTGTCGTCGCGCTAATTCTTCCAGAGTGACCACGAGGCGTGCATACTGGACGCCCCCTCGATCCGGCAGGCCAAATCCGCGTAATAAGATTGGTTTTTCAGGATTACCTGCCACACGTTTGATCTCAAACTGTTCCCAGTCTTTTGCCTCAGTCCGAACGTGGAGCGCCTTGATGATTTCTCCGCAGAGTTCTGTCAGGTTGACTATAGTGTGCCTAGCGCATTCTTATTGGGGCCAGAAGATTTACTCGTAGTTACAGTTTGGCGGAATCAAGATCTGTCTCGTGAAGTGGTAATTCGTCCTGACGGCATGATTTCGATGCCCTTGATCGGTGATGTGAAGGCGGCCGGCTTGTCTTCGGACATTTTGGCTAAGCGCATTGCGGAGCGACTGACAGAATTCATGTCGAGTCCGACCGTTTCGGTCCAGGTCAAGGAAGTCAATAGTTATTTCATCTATGTCATGGGCGAGGTCGCTAGACCTGGTAAATACCCATTGAAGTCCTATGCAACGGTGCTTCAGGGTGTTTCGCTGGCCGGGGGCTTCACGCCATTTGCCTCAAGAAACAAAATGCAGGTGGTCCGTAACGTAGAAGATGGAAACGGGGGGAAACAGGAATTTCGCATTCCTGCTGGGTTTGGCAACCTGACCAGTGGCACGGGACCCGTTGGCAACTTTGTTCTAAAGTCAGGTGATACCATTGTTGTGCCCTAAGCGTGGACCAGGCTGCCTAAAGCACTTTGCTTGGCTGCTGCTGGCACTGTGCGGAGCGAGTGGCGCAGACTTAGCATTTGGCGAGACGTTCATAGTCCCGGCGGTGACGCTTTCGGAGCGGTACGACAGCAACGTGTTTCTGATTCCCCCAACAAACGGATTTAAGCGTCACGATTTTGTGAGTAGCATCTTCCCACAACTGAATGTCATTGACCGAGGAGATTTGGTGCAGACGAACGTACAGATTGCTGGTGTCGGAGAAAAATATCTCGACAACTCTAACCTGGACTATTTGGGCGGATCGGGGAACATTACATTAAACTTCAATCGCCTCGTCCAGCGATATACACCCAATCTAAGCTTGACCATCTCGGATGGAGCATTCTATTCCCCGCATACACCAGTTTTCGCGGCACCTGCATTTGGAGAGGAGCCCAGTGCCTTTGGAAGAGGGATTCAGCCTGTACGCGTCAATACATTTTCCAATTCTGCCAGCATAGCAGCTATATACAGAATAGACCCGGCAACAACGTTTCGTATGGCCTATAGCAATCAGATTATTCGGTTTGGCCGTAGCTTTGTGGATGTTGGCACGGCTGGGCCTATTGATACAGATTCACATTCGGTCGTCGCCGGTCCATTTTTCCAAGTCAATGTGAGGGATACTCTTGGCGTTAACGCCTCTTGGCAGAAGGTCGTCTTCCATGGTGGGCAGGTTGCAGGCCTTCAGAACGGATATGAAACGTATGGAGGAAATGTGTCGTGGCAGCGTATTTGGATCCCTGAACTTCGAACCAATGCATTCGCTGGCGCGTCGGTTGTCACTGCGGGGAGTGGTACGCTCAGTGGTGGTACGGGCGCTGCCAGCCAAACAACGGACAACCTAATCGTGGGGAATGGAGGATTCTCTTTGTTCTGGACTGATATTGCCCCAGGCGGAGGCGTACAAAATCCATTGACTGGCTTCGGTGGTGTGGGAGGTGGAGTGGGTGGTGGGGGTTTTGGCGGAGGAAGCGGTGGTAATACGATGGGAAGCGCTGCCATTTTTGCGACCGGTGCTCGAACTACCGCGCTGCTCAGTTACTCCGCAGGTGTTTATCCAAGTTATTTTTCAGCGGGCGTACCCTTGATCAGTCATGTGGTGACGGCCACCGGCAATCGGCGACTGGCGTCGTCGTGGGCGATGGCGGCAAGTACGGACTATGCGCGGAACGACGCGATCGGAGGTGGGTCTGGTGCGGGCAGTGCTCTCTCATATCAGGCGTACGGCGGCAATCTCTCACTGACGTATTTGGTGACCGGGGGCATGTTCCTATCACTCACGGGTGATTATCACAAGTTCGAGGGTCAAGGCTTGGCACTCGGTGGAGCTCTAAGTGGAGCTCAGGTATCTGTGGATCGATTTTTGGGAATGATCTCATTGACGAAGGTGTGGTTGCCATGATTGCAAAAGCATTGTCGGTTGAGGATTATCTCAAAGTCATAAAGCGCAAAAAATGGATGATCCTCTCGATCATTTGTGCCGTGCTGGCGGTAGGTGTGGGGGTGTGCATGGTTTTGCCTAAGAGTTACCGATCAAGCACTCTGATCATGGTCGAGAACAACAGAATCCCAGAAGGGTATGTCAGAGGGGTGTTGACCAATCCTCCCCAAGATCGACTTGCAACGATCCAACAGCTAGTCCTGAGTCGTTCAATCCTCGGGCGCGTCATTGAAGAGTTCAAATTGTATACTCCCGATCAGGGTTCCGGGGATGTAGTATTGGAGTCGTTACGTCGTCGTGTGACGATTACCACGACTCGTGAACATGCATTTATGCTCTCATTTTCAAATGAAGACCCTTCTGTAGCGCAGCGAGCTACGGCAAGGTT
>SWDN01000002.1:65319-67702 GCA_005116775.1 Nitrospira sp.
TCACACACCGATGCGAGAGCAACAGCTGGCAGGACTCACACGAGATTATGACAATATGCAGCGAAACTATCAGGGCCTCTTGGACAGGCGACTGAATGCCCGCCTAGCGGAAAGCTTGGAGAAGCGTCAAAAGGGTGAACAATTTCGTGTCATCGATCCGGCGCACTTCCCCACGTTCCCTGAGAGCCCGGACGTGATGAAAATCATGATGTTGGCTCTGTTTGCAGGTTGTGGACTTGGGTTTGGAACTGCGATAGTGATTGAGACGATGCGGTCAAGTTTTCGCTATGGTGATGAGGTGGAGCGATTGCTGGGGATTCCCATTTTAGCCGAAGTGCCGTCATATCAATCCGCCTTTGGCGGGGTATCCCGTGCGTTGTCTTTCGGAGGTACTTCTTCGACTTCGACATCATCATCGAGGCACACACCTCTGCCTGGTTGGGGTAAGACGACTCCTGGCAATGGGAATGGGAAGGGAAAGAAAGATGTTCTGGTGGTTGACCGAGCACCCGGCACACCTGACTGGAATCTTGTCATGAAGTGGAGACCCCTGTCGGCTGTTGCCGAGCAGTATCGGGTTGCGGCAACGCGACTTGCTCTGATGAGCACAGAGCGGAAATGTTCGGTGGTCGTGGTGACAAGTTCGGTCAAAGGGGAGGGAAAGACTGCTACGGCTCTCAACGTGGGGTATGCGCTGGCCCATGATTTGGGAAAACGCACGCTTATGATTGACTGTGACTTTAAACAGCCAAGATTGAACGTCTATGCAGGCGTCAGCGCCGATCCAGGCCTGTCCTCAGTATTACAAGAGATCGGGAGTTCGATGGAGAGTTGTATCCATCAACTAGATGAGTCCCCATTGTGGATTCTTCCTGCCGGGTCAGTTTCGGTGCGCCCTATTGAATTATTCAAAATCAAGAGACTGGAAGCTCTGCTGACGGAATTGCGAGAGCGGTTTGATTTTATCATTCTCGATGCGCCGCCGATCTTGCCCCTGGCAGATATGAACGTCTTCGTGAGCATGGGAGATATTCTTGCTCTAGTCATTCGGTCAGAAGAGACGCGGACGGATATTGTCCAAAAGGCACTCAAGGCTCTGAGGCCCGCGAACCAGACCGGTATCATTCTTACGGGTATTCAGGCGAACGAAACACCGTACTATATGAAGGGTGAACACTATGCGGTTCCCAACAGTCCCACGCGTTGAAAGAACTGTGGGAAGGAAGAGTTGCAACAACAGAGGGGCTTAGGTCGGAGCTGCTCTAGACGCAGGATTGTCGTTCGCGGGATTGACAAGACGCCGCGTAGTCCCTGGAACTGGTAGATCGAGTCCCAACTTGTTTGCTTGATCGATTCCAAACGGGTGAGTATGGTCCAGGTCGTCAGTTACGTGGATCGGGGTCGGAGCACGACCACCCAATGGCTAGGCGCCGATTTGTTCTTCGGGCCGATCAATCAGTTGCTTGAAATAGGGTGACGCCATCAGGTGCACATGATGGACGTGTGCTTTAGGGTACAACGGTACCAGTACAAACACTTCTTGATTGTAAGGCTATGGGGATGGAGCTTACCGGCGGGCATCATCTGTACGAAGAAAAGTCTGGGCGACTGTCCGTTGACTTCCTGAGTCCCAGCATTGATTTTTCGACAGAATTTCGCAGCCGAACTATGGCGATAGTCTTGAAGCGAGTGTTGGATACGTTGGCAGTATGACGGCTTTCGTTATTTGTACTGGTGACAAGCCAGGGCATCGCTAAAAAGGCGTTGAGAACGCTCAGCGGGAACAGCGATACGGTCGGGATTATTTTGACCCAAGTGGAAATAGAGCATGTTCCATATTTCATGTATGTAGCCGCCTATACAAATGAAAACAGCGAAAATGGATCATAACAAGTTTCGCGAAGAGATTATGCCGACTGGAAGCCTTTTCCCAGACCAAGTGGGAGTGCCGCTGCGCATGGCAAGTTTTAAGAAACGGCTTCTTATCCTTGGGACAGGGAAGTTGGCCGTTGATTTGTCCCACGTCATCGTATCGCGAAACGAGTGGTTGGTTAACATTGTCGGGTTTTTGGATGGGAAGGCCGAACGAGTCGGAGAGCGGCTGGTCAATCCAGGCATCATTGGAACATATGATCAATTGACTCAACTGGTCGGACAGCATCACGTGGATACGATTGTTGTGTGTCTAGATGATCGCCGCGTTATGCTGCCGGTTCAGTCGCTTCTTGATTGTAAGGCGATGGGATTGAACGTTGTTGACGGCCATCACCTGTTCGAACAGATGTCTGGACGTCTCTCGATCGATTCGCTCCGTCCGAGCGCATTAATTTTCTCGACAGGGTTTCGCCGCCGGTTGCTGTCTCGGATAAGCAAAAGGTTCCTC
>SWDN01000020.1:0-522 GCA_005116775.1 Nitrospira sp.
GTTCATTGATTTTCCAACTCAGACGCGGTAATTCTCTGCCACCGGGAAACCAACCTTCCTGTCGTGAAAGAAAACAGATGGCCTTGCCAATCCTGAGCGAACATGTTGAGCAGGACATTCTGTTGATCCGTGGACATCGAGTGATGCTGGACACAGATCTGGCCAAACTCTATGGAGTTCCCACAAAGAGGCTTAACGAACAAGTTCAGCGCAACAAGAAGCGATTTCCTTCGGATTTTATGTTCCAACTGACGCCTGAAGAGGTCGAACGTTTAAGGTCGCAAATTGCGACCTTAAAGCCCGGCCGTGGGCAACACAGAAAATACCAACCCTACGCCTTCACAGAACAAGGCGTGGCTATGCTCTCAAGCGTGCTCCATAGCGAGCGCGCGATTCTCGCCATCATGAGAGCGTTCGTTCAACTTCGAGAGATGATCGGCTCGAACAAGAGGCTTGCCAGGCGGCTCAATGAACTGGAAAAGAAATACGACAGCCAGTTTCGGATCGTTTTCGAAACAATTC
>SWDN01000020.1:622-40942 GCA_005116775.1 Nitrospira sp.
TTTTCGAAACAATTCGTGAACTCATGGCGGAACCAGAGCCCAAGATTAAACGAATCGGATTCAAGACCTAACTGCCTGACGCCGTCGACCCCTCCCGAACCGATCTCACCGCCTGGGCCGACCTCCAAGACCTTGAAGAAGGCCGAATGGTCCCGAGACGAGAGCCCTTGGCTTAACGGCGTTAGCCTCGTAACCCATCTTCTAGAAAACGCCGCAGACACATTCTCCCAGCCAAATGAGCACAAAGTTTGAGGTCGCGATTTATGACCTCAAACTTTGTCTCCAGGTCCTTCAGATTCCCATTTACGACTTGGAGAGCCACGGTGCATGATCAAGCAAGGGATGGGATGGAGCCTGATCATCTTCTGTGCTCGCGCAACGCGCGGCTTAAGAAAGTCCTCGCTTGGGCTACTGGCACGTCTCGGCGTACCAGTGGGTGGGCGGGTGAGAAAGCTGCGCGCAGTAGAAGATCAATCAGCTCCCACCCCTGAAAAGATAACGAGCGAGGTTGGAGGGAGCATTTAGCCTTCCTGACCCCACTACCCCCTTCCGTACAGTTGATTTATCCACCCTTTGAGCGTAGGAATTGACCCGATAGATGCACTAGCCTTACCGGGGATTTTCTATGTCAGAGCCCACGATTATCTGCCCGAACTGCAAGACCGAGATCAAGCTGACAGAATCTCTCGCCGCTCCCTTGATCGAGTCAACCCGTCGCGACTACGAGAAGCGTCTGGCGCAGAAAGATACTGACATTGCCAAGAAAGAAGAGTCTTTGCGTGAGCGAGAAGCCGCTGTCTCACTAGCCACGCAAGCGATTGACGATCAGGTGGCCGAGAAGTTGCTGCTGGAACGCGCAAAGATCGTCTCAGAGGAATCCAAGAAGGCCAAACTCGCCCTGCAAACCGATATTGACCAGAAGGCAAGAGAACTCGCCGAACTCCAGGACGTCCTCACTCAACGCGACGTCAAACTCGCCGAGGCTCAAAAGGCACAGGCTGATCTCATCAGGCAAAAACGTGAACTGGACGATGCCAAACGGGAGCTAGAACTCACAGTCGAAAAGCGAGTGCAAGATGGGCTCTCTGCCACCCGCGAGCAGGCCAAGAAAGAAGCCGAGGAGGGCCTGAAGCTCAAAGTGATGGAAAAGGAGCAAACCATCGCCTCCATGCAGACCCAGATCGAAGAACTCAAGCGAAGGGCCGAACAGGGATCACAGCAGCTCCAAGGCGAAGTCCAGGAACTAGAGTTGGAAGCCTTGCTCAGAGGAAAGTTCCCGAGGGACACCATTGAACCTGTCCCGAAAGGTGAATTCGGCGGTGATGCCCTACAGCGGGTCATCGGCCCGCTCGGTCAGCCCTGTGGAACGATCTTATGGGAGTCCAAGCGAACCAAGAATTGGAGCGGCGGCTGGCTCGCCAAGCTTCGCGACGATCAACGGACTGCCAAGGCAGACATCGCTGTGATCGTGACTCAGACCCTCCCGAAGGGCGTCGAGTCCTTTGACCTGATTGAAGGAGTCTGGGTCACACATTCACGGTCAATGCTTTCCGTCGCGCTTGCATTGCGCCACTCCTTAATCGAGGTTGCCTCAGCCCGGCAGTCGCTGGAAGGACAGCAGACCAAAACGGAAATGGTCTATCAATACCTCACTGGTCCACGCTTCCGCCATCGAGTCGAAGCCATCGTTGAGGCGTTCTCTTCCACGAAATCAAAGCGGTCGTGATTACAGAAAGGCGTTTGGTCAATTTTCATCCAATAAGACTCAACGAATTTCGACCTTGAAACCTGTCGAGGTGTTATTCGACGCGCAATCAGATGCCGGTGGAAACGTCCATACAATAGATTTCAACAAAGGCGATATCATCATTAAACAGTCAGGCATGTACCTGATCATCGCAGGTCCGCAGGTCGGTAAGGTAAGAGGCGCCACTCCTCGATGGATTGATCTTTGGCTCAGGGTGAACAACATCGACGTGCCGAATTCGAATATACGGGCCGTATTAATCGACCCCGAGGAAAAGACTGTTGCCATCATGAACTCTGTGTTGCCTCTCAATAGAGGCGATACACTGAATATCGTGATGGCAGCGGAGACAATCGAAGAAGGCATGGGGCTAGAGGCGATCGCACCAGATGGTGAACCGACAATCCCGAGTATTATTGTGACGGTAGTGCAGTTGGATTGAAGGTAGGGGCAGACAAAGGGAATCGTTTCGATTGCTCAGCCGAAAAGTCTGCCCTAATGCCCTCGCTCACTCCGATTTGGTTTGCGCACCATACCCCTACCCCATTACGCGTGACCCTCCACGCTAACGTACCACGCCATTATGGGTTCGCTGCGCGTAGTAGGGTGAGGCAATTCTGTTTCGTATTGTTGCAGAGAGCATCATTAACATCGCAAGACCGATTCCGATCGCATCTGTCACGAGATCATCGACACTAGGTCCCCTGCCTTGAACCGACCCCTGGAACACTTCGGTCCAGAGGCCAAAGACGAGAGCCCCAGCGGCTGCGGCTGGGATCGCATAGGCCAGTGGCCAGGCTCGGCGTTGCAGTCCAATTGTGAGCAGCATAGCCAAGACTCCATAGCCGGGGGCATGAGCCCATTCTAAAAGACTGCTGGGCACGAGCACCATCACATGTCCGGCAAGACCGACCCCTGGCACGATGACCGCCCCGAAATAGAGCAGCCCTATGTAACCCAGCACAAGCACTCCTAGCCCCATGATCACCTCCCATTGTTGGGAGGGAAGATACAAGAATCCAGGGCGATGAACCTATTGGGCATTCGTAGGGGGAAAGGTACCTGTGCTGTGACTGCAGATGCAGCAGGAAAGGAAGAGGGAGGATTGACGACACAATTATTACATCTAACCTTTACATGAACTCTTGGAAGAGCCAATAAATACAGCGCATTATCCGCGTACTACCCTTTTCGGGTAAGCCCTCCCCACCTCTTGAGGAATAGCCACACACCTCGTTCCATACTACTCTGCATACCATGATGACTCAAATCGCATGGGCTGCACCAAAGTTTATGATCGACTGCGTGCTCGCAAATGGAAGCAGGCAGCTCGAAGCTGATGGATGCGTGCTTGAGCGTATCGAGAACGGGCATGAGCTCAGCACCCCGGATCATCTGAGGGTCGGGGATACGGTAAACGTCCAATTGTGGTTAGAAGGCGAGGAGGCCTTTATCGACATCCGGCTGGCGTTAGTCACAAAGGTGCATAAACATTGGGAACATTGGGTCACGGTAGAAGTGATCCGAGTAAACCAAAACGACCGGGTGAGGCTGAAACAATTCATTGATGCCCCCTCAGCTACAACAATCGAAGGTTCCGCGCTCGTTGACCACCTTCTCATTCGCGCGTAACCCCACGTCACGCTCTTCGGGGAGACTTCATACCGCCGCCATCAATCACGTTCCCTCCATCGCCGGAAACGTCGCTGAAGGCACACAGAATCGCTCTGCATGGAGCGGCCCTGCGGGCACGGAATATGGATGGAAGGTGTTCGTGAGGGGGCAGTCTTCATCGACACAGGAAGGCGTCAAACTTAGTCGGCAGCTTCTGGTGCGGGAGGCGGGGATCGAACCCGCACACCCTTGCGGATACAAGATTTTAAGTCTTGTGCGTATGCCTATTTCGCCACTCCCGCACGGTGGCGGAACTCTAGCATCGGGGCTTAGGTCGGTCAAGGCAGCATCTAGGCCGTATGGCTCATGAATGCTTCTCATGCACTCAGAGATTCGCGGAGCGACGCTCTGATTTCACCAGACTCATCATGCGCCATACGGCTTAGGAAACAGTCAGTGTGCTCCTGTATCCGATCGTACCCAGTTCGGCACAGTTATACCGCTTCAATCCGCGGTCGCTCCTCTTCCTTACCAAGGAGAGGCTTGTTACGGTCCATCGCTTCCTTCAGGCCAGATTGGACTGTGCGGCTCCATCGAGTCGCGTGCAACTGCGCCTTCTTCGCATAACGGCCGACACCGCGGCGGGTTTCTGCCCCTGTCTGTGGCGCGAAGAGGAGTCCAAGCCCCGCTCCAATCGCCGCCCCGCCTGCCACCAACGCTGCAACTTTCACGGCCTGACGTCCCTGGTCCGACATGGTGAACCTCCTTCAAAACAGTTAAATGAAGAATGTGATTGCCGGCACGTTCATGCTGCTTCTCTCAGCATCAAGCGTGCCAGAATAGAAACCGCGAAAATTTCCTGTGATTCGTTTCTATTTTGTTTCCACGATTAAAATCGACCAATGTTCAGTTGCGTTTTCCTCACAGGTCACCACACAGACGTGACGAAAAACCAACATACGAAAGAGGTAGGCCCTTCAAGCTGGCTCTGGACAATGGCTGGGCGTGAGCCTTTCATGCGCTTGCAATGGGTGAGACCCTCACCTATTATCGTGAAATACGCCACATGAGGCATTCATGACTTGGTTGCACGCGATCCCTTACCCGAATATCAATCCGGTCTTCTTGGAGCTGGGGCCGCTACAGTTCCGTTGGTACGGCCTGATGTATCTGATCGGGCTGACCTGCGCCTATTTCCTGATCATGCGTCTGGTGGCTTCAAAGGGCCTCTCCATGACCAAAGACCAGGTCTACAACATGGTGGTGTGGGCTGCGTTCGGATTGTTTATCGGGGGACGGCTCGGCTACACGCTCTTCTATAATTTTTCGTACTACGTGCAGCATCCGGCTAGCATCGTCGCCGTCTGGGAAGGAGGCATGTCTTTCCACGGCGGCCTGATCGGCGCTATCGTCTCCTTAGTGTGGTTCAGCCGGCGCCAGGGTATTCCCACCTACCAAGTCGCAGACTTAGCCGCCGCCGTCACGCCAATTGGGCTGGGGTTCGGACGAATCGGCAACTTCATCAATGGAGAGTTGTATGGCCGAGCGACCGATGTCGACTGGTGTATGGTGTTTCCGACTGGAGGGCCTGCCTGTCGCCATCCCTCACAGCTGTATGAGGCAGGGCTCGAAGGTGTGTTTTTGTTCACCTTGATATGGATCGTCCAGAAAACGACACCGCCCCCCGGCACCCTCTTCTGGACCTTTATCGCCGGCTATGGAGTCTGTCGGATGATTGTGGAGTTCGTCCGTGAACCGGATGCCCATCTCGGTTTTATTCTCGGATCTTTTTCCATGGGCCAACTCCTCTCCCTCCCCATGATTGTGGCAGGAGTCATCATGCTCGCCATCGGTTATCAACGGCGGACCTTGGTGCAGGCTAAGTCCTGACCCAGGTAGTTAGGCCGAAGGCATTTAGGCAAGATTGTAGAAATCGAGAAGATGTCGGACGGATTGGCTCGTCCCTCCTAAATAACCTTCAGCCTAAACGCCTGAACCCCTGCGTTTTAATACGGCATCTCCTCATCGCTCAGTCCGACATGGTGCCCGAGTTCGTGGACCACTGTGTCCCGGACCTCATGGATGACTTCGGCCTTTGTTCGGCAGAGACGCAGAATGGGACCTCGATAGATAGAGATACGAGCGGGCAACTGACCGGCAGGCTGAAAAAACGACGTCTCATCGATCGAGATACCTTGATAGAGACCCAGCAGATCGTCTTCTGATTCCAACTCAAGATCCTTCAGGATTTCAGCCGAAGGTTCCTCTTCGACTACGATAGACACTTCATCCGCCATAGCCGCAAAACGTGGTGGCAGCTCCGCAAGCGCTTCTTGAATCCAGGTGTTGAATTCTTCCGACGAGACAATCATTTTTCTGGTTTCTTTGGTTTGTTTTGTTGATTTGGTTCATCTGGTTAGATTCGTTAACCAAACAAACCAAATAACAGTCTTTAACCGTCGATAGCGACACCTGGCCTCAAGAAAATAACTTGTAATGAGGCCGACGATAACCCTAAAGAACTCATGACTGCTCGTGAATACATCTCCATTTGAGATCGGTAGCGACCCGCAACGGCCTGTAGGTCCTCAGCCGCCACATCGTCCGTCTTATAGTCGGCAACCCAGGTCTGCCCGTCAAGACGGTAAATCAGGTCAATCACTCCTTCCATGATCTGCCCCTCACCAGCATGCATGACAAACGGGACTTCTCGCCCCAGCACCGTCGCACGTTGCAACCTTGCATAGGGCTCAGAAGAAAGGAACTCACGAAAGATCGCCGTGAGATCTTCCATAACGTCGGCTCTCAATTGAGGGTGGTCCTGCGACACACAGCGTCGACAGGCCTGTTCGATCACCATACTCATTTCAGCATGAGGCCTGGTGAAATCCCATTGTTCTAGCGCTGCATGGGCGCAGACTCCCACCAATCGGCCCAGATCGGCGTGACGCCCTGTGGCAACGTGAACCACCGTCGTCTCTGGCCTGTCTCCCGTGAGTCGCGAAGGGATCAGGTGTCGCGGCGTTGTTCGACGTGCATTCCACTCAGCCTGCCTTACCAGACGACGACTCAGGATCGCAGGAAGAGCAGGTTTACCAGTCACAGCGGCGATCGGTTCCTGTCTGCGCTGCCGTACTGCCACCGTGGCCGGCGTGATCACGCGCGTGAGGTTGCTCGTTCCGATGTGGATCTGGTCAGAGATCAAACGATTTTCCTTCTCTTCAATGGCCTCTCCAAGCAGAGCGAGGACTGTGTCATGTCCCGGTTTGGTCGTCTGCCCACCGGATAAGACCAGCAGATCGCGCGCTCTCGTCATTCCGACATACAGGAGTCTCCGTTGTTCTGCCTCCTCCCGTGCCGCCATCTTCATATCGACGAGTACAGCCCCAAGATTCGAGCGGCCTCCCATCCGTACGCTATAACAACGACTCGACCAATCGTGATGGATGGATGGTCCCTTGCGAGGATTCTTGGCTCCCTGGTGCAGGCCGGGAAGAATGACCACGGGGAACTCCAATCCCTTAGCCTTATGAATGGTCAACACGCGGATGGCGTCCAGCGACTCTTCCGCCAAGGCGCTTTCCGCCTCATCCGGCTGTTCCGACACCCTCGTCATCATGAGGTCAACGAAGCCGGTAAAGGTAAGATGGGGGCGATCGGCGAGCGACTCAGCCATCTCTCTGACCTTCCGTAAATTGGCCACCGCTTGCTCGCCATGGAGCGATGCGGCTGCCAACTCAAGAACAGGCAATCGGTCGAAGATGAGATCGATGGCATCAGGGACGGGCCGCAAGGGAGCGACCTGATGCAGTTCAACCAAACGCTCGTAGAGCCGCCGCACTGTTCCTGCTCGCGGATGGCTCCACGCAGATAATCGCTTCCCCTGTTGGTAGTCCAACCCCTCGATCTGTCGGAGGGCCAGCAGATCCCGGTCCGCCACGCCGCCGAGCGGTGAGCGCAACACCCCGACCAGCGCAATCGAATCGTGCGGGTTATCGATGACCCGGAGGAGGTTGACCAGATCGATGACTTCCTGTCTTCGGTAGTAATGCTTTTCTCCATCCGTGATATAGGCAATGTCATAGCGGCGAAGCGCGTCGAGATAGACCTGTGCTTGAGTTAACTTTCTGAAAATCAGAGCGATATGGCCCGGCTTGAGCGGGCCATGACGTCGATCGCGATCTGTGACCGTCGTCCCTGGAAACAGCTCCTCTTTCAGCCAGCGTGCTAATGCTTCCGCTTCCGCTCTGGTCGCAGCCTGCACATCGAATTCTTCGTCGCTGTCCTTCGCGGTCACAAGGCGAAGCTGCACACCGGACACCGACACTTCCGGTTTTCGTTGTGGCTTGGCTGCTAGAGGTTCATTGGCAGGCTGAACGTGTTCTGCCGGTTGAAAGAGCCGATCGAACACATTGTTGACGACGGCGAGCACCGCCTCATTGCTGCGAAAATTCGTGACCAGGGAATACACCGTTCCCCCACCGGCTCGTATCTTCTCCACCACCCGCTCGAAGGCTTCGATGTCGGCTCGACGAAAGGCATAGATCGACTGCTTGGGGTCTCCCACAATAAATAATTTACCCGGCTCCAATTCTATGTCTTGCCACTGAGTCTGATGGCTGCCCGCCCTTTCGCCGAGATAGAGGATCATCTCGTACTGCACAGGATCTGTGTCCTGGAACTCATCGACCAAGATCGCTCGATAGGTCTGTTTGATTCGAGCACGGACTGCCGGGTGTTCGCGCAAAAGAGTTTTGGCTCGCGCCAGCAACCCGTCAAAGGGAATCCACCCGGAAACGAGAAACCTGTGCCGTACCTGATTCAAGAACGGTCGTACGAGCGTCACCACTTCCTGGAAATAGGCTTGATCGACTGCGAGGAGTCCTTGGGCGATATGTATAATGGAACCTGCCTCTCGGAACGCAGCCGCATCCCATCCAGCAGGCGCGTTGCCAAGATCCTTCTCCAAGATCGCTTGTTCATCCTGGGGCAGCTGAGCAAGCCAAGCCGGTCCTTCTTGTAACAGAAGTGTCAACGCCTGCACCGCGGCGGCAAGCATCTGTTCCGCCTTACGCCGTTTCGGTCGATCCTGTATGGCAAGAAGATCGGCGGCACGGCCACGCATCGCCATGACCCAGTCCCGCAGGCTGCCATCAAGCGGAAGGGATCGGCATTGACGTTCCAGCTCATCCAGGTCCACAAAATCTCCGGCAAGAGCCGTCGTAAACTGCCGGAGATCGTTGAGCGTCGTTCCAGCGAGGACTCGTCGCCACCGTTGATGCTGCAGCCCTGACAATCCAAGCTCATCGTCTAACCATTGGTCCCAACATGAGTGAAATAGTTCCTTGAAGCGTGACCCATCATCTTCTTGAAATAATGGATCAATTTCTGACTCTGCTGGATGAAGCCGCAGGAGATGCGCGGCAAAACTATGCAATGTGCCGATCTGAGCTTTTTCTATCTGACCGAGCGCCGTATTCGCCCGTTCACAGATCTGTTCACTTGAGAGGTGGTATCGAGTCCTGAAGATGGCCGTCATGTCCTCGTCCTGCTCGGCCAGACGAAGGAGTTGTCCACGCAGCCGTTGCTTCATTTCAGTAGCGGCTTTGTTCGTGAAGGTAAGAGCGACGATCTCTGTGATGGCCAATGGGCTCGGCTCTCTCAACAATAGATTCAGGATGCGATTGACGAGGATCGTCGTCTTGCCGGTCCCAGCACCTGCAATCACGACGACATTGCGGTCCCAGGTTGCAGTCGAAAGCCCCGCACGGCAGAGAGAGCAAGGTTGCGATCGACCACGCTGATTTCACTCCCCTGCTTAAATTTATAATCCACGATACGGAGCGCAGGAGGCTCGGCGCGGTAATCGACTCGATCTAACGTGCCATGAATCTTCAAGGAAAGAGGCTGAGAATCTGAACCCAGCGTGACGACACCTTGCGCATCAGTTTCAAACGCAACAGGGCGAAACCCGGTGGCCTGATACTCTGCCTGGTCGGAACGGACGGCAGAAACGACAAGCTCTGTCACCTGTTCACATGCCAATGTCCAGAGAAGGGCATGCCCTGTCCCCTGACTAGCCGCATGCGCGGCAAAGGTCTCGATCACTGCCTCCTGCACCGTGGAACGCGCCAGAGCTTCAGTCAACGTCTTCTCGGGCCATTGAAGAGATACCAACCGTTCATAACTCAATCTCAGCGATGCATGAGCCAGGCTCCCAATCATGATGGGAGGGAGGTGATCGTCTTGGAGCCAACGTATCGGTTCCAAGCGAAGGATCTTCTGTGCAAAATACTGAAAGGGGCAGGTCGCATATCGCTCCAAAGAGGTCGGCGAGAAACTCCGATCAGTGACAGCCGATAATTCGGCCGCCTGGACACCGACCATGCCATCGAAGGGTCCCAATTCCAAAGATTCCCGTTCGATGGTTTTGAGGGTGGTGAGGCCCTCTTCAAAGAGGAGCCGGTCACGCCCGGCGGCATCGACGACTGATACGGCATCGTGGCCTTGCAACAGGCAGCTCAACACCAGTTCCTCCGCCGGCAACAGATCTTGGATAGAAGGCTGTTCACTCACTCGTTGGGTCAGCAGTCGAGGGACCATCTCTTCGGGCTTTCCGATGAATCGTGGATCGCGCATGGCCATGGCGACAAAACTAGACGGGGCCATGACCCGACCTGTTTCGTCGGCTCGCTGGTACGAGAGATACAACCGATTCGCCGGCGAGCGGCTGAGGAGTTCAAATAACAGACGCTCCTCTTCATGTCCCGCTAATTTTTCATCGATCTTATAGCCTAAGGTCGATTCCAGCACGACTCGTTGACGGTCCCGCAGAAAGGGATCTTCTCGCACGTATCGTGGAAAGACTTTTTCGTTCATGCCGAGGAGAAAGAGCGCCCGAACGGTCCTGCCTCTGGCTGTCATGGCATCCAGCACCTGAACACCCTGGTGCCGGCCCTCTTCGATGGGAATACGAGTTTCGTCCAAGATCAATCGAAACAGTTCGACCCACTCTTCCCAGAGAATATCCCCGCCAAGCGGGTCCAACTGCTGTAACCGCGCCAGAGCAGCCCGAATCAGCGAGCCGACCTTGGCGAGTTCAGCCGATTCAGACGGCTCAATCGGCGGCAGACCGAATAATTCAGGCGCATGAACGTGGGATTGTGCCAAGGTAAGAAATGCCTCGGTTAAGACTCCGATTGAACCTTGCGCAGGGAGAGCCCGGCAATGACGAATCAACTGCGACACCACGTGCCACAGGTATGTCTGCTGCGAGGTGTTTCGCGATCCTGCCGGTCGCTCATCATCCGCTTCGCCAGGCTCCGCTTCTGCATCCCGTAGAATCGACGCGCTGGCCGGCTCCGCCAAACGTTTCCATTCCGCCTCCCCTTTTGTAATACCCAAGGTGTAGACCAATGAGCGCCAGGCATCAGGCCGAATATCAGTCTCCTCCAAGCCGGCGCCCTGCCTGTTATAAAAGGGCGATGTAACCACGTCCAGCAGGGCCACACGATCGAAATCGTTCAGCAGAAGCGACGCGAGGCGCAAGAGGGTTTTGACAAGAGGCTCGCGCAACAGAGGCTTCCCAGCCGTCGACATGAAAGGGACCAGGTGGCGATCGAATACCGATTGCAACCGAGCTTGGTAGGGCTCTAGCGACCGAGCCACCACGCCGATCTCGTCGAAACGATAGCCGTTCACCTCGACCAGAGTCAGAATTTCACGGCAGACCGTCGCCAGTTCCTCTTCAACCCCGATTACATTCTTGACTGAAAGCTCGATCAACTCCGTGGTAGCGCCGTCTATTTTCTCCCCACTCTGGTCCTCGTAGGTATCTGCCAGTGGAAGAAGATGGCGTTCAAAAAATCGGCGGGCAAAGAAAAAGGCTGGACGGTCTTGCAGCGGAAAATACAGTGTGGTTGGGGCCACGCGGATGACTGATTCAAAGAATGAGAGTTGGACTTGCGAGAGATCGTAAAATCCATAGTACAACACCTGTTGCAATCCTTTGAGGAATCGAGAGCCTGAGAGATCCCGGCCCAGTGAGGCAGCCAAGTCATCTGGAGAACCGACACCGAGCGAGCGATTGGCTTCCATAACCGCCGCATGCAGGGTGAATAGAGAACGGAGCCAGGTTCGATCTTCCTCCTCGAATACCTCTTCCGTAAGGGCCTTCAGCGCTGTCGCAGGCGAGACCACGGCGTCTCTCAAATCACGCACGGCTGCCCACAGACCTTTCCATGTTCCCGGCGAAGTCGGCAGACGAGCGAGCGGTTCTAACCCTGAAATCTCTCGTTGCACCACATGCTTGACCAATTGTTCGAAAAAGAAATCGTCGACGAGCTGCAAAGGCGGTTCTTGCCCGATATCGGAATCTCTCGTGAAATCATCCCGCAGGCGCAGAGCCAACTGGTGGAATGGAGTAGGTGCTCTGCAAGTCTTGAGGGGAGGTGAAGGCATGGGAGTGGTTTCGATCAAGGAATTGTTAGAAGCGGGTGTCCATTTCGGGCACCAAACAAATCGGTGGAACCCGAAGATGAAGAAGTACCTATTCGGGGAGCGCAACGGCATCTACATCATCGACCTTCAGCAAACGTTGGCCCGTATGGAACAGGCCTATGCCTTCGTCCGCGACACCGTCGCCGCCGGCCAGTCGGTCCTCTTTGTCGGGACCAAGCGGCAGGCCGCTGAAATCCTTCAAGAAGAAGCCTTACGCGCCAACATGTTTTTCGTCAACCAACGCTGGCTTGGCGGGATGTTGACGAACTTTCAGACCATTCGAAAGAGCATCGAGAAGATGAAAAAGATGGGAGCCAAGTTGGCAGATCCCACCCAATATGGGTTGAAGAAAAAAGAAATCATGAAGATGCAGAAAGAAATTGTGAAGCTCGAGAAGTATCTCAGCGGCATCAAAGACATGCGCGGCACTCCGGGAGCCGTCTTTGTGCTCGACACACGCATCGAGCACATCGCTGTGCAGGAAGCGAACCGTTTGGAAATTCCTGTGATCGCAATCCTGGATTCGAACTGCGACCCGGACCACATCACCTATCCCATCCCTGGAAACGACGACGCCATTCGCTCTATCAAGCTCATCACATCTCGCATTGCCGACGCCTGCATTGAAGGCGCTCACTTACGGACACAGCGCGAAGAGGCTGATTTCAAACCGGTTCCGGCTGGAGGAGATAAAGCCGCCGCTGTCAGCTTTGCCAGCGCGCCTGCTTCATAACGCCCGATATCTGTAGACATCGACGCCTACACCCACTGTTTATCGAGAAGGACCGTCACGTATGGCTGGATCAAGTCAACTTGTCAAAGAACTAAGAGAGAAAACCGGCGCCGGCATCCTGGATTGCCAGAAAGCGCTCACTGAAAACGGCGACGATATTGAGAAAGCCATCGATTATCTGCGCCAAAAGGGATTGGCCGCGGCGCTCAAAAAATCAGGCCGCGAGACCAACCAAGGCCTTGTACATGCCTATATCCACATGGGCGGAAAAATCGGTGTGCTGATCGAGGTCAACTGCGAAACCGACTTCGTGGCTCGGAATGATGAATTTAAGACGTTCGTCAACGACCTGGCTCTTCAGGTCGCTGCCGGAAAACCTTCCTATGTCAAACGGGAGGAGATTCCCGCCTCCCTCATCGAGAAAGAACGATCGATTTATGAGGGACAGGCCAAAGAAATGGGCAAGCCGCCTGCCGCATGGCCGAAGATTGTCGAAGGCAAGTTGGAAAAATTCTTTCAGGAAAGCTGCCTGATCGAACAGTCCTTCGTCAAAGATCCTGCCGTCACCATTAAAGATCTCCTCGCGTCGAAGATTGCCAAAATCGGCGAGAACATGAACATCCGACGCTTCACCCGGTATCAATTAGGCGAAGCATGAGTTCTGCCAACTACCGGCGCATCCTCCTCAAAGTAAGCGGAGAGATGTTGGCCGGTGAGCAGGGCTACGGTATTCAACCTTCCATCCTTGAAGGTCTCGCCTCAGAAATCGCTTCCGTCGTGGCTCTGGACATTGAGGTCGCCGTGGTCATCGGCGGCGGCAATATCTTCCGCGGGATTGCCGCCAGCGCGTCCGGTATGGAACGGGCCTCTGCCGACTATATGGGAATGCTCGCGACCGTGCTCAATGCCTTGGCCCTGCAAAATGCGCTTGAGCGCACCGGTATTATGACGCGGGTCCAGTCCGCAATTGAAATGCGCCAACTGGCGGAGGGCTATATCCGTCGGCGAGCCATTCGCCATCTTGAGAAAAAACGCGTGGTCATTTTCGCCGGCGGGACAGGGAACCCCTACTTCTCGACCGATACCGCAGCAGCGCTCAGGGCAATGGAGATCGGAGCCCAGGTCATCATGAAAGGGACCAAGGTGGACGGCATCTACGATGCCGATCCTGTGAAGAATCCCTCCGCCAAGAAGTATCAGACGATTTCCTTTCTCTCGATCTTGAATCAGGATTTAAAAGTGATGGACGCCACGGCCATCAGCCTCTGCATGGATAACAACCTTCCGCTCATCGTGTTCAACTTGAAGGAGCAAGGCAACTTCAAACGCGTCGCCACCGGCGAAGCGATCGGTACCGTTGTTACCCCCGATCGCCGCTAATTTCCTGGGGAGTCACTCATGTCCAACCCTGCCGCGATACGCCAAAAAACCACAGAAAAGATGGAGTCAGCCCTGGAACATCTCAAGCGAGATTTAGCAGGCTTACGGACAGGGCGAGCATCGGTCGCCCTCTTCGACGGCATTCGAGTGGATTACTACGGCACCATGACCCCCCTGAAGCAAGTCGCCAATATATCGACCCCCGAAGCCCGGCTTATCACCATTCAGCCTTGGGAACCGTCTCTGATCAAGGAAATTGAAAAGTCCCTGGCAGGATCCGTCCTTGGCATCACGCCGTCTAACGACGGAAAGATCATTCGCGTGCCCCTTCCCCCGCTCACCGAAGAGCGGCGCAAGGAACTCAGCAAGATCTGCAAAAAACACGGCGAAGACACGAAGGTCGTGATTCGTGGGTTCCGGCGAGATGCCAACGAAGAGTTGAAGAAACTGCAAAAGGATGCCAAGTTAACGGAGGACGAGCTCAAGAAATCTGAAATCGATACCCAGAAACTCACCGACCAATATATTCAAAAAATCGACGACGTCGTGAAGAAAAAAGAACAAGAGATCATGGAAGTGTGACCTCGATTTCGACCTTGTTACCCACCTACGCCACCATCAATCTCACGGCCCTGGCCCATAACCTCTCGTGCATCACGCGATACCTGTCTCCAGGCTGCACGGTCATGGCGATCGTCAAAGCCAATGCGTACGGACATGGCGCGATAGAAACCGCTCAGGCGCTTGTTCGCCAGGGCGTCGAGCGGTTTGCCGTGGCCTCACTCGACGAAGGTATCGCGCTCCGCCAAGCCGGTCTCTCAGCCTCTATTGTCGTTCTCGGCGCGCTCTTCGACGAACAGGTATCAGACCTGATCGCTCACCGGCTGACTCCAGTCGTCAGCGATGGGCGCATCCTGCCCGCATTGGCCAAGGCTGTTCGGTCATATCCGACACCCTACCCGATTCATCTCAAAGTCGAAACAGGGATGGGGCGCCTGGGTCTATCTCCGGAAAACCTGCTTGGACTCCTCGACAATCCTCTCTTGCGCAACCCCCTCCAAGTCGAGGGTCTGATGACCCACCTTGCTGACGCAGACGGAAAAGACAGCACCTTCACGGAGAGACAGCTTGACACATTTAATGCCACGCTGAAACAAGTTCAACAACGCGGCATCACTCTTCCACTGGTGCATACGGCCAACAGTGCGGCCATCGTCAGGTTTCCCGACGCGCACTTTTCTCTCGTGCGCCCAGGCATCATGCTCTATGGCTACCACACCTTGCCGGACACAGTCCCTGCTCCTGACCTCAGACCCGTTCTCTCACTCCACACCACGATCGCCCAACTGCGAACCATTCCACAAGGGCGAACCGTCAGCTACAACGGCACATTCGTTGCCACAAGACCGACACGCATTGCCGTGCTGCCGATCGGCTATGCCGACGGCTATAGTCGGCGGCTCTCCCATCGCGGATCAGTCTTGATTCAGGGACGCCGCGCCCCGATCGTCGGTCTGGTCTGCATGGATATGATCATGGTGGATGTCACTGACCTCGCGCCCGTACAGGTCGGTGAAACCGTCACACTGATCGGAGAGCAGAGAGAGGAATCGATCTGGGCTGATGAAGTGGCTGATTGGATGGGCACGATCCCCTATGAAGTCCTCTGCGGAATAGGCTCCCGCGTTCCTCGGCTGTACAAACCAGCCTGATATACGATTGATCCACTTCTTGTAGCCGCGTGTGTTGGCGGAATAGGTGGAGTCGGACGCTCGATATTCCCAAATACTCGAAGTTCATAAGTCAAACCCCTTCTAGCGCACTACTCGATACCCTCTGTACTGACCGAAAGATATTCGCGCACTTTCTTGTGGTTGAAAAATGGTATTCATCGATGTCATGTGAGGCAGCGCTCGTCATTTCAAACAAGGAGGTACATACGATGCGGTTCGTCAAAGTGAAAGATGAAGAACGTACGGGGGATGTGGCGATCAATCTAGATCTCGTCCGAGAAGCCCACTTTGGAGGAGGGCTGCTGCGCCTGTATTTCGAACGCAGCGCCACGTCTCAGGACGACATGACGTTTACAGCCGAGAATGCGCAGAAAATCTGGGCAGCGATGGGCTAGTCCAGATCAAAGACGGCATGCGATGCGTTCTGCCCGCATTCCTGGATAACCATTAACAGCGCGTCATCCCTCGCTGTGAGGATTCGACGAACTGTCACGCCCTGAAGCAGGCAAGGACCACAGCAAGCGAGTCAACGCTTTCGATTCGTGTTCGAGCAATTCGCTGAATTGCACACCGAATGCATAGCCACTTGCCCAACGCACGATTGCGCTGGAGATATAAATTGGCGCGACTTGCTGAGGCCGAATCTGAAGCTGAATCGTGGTATCAGGAGGCATAGGAGTCGTGCTCGCCACTCGGCAGCCTCCTAAGGAGAGGTCCAGCACAATGGCTTCCCTCACTTGCACCGAACTAGCCGAGTACACCCCTTGGAAGTTGACGTGGTGACGTCGGTACTTGCGGTGCTCAATCGTAGGCTCCATAGCATCCTCCTTTCGCCCTAACTATCAAGCGGCATGGATTGGCCGACAGATCACGACCGACTGTTCCCCATCCGCCGCTGACACATGGGCCGACGCTTTTCCAAAAATTATACTCCTCTACATTACCGCTTCGATCGCCCTACGGCACCTGGCGAAACCGCCAGGTCACGACCCATGAAATGAGCAACGCTCAATCTTACTACCCAACATTTCTCGGATTAGGGTATCAGCAGACCAAATTACCCGAGCGCACTCGATACACAGACCTGGCTATGCCAACCTCCATCCTCCCCCTCTTTCCTGTTACCAGAAAAGCTGCGAACCTACAGTCTTTTTCCCTGGTACGTTTACCACGTCAGACCGGAATTCTGTTATAGTGATGTTAAAAATTATTCGAGGGCCCTTATGGACATGTTGATGATCGTGTTTCGTGCGGCACTGAAAGACCGTGTGCGTGAGATACTACAAACGAGCGGGGTCACGGCCTATACCGAACTTCTAGGAGCCCATGGGACAGGGCAATCGGGATCGACGGAAGGAGTCTCCTTCTACTCAGGAGGGAACAATGTGATTCTGGTTTCCCTGGAGTCAGCTCAGCGCGACAAAGTTGTCGACGCAGTCAAAGTCTGGTGCGCTGAGGCCCAACGTTCAGGATGGGTCAAGCCAGCCATTCGGGTATTCTCATGGCCCTGCACTCAGCTCATTTAGTACATCCCTGAAACGTGTGTCCTATCGATTCGTACCGAGCGCGTTTCATAGTAAGGCTCCCATGGCACGGCGTACCCAGGTCCAACTGCAAGAGACCTATCGGGAACAAGCGCTTAAGATGTTCCCATGGATCTGTGCGCATTGCGGACGCGAGTTCGACGGTAAGAAACTGAACCAGCTCACAGTCCATCACAAGGATCACAATCACGACAACAATCCGCCTGATGGAAGCAACTGGGAATTGCTCTGTCTCTACTGTCACGACAATGAACATCAGCGGAATCAGGTGGCGGACCTATCTGGCAAGACGTCACCAGGCCGCGAGCGTGATCTCCCTTCGACCTTCACACCCTTTTCCCACCTTGCGGATTTGCTCAAGCGCAAGACATAATCGACCGCCTGGACTAAAGCCAAGACTGAAATGCCGGTCCTCATGGGATCATGACTATTTCCCATCCCCGCGATCCGTTGCATGGAATCACGCTAGAGACCATTATCAAGGAGCTTGTCGAGCGGCATGGCTGGGCTGAGATGGGGCGCCGAGTCCCGATTCGTTGCTTCCTCCACAACCCCAGCGTGAAATCCAGCCTGACCTTTCTCCGAAAAACCCCCTGGGCACGAGAGCGGGTCGAAGGCTGGTATATCGCGTATAAAGACGTATAAGCGAACACCCTTCGTATCATCTCTCCAGGGCTTCCGACATCCAGGAACCACACGCATGGCTTCGAACGCTACCATTTACAAAGCAACCTTGCAGATCTCGAGCATAGACCGTCAGTACTATGGGGACCATGCCCTCACCCTGGCGCGCCATCCGTCGGAAACCGATGAGCGTATGATGGTCCGGGTGCTGGCTTTTGCATTGCACGCCAATGAAGCTTTGTTGTTCGGCCGGGGGGTAAGCGCCGAAGAGGAGCCTGCTCTATGGCAGAAAGATCCGCATGGCGCCATCCAACTCTGGGTCGAAGTCGGTCAGCCGGATGAGAAGACCATCCGTCAGGCCTGCGGCCGCGCAAAACAGGTCTGCGTCTATACCTACGGAGGTCGTGGCGCCGACCAGTGGTGGGAGAAAAACCTGGCGACACTCGCGCGATTCAAAAATCTGACTGTCATGAATGTGCCCATAGATGGGAGTAAGGCATTAGCCGCACTCGCGCATCCCAGCATGCAGCTGGAATGCACCGTTCAGGAGGGTCAGATTTGGATCGCAGATGAAGCCCACACGGTCCACATGACAGTGACGATGTTGAAAGACGATTCAACGCAGATTGGACAATGACAACGGAACGCCATATTAAGGGGAAGCAGGAACACACAACGATGAATGTAAAGAAACGCATTCCTGCAAGTGGTGAGACAATAGCCTGGACCAGTCCGTTCTCAGCACTGAAAAAGATACACCCATCACTGGCTCCAGTTGGACAACCGGACTCCACCCCGCCTGGTATGGCGCCCCTCGCATCGAAGAAAAACCGCGGGCGAGTGGATATCGTTCGCCAGACTGCCCATCGCGGTGGCAAGACCGTGACAGTCGTGACGGGTTTCATCGGCATTGGACAGGCCGAGAAAATAACTCTCGCTAAAAAGATACAGAAAGTTTGTGGAGCCGGAGGCACAGTGAAGGAAGGACGAATCGAAGTTCAGGGCGATCATCGCGAGGCAGTCGCACGCATTCTGACCAACGCCGGCTTTAGACCTGTGTTTGCTGGCGGGTGACAGCAGGCTAGCCCGCATTATTATGATGGTTCGTCGAGAAATAGTGACGCGATGCGCAACCCCCGTATCTGCTTATCTCGCCTTTCCAGCCAGTCGCGCGAGACGCGCTTCCATCAATTGACTTCCTCACTGGCTCGCGCTACAGATTGCGCCATGCATTCCCTTAGAGCATCCTCACACACTATCCATCATTGAAAGGCCACCACCATGAAAAATGTGGAAATGTTCGTCGAAGGAACAATGCTGACAATCAAAGTCGATCTGTCCAAAACGTTCGGACCCTCTGTTTCCGGGAAGACGATCATCATTGCCTCAACAGAAGGAAACGTGACCATTCCAGACCGCGAAGAAAAGGTCGGGCTAAACGTATACAGGAAAAAATGATCTGGGTGCGGAGTCCATCGACGCGCGTGGCTGGTTGCTGACGCGCGCCGATGGGCCTTATGGACGGCACTCCGGTCGGTATGACCGGAGCAATGGCTGTATCAGCCCTTCTTCTTGGCAACCTTCTCGGCGCGCTTTTCCTTCACCGTCTTGGCCGGTTTCTTCTTGTCCGATTTCTTCTGTGTCATACCCTTTGCCATGTTATCTCTCCTCTAATAAATTAGGTAGATGCTGTGCGTTACCTCGGCATAATCGCCGTCCTCATTTCATACCTTAACGCCAAACAAAAAGATATAGGTCGGCGCGAGGAATCGCATCGGCAATGGCGCTACACAGGTGAGGGTTCTCCATCGATTGACTTCGCGCGTGGCCCCCTGTACAGCTTGCACCATTCGAACCGTCCATCCGAATGACCAGACGATGTGTGAGGAGGTGCGCCATGGGAAATCCAGAGGGGAGAAAGGAAAGAGAGGGATTCGCCGATGCCATCAACCGTGCTTCATTCGGCAACGAGCGTGTGCTGTTGCGCCGGCGCGGACGAGCGGTCGCCGCAGTGGTGCCCATCGAAGATCTACGACTCCTGGAGGCCCTGGAAGATCGTATCGATCTCGTCGATGCCCGCGCGGCTCTGGCCCAGGCGAACAAGAATGGCGCCCAATCGCTCGATGTTATTTTGAAAGAATTGAGGTTCTGATTGCGTCAAGCACTCTCCACAATTTTCGTATCCCCTCCCGCCAAACAGCAACTCTACACACTCGCCAAACCGCTTCGGAAGCTGCTCGTGAAGCGGCTCCATGCGCTCCGCACCAGTCCTCGTCCCCCCGGTGTCACGAAGCTTGATGGCCTGGACCATCTCTATCGGATTCGCGAGGACGGCTATCGGATTGTCTATGCGATTCGAGAAACGAATCTCATCGTGCTGGCCATCAAGATGGCCCTCGCACAGAAATCCCTCGCTCCTGAATGACTTCGATTCTTCTGTTGTCCGTAACAGCGCCCCACCAACAATTTTCGGATAGTCGGTTTCGCGCACCATTTCGCCAAGGTATCTGGCCGTTTCCTCTCCTCTCCTGACAATTGCTTTATTCACTCATTCCGCGTATGAGTTTGCATAGAAAGCCTCCCAAACTATGGAAATGGAAAGTCAGTTTCGGGAGCCTGGTGTGTTCCTTTACTTCATAGGCTCGGCTACGTTGGCCTGGAGACGAGAACGGACATGCAAACCATCTGCTATCACCCGGCAAACCCGATGCCGATGGCAGACATAGAAGAAAGATGCCTATGCGAATAGTTACCTCGATGATTTGCGCGCTCACCTTGGCCGGTTGTGCTGGCCCCAACCTTCCTTACGCAATCACCATCGGCGATCCGAGCGGAGGGAAAAGCGTAGTTAGCCAAGAAGACTGCGTCCTCCACCTCGACAACATTGTTGAAAAGGTCTCTGAAGATACCCGGTCCTCCAAGTTGACGATCAAACTCCTACAGAAACAGTTTGAGGAAAAGCTTAGCGAGGACACTCAGGCGTTGAAAAATTGCAATAACGGCAACGGTAAATCTGTCATCGAAGAGGTCGCGAAGAAATGGCTAACTTCCTTTGCCCTAGATGCAACCGATCCAGATCGAGACTTGGACCGCTTCGAAGAGTATGTGCGGTCTGCTCAGATCGTGAAGGATCTGGCCAAAACACAAATCAAACCGGACGAAATAGAGACTGGCGCTACCGACGAAACAGCCCCTCAACAGTCACAATGGTGTGGAGCAGCCCTGGAAACGAACTCCTCCTGCGACAGGAAGCGATCCCTTTACCATGTGGAGACCAAGCCAAGTGATTTATACACATCTCTCCTTAACGAAATTCAGGATGTGAGGACAACTGGTAAACGAGGACAGCGCTACCTTGTGCTTGGCTATGAGATCCCATGGGATAAGGAACAGACACTCGTCCGCTATGGGATGACGTTTTACTTTAAGGAGGAAGCAACCCCCGAAGGAAAATACCCGACCCCCCAAGGAAAATACCCAACTCGGCTGATCGGATATGACCTGACGTATGCGAACGAGGCAACCCCCAAACCATTCGTCGAGACTGCTCCAGAAAACTCCCCCATATGCTGGGGGGGACCGGATAAGGCACTCTCCCCTTGGAGTGAAAACCCCTGGCGCATTACCGGCTACCCTTTCTCTCTCGTGATTGGGCTGAAGAATGCCGCGTTTGAGATTGCAAAAATGCCGTTCAGCTTTGTGAGCGGGGTCCTCTTCGGACGCGACCCCTCCAACTATCCAATGTCAAATCTTATCGCAGCCAAGAATGCCCTCTGTGTGGAAGCCACCACACAAACCCTCCGGGGGGCCGAGATGGGGCTCTATCGCCTCCTCACCGAGATACCTCTAGTGGGGCAATTATTCCAATACAATTCCGGGGGCGACCGAATGGAGCGAGAGGACCTCTCTTCGGATATTCGCCGAAAGATCTTCTTGTCTCGAGGCATTTACGGCGGAAACAAATCGGGACAGGACACAGGGCTCTGGGCCCTCTTTGCCCGACACAGTTATCCCGATACCTACGATGTGTATAGCCCACCCTATCGACATGGCACAGTCATTGATGTCGTCTGGTCCATGTTCAATCTATCGCATGGCCCGGCCTACAATGAAGCCAAGTACGTTATGGAACAATCCACTCGCGAGGACCGCCTGTATCTGGCAGGCCATAGCGGTGGCGTCCAGCGAAGCGCCGCCGCATCTCGGATTCTCTCTTATCATGGATACAAGGTGATCAAAGTGGTGGGAATCGCGGGGCCCAGCATGGGACAGGCCATCGTCGACCCTCGATACCCCGAGGCATTCAAGATCTATCTCAATACCGGATCAGGAGACAACAAGGATGTCGTATCAAAAGTTGGAAATGCAGCTGAAGCCTTCTCGACAATTCTCGATTACAGTGTCATTGTCCCGCTGAAATACACGGTTGGCTCGCTTGCACGGCTCATCTGGGATCGGGAAGACGTCTACAGGATCGCTGATCGATTTGGCTTTTCAAATGCCACGATTGTGGAGGTGGAACGAAAACCATCGAGCCGCCATCAGACCCCGATGCGTTTATCATTCACAGATCGCTTGATCTTCGATGCCTATATCCGCAACGAATTTTCCACCGCATTCCGAGAAGATCTCGAACGATCGGATCGCCCTGATGCTAGCGATGGCATCAAGGATCCCCATGCATTCCCCTGGAGACCGTGAGAGAGTGCCCTTAGGGATCTGAGCAGGCTTCATTATTATATTGGATTGACGACAATTGAAGCTTGTCATGGATAGTCTCCTGAAAGGCTGCAGGAATACGATAATGGCGTGTGAGAACTTCGCTGGTCTACACGTCTAGGACAAGCCCGGTCTGTCTGGCCGATCTGCTTAATCTCATTCAACCAAATAGATCAGACAGATCGAACAGACCAAATAAACAAAACAGGCTGGCAGACTTTTCAGCATCCTACTAGAGCACTCCGCTCACAATCTCCTGATAGTAGGCCTCCAGCATGACCCTACGGGCAGGTTCGACAAGCACCAACTGCCGTTGATCAAAGGTGTTGGCGCAATACAGATAGGCCCCCTCCTCTGCCTGTCCCAGTTCGACATGCACCTGACGGCCATCTGGCTCCTGGTGTGTGGTCTCACTGATGAGACGTCTATCGCGCAGATGCTCCCAGACACCTTGCGCGGAAGGCCCATGATTCTCATACAGTGGCGCGTCGGGATCGTGTGAATCAGTTTTCAACCGCGTTCGATCGAACGGCCGTCCTTCATCCGGCTCAGGCGATTCATCCCAGTCGAGTAACCCGCCGACCGCCTTCTGCACGACATAGAAGGGACCGTCATCCGCCACTTCTTCGATGAGTTGATAACGAATCCGCTCAGGCGCTTCGGCCAACTCCAAGCCTCTCGTAGCCAACGCGCGCTGGAACGGCACACACCGCGCAAGTTGCCTGGTCTTCTCAAACACAATCATGCGCCCCTTTTGGACTAATGATGCGTTGAGCCAATCCAGTCGTACACCGATGCCCGTTCGTTGTTCGAACGCAGTCTGCTGCTTCGCATCGCGAGCGCGCTCGAAGGTCTGCCAATTGCGGCTTGGAATCCCAGGATCGTGCTCGGCCTGCATCAGCGCATGAGTGGCCACAATCAGATCGTACGATTCCTGAACGTGTCCGGCCTCGACATCGACGCACTCGAATTGAAGATTGTTCAGGCCAAGCTTCTGTGCCTTTTCTTGAGCAACAGCGATCGATGCCGGAGAGCGATCGATGCCGACGAACTGCTTCTCGGGATATTGTGCCGCATACCATGTCGTCAGAATTCCGACACCACAGCCAAAGTCGAGGATTCGATCCGCGTTTCCGAAACGTGCCGCCACCCGTGAACCGATTGCGCAGTAGTATTCGTAGCGCTGGCTGTACAAGACTGGGAGAATCTGTGACTGGGCGGTCAGATCATAGAACGCGATTTCATGGCCGCGCTCCCCTCCGCGCTTCTGTCCAGCCAATGCGGTGAGGTGGGCCAGGTCAGCGGGGGAAAGCTGCGCATGCTGCCAGCTAAAATAGTCGGCGTCGGACGTGAACGTCTTGAGCCCCCACCAGGCCAAGTGCGAATGGAGCGATTGCACTAGTGAGTCGTTGATCATTGATTCCACCTCGGCACGCCTGCTCAAAACGCTTTCCAGCGAGGCCGCAAGGAGTGCGAATCACGAGGCGTACGCGGTGAGGGTACGTGTACTCGTGCAGTACGTCGAAGGTCCGAGGGGCGAGCCCGCCGGCCGCAGGCTCGTCGGAACAGCGGATCGGCGATTACAGCAGAAGTGCTCATGAATAATGCGGGCTAGGGTCTCTTGAGCATGATTGCGTCGAAATACGCTTCCGGCACCGGATGCGGAAACCGCAGTTGGCCCGAACCGAAGGCGACATACTTCTCGCAGGTCAATTGCTCCAGACCGATCGGTCCTTTGGCATGGAGACGTGAGCCGCTGAGCCCAATATCGGCACCCATCCCGTAACTGTCACCGGCATTGAGACGGGACGATGCATTGACAAAGACCGCGCTGGCGTCCACTTCGCGTGTGAATCGCAAGGCCGACTCATAGTTCGTGGTGGCGATAACAGCAGTCAGACAGGGGCCATACGCCACAATGTGGGCCAACGCTTCATCAAGATCCGCAACCATTTTGACGGCCAACACAGGTCCCTGAAATTGCGTGTGCCAATCCTCCTCTTTTGCCGCAATGATCGAGGCATGCCCAGTCATCGCCATTTGTCCCATGAGTGCCATAGTCTTGGGGCAAGCTCTCACCTCGATCTTAAATTCTTCGAGCATGCGGTTGACGAGTGGGGGCAAAAACTGTCGCCCAATCACCTGTTGCACCAGTAGCGTATCGAGTGAGTTCGAGGCGATAGCTTTCTGCACCTTGGAGCTGATCGCCACATTCTGAGCCATCGGCAAATCCGTATCGGCATCCACATACATCTGCGTGAGCCCTCCGTCGTCGCACAACACCGGCATCTTCGCCTGCTCGACGACAGCTCTTCTGAGACCGGCCCCGCCACGAGGGATAATCGCATCAAGACTTTTACCGGCCCGAATCAGTTCGACTGCGACCTCTTTCTCCGGACGTTCGATGATGATCCATGCGCCGGGCGGTATACCATTTTGCTCCGCGGCTTCGCGCAGGCCGGTTGCAATAGCCTGCTGCGTCAGGCCCCACTCCGGCGCGCCACGAAAGACACAGAGGTTACCCGACTTGAAGCAGAGCGCGATCGACTCCACCATAATAAGCGGGCTCAGTTCCGACACCACGCCGATCACTCCGATCGGAACTCGGACACGGCTGACCTGCAATCCATCTGGCCGCTCCCGTCGTGACGTAACTGTGCCGACCGGATCAGGCAGATCCGCAATCATCCGAAGACGGTCGACCATTTCCTTGACATCGCTTGGCCTCATCCGCAGACGAGCGACAGCAGCCTTCATCCGGTCCTTCTTGACATCAGCCTCAAACGACTTCCCAACCGCATCGACATCCTTCTCATTCGCCGCTAATATCCTCTCTTCGTCAGCGGCTAACCGATCAGCCATTGCGCGCAAAGCCTTCTCTTTCACAGGGCCTGATCGCAGGGCAAGTGATCTCGCAGTAGATCTGCAATCTTTCAATACTTTATCAAGATATATCTTAACTGGGACTTCAACCATATTTATCCTCGCGAAACGTAAGTCCACACAAGCAAGCACACCGGCACTGTGCGCAGCGGACTATACCACGCGATTTTTTCGCAGGTAAAGCAAGAAGGAAGGACTAGCGAGATGATCCTCCCAACTGACTCCCCTTAGGATAAAACGGCGGGCGCTGAAAAGACGTGACAAGTGATGCGAAACAGACTGGAATGGCTTCGCCCGACTCTGTATGGATCTCCGGAGGGCGCTTGCCTTGACGCCACATTGTGCAACCAGCATCCTGCCGTGATCAACCTTCCCGCGCAGAAAGAAAATTTGCTAGAATGCGCGAGACAAAGCGACTTGCAGCGTGCCCATGAACATTCCATGATTGACTTGCGCAGCGATACGGTTACAAAACCCACCGACGCCATGCGGAAAGCGATGGCGCGCGCAGATGTGGGCGATGATGTTTACGGCGAAGATCCCACCGTGAATCGCCTCCAAGAGATGGCGGCGGCGATGTTTGGGAAAAAGGCCGCCCTGTTCGTGCCGTCTGGCACAATGGGCAATCAACTCGCCATTCGCCTCCACACACAGCCCGGGCAAGAAGTGATCGTCGAAAGCACGGCGCATATCGTCCGGTACGAACAGGGTGCCGCGGGAGCTTTGGCAGGCGTCCAACTCCATTGGGTCACAGGAAATCGAGGCCTCATCTCACCAGAACAGGTTGAGGCGGCAATCCGTCCCAAGGAACCACACACAGTTCAAACGGCTCTGATCTGTCTGGAGAATACCCATAACAGCGGAGGCGGAACAATTTATCCACTGGCAACAATCGAACGGATTCGCGCAGTGGCTGTTACCCATGGAATCCCGATGCATTTGGATGGCGCACGGCTCTTCAATGCCGTTGCTGCCACCACGCTACCGCCGGCTTCCTACGCCCAGCACTTTGATACCCTGTCGGTGTGCCTTTCGAAAGGACTGGGGGCCCCGGTCGGTTCGCTGCTCATGATGAATGATCAAACACTGCTCGATAAGGCCAAGCGTCTGCGCCGCATGTATGGTGGCGCCATGCGGCAGTCCGGCATCCTCGCCGCCGCCGGCATCTATGCGCTCGAACATCATATCGGACGTTTGAAAGACGACCACGACCATGCCAAGCAACTGGCTCGGCAACTGCAGCACATTTCGACGGTCAGGCTTAACCCTCAAGATGTCGATACGAACATCGTCATCTTCGATGTGATCGGGCACCACCTGACTCCCCCGGCAATCGTTGCCGCCTTGAAGCAGGACGGGGTCTTGATCAATGCCATCGGCGGGAACAGTTTTCGCGCTGTCACCCATCTGGATATCTCCGGCGCCATGATCGAAGAAGCCGGAAAAATCTTTACCCGTGTGTTGGGGAACTGACCCACCCGCTCATTGACACTGCTCGCCTTGAAATCTAGAATGCCGCGAGTGGAGCATCAATGCCGTTAGACGTCGTGTCGTTCAAACAGATCAGCAGAATCCTTGGGGTCACTGACTCGCTGGGACTGAACCGCGAGTGGGTTGAAATCCCTTTGTCTCCGGAGAGTCCCGGTGTCGTCCGGCGGTTGACCAATGGAAAATTGGAAATCATCGTCGATGCCGACCAACCGTTCGAGGATTGGCTGGAATCGCTCCCGGAACACATTCAGCTCGCACAGGGAGCCTAAACATGGACAGCTCAGCCACCCACCCTATCCCGACTTCAGAAGAGTTACAGGCGGAATTGCTCGCGGTACCAGAGCCGCCGGAACAGCCTGATCCGATCGATGAGCCCGGGTTCGAAGAACTTGTGGCATTGGCATTGCGCCACGTCCGAGGCCGCCGCGGAGGCGATCTCGTGAGTATCATCCTCGTAGGGTCCAGCGTTCGACGAGCCATCACAGCCCACAGCGACATCGATCTCATTGCGCTCGTCAAAGGGCAGGCCGACGGCCACGAGATCGTCCGTGTTGCCGACCGCCTGGCCGATATCCGCTATCGCGGGCATCAAGAACTTGAGGAAGACATCCCCCACTCACCGCGCCTGCCGTCTCTGTTACGGAACGCCCGCGTCCTCTTCGATCACGAAAACATCGGCGCCAGACTCATCGAACGAGCCAACCAACGGTTTCGCCAGGGACCGCCGCCGGTCAATATCAATGAACAGATTCGGATGAAGGCAGAGTGTTTTCATTGGCTGGGAAAAGCGCGGGATCTGGCCGACAAACCTGCCACGGCTCAGTACCTCCTCTCGATATTTTTCGATGATGCCGTCAGCGCGTTCTTCCGGCTACGGGGTTTCTGGCTCACCGCACCGGGTGATGTCCCGAAATTCATCGCATCCCGCGATGCAGGGCTAGGAGAGCTGGCTGCGCGGTTCCTCACAGCAGCTACCTTGCCGGAGCGGCTCAACTTAGGCCGCGATATAGCCGATACTCTTTTTAAGGACGTTCCGAACCCTGCCAGAATCGACTGACAGGACTCCCGGACTCATGAATTGATTCTCGGACTGCTGTCGCATAGGGTCTTTCAGTCCTTTATATAGGCAGCTCTTATGAAAGGGCAGCTTCCGCCAGGGAAGCCTCATCTTCAAGGTACTGTCCGCCGTGACCGTACCAGAAGGAGTCATTATGGAAATTGGGTTCATTGGACTTGGGAAAATGGGGCTGAACATGGTCACCAGGTTGCAGCGTGACCAGCATCGAGTCGTGGTGTACGATCGATCTGCGGAATTGATCAAGAAAGCCGAAGACGTTGGTTGCGTCGGCTCCTCGTCGTTAGCCGACCTCATCGGTCACCTCAAGGCTCCACGTGCAGTCTGGATTATGGTCCCATCGGGCGCACCGACGGAGGAGACGGTGCAAGCTGTGGCGGCACTGCTCCACCCGGGCGACACAATCATCGACGGCGGCAACACCAGATTTCACGACGATGTTCGACGGGCTGCGGACCTCAAGACGAAGCAGCTTCACTATGTCGATGCCGGCACCAGCGGAGGCATCTGGGGGTTGAAGATCGGCTACTGCCTGATGGTCGGTGGCGAGGAGGCCCCGGTGAAACGGCTTGCGCCGGTCTTTACCACGCTGGCTCCAGAGGCGGGCTGGGCTCACGTCGGCGGAGTCGGCGCCGGACATTACGTGAAAATGGTGCATAATGGAATCGAGTACAGCATGATGCAGGGGTATGCAGAGGGCTTCGAGCTGATGGCGAAAAGCGACTACCAACTCAACCTTGCAAACATTGCAGACCTCTGGATGCATGGCAGCGTCGTCCGGTCCTGGCTTTTGGAATTGGCTGCGGGCGCGTTGAAAGAGGATCCCAGACTGGAACAGTTGAAAGGCTATGTACAGGATTCGGGCGAGGGTCGCTGGATGATCGCCGATGCCATCGAAAAAGATGTACCAGTCCCGACGCTCGCGACGGCCCTGTTCACTCGATTCCGATCCCGGCAAACCGAGTCCTTTGCTGAAAAGATGCTGGCCGCGCTGCGGAACGCCTTCGGCGGTCACGCGGTTCGCCGTTAACACCGGAGCCCTATGCCACCCAATAGCTCACGAATCGATATCAGTCCTTCACAGGAAACGATCCCTCCGGTCGAGCCCTGCACCCTCGTCATCTTCGGGGGCTCCGGCGATCTCGCACGTCGGAGGCTCATTCCAGCTCTCTACAATCTTCTCCTCGACGGACTCCTTCCGCCAAACTACGCAGTGATCGGATTAGGCCGTACGTCGATGACCGACGAGGCGTTCCGCGCCTCGCTTCGCGACGGCGTCGTGACACATTCCCGGCAAGCCTTGGCAGAGGACAAGTGGAAGGACTTCGCACAACGACTTTTTTACGTGTCGGGAGGAAACAATGATCCGAGCACCTATGCCACACTGAAGTCCCGAGCTGAAGAGATTGAGCGGAATCTCCAGCTTCCCGGAAACCGAATTTTCTATTTGAGCATCCCTCCCAGTTCATTTGGGTCCGTATGCGAAGGACTTGAGCAAGCTGGATTGGCAACAAAACCGGAGGCTCATACGCCCTATGCCCGCATTATCGTCGAAAAACCGGTCGGCCGCGATTTGGCCTCAGCCCAAGCCATCAACCAGGTAACAGGACGTGTGTTCGATGAATCGCAGATCTTCCGCATCGACCACTATCTGGGTAAAGAAACGGTTCAGAATCTCATGGTCGTCCGGTTCGCCAACAGCATCTTCGAGCCGATCTGGAACCACAAGTATATCGACCATGTGCAGATCACAGTCAGCGAAGCGGAAGGAGTCGGGACGAGGGCCAGCTACTACGAAGAAGCCGGCGCATTGCGCGACATGGTGCAGAACCACATGCTCCAGCTCCTGTGCCTCGTTGCGATGGAACCTCCGTACTCCCTCGATCCGGATGTGGTGCGTAACGCAAAGATGGAGGTCCTCCGTTGCCTCAGACCCATCACCGATCAGGATGTCGAGCACGTCACCGTCCGTGCCCAATACAGTGCAGGCACGGCCCATGGCAAGCCCATCCCTGGCTATCGTCGCGAGAACGGGATTCATCCTGATTCGACGACGGAAACCTATGTCGCACTTAAATGCTTTGTGGAGAACTGGCGCTGGGCCGGCGTGCCATTTTATCTGCGTACTGGGAAAGCGCTCCCCCATCGGGCCAGCGAGATCGCCGTCCAATTCAAAGACATTCCGCACATCCTGTTCAACACCAATACGCAGCAGCCGCAACCGCCGAACGTGTTGGCGCTCCGTATCCAGCCAGAAGAAGGGCTTTCTCTCCGCATCGTGTCGCGCGTGCCAGGAACCCGCGCACAGACCCATCCGGTTGAAATGGACTTTCAATACAGCGACGTCTTCGGACGTCCATCGCCAGAGGCCTATGAACGATTGCTCCTGGACGTGATGGTCGGCGATGCCTCACGGTTCATGCGGCGCGACGCCGTTGAAGCCTCCTGGGCCTGGATCACCAAGATTCTAGAAGGATGGCATAACCAGGGATTGCGCTGGTTGCCTGAATATCAGGCAGGATCCTGCGGGCCAGTCGAAGCCGATCGCCTTATTGAAAAAGACGGAAGGACCTGGCGAACTCTGTAACGGCTCACGTCATGTCAACGGCAACTGCTTGAGAATCTCCTCTCGATTTCCTAACCCGCCGATAAACCGCTCGAACTGCCCCTGGCGATAGAGAGCTAACACGGGCAACGACGTGATTTCCAATTCCGCTGGAATCTGGAAATTCTCCTCAACGTTCATTTTCAAGATCAGCATCTTGCCGGTCACATCGCGCTCCAGTTTCTCAAGTTCCCGCATCAGCGCTCGGCAACCCCCACACCCTGGTTTCCAGAATTCCACCAGCACCGGCAATCCTGCCTGTTCTACAACGCGGTCGAAGTCCCGATCAGTGACTTCACGCATCAAGATCTCCTCTCGTCACGATCCTCCCGCCGACACCGTAGTAAACACCTCTTGGTACAACCGTTCAGCCATAAGCCGATATCCGGCCGTGGTCAGATGCAACCCGTCGTTGGAATATCGGGCCGCAAGTTGTTGGGTTTCTGGTTCTACCGTGGCGGTAAAAAGATCGAAGGCTGGCAACCGTTTCGATTCCGCGTAGCGAAGAATGAATCCGTTCAGCTCACGCCGCCGTTCAAGATGCGCTGCAAACCACCGGCGCCCCTCCTCACTGCGAAGATCGTCACCCGCTCTGATCGACGGGACGGTCATCGGCACAGGCTTGATCCTGGCCGCTACAGCCAGTTCATACATCTTGAGGAGGTTTCGAAAAATGTCTGCCGGCGCGGCGTTCCACCCAAGATCGTTCGTTCCGCCAAGAATCACCACATACGTCGGTTGGTGTTGCAAGACAGCCGACCGAAACCGCATCGCCATTTCGCCAGTCAATTCACCGCAGATACCGCTTACAGACACGCGCACGACAGACCCAATCAATTCTTGTAGAAACCGCCCATACGGCGTCTCCGTACCTTGAGGGTTGTCAGGAGTGGGTGACTGAAACCCCGCGGTCAGGCTGTCTCCAAAACACACGATATGGGTCTGGGCAATCGTCATATAAAACGGATTCTACCGACCTAGCCAGGAGGTTCACAATGCCCTCCTGTCCATGACTCAAGGCTGAAGAAATCTCTCCGCAATTTCTCAGTGAGAAACTGGTGAAGAGCGGCTATTTCCTTGACGATTCAGCACCTCCAGGGTACGACTGTTCATCATGGACGAGCTAAAACCAGACGACAACACACCGCTGCTCGTCTCCGCAAAAGAGCCAGCCGACCCGGAGTTGGTCTCCGTCAAGCGAGTTCTCACGCTCTTGGACAAAACCTCTAAGTCCCGCCGGACGTACGGAACAGCGAACCCTGTGGCACAAAAGTTCTTTCAAGAGTTGTTCGAGGGGCTCACGACTCACCTCACGACCTACTCCAAATTGGGGTTTCTTATTCAACGATCCGAGCTGTACTTCAACGGGAATGTCGTCTACCGATCCGAGCAAGAGTCGAGCAATGAAAGCGTCGCGTTCAAGCTCTACGCAGATGGTATTCGAGAACTCGCGTTTCTTGAAGGCCTTGCCGCTGAAGACCTCTCCTTTTTCCTTGATTCGCTGTGGGGCGCCCTCGACTCCGAAGAAGACGATGACGACATCGTCACCCGTTTATGGTCTAAGAACCTCGCCACGATTACCATAGTCACTGCTGAGGAAGTCGCCAAAGCCTCGATCGGCGGAGATATTTTTGCCCTCCCAACCGCAGAAACGACGCATCTATTGGAATCCAATTTACGTGACCTCCTGGATCGGGAACAGGCCAAAGCCAGGAAGGAGAGGGGCCTCGGAGCCGATGGAAACAGTACTTCCGGCAGCACGCCATCCGGAAGGGCTGGCCAATTTCAATCCGGCCGCCAGGGCTACGATGTCTCTGAAACAGAATTTGCAGCCTTATCAGCAGAGATCACGACTGAGAGCGCCAGAGATAATATGACCTATCTCTTGGATATGCTCACCGCAATCTTGGCGTCCGAAAAATCTCCTGCGATCTTGACGAAGTTGCTCGCCCTCTGGGGAAACGTCCTCGACTCATTGACAGCTCAGGGCAAATGGACTGTATTAGACAGCGTACTCGGACTGTTACATGTCACCACTGAGGTCAGACCGGATCTCGGAGACGATCACAAGAAACAACTGGCCGACCTGCTTCACAACCTTGGCAACTCGGAACGTGTCAAGCTGATCGAGACTTATTTGAACAAGACCTCCGATGCAATCACCGAAGGATTGCCGGCGGTCTTGCTGTCAATGACGGCGACGGCAGTCCCCGCCTTTTGCACCCTCTTAGCGAATCTAGAAACGCCGGCCCATCAAGCGATCGTCGTTGAGGCCCTTGAGACACTTGCGAAGGATCAACCCGATCACGTGCTCCGTGGTTTGTCAGACCGTCGTCCCCGCTATGTCAAGAACCTTCTTGCGATCCTTCTCAAATGGAACAAGCCCCAATTTGCAGACGCGGTTGAAAAGTTGGTGCGCTATCCGGACGTACAGGTACGGAAAGAAGTCGTCAGAGCGATAGGAATCTTCCGTCCCAACGGAAACGGGACAAAGCTGGCTGCATTTTTGAACGACACCGAGGAGTCGATCAGATTTGCGGCACTTAAGTTGCTCATGACCGGCAACTATAAGACTCCCTATTCCACCTGGTCGCCTCTAGTATCAGCAGAAACATTCATGGACCGGACACTCGGCGAAAAGCGCGCAGTATTCCAAGCGGTGCGCGCCACCAGCGGCGATGAGTGCCTTCCATTCTTTGAAAGTTTGATCACAGAGCGGTCCTGGACGAACCGCAAGAAAAAGGAAGAGCTCGCTGCTCTCGCAGCAGAGACCTTAGGGCGGTCGCCCAGCCCAGCCGCCATCGCCGCCCTTGAACTGGGTCAAAAAAAAGGGGGCGCCGCCATACGACAGGCCTGCACCACTGCGCTCGCCCAGGCCCAGCGACAGCAGCATCTCAAGCAGGCTGCATCATAGTAAGGAGTTTTTGCCGTGAGTGACATCAAGATCAAAGAGGCCTCGGTCGAGGAAGAACAGGCACAGCCAATCCTTACCCACGAGAAATCCCTTTCGCGGAAAATCGCCCGCGGATCGGAAGCTGGAGACATTCTTGACCAGCAGATGGTCATGTTGGGCATTCAGCTGGTCACCCAATTGAATGTCTTGATAAAGACCTCCCGCATCTACGAGCGCACGAACACGGCACTGGATAAACCCGTTGACGCGATATTGATCTTGATTAAGACCATGGCTCACGACCAACCGGTCACACTCCGCCTGCAAAACGATTTCTTGTTTCTCGGAGACAGTCACTTAAAAGTGACGGCGCAGCAGATGGCGGTGGCCACCAGTATCATCGATGTATTGAACGCCTGGAAAATCGGCGGCATCACCTTATCGTTGACCGTGGAGTCGAAAGACCTGCGTGAGTTTGCCTCGCTCTTTGTCACTCTAGATCACAACAACCATACGATCGAAGATCTTCAGAAGGAAATCACTACACGGGGAATTGTCGGTATCGACATAGAAGAACAACGGCAGCTGCAAATCCGCAAAGCCCCGGAAACGGGAGGCACAGACCGAAAGGCGCAACAGAAACTGGACGCCAAGAATGGCTATGCTAAATTGGCAGGATCGGTCGGAGCTCTGACGCAATCGGCTCACGAAGGAGGAAAGATCAGCTTTAAGCAGGCGAAGCGCGCGATCCAAAACATCATCGATCGTATGGTGGACGATGAAAACGCGGTCCTCGGCCTCACCACCCTTCGCTGCCACGATCAGTACACCCATAACCATTCAGTGAATGTGTCGTTGCTGTCCATGGCCTTGGCCAATCGAGCAGGCTACCCTAAGATGGAACTGGCAGATCTGGGCCTTGCGGCACTGTTCCATGATATGGGCAAATCCACCATTCCCATGGAAATCCTCAACAAGCCTGGCGAGTTCACCGATGAGGATTGGGTGGCCATGCGTAACCACCCCACGGAAGGGGTCCTGAGTCTCTCAAAAATGAGAGGTCTCACCAATTTGCCTGGCCGCATGGCGGCAGCCTCCTTCGAGCACCACATGAACCTGGATTTCTCAGGCTATCCGAAGCTGACCGTGCCCTGGACACTCTCACTGACCGGCCGTATTCTGACGATCGCAGATTGTTACGACGCCATGACCTCCTCTCGTGTCTACCGACGGGAACCTATGTCCCCGTCGAAAGTATTGAACATGATGCTGTCAAAATCCGGGAAAGCATTCGACTCTGTGTTGCTCAAACTGTTCGTGAACTGTGTCGGCATTATCCCCATCGGGAGTCTGGTCATGCTGGATACCAACGAATTGGCGGTTGTGCTCAAGCCGGCTGCAGACAAAGCGGATACCGAGCGGCCTTTCATCAGAGTCATCACAGATCCTCAGGGAAACTCGATCGATCACGGCCCCGAAATAGACCTGACCGAGAAAGACGAAACTGGAGAGTTCCGCCACAACATTATTCGCTTGATCGACAACACCGAGTATAAGTTGGACACCAGCCGTTACTTCGTCTAGCCTCTACGCACTCCGGTCCCTTGACAGGATTTGCCCTCCAAGTTATTCTCGCAACAGTTTCACTGGATGCATCAATTCTCAACAAGGAGCGCGTGTTATGCATAGAACGAGAACCTTCGTGGAGCGAACCGTCCTTCCCTTGGCCGCGGCAGGCCTATTCCTGCTCACCACTCTTCCTGCTGCACAGGCTACCGAGACTTTCAAGATGGGCGTGGTCGACCCCCAGGTTGTTTTGGAAAAATCTAAAGCAGGCAAAAAAGCGTTGGACGGTCTTAAAGAATATGTGTCCACGAGGCAGAAGTTGTTGTCCGGCGACGAAGAGGAATTGCGCAATACAGAGAAGACACTCAAGGAGCAAGCCGCGAAGTTGAGCGACACCGAGAAAAAAGAAAAAGAAACGCAATTCCGCACCAAGGTTCAAGAGTTTCAGAAACGCGCGCAAGAGTTTAATCAGGAACTACAGGGCAAGCAGAAGGAATTGGTCGATGACTACATGAAGAAAATTTCCTCTGCTACAAAAACCGTGGCAGAAAAAGGTGGGTTCGCTCTCGTCGTCGATAGGGGCAGCGAACAGACGGTCAAGATTGTGATCTACAGTAAAGACACGATCGACTTAACCGACCAAGTCATCAAGGAATTCGATCGGGTCAACAGCAAGTAATCGTGTCCGTTATGGCGCCAGAGTTCGCGCGCCGGGATAGATGGAACCTTGGCCGCTCCGAGGTTCCATCATCGCTCCATCGGATAGCCCGCATCTCGCCAACTTTTAATGCCTCCATCCATCGACACCACATTGCTGTAGCCCATTTGATGAAGCGCGTCCGCGGCTAATACAGACCGATAACCGCCTCCACAATACAACAGAATCGCCTCGTCTTTATTGGGAATAAGCGTCTCGACATCGCGTTCGATAATTCCCTTTCCCAGATGACGAGCCCCTTTCGCGTGATCCTTCGCAAATTCGTGATCCTCACGCACATCGAGAAAATGCACGGCCTCACCTCGATCGAGCATGGTCTTAGCCTGGGCCACTGTACATTCCTTGACCCTTGCCCGTGCCGCATCGACCAATTTGAGGAACCCGGGATTGTGTTTCATCTTCGCTCCTTTCTCTGTCCCACTTCAAAATAACCTGGGCTGTTCGATTCCCGGCCTGCGAAAGGTAGGGGGGATTGCCTCGGGCTGCAACACCGACAACCCTACCTTTCGTCTAGAGACCTCGAATAACTGTTCGATCATGGCCCAATAGGGTCCTGTGCCATGGTGCCGTTCGAAAAAGGCCCCCTCACTGATCGCTCCACCTCGCACATCTCGAATCCGATTCGTCATCTTGGTGATTCGATCTGGAAATGCTGTGGCCATTCGCTCCATGAACACCGGCTCCACAGAGCCGGACAACCGCAGCAGCGTCGCCATCGCTTCCACTGCTCCGGCTTGTTTCGCTCGAGCCAGCAGCTCAGGCAGATCCTCATCGTTCAGGCCAGGAATGATCGGAGACAGCGAGATGCCGGTAGGAATCCCGGCTTGTGCCAATCTCGCCATCGCTTCGAACCGTTTCCGGCTGGATGGCGCTTGAGGTTCGACTTTGCGCGCCACCTCATCGTCTGAAAACGGGATGCTGAAATACACGTGAACCGACGCTTCCTGATGCAACCGGCACAGCAACTCTATATCGCGCAACACCAAGACTCCTTTCGTGATAATGCCGACAGGGTTCCGGTACTCAGCACAGACGTCCAGACAAGCCCGCGTCAATTCCAGCGAAGCCTCCAACGGCTGGTAACAATCGGTGTTTCCTGAGAACAGAATCAATTCACCTTTCCACGAAGGTTTTTCGAACGTCCGGCGAAGCAACGCTGCGGCTTCCCGCTTCACGATGATCTTGGACTCGAAATCACTCCCTGCGCCGAATCCCCAATACTCATGCGTGGGTCTCGCGTAGCAATACGCGCAGGCGTGGAAGCAGCCTCGATAGGGGTTCAGACTCCAACGAAATGGCAAATCAGGGCTGTCGTTCCGACTGAGAATGTCCCTGGTAGCATCTTCAAACATCTGGAGCGCCACAGGGGGAGCAGGCTCCAAAAGATCCCGGTGCTGTGACTCAAACGGATTGGGTGGATTCGTCACGGTGCGCATCGCAATATGGTCCTCAATCCGACAACGTCTGTCAACAGGGTGAATCTGTACATTCCACAGTGACTGCTGTAGCCCGATTGATTGACTAACCCCCACCCCGATGTTAGATTCCAGCGCTTTCAGGAATAGGCCGCTATGTACGATCTCCGCTATTTACGCGACAATTTTGACACCATCAGGCATCAGCTTGGCCGCCGCGGCGCCGATGTTCCTTGGGACAGGTTGCGCACGCTGATCGAGCAACGGCGGGCCTTGGCAGGTCAGGTCGAGCAGCTTCGTCATGAACTGAAGAAAGGATCGGACGAGGTCGCCAAACTCAAGCGAGAGAAACAGCCGGCAGATGCTCCTATGGTCGCCATGAAGGCAATCGGTGAGCAGATCAAGACAATCGAAGTCGAACTACGGACAGTCGAAGAAACCTTAACTGACCTCAATCTCCGTATCCCGAATCTTCCCCATGCGTCGGTGCCGGTAGGGAACGATGCAGGAGACAACAAGGAAGCGCGTCAATGGGGATCCCCACCCCTCTTGACGACGCCTGCTAAGAGCCATTGGGAACTCGGTGAAGCCCTCGGCATTTTGGACTTCGACCGGGCGGCAAAAGTCACCGGCGCACGCTTTGCGGTCATGATGGGTGTCGGCGCAAGACTCGAACGAGCCCTGATCAACTATATGCTCGACGTCCATACGACACAACACGGATACCGTGAAGTCCTTCCGCCATTCCTGGTGAATCGATCGAGCATGACCGCGACAGGACAATTGCCAAAATTTGAAGAGGATCTCTTTCGCTTGCGGGACGAAGACTATTTCTTGATTCCAACAGCAGAAGTGCCTGTGACCAATCTTCACCGCGATGAAACTCTCAACGAAAATGCGCTGCCCATCAGATATGCGGCCTATACCCCCTGTTTTCGCCGGGAGGCAGGATCCTATGGGAAAGACACCAAAGGACTCGTTCGCCTTCACCAATTCAACAAAGTGGAGTTGGTCTCGCTTGCAAGGCCTGATCAGTCGTACGAGGAGCTGGAACGGCTGACTGGTCACGCTGAATCAATCTTGCAAGGATTGGAACTTCATTATCGAGTCGTCGCACTCTGCACTGGCGATATGGGATTCTCGGCGGCGAAGACCTACGACATCGAAGTCTGGCTCCCATCACAGAACCACTATCGGGAGATTTCCTCTTGCAGTAATTTTGAAGGGTTTCAGGCTAGAAGGGCCGGCATTCGCTATAAGGGAGCCGCAGGGAAAAAAGATGCGAAGACAGAGCCCATACATACACTCAATGGGTCAGGACTCGCTGTCGGACGTACGCTCGTAGCCATCCTCGAAAATTATCAACAACCGGATGGGAGCATCACGATACCGAAAGTCTTACGTGATTACATGGGCGGGATGGAACGAATCAAGAAAGAATGAGATACTCACAGGTCCTTATCTGCCGCCTAGAGTAATAATACTGACTCACGGTCTGGTTCAATATGGGATGGAGGGGTGACGGAGTGGCCGAACGTGCCAGTCTTGAAAACTGGAGACCTCGCAAGGGGTCCGCGAGTTCAAATCTCGCCCCCTCCGCCATATTTCCCCCAGGAATGTGGGGCTTTTGACTCGGATATCTCGAAATTGTGGCTTAACTGTGGCTTAACTCTAAATTCTCTCGCGATGACTACTCCTGGACCGCGAGCTTCTTGAGTCCTTCCGTCAGATCAGCCTCACACACAATCGCATAGCGTCGATATACGGCTTCCGTCTTATGGCCGGTCAACTTCATCGCCACTGAACGCGGTACCCCTGCCCGTCAAGATTCCTCACTGCTGTTCTCCTGAAGTCGTGGGGAATGCGCGTCGGCATCCCTGCCAGCCGACAGGCTGCCTTCCACCGATGATAGAGCGCCTTTAGATGTATCTCCTTGAGCGTGCCTCGATCATTCCAGTTGAACACCCACGGGATGCTCTGCCCTATCGCAACGGGCTTAACGGTGTCCGCAAAATCCTGGGAAGTCCATAGTGGGAAGGGTTTTCTAAACCGCTGCTCCTATGACTAGACCTGTCCTCAAATCAGATGGTTGAGAGGCAACGTGATCGCTCCCTGTATCCATAGCCCTCGTGTTACTTTTTATATACCTGCGTACCATTCATACCCTTGATCATCTTCCCAATATCCGCCTTTCCCGCCGGCAATACCGGACAGGGACTCCACCAATTCGATCTTGGTTACATACTTGGCCTGTTTGTATCCGAGCTGGCGTTCAAAACGGAGGCGAATCGGCGCGCCGTGAGGAATATCCAGCGGAGTGTCGTTTAATTCGTAGGCCAGGATCGTCTGTGGGTGATAACAGTCGGCCAGGGCCATGCTCTCGTAATAGGGTATTCCGTCTTCGTCCACATCGGCACAATGGAAGACGGCGTACTTGGCATTCGGCAACGGCGCAACTTGTCGTAGCAGATCGCCGAGCGGAACACCGGTCCACTTGCCGATTGCACTCCACCCTTCGACACAGTCGTGCCGGGTGATTTGCGTCCGCGACGGCAATTCTTTCAACGCTGCCAGCGACCAACTCATAGGGGTCTGAACCAAGCCGACGACATTCACCGTCCAATCAGCGTAATTCTTTGCCACATGCTCGGCATACTCATCGGTACCCGGGTCGGTATTCCCGTTCGCCGGAAATACCTTCGAGATGTCGGCTTCCCCATATTCTTTTGCCAACGCATTCGTGGGTGTGACGGCTCGTTGTACCCGTTCGGTCAACTTTTCCGCCTTGCTGAGGATCGAAGGGAACCAGCTGCTTTGCGACAGGTTGTCGCAGCCAGCGAGGGCCACAAGACTTGCGACGCCCAATGTCCCCTTCAGAAACTGTCTACGTTCCATCGCACGTTCATGCTTCATGGCTCGCTCCTTCGCGTTCATGCTTGACGACAAACCATCCCGTCACCATCGAGCGGATGTTGTTGAAAAATCCTGTCAGGATCACTTCCAACACATGAATCACAATGAATCCGACGAAGGTGAAACAGGCGATAAAGTGAATCGTCCGCGCCGCCTGCCGCCCACCGA
>SWDN01000021.1 GCA_005116775.1 Nitrospira sp.
CCAGCCCGCTGGCCGGATTCGCCCCCAGGAATGCAATGACTTCCTGCAACACTTCCTCACTGATCGGATCTATATTGACCGTGGCCTGTGTGGCCGGGGCGTTCTGAGTTCCGGCGGTGGGAATGGGCTGAGGCGTCGCCGCGTTCGTCACCTGGACGACCAGATCGCTCGCCGGCGTGACGCCGGGAGGCAACGTGAGCGTGTACTGTCCCGCCGCGTTGGTCGTGGTCTGAGCCAGAATGAGTGGTGTCCCAGTTGGCACACCGGCATTGGTGATCCGAACCAAGAACACATTGGCGTTCGGAACCGGCGCGAACCCGCCGATCACTTGCGCCCAAGCGTCGCTCGGTAGCAGCGCGGCAAAGAACTGCTGCAGCTTTGTCGGCGCGGCCTTCGCCAGCAATCCGCCCGGCGAAGTGGCCGTCCCACTGATCGTCGCCGCCGGCGTCCCACCTCCCCCGTCTCCATCGCCGCTGGAACTGCAGGCAAAGAGACCAGCGCACAGAACGAGCAGAAGCCCAAGGACGGCCACGGCTTTTTGATGAACGTGTTTCATCTCACCCTCCAATCCATTGATCATGCGAATTCAGCTAAAAGCTCTCTTACCGAAATTCCGAACCGTCCCCTATTGGATCTGCACTTCGATGAAGGCCTCAGTTGTCGCCCCACCTCCCGTTCCTGTGACGCGGACCACATAGTTGCCAGCCAGTGCAGGGTCATTGAGATTGGTAAGAAACGTCAGTCCGGTATTATTCTCGTTTCCAGGAATCTGTGACTGATCGAACACACAGATGACCTTCGCGGGGCAATCGAAATGTTGAAGATCTATTGGGCCCGTATAACCCAGTCGCGTAATCGACACCGTGGCACGCTGACTATCGCCATTGCGTTGGAGCGGAAGGATGCTCGGCGTGAGTGCCACGGTAAACCCACCCGCCGTATAGGTTCTGAGCCGCGAACTACCAAGAGGAAACGCAGGCCCGGCATCCCCTGGCCATACCGCCATCGCCCGGCCGGTTTCATCCATGTCAATGTCAAAGTCACCATTTGCAGACGCAATGCCAGTTAGAATGCCAATCGTTTCAGCACCTTGCCACCCACTCACGACAGAAAAACGGTTGGCGATCAGCTCGCCAGTATTTACGTTTACATAGAGGGCTATCGCATTTCCCACTCCGTCCATAACAATCTGCGTGTTTTGAGGGACGGTTGATCCAACTGATCCGATCGTTTGAAGCGTTTCCCAACCTCCGTTCTTAAATCGGATGGCACGGATTAAATTACTTGCCTGCGCCCCCTGACCAACCACGCCAATCAACATCGCATCTCCGTTGCTTGCCATCGCAAGCTGACTCGGGTTCATTTCATTGGTACTGAGAAGTGGAATTGGCTGCGCCCCTTGCCATCCATTTCCTGGAATATACTGGCTGTATTGAAACCCTCCTGTGAGATCCACCCACACAACAAGCGCAGCGGCGCTCGCCGCGTTCCTCGCAAGAGCAACATGAGCTCTGCTCCCAACCCCCAGAACCTGAGACGGTTCCCAGGTATCTGTGCTACGCACAAATCGACTGGCCCGGATATTATCCTGACGATCAACCCATACGGCATACCCGATCCCGCCGCTCCAATAGACCAGCGCAACTATCCCGAATTTTGGATCATCCGTAGAAAGAATTTGATCGACGCCCCAGCCGGTTCCTGGATTAAAATGATTTGCGACCAACGAGGACCCCGCTACACGACTCGCTAGAGCCTGCCCTGCCCCATCCATTGAGAGCGCATAAGGAACAAACGAGCTCACAGAACAGCCCCAGCCTTGATTCAACACGAATAGACAACTCTTCAACACATTAACAGAGGGCAGACCCACGTGAAGCGTCGCCTCCTGCACGAATTCGATCACTTGGCCGCTTTGATCGTTCGCCAAGACTTTAAAACTGTTAGCCGCGGAATCACCTGCTGCTAATGTGATCCCGTCACGAAAGGCATTGTCAGAAAAACTATATCGGGATGCCCGCACACTGAACTGAAATGAGTTCGCTCGATTTCTCGTCTCTTCATTCGAGACGGCTGCAAAACCGTTCCCATCGAGAGCGACTCGAACATCAGACACCGTTGTGACCTCTGCCGGCTCAGGCTGGAATGGGCTTGGGTTCGAAGCTTCACAACCGACTCCAACAAGCGCAACGAGCATTACGCAAGATTGGGCGCCCATCACGAACAACCTACGCCAGTCTTTCTGCACGTTGATTTGTCGGAGATTAAACAGGCTCACCATATCGTTCTTTCTCTCTTCTCATACTAAGAAGAGCCTTTGGTCTGGCTGGTTGTCATCCGCTTCACAATCGCCATCAAGTCTCGCAAATTGTGAAACACCGTTCGCTGCTGGGTGCTTACTTTTTCCACCACACCCTCCACCTTCGTGCTCCGCTTCTGATCCCGCCGATAGATGCGGACGATGTAGCTTTCCATGTAATGGGCTCATGAGCGTTCAGCTGTCAGCCTTCAGCTCTCAGCTGCATGTCGAATGATTGTGTCAGTGCCTAGTCCATGATCCGTGACCGATCGCTGATGGCTGACAGCTGATTGCTGAATAGCTTGTTACGATCTTGCGGCTCGCATGCTACGCGCAGGCGACTAACGGATGACTAACGGATGGAGGATTCTTAGAGGGGTGCAAAAAAGAACTGGTTGTATTTGCGAATCAGTCAGGAAGTGATCGATCGATAGAACGCTTCGGTTGTGCTCGAAGGAGTCACTCCCAGATGAGTCCCGAGGACCTTCTTGCAGCGCTGATAGGTGCTGAGGGCTTCGGCTCGCTGACCGAGCTTGTGCTGGCAGGTCATGAGGCGTTGATAGAACTGTTCGATGAGATCATCCACGCGCAGGCCTCGTTGATACCACTCGATCGCGATGGCCCACTGAGCACGCGCTTCTAATCCCTCGCCCACGGCTTGCACGTGCTTCAGGAAGGATGCGCGCAACCGTTCTCGCATCGAGAGGGACCAGGCTTCTTCGTCATCTCCCAAGAACGGCCCATGGTAGAGGTTGAGCACATGGCCGGCTTCTCGTTCATCGTGCTTGTCGAGCGCGATTCCACGCTCGAAGGCCCAGACGTCCACCCAGCAGAGCTGGGCATTCACGGTGAGTTTTCGTTCGGTCAACAGCACGGCGTCAGGATGGCCGAGTAATTCCCGGAGTCGCTTGAGCGCCATGTTGAAAGAAGCCGCTGCCGCATCGCCATCGGTCTCCGGCCAGAGGGCTTCGATGAGGCGCGCCTGATTGACATTCCGCCCGCCCAGCGCGATCAGGGCTTTCAGGAGATCGAGTGGACGTTTCTGCGTCTTGCCGGTGAATGAGACGGGCTTGCCGTCTTTCACCAAGGCAAACCGGCCCAATGTGTAGATTTTGATCGGCCAGGGCCAGGCTTCGAGATGGACACCGGCAGTTCCTGGCGAGAGATGCCGTTTTCGAATCAACATCCTCGCATAGTCCGGTTCAATGCCGGCTGCCAGCGCCTTGGCGCAAAGAAATGCCAGATCTTCAGGGTGCACCTTGCCTTGCCAATCCACGATGCCGGTGGCGGCGCCGATGCGAAATCCTGCGCGAAGCGCGTCGAGACCTGTCACCTCGTCTTTCCGAGCGAACGCGACCTGAGCCACGGCGAGCTTCCAGCCGATTTCCGTGAGAGGACTGCGCATCTCCCGGGCAATCTCGCCGATACGCGCGAGGTGTGCGGCTGCTTCGTCCAGTTCTCCCATCGCAATATGCACTTGGACCAAACCGAAACGGCTGACCGATTCGGGGAACGGCCCTTCGCGCTGAGTGGACAGGAGCGATGCTTCCGCAGCCCGCCTGGCCAGCGAAACATCCCCCTTTGCAAACGCCACCCCGCCTTGCAGCGAGAAGATCCATGACTGGAAGAACAAGGCTCCTTCGCGAGAACGGGCAAACATCTCGTCGACCGATTGTTGCGCAGTCGTCAGATCTCCCTGCATCAGCGCCCCCAGACACCGGGCGCCTAACAGCGGCACGTCCCAGAGAACCACACCGCTCCGGCGCGCCAGATTCAACCCCTCCGCAACTGTGCGGAAACAGGCTTCGGCATCGCCCAGAACATTGGCAATGATCGCTTTGGTTTGATAACAGGCGAGTTGCACGAACGGCGATGGAGGACTCCGCCGCAGAGCGGCTTCCACCGCTTTCAGCGCATGGTCCGCCTTCCCCAACTCGACCGCATAGATGTAGTGATTCGCCAGCGAAACCCCTGCCGTCGCCAACTGCACGGTCAGAACGGGCGAGTGTTCGATAATGTGGGACACCTTCGCCGCCCAGGGCTTGATCCTGTCGTACTGCGGCCGCCGCCAAAACAACGCGTTGAACATGGCGCAGGTCACAGCGGCTTCAATCTCCGGCGATGGATAGCGAGACCCTTCGGGCATGATGTCGGAAAAACGATCGATCCACGAATCCATTTGAGGCAAATCTTTCCACGTGTACCAAATGGCATCGACCACGCCGGCCCAGGCCATGAGAGTTCCAGCCTGGTCGCCCTGCGCTTGGAAATGCGCAAAGGCTCGCTCGAAGAGGACCTGCGCGTTGGCCGGTTGCATCGGAAGTGTGGCCGCCCCAAGCCAGAACAAGAGCCAGGGGACTGCTTCTCTGAGCGACTCCGGGAGACTCGTAATCCAGGCCGACACAACCTGCCCTCGTCCTTGGTACAGCAGTGCCGGTGTGTGGGTCAGAATGATATGTGCCGCTTCTTCGAAGCGCCTGTCCGACATCCACAGGGCGATGGCTTCTTCAATCTGTCCGTCATCCACGAGAAGCGCCGCCGCCTGGCCTTGGAGTTGAGCGAACGCGTCCTGCCCCAACTGAGTCCGTGCCTGGGCCAGCAAGAATTCTTTGAAGAGCGGATGATACTGGTAACGGAGCGCTCCTTCCGTTCGCCGTTCCGTAAAATAGCCGACGCGATGCAACTGCGCCAGTATCGCCCCGGCCGTCGGCACTCTCGACAACGCTTCGGCCATCGGCACGGTCATCGAGGACAGCACTGCCGTCCTCAGCAGAACCGCCTTGGTTTGATCGTCTCGTTCGCTGAACACTTCTTTGGCCAAATAATTGAAGAGGACTTCCGGCGCCGATGATCCTGTCGTCGCCATCGAGAGATTTTTCGTCTGTTGCTGCTGCAGCAGCAATACGACGCCGGCGATCCATCCACTCGTCATGCGATAGAGCTGGTCCACGCTGCCGGCAGCAGGCTTCTTTGCGCGTCCCTTCGTATGGAGGCGGACCAACCCTGCCGCTTCCGATTGGGTCAGACGTAGCGTCTCTTGTCCGATCCGCGCCAGCTGTTGCTCCGCCTGAAGCCGGGCAAACGCTCCCGGCGGTTCCGACCGCGACATGACGATCATGCCTGATCCGCGCGGCAATCCTTCCGCCGCGATGCGAATCACGTCATGAACCGGCGAATCCTTGACCAGCACATGGTAGTTGTCGAAGACCAACACAATCTGGGGCGGCATTCTCTGAAATACCTGCTCGAAAAACCGCTGGGCAAAGATCGGCAGCCCCGGCAGATATTCCGGTGTGAGATGAGGTAGCGGCGTACGGTAGCGTGGATTGGCTTTCTGGATAGCCAGACCGAGGTAATGGAAAAACGTGGCAGGATCGCTGTCGCCTTCGTCGAGCTGATACCACACAGCCCGGCGCTTTTTCGCTCGTACGTAGCTCGCCGTCAGTGTGGTTTTCCCGCTTCCCGGAGGACCGACGATCCACACGATGGGTTGTTTGCGTACATGATCGAGCAAGCGAAACAGGCGTGGCCGCGCAACCACGGCAGGCAGTGAAGGACTGGTGAGCTTGGCAAGCGGCGAGCTTTTTTTGGCCATCCCATCTCTCCTGAAGGGAGCCGATGGTCGCATGGCAATCAGATCTCGCGCAAGGCCCTAGGCAGGTTCATAGTTGAGATTCGGCGATAGCCAGCGTTCGATCGTGCGGAGGTCCATTCCCTTGCGGCGGGCGTAGTCTTCGACCTGATCTTTCCCGATCTTTCCCACGGAAAAATACTTGGCATCGGGGTGGGAAAAGTAGAGACCGCTGACCGAAGCAGCTGGCCACATCGCGAAGCTTTCCGTCAAGGTGATCCCTGTCTGCTGTTCCGCGGACAAGAGATCGAAGAGCAACCGCTTCTCCGTATGGTCAGGACA
>SWDN01000022.1 GCA_005116775.1 Nitrospira sp.
AGAGAATCTCGAAGAGAACCTCATTGACGAAGCGACCGCAGCCAAAACCGTTGCTGAGCTCGAAGCAGAAATCCACCTTCTCGAAGGTCTCGAACATCAGGCGAAGGCCGTCGTTGTCTCCGGCCACGATCGCAAATGGGATGAACTTTCAAAAATCCTCCAGAATGATCCCGCAATGCACGACGCTACCGGCCGGCAGCGCAAAATCATTATCTTCTCCGAGCATCGCGATACCCTGAACTACCTTCACGCCAAGATCGCAGGCGTACTCGGTAATAGTGATGCGATCGTCACCATCCATGGAGGCACGCACCGCGATGAGCGCCGCCGTATCCAGGCGCTCTTTCGCTCAGACCCTGATGTGCGCGTGCTCGTCGCCACCGATGCCGCCGGCGAAGGCGTGAATCTCCAAAACGCAAACCTCATGGTCAACTACGACCTCCCCTGGAACCCGAACCGGCTGGAGCAGCGCTTTGGCCGCATTCACCGTATCGGCCAGACTGAAGTCTGCCACCTGTGGAATCTTGTTGCGAAAGAAACTCGTGAGGGTGATGTTTATCACCGCCTGCTCAAGAAACTCGAAGTTGAAAGCGACGCGCTCAATGGTCGAGTCTTTGACATCCTTGGGGAGATATTCGAGGAAACAAGCCTCAAGGATCTTCTCATGCAGGCTATCCGGTATGGTGACCAACCAGAAGTCCGTTCTCGCCTCACGAAAAAAATCGATGAAGCCCTTGACCATGACCATCTCAGATCACTGTTGAACCGCAACGCGCTCGCTCAGGAAACAATGAGCCAGGAACGGCTCTTTTCCGTCAAGGAAGAGATGGAGAAAGCGGAAGCGCGACGCCTCCAACCCTACTTTGTGCGCTCCTTTTTTCTGCAGGCATTTACCTCCCTCGGCGGCGCATCCCATCCCCGCGAATCAGGTCGTTTTGAAATTGCTCATGTTCCCGTTGCCATCCGTGAGCGGGACCGCCGCATCACTGGCCGCAACCGTCGGGAATATGAACCAGTGCTCAAACGCTACGACCGCGTGTGCTTTGAGCGGGAAGCCATTCAGCCACTCGACAAACCGGGCCAAACCCGTGCCGTTCTCATGCACCCAGGCCACCCACTCATGCTCTCTATGTCTGATTTAATCATCGAACAACACGCAAATCTATTGAGACAGGGTGCGATCCTCATCGATCCGACGGACGATGGGACGGAGCCGTGGCTGCTATTCCTGCTTACTCACGAGGTCAAATCAGGCGATGGAATGGTGTTATCCAAGCGCATGCAGTTTGTCCGTGTAGGCCAAGACGGACAGGCTACTTTTGCCGGCTGGGCACCTCATCTTGATCTAGAACCTTTAGCCATGTCCGAGCGCCCACTCCTCAAAGATGTACTGGCTGCACCGTGGATTGTGGCTGACCAGGAGCCCCGCGCTGTCACGCTTGCAGCCTCTACTCTAGTGCCAGAGCACTACAACGAAGTAGCTGGCCGTAGGGTTGCTCATGTCGAAAAAACTTTGAACGCAGTGCATGAGCGCCTCACCAACGAAATTGCCTTCTGGCAAGACCGTTGGCTGAAGCTTAAAGAGGATGGCGAAGCCGGTAAGGATGTGCGCCTCAATCTCGAAAACGTCCGGCGCACGCTTTCTGACCTTGAGGGACGGCTTGAAAATCGTAAGAAGGAACTTCACGCCATGCGCCATGTGGTCAATGGCACTCCGGTTGTCCTTGGTGGCGCGCTCGTCGTCCCGGCAGGCCTTATGCGCGCGCGACGTGGTGATGAGCCGATCGATCCCGTTGCCGCTGATGCTGCTGCCCGTGCCCGCATCGAGCACCTCGCTATGAATGCCGTCCGCCGCGCGGAGGAGGCCAGAGGGTGCCGCATCGCGGACGTTTCCGCCGCCAAATGCGGATGGGATCTTACCTCCTATCCGCCTGCAGCAGGTGGCCTCCAACCCGAGCCCCGCCACATCGAAGTCAAGGGCCGGGTCAAAGGTGCCAGCACTGTCACCCTCACCCGTAACGAGATGTTGTACGCCTTCAATCAAGGCGACAAGTTTGTACTTGCGATCGTCCTAGTTGGTGAAGGTGATGCAGTGGAAGGACCACACTATATCCGCAACCCATTCGACCGTGAGCCTGGGTGGGGCGTTGCCTCCATCAATTATGACCTCAGTAACCTCCTCGCTCGGGCTGAAAGAACCTAAGATGACTCACCCCGTCAAAAGCCCCAAGAAACTTATTGAAGTCGCGCTACCACTGGATGCAATCAATGCTGCGTGCGCATACGAAAAAATGCCCGGCATTGGCGCGCACCCACGCGGCATCCATCTTTGGTGGGCGCGGCGCCCTCTTGCAGCAGCACGAGCAGTTATTTTCGGCCAGCTCGTCAACGATCCCTCGTGGAAGTGGGAACTAGAACATTCAGGAGAAATTCCACCCAATAATCTTAAGGCAAGTTGGGCCGCGAGCCGTAAGCGGCTGTTCTCAATTCTCGAAGACCTCGTTAAGTGGGAAAACAGCACAAATGAGGATGTGCTGGATAAAGCACGCGCAGAGATTCGCAAATCTTGGCGCGAGACATGCGATCTCAATAAGAATCACCCGCAAGCGGCGGAACTTTTCAATCCTGAAAAGTTGCCGGCCTTTCACGATCCCTTTGCCGGAGGCGGAGCACTCCCCCTCGAAGCGCAGCGGCTGGGGCTGGAGGCTTACGCCAGCGACCTCAACCCCGTGGCCGTGCTCATTAACAAGGCCATGATTGAGATTCCACCCAAGTTTGCTGGACAACCTCCGATCAGCTTGGTGCATCAGCGCAAAAGCTCAAAAGGCGATCTTGGCTTGAACCAAGAATGGCCAGGCGCAACGGGACTTGCGGAAGATGTTCGCTATTATGGCGCGTGGATACGCGAAGAAGCTCAGAAACGCATCGGCCATCTTTACCCACCTGTTGTAATTACTGCGGAGACGACTAAGGAGCGTCCCGACCTCAAGCCGCTCGTCGGACAGAAGCTCACCGTCGTCGCCTGGCTCTGGGCTCGAACTGTGAAGTGCCCAAATCCTGCCTGTGGAATGGATATGCCACTGCTAAGTTCCTTTGTGCTTTCCAATGCGAAAAACAAT
>SWDN01000023.1 GCA_005116775.1 Nitrospira sp.
CTGCTACCAACCTACGGAGAGCTGGAATTGACACAACTACAGCCATGCAGATTGTAGGCCATACGTCCCCGCAGATGTGGAAACGATACAATCAGATCAGGGAGGAGGACCTCACCCAGGCCGCAAGTAGGCTTGGGAAATATCTCCAAGAGAACACGCCCGGAACACTTGACCCCAAGGCCGAGAGTCTGTAGAACTGTAACCCATTCATATCATTAGGAAGCTGGCGTAGCTCAATCGGCAGAGCAGCGGTTTTGTAAACCGCAGGTTGGAGGTTCAATTCCTCTCGCCAGCTCCACAAATTCCGCTGACGATTCAACCTCTTGGCGGCTTGCAGAACCACTGCTCCCCCCTGCCAATTCAGCGTGTGTAGCCGTAACTGTAACCATCTTTGCTTTTCCCCTTTCAAAGTAGGTCGTCATCGACTGTGCGGCTCGTTCAAGGTCTGCCTCATTCACAATGTTATAACGGTCAAACACAGAGCGGGTCTTATGACCGCTTATGGCCATTGCGATCTTTTCTGGAACCCCAGCCCGCACCATGTTCCGAACAGCGGTCCGGCGGAAGTCATGCGGAATCTTCCCAACCCATACCTTCTCATTCGTACCTTTGATTTCTACCAGCTTGCCCAACCCAGCACGCTCACAGGCATCCGGCACCCCTGCCGCCGTGGGAGTGGCTTCAGCAACGCAATTTGCTCTTCGGCCCTTGCGCCTTCCTTCGGTTCCCTCCTACAATACGCCTCTCCGTGAGGCCCCTGTGCCTTTCTTGATTCGCCCCTGTCCGTCATTCCACTGTGCAATGCGCCGTCACGTATAACGAGGGTCCATTCCTCAAGCTGCCGCTGGCCTCCTGTTAGGATTTTTGGTCATCATACAGAGGGATTCAAATGAAACGACTGCTCGTGATAGCACTCCTACTGTTGAGTGGTGTTCCAGCCTGTGCGGAGCGGATGCCGGTTGTTGGCAACGACCAGACAGGAACGGCTGTCGGTCAGCTAAGCGACAGACAGGTCCTTGACCACAAACCCGTAGCGCTGGTACCTGTCCCGCAGACTCAGTCCTGGTGGAGAACCCAGCATGAGCATATACTCGCGCGCATTCGCCAAGGCCATGTTGACCTGCTGCTGATCGGAGACTCTATTACCGAGGGATGGGCCGCTGAGGGGCGCCCAGTTTGGGATGCATATTATGGTCGCCGCCGTTCCATAAATTTGGGGTTCAGCGGCGATGGCACCGAGCACGTATTATGGCGGCTAGACCATGGGGAGATCGATGAGATTGCCCCCAAGCTGGCGGTCGTGATGATTGGAACCAACAACACGGGTAGGCGTCATGATCCCCCGGAGGAGACTGCCGCAGGCATCCAGGCAATTCTCACGACTTTGCGCACGCGCCTTCCAGTTACAAAGATTCTGTTGTTGGGCGTGTTCCCTCGAAGTGCCTCATCGGATGACCCGATGCGCCGGTTGAACGAGGCCATCAATGACCACATCCGCCACTACGCCGACAACCAACAGATATTTTTCTTGGACCTCAGCCGGCGCTATCTCGATGACCAAGGACGCCTCTCTGAAGACCTCATGCCTGATTATCTGCACCTAAGTGAGCGCGGGTACCAAGTGTGGGCAGACGGAATGGAGGATACGATCAGAACGCTGCTGGGCGAGTGAAGTCGAGGAGCGAACAGAAAGTCAATTTAGACGGGTAAGGGTTTAGGAGCCTTGGAAGAAGAAACACGACAAGGCAAGCATGGGTTGTGGAAAAAATCGAAGCCAGTGCCGCCATGGGAGTGGCCAAAGAGGGGCAGGCTCCCGCCTGCCGACCATCAATAAAGTGCCTGCATCAAGCATTTTTGAATTTCTCCAATATTTTTGGAAGATCTTTTCTATGTGCACTGTATGCCGCTTCACCTGACTGGCAACCGCCCCACAACTGACACCCCGTTGCAAAGGTGACATACCCCTGGAGGTGTCTCGCAAAGCGAGAAATCATAAAGAAAGGGCCACATCTGAGAAAGACATAGCCGCTCCTCCGGCTCACAACTGTAACCAAAAGTGTAACCGTTACACCCTCACACTCATTGCAACTGGACGCAATAACAAAAACCCGCTACTCCCCGCTCCCATCAAGTCTTTCATCAACTATGTCAAGTCCTTCTATATCTGGTGAAATTGGCTCAGTTGGTTTTTGTAAACCGTAGGTTGGAGGTTCAATTCCTCTCGCCAGCTCCAATGCATGTATCGTCCCAATGAAGCATAAGAAATGGTCGATTAGCGGACACCATGAAAAATCTAGGTGTAAGGAGCGGTCTGGCTAAGGATCAAAGGATCTAGTCGAGTAGGTTCTTGATGCAGGTTGTAAAGAGAAGAGAGCAGTTTGAAGGATCTCGAGTTTTAGATAATACAGTGGGTATTATTCTAACAACAGCTTAGGTGGGGGGAGCATCACACCGGAATTCAAATCGCAACAGGCATAAGTAACTCACGCCTCGCGAACTTTATTTTTCTTCCCGTCTTCTATTCTAATTTTGTACTACTGTGCTGTGTAGCAGACTTCTCCGGCGCCGCCGCCTTCATCCATGACGGCGACACCCTCGAAGCTCTACACGCTCATTCACACGTAAACTCAGCTATCTCCTACAGTCCCAACGACACCAAAAAGAATGCTACAACATCCTCATTCGTAAAATGAGACGTCATACATTCCGCTATGCATTACTTGTCATATGGATACCACAAAATTAGCGCCCCTAGCCCAACGAACACAGCGACTAAGCCGCCGAAAGCAATGCCAATTTCCATGATACCCTCCTAGGTTGATGGTGGATTTTACTATGGTTAATCTGAAT
>SWDN01000024.1 GCA_005116775.1 Nitrospira sp.
TATTGCCACTAGCTGAACCGGCCTGTGTCACAAACCCTTCGACCTCGAATTCATCGACCACATTACCGACGCCCTGATTCTCAGGCTCGACCTTCGTCGCGACTAAGGTTCCCTCCGTCTGGACGTTCGGCCCTGGCGTGAATGAAGTGCCTTTCGCTTCCACAAACAGGCCGTTCCAGGCATTGCCCACAGGACTCGGCATATCGTTGATGAGCGCGGTCGTGTAATTTACGGTGAGGTTGCCGATCTGGAAGGTCTTCGCGCCATCATTGTGATTCTTCACAAAACCGCGCACCTCCGGTGTCACCGTCCCTGCAAGCTTCTTTTCAATGAACGTCGCCTGGATCACTCCATTCGGCCTGACATGGCCATTCACCTCGACAGAGTCTCCAACATCAAGATTGCTAATATTCCCGTTAAGACCATTGCTGTTATCGATCAACGTAGTGCTATCGACAAATACCGTCTGCCCCATCACAATCAGGCTCAGACCATCTGTCGCGATCGACTGCACCAACCCTTCAACTGCGTCGCTCTGCTGCACCGTGCTGGCCGACCGTTGGTCTCCATTGAACGAGCCGTTGACCGTCACCGTCATCCCCTCCTTGAGTCCACAGTGATTGGTCTGACTGATGCTGCACCGCTCTGATACGCCGTCATGTCGTACTTCTACACCGTTCGTCTCGAACTTCTTGCCGTTAACAAATAGGCTGCCGAATCCGGTAATCGTGCCTGAGCTGGTTACAGAGGTCGTGTTCGCGCTAGGCACGCCGGTCCCTCCTCCGTCTCCTCCGGAGCATGCCAAGGCGGTCAGTACGCAGAAACCGGCACCGAGCGTGGCAAACAAGGTTGTGTGTTTCATGGTCTAGTCCTTTTGTTGTGAAGGTGACGCACCATTAATCGTCCTCTCCCTCGATTTCGATTTCGCTCCAGACGACCGAAACACCATCCCAGTCGCCCTGCGCCTTGACCAACGTTCCCACCTTTACCGTAGTGAAAAAGGCCGTTCGACCGATCGCGGCTTCGTCAGGACCTTCGAACTTACCGTCAGAAAACGTCGAGGTATCAATGAGAACTCCAAGCACCGTGACGTTGGGATTGCCAACGGATTGCACCGCTCCCTCTAGTATGACTCGGGTGTTCGCGGAGAGTCTTTCAACTTCCGCCGCAATAACCGTGTTGGTCCCGGTCGGACGGCCTCGGACCCTGACGTGTTCTCCAGCAACAAGCTGACCGAGGTCGGAAATTCCCCCTTTGAAGTCGGTCTGTGCATTGACAAACACCGTGATGCCGGGAAGACCGGACACAGTCAGATTGGGCGTCGCGCCTCCCGACGTCACAGTGGCCGCATCGCCTTCAATTTTCACATTGTCTCGGAACGACACCTCCTTGGCCGTCAGGACACCGTTGGTCAAGGATCCCTCCACTTCAACCTCAACGCCCAGTGCCAAATCGCCAGCGACACCACCTTCAAAAGAGGTGCTTGCATTCGTGACCACCGGCACACCGTTGACCGTAAAGTTGGCAGACGAAGTGAACAAGGTAATTGCGCCTTCGACCTCGACCTCGTCGGCATTCGCTACGTTGATCCCCTCCGGCTCAACCTTGGTGGCGACCAGGAGTTGCGGGGCTTGTGTGCACGGACTGCCTTTTACCTCCACCAGCAAATCATTCCATGCGTTGCCGGCCTGATCCGGCATGTCGCTAAAGGCAGCGCCGCTGTAGTTCACGTTCAAACCTCCGCCCACGTTCGAGGCTCCGATGGTAAAGGTCTGCGCGCCGCTGTTGTGATTCTCGACGATGCCTTTCACCTCGCAGGTGGCAGGTTGATTCTTTCTCTCGATCAGGGCGGCTCTAATCACCCCTTTGCCTGTCACAAACCCGTTTACCTCCACGAGATTGCCAATGGCCAATCCACCGATATTTGGCGGAGCAATGTTGTTGTCGAACACCGTGCCGTTGTCGATCAAGACCGTTTGGCCCAAAACGACAATACGATCGGCCCCGACTGATTGAATCTGGCCTTCCACGACATCGTCCTGAGTGATGGTCGCTGCTGACCTTGTGCCGGTAGAGGACAAGGAGCCATTGACCGTCACGACCATGCCCACTTTGAGATCGGTCTGCGATCCCGACTGTCCATCGACCATGAACGAGCTGTTCTGAGTGTCATATTCCTTCCCGTTCAGTATGACGCTGCCAAATCCCGTGATGGCACCCGAACTCACAGAAGACGAGGCCGTTACGCCGGTCCCTCCTCCGCCTCCACCGGAGCATGACAAGGCGGCAAGTACACAGAAACTGGCACCGAGTGTGGCAAACAAGGTTGTGTGTTTCATGGTCTAGTCCTTTTGTTGTGGGGGCTGAACATCATCCTCAAAATAATAGAGGCCAATACCAACGCGCTTGCGTCCCGTTCCGTTCACGGTAGGATTAACATCCCGGTCGCGTCGTGCGAGCCAGCGATCGATGCCTTCCAGGAAGGCTTGGGCTCGATCGGCGGACAGGCGTTGAAATTCTTGGACGGCTTCCACCGGTACATTGTCATACATGACTTTGCGCTGGAATCGTGGAACGGTCTGGGCCTTGAGATTATGGGCGATCGTCGCGATGAGATCCGCTGTGTCCGTTCCTAGGATGTGGAGCTTCTCCGTTTCACTCTTTTCCGGCACATAGAAACGGGCGTGCAGGCGAATGCACCCATCTCGTGTCTTCTGGACAGCTCCAGCCCGGAGGAGCTCATCCAACATCGCCCTGACCGGCATATCTCCGCTGTAGCATCGGACCAATGCTCCGAACGATGCGGGCTTGCCCTCGACCGGCAGGGCAAGCGGCTCACCAGCCTTGTCATGGAAATCCTTGTCGCGAATCCACCCGGCCATGACACGA
>SWDN01000025.1 GCA_005116775.1 Nitrospira sp.
CGTATCATTAACCTTGCAAACAAGGACGCTGGGACGTTCTCTCATTTCTGACCAGACTGGTGCGGCTCTTTCGTAAGGAGCGCCTCTCTTTGAGGCACAGTTATCTGGGTGTGCCCAATATTCTGGCGACTGTGCTAAAGCCGCTGCTGCCGGGCGCGCTGATCATGTTGAGCGTGTGAGCTTCGAATGTGGACTTGTCCGTTACGATTGGCTCTCTTGCCCGGCCTCCTACATGAACCGATTAATGTCTAACGAGGGCGAGAGGAAATGGCTGGGAGGCAACGCAAGGCGGATTACAGCGCAGTTTGAATCTGGGAAGATTTTCGAGATGTGGGAATCACTCGCCAATGAGGTTGTGCAGGAAGCGTAAGTAGCTTCAATGACATCTGGTCAGTTGGGTGTATGGATCATCAACATCTGGAATCCCTCCGAAAATCGGAAATCGAACTCGTTAAGCCCTGGTTTCAATCAGGCCTGCGTGTGTTAGAGGTGGGCGGAGGGAATGGGTTTCAAGCTAGCGTCCTCGCCTCGTGGGGATGTCATGTTACATCGATTGATCTACCAGAAACATCCGCCGCAGCGACGTATTACCCGGTTGAATCGTATGATGGGCAGAGGTTCCCGTTTCCTGATCATGCTTTCGATGTCGTGTTTTCCTCCAACGTGCTGGAACACGTGCCTCACCTCCCGGTCATCTTGAAAGAAATAGCAAGGGTTATAAAATCTGATGGTATGGCTGTGTGCATTCTGCCGAGTTCTGCTTGGCGTTTTTGGACTAGCTTGACGCATTACGTTCATTTGGCAAGGCGAGTGGGTAGTCGCTTTTTTCCTCATGATGCAGTGGGTAGGGGATCCTCTTCCCAGGGTACTTCCGCTAAGAGAAATTGGGGTGTCTTGCTCAAGCGAGTATTCTTTGATGGGCCGCACGGAGCCTACCCGAATGAATTTTATGAACTCTATGCGTTTAGCCGTTCTCGATGGCTCAACGTATTCGCTGCTCATGGTTTTGTAATTACAAGCTGCTTCAGGAATGGTTTGTTTTATACGGGTTATGCAATCTTCCCTCGACTCTCGATGAGTCAGCGTCGACACTTGAGCCGATTTCTTGGCTCTGCGACATGGGTTTATGTCATGCGACCAGCATTGCAACGCTTCCCGTCTTAATGAGGATTCTGTTTCTCACCCGCTCTCTCAGTTATGGCGGCGCAGAACGGCAGTTGGTTGCGTTGGCAAAGGGACTTTGGAGCCGTGAGCAGTCTCTCGCTATCGCGACATTTTATCCAGGGGGAGCATTCAGCAAGGATATCGAGTCAGCAGGAGTGCCCGTTATCTCACTCGGAAAGCGTTCGCGATGGGGAATGTTCAGGTTTTTGTGGCGATTATTCCGACTCGTCCATACGTCCCAACCTCAAATCCTACATGGATACCTTGGTACTGCGAATATCCTTACCGTCCTCCTGAAGCCGCTCTGTCCTGAAACTAAAATCGTCTGGGGGCTGCGCGCATCTAACATGGAGTTAGAACGGTATGGGTGTGTCGATCAGATCCAATCGTGGGTCGAGTGCAAGCTCTCCCATTTTGCAGACTTGATAGTCGTTAACTCCCATGCCGGGTTCGACTTTGCTGCTCGGAAAGGTTTTTCTCAAGATAAGATGGTGGTGATTCAGAACGGCATTGATGTTGACCGATTTCACCCCAATCCTGTCTCACGAGATAGATTACGTGACGCATGGGGCATATCGGACCGTGAGCAGCTGATCGGCCTCGTTGGACGGCTTGATCCGATGAAAGGACATGAAACGTTCATTAAGGCGGCAGCCCTTCTGAGTCAACAGCGAGACAATATCAGATATATCTGTGTGGGGGATGGACCGGAGGTCTTCAAGCGGAAGTTGGTGGCACTGAGTGAGGAAGTGGGTCTTGGCCATCGGCTGATCTGGGCGAGTGCAGGCGATGATGTGGGAGCGATCTACAATGCCCTCGATCTCGTCACATCCTGTTCTTCCTACGGTGAGGGCTTCTCGAATGTGATTGGAGAAGCCATGGCCTGTGGAAGACCTTGCGTGGTGACGGATGTGGGAGATGCTAAACGAATTGTTGGTGACACTGGTTATGTTGTGGTTCCTGG
>SWDN01000026.1 GCA_005116775.1 Nitrospira sp.
GATGCGGGCTTCGAGCTTGTCCACTTCGCCGGGCGGGACCAAGTCAATCTTGTTCAGCAAGATCACATCGGCAAAGGCAATTTGTTCTTTGGCCTCCGGACTCGTGTCGAGGTGCTCCCAGATGTGTTTCGAATCGACGACCGTCACGATCCCGTCCAGCAACAGCCGTCGCTTCATCTCGTCGTCGACAAAAAATGTCTGCGCCACCGGCGCCGGGTCAGCCAACCCGGTGGTTTCAATTACCATGTAGTCGAAACGATCCTTGCGCTTGAGCAGATTACCGATAATGCGGATTAAATCGCCCCTGACCGTGCAGCAGATACACCCGTTGTTCATCTCGAAGATTTCTTCGTCGGCCCCGATCACGAGCTGATTGTCGATTCCGACCTCACCGAACTCATTGACGATGACGGCCACCCGCTTGCCGTGCTCGGTCGTCAAAATGCGATTGAGCAAGGTCGTCTTCCCTGCCCCTAGGAATCCTGTCAGGATCGTCACCGGCACTAGGTCCATCGCCTCTGTGACCATATCGTCCTCCATTGGTAAATCAACAGGATGCTATGCCGACGCACACACACCTTCTGCAGAAGAAGATTCGGGAACTGTTCTCCATGATGAAAAACAACCCAAGTCATTGAGCACCCACCCCACAGGAGACGCGAGCAGGCAGCTACGCGATCTTCCCCTACACAGGGTGCGCATGAACGATCAGCGACAAGAAGATAAAAACGTTATGAGATGTTCGATAGGGGAGGAGGACCGCGGACGGGGTCGTGTGTGAACTCGACGGACACGACTAGTGTGGTGAAACCAATGATGGAGGAAAACACCGCATGAAGCGGCAACACAAGCGGAGCAACGGAATGGACCCCCGCACTCGCGGCATGGTCCAACCAGGAACAGACGTCCTGGTCTGAATGCTCGTGGGCCGAACCGGCTGCGAAAGCATGGTCCAGCAGCAGCGGCTGGAGCGTCAACACCAGCAACACATAGGTGGCAATGAGCCCCCAGCGAGTTCCACGTATGGCGAGCTGCTTCATCGACATTGCGGGCACCAACCAAAAAACTCCAGGGCATGACCTTCAACCACAAATTTGGTTTGCCGCTCGACGAGATCGGTCAACTTCTTGATGGGGCACAACAGCAAATCGACAATGAGACCACAGCCACGGCATTGAATGTGGTGATGGTGCTCTCGGCCATGACGTACTTCATAGCGCATCTGCCCTTCATGGAGCCCGACTGGATTCACCAGACCCAGCTCTTGGAGCATGGCAAGATTCCGATAGACCGTCACCAGATCGGCGACATGACGCCCTTTCCGCAGACGCGCATGGACCTCA
>SWDN01000027.1 GCA_005116775.1 Nitrospira sp.
CCAGCCCGCTGGCCGGATTCGCCCCCAGGAATGCAATGACTTCCTGCAACACTTCTTCACTGATCGGATTCACATTGACCGTCGCCTGCGTTGCTGGGGCGTTCTGCGTTCCGACGGTGGGAATGGGCTGAGGCGTCGCCGCGTTCGTCACCTGGACGACCAGATCGCTTGAAAACGTGACGCTGGCTGGGAGGGTGAGCGTGTACAGTCCCGCCGCATTCGTGGTGGTCTGGGCCAGAATGAGTGGGCCGCCCGTCGGCACCCCGGCATTGGTGATGCGGACGAGGAAGATGTTTGCACCTGATACAGGTGCAAACCCGCCGATCACTTGCGCCCAAGCGTCGCTCGGCAGGAGAGCGGCAAAGAACAGCTGCAGCTTTGTCGGCGCGGCCTTCGCCAAGAGACCACCAGGCGATGTGGCCGTGCCGCTGATCGTCGCCGCCGGTGTCCCGCCACCGCCGCTATCGCCGCCACTGCTGCAGGCAGACAAGGCCGCCGTGGCAACCAGCAACCAGAGCGCTACCCACGCCGTCCATATCCTACGCATGAGATCCTCCTAATGCTTCACCACACGCATCCTGTTCGACCAAGCCAATGCCAGGCTCGGGATATTGCATGCTGGACAGCTCAAGATTTCATTCAGTCTGATGTCGCCCGCACGGTTACGGTCCGAATGACGCGGTGCAGGTCTTGTTGGCATCCATAACCACGCGAGCCGCGAAGGGCGATCCTGGAACGACAACGCAATCGCCACCCCACCCGATGAAAGGCACACCAGGCGCATTTTCCGTGGCCGAGAGGGTCACCTGCGTCCCGCTGGGATAGGCCTGGGTGCAATCGCCGGTGCCCGGCCCACAAAGAAAGATGCCGCCCGTTGCGTCATCCGCATGCCCGTTACCCGTGACAACCACTGTCAGGGTGAACTGCCCCACTATGCGTTGGCCTGTTCCTGGACAGGAGCCACCGGTTCCGTCGGTGTTCACGTAGTTGGACGTTTTCGTAAAGTTGTTGGCGCCTTGCATCGTCCAGGTGCCGCTCTCGGTGTAGCCGGGTCCGGTACCGGAATAGTTCATGGTGTTGCCGCTGAGATTCCCGGTGAAGAGTCCCCCACCCGGTTGAAGAGTGAAGGTCACGGTCGTGCCGGTCTGTGTGACGATCAAGGTCTCTTGCCCCGTAAAATTTCCTCCCGTTCCTGTGCATGTGAAGTTGGTAACCCAAACGCCCGTTAAGTTGGTCGCCCCGGGGGGCGAGATCGTGAGGCTCAAGGTACGATTCGCCGTTTGCGTGGGCGTTCCTGCATCTTGCACCTGCACGATGAAATTCGGTGTTCCGGCGGTCGTCGGCGTCCCGGAGAGCAGGCCGCTCGGCGAGAGGGTCAACCCGGGCGGGAGTCCTACGAGAATCAGAATCGGACTCCATGTGAGTGGCGCTGTGCCACCTGATGCCATGAACTGGTAGCTGTAAGGCACACCGACAGTCGCAGGCGGCAGTGCTGGCGCAGGAAAAACCAACAACGGCGGCGCCACGCTGACCGTTACGTCAGCCGATGCGCTGGAGGCCCCGATCGTGGCAGTGACTTGCGTCGTCCCGGCCGCTGCACCGGCGGTGATCGGGAACGAAGCCGAGAGCTGATTCGCCAGGACCTGCACCGTGGCCGGCAACGTCACGATGCCGGCCGGCGCGGCCAAGAGTGTAACCGTCGTATCGGTAAGTTGGGCGACATTCAGAGTGACGGTCAGCGAACCCTGCGTGTTGACTTGAATGGTTTGCGTAGTCGGCGTGAGCGACACCACCGCCGCTGGGGCTGGAGGTGCGAGCGTGATCGACAACGCGCGCGTCACCGGCGACGGCGACGCGGTAGGCAGGCTCACTTGGATCGAGAAGTTGAAGGTCCCAGCTACCGTCGGCGTGCCGCTGATTTGCCCGGTCGCGCCATTCAATGACAAGCCGACCGGCAATGATGTCCCCCCTGTCACCGCATAGCTCAAGACGCCGGGATTGCCAATGGCAAGAATCGGCTGATTGTACGCGACATTCGCTTGGCCGTTCGGCAAGGACGTCGAGAGGA
>SWDN01000028.1 GCA_005116775.1 Nitrospira sp.
CCTGGCCCCTAGGGCCAACGCATCGCATCGTGGGACGGTTTCGTGAGGCGGTGCTGCGATCGGCGGAATTTCAGGCGCTCATGCGTGCTGATGCCGATGTAGCGGGCGAAGTGCTTCTTGCGTGCATGATTGAGAGTGAGCCCGAGGAAGAATACGGTTCCAGCCGCAGAACCGATCAGGAACTTGGCATCGAGTTTGATGATAAGGGCTATCCGACGGCCCCGTGGAAAAGTCCGTTTTACGCATTTCTTCGCATCAACCCAGAGGGGGCGCTTGGCTATCTGCATCGACTTGTCAATTTCAGTACGGATCGCTGGAGGGATGCGGTCAGCGAGAAAGGCGAATCGGCTCGCACCATGATAACACTTCGATTGGCGGATGGCGCAGTGCGCGAGTACGAAGGCAATTATTGGGTCTTTGCCTGGTCTGATGAGGATTCAAACTTCATCGGCCAACTTCATTGTGCGCTCGCGGCGCTGGAGCGATGGCTATGTGATCTCATTGACGCGGAGATAGATATCGCGCCGCGAATCGGTGCATTGCTTCGAGCGACGAAGTCGGTCGCCGTCTTGGGTGTCCTTGTCAACGTTGGCAAGTATCGGGAGGAACTGCTCAAAGGTCCATTGCGGCCGTTGCTCGGCGTGCAGCATTTCTATTGGTGGGATTCGCGGCGTGTTGATGCAAGTGCATATCGCTTTGATGCGATGGCGTGGGCCCGAAGCGGTGAGTTCATCTTCGCGATGGCTAAGAACTGGGTTTCGGCTCCATATCGAAGACAACCGTTGCGAGCGATCGTCCCTCAAATAATTGTGGCTGACAGGGAGGTTGGCGATTTCGTCGCAGCGATGACTAGCCAATGGGTTTCGCCTAAGTCTGAGAAGGAAGCTTTGGAATTCCGAGCGCTAGTGGCCGAGCTTGACCATAGAAATTACTCATCTGCGTTTGATCCTACATCCGGAAAGCAAGCCTTTCAGTTCGCCTATCCGCCTGAGATAGCTAGTGCGATTGCGGCCTTCCAACAGAAACATTCACTAGCGATACAGGCATTGGCATTCCCTCAGCAATGCCGAGACGCTCTCGCACGGGGGGATACCCTTACCAGCCAGAGCGCGGAGTGGGTTGCATCGCTCATGGCGGCTCTCGCTAGCGACAAAGAGATCGACCTCGATGAAGATATGTTGCGCGCACCACGAGTGGCTGCGGCAGCCATGCTTCTTTTGCGCGCCCACGACTGGTTGGCTCAGAACGCGGCCGTCCGGCAGCGGGCGCAGTCGATCCTTGATGCCGCCATCGCCGATATTGCCGATATGTCCGAGGTACACAGCCCACGCATCTCGAGGGCACCGAGCCACCTTGAGTTCGCTGCTTACTACGCAGTCGAGCGCTGGCGCACTGAGCCGGGAAAGGAAAACGACGAACCGCTACTGCGGCTGCTTACAAGCGGCGATGAAGCAGCAGTGCTTGTATTGGTTTGGTCCTCATACCAGAATCACAAGGTGCTCGGCCAGCGCTGGTGGCGACTTCTCTATCTCGCGTTGTTGTGGTCAGGCCTTTTAATGCTTGTTCCAAGGTATGACGATGAAGAAGGCACAAAGGTTCGCTGGCAGAGATGGTGTCGGTGGCTTCGAACACGCAGCCTCTCCGCCGTATCCATATCGTCCTCGATTGCTCCGCTAGCTATCGCGCAGCGGGTCGAACGGCTTGAATTCAGACGATGGCGCCGCCGCTACGAGCACGACGGTCGCGTCTTCACCATGGAACCGGGACGGCGACTCTCCGGCAGTCTTGATACACATTTTCTAGAGAGCGCATTCGCATGGCTGTTTCGCAATCAAGCTGATCGCGTCATTCCGACCCAGGAGCTAGAGATACACCGGCAACTCGTCGCGGCGTTCTGGTCACATCAGGCATGGTGGCTATCGGGCAGCGGCAAGGATGAGAATGACCACTATCAGCCGATGCATGAGTTCGGCTACGCACTTCTAAAAGAACTCGCGCGCCTGGTTCTTGAAAGTTCCACATCTCATCCTCCGACCCTCTGGCGTCCGGTTTTTGCGCTGGGACCTAAGGGGCACTATGCCATTAGTCACTTCCTAACCTGCTGGTTCGGCCAGCTAACGGAAACCACTGTCGTCGCGGAGTTCGCGCAACGCTGGCGTCCGATGGTCGAGTTCATGGTCTTAGATTCGGAGTGGTCCAAGGATGGCCCGTGGTACTACGGTCAGCGACTGGAGCGCGAGGTTCTGGGATTCGGCGCGTCGAGCTCCATAGCGCGGGTTGCAGGTCACGCCGAGCTTGTCGCCATGATGCGCGACCTATTTCGTATCTGGGCCCAAAAACGGCTCACGCGTGATGAAGACAACCTAGCAGGATTCTGTGGATTTCTTGCTCACGAGGTTGGGAAGCCGTTGCGCATGGATGGGCTGCAATGGATTGCTGATGCGATGAAGACCAGCCCCGATGTGGGGAAATGGTTCAGAGACTCAACGTCGAGCGCCTTTATGGAATTCCTGGACCTTCTCGTCTCCGAACATGCGGTTGAGATACGACAGAATGAAAAGTTGCGCCAGGACCTTCTCAATCTTTCGGCGCATGCCGTATCGCGGCAGCTCACGACGGCTTTGACTTTGCATGAGCGGATTCGGCGGCCGTTTTGAAGGGAAACGTTTGTAGTTTCGCGTCGTATCACGTCTGAGTCGCATACGTCCGCTTTGGGTCGAGGACTGCCATCGGCCAAGTGCGGAAGTTCGGCGCCGAGATC
>SWDN01000029.1 GCA_005116775.1 Nitrospira sp.
GGATATAGCCAAGAGAAGAGCTTTGTCGTTGTCGCCCAGACCCGGCGGAAGTGGACGGCGGCGGAGCGGAAGCAGATTGTCGCGGAGACGGAAGCCTCGTCGGTCTCTTCGGTAGCGCGCAAGCACGGGGTCGCCACCAGCTTGGTATTCCGCTGGCGGCGCGAGGCGGGTGTTGCTGGCAGGAGGAACGTGCGCAAGGCAGCATCGGCATTTGTGCCGGTGGCCTTGCCGGCGCTGACACATGCGGCACCGGTTACCGGCGCCGATTGTGGCCTGATTGAGATCGAGCTTGCCGGAGGCCACAAGCTGCGGATGGCCGGGCCTGTTGAAGCCAACATGCTCAAGCAGGTTATCGCGATTCTGGAAGGCCGATGATCCCGGTTCCCGCGGTCACGCGGGTGTGGCTGGCTGCCGGACACACCGACATGCGCAAGGGCTTCGACGGCTTGGCGATGCTGGTGCAGGAGACGCTGAAGCGCGATCCCCATGACGGGCAGCTGTTTGTGTTCCGCGGCAAGCGCGGCGGTCTGCTCAAGCTGATCTGGCACGATGGCCAAGGCATGTGCCTGTTCGCCAAGCGGCTGGAACGCGGCCGGTTCATCTGGCCCGCGACAGCTGGCGAGGCGGTGACGATCACGGCGGCCCAGCTCGGCTATCTGCTGGAAGGCATCGACTGGCGGGCGCCGATACGCACGCAAAGACCGGAGCTTGCCGGGTGAGACGCGACGGGCCTAGCCCGGCAAATCATGCCAGTGGCATGATTTGAGCAGCGAACGCGCGAAGCCTGTGGCGTAGCGCCGGAACATTGCGGCGGGTTGACTCGCGGCACAGTGCGCAGCTGCCTTTGATCGCCTCACGCGATAGAGTTTGCAGCCATGGATATCGATCTCACCCACCTGCCTGATGACACAGCTGCGCTCAAAGCGCTGGTGCATGCACTGGCGAATGAGGTCAAGTCGAAGGGCCTGAAGATCGTCCAGCTGGAAGCCCGCATCGCCAAGCTGAAGCGGCTGCAGTTTGGACAGTCCTCGGAGAAGATTGCCCGCGAGATCGAGCAGCTTGAACTTGAACTCGATGAGCTACATGAGGACGAGAGCGCACAGGCCACAGAGCGTCCGGCCACCGTGCAGGCTCTCGTCGAGAAACCGGCGCGCCGTCCGCTGCCGGAACATCTGCCGCGACAGGAAGAAGTGCACGAGCCGTCCTGCACTTGCCCCAACTGTGGCGGCGCCATGCGCAGACTTGGCGAGGATGTGACCGAGGTGCTGGAATATGTCCCGGCCTCGTTCAAGGTGATCCGCCATGTCAGGCCAAAACTCTCCTGCCGGATGTGCGAGACCATCGTGCAAGTGCCGATGCCGTCGCTGCCGATCGAAAGGGGCAGGCCAGGGCCCGGGCTCCTGGCCCATGTGCTGGTGGCCAAATATGCCGATCATCTTCCGCTTTACCGGCAATCGGGCATCTACGCCCGCGAAGGCGTGGAGCTGGAACGCTCGACGCTGGCCGATTGGGTGGGCCGCTCGGCAGCCTTGCTCGATCCCCTGGCGGCGGCGTTGCGCAAGGAGGTCATGGTCTCGGACGTGATCCATGGTGACGACACGCCGGTTCCGGTGTTGGCGCCGGGACTCGGCAAAACCAAGACCGGTAGACTGTGGGCCTATGTCCGCGATGGACGGCCCCATGACGATGAGCGCCCGCCTGCTGCTGCCTACTTCTACTCTCCAGACCGGAAAGGCGAGCACCCGCAGAGGCACCTCAAGGACTTCAGGGGCATCCTGCACGCCGATGGCTATGCCGGGTTCAATGCCGTCTACGATGCTGGCCACGTGACCGAAGCCGCCTGCTGGGCCCATGCGCGGCGCAAGTTCTTCGATGTTCATGCCGCCAATGGCTCACCCATCGCCCGCGAGGCTATCGACCGCATCGGCGCACTGTATGGCATTGAGGTCGGCCTCCGGGGCAAGCCACCCGATGAACGGCAACGATGCCGCGAACTGCAATCGCTGCCGCTGCTCGACGATCTCAAGGCGTGGCTCGAAGCCACCTTGCCGAAACTCTCCGGCAAATCCGATCTGGCCGCCGCCATGCGCTATGCGCTGAACCGTTGGGATGCCTTGACGCGCTACGCCCATGACGGCCGCATCGAGATTGATAACAATGCCGCCGAGCGCTCGATCCGAGGTATCGCACTTGGCCGCAAGAACTACCTCTTCGCCGGATCGGACGCGGGCGGTGAACGCGCCGCCGCCATCTACTCGTTGATCGAAACCGCCAAGCTCAACGGCATCGACCCGGAAGCCTACCTCCGTCACGTCCTGACCCGCATCGCCAATCACAAAATCAATCGCATCGCAGAATTGCTGCCGTGGAATTGCCCGGCCGGTCCATCCCAGGCCCGAGCCGCGTAGACCGCCGGACGCTTACAGCGTACTTGCCGCTTGCCAGGTCGATTGAGCGGCTGAAGGTTCCAACAATTCTCTCGCCTTCAACCAAATGCGAATGTGCCAATCCTAATTCCCTCGAGACGAAATGGCTGGCCTGCTCCAGGTCTCGTTGCCGGAGATGGTCCAGCATGCGCGCGTGAGGCTGGAAAATGCCTGCTACGTCAGATTTTCCTAAACCCTGCGCGATCAACCATTGCCTCCGCCGGGCG
>SWDN01000003.1:0-18983 GCA_005116775.1 Nitrospira sp.
AAGTCTGTCAAGAAGGCCGCCAAAAAACCGGCCACAAAAAAGGCCGCCAAGAAAGTCGCGAAGAAGACGGCCAAGAAGCCCTCCGCGGTAGCGCCTAAGGCGGCCCAAAAGAAATCGACGGTCTCGGCTCTCGATAAGAAATCCGTAAAGTCGTTCGCAGACGAGGAGCCCAAGAAATCTCTGTCGGCACAGTCGATGGGGTCTCAGGCATTGAGAGATCCCGATCTTGACGAGGAACTGGTCGACGACGATGTGGACATCGCGGTTGAGGGCGATGAAGATGTGGAAGAAGAGCTGACATTGGACGGAGAAGATGAAGACGACGATATTCCCGATAAGCCGGAAGGTCTGCTAGACGACACAGACGATTATCATACACACTGACTTTGCAGGGATGCTTGATTCTGGACGGCTCTCGGTCGAGTCGTCCAGATGGATGAATTTGCGGTTCCTCCCTCACATCATGGCGTCCATCCCATTTGGTCAGTATCCTCCTGCGAATACCTTCCAACCGATTTTCTATGAGTCACTTTTTGTTTGTGGCTGGGGCTTTGCGAGAGCGCACCTCGGAAGAAAGCGCCGAGTTACAGCTTAGACATAGTCTCTGGGGGCTTTGCACCGGATTGATCCGTACCAATCTGCAAACCTATCTCGATCCCGGGTCCCACGGCCTTGTGTATGTCCTCAAGGCTGGACTCTGTGCCGAGTTTGAAATTCTTCCGCCTGTCTTGGACTTTTCCGCACTGGATGCATTCCTCGGTGACGAGCTGAAGACCGAAGCCAGGTTTGGTTTTGTGCGAATCAATGGAGTGCGCCGGTTGGCCTGCCCCTCTGCTGCGAGTCAATCGTTGTTGCTCAACGTGCTGCAGATAGACAATCAAGCCGAACTCACTCGACGATTGAAACTGGGCATGCATCGGCTGACACAAGCGGAGTATGACGCGATCATGCAGGGTGCCATAGGAGACGCGAAGTAGGAGGATGCTCAAAAAGACCGTTCAGCAAGGCCGCAGCGAGTTATCCTTTCAAACGGGGTGGCTGGGATGATTCCAACTGCGCGCGTCCAACGAGGGGAGTCCGCGACCGCGCGTTGCGCGAGCACGGGGATCGTCCCAGCTACCCCGCCTCCCTTTTCAGCATCCCGCTCTATATCCTTTGGCCTGTCATCAGCTGATACGCCTCATCAATCGTGTCGACTTCCTTCACAGTCACATTGAGTTGAAATCCCAATTCGATCAGGTTCCACTGCGAGTCATGCATCTGTCCTTGTGGAACCAGTACGGTACGATAGCCTTCCCGCGCAGCGGCACGAATTTTATCCGGAATGCTGCCCACCGGACCGATCTGTCCACCCGGTTCAATGGTTCCAGTCAAGGCAATGCCCCGCTGAATGTGGTCTCCCTTGAACAGGGCAATGAACCCCACGGCCATCGCGGCGCCGGCGCTTGGCCCGTCGCTGCCAGTAGGTCGATAGGCGACTCCTTGCACTGAGACTGTCCCGTGATGCTGGATCGAAGGCGTATGTTCGATTGCATAGGTAAAGGCCTGGGCCATGGCGCCAAGATGATCGTTCCCCAGTCGCACGCCGGCGAGGAGCCATTGTAGTTGAACGGGATTCGGTTCCGGTTTCTTATCCCACCACATCATCATGATTTCAAACACGCCAAGATTGTTCTGGCGAACGGCTGCCAGGACTGGGAGTTCGATGGCATTGTCTGCTGAGACTGAAACCGGGATTCCACAAAGAAGGGTGATGGCTAATGTACAGGTGGTGGCAAACTGGCGTGGTATCACGAAACCTCCGAGCAGGATGGTTTGTTTGGTTGTCTGGTTTTTTGGTTGAACAATATCTACCAGATGAACAGGACAAGCTGCTTGTAAGGTTAGCAAATTTCATTGGGCAGTACAGCGAATCGGAGGTTCCTGCCTTGCCTTGTGCTGTGGCATTCCGTATAAAAGCGTGCATGATGAATCGGATATGTGCGGGAATCTTGGCCGGCGGGTTAGCGCTCCTCTGGCTTCCGTTCGATGTCGGCGCCGCTAACTGTCAGGTCGAGAGGACTGCTTCACCACCGGAAGCAGCCCTGACGCTTCACCTTGGAGATGGCTGTACGGAGCAAGAGCGAGAAGCGCGTGCGGTGGATGCAGCGCAACTGCTGCAAGCATTTCGGGAAGGGAAGGGGGTCGATCTTTCAGGGGTGGTGATTCGAGGCGATCTGTCTTTGGATCTGCTGCCTGTGGGGTCTGCGCCGTCCGAGCTTGAGGGGATGAAGGAATTACAAGGGCGCGAGATACGAGTGATTTCCGGTGCCATGATAATCGTCGATTCGGTCGTGCATGGATCGATGAAGTACCGATCGGCGCAAGGACTGCTGGTGATTAAAGGGCCTGTGACGTTCAGCGGAACGAGGTTCGAGCAGGTGGTCGATCTTTCACGGACGCTGTTCATGCAGCCGGTGACATTATCGGGTGTCGTGTTCATGCAAGAAAGCTATTTCGTGCAAGGCCGGTTTCTACGAGGCATGATTGCTGAAAAAACATCGTTCGGCCCTCATACAAGATTTCATCGGTCTGTCTTTCAGGGGCCAGTCATGTTCCAGCAGGCTGCGTTCAATGGGCTGGCGGAATTCTTGGAGGTGAGCTTCGAGAAGGACGTGAATCTGTCGCGCGTCTATTTCAAGTTGGGAACTGGGTTTTCCGGAAGTCGCTTTCAGGGGCTGGCGAATTTTTCTGAAGCCTCGTTCGATAGTCAGGCATTCTTTACCTTTACCCTGTTCGAAGGAGACGCCTACTTCCGCCGGGCGACGTTCCGATCGACGGCGGACTTTTCCGATGCCCAGTTCAAGGGGCGGGACGACTTTTCCACTACCGTATTCGAAAAGGGTTCGCAGTTTACTAGAGCAGCCAGATCGTCGCCTGTACAGGCGCTTCCTGAGCGCGGCAATGAAGCCATTCAGTATGCAGCCATCTTCATCCTTCTCATGTTCGGCGCCCTGCTGATTCTCTATCGGATTCGCCGCGGCAAAGCGTGACAGGATGCTGAAAAAGTCCGCCAGCATCGTTCTCGCATCGTTCAGATCCTCAACGTACCCGTCCCAAGAAGGGAGGAGCCAGTCCGGCTTTCACTGCGCGCATCGAGCGACCACTGTTTTATCGTGGGGGCTCTGCGAGCAAGAAAGACGGCTGGTTTCTCCCTGATCCCCTCTTGTGCATTTGTGTTTCCGATACACGAAGCGTATAGTTTCACTCCTTCATATATGAGTGACAGGGTGTGCGCGTCTCTTCTGCCGAATGAGGAGGTAGATGATGAGTAAGACCCTTGTACTCGCCGCGTTACTCTCGTTCGATCCTGACCTGACAATCGCTGCGGCAGAAGTCGATGACAAGGGCGCCAAGAAATTTTACAAGGCGTACGAACTCCTCACACAACACAAGTACCAGGACGCGCGCACGGCCTATGAAGGCGGCCTCCAAGACAACCCGACCAATGCCATGGCGCATTTCTATCTTGGCGATGCCTGCAGGGGTTTGAAAGCCTGGGCCTGTGCCGAAGAGCATTACGAGACCTTGCTGGAGCTTGAAGCGAAATCCCCGGTCGCCGGTCTCGCCAAACAACGGGGGCGCAAGGCCAAAGTCTGGCGCTTGCTGGACGAAGAGAAACAGGTCATCAATGAGCCGAATGTCTTACCCGATAGGCTCGCTCAGGCCGAAGACACCCTGGACCTTGTGAGCAAGCTGGGTCTCGACGATGAACAAGAGGCCCGCTACCGGCAGTTGCGAGAGAAAATTCAGGAGAAGAACAAGGGGAGCAATGTGGCGGTGGCCCCTTTTCTAGACCGGTCGATGGTACTGATACCGGCAGGAGAGTTCACGATGGGGAGTGTGGGAGGAGATCCAGACGAACAACCGGTGCACAAAGTCTATGCAGGTGCCTTTTTCATGGATAAGTACCAAGTCACGGTGTCGCAATATGCACGGTTCTTGGAAGCCACACATCATGACAGCCAGCCGGAATGGACGATCATGAACAAACCGGCTCACCAGAATCGCCCAGTCGCCAATGTCGATTGGATGGAAGCGGATGCCTACTGCAAATGGGCTGGTAAGCGCTTGCCGACCGAGGCGGAATGGGAGAAGGCGGCTCGGGGGACGGATGGCCGGACCTATCCCTGGGGAAATGAGCCCCCGACACGCTTTCACGCGAACGCAGGGAAAGAGGTCTGGAGCAACCATTCGGCATTGTCGCCGGTGGGAACGTTGGAAGAGGGCAAGAGTCCCTATGGCGTCTACGACATGGCCGGGAATGTGTGGGAGTGGGTCAGCGATTGGTATGACCCGGACTATTACCAGACCAGCCCGCCACAGAATCCATCAGGACCGCGAAAGGGTTCGCACAAAGTGGTCCGTGGCGGGTCCTGGGGTAGCGGCGGTGTTACTGATCTGCGCGCTGCGGACCGGGAGACCCATTTGCCGTCGTTCCGTGGCTTCGGCACTGGGTTCCGTTGTGCGAGGAATCCCTAGTTCTTGGAGTGTTGAAACTTCGCTGCTCCGAAAGGTCCTGGGGCTGCTCTTTTACCCCTTACCCCTGTATTCCGTTACCCTCTCACTTCTGTGAGTACCACCGATAGCCTTTGTTCTCAGAAAAGCTGGCTTTGGGAGCCCCGCCTGGCTTTTCGAGGAGCAAGACCTTGAAGTCGAGGAGGCCGAACCAGGCAGGATCTGCTACGTCATGGTAATGGCAGCCATGGAGTTTTGAGAGCATCTCGCCCAAGGCCTGTTGCAATTCTTTCTCCGTATAGGCCCGCACCGTAAAAGGCTTGTTTGTAGCCTGGCAGAATCGTTGAATGGTATAGGCTGCGCCGGTACAAAGCACTTTGGTGTCTGGCTTGATGGCCAGGAATTGGGGCAGCGAGAGATAGTGCTCCTGGAAGCCGAGCCAGCGCACGGCCTGGCGGAGGTGGCTGTATTGGACTTCGTACTCTGTGTGTCCCGGCAGCTTAACCGGCGCCGGCCAGCCTTCTTCGATTCCGAACTCAGTGAGAAATGCTCTGCCGCCCGGCTTGAGCACCCGCCATACTTCTGCCACAAATCGAAAGGGGCCGAGGTTAAAGATCACGTCTTCCGGCAGATCTTGGCCCAGCGGCAGCCGCACCCGTCTGATCCAATCCAATGCTTCCTGATGTTGCGGCCCATCGCCGATTCCTTCGAGAAGTTCTTGTCTGGTCAGCTTCACCGGTGTCATATCGGCCATGTTTTCATTGTCGATGACGAGGTCGACCGAGTGGTCTTTGAATGGCAGCCGTTCGCCGTTGGCGCAGGCACCGATGCCGCTCCAACCTCCGGCCTTGGCGCGGCTCACTTGTAGGTCGAGAAAGGGCTTGGTGATGTCGAGGGAGATGTATCGCATGCTCTGTTTTTCAAACGGCAGGAGTTCCTTGCCCAATTCGCGAGCGAGATATCCGAGTCCGCCGCCCACTTCTACGATGAGGCGGGGCTTGGGCGTGAACCAGCCACGCTTCCGCAGTTGCCGCAGGAGCAGCTGGCCATAGGTTAAGCCGTTGAGTGTGTCGTTCGGCTCTCGAAAGAGATGCGACACGGTGGTTTCGATCAGATCGAAGTGGCCGTCGTCTCCGCCGCTGTCGGTCAGCTCATGGTGGTGAAAATCTTCGAGATGTGATTCGCCCTCAAATCCTTCGTTCCCTGACCAGCCTTCCCGAACCTGTTGGAGGAGTAGATCCCACTTCAAGCGCTCCTGCCGATCGAAGATGAATCGTCGGAGATGGCCGAGAACTCTGAGAATCACTCCTCAGAAGTATTTCCCGCTATGAGCGATCTTGGAGAAGGTGAGGCCAGGATAATGTTTGAATCAGAGACCAACGGGGCGTTGATCGAGGAACCGGTCGAGCAGGCCTGAGGTTCAATAGGTGTGCCGTTCCCTAGGTGGACATTGTTCTGAATTCTAGATGGCGATAAAGGATCAACGGTGAAGATTATCTGTTCGTGGTGTCGACGAGAAGGCAAAGCCGATCTGGTGGGTGAAAAGGCGCCGTTCTACGATAATCGGGAGACGCATGGTATTTGTCTCGTTCATCACAACAAGGTCGGCGCCCGCTGGCAGGCATCGACTCACGCAGCCTCATACTCGAGAGTCACGACCAGGTGGTCTTCTGTACTTTTCCGCTGGACAGGCTTGTTGAGCGTGACCAAGAAGATGATCCGTAAAACGAGGGCGCGAAGATGGGGCCGCCTTTCCTAACCTCGTTTGATCTTCGCACGCATCACTCTTCGCATTTCCGCTGTGATCATCGACATTCGGGCGCAGAATCAGAGGCGTATTGACCCTTCCATGCTCGCTCGCTTTCCCTCTTTTGGGAGGACACCCATGTTGGTCTAGGTGCGGCTGTCGAACGAGGCCCTTCTTAGGGCGCGCGTTCCAGGAGCACAGGACCAACGTGGGTGCTCTCCCAATCCATTGACTCTCTTTCCGCCGCTTTGTTAGACTCAAAAATCAAATTCCAATCCCTTGATAGTTCCATCATTTCCGCTAACTGGGCGGCTTTCGCAACAGGATGCACCACCATATGATTAAAGCCTGGTTGCTCGACGAGTTGTTTCGTTGTGATCGAGCCCATCTGACTATCGATGGAGCCCTGGGTGAAGAATGGGGCGCTGGCGATTCGATCGCCGCTGAAGAAGAACTTCCATCGCCTCCAGCGAACGTGGCCGCGAAATCGGGGAACGGTTGGGTCACCATCACGTGGGACCCCGTTCCAGAAGCCATGTACTACAATCTCTATTTTCAAACGACCAAGGGCGTGATGATCAAGCCTTCCGATCTCACGCGTCCGATTGCCGGCGATGAGGATTTCAAAGCTGTCATTGGAGTGAAGAAAGAGAAAGGCACCTGCCTGGAAGGCGTTCAGAGTCCGTTTGTCCACGACGATCTGGCGAACGGGACTTGTTACCACTATGTCGTGACCGTGGTGACACAGAAGGGGGAGAGTCTCGAATCGCAAGAAGTCATGGCGATTCCCTCTCCCTATCTGTTGGCGATGTGCATCGGCCAAGAAGGGGTGGACGACGGAGAGTTCAGTTCACCCACGGGGATTGCTCTCGATAAGGACGGCAATATCTACGTGGCCGATACCGATAACCATTCGATCCAAAAGCTCGACAAGTCAGGAAAGTTTGTTGCGCGGTGGGGCGGCGATCCTTCTTCGCAGGAAGGGAGCTTTTACTATCCGCGTGGATTGGCGGTGGGGCCGAACGACGTGCTGTACATTGCGGACAGTGGCAATAACCGCATTCAGAAATTCGATTTCAACGGCAACGCCATGCAGGCCTGGGGTAAGTTCGGATTCGCGTGGCGCGGGGCCGATCTGGGCAAGTTCGATGTGCCCTGGGGGTTGGCGACGGACGCGGAAGGGAATCTGTACGTTTCCGATACGAGCAATGCGCGCATTCAGAAGTTTACGTCGGACGGACAGGCTCTGCTCAAGTGGGGGCGCGACGGGAGCTTTGACGGCGCCTTCTTTTTTCCTCGCGGCGTGGCCGTCGATTTTGTCGGGAATATCTTCGTCGCCGATGAAAGCAATAATCGCATACAAAAGTTCGATGCTCGTGGAAGCTTCCTTGCCAAGTGGGGGCGAGAAGGAGCCGGCCCAGGCCAATTCAAGTCTCCCTGGGGGCTCGCCTGCGATGCGCTCGGTAATGTGTATGTCGTAGACACCGGCAACCATCGCATTCAAAAGTTCGACGGCAATGGGACGTTTCTCTGTGCCTGGGGGAACCGAGGGAAAACGGAAGGCCAGCTCAATTTTCCCTACGGGATCGCAGTCGATAAAGAAGGCGCGGTCTATGTGGTCGATAGCGGCAATGGCCGTATCCTGAAGTATGTGCCGACGGACGAAGAGCTCAATCGCGGGAAGGATGAATCCTCAACGAGTCAGGTGCCGAGCGAAACTCCGGCGCCCCGGAGCGTGGCGGTCAAAGCCGGGGACACGGAAGCCTTCCTGAGTTGGATGGAGGTTCCGGGCGCGCAATTCTATAATCTCTACTTCAATACCATCCCAAAGCTCACGACCCAGACGGCGACGAAAATCGAAGGGGTGACGAATCCCTATGCACACACCGGTCTCTCGAACGATACTCCCTACCACTATGCGGTGACCGCGGTATTCGAGAACGGCGCTGAGAGCGGGTTATCGAATGAAGTGACCGCGACGCCCGTCCTGATCGATATCACCGCGCCGCAAAACCCCTATGCCGTGATCAACCACGGCGCGTTCATGACGAATACACCGGAAGTCATCGTCACGATTTCAGCGAATGATGTCGATACCGGTGTGGCCGCCTACTTTGTCTCCGAGGCCCCAATGACTCCTATGGCGGGGACGCCGGGATGGGTTGATGTGACGCCAGCCACCAAATTCGGCGCGACCATCCCGTTTATTTTGTCTCTGGGAGATGGACAGAAGTCGATCTATGTCTGGTTTAAGGATGTAGGAGGGAACGTCTCAACCCCTGCGAGCGCGGCGATTCTGGTCAATACGTCGGGGTATCTTTGCGTATCCGAATGGGGTCGTACAGGCCGTGGCGCCTCGCTGCTGCATGGCGGTGAGTTCATGGCGCCGATCTACGGACTCTGCGTCGATCAGCAAGGGGCGCTGTTTGTGGTCGATAACGGTAACAACCGGGTTCAAAAATTTGACAACACCGGCAACTTCATTATCCTCTGGGGCAACTTCGGTATGTCCAATGGGAATTTCCATAACCCCACCGGCATAGCCTGCGATGGCAAGGGCGATGTCTGGGTCGTCGACACGAACAATCATCGTGTTCAAAAGTTCGACGGGAAACTTGGCGGCTATCTCATGAAGTTCGGCTCGCGCGGAAACGGCGAAGGGCAGTTCAACTCACCTTGGGGCATCGCGGTCGATCGGGTGCGTGGGTACGTCTATGTGGTCGATAGCGCCAACTTCCGCGTGCAAAAATTCGACATGAATGGCGAGTTCATCATGTCCTGGGGCAGCTTTGGAAACGGTGACGGCCAATTTTACTTTCCGCGTGGTGTGGCTGTGGACCAAACGGATGGATTTGTGTACATCGTCGATATGGGGAATCACCGGATTCAAAAGTTCGACACCAGCACCAATGTGCTCCCGCAGTTGCTGGCCAAGTGGGGAGGCAGCGCCGAGCCAGGGCATGCCAGCAGCCCGCTTGCCCAGGAGGCAGGTCAGTTGCGGTCTCCCTGGGGCATTACGGTCGACGGGGCCGGTGATGTATATGTGACGGACACAGGCAATCATCGTATCGAGAAGTTCGATAAAGAAGGCAACTTTATTACCCAATGGGGTGGATTTGGGAACGGTAAGGGGCAATTCAACTTTCCGTACGGTATCGCAGTCGATGTGAAGGGAAGTGTATTTGTCGTCGATAGCGGGAACACTCGGGTCGAACAGTTCATGCCGGCGGACGAGGGAAGCGAACGGCTCCAGGAAGATGCAGACGCAGTGGCCGAGCTAACCCCAGAATCTGAAAGTCTCAAGCGGTAACGTATTCACAACCGTAAGACCTCATGACGGAGCGATCATGTTAGATAAAGAACCGCGCTTGGGACTGACCTACGATGACGTCGTGTTGGTTCCGGCCAAGTCTCAGATCTTGCCGAGTGAAGTTGATATGCGCACGAGGCTGACTCGTCACATCAAGATCAACATCCCCATCATCAGTTCGGCCATGGATACGGTGACCGAGTCCCGCTTGGCCATCGCCATCGCTCGTGAAGGTGGTCTTGGGATTATTCACCGCGTGTTGTCGCCGGTCGATCAAGCGTCAGAAGTGGATCGAGTGAAGAAATCGGAAAGCGGCATGATTCTCGATCCGATCACGATCTCGCCAGATCAAACGATCCGCGATGCTCATGCCTTGATGGCGAAATACCGGATCTCTGGAATTCCCGTCACGAAAGACAAGAAGCTGGTCGGTATTCTCACGAATCGGGATCTGCGGTTCGAAACGAGGATGGACCTGAAGGTCTCGCAGATCATGAAGCGCGACAAGTTGATCACGGCGCCCGAAGGGACCAGCTTGGAAAAGGCTCGCGAAGTGTTGCACGAGCATCGGATCGAAAAGCTGCCGGTCGTCAATAAGCAATTCGAGCTCAAGGGGCTCATTACCATCAAGGATATTGAAAAACGCATCATGTATCCCAATGCCTGCAAGGACAGCCATGGCAGGCTTTGAGGCGGCAAAGGATCTTCTCAAGGCCGGTGTCGACGCCGTGAAGGTGGGGGTGGGGCCCGGTTCGATTTGCACGACCCGCATCGTATCGGGAGCCGGAATGCCGCAGCTGACGGCGATTGCCGATTGCGCAAAGGTCCTTGCTGGCAGCGGGGTCCCGGTCATTGCGGACGGCGGGATCAAGTATTCAGGCGATATCACGAAGGCCTTGGCGGCAGGCGCGTCATCCGTCATGCTGGGTGGATTGCTGGCAGGCACGGAAGAATCGCCGGGAGAAACGGAGCTCTATCAAGCCAGGACCTACAAGGTGTACCGTGGCATGGGCTCAATCGGCGCGATGGAGCGTGGCGGCGGAGATCGCTATGGACAGGGTGGACGCCCGGTGCAGAAGTTGGTTCCAGAGGGCATCGAAGGTCGTGTGCCCTACAAGGGAAAACTCTCGGCCGTCATTTACCAATTGACCGGCGGCGTGAAATCCGGCATGGGCTATTGCGGGTGCCGGACAATCTCGGACTTACAGCAGAAAGCGACGTTTATCAGACAAACGGTTGCAGGCCTCCGCGAGAGTCATGTACACGATGTGATCATCACGAAAGAAGCGCCGAATTACCGAATGGATTGGGAGTGAGCGAAGGCAATCAGCTCTCAGCCGTCAGCTTTCAGCAAGACACGAATCATTCCCACCTCGGTTCAGCTCTTGTCACAAGCACCTGTGCGGTTATCCTATCTGATCGGTTGCTGATGGCTGAATGCTGACAGCTGAAAGCTCACTGCATGGAACTCTGGCACAATAGAATTCTGGTCCTCGACTTCGGGTCGCAATACACCCAACTGATTGCACGCCGCATTCGCGAAGCCCACGTCTACTCGCAAATCCTTCCCTGTACTGTTCCCTTGGCAACGATTCTGGCGTATCGCCCACAGGGCATTGTGCTGTCAGGAGGCCCTTCCAGTGTGTATGAAAAGAAGGCGCCGAGCGTATCAAAAGAACTCTTCGACCAAGGCATTCCCATCCTCGGTATTTGCTACGGCATGCAGCTTGTGACGCATCTGTCAGGCGGTGACGTGACGAAATCCAAGCACCGGGAGTATGGCCGGGCTGACCTCATAATCGACGACCGCAGCAGTCTCTTCAAAGGCATCGGCGAAGGCGGATCGACGGTCGTGTGGATGTCGCACGGAGACCGTATCGAGCGGATGCCGCCGGGGTTCCGCTCCATCGCGCATACAGCGAACTCGCCGATTGCAGCCATGAAGCGCGACGACCACAAGCGCCGCATCTATTGCCTTCAGTTTCATCCGGAAGTCGCACATACGCCGGAAGGAGCCAAAATCGTACAGAATTTCGTCTACGACATCTGTGGCTGTCAGCCGACCTGGACGATGCAGTCCTATGTGGAGACCGCGGTTCGCGATATCCGTGAGAAGGTCGGAAAGGATCGAGTGATCTGCGCCTTAAGCGGTGGAGTGGACTCGTCGGTAGCAGCCGCCTTGACCCATCGAGCCATCGGCGATCAGTTGACCTGTATCTTCGTCGATAACGGGCTACTTCGGAGTGGGGAGAAGGAACAAGTCAAGCAGACGTTTGCGCAACAACTCCATCTGAATCTGCGGCTCCTCGACGCATCCGATTCGTTTCTTGCCAAGCTTAAAGGGGTGATCGATCCCGAGCGTAAACGAAAAATTATCGGGAAACAGTTCATCGAACAATTCGAAGCCGAATCAAAAAAGAAGTCTGGAGGGGCAACGTTTCTGGTCCAGGGCACACTCTACCCCGATGTGATCGAGAGCGTGAGCTTCAAGGGTCCGTCGGCCACGATCAAGACGCATCACAATGTGGGTGGCCTGCCGGCTCGCATGAAGTTGAAACTGATCGAGCCCTTGCGCGAGCTGTTCAAAGATGAAGTGCGGGTGTTGGGAAAAGAATTAGGTCTGCCGGACGAAATTGTCTGGCGGCAACCTTTCCCAGGGCCTGGCCTTGCGATTCGGGTGTTGGGAGCGGTGACTAAGGAGCGACTGGCCATTCTGCGAGCTGCCGAGTCTATTCTCGATCAGGAGATTCGTGCCGCCGGTTTGTATCGGGAGATTTGGCAATCGCTGGCCGTGTTGTTGCCGATCAGAACTGTGGGCGTCATGGGCGATCAGCGGACCTATGAACATGTCATTGCGCTTCGCGCCGTGACGAGCCTGGATGGGATGACGGCCGACTGGGCCAAGATTCCGAATGACGTGCTAGGCAAGCTGTCAAACCGGATCATTAATGAAGTGAAGGGCGTGAACCGGGTCGTGTACGATATTAGTTCGAAGCCACCGGCGACGATTGAGTGGGAATAAAATTGTGACGCGTGATGAGTGATCAGTGACGAGTCGGAAATAAGTCCGATGGTTTACTCATCACACATCACTGTTCACTGATCACTGGCTATGGAAATTAGACTCCAAAAAGTTATAGCCGGAACGGGACTGGCTTCGCGGCGTAAGGCCGAGGAGTGGATCGCTGCCGGGCGCGTGACCGTGAATGGCAAAGTTGTCACGGAGCTCGGCACCAAAGTTGACCCGGATCGCGTCCACATCAAAGTGGATGGCAAGCACATCAGTTCCACCCAGCCCTACGTCTATCTGTTGTTGAACAAGCCGAAGAATGTGATGTCGACGTTGAACGATCCAGGCGGCAGGCCGACGGTGAAGGACTTTCTCCGTGGGATATCGGTACGAGTGTTTCCCGTCGGTCGATTAGACTTCGACAGTGAGGGGTTGATGCTCCTGACCAATCATGGCGACTTGGCCCAGACCCTGCTCCATCCCCGCTACCATGTGCCGAAAACCTACCTCATTAAGATCAAGCAGGTCGTGACGGATGACCATATCCGGCAGTTAGAGCAGGGTGTGCAGCTAGAAGACGGCATGACGAGTCCGGCTATCGTGAAGAAGGTCAAAAAGGCCAAGCTGAACTCCTGGCTCGAAATTACGATTCGCGAAGGGCGCCAGCATCAAGTGAAGCGCATGATGGAAGCGGTGGGCCATCCAGTGTTGAAGTTGACCAGAATTAAGATGGGGCCGTTGTTGTTGGGTGACCTAGAGCCAGGTGAGTTCAGATATTTGACCGATCGTGAAGCGAATGCGTTGCGCGAGCTTGCAGAACAGAAGGTGGCCTTAGCAGAGGATTCAGCACAGCAGGTTCCACGGCCACGGCCAAAGAGGCCGGTCAGCCGGGCCGGATGGGCTCGTTCCAAGAAAGCGAAGGTGGTATGAAGGTCAGGACTCATCGGTGTGGGGAACTTACGAAAGCAGCCGTGGGGCAGACCGTCGTCTTAAACGGCTGGGTCCAGAAGCGGCGTGACCACGGAACGGTCATGTTCATCGATCTGCGGGACCGAACCGGAATCACGCAGGTGGTGTTTAACGCCGAGCGCAATGCCGTGGTGCACCAGGCCTCCCATTCCTTGCGGAGCGAGTGTGTCGTGTCGGTGACAGGCCAAGTAATGGCCCGCCCGGACGAGTCGAAGAATCCCAATCTGCCCACAGGAGAAATCGAAGTCTTTGTAGATGCCGTCGAGATTCTGAACGAGTCGAAGACACCGCCCTTCGTGATCGAAGACGATGCCGAAGTGACGGAGTCGGTCCGGCTGAAATATCGCTACCTGGATCTTCGGCGTCCAAAGATGCAACGGCTGCTAACGATCCGGCATGACATCATGCAGGCCGTCCGTGGATTTCTGAACGCAGAACGCTTTCTCGAAGTGGAGACGCCGATTTTGACCAAGAGCACGCCGGAAGGCGCGCGTGACTATTTGGTGCCGAGCCGAGTGAACCCCGGCCAATTCTATGCGTTGCCGCAGTCGCCGCAGCTCTTTAAGCAGGTGCTCATGGTCAGCGGAGTCGATCGCTATTACCAGATCGCGCGTTGTTTCCGCGACGAAGATTTGCGCAATGACCGGCAGCCTGAATTCACACAGATCGATGCGGAACTATCCTTTGCGGATCGTGAACAAGTCATGAGCTTGATGGAGCAGATGATCGTCACGGTATTTCGAGACGCAGGCGGCGTCCAGTTACCGACTCCCTTTCCTCGTATGACGTATGCCGAGGCGGTGGGCCGCTACGGATCGGACAAGCCGGATCTGCGTTTCGACATGCCGCTGTACGATGTCACCGCCTTTGCGGCGGCGAGTGAGTTCAAGGTATTCAAGGAGGCGGCGACCAAGGGCGGGATCGTCAAGGCCTTGATCGTGAAAGGCGGAGCGGCCACGCCGCGAAGCAGGATCGATGCGCTTGGTGAGATGGCCAAAGGGTTTGGCGCGAAGGGCCTTGCCTGGCTGAAGATCACCCCAGAGGGGCAACTGGAGTCCGTGATTGCCAAGTTTCTGGATGTCAAGGCCTTCACGGCAGCTCTTCCCGAGGCCAAGCCGGGCGATCTCGTTCTTTTCGGCGCCGACAAGACTGCGATTGTTCACGATGTGCTGGGCCGCATCAGGCTCTTGTTGGGTGAAGAACTGAAGCTGATCGATACGACGGGGAATACTGAGTCGATCCGTGACGTGATCGCGTTCCCCAAAACGCAACGGGCACAATGTCCGTTGACCGATGCGCCGTCTACCGTCAGCGCCGAACAGTTGAAGGAGTTACGCATCAAGCTCGATCTCGTCGAGTAGGGAGGAGTCATCCGTCCCATGGCAGGCAATTCGTTCGGTCACATTTTTACCGTCACGTCATTCGGCGAGAGCCATGGACCTGCGATTGGTTGTGTGGTAGATGGCTGTCCACCAGGTCTGGCGCTCTCGGTCGATGACATTCAATTGGATCTCGACCGGCGCAAGCCAGGCACCTCACGGCATGTCACGCAACGGCAGGAATCCGACACCGTCGAGATTCTCTCCGGTGTCTTTGAAGGCAAGACCACCGGCACGCCCATCGCGCTGCTGATTCGAAACGAAGATGCCCGCAGCAAGGACTATGGCAACCTGATCGATACCTTTCGCCCCGGTCACGCGGACTATACCTATTGGCAGAAGTATGGGATTCGCGATCATCGCGGTGGGGGGAGATCCTCCGCCCGTGAAACGGCTGTGCGAGTGGCGGCAGCGGCGATTGCGAAAAAGTGGCTGCGTGAGACGTATGGAGTCGTGATCCGAGGCTATCTGAGCCAACTCGGGCCACATGCTGTACCCTTCAAGAGCTGGGACGGCGTGGGTGCCAATCCATTTTTCGTGGCTGACCCCACCGCAGTAGCCAAGCTGGAATCGTTCATGGATGAGCTGCGCAAGGCTGGAGACTCCGTCGGCGCCAGGATTACCACGGTTGCCGAGCATGTGCCTGTCGGTTGGGGCGCACCGGTCTATGCCAAGCTGGATTCAGATTTGGCTGCTGCGATGATGAGCATCAATGCGGTGAAGGCCGTGGAAATCGGGGCGGGATTTGGTTCGGTAACGCAGCGTGGGTCCGAGCATGGAGACGAACTGACCCCGGAAGGGTTTGTGACGAATTATGCCGGCGGAATTCTTGGCGGTATTTCAACCGGGCAGGATGTCGTAGTCACGATAGGGATTAAGCCGACGTCGAGCATCCGTATCCCGCGCCGGTCAATTGATAAGAGTGGCAATGCCGTTGTGGTTGAGACCAATGGCCGCCATGACCCCTGCGTGGGCATCAGAGCCACGCCGATTGCCGAAGCCATGATGGCGCTGGTGCTCATAGACCATGCCTTGCTCCATCGCGCACAGAATGCAGATGTAAGGACAGTAACACCGAAAATTCCTAGAATCGTATAGTATCGGTATCCCATCTGTGTTGTCGTGTCGAGCACCAGCCATCTAGCCACTTCGCAAGCAACGGTCTGAATAGGAAATTGACGAACAACGCTGTTCCCACAAAGCGCGAACGAAGGTGCTCGTGCAAGCGGGGTGGTCAATCTCCACCCCGCTTGTTTGCGAAAAGAGCTCCATTCCAAATTCCATAGACGACTATCGACTAGCCGATAGTGTTACCGGGCTGTTCGGTGACGTCGTAGATTCCAGCTGATAGGGTGGCTCTGGGTAGTATTCCAGGGCGTGTTGGACTTCACGAGCATGTTCCGGTCCTCGGAGCTCTCCCACCAGCCAGAGTGCCATATCGATCCCGGCACTGACGCCGGCACTCGTCACCAAGTGGCCGTCCACCACATACCGGACATTGTCGATGACGGTCGCTTCATGCCGTGCCCGCAAGGTGTCACGCATCATCCAATGGCTGGTTATACGGCGTCCCTTCGCTGGTCCTGCCGCAAGCAGGATTGCCGCTCCGGTACAGACGCTGGTCGTCCAGGTGCAGTGCCGGCTGGCGTTCTCGACCCACTTGAGTAGGTCAGGCTGATCGAGTTGAGGTGCGGGATCGGCTGACCCAGGCACGACCAGAATATCTGGAAGCGGAGCGCTGGCAAAATCATAGTCGGGCGGAACCTTCATGCCTTCTAAGGTCGTAATTGGCTCAAGGGACGACTCCTGTGGGGTGACGCCTTTGTGCCGCTGGAAGGCGCGGCGCAGTTGCTCGTGCCCGGTGAAGCCGCACTCCTGGGCGGTGATGTCGAGTGACGTGCCGGTGCTCTCCAGTAGGCGGACGGCATGTTCGAGGCGAAGTTTCTCCAAGTAGAGTGCCGGTGTATCGCCGGTTTCCGAGACGAAGACGCGCGCAAAGGTTCTCGGACTCATGCCTGCCCGTGAGGCCATGTCTTCTACCGTCAGTGGTGTGTGGTGATGGTGTGTCAGCCAGCTCAAGAGGTCAGCTAAGCGTTGGCCCTCGACGGCCTGAGCTTGGAGTTGTGTGCTGAATTGGGACTGTCCGCCGGGACGTTTCAGAAAGAGGACCAGCATGCGGGCCACAGCCAGGGCAACATCCCGTCCAAGATCTTCTTCCACGAGCGCCAAGGCCAGGTCCATTCCAGCAGTGATTCCGGCTGAGGTATAGACGTGGCCGTCTTTAACGTAGATTGCGTCTGGCTCAACGGTGACAGTTTGATACGCCTGGGCCAAACGCGCGACCTCTCTCCAATGGGTTGTGGCGCGGCGGTTGTTGAGCAGGCCAGCTTCTGCGAGTAGGAAGGCGCCGGTACAGATGGAGCCGATGCGTCTTGTGTGGCGTCCCATAGTACGAAGCCAGGCCAACAGCGTTTGATTGCTCTGGAGCGGTGCCATATCTGGTCCACCACAGACCAGCAGGGTGTCGACCTTGCCGTGGAAATTGCGCCATGAGGCATCCGCGATCAGGCTGAGTCCTGAAGCCGAGCGAACCGGTCCCGCTTGATCCGCGAGGAGCACGATCCGATAGGACGGCATCGTTCTGCCTTGTGCGAGATAGGAAGGCAAGGAAAAGACTTCGTATGGCCCGGTGATATCAAGTGCTGCGACACCGTCGAAGCCGAGTAGTGCGATGGTCCGTGATTGGTGCTTTGGTGTCTTCTCGTTCCGTTTCATGGGCCGTATCCTCTCATCAATATGAGAATGGCACAATGACAAAGAGACTGCAAAAACTGCCATGTGTGCCGAAATGTATCATCGGCAGGCGGCGATTGTCCGACGGACATCAGATGGTTGATAGGGCATGTGAATGGGTGATCCAGTCACAGGATTCGCTTTGGTTCTGGTGAAAGGGGCATAGTACAATCCCGACGCAGAACGGTTCAGTCAGAGGATGCAGCGAATGATCGAAATCTACACCGATGGCGCTTGCAGCGGAAACCCAGGGCCTGGCGGCTGGGGCGCTCTGTTGCGCATCGGCTCAGCTGAAACGGAACTGTGCGGCGGGGAGCCGGCGACGACGAACAACCGTATGGAGTTGCTGGCGGTCATTGAGGCGTTGCAGTTGCTCACAGAGCCGGTGGAAGCGCGGGTCTACACGGATTCTCAATATGTACAAAAAGGCATTAGCGAATGGATCCATAACTGGAAGAGACGAGGCTGGAAAACTTCGACGAAGGAGCCGGTCAAGAATGAGGATTTGTGGCGTCGTCTCGATGCCCTGGCAGCGGGCCACACACTTGAATGGCGCTGGGTCAAGGGACACTCCGGCCACCCGGATAACGAACGTGTGGACGCACTGGCGCGTGCCGGCCTCGAACAATCTCGGCGTGCTGGTCAAGCTGTCGGCAGGATTGTCGAGCAGGCGCTCTGTCCCGCTCGTTCACATCCAATTCTCGACATCCATCACGCGACGGTGTATCGGGGCGACACCTGTGTCTTCACCGACTTCTCATTGTCTCTCCATGAGGGTGAACACGTCGCAATTCTCGGTCCCAATGGCGCCGGAAAATCGACCTTCCTGAAATTGCTGGCCGGCGAGGTCCATCCGGTTCCGCATGATGAGACGCACATCCGGCTCTTCGGTGAAGAACAGTGGAACGTCTGGGACGTGCGCAAACGATTGGGCATGGTGTCGCACGATCTTCAACATCGATACATGGAAAATGTGACCGGATTGAAAGCTGTGATGTCAGGCTATCATGCGAGCATCGGGACATATGGTCATCAAGACTTTACCTATGCCCAGATTACTCGCGCTCATGCCGTGATGGAGGAGTTGGGCATCGGGTTTTTGACCGACAGGAGGTATGGCGAGATGTCGACCGGCGAGCAGCGACGATGCTTGCTTGGACGCGCGTTAGTACATGAGCCGACGGCGCTCGTGTTGGATGAACCCACCAGCGGACTCGATCTGACAGCCACGTTTCATTATCTGGATCTGGTCAGGACGCATATGCAGAAGGGAAAGAC
>SWDN01000003.1:19083-35562 GCA_005116775.1 Nitrospira sp.
CTTCTCAGGAGAAAACGAAGCTGTTGGTATCGTTGCTGGCGACGGAACGAGGGACAGTCCTGATATTCGCTCGGACAAAGAGTCGGGTCGATCGACTCGGTCAGACGCTTGAACAGGCCGGCCATCGCGTCGCGGTCATCCACGGGGATAGAAGTCTCCCCCAGCGCCTTCGTGCCCTAGAAGGATTTAAGCGAGGACAGGTCAGGATTCTCGTTGCGACGGATGTTGCAGCTCGTGGGATCGATGTGGCGAATATCGGTCATGTGGTGAATTACGATCTGCCGAATTCTCCGGAGGATTATATCCATCGTATTGGACGGACAGCTCGTATGAAGACGACGGGGCGAGCCACTAGTTTCGTGACTTTCGAGGAACGCGATCAACTGTGCGCAATCGAAACATTGTTAGGACGGTCTGTGCCGTTGGCAGAGGGAAGTTCTCATCCCAGCGATCATCCGCATTCGAGGGTGTCTGAACGTTCTGGAAATGACCGTCAGCGATGGAGGCGTTCAGGTCAGGAGCGACAGCGGAATCAGCCGAGTCCATCGTCATATTAGGGACTGGCTCCGTTTCGTAGAGCAAGCTCTCATGGCCAAGAAAGCCCTGCATGATAGATCGATTGAATAGGTTAAAGAGTGTGAGTGGTCTGAGGGGCTACCCAGGGCTAAGAAGGAGTACGGAGCCAGGTAAGAAATTCAGGCGATCCAAAGGGCTGAATCCTTATACCCAGACTCACAATCGAGTCCATATCGAGGATCTCGATTGCATCTGCGATGGAGCGCAATCGACCGATCCCGGTTGATGCAGGCTGGTCTTATTAATACAGTGGCTCTTGGGGGCCCCATTGAAGTCCGGCCAAATCTGGATCTTCGCCCTCTATATTCATAGGGCGATCGGGCTTCTCGGTTTTGCGTTGTTCGCGGCGGGCATCTTTTTCACGCCGCTGAATTTGTTTTGCTTTCTCACGGTCTCGTTTTGCAATGGTTGTTTTTCCTGCTCGTCCGATGGCGCCCTCCTTTGCGTAGGGACTCGTAGTAAGTCACCACACGCGTTCTGTGTATCTGGCTTGATCCTTGTATAGGATGATGATCAGGACAACTTTGTCGCTCCACGACGTCTTTTGTTGTTTGCAGTAGGAGTACGATCGGTAATATTGGCCGCTCGTTCAGCCTTGCGCAAACGAGTACCCTGGCCGAAGCCATGGTTGGCCATGTTAGAGACTTGTCGACGGATGTCTTCCATTGAAGTCGTCAGGCTGGTATCAAGAGGGTCTGGAAGGCCAAGTAAATCCCATCGGATTTTTGGTTTCCGCGCAGCCCGCGCTCGGTTCTTTCTTGTCTTGTCGGCTCGCCACCCAGTCGATAACTTCATGCATGCTCCTTTTCAGAACCTGGCATTTTCTAACGGAGGGAAATGCTGACGGAGATGAAGGAGGTCTGAGACAGACGCGAGATACACTCTCTCCGTCTTTCTGCAGAGTTACAAGCGCAGAACTTAACGGAATGTAAGAGCCACACCTACTGCAGGGCTAAAACCCTGAAACAATTAAATGAAATTCAATCTGTGCGAAGGCTCGTGTTCGCTTGTGTACGGGTGCAGAATACCATGGTTTGTCGCTGAACAGACGATGAAGCGGTTGAGTGAGTTGGCTCGGCCGGTCAACGATCTCAAAGTGGCCGTCTTGGGGCTCACATTTAAAGAGAACGTGCCGGACTTGCGAAACAGCAGGGTGCCGGACATTATTCACGAGTTGCGAGAATATGGTGTCCAAGTCTTGGTGCATGATCCGATCGCGCAACCGGAAGAGGCGGTTGAAGAATACGGAATACATTTGAGTAAGTGGGGCGATCTTAAAGATATCGACGGAATTATTGTGGCAGTAGCGCATCGTGGATACGCGGAAATGGGATTACAGAAGTTACTCAAGCCTCTCCGTAGTCAGCGGGATGGTGTAGTGATTGATGTGAAATGTCTACTCGATCAGGCGAAATTGCCCAAGACGCTCAAATACTGGCGCTTATAAGAGGACAACGGCAGTAGGCCGTTTTACTCTTCATCCCACACCAGCACCCTTTTACTTTTTTTATCTGATCCATATGGACGGCGAAAGCTGTCTTGTACACCCCCGGGATCTACCTGTAGGACGTAGCAGACGGTTTCGCCCATCTTTCACTATCTGCAGAGTTTTTGAATCTCGTTGCCCCACCTGAAAGACGCTGTTATAGATTGCTTGTGGCACGAAAATTCCAAGTAGTTTCCCTGGTTCTCCATACCAACATTGGACTTGCTGTGTACCGATGAATCGCTCGAACAATAACGTCATGAGACGTACCACAGTGGGGACGTGGGGTGCCATTGGGGCGATGGCCTTTCTCGCCGGCTGCGCCTATTTCAATTCCCCTGACATTAAGAGGGGGGATCAACATCTCGCAGCGGGTCATTGGGAGGAAGCCACCCTGGCCTACAAGCAAGCCCTGAAAGACGATCCTTTCAATTCCACCCTACAGAGCAAATACACCATGGTTCGAGAGCGAGCCGCAGCCTCATACGAGGAACGAGGGCGGGCATATCTCAAAGAGCACCAGCCTGACCTCGCAGCGGAACAGTTTAAGCGAGCCCTCACCATCGAGCCGTCCAGCCAGGAGCATCAGTCGGGATTGCTTGAAGCGCTTCGTTTGAAAGATGCGCGTGGTCAGAATCGAGAGGCTGATCGCCTTGCTCAGCTCGGGCGGGCTGACGAGGCCATGGAGGCCTATGCCAGAGCGGCTGAGCTGGATCCTTCATTCAAAGAACCCCTCGATAATATCTCGAAACTCACTGAGGAACAGCAGGCGCTGAGTCGTGACGATCGGCGGAAGCAGCCGGTGACACTCAAGTTCCGCAATGCCGGACTCAAAGAAGTGCTGGAAGGGATTGGAAAGGCCGGAGGGATCAATCTTATTTTCGACAAAGATGTCAGAAATGACCCTGTGACCATTAGCATTCAGGATACGCCGTTCGAAGAGGCCTTCAATCTCATTCTCAACAGCAATAGCCTGTTTGCTCAAACCGTATCACCGGGCGTGATGATCGTCAGTCCCAATACCAAGCAGAAACAGGAACAGTACCAAGATCTGATGATTCGGACGTTCTATTTGTCCAACGCGAAAGCGAAAGACATGCTGGTATTGCTGAAGAGCATGCTCGATTCCAAACGGATGCATGCCAATGAACAATTAAATACGATTGTTATCCGGGACCAACCAGAAAAGTTGGAGATGGCTGAAAAGATTATCTTGGCCAACGATCGCCTGGACTCCGAAGTGCTGTTTGATGTTGAGGTTTTGGAAGTCGATCGCACGGTCGATCAGACCTATGGCCTGACCTATCCCAAGCAAATCGCAGGTGCCATCGTACCGCCGGGGTTTACAGGGTTGATTGCCGGAACTCTCGGACAGCAGTTCACCCGAGGCCAGCTTACAAATCTTGGAGGGGACAGCTATCTCTTTAAGCTTCCGACCAACATTCAGTTGGATTTCTTTAAACAAATCACCGACGCCAAGACCCTTGCCGCTCCGAAAGTTAGAGTGGTCAACAACAAAAAGGCGGAAATTAACATCGGGGATAAGCAGCCGATCCTGCTTTCCACCACGAATGTCTTGCCGGGTCAAGCGGCAACAGGTGCTATCCCAACAACCTCGACGGTGACTTCGATCGAATTCCGCGACACCGGGGTCAAATTGACCGTTGAGCCTTCGATCCATCTGGGGAATGAACTTTCCCTGAAGATGAAGATTGAAGTCATTCGCCTCGGCGAGCAAGTGACGCTCCAAGCCAGTCCTCCCATCACCCAGTTTAAATTCGGTAATCGCTCGGCGGAAACCATGCTCAATATCAGAGATGGTGAAACCATTGTGTTGGGAGGGCTGCTCCAAGAAGAGGATCGCAAGACCCGCGCCACTATTCCCTGGCTCGGCGATCTCCCTTTCATCGGTAATCTCTTGAGCTCATTTAAGACTCAACGAGTTACCACCGAGGTCATCCTGACGATCACGCCACATATTATTCAGGGCGTGACTCCTCCCGGGCTTACTACGCAGATGTTCTGGTCCGGGACGGATTCAAGTTATTCCACGAGCCCAATGTTTACCCCAAAGGGGAAGAAGATTTCTATGATGGGAGGCGGAGGTTCCGGTGGGGGGGGCTCATTGTCGGAAGGCACCGCAAAAGGGGGAACGGTAGGGAAACCAGCTGCCGCGTCACTCACCCCCTTGAATTCGGTAGGCGCGGTTGCTTCGATCAGACCGGGCGAATCGGTGATCCAGCTGGGAAAAGAATTTAAGCTTGCCATCGATGACGAACGGCTTCGCCCCACGGCGGGAGGCATATTTCAGCTTGAGTATGATCCACAGGTGCTGGAATTCAGGAAGATTCTGAATGGTGAAGTCATAGAGCAAGATGGTCTGAGCGAGCAGACATCGAGTAGTCTCAATATGCGACTAGGAGCGGTTGCCTTTAGAGTCGCACCAGCAGCGAGACAGATAGGAGGGCGGACTGTCACGGTCACTTTCTACGCCAAGAGCCCTGGGGTGTCTCCCGTGCGTGTCGCGCTAGTGGATTCGTCTGTAGAGTTATCCGGGACTGCACTCCAAGAAGGAAAAGGTATTGTGAGGGTCCGGTGAAAGAATCAGGCGTGACTCTCTTGGAGCTCCTGATCACGCTGACCATTGTGGGGGTGCTTGCTTCTATCGCGATGCCGCTCAGTCGTCTGTCGGCACAACGGACCCATGAAATAGAACTGCGTCAGCAGTTGAGGATTATGCGGGCTGCCATCGACACTTTTAAGCTGGATTGGAATCGCGATGGCGATATCTTATTGGGGCCGGCATGTGTGAAGAATAAGTTCACCTGCAAAGACGTGACGAGTGTGTACGGATATCCGAAGTCGCTCGACAGGCTGTTGGAGATTAAGCTTACGAGTGAAGAGGCGACCGTCAGAGGCACAACGACCAAGCGTTATTTGAGGAGTCTTCCCCTTGATCCATTGACCGGCAAGGCCGATTGGCTGTTCCGATGTTACAAAGATGCGCCGAACGCATCGAGCTGGTGTGGAGACGACGTCTACGATGTGATGACTCAGAGTCGGGACTTGGCATTAGATGGAACAAAGTATCGAGATTGGTAAGTGTGGGGTAAGAGGCGCACATGGTTTCACCCTGCTCGAACTGATGATCGTCGTATCGATCATCGGCATTCTTGCGACTTTGGCTGTGCCTTCGTATCAATCGTCAGTGGTGAAGGCCAAAGAGGCCGCCTTGCGCCAGGATCTCTCGACGTTTCGAGATGTATTGGATCAGCACAAAGCTGACCAGGGAAAGTATCCTCCGTCTCTGTCGGCATTGGTAAGCGCCGGATATCTGCGGGGAATTCCAAAAGATCCCTTTACCGGCGCGATGACGACTTGGCAGGAAATTACTGATCCCGTCGAGGGCGGCGTGGTCGATATCTTTTCGGGGGCTGAGTACGTGGGGACGAACGGCACCCCATATAATCGTTGGTAAAGATACCTATGCACGATCCACTTCGTATATTACGCCGGTTTACAGTTGAGACGGTACGCGCCTGCAATCCGACGGTGCGAGTTGGAGTTCTCTGTGCGATCGGCTTCGCTTCAGCGTTGCTTGCAGGGTGCGGCGAGCTTGAGCCGATGCGTGAGCCGGAGGTGGTCGATCTTGAGCTGACTACAGACACGTTAAAAGCATCGATACGAGATGCGCAGCGGACGGTGTTGGAGTTGCGGAATGATCTTGAGGTGCGCCGCCGGGAATTGGCAGAGGCTCAGGTTGCCAGAGCCCAGCTTGAGGGGCGGGTGAGAGAAGCGGAACGGCGAGTCGTCGAAGCACGGCAGGTGGTCGAGCTTCAACGAGAAGAGCTGGCAGCAGCTCGGATGGAGCGGGCACATGTATCTCGAAACAGTCTTCAATTACAGAGCCAGATGAGGCAGCTTCAGAAGCAGCTCTCGATGGCGGGCAAATCGAGTCCTGCTCATCATAGGCAAGAGGCAGCTCCGCTCGCATCCAGTGGCGCGATATCCCAGGGGCAGAATGCGATGCAAATTTTTTCGCAACAAGATCAACTTTCAGGGTTTCCCGAGGCACTGCCTACGAAAGTAAATCCTACGTCTGTGATGCCTGTGCCAGTCCACCGGGAGCCTTCGTTGGGGGATGAGCAGGCTGCTTCCGCTTTGTATGTCACTGTGAAGCCAGGTGACACGCTCTGGAGCATCGCGCGGAAGTATCGTGTCCGACTAGAATATCTGCGGGCTTTCAACCATTTGACCGACAGCAGGATTGTCATCGGCCAAACTCTATGGTTGTCGGAAGATCAGCCCATTTCAGAGGTTGGCGCGGACAAGAGCGCGTCGACGCCGTAGGCCGACACTCACTAAATTATCGGTCCAATATTCGTGACGCTTGATCATGCCTGTATTTGCATACAGAGTCGCTCGTCCTGATGGCTCAACGCTGGATGGACAGGTTGAAGGAGAAGAAGAGCATCTCGTCCGAGCCAAGTTGGAGGGCCAGGGCTTTCTCGTTTTTCGGGTACAGCGACGGGGTGCGGCCACAGCCGGTTTAAGTTCAGGGTGGCAGGCGTTTAGAAAGCTGCCTCTTCAAGAATTCTTGGTATTCAATCAAGAGTTACTGGCCCTCGTGAAGGCCGGTCTTCCTGTGTTGCGGGTGTGGGATCTCTTGATCGAGCGAGCCAACCATTCAGGATTTCAACAGACTCTCAGAACGGTTCGGCAAGATATTCGTGGAGGAGCGTCGGCTTCCGAGGCGCTGGCAAAACACCCGACCCATTTTTCAGAATTGTATATTGCGACGATCAAAGCCGGAGAGCAATCGGGGAACTTGGCGGAGGTATTGCAGCGGTTCATTGCCTATCTGAAACTCATGATCGGGCTGCGGCAGAAGGTTTCGAAGGCGCTTGCGTATCCGGGCTTTCTTGTGCTGGTCGGGGTTGCCGTCATCGGGTTTCTCTTAAGCTATGTCGTGCCGACGTTCGTATCGGTCTATGCTGAGACGTCGAAATCCTTGCCGGTCGCCACGCAACTGTTACTTGATGTGGTGACGGGAGGCCAAGCGTACGTTGTGCCTGGACTCGTGGGGCTTGCAGCTCTAGGGCTTGCAAGTCGGGCCTACTATACGACACCGGCAGGACGTCTTGCCGTGGATCGGCTGATATTAAGTTTGCCTGTCATGGGGTCGATTTTTGTGAAGCACTATACGGTTCAACTCACACGCACGCTCGCGACGGTCCTTGCCGGAGGCACCCCGCTTGTGGAGGCGTTGTCTATTGCGCGAGGCGCGATCTCCAATCGGTATGTATCCGTCGGAATTGCCGGCGCGGTTGCGGAAATTCGCGAGGGGACGACCCTGGCTGCTGCATTGGACCGGCCTAAAGTCTTTCCAAAATTGGCGGTGGAGATGTTGTCGGTGGGGGAAGAAACCGGATCGTTACCCACGATGTTGCATGATGTGGCTGAGTTCTATGAGGGAGACCTGGATCTCCGGCTCACACAATTAACGACGTGGATTGAACCAGTCTTGCTGCTGATTATGGGAGTCCTCGTGGGCGCGATCGTCATTGTCATGTATTTGCCGGTGTTTCAAATGGCCGGAGCGGTGTAGCGCTGGATATTGTATCGCGCGGTTTGGTTCGCGTTCATGAGATGAAAGCTTGGTAGGGAAACTATGACACGGACTGTGACACGACCAACATTGGCAGATGTGCTCGTTCAACAGGGGATTCTGCCGAAGCAGACGCTCGATCAAGTGCTTACTCGACTGGGCGGTGTGACTGCGATATTCGGTCAAACCTTGGTGAGCGAGGGGCTTCTGTCTGAAGATCAGCTAGCCCGTGCATTGGCGGCTCAGTTTGATCTGCCCTGCGATCTTCTTGAGGAGTTCCGGGTCGACCAATCGTTCTATGACTCCATGTCGGTGAAACTGATGCAGCGGCATCCCTTCATCCCGATTGCAGAGCGTCAAGGTCGCCTGACCATCGCCATTCCCGACCCGCAGAATCTGCTGGCACTAGATGAGCTGGAACTGCTTTTGGGCTATCCACTGGACTTGGTGGTTAGCCCAAGAAGTGCGATTCTCGCCGCCTTAGAGCGCAGTGAAGGTTCCAGCCAGGCCCTTCGGGAGCTCGAGGCAGAGTATCGATCTGTGTTGGTCAAGGAAGACGAGCGGGGAGAAGAAATCCTCACGATCGATCAAGCAGGAGAGGACCAAAGTCCCGCCGTCAAACTGTTGGACTCAATTCTCCTCAGCGCCATGCAGCGTCGAGCCAGCGATATTCACATTGAGGCCGCCGATCGCGCCACGAAGGTGAAGCTACGGGTCGATGGGATTCTTGTTCCAGCAATGGAACCGCTCGATATCCGTCTCCATGCGCCGTTGGTCTCTCGGCTGAAGGTCATGTCGGACCTGGACATCGCAGAGCGAAGGGTTCCGCAAGACGGAAGTTTTCGGATGCGGCTGGAACGAAAGACCGTCGATTTCCGCGTCTCGATCCTTCCGAGCGTATTCGGTGAATCGGTCGTCATTCGTATTCTCGACCGCGAGGCGATTACGACTGGAGTCTCGACGTTACGGTTGGAACGACTCGGGTTCAACGTAGAAGATCTGAAGCGTTTTCGGCGAGCGATCACGCGACCGTACGGCATGGTGCTCGTGACCGGCCCGACCGGGAGCGGGAAGACAACGACCCTGTACGCGGCGATTACGGAGATGAATATCAAGGAAGATAAACTGATCACGATCGAAGACCCGGTCGAGTATCAGCTGTCGGGAGTCGTACAGATTCCCGTGAATGAAAAGAAGGGCTTGACCTTCGCGCGGGGCCTTCGGTCTATCTTGCGTCACGACCCCGATAAAATCATGGTCGGCGAGATTCGCGATGCAGAGACCGCCCAAATCGCGATCCAATCATCACTCACCGGCCACTTGGTCTTGACGACTGTGCACGCCAACAATGTGTTTGATGTCATCGGACGATTTGCCTCCATGGGAATCGATGCTTATAACTTCTTGGCTGCCCTGAACTGTGTGTTGGCACAGCGGCTTGTTCGAATGGTCTGTCTCTCCTGTCGGACGGCGGTCAAGCTTGACAACATACTGGCGGAAGAGTCAGGCCTCAATTACGAGGAATATAAGGATATGCCCTTTTATGAAGGTAAAGGCTGTCAGGAGTGTCATGGGACTGGGTATCGCGGGAGAAAATGCATCACGGAGTTTCTGGATCTGAACGACGAAATCAAAGAAATGATTCTTGCTGAGCGCCCCCTCTCCGAGGTCCGGTATCGCGCGGTGACCGGAGGGATGATCACGTTGCGGCAGTCCGCACTCAGAAAGGTGCTGGAAGGATCTACCACCTTACATGAGATCAACCGAGTCACGTTTAGCGAGGAAGGGTAAGCGATGTGGGGGTTAACTACCAGTCGCCCGCGATATTGTTTGAAAATTGGAGCGCAGACTCTTGCCTGGGGGGAGGCCACCCGCACGTGGCGGGGGCGGTATCGCTACCGATGTGCCCTGTCACCGATGCCGACAGGGGCTATCAAGCTATCTCCTATGGATCTGAACGTGGCAGATATGTCCGCAGCTGAGAGTCGACTCCGGTCGCTGACAGGATCGACCCGAGATATCCGGTTCGCAGGGTCTGTATGGCTGTCTGACGTTCCTCGCCCGATTGTGTTGTTGTTGCCGGATTTGTCGGTGCGAGCGACGCTATTGAAACTGGAACAATTTCCAGCGCAGCTGGAGGAGCAGGAAGCGTTGATTCGTTGGCGCCTGGGCCAAGCGCAGCTGTTGCCCCTCGCTGGGTCCAAGATTGTCTGGCAGGGATTTCCTTCGTACGGGATCGGGAAAGAGCGCTCCCATGTCGTCCTTGCTGTAGCCATACAAGAAACTATCTTGAAGCAATACGAATCCCTCTGTGAGTCGGTTGGCTTGCTTCCGCAGGAAGTCGGTGTGACCAGCTTTCGTTTATTCAATCTCTGGCTGAAAGCGGGGGGTGGTCGGAAACGGTTAGGTCGCGATCTACTCTGGGTCAGTGTGTCGGACGGTGGGTTGACCTGCTTCGTCATAGAGGAAGGACGATTGGCGTTTGTTCGGACCAAGTTGTTGAGCGTCCAAGGTCTACAGGATGAAGAAGACCTTGGGAGAGATATGGCTGACAATATTGTCGAAGAATGTTCGGCGTCTCTTCGTGCGTGCCGGGAGTATCATCCTGACTTGAACGTGACGGAGATTGTCTTTGTGGGCGACCATCCGTTTCCGACGATTGAGCAGGCACTGAATAAGGAACTCGGCTTGTCGACTGAGCGACTCGACTGGGAAGCGATTGAACGGATGGGGTGGACGCATGACGGGGGGAATACGTCATGGGCAGCCCTTCCTGTCGTGGCAGGGGTGATGTAGACGATGAAACTTGGAGGGACATCGCTTCGTCTGTTCGCTGGACGGGCGGACAAGGTGTTGGTCGCGCCAGGAGGGTCGCGATTTTTTCATATTGAGCTAAGCAGCCGATATCGGTGGTATGTCTTGCCGACTCACCTGGTGCTGGTTGTGCTAAGCGGGGTCATAGGGATTTCAATTTTGTGGAGCATGGCCCAGATCGTAACGACACTGCGTGATCGGCAGGATATGCAAGCAGGTCTCGATCAGATTCGCATGCAAGATGGTCAGCTCCTTGCCCTGGCCCAACAGGAGGGCATGGATTTGTCAGGGTCGTCATTGCAGCAGTTGCCGACCGAGGTCAGCTTAGCGAACCAGCTGCTCACCAAGCGGCATTTTTCCTGGACGCAGTTTCTCTCCGCGCTTGAGGCGGCTATTCCTCAGCATGTGTCGATCAAAAGTATACGCTTGGATCCCGGGAGCGCGGTTGTGCACATGACCGGGTTGGCGGTGACGGTCGAAGATGTGACGGCATTGACGGTCACGTTGCAAGACCATGCCGTCTTTCGCGATCCCGTACTGGGCCAGCATCGAATGGGGCCGGATGGGTTGGTCGAGTTCGACCTCACGCTGCATTATCGGCAACCAGGAGTGTAGACCGATATGAGGGAGTTCATTCTCCAACAGCTGCGAAAGCCCTACGGGAGCTTGATGCCATGGCTCTCGTTGGTGTTGTTGTTGGGCGGTATCTTGTGGGTTGTCCGCACCGTTGGAGTCGATGGGGCCGAGCAGAGTCGGGCGAAATTGGAGTTGGAGTTGAACCAAGCTCGCCAAGAATTTACACATCATAAGGAGGCTCAGAGAGCGAGGAAAGATCTGGCGCAGGTGTGGTCGGCCTTGCCTGTGGAACGGGATTTCGCTCCCTTAGCTCTGGGTATTACTGAGGAGGCGAAGCGTGATCGTGTGACGCTCCCTGCGCTTTCCTACAAGACTGAGCCTACGTCGGTCGCCAATACGAGTAAAGGTATCCTTGAAGGCACGATGACCGGCCGTTATGAGGATCTTCGGCGGTTTCTCTATGACGTGGAGACGGCTGAGGAGTTGGTGTACATCGAGGATTTGGAGCTTGTGCGCTCAGATGCTCAGCAGGACCAGGCCTTGACCTTCGACATTAAGATCGCGACATACCTTCGAGGCGAGCCTGGTAAGTCTGCAGTTCAGTAGTGCATAGATATGATCAACGCGAATCAAAAAAAAATAGCGGTATTGGTCTCGTTAGGCCTGCTCTGGGGTGGAATTCTTGTCTGGGAATGGCTGACCGTGGCAGAGCCCGTGCGTGTGCCGCTGGCGAATGTGAGTGGCTCAGCTTCTGCGCCGAGGACTCACCGTGGTGTCGACGATGGGTTGCGCGTGCAGCTCGATCTGCTCGCAGCAGCGAGGACTCAACGGGAAATGACCTTCACGCCACCACGAAATATTTTTGCCCCACCTCGCGCTGACGACACGAAGGTGGCACGCGCAAACGACTCAGAATTCAATGCTGGGGTAGAGCAGGCCCAGCAACAACAGGCGGCCCTCGACGGATTGGCCCAATTCCACTATCTGGGCTTCGTGCGTATGGAGGAATGGCGCAAAAAAGGCGAAATGGCTGTTCTCACGAAGAACGACGATGTCCATGTCGTCAGGACGGGAGAGGCTGTAGAAGATCATGTTGTGGTGAAAGCGATTACGCAAGAGAGTGTGACATTGCAAGATCGTCAGGCACGAGTGGAACATATTGTCGTGCTTTCCGAGGAAGCTCCTGTACAACAACCGTAACAGCGCAATGGGTATCAGCCGCCGGCACCGTGCGATGAATGAGCGAGGGGTGACCTACCTCATGCTCATGTTCGCGATCGTTCTTATCGGGATTGCCACGACGGCTGCGGCCAAGCAATGGAAGGCGATCGTGCAACGGGAGCGTGAAGCGGATCTTCTTGCCAAAGGGATCGAGATTCAGAACGCGCTTGCCCTGTATTCTGCGACGATTAAGGCAGGCCGTGTCATCCCTGGAGAAGTCTATCCTCAGACATTGGCAGATCTCACGAGATTACCCAAACCTTTCTTGCGCAAGGTCTATCTTGATCCAATGGAGTCTGGAGAATGGGAATATCTTCGGGCTCCGACAGGCGGCATCATGGGGGTCCGAAGCAAGAGCCATGCAAAGCCATTTCGACAGAAAGCCTTTCCCCTTGCAGTCCGGCATTTCGAAGGACGCCCCACCTATCGCGATTGGGTCTTCCAACATCCAAGTCCCTCATCGGGTTCGATCATGCCACAAGGGACTGTGCCCAGTTCTGGACTACCCCCGGTGCCAGGATCGTCGAGCGCTCCTAGCGGAAGTGCTCCAGTTACCCAGCCAACTCAGGGGCAGCCGCCCATGAATCCATAACCCTTCCCGTGCTCCCTATCGATCCTGGTAAATTCTATGGCATTCCCGATGAGAGGAGCGTAAAAGAAGAATCATCGCATGCGTATTCTTATTACAGGCGGAGCCGGGTTTCTCGGGAGCCATCTTTCCGAGGTACTGGTCCATGCTGGCCACGCTGTGATCTGTATGGACAACCTTCTCACCGGGCGAGTCGAGAATATCGCCCATCTGATCGGGCACGAACGATTTTCCTTCGTCAAATACAATGTGTGTGACTATGTGCACGTCGATGGCCCACTGGATGCGGTCATGCACTTTGCCTCGCCTGCGAGTCCGCAAGACTATCTCGAGTTTCCGATCGCTACATTGAAGGTGGGCGCGCTAGGTACGCACAAAGCGCTTGGACTTGCCAAGGCGAAAGGCGCGCGATTTCTCTTAGCCAGCACGTCGGAAGTCTATGGAGATCCGCTGGTGAATCCTCAGCCCGAATCCTATTGGGGTAACGTCAACCCCCTCAGTCCCCGTGGCGTATACGATGAGGCCAAGCGTTTTGCAGAAGCCCTCACGATGGCGTACCACCGCTATCATGCAGTCGATACCAGGATCGTGCGTATCTTCAATACATTCGGGCCGCGCATGCGCCAGAATGACGGGCGAGTGGTGTCGACCTTCATTGTTCAGGCACTCCAGGGAAAACCGTTGAGTGTCTTTGGCGATGGATCTCAGACCAGGAGTTTCTGCTACGTTGACGATTTGGTTCGCGGGATTACCGAGTTGTTGTTGCTGGAATCAGACAAGACGGTCGAACAACGGACAGATCGCAAGTTTCTTGTCACGCAACAGAAGAACCTCGATGGGTCCAGTATGCACGATCCCGTGAATATCGGGAACCCGCGCGAGTTAACCGTCTTGGCGATCGCGAACCTAGTGTTGGAACTCACCCGTTCATCCAGCCACATCACGCACCACCCGCTCCCTGCTGACGATCCGAAAGTCAGACGACCCGATATCAGCCGGGCGCGCATGCTTCTGAAATGGGAGCCTCAAGTGCAACTCGAAGACGCCCTTGTTCGTACAATAGAATACTTCAGAAAGGCGATCTAGTCAGTGCGGACTTCCCTCGCCTTGACCGAGTTGAAACTTGCGCTGTATCCTGTCCCACCAGTTCCTACCCTACTAAGGTGAGAGTGTATACGATGTCTGATCCAATGAACCAGGCAGAAGGATCGGTCGAACCTGTCGAATCTTGGTGGGGATTCGAACCGGGGGAGTACATCTCGCCCATCGACTGGTGAAACGGATTCAAGAGATTGAAGTGGCGTCGGTGCCGATCGGCGAGTTGGACATTACGCTCTATCGAGACGATCTCTCCTTGCGGAAAGAGCAGCCGATTCTCCGGAAGACGTCGGTCCCGTTCGATATTTCGGACAAGATTATTGTGTTGGTCGACGACGTGCTGTTTACAGGCCGGACTATTCGCGCGGCAATGGATGGGTTGATCGATCTGGGGCGTCCGGCAGAAATTCAACTGGCCGTCTTGGTCGACCGGGGCCATCGTCAGTTGCCGATCAAGGCAACCTATATCGGAAAAAATATTCCCACCTCGCGAGAAGAAAAGATTCAGGTGTTGCTGGAAGAAGAAGGTGAAGACGATCGGGTCGTGATCTCCAAGACGTGACGTGGAGGATGCCATGAGCCTCAAACGCAAAGATTTGCTGAGCCTTGCACCCCTGTCGGTGGATGAGATCACGCTTATTCTTGAAACAGCGGACTCCTTCAAGGAGGTCACCGGCCGGGAAATCAAGAAGGTGCCGGCTCTGCGAGGCAAGACGGTCGTCAATCTCTTCTTTGAGCCCAGTACCAGAACACGCACGTCGTTCGAGCTGGCGGCAAAACGTCTGAGCGCGGATGTGATTAACTTCGCGCCGTCGTCGAGCAGCGTGGTCAAAGGGGAAACCTTGCTCGATACGGCGCGCAATATCGAAGCGATGCAGGCGGATATTATCGTCTTGCGTCATCCGTCGGCTGGCGCCGCCGAGGCCTTGGCTGTTGGGGTGAAGTCTTCAGTGATCAACGCCGGAGATGGATGGCATGAGCATCCGACCCAAGCCCTCTTGGATCTGTATACGATTCGTGAGCGCGGGTTATCGTTCGAGGGGCTGCGGGTGGCGATCGTCGGAGATGTCGCCCATAGCCGTGTGGCGCGTTCGAATATCCACGCGCTCGTAAAGTTGGGAGCCGAGGTTCGCCTGGTGGGGCCGCCGACGATGATGCCTTGTGGCGTGGAGAAACTGGGCGCGCGCGTCTACTATAATCTCGACCAGGCGTTGCGCGGTGTGCAAGTCATCATGATGTTGCGATTGCAGCTCGAACGGCAGGGAATTGCGCTGTTTCCAACTATTCGAGAGTATGCGCGGCTCTACGGTTTGACCACTGAGCGGGTCAAATTGGCCGACCCTGGAGCGATTGTGATGCATCCGGGTCCGATCAATCGAGGGGTCGAGATCGCTCCGGAGGTGGCCGATAGTTTGTCGTCGGTGATTCTGGATCAGGTCGCGAACGGTGTGGCGGTTCGCATGGGTATTCTTTATCTCATGTCAGGAGCAAATTAAATCGTGGCAATTTTTATTGCGGGTGGGCACGTGATCGATCCGGGACGGTTCAATGGCGTGGCTGACGTGCTGATCGACGAAGGTCGAATCATCGCGAGTGGGCCTCATCTCAAGGTCCCAGCTGGAGCCACGACCATCGATGCCAGGGGACGATTAGTTCTTCCCGGTTTTGTCGATCTCCATGTTCATTTCCGTGAACCGGGCTTCGAATACAAAGAGTCGATCCAGAGCGGCGCGGCGGCGGCAGTGGCCGGCGGATTCACCTCGGTCTGTTGTATGCCCAATACCAATCCTGTCAATGATAACCAAGCGATTACGGAATTCATGCTCGATCGTGCAAGGGCGGCTGGGCTGGCGAATGTGTTTCCGATCGGCGCCATTACGAAAGGGTCGGAAGGAAAGGAACTGGCAGAGATCGGAGACTTGCGGCGCGCTGGCTGTGTCGCGATTTCTGACGACGGGAAGCCGGTGATGAACAGTCTCGTGATGCGGCGGGCGATGGAGTATGCCCTGGCCTTCGACGTGCCAGTGGTTGATCATTGCGAAGACCTGCATCTTGCCGAAGGGGGCTGTATGAATGAAGGGGCTATCTCAACCGAATTGGGACTCCCCGGGATGCCGGCGGCGGCGGAAGATGTCATGGTTGCGCGCAATGTCGCCCTGGCGGAACTGACTGGGGCTCGGCTGCACCTGGCGCATATCAGTACAGAAGGATCGGTTCGGATGGTGAGGGAGGCCAAGTCACGCGGGCTGAAAGTCACAGCCGAGGCCTGTCCTCATCACTTTACGATCACGGAGGAAACGGTCAGAGGCTATAATACCTATGCTAAAATGAACCCTCCGCTTCGGACCTGGAAGGATGTCCAAGCGATCAAGGAAGGTCTTCGCGACGGCACGATCGATGTCATCGCCACGGATCATGCTCCGCATGCGTCCCAGGAAAAACAGTTGGGATTTACCGAAGCGCCGTTCGGGATCGTCGGATTGGAGACGGCGCTGCCGTTGACTCTCGCGC